>NZ_JBSORA010000001.1:1842500-2915002 GCF_053819285.1 Tsuneonella sp. HG094
CTCGCGTGGCGCGGCATGGGGGTCTGGGCGCTCGTGTATGCGCCGCTCGTCATGTTCGCGACGCGCGCCGTCGGCCTGACGCTGGTCGCCCGAATGCTGGTGAAGCCGGTGTTCGACTTCCGCGGCGCGGGCGACCTGTTCACGTTCGGCGGCGCGCTGACGATCTGCCAGTTCCTGTGGATCATCCAGAGCCAGAGCGACATCGTGATCGCCGGGCGCAGCTTCGACCCGCACGACCTCGGCCTCTATTCCGAGGCGCTGTTCCTGACGCTGATCATAACGGGGCGCTTCCTGCCCCCGATCAACGAGGTCGCGTTCCCCACCTATTCCGAGCTGCACAAGGCGGGGCGGCCGCTTGGCCCGTTCTTCCTGAAAGTGCAGCGGCTCGTCGCCCTGGTGACAATGCCCGCCTACATCGGGCTGTCGCTGGTGGCCGAGCACGCGGTCTTCACCTTGTTCGGACCGAAGTGGGCCGAGATGGCGCCGATCGCCGCGGGCCTCGCGCTGGCGATGCCGGCCTTCGCGCTGCAGATCGTCTGCAGCCCGGCGACCAACGGCCTCGGCCGCCCGCGGATATACATGATGACCAACGGTGCGGGCGCCCTCCTCTTCCCGCTGTTGTTCCTGATCGGCGTGCAGAACGGACCCGGCGGACTCGTCCTGGCGTGGTGGTTGGGAGCGCCGGCGCTGCTGGTGTTTACCTGGGCCATGACGCTGCCGCAGATCGGCGTGCGCTGGCGCGACCTTGCCAGGGCGCTTGCCCCGGGGGTGGCGGGCACAGCCGTCATGGCGGCAACCGTATATGGGGTCCGCGAATTCTTTCCGCCTTTTCATCACATGGGCGAGCTGATCCTGCTCGCGGGGGTCGGCGCGGCGAGTTACCTTGCGGCGCTGTTCGTCTTCGCCCGGAGCACGGTCGACGAAGTGCTCGCGTTCATCGTCCGGCGCGAGCTCGCCCCCGCCTGATCCCCTTGGGCGCGCCCCCGCTCCGTGATATGATCCACGCGAGAGGTGCCACCGATGCGCTGCAAGGCAATCGCCCCGGCCGCCGCATTCCTGTTAGCGGCCGCCAGTCCGCCAGTCGTTCCCCCGGCAGGCGAGGAGCCGACATTCTCGCTTGCCGATAGGATCGCCTTCGAACCTGCCACCACCGACAGCATCTCCATCGGCACCGACCGTAGCGAGCGGATGACGGTTCCGGTCACGATCGGCGGGCAGCCGTTCCGCTTCCTGATCGATACCGGTTCGCAGGCGACCGTCGTCAGTTCGCGTTTGCGCGAGCGACTTGCCTTGCCCTCGCTGGGCCGGTCGACCGTCATCGGCATGGCCTCGTCCCGCCAGGTAGAAATCGTCCGGCTCGACGCGCTCGAACTCGCGACGCGCAGCTTCGACAACCTCCATGTGCCCATGCTCGAGGCCGAGCATATCGGTGCCGACGGCATCCTTGGCCTCGACAGCCTGCAGGACCTGCGGGTGCTGATCGATTTCCGCGCCGATACGATCGCGGTCGACGATGCGCAGCAGCTCGGCGGCGACCGCGGATACGAGATAGTGGTGCGCGCGAAGAACAAGCGCGGCCGCCTGATCATCACCGGGGCGGAGGTCGACGGAGTTGCGACCACGGTCATCCTCGATACCGGGGCGCAAGGCTCGATCGGCAACCTTGCCTTGCAACGTCGTCTGCGCGCGCAAGACGGCATGGTCGTCACCTCGACCGACGTGCTGGGCGCACAAGTCACCAGTCGCAGGGACCTGCCCCGCACGCTGGTGATCGACGGCAAGGTGCGCAGCCTGCGGCTGCAGGGGTTCGCGATGTCGTTCACCGATTCTCCGGTCTTCACCGCGCTCGGCCTCGCCGACAAGCCGACGCTCGTGCTCGGCATCTCCGATCTTCGGCTGTTCGACCGGGTCGCGATCGACTTTGCTGAGCGGACCATCCTGTTCGACCTGCCGCGCGGCACGCAGGAGCGCCCACCGATCGAGATGCGCGACGGGATCAAGCGGCTCTGACGCGCGCCCCGCTTGCGTGAGCCATTGCCTAAGCCCCGGCGCCTGCCCACATTCGGCGGGATGCCCCCCGACCAGACCTCTCCTGCCGCTGCCGATTACGACGGCTGGGGAACGCTGAAGCGGTTCCTACCCTATCTCTGGCCGCAGGATCGCAGGGACCTGCGCACGCGAATCGTGATCGCGATGATGCTGGTCCTGCTCGCCAAGGGGGTAACGCTGGCGACCCCGCTCGCGATGAAGAAGATCGTCGATACGATGGCGACCGCGGACAGCACCCTAATCTGGGTCGCGATGAGCTTCGTGATCGCGTTCGTCGCCGGCCGATTCCTCAGCACCGCATTCGACAACGCGCGCAACGTGGTGTTCGAGCGGGTCGGGCAGGAAGCGACCCAGCGGCTGGCCGAAGACACTTTCGCCCGCCTCCACACCCTCAGCCTGCGCTTCCACCTCGGCCGCCGCACGGGCGAAGTCACCAAGACCATCGAGCGCGGCACCAAGAGCATCGATTCGATGCTCTATTTCCTGCTGTTCAACGTCGCGCCCACGATCCTCGAGCTGATCGCGGTGGCGGTGATCTTCTACACGATGTTCGGCGGGGAACTGGTGGCGGCAACCGCGGTGACCGTGACGATCTATATCCTCGCGACCCGCTGGATCACCGAATGGCGGACCGAACTCCGGCGCAGGATGAACGATCTCGACGGGCAGGCACTTTCCCGAGCGGTCGATTCGCTGCTCAACTACGAGACGGTGAAGTACTTCGGTGCCGAAGCGCGTGAGCGCGAGCGGTATGGCCGCGCGGCAGGCGGTTATGCCGAAGCGGCGATCAAGTCGGAGAACTCGCTCGCCGCGCTGAACGTGGTGCAGGCGCTGATCATGAACGCCCTGATGCTGTTCGCGCTGGGCTTCACGGTCTGGCGCTGGAGCACGGGTGCGCTGTCGGTCGGCGATCTGGTCGCGGTGCAGACCTACCTCACCCAGCTGTTCCGCCCGCTCGACATGCTCGGCATGGTCTATCGCACGATCCGCCAGGGGCTGATCGACATGGCGGCGATGTTCAAGCTGATCGATACCGAGGTCGAGATCGCCGATGTGCCGGGCGCTCCCGCGCTGGTGATCCGCAAACCGTCGGTGGTCTTCGACGACGTGGTGTTCGGGTACGATCCCGACCGCACGATCCTCCATGGTCTTAGCTTCGAAGTCCCGGCGGGGAGCCAGGTCGCCGTCGTCGGCCCCTCGGGCGCGGGCAAGAGCACGATCGCCCGGTTGCTGTTCCGTTTCTACGATCCGTGGTCCGGCCGCATCCTGATCGACGGGCAGGACATCGCGCAGGTGACGCAGACGAGCCTGCGAGCAGCGATCGGCATCGTCCCGCAGGACAGCGTGCTGTTCAACGACACGATCGGCTACAACATCGCCTATGGCCGGGACGGTGCGACACATGACGAGATCCTTCGCGCAGCCGAAGGTGCGTCGATCAAGCGCTTCATTGACGTGTTGCCGCAGGGGTTCGACACCGAAGTGGGCGAGCGCGGCCTGAAGCTGTCGGGCGGCGAAAAGCAGCGCGTGGCGATCGCCCGCACGCTGGTGAAAGACCCGCCGATCCTGCTGCTCGACGAAGCGACGAGCGCGCTCGATTCGCGCACCGAGCAGGATATCCTCGCCACGCTGCACGCAGTCGCCGCGCACCGCACCTCGATCAGCATCGCGCACCGTTTGTCGACCGTGGCCGACGCGAACCGCATCTTCGTGCTCGATCACGGGCGCCTCGCCGAACAGGGCACCCACGCGCAGCTCCTGCGCCGGGATGGCCTATATGCCGAGATGTGGGCCCGCCAGCAGGCCGAGAGCGACGGGGTGGCCGAAGCGGCCGAATAGCCGCCCCGCCCCGCCCGCGGGCCCCGTAAGTTAGCCGCCCGCCTTCACCAGCGTCGCGCTGTCAAGGTCGAGGTCGCTCGCCTTGATCACCATCACGTCCGGTCGCACCTTCTTGAGGTCGTCGAGGAACTGCGCGGCATTGCCCACAATCACCACCGATGCGCGCTCGGGCGTGAGCAACTGCGCTGCGATCGCCTGCGCCGCCTGCGGGGTCACCGCCGCCAGCCGCTGGGTGATCATCGCCGCTTCGGTGGGAGCGATCCCCTGCAGCATCAGGTTGGCGACGATCCCGTTGAACCCGGCGCTGGTCTCGAGCGAACGCTGCGTGCTGCCGCCGAGGAACAGCTGCCGCTTGGTCACCGTCGCCTGGTCGAGCGGAGTGCTGCCGACCAGCTTCATCTGGTCGAGGATGACCTGCGTCACCTCGTCCGCGGTCTCGTTCTTGGTCTGCGCGCTCGCGGTCAGCACCGCGGCATCGGCGGTCGCACCGAACCCGCTGTAAGACCCGTAACTGAGCCCGCGTTTGGTCCGCACTTCCTCGAACAGGCGGCCGTTCGAGCCGCCGCCGAGGACTGCATTGGCAACCTGCAGCGGCCAGTAGCCTTCACTGCCGCGCGACAGCACGCGGGTTCCCGCGATCACCGCTGCCTGCCCGGCCTCGGGCATGTCAATCACAACCGTGCGGGGAGCCAGCTCCTTGCCCGCCGGGTTTGCGACGGGCGCCGGAGCCGGGACAGAACTTGTCCAGTCGCCGAACAGGTCGCCAGCGACCGCCTTCGCCTGAGCGGAAGTAATGCCGCCGCTGACGATGACTTTGGCGTTGGCCGGATGCCAGTGCGCCTGCCGCCATGCGCGCATGTCAGCTGGCGCAATGGCGGGTAGCGTCGCGGTGGTCGCGAACGCGCCATAGGGCGCGGTGCCGTAAAGCACGCGGGTGGCGACCAACCCGGCGAGCGAGCCGGGATCCTTGAGAGCGACCTGCAGTCCGTCGAGCGTGCGCTTGCGTTCGAGATCGACCTCACCCGCCGGGAAGCTCGCGTTGCGGACGACATCGGCCAGCACCTTGCCCGCCGCGGAGAGGTTGGCTGTGGGCGCGGTCAGGCTGACGAAGCTGCCGTCCTGTGCGGTACCCGCACCGAGCGAAGCCCCGAGGCTTTCCAGTTCCTGCGCGATCTGTGCGGCGGTGCGCGTGGGCGTCCCCTTGTCGGCGACTGCCGCGACCAGGCCGGCGAGCCCCGCCTTGCCCGCCGGATCGGTGGCGCTGCCTCCCGGCAGGACGACCGTGATGGTCGAGATCGGCACTTCGCCGGTCTGCGCCGATACCAGCGGGATACCGTTCGCCAGCTTGTCCTCAACCAGCGCCGCGCGCGCGACCACCGGAGCCGCGACCGGCGCAGGCGGCGCCTGGCGGGTCGCCTCGTCGTTAAGCTTTGCCGGTTCGCCGGTTGCCGCGGGCACGGTCTTGAAGGTCGGCATCGGCACCGGGTTCGCCCACTCGGTGGGATTTTCAGGGCCAGCCTCGTAGCGGAAGTCGACCACCCCGCTGGCTGGCAGCCATTTCTTCGCCGCGCGCTGGATGTCGGCGGCGGTCACCTTGCCGATCCGCTCCAGCCGCAGGTCGGCTGCGCGGGGGTTGCCGGTGGAGACCAGCGCCTCCCCCAGTTCGAACGCGCGGCCGCGCACGGTCTCGCGGTCACGCAGGGCGCTGGCGAACAGGGTGTTCTTCGCTTCGGCCAACTCGGTTGCGCTGACGGGGGTAGTCCGTGCCCTTTCGAACTGGTCGGCGAAGATCTTCGCGACCTCTGCCTGGTCAGCCGCCGGGTTGAGCGTGGCATAGGCGGCGAAGAATCCGCCTTCCTCGCTGGCATCCATGAACTCGCTGACCGCGACCGCTTTGCCGGTGCGCACCAGAGCTTCATAGAGGCGGCTGTTGTCGCCCGACGAGAGGACCGCATCGAGCACCTCGAGCGCGGCTGCATCGGGGTCGTTGGCGGACGGCCCCTTCCACAACGAGCCGAGCACCGGCAGCGGCACGTTGGGCGCGCGGGCGACGATCGAGCGCGGCGCGGTGCGTGCAGGCTCCCGCGCTGAGATTGCCAGCGGGATCGGTTTCGCCCGCTTGGGGATCGCGCCGAAATACTTGCCGACCAGCGCCTTCAGATTGGCGTTGGTGAAGTTGCCGGCAACGATCAGCGTCGCAGTGTCGGGTCCGTAATACGCCTGGTGAAATGCCCGCGCATCGGCAAGCGTGGCGGAATCGAGCTGCTCTAGGCTGCCGATCCCCGGCCGCCGGTTGGGCAGCACGTCGAACGCGTTTTCGGCCAGCACCATCCGCAACCGGCCGTACGGCGGGGCGAGGATCCGCTGCCGCAATTCCTCCTTCACGATCGATCGCTCGCGCTCAAATACCTCCATGTCGACGACCGGGCGCGCCATCCGCTCGGCATGGGTCCACAGCATCGTCTCGAGGTATTCGGTCGGCACCGTCTCATAATAATTGGTGCGGTCGTCGCCGGTCGAAGCGTTGCGGGTGCCGCCCACGTCCTCGGTCAGGCGGTTGACCATGTTGTAGGGCATGTTCTCGGTCTTGCGGCTGAGAATGTGCTCGAACAGGTGGGCGAAGCCGCTGCGGCCCTGCGGGTCGTGCTTGGAACCGACTTCGTACCATACCGAGGTGGTAACAGACGCGGTCGTGGGATCGGGTAGCGCGATTACCCGCAGCCCGTTGGGCAGTGTCCATTCGGTGAATTCGATCTTCGGTGCGCTGACTGCGGCTGGCGCCTTCTGCGCGACGGCGGGTGCCGCGAAGGCAAGCGCGATAGAGGCTGCGCCGGCAGCGAGAATGGTGCGAAGCATGAATTGCGTCCCCTGCAAATCCAAATGATGTCTGCACGTTAGACCCTTGTCGCGGCCCGGCACAACCATCTTGCTCGACAGGGCGGGCACTGCGCTCTGCGAACGACATGCTGCATTCGGAAATTCCTTGCCGAGCGCAAAGCCTCGGAGCATTCACTCCGCTTTCCCAAGGCACAAGGATCGCCATGGCCACCGCACCTGCAGTCAGCCCCGCCCCGACCGGCGATCTCTACGGCCAGCCCAAGGGGCTCTGGGTTCTCGCGGGGACCGAGCTATGGGACCGCATCTCGTTCCACGGGATGCAGGCGATGCTGGTTCTGTACATGACCGGCGACCTGCTGATCCATCCGGAGCGCACCAATTCGATCATCGGCTTCGGAGCCTATCGCAGCCTGGTCGAGGGAATGACCGGGCCGCTGACCGACGTGGCACTGGCGACACAGACCTTCGGCTTCTACCTCGCCTTCGTGACGGGACTGCCGCTGCTGGGCGGATGGCTGGGCGACAAGTTCACCGGGCGCAAGCTGGCGGTCGGTCTCGGCGCAGCACTGATGACCGCAGGGCACTTCTTGATGGCCTTCGACGCGACGTTCCTGTTCGCGCTGCTGTTCCTGATGACCGGCGCGGGGATGTTGCGCGGCAACCTATCGCCGCAGATCAAGTCGCTCTACGCCGACGGCGACCCGCGCGAAACCAACGCATTCCAGTACTACTATCTCTCGGTCAATTTCGGCGCGTTCATCGCGCCGATTGTGACTGGCGCGGTGGCGGCGGTCTGGGGCTGGCACGTGGGCTTCGGGGTCGCGGGCATCGGAATGCTGATAGGCCTCGTCCTCTACCTTGCAGGAAGCCGCCACTTGCCGCCAGACGGTGGCCACGTCGAGCTTGGCGACGGCACGGTCGCGGCGAGCGAGCCGCTCACGCCTGCGCAGAAGCGTCGCATTCTCGGCCTCTTCGCGCTCTGGCCGGTCGGGGTCTCGTTCTGGATCGCGCAGTCGCAGATCTGGAACGTCTACAACGTCTGGGTGCGCGACCACATCGACATGAACGTCGGCAGCTTCGCCGTGCCGGTGCCGTGGCTCCAGTCGCTCGACGGCCTGGCGCCCGCGATCTTCATCCCGGTCAGCCTTTGGCTCTGGGCGCGCATGGCCGCGAAGGGCCGCGAGCCCGACGAGTTCCTGAAGCTCGCCTTCGGGCTCGGCCTGTTCGGCGCGTCGGTGGCGATGCTCGGCGCGGGGCCGCTGCTCGACGGCGGAACCGGACGGGGGCCGTTGCTCCTGCCGATCATGTTCCACGTCGTCTCGAACTTCGCCGCGGTCTGGTTCGCGCCGGTGATCCTGGCGATCTTCGCCACCCGCGCCCCGGCAAGCTGGCGCGGCACGCTGGTTGGGGTCAACGCGCTGTCGATTTCCGCCGCAAGCATCATCAGCGGCCGCATGGGCAGCATGTACGAGACGATGACGCCAACGGCGTTCTGGCTCGTCAACGCGGCGATCTGCGGCGTCGCTGCCGTCTGGGTGCTGGCGATGCGCGGCTTCTACACACGGATGCTCGCGCGAGAGAACGCAGAAGACGCCGCCCCGCTGCCGCCCAAAGAGGAGATAGCGATGGACCCCCAGGGATCGCAGCTAGTCTAGGGCTCGATGTCGAAGTGGAGCACTTCTTCGCGCGTGCCGAGCTTCTGGTAGAGTGCGATGGCGGGCGGATCGGTGTAATCGGCCTGCACGAAAATTACCCACCCGCCGCGTGACCTTGCCAAGGCGCGGACGGCGTCGATCAGCGCGGTCGCCACCCCGCGCCGGCGCCACTGATCCGCGACCGCAAGGTCATAGATATAGAGCTCGCGCCGCTCACTTTCGGGCTTCATGAACTCGTAGGCTGTCAACGCGCCGACAATCTCGCCTTCGGCCGAAGCCACGAACAGCGCCGTCCCTTCGTGGGCGAGGAGTTGGTCTATCCAGTCCTGCCCCGGCGGAGCGGCAAGGTAGGTTGCCGCATCTTCGAATGCCTCGGCATAAAGCCGGTTCATCGCTCGGAACGCATCGCCGTCGCCCGGCCGCAACCGGCGAACCGCAAACGCGTGGCTCACAGAATATATTTGCTGAGGTCGGTATCGCCGGCAAGGCTCGCGAGGCGATCGCGCACATAGTTGGCGTCGACCGTCACGGTTTCGCCTTTGTGGTCCTCGGCCTCGAAGGACAGGTCCTCGAGCAGCTTTTCCATGACCGTCTGCAAGCGGCGGGCGCCGATATTCTCGATGCTCTCGTTCACCTGCGCGGCGATCCGGGCAATTTCCGCGATCGCGTCGTCACCCAGTTCCAGCGTCACCTCTTCGGTGCCGAGCAGCGCCTTGTATTGCGCCACGAGGTTCGCGCGGGTCTCGCTGAGGATGCGCACGAAGTCCGCCTCGGTCAGCGCGGTCAGCTCGACGCGGATCGGCAGGCGACCCTGCAGTTCGGGAAGCATGTCGCTCGGCTTGGCGACGTGGAATGCGCCGCTCGCGATGAAAAGCACGTGGTCGGTTTTCATCGGGCCGTACTTGGTGGACACGGTGGTGCCCTCTATCAGCGGCAGCAGGTCGCGCTGGACGCCTTCGCGGCTGACCGATCCGCCGCGCACATCGCTGACCGCGATCTTGTCGATCTCGTCGAGGAAGACGATCCCGTTGGTCTCCGCGTTCGCGAGCGCCACGCGCGCCACGTCGTCCTGGTCGAGGCGTTTTTCCGCTTCCTCGTCGACCAGCTTGTCCCACGCGTCGGGGACTTTCATCTTGCGGCGCTTGGTCGGCGCCTTGCCCATCGCCTTCGACATCATGTCGGAGAGGTTGATCATGCCGACGTTGCCGCCCATCCCGCCCAGATCGAACGGCATCGCAGGCGCTTCCTCGACCTCGATCTCGACTTCGGTGTCGTTCATCGCGTTCTGGATGATGCGCTGCTTGAAGCTTTCGCGGGTCGCCTCGCTGGCGTTCTCGCCGACGAGCGCCTTGAGGAGGCGGTCCATAGCCGCCTTGCTGGCTGCCTCGCGCACAGCCTCGCGGCGGCGCTCCTTCTCGAGCCGGATCGCTTCCTCGACGAGGTCGCGGGCGATCTGCTCGACGTCGCGACCAACATAGCCAACCTCGGTGAACTTGGTCGCCTCGACTTTCACGAACGGCGCTTCGGCAAGCTTCGCCAGGCGGCGGCTGATCTCGGTCTTGCCGCAGCCGGTGGGGCCGATCATCAGGATGTTCTTTGGCGTCACCTCGTCGCGCAAGTCGGCCGACAGACGCTGGCGCCGCCAGCGATTCCGAAGGGCCACGGCGACTGCGCGCTTGGCGTCGGCCTGCCCGATGATGTGCTCGTCGAGCGCCGCGACGATGGCTTTGGGGGTCAGATTGTCCATGGGTCTCAGACTGTTTCCAGGGTGACCTGGTCGTTGGTGAATACGCAGACTTCGGCCGCGACGGCCATTGCGCGCCGGGCGATCTTTTCGGGGTCATCCTCGTAATCGGACAGGGCCCGCGCGGCGGCCAGCGCGTAGTTCCCGCCCGAGCCGATCGCCGCGATTCCGCCTTCCGGCTCCAGCACGTCGCCGTTGCCGGTGAGCACGAGCAAGACGTCCTTGTCGGCGACGATCATCAGCGCCTCGAGGTTGCGGAGGTACTTGTCGGTCCGCCAGTCCTTGGCGAGTTCGACCGCGGCGCGCATGAGTTGGCCGCTGTATTGCTCGAGCTTCTTCTCGAGTCGCTCGAACAGGGTGAAGGCGTCAGCGGTCGCGCCGGCGAACCCGGCAACAACCGAACCGTCCTTGCCGATGCGACGCACCTTGCGTGCGTTTGGCTTCATCACGGTGTTGCCCATCGACACTTGGCCGTCGCCCGCGACGACGGTCTTGCCCTCGCGCTTGACGCCGATGATGGTGGTGCCGTGCCACGGCGTCAGGCCGTGGGCTGAATGTCTCTCGTCCATGCGCCGCGATATGGGAGGCGGCGCGAGGCGTTCAAGTTGGCCGCCAGAACCTGGCCGCCGAAGCTAGCCGTTAGGGCCGCCCGGTTGCGCTGGCCCGCCCGCGCCCGGCGCACCGACGGCGCCGATGTTGCCGAACAGGTCTTCGAAGAAGCTGCGTTCGCGGCCCAGCGTCGGGGTCTTGTCGCCATCGGGAGACAAGCGGACGACCTTTTCGATCCCCGTCCGCTCGACACTGGCGACGTTGCCCGCCGCGTCGAATTCAACCGCCAGCACCGAATGCGTGCCGATCTGCGGGCGCGCGAACGGCCGGCGTTCGGTGATGCTGGAGATGTAATACCAGGTCGGCGTGCCGAACTGGCTTTCGAAGCTGGGATGGCCAAGCGCGGCCTGGACCGACTGCTTGTTGTCAACGCCGGGCGCGACCGAACTGGTCAGCGTCGAATCGGCGATGAAACCGCGGCTTTCCCTGATCGACGAGCAGCCGCTCGCGGCCAGTGCCGCCGCAGCCAGAAGGCTCGCAGAAAGGAACCGTGAAGCCGTCATCGAAAACCCTCTTCGTGTCATTCAGCCCCCGCGCCTTAGGCAAGGGCGGGCGCGCTGGCAATCGCGCAAGGCGGATCGCTGTGCGTCAGTGCTTGAATTGCCGCTGAATGCACGCGAGATGGCGGCCATGAGCCTGCTCCAGCGCCTGTTCGCTCCGAAACCCGATCCCCGCGATGCCTTCCGCCCTCTGTGGCACGGCGTCGTCGCCGAGGCGCGTCGGCCGATCTGGTATGCCGAACACGGGGTAGCGGACACGGTTGCCGGGCGGTTCGACATGATCTGCGCAGTGATCGCGGTGGTGCTGGTGCGCATGGAGACGGACGATCGCCTGACACGCGAATCGGTGCTGCTGACCGAGCTGTTCGTGCAGGACATGGACGGGCAGTTGCGCGAATTCGGTGTCGGCGACGTGGTCGTCGGCAAGCACATGGGCAAGCTGATGAGCGCGATGGGAGGCCGCCTTGGCGCCTATCGCGACGGCCTTGCCGGGAGCGATGCGGAACTGGAAGCGGCGATCGAGCGCAACGTTACGATGGAGGATAGCCACAGCCCCGCGGGCATCGCGCGCGAGATGCGCGCCCTCGCGGCGCGGCTTGAGCGGACGAGCGACGAGGCTCTGCTCGCCGGCGACTTCGCCGCATGAGCGGGCCCGAGTTCAGTCGAATCGTAAAGGTTCGCCCGCATCCGCCCGAGAAACTAGCGATTTCTGCCAACGCGGCGGAACTGACGGCGCTGGCCTCACGGTTTTGTATCCCCGCCGTCAAGAAGCTCGACGCGGAGCTGGCCTTCATCGCCGATGGCGACGCCGTAACTGCGACGGGCAGGGTGACGGCCGATCTTGTCCAGACCTGCTCGGTCGCCGGCGACGACTTTCCGGTGCGTATCGACGAGCCGCTCGACCTGCGCTTCGTGCCCGAGGGATCGCTCGACACGGTCGAAGAAGAGATCGAACTCGCCAGCGATGGTGCGGACGAGATCGAATACGACGGCGAGAATTTCGATATCGGGGAAGCGGTCGCGCAGAGCCTCGGTCTTGCGATCGATCCCTATGCGGAAGGGCCGACGGCCGATGCGGTGCGCAAGGAAGCCGGTATCATCGACGAGGACGCGCCCAAGGGTGCACTCGCCGAAGCGCTTGCGAATTTGAAGCGGGACTGACGCCTCGCCCCGCGTCGATCAGAACGGGATATCGTCGTCGAGGTCGTCGTAGTTCGACCCGCCACCGGCACCTGCACCGGCTCCACCGCCGCCCTGGTTCCACCCGCCGGACTGCCCGCCGCCACTCGAACGGCCATAGTCGCCGCCCGAACCGCCGCCACGCTGGCCGCCGCCACCCCCGCCGCTTCCCGGCGCCCCGTCGAGCATCGTCATCACAGCACCGGGACCCTGCAGGACGACCTCAGTCGAGTAGCGGTCGGCGCCCGACTGGTCCTGCCATTTGCGGGTTTGCAGCTTGCCCTCGATATAGACCTTGCTGCCCTTGCGCAGGTATTGCTCGGCGACGCCGACGAGACCTTCGGAAAAGATCGCGACCGTGTGCCACTCGGTCTTTTCCTTGCGTTCGCCAGACTGGCGGTCCTTCCACGTCTCACTCGTCGCGATGCGCAGGTTGCACACCTTGCCGCCGTTCTGGAAGCTGCGCACTTCTGGGTCCGCGCCCAGGTTACCGATGAGCATGACTTTGTTGAGTGACCCGGCCATGGAATCGCTTTCCTCTCTTGATTGGCCACGCGCTTAACCAACACCGCGGAAAGTCGCCACCCCGCGCCAGCGGTTGGCTTGCGGATAATTCGCTAAAGCCCCAGCGCCAGCGCGATCCAATAGGTCAGGCCCGCGAAAATATAGGCGAGCGCGAACAGGTATCCCAGCATGAACAGCGGCCATTTCCACCCGTTCGTCTCGCGCCGGGTGACCGCAATGGTCGACAGGCACTGCGGCGCGAATACGAACCACGCGAGGAAGGCGAGCGCGGTCGGCAGGCTCCACTTCGAGGAAAGCTGGCCTGCGAGGCCGACTGCTGCAGCCTCTTCATCGGGCGCATCGACGGCGTAGGTCGTGGCAAGGCTGGCGACCGCAACCTCCCGCGCGGCCATCGCCGGGATCAGCGCCAGGGCGATCTCGCGGTTGAAGCCGATCGGCTCGACCACCACGGCAAGGCCTTTGCTGATCTGGCCCGCGGCCGATGCCTCGACCTGGCTCTCGCCCGGCGCCGCCTTGGGGAAGGTCAGCAGCAGCCACAGCACGATCGTGACGGTAAAGATGATGGTGCCCGCGCGGCGCAGGAACACCCACGCGCGCTGCCACAGGCCTATGGCGAGGTCCTTTATGTGCGGCATCTGATAGCGCGGCAGCTCCATGATGAAGCCCGACGCGCCGCCCTTCGCGACCGTCTGCCGCAGCACCAGCGCCGCGCCCATCGCGCCGAGGATTCCCGCGATGTAGAGGCCGAACATCACAAGTCCTTGCAAGCCGATGCCCGGTCCCACGGTCGTCGCCGGAATGAACGCGGCGATGATCACGGTGTAGACCGGCAGCCGCGCCGAACAGGTCATCAGCGGGGCGATCAGGATGGTCGTCAACCGGTCCTTGGGATCGGCGATGCTGCGTGTCGCCATGATCCCAGGAATCGCGCAGGCGAAGCTCGAAAGCAGAGGAATGAAACTGCGGCCCGACAGGCCGACGCCCTGCATCATCCGGTCCATCAGATACGCCGCCCGCGCCATGTAGCCCGATGCCTCCATCGCGAGGATGAAAGCGAACAGGATCACGATCTGCGGCAGGAACACGACGACCGAGCCGACCCCCGCCAGCACGCCCTCGGTCACGAGGTCGCGGAAGAACCCGGCAGGCAGCGTGTCGCTGACCCAACCCGACATGGCCCCGATCAGCGCCTCTAGCGCGTCTGCAAAAGGCGTCGCCCAAGCAAAAACTGCCTGGAACACCACGAACAACAGGGCGAACAGGATCGGTGGCCCGAACCAGGGGTGGAGCAGCACCTTGTCGAGACCGGCGTGCAGCCGATGATGGGTGCTTTCCGACAGGATCGCGCCGCGAGCGATATTGGCTGCAGCGAGGCGCCGCTCGGGCAACGTAAGGTGCGGTTTGTGGTGGGGTTGAAACGATTGTGCGCGCGCTTCGGCGACCGCGATGGCGGCGACCAGCTCGTCGAGCCCGCGCCGCCGCACGGCGACCGTCGGCACGACCGTCACGCCGAGTGCCTCCGACAAGGCCGCCGGATCGAGCACCAGCCCGTCCCGCTCGGCGAGATCGATCATGTTGAGCGCCACGACCGTAGGCCGCCCCAACTCTATCACTTCCTGCGCGAATACGAGGTGCTGCTCGATGTTCGCCGCATCGAGGACAATGACGAGCACTTCCGGTGTCGCTTCGCCCGCAAACTCGCCGTGGACGACCTTGCGGGTCACTTCCTCGTCTGGGCTCGACGGTTCGAACGAATAGGCGCCCGGCAGGTCGATCAGTTCGACTGGCTCTCCGCTCGGCAAAATGAGGCGACCGGCCTTCCGCTCGACTGTGACGCCCGGATAATTGGCAATCTTCTGCCGCGCACCGGTCAGCGCGTTGAACAGCGCGCTCTTGCCGGCGTTGGGATTGCCGACCAGCGCGGCGGTGCGCTGCGTGCTCATACCGGTTCGATCTCCATCGCCTGCGCGTGGCTCCGGCGGACCGCAACGGTCATCCGGCCGATCATCACCGCGATCGGATCACTCCCACCGAACACACCTCGATGGGCGATCGCCACCCGCCCGCCGACGTCGAGGCCGAGCGCGCGCAGCCGCGTGCCGTCTTCGGGCGCGAGTCGGTCCCACTGGACCGCGACGATGCGCGCCCGGTGCCCGAGTTCAAGTCCGTCCAGCGTTCTGGCTCGTGTCTTGCCAACTGTCATGCCGCCGCTATGCGAAAGCGGCGGGCTTTTTGCAACTGATTATCAATAAGCCCTAGCGCGCGGGGTAGCGTAGCCGGCCGAGAAAGCGGGTGACGCTGAAGCGTTCGGCATCGGGACGCAGGAATTGCGCCTTGGTCTTTTCAAAGCGCATGATGCCTTCGATCCGCCGGTCGAGGAAGGCGTGCGTCTCGCTCTTTCCCTCGCTCTCGTCTTCGACGAACACCGCCAGCGTCGCCGCGTAGATGCCCGCCAGGATCGCCCGCTTGGTGTAGTGATTGTAGTCGGTCGCAGTGTCGCCGGCGAGCCGCCACATCGCGTCCGCGCTGGCCCAGCCGAGCTTGCTCGCACGGACGACGTTCTGTGGCATCGCCATGATCGCAAGTGCGCGCCTCAGCGCTTCTTCACGCCCGGCGATCGCTTTTAGCCGAGCCAGGACGAGGCTGCGAATCCGCTCGCGGACTTTAATTGCACCAAGGCGCTCGGGAAGGAGTGCCAAAAACATGGCCGCATCGACCGACGCGATCCACGCCGCGATCATGTCCATCGCACCGCCCGGAAAGGCGAGCCGCGCAACGTCGAAGTCAACGCCTTCGGATTGGCAGGCCGACTTGAGCGCCGCGTCGCTCCACCCGTCGAACACCGCCGCGTCGGCTAGCGCCGACGCCAGCGCCAGCTTCAGTTCGTCGAGCGTCAGGTCGGCGGCTACAATCGCCACGCTCAGGCGCCGGGTCCGTAGGTACCCGCTTGTGCGCCTTTCGTCTTGCGCTCCTCATCGGCCCGCTGGATTTCGGTGAGGACTCCGCCGGCCGTCCCCATCAGGGCCGCGTAATCGCGGGCTGAACGACCAGAGTTGTCGGTGCGATCGGCATTCGCACCATTCTTCAACAGAAGGCGGATGACAGCCATGTCGCGCCGGTGAACCGCTGCGATCAGCGGCGTTTCGCCTGATGCGTTCGCCACGTCGATCCGGCCGCCCGCCTTGACCAGCCGCTCCACGCCCTCGACGAAGCCGAGGCTGGCGGCAAGCGAGAGCGGCGTCACGCCTTTCTTGTCGGCAGCGTTGGGATTGGCTCCGCGCTCGAGCAGGAAGCGCGTCCACACATCGTCTCGCCGCGCGACGACGATGTGCAATGCCGATTCGCCGCTGGCCAGATCGCGCGAGTTGACGATCACCGAACCGGGCTCGTTGAGGAACTTGGTCGCTTCGGTGCCGTCGCGCTCTTTCACGGCCTTGAGGAAATTGTAGGCGTCGGAAAACTGCGCCCACGCGGGCGCAGCTACACTCGCCGACAGCAGTGCCAGCATGAAGCCTGCCTTGCGGATAACGCCCCCTCGCATCTTTCCTGTCTCCGTAACTGCCCTATCTTCGGGCGATGCATTGCCCTTGCCGCCCGCCGGTTAGCAGACCATGAACCGCCGCGCCATGCCGCGTATCCTTGCCCTTCTACTCCCGATCGCCCTCCTCGCCTGCACACCCGAACCGGGTGAGCCTCCGTTGGCCGGGGCCGCGATCGGGGGTGAATTCACGCTTCTCGACCAGTCGGGCAAAACCCGGCACTGGGCCGATTTTCGCGGTAAGTACGCGGTCGTCTATTTCGGCTATACCTATTGCCCGGACATCTGCCCGACGGACATGCAGCGCGCCGCGCAGGGCTTGCGTCAGTTCGCCGCCGACGAGCCCGAGCTTGCCGCGAAGGTCCAGCATGTCTTCATCACGGTCGATCCAGAACGCGACACGCAGGCCGTAGTCGGCGAGTTCGTGTCCGCATTCGGCAAGGGTATCGTCGGACTGACCGGCACCCCCTCCCAGACCGACGAGGCGGCGAAAGCGTTCAAGGTGTTCCACGGGAAGGGCAAGGTCGAGCAAGGCGGCGCCTACCTCGTCGATCATTCCAACGTGACTTACCTGTTCGACCCCGCGGGCAAGCCGCTCGCGACGCTGCCGGTCGACAAAGGCGCCGACGCCGTGGAACAGGAACTGGCACGATGGGTGCGCTGAGGGACCGTTTCTGGGACCTGCCGCTCGGCGATCTTACGCGCGACGAGTGGGAAGCGCTGTGCGACGGTTGCGGCCGCTGCTGCCTGCACAAGCTGGAAGACGACGAGACTGGCGAGATTGCCCACACCAACGTCGCCTGCAAGCTGCTCGACACCGGCACCGCGCGCTGCAGCGACTATCGCCATCGCAAGGCTTTTGTGCCCGATTGCCTGCGCCTGACCCCGCGCCTCGTCGACCAGGTCACGTGGCTGCCTGATAGCTGCGCCTATCGGCTGCGTGCAGCGGGCAAGCCGCTTAAGGAATGGCACCACCTCATTTCGGGTGATCCCGAAGCGGTTCACCGGCGTGGACCCGGCGTGGCCGGGCGCGTGGTCAGCGAGACCGACGCCGGGCCGCTCGAACACCACATCGTCGATTGGCCCGAAGACGAGGAGGAGGCCGCGTGATCGACTGGCTGCGGCGCGAGGCGATCGCTCCCGAAGTCGAAATCGACGGCCGCGTGCTTCCCATCGCGATCCGCCGCAATGCGCGTGCGCGGCGACTGACTCTGCGGCTGGCACCAGACGGCAGCGAGATCCGCGTAACCCTGCCGAAATGGTGCGCCACGCGCGAGGCGCTCGCCTTCGTTCACGCGCGCACCGGCTGGCTGGCCGAACAGGTCGGCAAGGTACCCTCCGAAAACCCTCCCACACCCGGCGGCACACTGCTCTATCGCGGGCAGGCGCTGGCGATCGACTGGAGCCCCCGTGGCGGGCGCACGCCTGCGCTCGACGGCGAGCGCGTCGTCGTCGGCGGCCCCGCAGAGAACCTTGCCCCGCGCCTGCGCCGCTGGCTGGAGCGCGAGGCGCTGCGGCTGCTGGCGGACGATCTCGCGTTCTTCGCCGCCGAGGCTGGCATTCCGCTGCCCCAACTGCGCCTGACCCGCGCTCAACGTCGCTGGGGAAGCTGCTCGACCGGGGGGACGGTGCGAATCAACTGGCGGCTGGTGCAGGCGCCCGATGCGGTGCGCCGCTCGGTCGTCGCGCACGAAGTCGCGCATTGCCTCCATTTCGATCACAGCCCCGGATTCCACGCCGCACTCGCCCGCATCTTCGACGACGACGTCGCGGCCGCCGACGCATGGATCAAGGCGCACGGTCGCAGCCTCTATTCCGCGTTCGGCTAGCGCGACGGCACTCTCGGCCCTATCTGGGGGGCCATGCGCATGCTGACCCGCCTCAATCCCGGCCCCGGATTCGCCGATTTCTGGACCGAGTTCAAACGCCCCAACCCGTATCGCTGGCCGATCCTCGCCGGCTCCGCGCTGCTGACCGGGTCGCTGATCTTTCTCCTCACCGACCACGCGGTGAGCCTCAACTGGATGGTTGGCGGTGTCCTCGCACTAATCGGCGGGGTCGCCTTGGCGGCAATGATCGCGGAGCGTGTGAAGATCAGGCTTGGCATCCTTCTGCTTGCGGCGATCGTCCCGGCAGCGATCTTCTGGCAGTTCGGCAAGGAACGCTGGCGAATCCCGCCCGCGCCGCCGAAGGTCGAATACATCACCACCTTCGCCGACGGCCGTAGCGACGCCGAGATCGAGCAGACCAACGTCGCCAACCAGGCCAAGCAGGATGCGCTGTTAGCCGAACAGCGCAAGCGCGAGGCCGAAGCGCGTGAAGCCTACCGTACGCTCGGGCGCGCCGCCGGTATGGATGTCGATGCGATGGAGCGCGATATCGCGCGCGAAAAGGAAGCGGACAACCCGCGTGCGCCCCAGCCCGAGTGATGCCGACTGGCTCGCCGCGGCGGCCCGGCTCGCCGCGCGGGGACGGCCGCTGTCCCGCCCCAACCCCGCCGTCGGCTGCCTGATCGTCAACGATGGCAGCGTCGTCGGGCGCGGCTGGACCCAGGCGGGCGGGCGCCCTCATGCCGAGGCCGGAGCGCTTGCTCAGGCAGGCGAATCGGCACGAGGCGCGACGCTGTACGTCACACTCGAACCATGCGCCCACCGGTCCGAACGCGGCCCTGCCTGCGCGCATTTGATCGCGGCTTCCGGCGTATCGAAGGTGGTAGTGGGTTGCGCGGACCCCGATCCTCGCACTGCGGGAAAGGGCATCGAGCACCTGCGCGATGCGGGTATCGCCGTCGTTGTCCTGCCAAGCCCCGAGGCGACCGAATCCCTGGCCGGATACCTCACCCTCCGCACCGCGGGTAGGCCGCATGTCACGCTCAAGCTGGCCATGTCGCTCGACGGCTGCATCGCGCTCGCAGACGGGTCGAGCCGCTGGATAACCGGCGCCGAAGCGCGCGCGCATGTACATGCCCGCAGGGCGCGGACGGACGCGATCCTCGTCGGGGGCCAAACCTGGCGCAGCGATGCGCCGCGCCTCGACGTGCGCCTGTCGGGGCTGGAGGGGCTAAGCCCCGGGAGAATAGTCCTCACGCGAGGGACCGCGCCCGAAGGAGTGATCGCGATTTCGCGTCCCGACGCCATCGCAGAGCTGACGGACACCCAGTATCTTTACGTCGAAGGCGGCGCTCAGACCGCGGCTGCCTTCCTCGCGGCCGACCTCGTCGACGCGCTTGCGATCTACCGCGCTCCGATCGTCATAGGCGACGGGCTGCGTGCTATAGGTGCGTTTGGATTGTCAGATCTCACCGCTGCACACGGTAGATGGCGAATGGTCGAGCAGGCACGGCTTGGCATCGACGAGTTCGCCGCCTATCGCCGCACCCGCTAAGGGGAAAGGCAGCATGTTCACCGGTATCGTCACCGCACTCGGCACGATCGAGAGTATCGAGCAGCGCGGCGATCTGCGCGTGCGGATCGCCTGTCCGTGGGACCCGTCGAAGATCGCCATCGGCGCCTCGATCGCCTGCGCGGGCGTATGCCTGACCGTAGTCGAGCGCGGCGGCAGCGCGGGCGATGCTTGGTTCGCGGTCGATGTATCAGCCGAAACGGTCAGTCGCACCGCCAAGGGCATGTGGAGCGAGGGTGCGCAGATCAACCTTGAGCCGTCGCTGCGGGTCGGCGACGAACTCGGCGGGCACATCGTCTCGGGTCACGTCGACGCCGTGGGCAAGGTCGCCGACTGGGAGCCCGAGGGCGATTCGATGCGCGTGACCATCGCCGCCCCGCCCGTGCTGGCGCGATTCCTTGCCGCCAAGGGCTCGGTAACGGTCGATGGGGTGTCGCTGACGGTGAATTCGGTCGATGACCGACCCGACGGCTCGGTCCATTTCGGCCTCAACATCATCCCGCACACCGCCGAAGTGACGACGCTCGGCGAGCTGGGACAGGGGTCCGAGGTCAATCTCGAGATCGATACCGTCGCGCGGTACCTGCAGCGCCTCGAATCGCTGCGCGCCTAGACGCCCATCATCGGCGGGCGCGGGGGCGCCTGACGCGACCTGGCCCAATCGAGCAACTGGTTGATCTCGGCCACGAGGCGCTCCGGGTCGAAGGGCTTGCGCAAGTAGCCGTTGGCGCCCGCATTGCGCACGATCGCCTCGTCGCTCTCCGACTGACGCGCGGTCAGCACGAGGATCGGCAGGTCGTAGATCACCGGATCGCGGCGGATCGCGAAGATCAGTTCTGATCCGCTCATCTGCGGCATGGCGAGATCGATGATGGCGAGGTCGGGCTTGCGGCGGCGGAGCGCCTGCAGCGCGCCCTGTCCGTTTTCGAGCACGCCCACGGCATGGCCCGCCTCCAAGAGCACCTGCTGGACGAGTTCGCCCATCAGCGCATCGTCCTCGGCATAGAAGATCAGCGCCATCGGCTCATTTCCCCATCAAGCGGGCATGTCCGCCCGTCGAACCGAAACCGCCTGCACCGCGTGTCGTTTCATCGAGGTCGGCGACTTCGTCCCATGCCGCTTGCGTGACGGGCGCCAGGACAAGCTGCGCAACCCTGTCGCCGCGGGCGATCGCGAACGGCTCGCTGCCGTGGTTGATCAGGATCACCTTCAGTTCGCCGCGATAATCCGAATCGATCGTGCCGGGCGTATTGGGGACAGTGATCCCGTGTTTGAGCGCGAGGCCCGAGCGCGGACGCACCTGGATTTCGTATCCGGCAGGGATAGCGACCGCGAGTCCCGTCGCCACGGCATGGCGCGCACCGGGCGCGATGGTCACATCCTCGGCCGCGAGCACATCCATGCCCGCGGCACCGTCGGTCGTATATTTGGGGAGTTCGAGGCCTTCGCCATGCGGCAGGCGTTTGACCGCCACTGTCACCGGATCGTTCATGCCAGCCGCGCTACCGCGTGGGCAGCCCCGAAATCAATCACTCTTCGCGCGGATCGATCTGGTCGAGCGCCAGCGCCATCTTCTCGGCAAGCGCGAGCGCGACCTGGTCCTTGGGCATCTCGGGCAGGTCCTCTACCCCTTCGCTGGTGACGATGTGGACCGTGTTGAGGTCGCCACCCATCACACCGGTCGAAACGTCGTTGGCGATGATCCAGTCGGCAGCCTTGCGCTTGCGCTTGGTCTTGGCGTTTTCGATCACGTCCTCGGTTTCGGCGGCAAAACCGACGAGAAGCTTGGGCCGCTGCTTCCCCGAAGCGACCTGCGCGAGGATGTCCGGGTTTTCGGTGAGCAGCAGCGCCGGCGGGGCCGAGCCGCGCTTCTTCATCTTCTCGCCGTGGTATTCCTTACTGCGCCAGTCGGCGACGGCGGCGACCATGACCGCGGCATCGGCGGGTAGCGCCTTCTTCACCGCATCCGACATTTCGCGCGCCGAGATGATATCGATCCGGTCGACCCCGGCAGGCGTCGGCAGGGTGACGGGGCCCGCAACGAGAGTGACCCGCGCACCGAGAGCGGCAGCGGCGGCAGCAATCGCAAAGCCCTGCTTCCCGCTCGAGCGATTGGCGATGTAGCGCACCGGGTCGATCGGCTCGTGTGTCGGACCCGCAGTCACCACGATATGGCGGCCGTAAAGCGGGCGATGCTCGGGATCGATGTCGAAGTCGGGCTGACCTGCCAGCGGATCGGATGGAACCGCGAGTGGTCCCTCGCCGAACACCTTGGGCAACTGGTCTCCGGTCCCCGTCGCGACCGTGTGGTTGATTGCGTCGGGATCGGTCGGCGGGGCGGACTTCGCCTTGCCCTTCTTCGCCATGATCGGTGCGCCGAGATCGGGCTCGGGCAGCGGCTCTTCGATCTCCGGCGCGGGTTCGAAGGGGTCGTCCGCGTACGTTTCCTCTTCAGGGAGGTATTCCGCTTCCTCGTCCTCCAGCGCTATCGCCTTCTTCGGGGACTTGCGCGGGATCAGCGAGGACAGCAGGCTGCCGAGCGAGGAGCCGCCCTTGGGCTCGACCTCCGCTTCCGGCTCAAGCGCCTCGAGAAGGTCGGCCTGCGGTTCGCAGTCGGCGGCGATGCCGAAGCGGGCCGCGATCTCGGCCCAGATTATCTCGGGATCGGGCAGGCGCCCGGGGCCGAACTCGCCGCAGGCCATAGGACCCTCGTCGGGCTCCATCACCTCGACCCCCGCCTCGCGCAGCCAGGCGACGTTGCGGCGGGTGGCATCGTGGAGCCACATCTTCACGTTCATCGCCGGTACCGCCATCACCGGCTTGTCGGTGGCGAGGATCAGCGTGGTGGCGAGATCGTCGGCGATGCCCGCCGCCATCTTGGCCATGAGGTCGGCAGTCGCGGGGCACACGACCACCAAATCGGCCTGCCGCGAGAGCTGGATATGGCCCATCTCGACCTCGTCCTTGAGGTCGAACAGGCTGGTGTAGACCTTGTTCTCGCTGAGCGCGCCGAGCGCCATCGGCGTCACGAACTGGCTGCCGCCCTCGGTCAGCACGCACGTCACGTCGCCGCCGCCGCGCCGGATGAGGCGCACGAGCTCGCACGACTTGTACGCAGCGATGCCGCCGCCGACGACGAGCAGGACTTTGGGCCCGCTCACGCGGTGTGCCTCGGTCTGCGGCCATTCGCCGACCATTTCCTGCATCGTGCCCCTCGCAGCATCGCGCGGTCCTAGCGCCCGCGCACAATCCGCGCCAGTACTAGGTCGGCGGTGGTTAAGATTGCCCTAGCGGGTTCGCCCGGGTCGGGTAGACTGCCGAGAACGACACAAACCGGGGAGTGACCGAGCATGCGACTGATCCTGACCGCCGTGATCTTCGTGCAGGGCCTGTTCTTCCTCATCATGGGCGTCAACTTCCTCGTCATGCCCGCCAGCGCCGGAGCAAGCTTCGCGCTGATGCCCGACGGGCCGGGAGGTCTCGCCGTCCTGCGCGCCGACTTTCCGGCGCTGTTCTTCGTCGGCGGCGGGGCGATGATCTGGGGCGCATGGAAGCGCAACGGCGACCTCCTCGTGGTGCCCGCGGCGATCTTCGGTATCGCGCTGTTCGGACGGATCGTCAGCGTTATCGCGGATGGAACCGCGCCCGGATTCTGGTTCCCGATGCTGGTCGAGGCGACCGCGGTGATCCTGTCGCTCATCGCCAGCCGTGTGTTGCCGCACCAGGTGACTTGAGCAACGCAAACCGTTGGGTTAGCTCGTCGTTTCATGACGATGGGGGCAACGTTGTTTCGTACGCAGGCGCTTGCCGCGCTGCTGGTCTGTCTGGCGCTGGTGCCGGGGTGCACCGCGGCAAAGCGGCCAATGGCCTTGCCGGAGGCGCCGCCGGACTTGCCTCCGCCACCTCCTCCGCCCGCCCCCGATCCACGTTGGCTTGCAGAGCAGCGGGCGCGGGAAGAAGCCGCCATGCGCATGGCAATGGAGTCCGCCGCCAAGGCGGAGCGTAGCGATGAGCGCGCCGCCGCTTACGAGCGCCAAGCCGAAGCCTTTCGTCTACGCGTAGATCCCAACCGCCGCCCCGCCGCTGTCCGCGGCAGGCCTGTGGGAAGCGCGCCACCACGTTTCTCCCGTCCGTCCGTCGCATCGCGAGCCCCGGGAGGTGCATCACAGGGCCAGATTGGGACGACTGCCGAGCCCCGGGCAGAAGGCCCCGCTGAGCCGGCCACCGCGGTAAAGGGCACCAGCAATGTCGCTTCGGTAGCAGCTCCAGCGGTCGCTCCGGCAGCAGACAAAGCGGCTTACTGCCCCGCAATGGAGGATCTCGCCACGCCGCAGGAGTGCGAGAATTACGCGCTGCTTCAGGCCAACGCCGCACCCGGTATCGCTGCGTTCGGAGCACCGCGCGCCATGGCGCTCGCGCAATATTACCCGGTCAAGCTCGTGGTCGGAAAGGCCGAGCGCGCAAAGGAGATCACCGCCGCTGCCGGGACGACCGGCGAAGTCTCGACCGCGAAAGTCGGCCTCGGCCCGTGGGTTTGCGCTCAGCTCCAAGCGACCGACTTCGACGTCAAAGGCGACCTGCGCCAGTGCCAGCGCCGCGCCGGTTCGCCGCAGATTAGTTTCAACTGGGAAGTCTCCCCGAAGCGTGAGGATACGTTGCGTCTTTCGGCGACGGTTCAGACGCTGACCGAAAAAGACGGCCGCCCGCTCGACCAGATCGACAGTGCCGTCATCGCCGTCGCGGTGACCGGCGACAGCATTTCGCGCTTCGACAAGTGGATGGAGCGACTGACCGGCAGCGCCGGCGGCTTGCGCACCTTCCTCCTCGCCCTCGCCAGCGCGCTGGGCGTCTTGTCGGTTGTCATCTGGCGCATCCGGACGCTTGGCCAAAAGCCTGACAAGGACGCGCTGAAGGATTTGACGAAGGGTTAGAAGCGCCCGGCTGGTTCGATCAG
Organism: Tsuneonella sp. HG094; assembly: GCF_053819285.1. Taxonomy (NCBI): domain Bacteria; kingdom Pseudomonadati; phylum Pseudomonadota; class Alphaproteobacteria; order Sphingomonadales; family Erythrobacteraceae; genus Tsuneonella; species Tsuneonella sp. HG094. The sequence continues at coordinate 1,867,333 of NZ_JBSORA010000001.1, forward strand.
CCGAAGATTTCGGGATCGATTGTGTCGAGCTCGGCAAGGACTGGTGCGCTGGTCTTTCGGAACGCAAGCGCGCCGATCACTCCCAGCACTGCACCCGCGATCGGAAGCGCGGCCAGTGTCAGATCGAAGCGGGAGCCTGCTGCGAGTGCAAACCCCGGCACCGCGCCGCACAGGCCACCCACGATCGCCGCCGGTTGCCAGCCGGCCCACCTCCGATTGCGCGACGTCAGCACCAGCAGGCAAGCGCCTGCGACGAGGCAGACCGGCGACGCGACTATCAGTCCGATCAATGCACCGAAGAAGGCGGCGATCATGAAGATCCCTTCGGCTCCCGGGTTTCCGCCAGTCGCGATGGCGGACCATAGAATCAGGAACAGAGCGCCAAGCAAACCCAGCATCGGCCCGATCAGCAGGGCGGGCACGATGGACTTCAGCAAGGCCCGCCCGAATGGCACGGTTTCAGCCGAGCAGTCCGGTCATCAAGGCCGCGCCCACCGCGGCTCCACCGACTAGGGCGGCAAGCAGATATCCCGGCCAGCGCGGACGCTCAACGCGGCGTTCCCACATCAGCGGGATCTCGGGCAGCGGCGGCGGTTCGGGCGCGCCGCCGCGGGGCGGATACTGCTCCTCGATACGCCGAACGAGTTCGGGCACACGCAGGAGCGTCTCGACATCGGTCTTGATGCGGTCGGCAAGCGCGGCCTCTGGTCCCAGCTCGTCGCGGATCCACGCGCGGACGAAGGGGGCGGACACGTCCCACATGTTGATCGCGGGGTCGAGGCTGGTGGCGAGGCCCTCGACCATTACCATCGTCTTCTGCAGCAGTAGAAGGTGCGGCTGGGTCGCCATGTCGAAGTCGCGGGTGATCGCGAACAGCCCGTCGAGCATCTGGCCGACCGAAAGCTCGCTCACCGGCTTGCCGCGCATCGGCTCGCCCACCGCGCGCAAGGCGGTCGCGAACTCATCCACCGAGTGATAGGCGGGCACGTACTGCGCCTCGAAGTGGATTTCGGCCACGCGGCGATAGTTGCCCGTGGTAAGGCCGTAGAGGATTTCCGCGAGCCATTGGCGCGCACGCCGGTCGATCCGGCCCATGATGCCGAAATCGATTGCCACGATCGTTCCGTCGCCGCGCACGAACAGGTTCCCCTGGTGCATGTCGGCGTGGAAGAACCCGGCGCTGATCGCCTGGGTAAGGAACGCGAGCACCAGCCGCCGCGCGAGTGCGGGCAGGTCGTGCCCTGCCGCGACAAGCGCCGCCCGGTCGGAAATCTTGATGCCGTCGATCCATTCGATCGTCATCACCCGCCCGTTGGTACGGTCCCAGTCGACCGAGGGGATGCAGTAACCTTCGAATCCCTTCATCGCTTCGGCGAGCTCGCTGGCCGACGCCGCCTCGCGCCGCAGGTCGAGCTCGCGGTTGGTCCAGCGCTTGAAGTTGGCGATTGTGAGCCGCGGACGCAGCCGCGACGCTTCGCCGCCCATCGCCTCCAGATGGGCCGCGGCCCATTCGTAGGTCGCGATGTCGCGGGCGAGCTTGTCACGAATGCCGGGTCGCTGGACCTTGATCGCGACTGTGCGCCCCTCGGTCGTCACCGCGCGATGGACTTGCGCGATCGAGGCCGAGCCCACGGGCACCGGATCAACCGAGGCGAACATCGCCTCGACCTGAACGCCGAAGCTGCGCGCTATCTCCGCCTCGATCTCGGGAAATGGAACCGGCGGCAGGCTGTCCTGCAGGGTGAGCAGGTTGTGCGCCGCTTCCTCACCGACGAGGTCGGGCCGGGTGGCGAGCGACTGACCGAGCTTGATCGCGGCCGGACCAATTTCCTGGAACGCGGCCGCGTAGTCCGGCACTCGCGGCTGGATCGTGCCCAGGCGGGCAAGACGGGCCAGCCTGACGACCGGCTGCGGAGTGTTCGGATCGTGCTCGATCCCGCGCAGCGCGCCGTGTCGCGCAAGGCTGCGGCCCCAATTGAGGAGGCGCCAGATGTGCGTCGAGGGGCGCGTCACTTCAGACTTTCCAACCCGAATGGATCGCCACCAGCCCGCCCATGATCGGCTCGACCTTTGTCCGCGCAAAGCCGGCCTCGCGGATCATCCGCTCGAACTCGGGCATCGAGGGAAAGCGGCGAATCGATTCGATAAGATAGCGATAGCTGTCCGCATCCCCCGCGATCGCCTGGCCCAGTTTCGGCACCAGCTTGTGCGAATAGAGGTCGTAGGCCTGCTTGAAGCCGGGCCACTCGTTGGTCGAGAATTCGAGGCAGAAGAAACGCCCGCCGAACTTCAGCACCCGGTGTGCTTCGCGCAGCGCCTTCGGGATGTCGGTCACGTTCCGGATTCCGAACGCGATCGTGTAGGCATCGAAGGTGCGCGCCGGATAGGCGAGGACTTCGGCGTTCTGACGGCTCCAGACGAGGCCGTCGATCCCGCGCTCGAGTGCGCGTCCGACTCCGACGTCGAGCATCTCCTGGTTGATATCGGCGACGGTCACGCTCGCGCCGCCCTTGGCGAGGCGGAAGGCGATGTCGCCGGTGCCGCCCGCCATGTCGAGGATCGCCTCGCCCGTGCGCGGTTTCACCCGGCGCACGAACTGGTCCTTCCACAATCGGTGCATGCCGCCCGACATGGCGTCGTTCATCACGTCATACTTGGCGGCGACGCCCGAAAAGACTTCGCCCACGCGGCGGGTCTTTTCGTCGGGAGCGACCTCTTCGTAACCGAAGGAAACGGTATCGTTCATGGGCGGTGCCTTACGGGCAATTGCAGGCACGGCAAAGGGTGTTAGAGCGCCCGCGATGCCCGAGCTTCCCGAAGTCGAAACCACCGTTCGCGGGCTCGCCGCGTTCCTCGACGGGGCCCGGATCGATCGGGTCTCGGTGAACCGGCCCGACATGCGCCGCCCCTTCCCGCCCGGCCTCGTCCAGGCGCTGACCGGCGCACGCGTAACTGGTCTCGGCCGCCGCGCAAAATACGGTCTCATTCACACCGACCGCGACACAAGCCTTGTATTCCACCTCGGCATGAGCGGGCGGTGGCGAATCGACCCGAGCGAAATCGAAAAGCACGACCATCTTGTCATCGAAGCGGGCGGACATCTTTTCGCGCTCAACGACGCGCGGCGATTCGGCTCGGTCGACCTCGTCGATACGGGCGAGCTCGACCGCTGGCCCGCATTCGCCGCGCTCGGCCCCGAACCACTCGGTCCCGGCCTCAGTGCGAGCCATCTGAAGCGCGCGTTCGCGAGCCGCAAGCAGGCGATCAAGTTGCTGCTGCTCGACCAGACGATCGTCGCCGGGCTCGGCAACATATACGTCTGCGAGGCGTTGTGGCGCAGCGGCATCGATCCGCGCAAGGCGGCGGGCAAGGTCACCCTCCCCCGCCTCCAGCGGCTCGTCCCGGCAATCCGCGAGGTGCTGGAGCAATCCATCGGCGACGGCGGCTCGTCCTTGCGCGACTATGCCCAGCCAGATGGCCAGCTCGGCTATTTCGCCACGCGCTTCGCGGTCTATGGCCGGGAGGGGCAGCCGTGCCACCACGACGACGACGGCACGGTGCGGCGAATCGTCCAAGGCGGACGCAGCACCTGGTTCTGCCCGCGCTGCCAGCGATAACGACCGCCCGTCCCGCTCCGGGTTGACGGAATCGGACAGCGCCGCTAGGGGCGCGCCTTTCCCGGCGGGTCCGCTCGTCGCGAGTACCCACGCAAACGCACGATTTTCCGGCCGCAGGGTAGCGGTCAACCGAGGACGAACATGGCCAATACGCCGCAAGCCAAGAAGCGCATCAAGCGCAACACCAATCGGGCCGAGATCAACGGCGCCCGCATGAGCCGCATCCGCTCGTTCCTGAAGAAGGTCGAGAGCGCGATCGCCGGCGGCGACAAGACCGCTGCGACCGACGCGCTCAAGGCCGCGCAGCCCGAACTCGCTCGCGGCGTCGCACGCGGCGTGCTCCACAGGAACACCGCCAGCCGCAAGATGAGCCGCCTCTCGAAGCGAGTCGGCGCGCTCTGATTCGCTGAGGCGCGGGCCGACGGCTCGCGACCGACCTGGTCCAAAACCGGAACGACGCCGGTACCGCAAGGTGCCGGCGTTGTCGTATCTGCTGCTCGAGAATTCAAAAACGGCGGATTCCCTGCGATTCGCATGTCAGTAAGGCTCGTTTCCTCGAAAATTCAGCAACTTGAACGCAGCTCTGCGGGTTTCATCGAGTCAACCGGCTTTATTTCAATTTTTTTGCAGTCCCGACCCTTGCCAGCGCCACGTAGCTGTTGAAAAGAAGTCTTCGCCTTGGGCGGGACGGCCTGGGCAAATACAGCACTGGATGACTTGGCAGACTCGAATCCACGAGATTTCGGGCGCGGGGCATCGTGTGCTTCGAGGGGCAGTACGAGGGTCGGCAACGGCCCGCGAGCGACGGGGTCACGAACAATGAACGCAAGCGGCAATGGCATTAATGCTGCACAGCGCAGGGGTGGCGAGGAACGCATGGAAGATCTCGAAGCGGTGAACCTGGCGGCCGACTGGGCCGATATCAGCCAGGGACTGCGCAAGGACCTCGGCCACCAGCTTCACAGCCAGTGGATCAAGCCGATCCAGGTTGGCGGATTCGCCGAGGATACCGGAACTCTCGAGCTGTACCTGCCGACCGATTTCAGCGCCAACTGGGTGCTCGACCGGTTCCATGACCGCCTGAGCCTGGCGTGGAAGATCGCGCGTAGCGAAGTCCGCAATGTCGAGATCAAAGTCCACCCGGGCCGCCGCAAGCTGCCCGAACTGAGCTTCGGCGAGCGCCGCCCGGCGAACGACGGCAGCGATACCAGTATGATCGCAGTGGCGGCCGGTACGATCGGCGATCGCGGCTTTACCTCCTCCGTGGGTCTCGACCCCTCGCTGACCTTCGCGGCCTTCGTGACCGGCGAAGCGAACGTGCTCGCGTGCAACGCCGCGCAGCGCATGTCGGCGAGCGAGACGCCGCAGTTCTCTCCGCTGTACCTCAAAGCCGCGACGGGCCAGGGCAAAACGCACCTCCTCCACGCGATCGGGCACGCCTATCTCGGCAGTCACCCACGTGCGCGCATCTTCTACTGCAGCGCCGAGCGATTCATGGTCGAATTCGTCCAGGCGCTGAAGTCGAACCAGACGATCGAGTTCAAGGCCCGCCTGCGCAGCTTCGACCTGCTGCTGGTCGACGACATACAGTTCATCATCGGCAAGGCGTCGGCGCAGGAGGAACTGCTCTACACGATCGACGCGCTGCTGGCTGAGGGCAAGCGGCTGGTCTTCGCCGCCGACCGCGCACCGCAGGCGCTCGACGGGGTCGAACCGCGCCTCCTCAGCCGCCTCAGCATGGGCCTCGTCGCCGACATCGCCGCGGCCGACATCGAACTGCGCCGCTCGATCCTCGAATCTAAGCTGACCCGCTTCGCCCCGCTCGACGTGCCGGCCGACGTAATCGACTTCCTCGCCCGCACGATCACCCGCAACATTCGCGAGCTCGTGGGCGGTCTCAACAAGCTGATCGCTTACGCCCAGCTCACCGGCCAGGAAGTGTCGCTCCAGCTTGCCGAGGAGCAGCTGACCGACATCCTTTCGGCCAACCGCCGCCGGATCACGATCGACGAAATCCAGCGCACCGTTTGCCAGTTCTATCGCATCGACCGCGCCGAAATGGCAAGCAAGCGCCGCGCGCGCGCCGTAGTCCGCCCAAGGCAGGTGGCGATGTACCTGTCGAAGGTGCTGACTCCGCGCAGCTATCCCGAGATCGGCCGCAAGTTCGGCGGCCGCGACCATTCGACCGTGATCCACGCGGTTCGACTGATCGAGGACCTGCGTACGCGCGATGCCGATATGGACGGCGACGTCCGGTCGCTGCTGCGCCAGCTCGAGAGCTGACTCCTCCACCGGTCCTGCACTGCTGATCGACAGGGTTGTCCGCAGCCCTGTCGACAGGCCGTGCACAGGATGCCAACAGCTTGTCCATGAGCTTTCCCCCCCAGTTCGATGCGACGCGCCTCGACCGGTTCGCGCGGCATATCGTGCTGCCGCAGGTCGGCGGCGCGGGGCAGTTCGCGCTCAGTCAGGCGCACGTGGCGATCGTCGGCCTCGGCGGGATCGGTTCCCCTGCCCTTCAGTATCTCTCCGGAGCCGGGATCGGAAAGCTGACGCTGATCGACGATGGCAAGGTCGAACTATCCAACCTCCAGCGCCAGACGATCTATTCCGAACGCGACGTCGGGCATGGCAAAGCGGTCAGTGCACGGCGCTGGCTGGCGAATTTCGACCATGACCTTGAAGTGGCGCTCCACGATCGACGGATCGATGCGAAGAATGCGGCGGCGATGATCGCGGGTGCGGACCTCGTGGTCGACGGGACCGATACCTTTGCTACGCGTCTCGCCGTGGCCGACGCCTGCGTGGCGAGCGGCATCCCGCTGCTCTCGGCCGCAGTCGGACGCTTCCAGGGCCAAGTCGCCGCGTTCGCCGGACACCTGCCCGACCAAAGCTGCTACCGCTGCTTCGTGGGCGATGCTTTCGACGCCGAGGATTGCGACACCTGCGCCGACGATGGGATGCTCGGCGCGATGGCCGGCTGGACGGGCACCTTTGCCGCGCTGCAGGCCGTGCGCGTCCTGCTCGCTCCTGTCGGTGGGCTCGGCGAGCCACTGTGGGGCATGCTCCACACGCTCGACGGGCTGGCTCCTGGGATGCGGAGTTTCCGGATTGCAAAGGACCCGGAATGCCGCACGTGCAATTCAGTCGGTCAGCATCTCGTCGACCCACTCGGGGACTAGCTCTCCCGCAGGGCCGAGGCGCGTTTCGTCGAACCACGCGCTGCCCTGACTGCGCTCGAGGTTGAGCTCGATCGTGGCGACGCCGAGCTCGCGCGCGTCGCGCACAAAGCCTGCGGCTGGGTAGACCGCGCCGCTGGTCCCGATGCTGACAAACAAGTCGGCACTGCGGAGGGCCGCATAGATCTCGTCCATCCGGTACGGCATCTCGCCGAACCACACGACGTCGGGCCGCAGCGCCCGCGCGCCGCACGCGAGACATGGCGGTCGGTCGATCAGGGTTGCCGTCCAGCGGCTGCGCACATCGCAGCTCGTGCACCATGCGTTGAGGTGCTCGCCGTGCATGTGGAGCACGCGACGCGCGCCAGCCCGCTCGTGCAGGTCGTCGACGTTCTGGGTGACGATCAACAGGTCGCCGTCCCATTCGGCATCGAGCTTGGCGAGCGCGAAGTGCGCGGCGTTCGGCTCCTTCGTCTGGATCGCCTCGCGCCGCATATCATAGAACCGCAGCACGAGGTCCGGATCGCGCGCGAATGCTTCGGGCGTGGCGACATCCTCGACCCGGTGCTGCTCCCACAGGCTTGGACCGCCATTGGCGCCACTACGAAAGGTATCGATGCCGCTTTCGGCGCTGATCCCCGCGCCGGTGAGGATGACGATATTGCGGATGTCGGGCATGTCGCGCATGAAGCACGCGCACGACGGGGATTACAATGGCACGTATCGGGATTATCGGCAGCGAGGGACGCATGGGCCATGCGCTCGCCCGCGCGATCGCCGAGGCGGGTCATGAGATGGCCGGCGGCGTCGACCAAGGTGGCAATACTGCCAACCTGGCCGAAGCCAGCGACGTGCTGCTCGATTTCACCGCGCCTGCTGCGCTCGAGGGTAATCTCCATGCAGCGGTCGGAGCCGGAATTCCGATCCTCATCGGCACCACAGGCCTCGAGGAGCGGCACCACGCCGCGATCGATTCGGCAGCAATCGCGATTCCGGTCCTGCAGACTGGGAACACGTCGCTCGGCGTGACGCTGCTGGCGCATCTCGTCCGCGAGGCGGCGGCGCGGCTCGGCCCGACGTGGGACATCGAAGTGCTGGAAATGCACCACCGGATGAAGGTCGACGCACCGAGCGGCACCGCACTCTTGCTCGGGCAGGCCGCTGCCGAAGGGCGCGGAATCGAACTCGGTGACCACTCGGAACGCGGCCGCGACGGCATCACCGGACAGCGCGGCGAAGGGGCAATCGGTTTCGCCTCGTTGCGCGGAGGCACGGTCGCAGGCGACCACAGCGTGATCATCGCCGGGGAACAGGAGCGGCTGACGTTGTCGCACGTCGCGGAGGATCGTGCGATCTTCGCCCGCGGTGCAGTCGCCGGAGCTAGTTGGTTGGTCGGACGCGAGGCCGGCCGCTATACAATGCCGCAGGTGCTCGGCCTTTGACGAGAGATCAGGTTTTCGAGTTCTTCCGCCGTCTTGCCGACGACAATCCGGACCCCGAAACCGAACTCGAATACGGGAATGCCTACCAGCTCGTCGTCGCCGTCGCGCTCTCGGCGCAGGCGACCGATGTCGGCGTGAACAAGGCGACCCGCGCGCTGTTCGAGACGGTCAAGACTCCCGCGCAGATGGTCCAACTCGGCGAGGACGGGCTCAAGGAACACATCAAGACGATCGGGCTGTTCAACTCCAAGGCCAGGAACGTGATCGCGCTGTCACAGCTCTTGATCGACGAGTTCGGGGGCGAGGTTCCGGCGAGCCGTGAAGAGCTGGTTCGCTTGCCCGGGGTCGGGCGAAAGACCGCCAACGTCGTGCTCAACTGCTGGTTCGGGCAGGAGACCTTCGCGGTCGACACGCACATATTCCGCGTCGGCAACCGCACCGGCCTTGCCAAGGGCAAGACGCCCGAGGCTGTCGAGGCGAAGCTCGAGAAGCGCGTGCCCGCCCCTTTCCGGCTGGGCGCTCACCACTGGCTGATCCTCCACGGTCGCTATGTCTGCAAGGCGCGCACCCCGGAGTGCTGGCGCTGCCTGGTCGTCGATCTGTGCAGCTACAAGGCGAAGGTGCTCAAACCGAAGGTGCGCTAGCCCTTCTCGAAATTGTCGGGATCGAGGTCCAGTCCCGCCTTGCCGGCCGCAGCAGTGTTGGCCGGCGTTTTGGGATGCTCGACAAAGATCGGCTCCTCGACCTCCAGCATGCCTTCCCACTTGGTGATCACACTGGTCGCTACCGCGTTGCCGACGACATTGGTCGCGGTGCGGCCCATGTCGAGGAACTGGTCGATGCCGAGAATCAGCGCGACACCCTCCACCGGAAGGCCGAACATCGCGAGCGTGCCGGTGATGACCACCAGGCTCGCGCGCGGGACCGCAGCGATGCCCTTGGAACTGATCATCAATGTCAGCAGGATCATGACCTGCGTGCCCCACGACAGGTCCATGCCGTAAGCCTGCGCGATGAAGATCGTGGCGAAGCTCGAATACATCATCGAGCCGTCGAGATTGAAGCTGTAGCCCATCGGCAGCATGAAGCCGGAGATGCGCCGCGGCACGCCGAAGCGGTCGAGCTGTTCGAACAGCTTGGGCATCGCCGCTTCCGAACTCGCGGTCGAGAACGCGATCAGCACCGGCTCGCGGATGTAGCGCACGAGCGTTAGCACCCGGCGACCGAGGAATGCCGCGCCGATGCCGATCAGCATGGCCCACAGGATCAACAGCCCGAAATAGAATTCGGTCACCAGCGTCGCATAGGTCGCCAGGATGCCGAGGCCGTTCACCGCCACCACGTTGGCGAGCGCGCCGAACACCGCGAAAGGCGCGAATCGCATCACATAGCCGGTGATCTGCAGCATCATCTCGGCGAGGGCTTCGGCGCCCTTTACCAGCGGGGCGCCCTTCTCGCGCATCGCCGCGAGTGCGACCCCGGCGAACAGCGAGAACACGAGGATCTGCAGGATGTTGTTCGTCGCCATCGATTCGAAGAAGTTCTTCGGGAAGATGTGCAGGATGAATTCGCGGGCATCGAGTTTCTTGACCTCGCCCACGCCGGAGAGATCCGCCGCCCCGACCGGTGCTCCGACGCCGGGCTGGAACAGGTTCACGAGAACGAGGCCGAGCCCGATCGAAATGAAGCTCGCGATGATGAACCAGCTGATTGCACGGAACCCGATGCGGCCGAGCGCGGCGCTGTCGTTCATGTGCGCGATGCCGACGACGATCGTCGACAGGATCAGCGGCGCGACCAGCATCTTCACGAGGCTGAGGAAGATGTCGGACAACAGCTTGAACCAGCTCGCCCAGACCGCCGCCAGTTCGGCGTCGAACGCCTGGTTGACCGCATAGCCGGCGATCACGCCGAGGATCATCCCGGCCAGAATCCACGATGTCAGCTTGCGATCCACTTGGCGCCCCTCTTCAAAGCTCTCTCGGCGGCAGGCCTAACAGCCGCCGCGAGCGAGGGCAATCAGCGGACCTGGACAGTCAGGCGGCTGTCCCCGCCAGCGCCTCGCGCGCGATGCGGGCATAGATCCGCGCCAACACCTCGAGGTCTGGCACCGAGACCGCCTCGTCGCGCTTGTGCATGGTCGCGTTGCACAGGCCGAACTCGATCACCGGGGCGAGGTCCTTGAGGAATCGCGCGTCCGAGGTGCCCCCGGTGGTCGACAGTTCGGGCACCACGCCGGTCTCCGCCTCGACGGCATCGGTGACGAGCGTCGAAAAGGCGCCAGGCGGGGTCAGGAACGCTTCACCGCTGATGACCGCCTTGGCGGTGCCGCCGTGCCGCTCGGCGATCTCGGCCACGCGTTTCGCGAGCGAGGCCCCGGTATGGAGGTCGTTGAAGCGGATCGACAGCCGCGCCTTCGCGCTTGCCGGGATCACGTTGGTCGCGGGGTTGCCGACATCGAGGTCCGTCACCTCCAGGTTCGATGGCTGGAACCAGTCGGTTCCTTCGTCGAGCACGATAGCGTCGAGCTCGGCCAGCAGCGCGACCAGCTTCGGGATCGGATTGTCGGCGAGGTGCGGATAGGCGACGTGCCCTTGCGTGCCGGCCACCTCGATCCAGACGTTGACCGAGCCGCGGCGGCCGATCTTGGCCATGTCACCCAGCCGGTTTACCGAGGTGGGCTCGCCGACGAGGATCAGGTCGGGTGCGTGGCCTCGCTCGCGCATTCGCTCGATCAGCGCGCGGGTGCCGTGGATCGCGGGACCTTCCTCATCGCCCGTGATGACGAAGCTGATCGTGCCCGCTTCGGTCGGGACGTCGGCAACCGCCGCGACCATCGCCGCAATCGCGCCCTTCATGTCGACCGCGCCGCGGCCATAGAGCAACTCCCCCCGCCGCTCGGGTGCGAATGGCGCGCTCGTCCAGCCCTCGCCGGGCGGGACCACGTCGAGGTGCCCTGCAAATGCGAAGTGTCGGCTGCCATCGGGTCCCGGACGGACCGCGAGCAGGTTCTCGACCGCGTCGGCCCCCTCGCCCGCCACGAACCGTTCGACCGCGAAGCCGAGCGGGGCAAGCATGTGTTCGAGCGCATCGAACACCAGTCCTGCGGCGGGGGTCACGCTGGGGCAGGCGATCAGCCGTTCGGCGAGATCGGCAACTTCAGTCATGGGCGGCGCTCCGGATGCGTAAGTGGACCTGATGCCAACGCGCTGTCGAGCAATTCGGCAAGCAAGCCCGCGATCAGGTACTGGGCACGGCGTCGAATTGTTCGATGACCCATTGTTCGTCCTCGGATGCCTTGATCCACGCCTGCATCCATTCGTGATCCCAGACCGCTTCCATGTAGGCCTGGGCAAAACCCGGCACTCCGATGCCGTAGGTAACGAAACGGCTGACGACGGGAGCGTAGAAGATGTCCGCCGCACCGAACGTGCCGAACAGGAAAGGGCCCGAGCGGCCGAAGCGAGCACGAGCCTCGGCCCAGAGCTGGAGGATGCGCACGATGTTGGCCTTGGCATCGTCGCTGATCATCACCCCCTCATGACGCATGCGCACGTTCATCGGGCATTCGCGCCGCAGCGGGAGGTAGCTGGAGTGCATTTCGGCGACCATCGCGCGGGCCATCCCGCGCGGCGCGTCGTCCTTGGGCCAGAAGCGTTCGCGGCCGACCTTGTCGGAAAGGTATTCGAGGATCGCGAGACTGTCCCAGATCACCGTTTCGCCGTCCCACAGGATCGGCACCTTGCCGCTCGATGGCTGGATCTCGCCCATCGCGCGCTTCACCTCGTCCCACTCGTCGCCGTAAAGCGCGACGGTGAGTTCCTCGAACGCAAGGCCGGACTGCTTGGCCGCCAGCCAGCCGCGCAGCGACCAGCTCGAATAGTTCCTGTTACCGACGATCAGCTTCACGATACTGCCCTGTTGCCCACCCGCGGCGGGCCCTAGGCGTTCATCGTGACAGTGTCGAGGCTGAACGGCTTGCCTGCGTCCACAACTGCGCTAATCAATCGCACATGAGCCTGCGTCCGTTTCACCTCGCCTTCCCGGTTCGCAACCTAGCCGAGGCGCGCGCATTCTACGGCGGCGTACTGGGCTGCCCCGAGGGGCGCAGCAGCGAGCAGTGGATCGACTTCGACCTTTATGGTCACCAGATCGTCGCTCACTTGGCGCCGGATCGCGAGCGAACGGATGCGGCCGTAAATCATGTGGATGGACACGGAGTGCCGGTGCCGCACTTCGGCGTCGTGCTCACGCTCGAGGCGTTCGACGCGCTCGCGGACAGGATGACGGCAGCGGGCACCGAATTTGCGATCCCGCCCTACACTCGTTTTGCCGGGGAGCCGGGTGAGCAGAAGACGATGTTCTTCCGGGACCCCAGCGGCAACGCGATCGAAATGAAGGCGTTCGCCAGCCTCGACAGGTTGTTCGCGACCTGAATGTAGGAAGAATTATCTCCGCTTTAGACGTCGCCGATGCGGATTTTTCTCGGCAAGTCACTCAAACTAGGTAATAACTGACTGAACCTGGGATGTCCGACACGGCGCAAATGCCGAAAGCAGCGGACCGAAAGGCTTCGGTGCGCTGCAACTTTGAGAGCTGTCGGCGCAATTGAATGCAATTCTCCGGCATATCTCGTCATGACCAGGAGTAATTGTATGTCCACATCTCCCCTTAACTCGGTTTCGTACGCAGCGCTTGCTTTGGCAGCATCGATATGCGCCAGTCTTGCCACCACGCCATCGGCAAATGCGGCAGAGTGTCTCTTGGATACCAACGATAATGGGACATCCGACGCTGCCGACACCGACGGCGGGGCGACGGGAACGGGCAACGGCGTTGCATGTGGGGCTACTGCCACAGCAAGCGCCAGTTCGGTGGCCGTTGGCGCAGCAGCGAGTGCAACGGGCGACTACTCGATCGCGATCGGCGCGGATTCGACTTACGACGAGGATTCAGTCGGTGCGGTCGCCTCGGCCTTGGGCACCACTGCGGTCGGTACCGATGCGAAGGCGACAACGATCGGTGCGACCGCCCTTGGTGCGCTGACCGTCGCCTCTGGAGAAGATGCAGTCGCAATCGGAGTGGAGGCTTTGGCCAACAGCGAATCCGCGGTTGCTGTGGGTTCAGGTAGCGCGGCCACTGGTTTGTCCAGTTCGGCTTTCGGTGGAGACGCGACGGCGTCCGCCCAGAACTCAACCGCACTGGGCGGTTTCGCCAATGCTTCGAACGGCGGTGCCCTCGCGAGCGGTTACAATGCCGCGGCCAGTGGCATTGGTTCGACAGCGGTGGGCACGAACTCGATTGCGAACAATAGCGTCGCAACTGCAGTTGGATTGAACGCGAAGGCGATCAACGTAATCAGCACCGCCATCGGGGGCAGCGCGACTGCCGGTGCGGCGAGCAGCCTGGCGGTTGGATACACCGCGAACGCAGTTGGCTTCAATTCGATTGCCATCGGTTCGTTCTCGAACGCGACACTTCAGGGTTCGATTGCGATCGGTAGCGATTCGACTGACGGAGACACGCTCGGCGCACAGGCGACCGCACAGAACGCGATGGCCCTGGGCGCGGACGCGATCGCCAACCAGAGCGGCGCGATGGCGCTCGGGGCCGGGGTCCAGGCAACCGGACTGTTCAGTTCGTCGGCCGGCGCTGCGTCGTTCGCCAATGCCGAACAGGGCAGCGCCTACGGTTTCCAGGCCGGCGCAAGCGGGTACAAGTCGACCGCGGTGGGCTCTTCCTCGCGTGCGACCACCGACAAGGCAACCGCAGTCGGCGAACGGTCCGAAGCGTTCGGCTACGGTTCGGCGGCGATCGGCCTCGATGCTACCGCCACCGGCTCGGCGACCTACGGCGTGGCCATCGGCGCATTCTCGCAAGTGGGGCACTACAACACCACTGCGGTCGGCTATGCCGCCCTGGCGAACTTCGAGAACGCGACTGCGATCGGTTACCAGGCGATCGCGACCGCGCCCAACCAGGTGGCGCTGGGGGGCGCCGGCACGTCGGTACGCGTTGGGGACATCGCTTCGTCCACCGCGGCTCAATCCGGTCCGGTGCAGATGGTCACGATCGACGCCAACGGCGTGCTCGGCCGCGCCCCGGCGACCTCCTCCATGGCACCCGGTGTGTCGACGATGATGGACATGGCAATCCTCGGCCGGATGAGCATCGTCCAGTCGCAGATGCAGCGGCTCGAAACCAACTTCCGACAAGCCATCGCCGCCACCGTGGCCATGGCACCGGCGCACTTTCCTTCCGCGCCCGGACGGATCAGCTACTCGCTGAACGGGGCGACGTACGGCGGACAGGCAGCCGCAGGTGGATCGATGATGTACCGCCTCGGCACCGAGGAGCCGATGGCGGTCAGCTTCGGGTTCACCCGCGCGGGCAGCAGCAGCGCCGCCCGTGTCGGAATCGCCGGGGAATTCTAGCCAGGAGCACTATTGCTGCGGGCGGCGCCGTGCGTGCCGCCCGCAGCAATAGACCCTGCCCTCAGCTCTCCGCGTCGGCGAGCACGGCAGCTCGCAATTCGGCAATCCCCATGCCCTTCTCGCTCGAGGTCGCGTGGACGTGCGGGAATGCGGCCGTGCGCTTGCGTGCCTCGGCCTCGGTCGCAGCGAGCACCGCAGCGAGTTCGCTCGCCTTGATCTTGTCAGTCTTGGTCAGGACGAGGCGATAGCCGACCGCCGCTTCATCGAGCAGCTTCATCATGTCGCGGTCGACCTCCTTCACGCCGTGGCGGCTGTCGATCAGCACCAGCGCGCGCTTGAGCACCAGCCGCCCGCGCAGGAAATCACGCACGAGCATTTTCCACCGCTCGACGACCTTGATGGGCGCCTTGGCGAAGCCGTAGCCCGGCATATCCACCAGCCGCATCGCGAGCGGTTCGCCCACGTCGAAGAAATTCAGCTCCTGCGTGCGCCCCGGAGTGACCGAGGCCCGCGCGAGGCTCTTGCGCCCGGTCAGGGCGTTAAGCAGCGAGCTCTTGCCGACATTCGAACGGCCCGCGAACGCGATCTCGGGCACCTCGGGCTCGGGCAGGAACTTGAGCTGCGGCGCCGACAGCAGGAACTCGATACGGCCCGTCAAAAGCTTGCGGGCGCGTTCCTCCAGCTCGGCTGCGGCAGCGGCCTCTTCCTGGGTCACCCCCCTGAATTCCGCTTTGGGGCCTTCGCGTCGCGCGACTTGGCCCGGTCCTGGTCTTCCTTGTCCTTCGCCGCCTGCGCGCGCAGTTGCGGGTGCTTGGAATAGAGGTAGGTCTGCTGCGCCAGCGTAAGCAGGTTGTTGGTGATCCAGTAAAGCAGCAGGCCGGCCGCGAACGGCGCCATCACGAACATCAGGATCCACGGCATGATCTTGAACATCTGGGCCTGGATCGGATCGGCGGCAGGCGGGTTCAGGCGGAAGGTCGCCCACATCGAGATGCCGAGCAGGATCGCCAGCGGCCCGATCGCGAGGAAGCCGGGCGGTGTGAACGGAAGCAGCCCGAACAGGTTGAGCACGTGCGCCGGGTCGGGCGCGGACAGGTCCTGGATCCACAGCGCGAACGGCTTGTGGCGCATCTCGATGCCGACCATCAGCACCTTGTAGAGGCCGTAGAAGATCGGAATTTGCAGCAGGATCGGCAGGCAGCCTGCCAGCGGGTTCACGCCCTCGCTCTTGTAGAGCGCCATGATCTCTTGCTGCTGCTTGGGCTTGTCGTCCTTGTAGCGGTCCTGGATCGCCTTCATCTTCGGCTGGATCGCGCGCATCGCCGCCATGCTGGCGAACTGCTTCTGCGCGATCGGGAACATGAGTGCGCGCACGATGACCGTGAGCAGGATGATCGCCACGCCGAAGTTGTGCGCGAGGTCGTACAGCTGACGAAGGAGCCACAGGATCGGCTTCTCGATCACCCCGAACCAGCCCCAGTCGATCGCATTGTCAAACCCGGTGATGCCCGCGCGCTCGTAGTCGCCGAGCACCTGGCCGTCCTTGGCACCGGCAAACAGCTGGGTGGTGCGCGAGATCTGGCGGCCCGGCGGAACGGTCAGCGGATCGTAGATCGTGTCGGCGCGGACCACACCGCCGCCGAGCGAGCGGAAATCGGCATCGACCCCGGTACCCGACTGCGGGACCAGCGCGGACATCCAGTAGATGTCGGTGAACCCGATCCAGCGCGCGGCGCCCTCTGGAGTCACCCGCCCGGCGGTCGCGACGTCGTCGTAATCGGTGCCGAAATCGACCCCGTCGCCGAAGTAGCCGATCGGGCCCGAATGCATCGTCCACTGGTCGAGGCTGGCGGTCGCCGACGTGCGGCTGACGGTCGCGAACGGGCGCACCACGATCGCGCTGCCCGATGCGTTGCCGACCGTCTGCTTGGCGGTGATCAGGAACTTGTCGTCGATCGACAGCTCGATCGTGAAGACTTGACCCTGGCCGTTGCTCGCGGTCAGCTTGACTGGCTTGCCGGGGGCGAGCGGACCGCCCGTGGCGGTCCACACGGTCTTGGCGTCGGGCACCGCGACGCCTTCGCCCACCCAGCCGAACTGGGCGAAGTGCTGCGCGGGCGTGCCGGCAGGGCTGAACAGACGGACCGGCGGCGAATCCTTCTTCTCGGTCTCGCGGTGGGCCTTGAGCGTCAGGTCGTCGATCCGCGCGCCGACGAGATCGATCGAACCGGCGATTTCCGGCGCATCGATCTTCACCCGCTGCGGCGCGGCCAGAACGGTATCGAGGTCGCGCTTCTCCAGCGCGATCGCCGCGGGATCGGTCAGCCCGCCTTCCCGCGTGTGCCTCGGCGCGGTGCCGGATCCGGAGGTCGCGGCAGCCGTCGTCGCTTGCGCGGCGACCGGTTTGTCGGGCTGCGGGTAGAGATAGTTCATCCCCGCGTCCCATCCGAAGAGGAGCAGGCCGCACAGCACTACGGCGAGGAGGAGATTGCGCTGGTTGTCCAAGAAGATCGATCCCGAGTTGTCGTCGCTGGTGGTCTGTCAGGGCACCGGGTCGTAGCCGTGCCCACCCCAGGGGTGGCAGCGCATTATACGCTTCGCGGCAAACCATCCACCCTTGATTGCGCCGTGCTTCGTCAGCGCCTCGATGGCGTATGCGGAGCACGACGGAGCATAGCGGCACGACGGCGGCAGGATGCGACTGGGGCCGAGCTGCCACGCCCGCGCCACGAGGATGAGCAGCTGCTTCATCGCGGTTTTCGCCGGCGCGGCGGATCGCCCTTGCCCGCGGCCGCGCGCGATAGTGCTTCGGCGAGTTCCGCCGCCAGCTTCGCGAAATCGCGCTCCACCCCCCCGTCGCGGCCGATCAGCACGTGATCGTGATCGGGCAGGCCCGCATCGGGCAGCGCGGCGCGCAGCAGTTCGCGGAAGCGCCGCTTCATCCGGTTACGGACCACCGCGTTGCCGATTTTCTTGGTGACGGTGATGCCGAACCGCTTGCCGCGCCCGCCATTGGGCTGCGCGAGCAGGACGAACCCCGGCCGCGCCACCCTGATCCCGCGATTCGCCGCGAGAAAATCAACGCGCTTCTGGATGGTCGAAACCGTCATGCCGGGCGATATAGGCGACTAATACACCGAATCAAAGGCGTTGCCCTGCAGAAACGGAAACGGGCTCCCCGTGGGAGAGCCCGCAAGGCCGAACGGCCGTCCGCAGCTGCTCCGAGGCAAGGCCGAGGAAACAGCAGCGAGGACGAGCGCGCGGAGGCGCGCTCGATAAAGATATTACGCGCAGAGCTTCTTGCGACCGCGGGCGCGACGGGCGCGCAGGACCTTGCGGCCGCCGGGGGTCGCCTTGCGGGCGAAGAAACCGTGGCGACGGGCGCGCACGAGATTGCTGGGCTGGAAAGTCCGCTTCATCGGATCCTCGATAAATATAATAGCTATGGGGGCCGCCACCGCATGGCAGCCGCCGTCAGGGGCGCGCAACTATGGGAAGCCGGTCCCCAAGTCAAGGTAGGCGATGACCGGGGATTCGCTGGCGGCGCCCGCGCCCAGCCAGCCGCGCATCTCGGCGGCGTCGAGCCAGCGCGCCTCGGCGTTCGGCACTGCATTGGTCATTGCATAGAACGCCTGCGGCCGGGCCAGACCCATGTCGCGATAATATTCGAGATAGGCGCGGTTGGGTGCGGCATCGGCAGAAAAGTCTGCCGCCTCCTTGCCGTCCGAATCGCGCCATGAGTGTACCGCGAATTCCGCGCCGTCATCGATCTGTCGGGTGGAACCCGCCAGGAACAGTTCGACCGCGCCCGAGCGGACCGAACCGCCCGCCGGGACGTGCGTGGCGATCCCCTTCGCCCGGATCATCCGTCCAAGCTGCAAGTTGGCGGTATCGTCATCGGTGCCGGGGCATTCGACCATCTGGATCGTACGGATGCCCGGATGCGCCTGCAGCATCGCTTCGAACTGGCGCGGGCTGGCCGCGTCGGTCACGTCGACAAGCGCGGCGCGATCTTCGCTCACGACGCGAAACGGGCCGAAGGCCTCGCCGTCCGCGACCGCGTCGGGAATGCCGGGCACGAACCGCGCGGCACCCTCGACCTCCACCCATTCGGTCACGGTTATCGTGGCGCGCGTCTGCGCCGCCGCCGGCGCTGCGACAGCCGCGAGCATGGCGGCAAGGAAGAAGGAGGGGCGGCGCATGGCCGTATTATCGCCGCAGGGTCCTTGCCGATTGCCAAAGCGACATACTTGCAATTCGGTTGACGACACGCCCGCCGCCCTCTCGACTTCGACGCGGTTTGCCGCCACAAGCCCCTCATTAATCAGGGGGTTTCGTGGTCGCACTGGTCCGGACGGTGGCCTATCTCGGGCTGGAGGCGCGTGCCGTCGAGGTGCAGTGCCAGGTCGCGGCAGGTATGCCGCGCTTCAATCTTGTCGGTCTTCCCGACAAGGCGGTGGGCGAGAGCCGCGAACGGGTCCAGGCAGCGCTCGCCGCGATGGGCCTCTCGCTGCCGCCCAAGCGGATCACCATCAACCTGTCGCCCGCCGACCTGCCAAAGGAAGGCAGCCACTACGATCTGCCGATCGCGCTTGCACTGCTGGCGGCGATGGGTGTGACCGATGCCGAACAGCTCGGTGACTGGATCGCGGTGGGCGAACTGGCGCTCGACGGACGCATCGCACCCTCGCCCGGTGTGCTCCTCGCCGCGATCCACGCGAGCGAACAGGAGACGGGACTGATCTGCCCAGCGATGCAGGGCTCTGAAGCGCGTTGGGCGAGCGGCGTGCCCGTGATCGCCGCACCCGACCTCGTGTCGCTGCTCAACCACCTCAAGGGCACCCAGCGCCTGCCCGATCCCGCCCCAGGCGAGGTGGAGGAACCCGGCTTCGGCCCCGACCTGCGCCAGGTGAAAGGCCAGGAGACAGCCAAACGCGCGCTCGAGATCGCCGCAGCCGGCGGGCACAACTTGCTGCTCGTCGGCCCACCGGGCGCGGGCAAGTCGCTGATGGCGAGTTGCCTGCCGGGTATCCTGCCGCCACTCACCCCGGCCGAGGCGCTGGAGACGAGTATGGTCGCCTCGGTCGCGGGCACGTTGGAAAGTGGGCGCATCAGCCGCGTCCGTCCATTCCGCGCGCCGCATCATTCGGCGAGCATGGCGGCGCTGACAGGCGGCGGGCTGCGCGTCCGACCGGGTGAGGTCAGCCTCGCACACCTCGGCGTGCTGTTCCTCGACGAACTGCCCGAATTCCAGCGCGCGGTGCTCGATTCGCTGCGCCAGCCGCTCGAGATCGGAAAGGTCGACGTGGCCCGCGCCAACGCACATGTGCAGTTTCCCGCGCGGGTCCAGCTCGTCGCGGCGATGAACCCGTGCCGCTGCGGGCATCTCGGCGATCCGGCACTCGCTTGCTCAAGAGCCCCGCGTTGCGCCGCCGATTACCAGAGCAAGGTTTCCGGACCGATGCTCGACCGGATCGACCTCCACGTCGAAGTCGATCCCGTCAGCGCCGCCGACCTCGCCCTGCTGCCTCCCGCAGAGGGCAGCGCGGACGTGGCCGCGCGGGTCGCCGCCGCGCGGGCCATCCAGACGGCGCGCTTCGCCGAAACCGGCGCGCGAACCAATGCCGAACTCGACGGACCCGCGCTCGAACGCTTCGCGACGCCCGACGAGCCGGGGCGCAAGTTGCTGATGCAGGCGGCCGAAGCGATGCGGCTCTCCGCGCGCGGCTATACCCGGATGCTGCGCGTTGCGCGCACGATCGCCGACCTCGCGGGCGCCGAAACGGTTGGACGCGTCCACGTGGCCGAGGCGCTGAGCTATCGCAGGCAGGCACCCCGCGCCTGATCCGCCGCGAAGGTGGCGTTCGCGGCTGAGGGGCGGTAAGGACGCGCAGCGTTCCCTCCCGGCCCCAGAGACCGTCGCCTTCCTTCCATGATCCACGACCCGATCGCCCTTGCCGACCCGCCGGATACGGGCCCGCGCGCGCGCGTGGCGGCGTTCGACGAACGCTGGCCGGGCCTGCGCCGCCGCGCGGGTGGCATCGGTTTCGCCCTGCTGCTGGAAGTGGGGCTCCTTCTGCTCCTGCTCACGCTCGGGCAGGGGATCGTCGGCAACAAGGAGAATGTCGACACGCTGACCACGGTGGATTTCGCACCCGAGCCCAAGGTCGACGATTCCCCGATCGAGCCGCAGCAGGAAGCCAAGACCACCGCGCTCCCCCGCTCAGAGCCGATCCCCCGCCCCGAGGTGCCGACCCCGCCGCTGCCGGTGCCGCCACCGCCCGCTGCGGTGCTCAGGCCCGAGCCCGTGCCCGCGCCGACGAGCGCACCGCCCTCCCCGCCCAAGATCAAGGCGGTCATCCGCGGCGACAGCGGACCCGCCGGCCCGGCCAATCGCGGATATCCCGGCGATTCGGAGCGGATCGCTGGCAGCGGTCCCAACGGTGAACCGCTTTACGCGGCGCGCTGGTACCGCGAACCCTACCCCGAAGAATTGCGCGGCTACCTCTCGACCGCGAGCGGCCCGGGTTGGGCACTGATCAACTGCCGCACCGCCAGCGATTTCCGGGTCGAGGATTGCCAACTCGTCGACGAATACCCCGACAATGGCGGGATGGGCCGTGCGGTGCTCGGCGCGGCATGGCAGTTCAAGGTCCGCCCACCGCAAGTCGGCGGGCGCTCCATGGTCGGAGCGTGGGTGCGCATCCGCATCACCTACGACCTCAAGCGCGGCTGACGCTATCCCACCACGCAGCATACGGCGTGTTCTTCGCCAGATGGCGGTTGTAATCGGGCGTGCCGTCGGTCCACCAGGGCGGCCCACGCTCGCCGAGTGCAATCTTTGCGGCATCGACGGCCGACCGCGCTTGCCTCGTGGCGACCTCGTCGCCGCTGGCGTCGCGGACGGCGCGGCGAGCGGCCATGAGTTCGCGCACCAGGCGGTCATGCTCGGGGAGCGGAAGTCCAGGATTGGCGGCTCGCCACAACCGGCCGCGAACGACGATGTAGCGGCCGTCGGGCGTGCGCTGCGGCCTGTCGCTCAGCGCACCGCCGCGATCTTGGGCTGGCTGTCGGGGCGCGCGCGGTCGAAGCCGGGCGAGGCTTGTGCGACGGTGCCGTCCTCGCGCTTGCCGAGATCCTGAGGGCAGACGAAACGCAGGTCCTTCGGCCCAAGCCGCCGCCCATCGTGCGACAGGATCGAGGTCTCGCTAATCGGCAACCGGTCCTGCTCATCGACGAGGACCGGGTTCTCGAGAAACTCGCCGCCGTATTTCTGTCCCCACTGCCGTAACGCGACCATCGCGGGCAGCAGGTCATAGCCCTTGGCTGTCAGCCGGTATTCGATCCTGCGACGATCGTCGGCGCAGGGCTGGCGGTCGAGGATGCCGTGCTCGACCAGCTTGGCGAGGCGGTTCGAGAGAATGTTGCGGGCGATGCCGAGCTCACTCAGGAATTCCTCGAAGTGGTGTAGCCCGTTGAACGCGGCGCGGAGGATCATGAAGCTCCACCGCTCGCCCATGACCTCGAGCGCCTCGGGCAAGCCGCAGGCCGTCAATTCCTTCAGCGATTCGCGCACGTGACCCATCTGCGATCCTCTCTTCGTTATCTCGATATATGCCCCGCACCGGCAGCATGCACATAAAAACTAAGTTTCCACTTGAAACCTACTTTCTAGAGATGTAGGTAGTGATTCGCAACTGGTATCGAATCGAAACCGAATATGCCAGTGATTTGCGAAAAGGATGCGACCATGACCCTCTCCCTCCCCTCGTCGAACAAGTCCCTTGCCGTCTTCGCCGCGCTGGCGTGGACTGCACTCACCATAGGCACCGCCGTGACCCCGGCCCCGGTGCAGGCCGCGACCGGCGGCGCGTTCTACCGCGCAGAGCTGTCGACCCCGGCCGACTCCACGAATGCTCGTCCGATCGTGTCGGGCCAGGTGTGGAAGTGCAGCGGCACCGCCTGCGTATCGGGCGAAGCAACCAGCCGCCCGGCGATCGTCTGTGCGCGGATCGCCAAGGAAGTCGGCCCGCTGGCCGCTTTCACCGCCGGAGAAAAGGTCTTCGCGGCCGAAGAACTGGCGCGCTGCAACGGCAAGTAACCGTTCCCGACCACCCCCGTCCTCTCCGACCCCAGGGTGGAACTCATGGACCCTCGGCGCATCGCCGGGGGTCCTTTTTTCGTTCAGATCAGGCCGCGACGCGCGAGGTCCGCTTCGAGCGGTCCGGCTTGTGTGAAATGATGGACCTGCCACCCGAGGTCGCGCGCAGCCGCCACGTTCGCCGCGTTGTCGTCGACGAACAGCATCGCGCCGGGCGCATGGCCGAATCGCCGCGCCGCGAGCTCGAAGATCGCCGGGTCTGGCTTGGCGATACGCTCGATGCCGGAGACCACGATGTCACGCATATGGTCGAGCGGCGGGAACGTGGGGCGGAACTGGGCCCAGAAGTCGGCCCCGAAATTGGTGATCGCGTAGAGAGGCACCTCGCGCGCGGCAAGCCGCTCGACCAGCGAGACAGTGCCGGGTACCGGACGCGGGATCGTCTCGAGAAAGCGGCAGGCGTAGGCGTCGATCAGGTCGGCATGCTCGGGGAACTGCGCCTTGCGTTCGGGCACCATCTCGGCCAGCGGGCGCCCGGCGTCATGCTGAAAATGCCATTCCTCGGTCACGACGTTGGCGAGGAACCAGTCGAGCTCGTCGCGGTCGGCGATCAACTTGCCGAACAGTGCACGCAAATCCCATTCGATGAGAACACGGCCGACATCGAAAACCACCGCTTCAAGCGGTTCATTCGCATCAGGCACGCAAAAAGCCCCCGCAAACGCAGGGGCTTTCAACGTGCGACCGACCGCGACCAAGCCGCGGCGCGCGGATCATCAGCCCTGGCGGGCCTTGAAACGGCGGTTGGTCTTGTTGATCACGTAGGTACGGCCGCGGCGACGGATCACGCGGTTGTCGCGATGGCGGTCCTTGAGGGACTTGAGGCTGTTGCGGATCTTCATGATCGGACCTTGAAAAAGTTACGGCACCGGAGTTGGCCCCGATGCCGGAAAAAGCAAGCCGCGCCCCTAGTCGGAGGGGCGATTCGCGTCAACCCCGCCCCTTACCCAGGTCAGGGTCTCGCAGTTCGCCGAGTTTCTGCTCCCACGCGAGGGCGTGCCGCACGATGGTCTGCAGGTCGTCATGCTGCGGCTTCCACGGCAGGGTCGCCATGATCCGCGCATTATCCGAGACGAGGCAGCCCGGATCGCCAGCGCGGCGCGGCTCGAGTTTCCGGGCAATCTGCCGGTTGGTTACGCGGTCGACCGCATCAAGCACTTCCATCACCGAGAATCCGCGCCCGTACCCGCAGTTCAACTGAAGCGAGCGCGTCGGTTCGGCGACCAGCGCCTCGAGCGCATGGACGTGCGCCGCGGCAAGGTCGGACACATGGATGTAATCGCGCACCCCCGTCCCGTCGGGAGTGTCGTAGTCGGTGCCGAACACAGCGACGTGCTCGCGCTTCCCCAGTGCCGCTTCGACTGCGACCTTGATCAGGTGGGTCGCGCCTGCGGTCGACTGGCCGCTGCGTCCTTGCGGATCGGCCCCCGCGACGTTGAAATAACGCAACGCGCAGTAGTTCAGCGGATGGGCGAAGGTCGTGTCGGCAAGCATCCGTTCGGTCATCAGCTTCGACCAGCCATAGGGGTTGATCGGCGCCTGCGGGCAGTCTTCGGCGACCCGCTCGACCTCGGGCACACCGTAGGTCGCCGCCGTGCTCGAAAAGATGAAGTGCGGCACGCCCGCCGTCACCGCCGCATCGATCAATGCGCGGCTCTTGGCGGTGTTGTTGTGGTAGTATTTGAGCGGGTCCTCGACCGATTCCGGCACCACGATCGACCCTGCGAAATGCATGATCGCACGCGTTCCCCGCTCTGCAAAAATGCGCGCCAAAAGGCCCATATCCTCGATGTCGCCCTGATAGAATGCGACGTCGTCCGGCACCGCGAAGCGAAAGCCCGTCGTCAGGTTGTCGATCACAGCGACAGGGTACCCCGCGTCGCGCAGCGCAAGCACGGCATGGCTGCCGACGTACCCGGCACCTCCGGTCACGAGGACGGGTGTGGCGAACGTATCGAGCGCGGGAACCATGCGCGGCGCCTAGCCCAATCGTGGTAAACAAACCACTACGGTTGCCCGCCTCGCCGTTCATCGACTGGCCATGGCATCCGCGCTAAGTCCGCGAAACCACTGGGGCAATTTTCGAAGAGACCGCCATGACCAAGGCTTTCCTGCCGCTTGCCGTATTTGCAAGCCTTACGCTTGCCGCGCCAGCAGGCGCGACCGAAGTTGCCGTGACGCGGTTTCACACCACCGAATCGCTCGGGCAGGCCGCGCCCGGCCCCATCGCCGTGCGTGCGGGCGCCGGGATGGAGGTTGGCACACTCGAGACGCAGATCTGGCTCGATGCGGTTGCCGCCGCGCTCACCAGCCAGGGTTTCACTGTCGTGCCCGACGCCGCCCGGGTTGCGGAAGTTTCACTCGACCAGGAAGTGATCCGCACTGAAGCGGCCCGCTCTCGTTCAGGCGTGAGTGTAGGCGTCGGAGTCGGTTCAGGCGGCGGCGGATGGTACGGTCGCCGTAGCGGTGTGGACCTCGGCGTCGGTGTGGGCTTCAACCTCGGCGGCAATCGCTCGGGCAAAGTGCTCGACAGCCGGCTGGCTGTGACGATTCTCGCTCCCGGCGGCGCGCACGCGTGGGAAGGCCGCGCCGAAGCGAGCCCGCGTACGCGGTCGAAGGACGCCGAGATGCGCCCGCTCGCCAACGAAATGGCGGCGCGGCTTTTCTCCGGCTTCCCAGGCGAATCGGGAGCGACTATCGGGGCGCGATGATTGCACCCGAAACCAACTCCGCCGACATCCGCATCGACAGCCAGTTCGACAGCGGCAACATCGAAGTCCTGAGCATCGACGGCGCCACCGCGCGCCTGGCGATCCCGGCCGATCACATGAGCGAATTCCGCCAATGGTTCCACTTTCGCGTGACCGGTGCGGCGGGCCGTGAAGTGACGCTCAAGATCGTCGACCTCGAGACTTCGGCCTATCCGCAAGGATGGCCGGGCTACCGCGCCTGCGTTTCGGAAGATCGCGATTTTTGGGGCCGCGCCGACACGACGTACGACAAGGCGGCCGACGGCGGCACGTTGACGATCACTTATACTCCCGCCAGCGACATCGCCTGGTTCGCTTACTTCGCGCCCTACTCGATGGAACGCCACCACGACCTCGTCGCCGAGGCTGCGTCGAGCGAGGGCGTGACCTATCGCCACCTCGGCACCACCACCGACGGGCAGCCGATCGACTGCCTCGCGATGGGCGACGGCGACACCCAGGTATGGCTCTACGCCCGCCAGCATCCGGGCGAGAGTATGGCCGAATGGTGGATGGAAGGCGCGCTCGAGTGCCTGACCGATCCCGCCGACCCGGTAGCCCGCGCGCTGCGGCAGAAGTGCCGCTTCCACGTCGTGCCCAACGCCAATCCGGACGGCAGCCGCCGCGGGCACCTGCGCACCAACGCGGTCGGCGTAAACCTCAACCGCGAGTGGCACGAGCCGACGACCGAAAAGTCGCCCGAAGTGCTCGCCATCCGCAGCGCGATGGACGAAACCGGGGTCGATTTCGCAATGGACGTCCACGGCGACGAAGCGATCGCCGCGGTGTTCCTTGCCGGGTTCGAGGGCATCCCGTCGTGGACCGATGCGCTGGGCGACAAGTACTACCGCTACCAACGCATCCTAGCCCGCCGCACGCCCGATTTCCAGACCGCCAAGGGCTATGCCGTCGCGGCTGCCGGAACCGCCAACCTCAGCATGAGCACCAACCAGCTTGCCGAACGCTTCAGCGCCTGCGCGATGACGCTGGAGATGCCGTTCAAGGACAACGACGACCTGCCCGATCCGGCGCAGGGCTGGAGCCCGGAACGCTGCAAGATGCTCGGCCGCGAATGCCTCGCTGCTCTGCTGGAGTGGCTGGACGACGACGCGGGCTGATCAGCCGACGATCGGCTGGAGCAACCGGATCGTCCGCGCGTCGGCGTCGAGTTCCACTTCCGCGCCCGAGGGCAGGCTGAGCTGGTTCGATACGTGGCCGACGTTGGCGCCGGTGAACGACGGGATGCCGAGCGGTCCGAGGTATTGGTCGACGATCTGATCGATCGTGAACCCGTCATAGTCGGGCGCAGTCGTGGCGCAGCTCGTGCACTGGCCGAACACGACACCCGCGAGCCCGTCGAGCGCGCCAGCGAGGCGAAGCTGCTGGAACATCCGGTCGACGCGGTATTCGGCTTCGTTGACGTCCTCGATGAACAGCACCGCGCCCTTGAATGAGGGCATCCACGGCGTGCCCATCAGCGTCGAGACGATCGTCATGTTGCCGCCGAGCAGCCGCCCGCGCGCTTTGCCACCGTGGATTGTGCGTCCCGCGCGGCCTGTCGCCGCCTCTCCCTCGGTGCCGCCAAGAACGGGGCGCGCACCGGCAAAGGCGAGCTGCCACAGGCTCTCCCAGCTCTGCGGACGCCAGCTGCTCGTAGCATTGCCGCCGTGGATGGTCGCGAAGCCCGCCTCTTTCGCATAGGCAAGGTGGAGCGCGGTCACGTCGCTGTAGCCAATCAATAGCTTGGGGTCGCTGCGCACGGCGTTCCAGTCGATCAGCGGAAGAATACGCGCCGCGCCCCAACCGCCGCGCACCGCAAAGATCGCCTTCACCTGGCTGTCGGCGACCATCGCGTTGAAATCGGCGGCGCGGTTGGCGTCGGTTCCCGCAAGGTAGCCATCGCGATCGCCGGCATGCGAGCCGAACTTCGGCACCAGCCCCATCGACCGGATCCAGTAATCGGCCCGGTCGAGCCCGTCGTCGGTCCCCACCGCACTGGCCGGCGAAACGAGGCCTACGGTGTCGCCGGGGTTGAGAAACGGCGGCTTGCGCACCGGCTTCGCATCGGCAGTTGCGGCGAGCGGCGCGGCTGCGAGCGCACCTAGCCCGCCGAGTGCCCCGCGGCGATCGATCACGCGAGGCTCGCCGGGCCGAACGCGTGCGGCAGCAGCTCGCTCATGCGGACCGTGCGGACCTCGTCGGGGCCGACGCACAGCACCTCGGGATCGGTCCCTCCGAGCTGCGCGAGCTCGTTGAGCACCTGTCGACAACGCCCGCAGGGCGTGATCGCATCCGCGCCCGGCCCCGTAACCGCAACCTTGACCAGCCCCCCGCGCACCCCGTCCGCCATCGCCTTCGCGACCGCGACCGTTTCGGCGCAGAGTCCGAGGCCATAGCTCGCGTTCTCGATGTTGGTGCCGGTGACCAGCGAGCCATCGGCGAACAGCAGCGCCGCGCCCACGGGGAAGTTCGAATAGGGGGAATAGGATTGTGCGGCCGCTTCTCGTGCAGCGGCGATCAGGTCGGCATCGGTCATGCCGCCTTCCTAGCCCGGCCGTGCGCGCAAGCGAAACCCCCGACCACGCGGCGGGGCATAACCGGCGGTTAGCTCCGCACCACGACCCAGCGCAGCGGCGCTTCGGACGCATCGCTCGCGAACCCCTCGTTCGCAGTCCACATGAGCCACGGACGCCCGGTGTAGCCCGGCTCGCGCCAGGTCCCGACGGTCCACAGGTTGCGTTCGATGCGGGTGGCAAGGCCATAGCGATCCTCAAACGCTCTCGAAACCTGCAGGATCGCGGGCTTCCCCGCATGCGCCTCGACCTGATTAATGAACGTCATGAGTTCGCTCTCGACCTCCGCCTCGCCGACGTTACCGGCGCATTCGTCGGCCGTACGGTCGAGCGCAATCGCGGGGGGCAACAGGTCGCCGCCGCGCGGCACGAGAACGACGAAGTTCGCCGATTGGCCGTCAGCCATCGCGCATGGATCGAAACGGTGGACCGCTCCCACGCGCAAGCCTGCCTCGCGCGCCGCAGCGAGGTTGGCGGCGAACGCGGGATCGCGCCGCGATCCGTCGCTGGCATCGAGATAGACGAACGTCGCGCCGAGCGCTTTCAGCGTCTTGAAGTGGACCGGCCCATCGGTAGCCGAAACTTCCGCTCCTTGGTCGGGATAGGCAGCGAGATCGGGCGTCCAGTGGCGCAGCTGCCACCAACCCCACCCACCTGCGATCAGCGCGACGAGCAAGCCTGCGCCGAGCGCACGCGCGCGCCAGCCGATGGATTTCCTCTTACGCGCCACGAATCACGACCCCTGCCTGTCAGCCCTTGATATGGAGCACGCAGATCAGCGTGAACAAGCGCCGTGCGGTGGGATGATCGGTTTCCACCTTCCCCTCGAGCCGTTCGAGGAGGAGGTCGGCGGCATCGTTGTGGATCGCCCGCCGGGCCATGTCGATCGTCTCGATTTCCGCAGCGGTCGCCTTGCGGATCGCCTGGTAATAGCTGTCGCAGATCGCGAAGTAGTCGCGGATCGGTCTGCGGAACCTTGCAAGGCCGAGGATCAGCGTTTCGAGGGGAGTCCCCCCCTCGTCTGCGATCGTCAGCACCAGCCGCCCGTCCTGCACCGCGAGCCGGAGGTCGTAGGGACCCTGTTGTCCCGCCTCGACCGGGCGCACCGGCTTGAACACGTTGTCCTCGATCAGGTCGTAGATCGCGACTCGTCGTTCCTGCTCGATGTCCGCGCTGCGCCAGAGGATCGTGTCCTCGTCGAGCGCGATCTTCGCGATCCGCCAGCTATCCCTGAGCGCGTCCATGGCGGGGCTGCTTTCGCAGAAGCCAAGGGGATGGGGCAAGGGTTTCCACAAGCCTGTCCGCGATCCTCTGGCCGAAGCCGCTTCCGTCTCATCGCGGCTTCGCGCATGAGGCGCCCATGGCTTCGACCGACCTTCTCCTCCGCCCGGAAACCACAAGCGATTCGCCCGCGATCCGCGCCCTGCCCGCGAACATCGAGGCGGAGGCCGCGTTCATCGGCGCGGTTCTTATCGACAATCGCGTGCTCGAGGAACTGCCCACACCGCTGCGCCCGCAGCACTTCTTCGAGCCGGTCCACCAGCGCGTGTTCGAGCGGGTGATCACCCTGCTCGATCGCAACGCGGTGGTCACCCCGGTCACGCTCAAGCCCTATTTCGAGACTGACGAGGCGCTGAAGGAACTGGGCGGGATCACCTACCTCGCGCGGCTCACGGCCGATCCGCAAGGGCTGCTCGCCACGCGCGAACTGGCCGAACAAATCTACGACCTCGCGCTGCTGCGCGAACTGGTGACCGTCGGCCGCAACCTCGTCGAAGGCGCGCTCGACACCAGCGATTCGGTCGCGCCGATGGAACAGATCGAGGCGGCCGAGGCCGCTCTGTTCGAGGTGGCCGAAGGTGCGGCGACCAATTCAGAAGCCTCCACGTTCGGCATGGCGACGACCAAGGCACTGCGCCAGATCGAAAAGGCGATCGGTTCGGGCGGGCACATCGCCGGCACCACGACCGGGTTCGTTTCGATCAACGACAAGATCGGCGGCCTGCACGATTCCGACCTTGTCATCCTCGCCGGGCGCCCGGGCATGGGCAAGACCTCGCTTGCGACCAACATCGCCTTCAACTGCGCCGAACGAATGCTGCGCGACACCCGCGACGGGATTGCGGCAAAGGAATCGGTCGGCGCCGGGGTCGCATTCTTCAGCCTGGAAATGAGTGCCGACCAGCTCGCGACCCGTATCCTGGCGGAGACCGCCGGCATCTCGTCTTCGGCGCTACGCATGGGCAAGCTATCGCGCGACGAGTTCCAGCAGCTCTCTTTCGCCAGCCAGAAGCTCGCCGAGCTGCCGCTCTACATCGACGATACCCCCGCGCTCACGATTGCGGCGCTGCGCACCCGCGCGCGCCGCCTCAAGCGCAAGCACGACATCGGGGTGATAGTTGTCGACTATCTCCAGCTGCTGCAGGGCACGGGCCGCGCGAATGACAACCGCGTGAACGAGATTTCCGAGATCAGCCGCGGCCTCAAGACCCTCGCGAAAGAACTCGAGCTGCCAGTGATCGCGCTCTCGCAGCTCAGCCGTGCTGTCGAGCAGCGCGAAGACAAGCGCCCCATGCTGTCGGACCTGCGCGAATCGGGCTCGATCGAACAGGACGCGGACATGGTTTGGTTCGTCTATCGCGAAGACTATTACGTCGCCGCCCGCGAACCGAAGGTTCCGCAAGCCGACGACGACGCCAAGGTTCACGACGCACACAACGCCTGGGCATCCGAAATGGAACGGGTCCACGGACTCGCCGAACTGATCATCGCCAAGCAGCGCCACGGCTCGACCGGCAAGGTCCGCCTGAAGTTCGAGCCCAACATCACCCGCTTCTCCGACCTCGCCGACGATGGCCGGGCGTATTCGGGTTACGACTAAAGGGTTCCTATAGCCCCAGGTTCAACCGCCGGCTGACGGTATAGTCGACCACCGCGACGAGAAACCACGAGGCGTTCCAGCGCACGCGGTTGAGCAGGCCCGCGCGCTTCTTGTGTTCCGACGGGGTGATCTTGTCCGAGGCTTCGAGGTGCTGGCCGATGAATTCGCTCAGCCGGTCGGCCAGCGCGCTGTCCTCGACGCGGACCATGACCTCGAGATTGAGGAACAGGCTGCGCATGTCGAAATTCGCGCTGCCGAAATAGCTCTTGTCGTCGACGACGATCAGCTTTGTGTGCAGCTTGCACGCCATGAATTCGTAGATCTTCGCCCGTCGCTTGAGCAGGTAGTCGTAGAGCGAGCGCGTGGCGCCGATGGTCGCGCCGTTGTCGCTCTTGCCCGCCAGCACGAGCCGCGCGCCTTCGCGCCGGGCAACGCGGCCGATTGCGCGCAGCGAACGGTTGGCGGGAGAGAAGTAGGCCATGATCATGTCGAGCCGCTTGGCGCCCGACAGGTCGCTGCGCACGCACCGCGCCCAGCTCGACAGGCCGCGGGTCGGTCCGCCGATAAGGACTTGCACCGATCCGTTGCCGGGTTGCCATTCGCGGATCAGACGGCGCATTTGCCGCCAGGTCGCGCGATCGCTGCGGGTCCATTCGTCGATCAGGTCGAACCATCGCGAAAGGTCATCGACCGCCGCCCCTTCGAGCACGATGCCGAGGTCGCTCCAACCGTTGAGCGCGGGCGGGGCAAAATAGCTGTCCTCGACGTTGAAGCCGCCGATCATCGCGGTGCGCCCGTCGATGATGACGATCTTCTGGTGGTTGCGAATGAGATAGCGCTGGTTCCACCGCGGCGAGAAGCAGCAGAAAGTGCCGCCCGCAGCGACAAGGGAGGCGAAGAACTCCTTTCGGGCGTCGGCGCCGAAGCCGTCGATGATGAGATGAACTTTCACACCGCGCTTCGCCGCCGAGGTGAGCGCGTCACGCACGAGAACCCCACTCGTGTCTTCGGCAAAAATGTAGAAGCACATGCGGATCGAGCGCGTGGACCGCTCGATAAGGTCGATCAGGGCGGCAAGCCGATCCTTGCCCGCAGGATGGAATGTGAAAGTGTGCCCCTGCGCTTCGACGGTGAACGGCGGCGGGTCGGTATAGTCCATCGCCCATGTGCCTAGTGGCATTTCCTTGACTTGGCGAGCCGTCCACCCTAGGTGGCGCGCTTTCCTGATAACCCGTATTTCCGGAGTGCCCGATGGCGCGCGTTACCGTCGAAGATTGCGTCGACAAGATCCCCAACCGTTTCGATCTCGTCCTGTTGGCCGCGCAGCGCGCCCGCGAGATTTCGGGCGGCAGCGAGCTGACCATCGATCGCGACCGCGACAAGAACCCGGTCGTCGCCCTGCGCGAGATCGCCGAAGAGACCGTGGGTCCCAAGGACCTGCACGAATCGGTCGTGGTCGGACTGCAGAAGATCCTGCCTGACGACGAGGACGAGGCGGACGAGATCGGCAGCCTCAGCCAGTCGGCCGAAGCGCTGCGGATTACCGCCGCCGCCCCGGCCCGCCAGACTTCGGTCGGTGGCGACTACGACGGCTGATCGCGTCGCTTTTTGATTTTCGAGAAGGCCGTCCTTCGGGGCGGCCTTTTCTTTGTCGGTCGTCGATCCATCGGTTATAGCACCGGCAATGACGGGGGATCTGGGCGAAATCGCCGCTGGACTGGGCGACGTGGGGGTCGGGACGGCCACCGCGCGCGCGCTTGAACCGAACGCCGGTGAAGCGACCGAAGGCCACACCCATGAGGCCGCGTGTCTCAACTGTGGCACCCCGCTTGTGGGCCCGCACTGCCACGAATGCGGCCAGCGCGGCCACGTCCACCGCACCATCAGCGCATTCTTTCACGACCTGCTCCACGGCGTGCTCCACTTCGAGGGCAAGACCTGGCGCACGATCCCGCTGCTGGTGTGGAAGCCCGGCAAGCTCACCCGCGAATACATCGACGGGAAGCGCGCGAGCTATGTCAGCCCGATCGCGCTGTTCCTGTTCGTCGTGTTTCTCAGTTTCGCGCTGTTCAACGCGCTCGGCAGCGGTGCTTCCGTCGAACCGGCAGTCGGGCTCGACAAGGCCGAGACAGCGTACGAATCGAACAAGGCCCGGATCGCCGAACTCGAGAAGCGCCGCGACGCCGCCTCCGGCGAGGAGCGCACCCGGATCGACGGGCAGCTGAGTTCGCTCAAGGACGACCAGCAGGCGCTCGGACAAGTGCTCGGCTCTGTGTCTAGCGAATTCAAGGACGGTTTCGGGGAAGGCATGGCGGTCAACCCGATCCCGAAAGACAGCAGCCTCGGCAAGGCGATCACGGAAGTGCGCGAGAACCCCCAACTTGCCATCTACAAGGCGCAGACGAGCGCGTACAAATACAGCTGGATGCTGATCCCGCTGAGCGTGCCGTTCGTGTGGCTGCTCTTCCCGTTCAGCCGGCGCTTTCGCGGGTACGACCACACTGTCTTCACGACTTACTCGATCACCTTCATGATCGCGCTCGTCGCGGTGGTCAGCCTGCTGTTCTACTTCGGCGCGGCGAGCACTGGCGGACTGCTGCTGTTCTACGCCCCGTTCCACATGTACCGCCAGCTACGTGGGACTTATGCTCTCGGCCGGTTCGGCGCGATCTGGCGGATGCTGGTCCTCAGCATTTTCGCCTGGGTCGCGATCGGCCTGTTCGCCGCAGTCATCGCGTGGATGGCGGGGCACTAGGGCACCGCCGTTCCACCCCCCTCAGACCACGCCAAACGCCAGCATGGCATCGGCGACTTTCTTGAAACCGCCGATGTTTGCGCCTTTCACGTAGTCGATATAGCCACCGCCCTGGTCGCCGTATTGCTGGCACGTGCCATGGATGCCCGACATGATGTCCTTAAGCATCTGCTGGAGCTCGCTTTCCTTCCATGCGCGGCGCTCGGAGTTCTGGCTCATCTCGAGGCCCGAGACCGCAACTCCGCCCGCATTCGAGGCCTTGCCCGGCGCGTAGAGCAGCTTGGCGTCCTTGAACACATGCACCCCGGCAAGGTCGGTCGGCATGTTGGCGCCTTCGCTCACCGCCTGGCAGCCGTTGGCCACGAGAGTCTTGGCATCCTCGCCCAGCAGTTCGTTCTGCGTCGCGCAGGGCATCGCCACGTCGCACGGCACGCCCCACGGGGTCTTGCCGGAGTGAAAGGTGGCACTCTTGAAGGTGTCGCAGTACTCCTCGATCCGGCCCCGGCGGTGGGTCTTGTGGGTCTTCACCCAGTCGATCTTCTCTTGGTCGATTCCGTCGGGATCGTGGATGAAGCCGCCCGAATCCGACAGTGTCAGCACCTTGCCGCCGAGCTGGACGATCTTTTCCGCCGCGTGCGTCGCCACGTTGCCCGAACCCGAGATCACCGCAGTCTTCCCCGCGAGGTCCTGCCCCTTGGTCGCGAACATCTCGGAGAGGAAGTAAACCGCGCCATACCCGGTCGCTTCGGTCCGGATCAGCGAGCCGCCCCATTCGAGCCCCTTGCCCGTGAGCACCCCGGTGAACTGGTTGGTGATGCGCTTGTACTGGCCGAACATGTAACCGATCTCGCGCCCGCCTACGCCGATGTCGCCCGCCGGCACGTCGACGTCGGCACCGATATGGCGGTAGAGCTCCGTCATGAACGACTGGCAGAAGCGCATGATCTCGCGCACGCTCTTTCCCTTGGGATTGAAATTCGACCCGCCCTTGCCGCCGCCCATCGGCAGGCCGGTGAGGGCGTTCTTGAAGGTCTGCTCGAAGGCGAGGAACTTGAGCACGCTTTCGGTCACGCTCGGGTGGAAGCGGATGCCGCCCTTGTAGGGACCGATCGCGTTGTTGTTCTGCACCCGCCAGCCCCGCTGGACGCGGACGTTGCCCGCATCGTCTTCCCAGCAGACCCGAAAGCTGACCACACGGTCCGGCTCGGCGATCCGGCGCAGAATCTGGGCTTCGTGGTATTGCTCCTTGTCGGCGATGAAATCGAAGATGTCTTCGGCCACCTCCTGCACGGCTTGGGCGAATTCGGGCTGGTGCGGATTGCGGCGCTTCACGCCTTCCATGAACTGGTTGAAATCGACGTGGTCGGAAACGGCCATGATGCACCCCTCGGTGGTTGACGCGACTCGACCCGAGTTCTTCTCGATTGGCACGAAGACAGACCAAAAGGCCGCCGACTGCAAGCATCCGCTTGATTTGTCCTCGCTTGTAGAAATGCGCCCCTTGCCCTGCCCGCCGCCATGGCGCAGGATTCGCGGCCAAAGGGGCCCTCGGAGTCGCGATCGAGGAGGGAAGTCTACGTGAAGCTTGCACTTGTTCGCTTGGCGGTCGCCGTTGCGGCCGCTCTCGGGGCACAGGCCGTGGCCGCGCAGTCGGTCGCGCCGCTCGCCGCCGAGCGTTTCGCTATCGGAAATGCGGGCTCGCTGTGCGAGGCGCAGGGTGTCCGGCTGGGGGCCGTTCGCGGTTCGCTGTGGGACCGCAAGTGGGCGCTCATCTGCCGCGATGTCACGCGACCGGTCGGCACGGCCTACAGCTGGCGGGGAGCTCGGAACGCCCTTGACCTCGTTGCGCGCGACCGCACGAGCGTCCTCGACTGCGGTGCGCCGACGGTGGCCGTCGGCGCGCCATCGGGGGCGACTGTGCGAACCTGCCTCGAGGCCGGCAGCGGGCTCGAATGGAAGAGCTACCAAGTCGCCAGCGGCAACCGCACCACAGTGGTCGAAGGCCTCGCCGCGTTCGACAGCGCGCTGAAGCTGGCACTAGCGAGCATTGCCGAAAACCGCGTGGTCCCTGGAGCCGTCGATATCGTCACGACTGGCGGCAGCGGATCGCTTGCGCTCGCGCGAGCCAGTCTCGGCGAGACGGACCTGCTCATCGGCCAAGGGTATCGCCAGAACAACGCCGGCGATTTCTCGAGCGCCGAGGAATATTTCCGGCCCGACCTGATCGCCACCGCGAGCGGATTCGCACAGGATCCGGCCGCTGCCGCGCTCGCCCAGCACGAGGTCCTGGTCAACCGCGCACTGCAACTATCGAACATGGGGCGATATCTCGAAGCGGGCCGCGTGTTCGAGACCGCGCGCGGCATGGAGCTCCGCGACCCGATCCAGTCGCGCCTGCTCAGGAATTTCGAGGCGATCGACGCGATCAACCGCGGCGACCTTGCGGCCGCGCGAGCGATCCTCGAGCGTCCCGTGCCCGAACTGGTCGATCCGGTAACAACAGCTGACGGATCGGTGCAGATCGACCGGGCCATTTCCAACGGCCTGAACTCGGGCATTTCCGCCGGGCTGACCGATGCGATCGCACAAGACACGCGACTCACGGCCACCGAGCGCGCCTCGATCATCGATGCGCAGGCTCGTCAGCTTGCAGCGACCGCCGACCGGCTCGAGGGTAAGCCCGCCGACGCGCTTGCCGCGCTGACCGATGCCCGCCAGCGGATCACGGCGATCCGCGAAGGGCGAGTGCTCTCGACCGCCCGGCTCGAAGCTCAACTCATGAGCGAAATGGCGCTCTCGCACGAGGCGCTCGGCCAGAACGCCCAGGCCGAGGGGTTGCTGCGCGAAGCCCTCGCGCTGACGCAACTTCGCTATCCCGAGACCGCGTCGGTCAGCGCCGCGCAGGCGCGTCTCGCTGCATTCCTCACCCGCCACGGGCAGCAGGGTCAGGCGCTCGAACTCTACAAGGGCATCGTCGCCGATACCGCAAAGGATCGGTCGGCGCTTGTGGGGCTCGAGAACCAGCTCGTTCCTTATTTCGACATCCTTGCCGCAGGCGCGTCGAACGATCCCACGCTCGCCGCCGATATGTTCGCGGCCGGCCAGCTGATCGAGCGGCCCGGCGCTGCGCAGACCCTCGCGCAGCTTTCGCGCAGGCTCGAGGCAGGCGATGGCGAGGCATCGGACCTGTTCCGCCGCGAAACCGCGGTCCGGCGCGAGATCAACCGCCTCAGCCTCACGCGCGCGCAGTTCGCCGCGCCCGGCGCGACTGCCCCCGACGCCGCCACTCTGGCTGAGCTCGACGCGCGCCAGCAGCGACTCGAACAGAGCCAGGTCGAGCTTCTCGACAAGCTGTCGGCCTATCCCGCCTATCGCTCGCAGGCCCGCGAATACCTGACCGCTTCCGACCTGCGTGGCTTGCTCCGCCCGGATGAAGCCTACCTGCAAATCGTCGAAGTCGGCGACGCGATGTACGCCGTCTACCTGTCCCCCACCCGGTCGAGCGGCTGGAAAATGCGTGCCAACGCCGGGGAGGTGGCCAGGCTGGTCGGCGCCCTGCGCGACAGTATCTCGGTGACGGTCGGCGGCGTGGTTGCGACATATCCGTTCGACGTCGATACGGCGCGTACGTTATTCGGCGACTTGTTCGGCCCGGTCGCGGGTGACTTGGGCCAGGTGAAACACCTCGTCTTCGAACCCGACGGCGCGCTGATGGAGCTGCCGGTCAATCTGCTGGTCGCCGACCAGTCGGGGGTCGACGCCTACCATGCGCGGGTCAAGGCGGGCGGCGACGAATACGACTTCCGCGGCCTCGCCTGGCTCGGCCGCGGGCGGGCGATCAGCACAGCGCTATCGCCCTCGAGCTTCCGCGACGCGCGTGCCGCGCCGGCATCGAAAGCCGGGTCACTCTATCTCGGGCTCGGCCAGAACCAGCCGCTTGGCCCTGTGAGCCGCGCTTCGCTGGTCCGCAGCGTCGATGGGATGGGAACGGACGAAAGCTGCGCGGTACCGCTTGCCGCATGGAACCGACCGATCTCGGCCGAGGAACTGGTGTTCGCCAGTCGTGAGCTCGGCCAGGGCCGCGCGGAAATCCTGACGGGCGCGGCGTTCACCGACACCGCGATCCAGGCGCGCAGCGACCTCGATGCATTCCGCATCGTCCATTTTGCCACCCACGGCATCGTCACCGCGCCCAAGGCATCGTGCCCCGTGCGACCGGCCCTGCTCACTTCGTTCGGCGGCCCCGGCTCGGACGGCTTGCTCCAGTTCGGCGACATCTTCGAGCTGGAGTTCGATGCCGACCTTGTGATCCTGTCCGCCTGCAACACCGCGAGCCTTGCCGGACTCGAGACAACGCAATCGGCAGGTGTCGAGGGCGGCGGCGGGCAGGCACTGGATGGGCTCGTCCGCGCGTTCATCGGCGCAGGGGGGCGGCAGGTCATCGCCAGCCACTGGCCCGCGCCCGACGAATTCGGCGCGACCAGGCGGCTGTTCGAAAGCTTCTTCGACGCTCCGCAATCACTCGGCGTCGGCGAGGCGCTACTTGCCGCGCAGACGAAGCTGATGGACGATGCCGACACTTCGCACCCCTTTTACTGGTCGGGCTTCGCTCTGATCGGCGACGGGGAACGCGCTCTGTTCCACGGGAACTGATCGGCCGATCGGACTGACCAGGTGAGTGACAGCGTAGCCATCGACATCCTGCACCGTGGGTGGCGCAACGTGCGCGAGGCAGGGCCGCGCCGCCTCGTCCTGACGGGAGCACTCGTGCTGCTCGCGCTGTTCGTTGCGCGTTTCGGCTGGGGCATGAGCGCAGGCGGCGAGCTGCCAGTCATTAGCCCTGCCGAGCGCGCGATGTACGACCTGCGCAGCTACACGGGTGCCGACCGCGCGCGGATCGAGCAGGACCCTCGCGTGGTGCTGGTGGTCTTCGACGACCAGACTCTGGCGCAGCTCCGCAAGCGATCTCCCCTCGACCGCGGACTGTTGGCTCAGGCGTTGGCGAACCTCGACACGATGGGCGCAAAGGCTATCGGGATCGATATCCTGTTCGACCAGCCGCAAGACGAGGACGATCGGCTCGTCGAAACGCTGCGCGCCATGAAGACCCCGGTCTCGGTTGGGTATGCCGACGTCGCCACCAATGCCGGCAGCATCGAGTTCGACCAGGAGCAGTTCCTCAAGTCATTTCTCGCGAGGCTAGACGGCAGCAAAGCGAAGCCCGCAAGCGTCCGCCTCAGCGACCAGTTCGGGGTCACCCGCCTGTGGCCCGAAATCCGCTCCGACCTTCCTCCGGTATTGGGACGCCAGATGGTGAGCGATGCCGGAAGCCCGGATCGAACCCTGTCGGGATACACCGGCGCGATCGCCTATCGCCTGACGACGAGCGCGGAAGTGCCGATGTTCGCTTCGCTTCCCATCCAGTTGTTTGCCGACCCGGCGATGGCTCCAGCCCTCGCCCCCGCGATTGCCGGACGCTACGTGCTGATCGGCGGCGACATCGTCGATACCGACCGGGTGCCCACCCCCTTGAGCGAGTGGACCGGCACCAACCCTCCGCCCGGGTTGCAGGTCCATGCCGAAATGCTTGCCCAGATGCTCGACGGGAAAAGGCTCCCCAAGCCGCTTCCGCTGACCCTGTGGGCGTTCGCGCTCCTGTTCACCGTGATGGCCGTGCTGACCGGGCTGCTCGAGTGGGGCAACTGGCGGATCTACGTGCTGCTGGTGGTCCAGTTCGCCGCGATGATCGGCGCACCTTTCGTGCTCGAGTGGCGCGGGGTCGACACCTACGGATTGCCCGCAGTCGGGTGGGTCCTCGGCTGGATCCTCGCCTTCTCCGCGGTCACCTCGGCGGCCCGGACCGCCGGGGCGGTCCAGCGCAACTTCGCGCAAGGCGCCCTCGGCAAGTACCTGCCGAAGGAGATGGCCGCCGAAATCATCGAGCACCCCGAACTTCTCGCGCTCCACGGCGAGAAGCGCGATCTATGCGTCGTGTTCAGCGACCTCGAAGGCTTCACCAAGATGAGCCATGCGCTGGAGCCGGAACAGGTTGCCAAGCTGGTCAACCGGTACCTCGCGTTGCTCAGCAATGCCGTACTCGCGCACGGCGGCGTGCTCGACAAGTTCGTCGGCGACGCAGTGGTCGCGTTCTGGGGCGCGCCGATCGCGCGGGCCGACGATGCCGAACGCGCGTCGCGCGCGGCGCATGCCCTTTGGCAGGCGGGCGAAGATTTCCGTGCCGAGGTTGCCGAACTCGACCCGAACCTGCCACCGATCGGCCGCACCCGCGTGGGGGTGCATTTCGGCGAGGCGGTGGTGGGCAATTTCGGCGGCGAGAACCGGATCCAGTACACAGCGCTTGGCGACAGCATGAACACCGCCGCCAGGCTGGAGGCGGCAAACAAGAGCCTTGAGACCCAGGTCTTGGCCAGCCGCGACCTTGTCGAGCGTAGCGGGATGGACTGGTGGCGGCCGATGGGGCGGGTGATCCTGCGTGGTCGGAGTAGTCCGATCGAGGTGTTCGACATCGCGCCCGAGTGGTCTTCGGCGGACCGGATCGCGCTCGGCGAAGCGATTGCCCTCGCTTTGACCGACCGGGAGGCCGCGGCTCGGCAGATTAATGCTGTTTCGCAACGGTATGGCGCTGACATTGCGCTCACAAATTTGCTACGAAGAATCCAATCCCTGAATGAGGAGGGGGCCTATGTCGTATCCTAACAAGTCGCTCGCTTTGCTGGCCGCCGCGCTGCTTGCAGTCATGTCAATGGCGCAGGCCCACGCCGGGGTCGTCGTGTCGGTGAGCGGGCCGTCCGCCAAGACCTATCCGGTGGGCAGGAAGATCGCCCCGACCGACCGGATCGTGTTGCAGGCCGGCGATACCCTGACCGTGCTCGACGAAAAGGGCACCCGCGTGCTGCGCGGCGCCGGATCGTACACGCTGGCGACGCAAGCGAGCGAGGATCGCAGCAACGCCTTCGCGCTGCTGACCCGCCAGCGCAGCGCCGCACGGGTTCGCACGGGAGCCGTGCGCGACACGACGCTGGGGCCCGTCACCCGCCCGAACCTGTGGTATGTCGACGTGCGGCAGGCCGGGCCGATGTGCATCGCGGATGCCTCGGAGGTGCGCCTGTGGCGCCCGGCAACCGCTGGGGAACAACTCTACGCGATCGGGGTCGGAGGCGCGAAGGTTACCAGCAAGGCCAACTTCGGCGACGGCGACATGATCACCGTCTGGGACCTGGCGCAGGCGCCGATCACCGATGGCGCGACCTATGTCATCGCCGGCGGCGACGGGAAACCGAACGAAATCACTTTCCGGGTGCTCG
Organism: Tsuneonella sp. HG094; assembly: GCF_053819285.1. Lineage (NCBI taxonomy): Bacteria > Pseudomonadati > Pseudomonadota > Alphaproteobacteria > Sphingomonadales > Erythrobacteraceae > Tsuneonella > Tsuneonella sp. HG094. Next base: position 1,908,450 of record NZ_JBSORA010000001.1, read on the forward strand.
ATACGGTGCCCGCCGACGCCGAGGCGCTTGCCGCCAAACTTATCGACCTCGGCTGCACCGCGCAGCTCGATGTCCTTTCCACGGCCATGGCCTCCGCCGAAGGGTAGGAGCCGGGCTGCACGGGCCGCATCCGGGGGCAACGACCTCCACACAAGTACCAAGTCATGGCGAGCGAACGGTCAACCGGGACGCTCGCCATGCGGTGAGGAGTGAGGGATGAAGGCTTCGGCCAACGAGCGCGCGTGTGCGCGGACCGGTTATCGCACTAAGGCGCTCATAGGCGCTGCGCTGGGAGGGCTGTCGGTGCTGATGCCGCTCGCCCCCGCCGCGGCGCAGGTCGCCGGGCCGACGCGCGACGACCTCTCGGTCGGGCGCGAGACAACCCCGCCACCCACTCGCCTCAAGGTCGAGGACGGGATCGAGCGCGGTCCCTGCCCTCTCGCCGACCCCGCCTTTGCCGGCAACACGGTGAATTTCGCGAGCGTGGAATTCACCGGCCTGCCGGGCATCCCGGCGAGCGACCTCGACGGCTCTTGGCGCCCGTTTGCCGGGCGCGAGCTGCCGATCACCGCTCTGTGCGACGTGCGCGACCGCGCGGCGACCGAGCTTCGCCGTCAGGGATTCCTCGCCGCAGTCCAGATCCCGCCACAGCGAATCGACAAGGGCGGTACGGTCCGGATGGACGTGCTCGCCGCCAAGCTCGTCGAGCTACAGGTGCGCGGCGACGCCGGCGGGGCGGAAAAGCTCATCGCGGGGCATCTCGAACCGCTCACAGCGGAGACGTGGTTCAACACGCAGGATGCCGAGCGAAACCTGCTGCTGCTGCGCGACTTGCCGGGCTACGACGCACGACTGACACTGCGCTCCGCCCAGCGCGCACCGGGCGAGGTGATCGGCGACATCCAGGTCAACCGTGTGCCGGTCGAATTGGTCGTCGGCGCGCAAAACCTTGGCGCGAAGGCCACGGGGCGCGAGGGACTCTTCGCCGAGATCGCCTTCAACGGTCTCCTCGGCATGGGCGATCGCACCACTGCGAGCATCTACAACACGGTCGACTGGAGCGAACAGCGGATCATCCGGCTGAGCCACGAGCTTGCGCTCGGTACCAACGGACTGCGGCTGGGCGGCAGCGCACTATTCGGCCACAGCGAACCCGATGTCGCGGGCGGCGGGTTCGAGAGCGACACCTTCGTGGGCGAAATCCATTTGCGCGGAGCGCTCGCGCGGCGGCAGGCAAGCTCGCTGTTCGCGACCGGCGGGCTCGAGATCGTCGACCAGGAACTGACGTTCGGCACTACGCCGCTGTCCGACGATGAACTGACGGTCGCATTCGCGCGGCTCGATCACCTCGCGCTCGATCCCGGCAGCCTGTCCGGAACGGGCGGGTTCACGCCCGCAGCACCGCGCTGGCAGGCGATCTCCTCGCTCGAGGTGCGACGCGGCCTCGGCATCTTCGGGGCAAGCAAGGACTGTTCGAATCTCGCCGACTGCCTCCCGCCCAACGTCCCGATCAGCAACGTGCTTGCCGATCCGCAGGCGTTCGTGGTCCGCTTCGACGGACAGTACGAATTCCGCCCCGCCCCGATGTTGACGTTTGCAGTCGCCCCGACGGCGCAGTGGTCCGACGGGGCGCTGCTGTCCTACGAGCAGGTGAGCTTGGGCAACTACACGATCGGCCGCGGACTCGATCCCGGCATCGCGCTGGGCGATCACGCAATCGGCGCCTCGTTCGAGCTGCGCTACGGCTCGCGCACGCCGGGTCGGCAGGGCGGCATCGGGATAGAGCCGTTCGCGTTTCTCGACTGGGCCGATGCGTGGCTCGACGACGGCGGGGTCAACCCCGACCCGCGCAGCGTGCTGACCGCCGGTGGCGGCGTGCGCGGGCGCTGGGCCGACCGCTTCGATTTCGGCGTGATCTTCGCCGCCCCCCTCCAGCGCGCCGGTTACCAGCTCGAAAAGAGCGACCCGCGCGTGCTCTTCACTCTTACCGCCCGGCTGCTGCCTTGGGGAGACCGCTAATGGATCGCACGACTCCTGATCGGGCGCGTACCGCCTGCCGCCGTCCGGCCTTGCTTGCCGCATCGGCGATGGCGCTGGTATTTGCCGCCGCACCCGAACGCGCGATGGCGCAGTTCGCCGGTTCGGGCGAGGTAAAGGCCGGCGGTGCCGAGTTCGGCGGCTCGACCATCGATGTGCTGGGTCCGCGCACCGTCATCGACTGGTCTCCGACCGACACGAGTGGCCCGGCGATCATCGACTTCCTGCCGAGCGAGAATTCAGTCGCGTTTCGATCCAACCTTACCGAATACACGGTCCTCAACCGGATTCTGCCGACCACGGCGAGCATGATCGGCCTCAACGGGACGATCACCAGCACGGTTTACGACGGAGGCGAAGGCCAGCTGGCGGGCGGCAACGTGTGGTTCTACACGCCCTACGGCTTCGTGATCGGCAACGGCGCGTCGATCAGTGTCGGCGGGCTGGTGCTGACGACCGACGACATCGCCTACGGCCTGGACGGCAACAACGGCGCCATCTTCACCGACGCCAACGGCGCAATCAAGTTTGCAGGCGCGTCGGGTTCGAAGGCGCCGATCATCGTCTCGTCCGGCGCCTCGATCGTCGGCAACAATTCCGGTTCCTACATCGCGCTCGTCGCGCCGCGGATCGAGCAGCACGGGTATGTGCAGGCGGACCGCTCGATCGCCTTCGTCGCGGCCGAGGCGGCGGACATCACGATCAATGCCGGCAATTTCGACATCGCCATCACCACCGGCACGACCGACGGCGAGGGCATCGTCCACGACGGCACCACCACCGGCAGCGCCTCGACCGGATTTAGCGACAGCAAGGCCATCTCGTTCGTGGCCATTCCCAAGAACGACGCGCTGACGATGATGCTCGGCGGCTCGCTCGGCTACACGCAGGCGAGTTCGCTGTTCAGCGACGGATCGTCGATCGTCCTGACCGCGGGCGCCGCGGGCGGGCCCGACGGCAACATCCGCCTTGGCGCGGGCGAGTTTCGCAGTCCCGTATCCGCCCACGCGACGGGCGACCTAACCGTGGCGCCCGAGGTGCCGGGGCCGAATTCCGAAGGGACCAACGACACGGTCTTCCGCTCGTTCACCGATCTGGAAGGTGAAAAGTCGGTCAACCTCATCGCCGCGGGCGGCACTCGGATCCAGGCGGATTACGGCCTGAACGTCCAGTCCGGCAACGACCAAGCGGCGGGCGTGATCTCGATCGAAGCGCAGGGCGGCGGCGGGCTGCTGCCCGCGGGCGAGATCGACGCGGGCCAGTTCCTCGACGCGGGCGCCAATCACGAGGGTGGAGCCAGCGAGGACGGCGAGACGGGGCTTGCTGGGCAGGGCGGTACCATATCGCTGCACGCAGTTGGCGGCTCGATCGCCGCGGACAGCATTTACCTGTCGGCGGAAGGGCGCGGCGGTTTTGGCTATGTCCAGGGCGGCGACGGGACCGGCGGCACGATCGATGTCGCAGCGGGGTTCGGCGGCTCCATCACGACCAACTACCTGTCGGCCTATGCAGACGCCGACGGCGGTCCCGGCTACGACTTCCGGGGCGAAGAATTCATCCCCGGTTTTGGCGGCGTTGGTAGCGGCGGCACGGTCACCCTCAGCGACAGCCTGGGCGACCCGGATACCGACCCGCTCGGTGGCCGCATTGCGGTCAACTTCCTGAGCCTCGACGCTTCGGCGATCGGCGGCAACAGCGCCAGCTTCGGCTCCGGCAGGGGCGGCGACGCTTTCGGCGGCACGATCGACATCGTGTTCGACCGGCAGGACCAGACCATCGGATCGCTCTACGCTTATGCCACCGCGCAGGACGGCGACTCCGCCTACGACCCGATCGGCGGCGACATCACCCTGGCCGTCGGCGGCGGCATTTCGGTGGATATGGACTATCTCTACGCCAGCGCGAGTGCCTATGCCGGGATCAACGGCCCGACAGGCGCATTCGCGCGGGGCGGCACGATCGCGATCTCGGCAATCGAGGGCGCGTCGCTCAGCGTGCTCTATTCGCTCGATCTGCAGGCGCGAGGGGAGACCGCATATTTCTTCAATGGCCAGCCCGACAGTTCCGCCGATGTGACCGGCGGCGACGTTTCGCTCACTGCGGACGGTGGCAGCATCGACGCGGCATACATCGACGTCGACGTGGGGGCGGACAACGTCGGCGCGGCGACCCGCGCCGGGTTCGCGCATGGCGGGACGATCACCGTCTCCGCAGCGAACGGCGGCACCGTCGGTACACGCGCACAGGATAGCGAAGGCACGCCGTCGTTCCGCCTCGAAGCCGAGGCCTATTCGGGCGCGGGCGACGCCGTGGGCGAATCGCGCGGCGGGGCGATCACGCTTTCGGCGCTCAGCGGCGGCGCGATCGTGGCACCGTTCATCGGCATCGAACTCGACGCATCGGGCGAGACCGGTATCGTCAGCGAGAACGGCGCGAAGGGCGCCGACGCGTTCGGCGGCACAATCAACATCGACGCCATCGGCGGCACGATCGGCGCGCCGATCGAGGCCTGGGTGGACGGCGAAGGCGGCGAGGCCGACAACGATGCGGGATCGGGCACCGGTGGCACGATCACAGTGCGCGTGCTCGAAAGTGGCGAGTTGTCGGGGACGCTCGATGCCAGCGCGCTGGGTCGCGGCGGCCAGTCCTTCATCGCCGGACGTGGGGGCGATGGCACCGGTGGCCACCTCTCGTACCTGACAGACGCAACCGCCAATCTCCCCGCCTTCTCGCTGCGATTCGACGGCTACGGCGAAGGCGGCACCGCCCTCGATGGAATCGGTGGCAGTGGGACCGGAGGAACGACGCAGATCGACATCTTGGGCGGCGAGCTGACGTGGGACAACGTTTTGCTGTTCACCTATGCGACCGGCGCCGAAAGCCTTGGCGCCGGATCGGTGGCGGGATCGGCATTCGCCGGTGGCGGCAGCACCGCGTTCCACGTCGGCGAAGGGGCTTCGCTTACGATCACCAACGGGCTAACGATCGACGCGACGGCTGCCGCCGGATACAACGGCGGCGCGAACGAGGCGGTCGGTGGAACGATCGACGTGCTGGTCGACGGCGGCGCAGCACTGACGCTCGGATATCTCCAGGCAAACGCCAGCGCGGACCTGCTCTCGCGGTTCTATGATCCGACCATCGCCGACACCACACCCACCGCGCGTGGCGGTTCGATTATCATCGCCGCCGATGGGGGAAGCATTTCGGTCCCCTATCTCGCGGCATCCGCCACCGGTCAGACCGCAGGGGCGCTGACCGTGGCAGGCGAGGCGCGCGGCGGCACAGTCGCGGTCGGCGCAGCCAATGGCGGCGCACTGCGGATCGAAGGCCAATCGGAAGGCGTCGGCCTATTCATCGACGCAACCGGCTTCGGCGCCGACGGCCCTTCGGCCGCCAACGCTTTCGGGGGTACGGCCACGCTGTTCGCGCGTGGCGGCACGGTGGTGTCCCCCTACCATCTCGATCTTTATGCCGATGCAACAGGGGGTTCGTTCAACGGCTATTTCAGCGAATACGGTGTCGACACCACCGGCTTCGACGCGACCGGCGGCACTGCCTCGATCGAGCTGTCGGGGGCGCTCGGTTCGATCGACCTCCCTTCGGCAACGCTCTCGGCGCAGGGCTTCGCCAACTACTTTGTGGTCGGTGGTAACGGCGGGGTCGGAACCGGGGGCACCGCCCTTATCGACATGTCGGGCGGCACGTTCACCGTCGGCGATTATCTCGACCTGCTGGCGTCCGGTTTCGGAGGATATGCCAGTTCCAACCCGGGCCCGGACCCCTTCACCAGCGGCGACGGCGTCGGCGGGGCCGCGACGTTCCTGCTAACGGGCGGCAGGGTCATCGTCCCGAGCCTGAGCATAGAGGCCAGCGGCTTCGGGGCGTACGCCGTCAGCGGCATTCCCGACGAGACGCTGGCCTTTGCCGGACACGGCTATGGCGGCAACGCGACTTTCAGCGCCAGCGGCGGCACTCTCGATAACACCGGTTATGGCGTGGAGAGCGGGTTCTCGATCAGCGCCAACGGCTTTGGCGGCGGTGGTTCGTACAACCCCTCCGAAGTCGGCGCGGGCGGCGCGGGCGGCTTCGGCGCGGGCGGGTCTGCGCTGTTCGAGGCACCAGCAGGCAGCACGGCCTCACTCGCCATTGGCGGATCGATCAACGTCAACGCCAACGGTTTCGGCGGATACGCGGGTGGGTCCTCCAGCGGCGAATTCGGTCCCGGGGGCGACGGGTTCGGCGGCGATGCATTCGTCGCGCTCGCCGACATCCCGTTCGCATTCGGCGACGTCTTTATCAGCGGATCGGGGTATGGCGGGCCCGAGGGTTCGTTCGGGCAGGGCTTTTCCTTCTCGCCCGGTCAGGTTGGAAGCGGCACGGGTAACGGGGGCAGTGCGGGCTTTGAGCTAATCGACAGCGGCACGGTTACGGCTGCTCGCTCGCTCGGGCGCCTCGAAGTTCTGGCGCGAGGCACGGACTACACCGGTACAATGCCCAACGGCGACGGCGGGGCGACAAGCTTCGTCGCCGAAGTCGGCGGCGCGGGCGCGGCTCTCGGCATCACCGGAGACCTGCTGCTCGATGCGAGCGGCGCGACCGCGCCCGCGGGCAACGGCTTCACCGGCTCGATCGCCGGTGCGCCCGTCACTGTCGGCGGCACCGCGACTATCCTGACCCCGCGCGACGCGGTGCTCGCGATCACGGCGCCCGGTGCGCTCGACGTGACCGGCAATCTGACAATTACGGTCGGCCGCACGTTCGCCAACACCGGCCCGATCTCGACCCTCGGCAATGCGAGCGTGATCGCCGACCTCGGCATAAACATGACCCACCTTTCGGCTGCGGGATCCACCCTTCTGCAGGCACTGAGCGGACCGGTCATCGTCAGCACCGACCTGCGTTCGGGCGGGCTGGTGACGGTTTACGGCGCGACGGTGAACCTCAAGTCGCTGGGTGCACTGTCGTTCGCCGATGCCGACGCGATCGCCGGCAGCCTCTCGATCGAAACCGAGGATGACCTGAATCTCGCTTCCGTCGATGCGGCGGGTGCGGTCACGCTCATCAGCAACAGCGGCACGGTGCACAATACCGGCGCGGTCAACGGTACCGACCTGACCTTCATCGCCGGGGTCGACGTGATTTCGGACACCGCGATCGCGGCTAACGGCAACCTGACCGTGGACGCAGGCGGGGTTTTCTCGACCCCCGACGGCAGTGCGAGCGCATCCGGAAATGTCAGTTTGTCGGCCGACCTCGGCCTCGACCTCGCGAGCGTCGTCTCGGGTGGCACCACGCTGCTGCGCGCGGACCAAGGCAATATCGCGGTAGCCAGCCTGACTTCGGCAGGTGCCGTCACCGCGAGCGGCGAGGACGTGTCGATCGTCTCGCCCGGCGCGCTCACATTCACGAGCGCAACCGCCACGGCAGGCAACCTGTTCGTCCGCACGGCCGGGAACCTCGCATTCGGCGGCGCTACCGCAAGCGGCAACATCGCTCTCACCAGCACCGGCGGTTCGCTGACGGGCACCGGCCCGGTCGTCGCGGGCGGCCGGATCTCTGCCAATGGCCAGACCGGCATTTCCTTCGGCACGCTGACCAGCGGCTCGACGACCGACCTGTTCACGGTGAGCGGCCCGGTCATCGTGACCAACCTCAACTCGGTTGGCCTCGTCAGCGTCGAAGGGACCGCAGTCGAAATCGGCTCGACCGGCGCGCTCACCTTCGCCGAACTCGATGCGACCGCGGGCAACGTGCGGGTGCAGACGGCAGGCAACCTCGGCGTCGGCACAGTCAACGCGACCGGGTCGATCGCGCTGATCAGCACCGGCGGCGCGCTCGCGGCGAGCGGCGCTCTGAACGGCGTAGGCATCAGCCTATCTTCGTTCGCGAACCTGACGCTCGGAAACGCGCTGACCACCAGCGGAGCGATCAGCCTGACCAGCACCAACGGCTCGGTCTCGGCTGCGAGCCCGGTCAGCGCAGGCGGCACCCTTGCGGTGTCCGGCCAGACCGGCGTGACGCTCGGAACCGCATCGAGCGGCGCCACGACGACGCTGACCGCCGCCAACGGGGCGGTATCGGTCAACAACCTCGCCTCGAGCGGCCCCGTCACCGCAAGCGGGCGCTCGGTGAGCGTCGGATCTACCGGGGCGCTGACTTTCGCCGATCTCGACGCGACCGCGGGTAATCTGGCGGTGCAGACCGCGAGCAACCTTGCGGTCAATACGGTCGATGCGACCGGTTCGGTCACGCTCACCAGCACCGGCGGCGCGCTATCGGTGGGCGGTGCGATCAACGGCAATGGCATTGCCCTGAGTTCGCTGGCGAACCTGTCGCTCGGCAATGCGCTCGCCACGACCGGCGCACTGGGCCTGACCAGTACGGGCGGTTCAGTCACCGCTACCAGCCCGCTGAGCGCCGGCAGTACCCTCACCGTCTCGGGCCAAGCGGGCATCTCGCTCGGCACCGCATCGAGCGGCAGCACGACCCTGCTCACCGCGACCAACGGCGCAATCGCGGTCACCAACCTTGCCTCGGCAGGCGCGGTCACGGCGAGCGGCCGTTCGATCGATCTCGGCTCGACCGGCGCGCTGACAGTGGCGAGCGCGCAGGCGGCCGCGGGCAACCTCGCGATCTCGACCGCGCAAGGGCTCACGGTCGGCACCGCCTCGGGGACCGGCACGGTGGGGCTGTCGGCAGGCGGCGCTCTGGCGACCACGGGCGCTGTCTCGGGCGCGGGCGTCACGCTGTCCGGCGCGACCGTCACCACGGGCGCCACGGTCACATCCTCGGGCGCCCTTGCGTTGACCGCGCAGCAGTTGCTTACCGTGAACGCCGCGGCGACCGGCACCGCCATCACCGCGACCGCTGGGGACATCGCCATCGGCAGCGGCGGGCGGCTCGGTACCCGCGGGACGACGCAGACGCTGCGCATCACCAATCAGAGTGCGAATGCGCCGATCAACCTCGGCGGCGCGGGCACCACTGGTCAGTTCAGCCTCGACCAGGCAGAGGCGGCACGGCTCTTCGCCGAGCAGTCGATCACGATCGCCGGCCGTTCGAGCGAAGGCGGCGGCGCTCCGATCACGATCGGCACTCTCGCCATGTCGTTCGGCACCGCGAGCACCGCCAACATCGGCAGCGGCGGCACGCTGAAGGTCGATACCGCGGGCATGGTGACGGTGAACGGGGCGGTCACCCTGACCACCTCGTCGGCGACGGACACGTTCTCGATCGATCCGACCCGAATCAACGTGGTCGGGGGGCCGGGGTCGATCTCCCTGCTGGGGAGCGCGGGCACTCCGCTCGGAACACTGGTCCTCGAAGGCGGGACGATCGCGGTGGCCGAACAGTCGATCCTCGACGCGATCGGCTCGAACACCGACTTTGCCGCGCTCAAGACCATGCTCGACCGGCCGACCGCCACATCTTCGGATACCGGATTCATCCGCGCGGGTTCGATCGACGTTACCGCGACCGACGCGCTCTATATCCAGAACACGGGTTCCAGCTCGGCAACGACCGCGCGGCGCGGGTTTACCGCCAGTGCGTTCAACATCGATACCGGCTCTGCCGCGACCAAGATCGCAATCAACGGCGTGATCCTCGGCGCGACGGGTACGCTGACCGGGCGACTCGCGATCGACGCGATCACGATCAACGGTCAGGCTGCCGCGCGCGGAGGGTCTTTCGACTCGCTTTCGACGATCAACGGCTGCCTGATCGGCTCTTCGTGCGGGACCGCGAACGGCCCGACGAGGTCCGACCTCTACATTCCGGTCGGGGGGGAAGAAGGCCAGAACAGCCCGCAGGACGGAGGCATTCCGGGCTACATCGGCAATCTCGTGATCCTCTCCGACACCGAGCCCCTGATTACCCCGCCGCTGGTCGACGAGCCGATCACGGGCGTTGGAAATGACGATCTGTGGCAGGTGCATTGTGACGCCGAAGAGGGTAAAGCTGGTTGTCCCACCGGGAAGGGGGAGAACGACGAGTGAACGCAGAAGCGGTTAGGGGTCCGCTTTCAGCCATCCTGACGGCACTGGCGCTTGTCGTCGGAACGCTTGCGGCTGGGGCGGCCTATGCAGCTGGCGGCCAGTACCTCGGCGTTGCGACCTGTGCCGGATCGACGTGCCATGGACGTGCCGAAGGTAACGGTGCCGTCGTGCGGCAGGACGAGATCGCCACCTGGCAGGAACCGAGCAGCCCGAGCGGCTCACACAGCCGGGCCTACGCCGTGCTCAGCTCGCTGCGCGGACGCCAGATCGGCGCCACGCTCGGGATCGAGCCGACCGGATCGGGCGAATGCCTGCAATGCCACGCCACCCCTGCCCCGGCAGGCACGCGCGCGGCCCGTTTCCAGCTTTCCGACGGTGTGGGATGCGAAGGCTGCCACGGTCCCGCCGACCGCTGGCTCGCCACGCACTACACCGTGCAAGGCAACCACGCGAGCAACGTCGCGGCCGGCATGGTGCCGCTCGAGAACCCGCAGGTTCGCGCGCGGATATGTCTCGATTGCCACTTTGCCGGCTCCGAAGCGGGCCAGTTCGTCACCCACCGGGTGATGGCCGCAGGCCATCCGCGCCTGTCGTTCGAACTCGACCTCTTTTCCGCGCTCCAGCAGCACCACGATGCCGACGCCGACTACATCCGGCGCAAGGGCGACCTGTCCAGCGTGCGCCTGTGGGCCGTCGGCCAAGCCGAAGCAGTGCGCCGCGAGATGGCTGTTTTCCGCGATCCGGCGCGCGGTACGCAGGGGCTCTATCCCGAATTCTTCTTCTTCGACTGCCATAGCTGCCACCGCCAGATCACGGACGGACCGCAGCGGCGGCTGACGTTCGAGACGAACCCCGGTCGCCCGATCGGGTTCGCCACTCCGCCCTTCAACGACGAGAACATGATCATGCTCTCCGTCGCCGCGCGCACGCTGGCGCCGGGCCAGGGCGCGGCGTTCGACAGCGCTGTCGCCGCCTTCCACCAGGCAATGGGAAAAGGCCGGGGCGAGACGGTCGCGGCTTCGCAGCGGCTCGAGCTCGCGGCGGGCGCACTGTCCGATGCATTGTCGAAGCGCGGCTACGACGGCGGTGACGCATTCCGCGTTATCGGGGCGATCGCCGACCGGACCACATCTCCCCGCTTCACCGACTATGCCGGGTCGGCGCAAGCGGTGATGGCGGTGGATACGCTGCTCAACGCGATGGTCCGCGAAGGCCGCATCACGGTGGGCGCCGCGGCGGGTATCCGAACCTCGATAGACCGCGCCTATGCCGCGGTCGACAGCCCGGAAAGCTACAGCCCCGCGGGATTCCGTACGGCGCTCGGCCAGGCGGCCCGCAGTATCGGGGCGCTGCAATGAAAGCTTCGCCGCGGGTTTCCGCGCTGACGATCGCACTGCTGCTGCTCGGTTCGTGCGGAGGCGGCGGCAGCAGCAGTTCGGGTGGCGGCGGGTCGGCTGCGCCCGCGCCGACTCCTTCGGCAAGCCCGGTGGCGGTCTACACGGCACCCGCGCTCGAATCTCTGGCAGTCGCCGACGTCCAGCGCATTATCGCGCAGGCCGCAGGCGAAGCCGAGGCGCGCAGAAAGCCGGCGACGATCGCGGTGACCGACCGGGTCGGTAACGTGCTCGGCGTGTTCGTGATGAACGGCACGGTCAACCGCGTGCTGACCAGCCGCCTGACCGCACTCGGCCAGCTCAACGATGTCGACGTCAATCTGCAAGGGACCAACGCCGACGCCGTGATCGCTTCGATCTCGAAGGCACTTACCGGGGCCTACCTGTCGTCGAGTGGCAACGCGTTCTCGACCCGCACGGCGAGCATGATCGTGCAGGCGAATTTTCCCCCGTCTCCCATCACCGTCGGTATCGAGAGCGGGCCGCTGTTCGGCGTGCAGTTCAGCCAGCTTCCATGCTCGGACCTCAATACGCGGTTCGTCGCGGGCGGAGGCTCCACAGCTTTCATCGGCCCAAAGCGCGCGCCGTTGGGGCTGGCCGCCGACCCTGGCGGGTTCCCGCTCTACAAGAACGGGGTGGTAGTAGGCGGCATCGGAGTGGTTGCCGAGCCCGACTACGCATTCGACAGCAACGTCACCGATCTGCTGATCGACGACGAGGAGGCGATCGCGCTCGCGGGGCTACAGGGGTTCGCCGCACCCGATCCGGTTACCGCGGACAAGATCACCGTCGACGGCACCTCGCTGCGCTACAGCGACATGCGCACCGCTGACCTTGCGCCGCTGAAGACCAACTTTGCCGCGATCAACGGCTCCATCGGCCTCCTGGTCGGGGTGACAGGGTACAACACCAACGCGATCGTCGCCGGCACGCCCTACGGCACCGAAGCGAGCGGCTATCGCCAGCGCACCGTGGCCGACTTCGCCTATCCCGATGCCTACGTCCTCAGCAACGGTAGCGGCGCAAACCGCTATCCGATCCGAGGCGGGACCGATGCGGGCAGCGTGACGCAGCCGCTTTCGTCCGAAGAGTCGCGCGCTGTGCTGGAGGAGGCGTACCGGATCATGAGCCGTGCGCGGGCGCAGATCCGCCGACCGCTCGACAGCCGCGCCCAAGTGACGATCAGCCTCGTCGATACCAACGGTAGCGTACTCGGTATCGTGCGCGCACCCGACGCGCCCATCTTTGGCACCGACGTCTCGCTGCAGAAGGCGCGCACAGTGGCGTTTTTCTCCGGCCCGTTCGCCGCGCAGCAGTTGCTCGACACTATCGACGCGGAAGTGGCCGGTTACGTCGCGCGAAGCCGCAGGTTCTTCAACGACAGCTCCGCGCTGACCGGCAAGTGGGCATTCGGCGCACGCTCGATCGGCAACATCGCGCGGCCCCATTTTCCCGATGGCGAAAAGGACCGGCCAGAGGGCCCGCTGAGCCGCCCGATCGAGGACTTCAACCCGTTCGCCACCGGCCTGCAGGTCGCCCTCATCAAATCGAACGTACTGCAGCACGCGCTGTTCACCGAAGGCAAGCCGTTTGGCGATACCGCGCAGCAGTGCACCCAGATGCCCGCCGCGCCGAACGGACAGAAGCGGCTCGCCAACGGGATCCAGATCTTCTCGGGCGGTGTACCGATCTATCGCGGATCTCAACTTGTCGGGGCGATCGGCGTCTCGGGCGACGGTATCGACCAAGACGACATGATCAGCTTCCTCGGCGTGCACAACGGAGCAGCGCGGGTGGGCGGGATCTCCAACGCCGCGCCGAGTATCCGCGCGGACCAGATCGTGATCCCCGTCGGCGCTGGGGTCCGCCTGCGCTACGTCAACTGCCCCTTTGCGCCGTTCCTTGATACGAACGACCAGAACGTCTGCCAGGGATTGTAGGCGGCCGGCTCAATCCTGCCGGAAGTGGACGAATGCCTGCCTGGGGTGCTCGACCCGAGGGTTGATTGCCAGCGCCTCCTTGCGCGATTGCGCCGCCTCGTCGGGACGGCCGAGCGCTTTCAGCGCGTCGGCCTTTGCGAGCAGCAGGCTGGCCGAACGAAAGCCCGCGCGCTCACCATGCTCCACGATTTCGACGATGCGCTCAGGCCGGTTCGCCATATCGAGCACAAAGGAAAAATCCGTCATCGGCTGCAGGTACGGGCGCCGCTGGTAGTCGCCGCCCGCAACCTTCAGTGCACGGTCAATCTCGCCCGACAGCGCGAGGTGCTCGGCGAAGTGGCTGGCGTAGGTGTCGGGCAGCAACGCGACGCGCGTGTCCCAGCCCTTGCGCGCTTCGGCGAGATAGCGCTGCACAGCTGCCGAGTCGCCGCGCTCCTCGGCCAGCACGACCAGCGCGCCGTAAACGTCGGGGTTACCTGTTCGCTCGGCAATCTTGCGATAGGCCGCCTCTGCCCCCGCGACGTCCCCCTCGAGTGCCATCGACTGGGCGACGAAGGCCTCCGCCAACCAGTAACCGGGAAATCGCCGATCGGCGGCACGGGCCCACTTGCCCGCCGCCTGCCAGTCGCCAGTCGCGAGCGCGATCGCCGTCCGCTGGAGCATCAGCGCGCAGAGCTGGTACGGCGTCTGGAGCGGTTGGCGCAAGGCGCTCTCGACGATCCCGGCCGCAATCGCCGGGTCCCCGCTGGCGAGCGCCAAGTTGGCCCGGCGCAGGTCGATCCCCAGCGTGCCGTTCGTTGTGCAAAGCCGCACCGCGCCGGCAAGGTCTCCGCGCTCGAACGCCACCTCGCAGCGCATTCCCTGCGCTTCGGCGGTCTCGAGCGGGCTCGACGGCACGACGCCCGCATCGAACCGGGCGAGCGCCGCATCGACCCCCGCCAGATCGTGAACGATCAGCGCCGCACCGGCGCGTGACAACATCGGACCGGAGGGCCAGTCGGCACCAGCAACGGCATCGTCGAGCAAGTCGTTGGCGGCCTTGAGGTCGGAGGCATCAGCGGTCAGTCGTGCCCGCGACAGCAGCGCGCGTGCCAGCCCCTCCATCCGCAGCCAGCTATGGGGCTCGCCCTGCAACAGGTAACGTTTGGCTGAGACATTGGCATCGGCCTGCGCCAGCGCTTCGGCGAAGGTGGCCGGTCCGTATCCCGCAATGATCGTGTCGGGCTCGATCGGCGCGAGCTCAACGGCGCCGGGACGACCGTTGAAGTATTCCGCTGCAGCGACGCCCGCGAGCACCAGCGCAGCCGCGAACGCCCAGCCGATCCCCCGCGAGGCCATCCGACCCGCGTCGTCGCGGGACCCGGTCAGCTCCGCGTAGCGCAAATGTCGAGACCGAGGTTGGTCAGGTCGTCCCCGATCGCGTTCATGAACAGTTGCAGGCCCGCCACCTCTTCGGCGCGGAACTGTCCGGCGATGTCGGCCGATTGCGATGCGTCGTTGTAGGTAATCCGCGCCGAAGAACCGACGAGAATGGTCGCAACCGCCGGATTCCCCATTCGATCGACCGAGGTGTAGGCCGAATCGGGATCGGTCCGGAAATCGAACTGCGTGCCCGTCGTCGCCGCAAGGATCGGGGTCCCGGTCGGCGTGGCGAGAAACGGAAACGTCGTGGTGGGTGCCGGGAGACTTCGCGGCGGATTGAGCGGCAGGTTCGCAAACGTCCGCAGGCTCTGACCGCTTTCGGTCAAGTCGAGGAACAGCATCGCCACCATGATGTCGACCACCTGATCGTCGGGAATGCGCCCGTTGGGAAACCCTGCGGTCCGCGACATGTCGAGGTTGAGCGCATCGGGCGTGGCGAGCAGGCCGCGCACGGTGATGTTGTTGCCGGGCACTGACTGGGTAAAGCACGGCTCCACGTTGTAGGTGAAGGTGCCCTGCCCTCCGCCGCCGATTGTCGGGGTCGGCGTGGGTGCCGGCGCGGGCGTAGCGGTCGGAGCGGGGCTGCCACCACCTCCGCACCCGGCAAGGAGGGCGATGGCCGCGGCGGCGGCGAGCAGGCGAGACATTCGCATCAGATCTGCCCTCCGATGCGGCCGGACGTCGCCCATACCTTGATGACCCCGGTACCGTTCGCGACTCGGGCTTGCGGCATCGACAGCACGAATGCGGTGTCGTTTTGCGTGTGGAAGAAATCGCGCGTGTTGTTGAACCGCACCTGCCCCGACGGCCGGATCTCGCGGAAACCCTGCAGATCGAACGTAAATGGATCGTCGAACAGGCCTGCCCGGGCCATGACGCCATCTTTGGTGAGTGTCGTCTCGACGGGCCCTTCGATTGTGCCGGATACGCCGGGGACACCCTCAAATCGCACCCCGAACTCATTGGCCCGCTGACCTGGCGCGAAGCGCACGCGGATGGTGATTTCCGCTGTATCGTCGGGCGCGACGGTCGAAATATTGAGCCTGTACAAAACGTTGCGGTCGTAGAACGCCGGCGCGGTATTGACGTTCGGCCCGGCGAAGGTAACCGCCAGGTTCAGCCGCCCCTCCCGGTGCCAGGCATAGACGTCGGCGATGTCCGCCGGCAGGTCGGGGTTTGAATCGACGAGCGGATCGGTCCGGCCGGGGGGGTCGAAATGGTCGGCGGCGCTGGCGCCAGCGCCGGTCAAGTACAGCGCGCCAGCCCCGGCAAGCGCCAAGGCACCATCAGCCAACGCGGCCAATTGCCACTTTGCCATCGACGAATCTCCCTCGCAGTAACTCGGCGCCCGTTCATCGAAGTCGGACTATTCTGTTCTCCCGGCACGATTCCGCAAGTTCGCAATTGCATTTAGGGTCGATTTTTCGCACTTTTCCCTGAGGGAAGGGGCAAAAATTTCGATGGCTGCCGCGCTGACATTGCTGTCCGGCCTCGCCCTCTCCCTTCAGGTGAGCGGCCAGCCTCCTGTCGCGCCTGTCGAGTCGCCCTCAGCCGGAACGAGCGTGGACGAAGAGGCCGGGCCGCCGCCGGTAGACAACCAGTCGATCGAAGGTCGCCGTCGGCCCGGCTACGAAGACCCGCTGCCGAACCGCCAATCGCAGGACAATCCCGGCGCGGTGCGCGCGCCCCCGCCCGAAGCGTTCCCGACCGATCAGATCCCCATCCCCGATCGTTGGCGGCTGATCGAGGCACTCGGCGTGGTCAAGGAACGCTGGTTCGACCCGTACAATCAGAACACGCTCAAGGGTGACCGCCCGCTCGATCCCGACAAGTGGCCGCTCATCACTGGGCACGACTGGTTCTTTACCGCCAGCCTGATCAGCGACACGGTGATCGAGCCGCGCACCTTTCCCATACCCGTTGGCGTCCAGACCACCGAGCGTCCGGGCAGCCTCGATATCTTCGGCAAGGATGCGAGCTATGTCCTGTCGCAGACCTTCATCGCCGGTGCGGCGCTGACCAAGGGATCGACCGCGTTCAAGCCGCCCGACATCGAATACCGGGTCACGCTCGCGTTCAACGTCAATTACGCGAACGTCCCCGAGCGGCGCGTCCTGCTGGTCGAACCGTCCGCTCCCAGCCACCGCTACGATCACTTCGTGGGCGTCCAGGAAGCCTTCATCGACTATCACATCCGCAACACGTCGGACCGGTACGACTTCGATTCGATCCGCGTCGGCATCCAGCCGTTCCAGGCCGATTTCCGCGGATTCCTGTTCAATGACCAGCAACTTGGCGTGCGCCTGTTCGGCAGCCGCGACAACAACCGCTTCCAGTACAACCTCGGGGCGTTCTGGCGGGTCAACAAGGACACCAATTCTGGTCTCAACGACCTGACCACCGCCCCGCGCGACGACTTCCTGTTCGTCGGCAACCTCTACCGCCAGGACTTTCTCATCCCCGCGCTGACGAGCCAGGTCACCGTCGCCTACAATATGAACCGCGAGGGCGACGAGTTCGCCGAGGACAAGAACGGTTTTCCCGCGCGCCCCGCACTGCTCGGCGACATTCGCCCGCGCAACTACGATGTAGTCTATGTCGGGTACAACGCCGACGGGCGAGTCGGCCGCGTGAACCTGACCGCAAGCGCCTACGGCGCATTCGGCGAGGACCGGTACAGCTTCTTCACCAGCAAGACCGCGGTGATCCGCGCGTTCTTCGGCGCCGCCGAACTGAGCTACGACCGCGACTGGATGCGCTTTCGCCTGTCGGGCCTGTGGGCGAGCGGCGATCACGATCCCTACGACAACACCGAGACCGGTTTCGACGCGGTGTTCGAGAACCCGGTCTTCGCCGGCGCCGACACGAGCTACTGGATCCGCCAGTCGATCCCGTTCGCGGGCGGCGGACGCGCGGTGTCGATCAACGGACGCAACGGCATCCTCAACTCGCTGCGTTCCTCGAAGGAAGAGGGGCAGTCGAACTTCAACAATCCCGGCACGATGCTGGTGGGCGTCGGAGCGGATTTCGACGTGCTGCCGACCCTGCGCCTGACCGGCAACGCCAATCACCTGTGGTTCGAGGAAACCAGTTCGCTGCAGGCGCTGCGGAACGAGGGCTCGATCCCCAGGGAGATCGGTTGGGACCTGTCGGCCTCGGCCATCTGGCGGCCGTGGGCGAACCAGAATGCCGTCGCGCGGCTATCGGCTGCCATGCTCGCGCCGGGCGCGGGTTTCCGCGACCTGTTCGATAACTTCGACCGCAATCGGAACTATTATTCGGTGCTCGCCAACGTGATCCTCGCATACTGATGCGCGCCGACCGCCTCCTTGCGCTGTTCGCCGCCCTCGTCCTGATCTGCGGGATCGGCTGGCAGACCAGCTTTGCCGCCGAGGGCGAGAAGCCGGTCAAGCGGAACTACCCCGTCTATCCAGCCGCCCCGCTTACCCAGACGATCGAGCAAATGGCGGACAAGAGCGACGGCTGCACCACCTGCCACGTCGCCAGCGACGCGCCGACAATGCACACGACCCCGGCGGTGCGCCTGGGCTGCACCGATTGCCACGGCGGCGATGCGGCGGTCGTCGGCAATCCGGAATTGGCTCGCGACGATCCGGCATATGTAGCCGCGCGCGACAAGGCGCACGTCCTCCCGACCTATCCCGCAAGCTGGCACTTCCCCTCTTCGGCCAACCCCAAGGCGAGTTTCGCGCTGCTCAACAAGGAAGCGCCCGAATTCGTCCGTTTCGTGAACCCCAGCGATTACCGCGTCGCGCGCGAGGCGTGCGGAGCATGTCACATGCCGGTGATCGAAGCGGCGGAGCGCAGCCTGATGGCTTCCGGTGCGATGTTGTGGGGAGGCGCATCGTACAACAACGGCATCGTGCCGTATAAGAACTACATCTTCGGCGAGGCATTCACCCGGACGGGCGAGCCCGCAAAGATCGAGAGCCCCGGCACCCCCGCAGGCACGGTGACCGACCGTCAGAAGGCGCGCGGCGCGCTTGCGGCGCTCTATCCGCTGCCCACATGGCACGTGATCCCGCCGGGCGATGTGTTCCGCGTGTTCGAGCGCGGCGGGCGCAACATCAATCCGGTATTCCCCGAGATTGGCCTGCCCAACGTGACCGGGCAGATCCAGCGCCTCGACGAGCCGGGCCGGCCCGACCTCAAGCAATCGAACCGCGGTCCCGGCACGGGCCTGCGCGTCGCGATCCCGGTGCTCAACATTCACAAGACGCGCCTCAACGACCCGTTCACCTGGTTCATGGGGACCAACGACCAACCGGGCGACTACCGCCATTCGGGCTGCGCGAGTTGCCATGTCGTCTACGCCAACGACCGCGAGCCGCGCCACTCGCTGACCTACGCCCAGTACGGCCGCGACGGGCAGACGATCACGGTCGACCCGACAATCGCCGACAAGCTAGAACCGGCAGGTCGCGAAGACGGGCATTCTGGCTCGCACGATGGCGGCCATGGCGCGCTCAAGGACGGACACGAAAGCTACGAGACCGAAGGACCGGTGCGCGAGAAGGGCCATCCGCTGCAACACGTTTTCACGCGCTCGATCCCGACCGCGCAGTGCATGAACTGCCACATGCACCAGCCGAACATCTTCCTGAACTCGTTCCTCGGCTACACCATGTGGGACTACGAATCCGACGCGCCCGCGATGTGGCCCGAAAAGCAGAAGTATCCGACCGCAGCCGAGGTTCGCGCAGTCAACGCGCGCAATCCCGAGGGCGCCGCACCCAAGGGCAAATGGGCGGACCTCGATTTCCTGCGCAACGTCTACGACCTCAACCCGGGCCTCAAGGACACGCAATTTGCCGACTATCACGGCCACGGATGGAATTTCCGCGGAGTGTTCAAGCGCGACCGCGCGGGCAACCTGCTCGACAAGGACGGCAACATCGTCAGCCCCGACGATCCGGAGAAATGGCGCAAGGAAGGCGAAGGCAAGTGGGTTCCGCCGGGCGTGAACCCGGGCAAGACGGTGCACCTGATGGACATCCATGCCGAAAAGGGCATGCAGTGCGCCGACTGCCACTTCTCGCAGGACAGCCACGGCAACGGCCTGATCTACGGAGAAGTCGCCAACGCGATCGAGATCGGCTGCAAGGATTGCCACGGCACCGCCGACGCATATCCCAACCTGCTGACGAGCGGCCCTGCCGCCCCGCCGCGCGGCAACAACCTCGCGCTGCTGCGCAACCCTGACGGCCAGCGGCGGTTCGAATGGACCTTTGACGGTGCGGGACGGCAGCAGCTCATCCAGCGATCGATCATCGATCCCAAGCTCGAATGGCGGGTCAGCCTCGTCAAGGACACGGTCGACCCGGGCAATCCTCGCTTCAACGCCAAGTCCGCGCGGGCCAAGCTTATGAGCCGGACCGGCGCCGAAGACGGCCAGTTCGCCTTCGGCCCCGGCATCGCGGCCGAACAGCGCGCGCACCGCGAAAGCGAGATGACATGTTACACGTGCCACCTTTCATGGACCACGAGCTGCGGCGGGTGCCACCTGCCGATCGAGGCGAACTGGAAGACTGCCGACCAGCACTTCGACGGCGAGACCACCCGCAACTTCGCGACCTACAACCCGCAGGTCGCGCGCGACGAGATGTTCCAGCTCGGCAAGCACATGACGACCAAGGGCAATTCGGTCGCCCCGGTCCGTTCGACGAGCGCGCTGGTGCTGTCGTCGACCAACATCAACCGCGAGCGGATATACATCCAGCAGCCACCGATCAGCTCGATCGGCTTCTCGAGCCAGGCCTTCGCGCCGCACTTCCCGCACACCGTGCGCACGACCGAGACCAAGACCTGCACCGATTGCCACCTGTCCGAAGCCGACGACAACAACGCCATCATGGCGCAGTTGCTGTTGCTCGGAACCAACTACGTCAACTTCCTCGGCCTCAACGCCTGGACAGGGCTCGAAGGCGGGTTCGAAGCGGTGCGCGTGACCGAGTGGGACGAACCGCAGGCGGTGCTCGGCAGCTACCTGCACAAGTACGCCTACCCCGATTACTATCGCCAGTTCGTCGAGGAGAACGGCCGCGAGCTGAAGGACTGGACCCGCGGCCAGACCTTCGATGGCAAGCTGTCGGGTGAGACCAAGGCCTTCGAACGTTTCGCCAACGTCCACGAGGGCACCGGCGACAAGGTCGGCTGCCTGCAGCTTCGCGGCGAATACATCTTCGTTGCCGAAGGCAGCGGGGGCTTCCGCGTCTACGACGTCGCCTCGATCGCCAACAAGGGTTTCTCCGAGCGCATCGTCACCGCGCCCTTCTCCGCGCTCGGCCATGACACCACGGTGAAGTCGAAGAACGCGACCTGCATGGCGCTGCCGACGAACCAGCCGATCAACCCGCTGCGCAATACGCAGGCGATGCGGGAGATGAACCAGGAGCAGCCGTTCCTGCCGATCTACAGCTACGCCGCGATCACCGACGCTGAGGAGGGCCTGATCCTCGTCAACATCGAGACGATGGCCGACGGCGAGTTCCGCAACAACAAACTGAAACGCGCCGTCACCTGGAACCCCGATGGTGTGCTCAAAGGCGCGCGGCACATCGTGCTGGCGGGCGAGGTCGCCTACATCACGGCGGCGCAGGGACTGGTCACGGTCGACCTGAAGGACCCCCTAAATCCCCAGGTCGCATCGATAGCTCCCCTGGATGACGCGCGGGCAAGCGCGATGCAGTTCCGCTATCTCTGGGTGACCACCCGCAACGGCGTCGAACTGTTCGACGTCACCAACCTGCGCGCGCCCGTCGCGATCCCATCGGGCACGATCCCGCTCGCCGATGCGCGTCGCCTCTACCTCGCACGGACCTACGCCTACGTCGCCGCCAAGGGTGACGGGCTGGTGATCGTCGACGTGACCAACCCGGCCAGGCCCTCGATCTACAAGCGCGAGACGTTCGACGGACGGATGAACGATGTCGAGGACGTTGTCGTCGCATCGACCAACGCATCGCTGTTCGCCTACGTCGCCGACGGTCGCAACGGGATGAAGGTGCTGCAACTCACCAGCCCCGACAGTCAGCCCAACTTCTACGGCTTCAGCCCCGCGCCGATGCCCGAATTGATCGCGTGGGCCAAGACGCCCAGTCCCGCGCTCGCGATGTCGAAGGGCCTCGACCGCGACCGCGCGGTGGACGAGACCGGCGGCCAGATCGCGGTGTTCGGCCGCGTGGGTTCGCGCCCGTTCAACCGCAGCGAAATGGAAAAGCTGTTCCTGACCAGCAAGGGCGTGCCGTGGAAGGTGACCGATACGCCCGACATGACCCGCTGGGTCTCGGGCGAAGGCCCGGTTCGGGCCGCCAGCAACTAGGCGGCGGGAACGCGCGCTACTCGCGTTCGCCGAACATATCGTGGATCATCGGCTGCAGCTTGTCGGTGTAGTGCGCCAGCGCGTGCCAGCCGCTCACGTCTTCGTAATGGCTCACAAGGGTGCGTCCGTCCCACCGGTGCAGCGCATAGCTCGGCGGCTCGGTCGTGATGAGGTCGCGCCCATCGGGATGATCGAGGTCGACCGGGCGCAGGTCCATTGCGACCAGCGGCGCGCACGATCCGGTCACGCTCAGCGGGATGCCGCGAAACGTGGTCGTGATGCGCCGGTGCAGGTGCCCGCAATGGATCGCGAGAATCTGGTCATGACCCTGGATCGCGGCGGCAAAGCGCCCGATCCAGTCCTCGTCCGCGACCGGGTCCATCCAGTCGATCCCGCTGACGACGGGCGGATGGTGCATGAAGATGATTGTCGGCGTATCGGGCTGCTCGGCGAGCCTGGCCGAAAGCCATTGCGCTCGGGCGCCGCAGAAAGCCCCGCCGTGGCGGCCCATCTCGAGCGTATCGAGCATGACCAGCCGCAATCCGTCCAGTTCGACCGTGTAGTGGACGAACCCGCCTTCCCCCCGAATGTGCGGGAAAGCGTGGAACAGGGCCTCGCGACTATCGTGGTTGCCGACCAGCGGCCAGACCGGAAAAGGGCACCCGGCAACGAGCGCTGCGGCGTCTTCAAAGCTCTCGATATCGCCGTTGTCGGTGATGTCGCCGCTGAGCACGAGCATGTCGGGTCGGTTGGGCCCGCCGAGTATTCGCGCCAGCGTCGCCCGGAAGCGCCGCAAGTTGAGCTCCTCGGGCACCTCTTCCGGGTCGAACCCGATATGGATGTCGGTCATCTGGGCGATCAGCATCGCGGCATCCCCTCGCCTGCAACCGCCCCCCGCGGCGCCGTCATGTCTGCTTCTTCCTGTTCTTGGCCTGCGCACCGATCCGCACCGGAGCGGAGGCCCCGCGCGGGTGATAGCTGTGACACATGGCGCAGGTCGAGGCGATCTTCGGCTTTACCGCATCCTCGCCGAGGTGACAGGTCCGGCACGTCTTGATCCCCGGCAGCAGGAGGTCGGTCGCCGTGCTCGACTTGTCCGCTATGTGGCAGGTCGTGCACTTTTCTCGGCTGTGGTCTGCGTGATCGAACCAGCCATGTTCGATGTAGCGTTTGGGCTGAACGACCTCCATCACCCCGCCGCCGCTCGGGAAATGGCATTCGGTGCACACCCCTTGCGTCGACAGCATACGCGAGGCGAGCGGGACCGAGCTGCGTTGCGGCGGTGCGAAGTTGCCGTAGTAAAGCCCGCCCGGACCGAACTCGCCGGGGCGGCGGCGTCCGCTGGAAATGGGGCGCCGCGGCACGCGGTCGGCCGCCGCAAGGTCCGCCCGCATCTGGCCGATGTCGCCATGCCGAAGCGTCCGGAAAGTGCTGCCGACCTTGTCGTAGACGAGGCTGTGGCAGGTGCCGCAGTTGGTTTCCATGTCGACCGGCTGGAAGCGCACTCCGTCGGGCGTGGGGGTGTGGCAATCGGCGCACTCAAGCGCGCCGCCATAACCCTTCCCTTCGCCCAGCCGCCGCGCCATCTGCGCCGGGCCCGCACCGGGCGACAGGTGCAGCTTGTGCGGGAACTTGAGGCCGTTGAACTCCTTGGGGTTGGCATCGAGCGACAGCCGCGTCGGCCTGGCCGCTCCCGGCACGGTCAGGACGGCCGCCTGGAATTGCGGGTGCGAGGTGCCAAAATCGGCCGCATTACCGAGCGGCGTCTTCAGGCGCTTGTCCATCGTGCCGTGGCAGTCGGAGCAGAACTGCTGCGCAGGCGGCTCCATCCGCCCTGCCCCTTCGTGCTCGGTATGGCAATCGGTGCAGGCGCCGGCGCCGGGCTTGTGGAACACGTCCGCGATATCGCGCTGGACCTGGTCGCCCCAGCTGAGCGGTCCGCGGGCGAGCGTCAGTTTCGGCATCGCCGAGTGATCGCCGATCCCCTCGTGGCAGGTCAGGCAGGTGTTATCGCGCACCGCGACGAACGGTTTTGCGTGGCACGCCTCGCAGTTGTCCTCAAGCCCCTTGTGCGCAAGGCTGAGCTTGCCGGTCGACCAGCTCGCATCCATCGCGACGTGGCCGGGTCGGCGATAGTCGGGTTTTACCAGTTCGCGATTGAGGTGCGACCAGATCGGGATCGCGAGGAAGGCAATGAAGATCGCTGCCAGCAGTGCGTAGGCGACCGGCCGCTTGCTCGGCAGCCAGGTGTTCGTCAGCCGATAGCCGTGGGTCCCCTCGCCTTCGCCGCTCTCGCGCTCCTCGTTGCGATTGACGGTGACCTGGACCTCACCCGCAGGGCCAGCGGCGAAATCGATGCGGTACGCGCCGAGGATCAGTTCGGCCCCGCCCGAATCGACCGTTTCGTGCGTCTTCGTCTTCCCGTCGAGCGTGAAGCCGAGCTTGCCGAGCGCCTCGAACATGATCGCGCCAGACAGTTCCGCGTCGACGGTCAGGTGGTGTTGCTCCACTGCGAGGTCGGGTAGTGCGATGTCGTTCTCGGCCGATCGCCCGATTGTGATGCGACCGCCCTCGACCACCCGTTCGCGAATGATCTCGCGGCCGGTGGCAGTGTGATCGATCTGACGGATGCGAAAGGTCACCAGGCCGCTACCAGTAGTAGAACACGCTGACGACGTGCGCCGTCAGTGCCCCGAGCAGCGCCACCGTCGCCGGAATGTGAACGTAGAGCCAGACGTCGAGGAGCGCCCGGTAGTGCATGTGCCGCCGGATCTGCGCGAGCTGCGCCTGGCGCCGCTTGAGTAGGCCGTAGGCCCGCTCGCTTTCCGCGTTCCTCTCGCCGTAGGCTGCCTCGAACAGCGCGATCGCGCGGTCCGTGCGGCAGCCAGCGCGGCTGTTGGTCAGTCGCGCAAGCACGCCGGCGCCGAACACGTCCTGCTCGAGCGCCGCGATCACCGCATCGGTCTCGCGCCGGTCGAGCGGCTGGGCGGCGGCATCGAGCTGCCGGTCAATCGCGGCGAGGCTTTCGATCTGCTGTTTCTTCGACAGCGCGCCGCGATTGCTCGACAGCTTCTCGGGCAAAAGCAGGTAAACGACGACGCCGTATAGGCCCGACACGATCACCAGCATCATCAATGCCCATGCGAGCGTATGGACGTTCCAGCCGAGCTGGAAGCCCGTGTGGAGGGTCCCGATAACGACCAGCGAAAGGCCGAGGTAGACGTGGGCGGAGGTCCACGCCTTGAGCGACCAGTTCCCACGTGTCATCGCGCGCTTGCGGATCCCGAGCAGCGACAGCCAGATGATGAGCGCGACCCCGATGGTGCCGAGCGTGTAGCCGTACCACGTGCCGCCGTTCGGACGCGGGGTCGCGTCCGCGAGAGCGTAACCGATCGACACAATCACAGAAAGCGCCAGCGCGATCTTCAGCCAGCGAAAGCGCTTGTGGACGAGGAAACTCTCGTGATCGGTCGGCCGATGCCCCCGGCCGTCCCCCGTCTCGTCGGCGAGGCTCGCCATCAGCCCTCGCGCTCCGCCCGGCTCACCGAAAGGAACTTCTCCGGCCCGACACGGATCGCCGCGCCCGTGGGACAAGCGCGCACGCAGGCCGGGCCGCCCTCAATGCCGGAGCACATGTCGCACTTGATGGCGACCTTGGGCGTCTCCCTGCCCGAGGCCTCGGCCTTCTTCTTGCGCCACTTGTAACTCGCTTCGCCGGGTCCGGGGCCGAGGCCGAGGAACATCCACGACAGCAGGCCCGGCTTCTTGGGCGGCTTGGCGTCCATCCGGATCACGCCGTAGGGACAGTTGCGCTGGCAATTGCCGCAGCCGATGCAAGTCTCGTCGATCACGACCTCGCCATCCGGACCGCGCTTGATCGCGTTGGGCGGACAATCGGCCATGCAGTGCGGATGTTCGCAGTGGCGGCACGACGTCGGCACATGCAAGTGGGCGTAAGTCTTGCCCGCTTCGCGATCGAGCCGGCTCAGGCCATCGTGGCTGTCGGCGCAGGCCTTTTCGCAGTTGTCGCAGCCGACGCACAACGCCTGGTCGATCAGCAGCACGTCGGTCGCTTCGCCGATACCGTTGTCGACGAGGAACTTGGCGGTCTGCGAATAATAGTCCGCCGCGTCGCCGAAACTGTCCTTGCGGCTTTCGATGAAGGCATTGACCTGGCGCCGGTTCTTCATGTCCGACAGCGCGCGCTCGCGCAGCTTGGGATTGCGGTCGAGCAGCGCGACGAAGGCCTCGCCGGGGAAGCGCACGACCTGACTCTTGATCGCGGCCTTGACCGTAGCAGTGCGCTTCGACCCGTCGATCACCGCCATTTCACCGAAATACGATCCCGCCGGCAGATAGCTGAGGAACACCGGGTGCCCGCCGATGTCCTTTTCGACGATCATCGAGCCGCGGCGGATGACGAATACGTCCTTGTCGTCGGCCCCTTCGGCTACGACGATTTCGCCCGCCCGTTTGTCCTCGACCACTGCCGCAGCGATGACCTCCTCGAGGTCCGCCGGCGTCAGGCCCGAGCCGAACATCTGCAGAAGCTGCCGCTCGATCGATATCCGGTTCACCGCGCGCGCCGCGCTCGGCGCGGTTGCGATAAGCTTGAGCGCGGCGTTGCGCGAAAATTCGAGCGCCACCGTCGGTTCGGCCGCCCGGATAGTCGCGCCTCGCCGCCGACCGGAGATGAGCCCGACCTCGCCGAAGATCGAGCCCTCACCGATCGGCACCGTGATCGAGGTGTCCTGCGGGTTCACTTCGACCGCGACCGAGCCTTGCGCGATGGCGAACATCGACGATCCGGGCGCGTTGCGCTCGAATATCACTTCGCCTTCCCGATAGAACCGCGCGCGCGAATCGAGCATCAGTTCGCGCAATTGCAGCGCCGAAAGCTCCTGCAGGATGATTACGTTGCGTCCGAACAGATCGAGCCATTCATCGACCGACTTGCTGCCCGGCAATTCGGCGAACTTCTCTTCCAGTATCGGCTCATCGGCGGGCTTGAGCGCAGTGTTGCCGGACAGGAATTCGATGACATCGTAGCCCTGGTTCATGCAATGCTTGATCAAGGGATAGCCGGCCAACGCGCCGATGACGTAGATACCGGGGACCGACGCCTCGAAAGTGGGCGTCAGGATGGGGTATGCGACGCGATCGGCGCTGGTGAACTGGATACCGGTGCCCGCACGGACGGAGCGCTTGCCTTCGCGCTCCTCGAACTCGGCACCGATCCCCTCGACGAAGGCGCGCGGCGGGGCGGAACCCATGCGCGCGATCACGCGGTTGCACGGCTCGGTCACCTGACCGTCGCGGGTATCGAACACGATCTGTCCGTCACCGATGGAGGCAGTCGTGGTCTCGCGGCGCACGATGATGCGGCCTTCGGATTCCATCGCCAGCAACGCTTGCACGTTGGCGTCCTTGGCGGTCGCGAAATCGGCCGAGCGGTTGACGATGGTGACGGTGTTGTTCTGCTTCGGATCTGCGGCGAGACCCATCGCGTTCTCGATGCCCGCATCACCCGCGCCGATGACCACGATATGCTCGTCGACGTACTCGCCCGGATCGTCGAGCTGGTACTGCACGACCGTGCCCGCGGTCACGGGGCAGCGGACGAGGTTGGGATTGCCCTGCGTCCCGATCGCCAGCACCACTGCCTTCGCCCGCACCTCGTCACCGCGCTTGAGCGCCAGCGTGAAATCGCCGACCGAACCCGAGATGGCAGTCACCTCGGCATCGAGCATCACGTTGACTTTGCGCTCGGCGATTTGCCTGTCCCACGTGCCGAGAATGGTCTCGCGCTTCCCGGCCTCGAAATCGAGATCGGCGCGCAGTACGAGATGGGCCGGGGTGGCCATCACGTGTTTGCCCTTCTGATATTTGTAGATCGTATCGGAAAGGTGGTCGGACTTTTCGAGCAAAACGTGCGACAAACCCTTGTCCGCGGCATGCGCGGCCGCGCTCAGGCCCGCAGGTCCGGACCCCACGATCGCTACGTCGAATACCCCCTGATCGCTTTCGGGCACAGCACCCCCCGAGCCACCGTCCGAGGGGTATCATACGCACGGCGGCACGATTATCCAGCCGCGTTTGCTGGAAAACGGCGCCGTTGCTAGATGCAGAGCGATCAGGGGGTGAAGGAATGGCGTCGATCGGCAAGGGTGGTGTGATTGCAGCGGGCGCGCTGGTGCTGGCCGCAGGTGCGATCGGGTATCGCCTGCTCGATTCACGCGATTCGCAGGAAACCTCCGCGGCTCTGGTCGATCCCCTCGCCACCCTTGAGCAGGATGCGCGCGCAAATCCCCAGGATGCGGGCGCATGGCAACGCCTCGGCCTCGCCTATTTCGACGCCGGTCGCTTTGCCGACGCGGCAACCGCCTATGGCCGGGCGACGCAAGCCGCGCCAAACAATGCCGCGTTATGGTCGAGCTTGGGAGAGGCGCTCGTCATGGCGAGCGAGCGCGATCCGATGCCGGCAAGCGCGCGCGAGGCCTTTGCCAAGGCCGTTGCGCTCGACCCGAAGGATGCCCGCGCGCGCTACTTCCAGGCGGTCGACAAGGACATCGGCGGCGATCACCGCGGCGCAATCGAGGACTGGCTGGCCCTGCTCGCCGACACCCCCGCCGGGGCACCGTGGGAAGCCGATCTCGTGCGGACGATCGAGCAGGTGGGCAAGATCAACGAGATTGCCGTCGCCGACCGGCTTGCCACCATAGGCAAGTCGCGCCCCGCTCCAGCTCCCTCTCACCCCGCCTTCGATGCCATTCCGGGACCGACACAAGAACAACTTGCCGCCGCGGGCAGCATCCCGCCGGGCCAGCAGCGCGCGATGGCTGAGGGGATGGTTGCCAGCCTGGAAGGCAAGCTCAACGCAGATCCTGCAAACGTCGGTGGGTGGATCATGCTGATGCGCAGCCGCAAGACGCTGGGCCAGGACGCTGCCGCTGGAAAGGCCCTTGCCGACGCGGTAGCGGCCAACCCGGCCCGCCGCGCCCAATTGGAGGCAGCGGCGGGCCAGTTGGGTATCCGGCGCTAGCCCGGGCTTACGAAGCGGCCGGGGCTTCCCCGCCGAACCGGCGTCCGGCCTTCGGGATCGCCGAACCCTTGACCGGCTTGGCCAGAGGCTTGCTTGGCGCGTCGGGTCGGTCGATCTTGCCGTTGTCGAGCAAGTCGCGGATTTCGTCGCCGGTCAGCGTCTCGTATTCCAGAAGGGCTTGCGCCAGCAGGTGGAGCTTGTCCTCCTGCGTCTTGAGGATCTCGGTCGCGCGGGTGTGCGCACCTTCCACGAGGCCCTTGATTTCCGAATCGATCAGCTTGTTGGTCTCGCTCGAACCCATTGTCCGCGCAGTCTGGCCCATGCCGAGATAGCCTTCCTGGCTTTCCTCGTACTGGAGCGGGCCCAGCTTGTCGCTCATGCCCCACTTGGTGACCATGTTGCGCGCGAGGCGGGTGGCGTACTGGATGTCGCTCGATGCGCCGCTCGACACCTTGTCGTGACCGAAGATGATCTCTTCGGCCACCCGACCGCCCATGCTGACCGCGAGATCGGCATGCATCTTGTCGCGGTGGTACGAGTAGTTGTCGCGTTCCGGCAGGCGCATCACCATGCCCAGCGCCCGGCCGCGCGGAATGATCGTCGCCTTGTGGATCGGGTCCGAAGCGTCCTCGTTCATGCTGACGAGCGCGTGACCGGCTTCGTGATAGGCGGTCATCTTCTTCTCGTCGTCGGTCATGACCATCGAGCGGCGCTCGCTGCCCATCATGACCTTGTCCTTGGCGTCCTCGAACTCCTGCATCGCTACCAGGCGCTTGTTTCGGCGCGCCGCGAGCAGCGCCGCCTCGTTGACGAGGTTGGCGAGATCGGCGCCCGAGAAGCCCGGCGTGCCGCGCGCGATCGTGCGCGGATTGACGTCGGGTGCCAGTGGGACCTTCTTCATATGCACCGAGAGGATCTTCTCACGCCCCTCGATATCGGGGATCGGCACCACGACCTGGCGGTCGAACCGGCCCGGCCGCAGCAGCGCAGGGTCCAGTACATCGGGACGGTTGGTCGCCGCGATGATGATGATGCCCTCGTTCGCCTCGAAACCGTCCATCTCGACGAGGAGCTGGTTCAGCGTCTGCTCGCGCTCGTCGTTCGAGTTGCCGAGACCGTGGCCGCGATGGCGGCCGACAGCGTCGATTTCGTCGATAAAGACGATGCACGGCGCGTTCTTCTTCGCCTGCTCGAACATGTCGCGCACGCGGCTCGCGCCGACGCCGACGAACATCTCGACGAAGTCGGAGCCCGAAATGGTGAAGAACGGCACGCCCGCCTCACCCGCGATGGCGCGGGCGAGCAGCGTCTTGCCGGTGCCGGGCGAGCCGACGAGCAGCGCGCCCTTGGGGATCTGGCCACCGAGCTTCGCGAAGCGGTTGGGGTCGCGCAGGAACTCGACGATTTCCTCCAGCTCCTCGCGCGCTTCGTCGATGCCGGCGACATCGGCAAAGGTTACGCGGCCCTGCTTTTCCGTCAGCAGCTTGGCCTTCGACTTGCCGAAGCCCATCGCGCCGCCCGCACCGCCGCCCTTCTGGACCTGGCGCAACGCGAAGAACGCGATGCCGAGTATCAGAATGAACGGCAGCGACTGGATCAGCAGGTAGAGGAAGACGTTCGGCTGTTCCGCTTCCTTGCCCGAATACGCGACGCCATTGTCGTCGAGCAACTTGGTCAAGGTATTGTCGTTCGCGACTGGAGTGGTGGCGAAGGTATCGCCGTTCTTCATCGTGCCGGTGATCTGGTTCGGCGCGATCTGCACATCCTTGACGTTCCCCGCCACGACGCGGCCACGGAATTCCGAATAGCCGATCGAGGTGCCCGGCGCCTGGCTCGCCTGGCCGAACATCGACACCACGAGGAGCAGCGCGAGGAAGATACCGCCCCACACCATGAGGCTCTTGATCCAGGGGTTGCCCCCGGGGCCTGGCTCGCGCGGATCCTTTTCGTCGTTCATCGGAAGCAGTGTCCTTTCCCTCGGGAATGTAGGCGCGAGGGGGTGAATGGCAAGATAACGGTGCAGTTAAAGCGACGAGTGGCCGTTAGCGTTCGATATGGACCGTGTAGTTGGACCGCAACGCCTCGTAGGCGGCGGTCGCGCGGGCCTCGGCACTGGCCTTGCGCCAGTCGGTTTCGACCGCGCCGCGAACCCTGTCGAGTGGCGGGAGCGGCGCCGTCTCGCGCTTCGCGAGCCGCACGAGGTGCCAACCTTCCTTGCCCTGGATCGGCCCCTGCCATTCGGGACCTGGTCCGAGGCGTTCGACCGCGCGCCCGAAGTCCTCGCCGAACACGGCCGTCACCGCGGCACGGCCCGCTTGGTCAAACTGCGCTGGCAAGTTGGTGCCGTCCCCCACCCGTGTCCAGTCCGCGCCGCCCCCGATCAGGGTTCGTCCGACCTCGGCACGGCCCCGACTTGCGAAGGGGATTTGGTCGAACGTCAGGAACACATCGGCTGCGAACCGCTCCGGACGTTCACGCATCCACTCCTCAAGCGTCGCATCAGTGACCCCGAACGCCGCCGCATCGCGGACGAGGATTGCTTCCATTGCGCGCACTAGCGCTGCGCGAGGCATGGAAGAACCCTTGCCCAGTCCGCGACGAAGCGCTTCGCGATAAAGGACTTCCTCGCGAACCCGTGCGGCGATCGCGCGTTCGACCTCGTCGGCGGTCGGGGGTCGCTCTCCCACCTGTGCCAGGTCGGCCGCGATCTGCGCCTGCTCATCGCGCGAGAGAAAGATCGAGCGGGTCGATGGATTGTCCGGCCCGACACGCGGTCCCGCGACCATGAACATAGCCGCTCCCGCCAGCGCCAATGCCAGCAGGACCAACGGCCCTCGCCTGCGGCGACTGGTCGGCGCGGCGTTGTGATCGGTGCTGGACTCGTCTGATCCCATGGGACACCAAGGTGGAGGTGGACACCACCGGATCAAGCCAGGTCGACGAAAATCGCAGGTCGGGAACCAACCGGAACATTGTCGGTTACGATTGAATCAGGGGGCAACAGGGGCCGGTCACCTTCCGCATGGTTCGACCAGGCGCGACGGAGACGGCCTAACGACGGGCGGACTTTCTTGCAATCTGAGCAACTGACGATCCGCCAGGCCCTGCGCTGCGCAAGTAACGATCTGCACACCGGTCTTGACGCCGCGCTGGGCAGCCTCGATCTGACCGATCGCGGGCAATACGGAATGTTCCTATCGATCCAGCGCTCGGCTCGGCGGCCCATCGAGCGGTGGCTCGCTGCGAACGCACCTGCCGAACTTTGCCCGCCCGCACAGTCTGAGTTGCTGGCGATCGACCTTGCCGCACTGGGAATTGCCCGCACCAATCCTGCGTCCACCGCTTTCGCGGCTCCCGCTGAAGGCGCACTCGGGGTGGCGTGGGCGATCGCGGGATCGTCGATGGGCAACCGCATGATGCTCAGCGCCCTGCGCCAATGCTCTGGTGAGATGCCGACGGCTTTCCTCGCCGACGAGCGAATGGGCGCATACTTCGTGCAGCTTCGGCCCATCATCGAGTGCCCGGCAGACGATTACGCCGACCTCTCTACCGCCATCGCCGCCGCCCGCGCGGTGTTCGCCCAATTCGCCGCCTCTTTCGCGGTATTGGCAGGCGAATGGGAGCACGCGGCATGAGTTACGATGTCGATCTCACCAATTGCGATCGCGAACCCATCCACCTGCTCGGACAAATCCAGCCGTTCGGTGCGCTTGTCGCGATCAACGCGGACTGGATGGTTGCCCAGTATTCGGCCAACTTCGACGACATTCTCGGCGCGGGGACTACGATCGGCCCGGGCATGCCGCTTGGCGAACTGTTTGCGCCGGACGCAATCGGCGCATTTCGCCGCAGCCTTGGGCAAATGCGCGGCAACGACGTGGTCGAGCGGATTTTCGGCCTTGTCCTGACCGCGGGCGGCGAGCCGTTCGACGTGGCCGTGCACACCTCCGGCCCCTGGACGATCATCGAGTTCGAGCCGCACGATGCGATTGGTTTTACCAGCCATGTCGGTACCCTGCGCACGATTATGGCGGAGCTCGAAACCCGCGACGAGGCGGTCGCGCTGTGCAGCGAAGCCGCCGCGCACATGAAGCGGTTGCTCGGGTTCGACCGGGTGATGGTCTACCGCTTTCACGAGGACCAGTCGGGCGAAGTGGTCGCCGAGGAGCGCGAGCCGCATCTCGAAAGCTTCTTCGGCCTCCGCTATCCCAAGACCGACATTCCGGCCCAGGCGCGCGCGCTGTACATGCGTAATCCGTTCCGCATCATCAGCGATGTTCTGTCGGATCCAGTGCCGCTGATGCCCGGATTCAGCATCGAGGGTCAGCCGCTCGATCTCTCGCTGTCGACGCTGCGGGCGGTGTCGCCGATCCACATCGAATACCTGCGCAATATGGGTGTCGGCGCATCGCTGTCGATCTCGATCGTCATCCGCGGCAAGCTGTGGGGGCTGTTCGCCTGCCATCACTACGGCCCGCGCGTGCTGCCCTATTCGATGCGCACCGTGGCGGAGCTGTTCAGCCAGCTCTTCTCGCTGCTACTCGACCGGGTGCTGACCGACGCGGGCAACCGCCTGTCGCTCAAGGGCCGCGAACTGCACGACCGGTTGATGGCGCGGCTCGCCGGCGGCGTCTCGCTGACCGAAAGCCTTCCGACGCTGGCAGCGGTCGTCGGCAGCGTGGTCCGGCACGATGGGTCGAGCGCCTACGTCGACGGCGTCTACCGCACCCGCGGCCGGGCGCCTACCGAGGAGCAGTTCCGCGCGCTGATTCCAGCGCTTAATTCCGGCTCCACGAGCCGCGTCTTCGCGTCCAAGGAATTGCCCTCGCGAATCCCGGCGGCGCAGGCGTTCGCGGACGAGGTCGTCGGCGCAATGGTCATCCCGGTCAGCCGCCGTCCGCGCGATTATTTCGTCCTGTGGCGTCGCGAACTGCCGCAGGTAGTGACCTGGGCGGGCAATCCCGAAAAACCGGTCGAGTACGGGCCGAACGGTGCCCGGTTGACCCCGCGCAAGAGTTTCGAGGCGTGGCAGCAGTCGGTCGGTGGGCAGAGCGCCGAATGGACTCACGAGGAATGCCAGATAGCCGAGGCGCTGCGCGTAACGCTGCTCGAGGTGATCCTCCGCCTGACGGACGACGCCGTGCAGGAACGCGCGCGGGCGCAAGAACAGCAAGAGCTCCTTATCGCGGAACTCAACCACCGCGTCCGCAACATCCTCAACCTGATCCGCGGTCTCATCAGCCAGACCCGCCACGAGGCGACCGACATCGCGAGCTTCTCTCACCTGATCGGCGGGCGGATCGGAGCGCTTGCGACGGCGCACGACCACATCACCAAGGGCAACTGGTCGCCCGCATCGCTGACCGAACTCATTACCGACGAAGCCCGCGCCTACCTGATGGGCAAGGACGAGAGGGTCTGTATCACGGGCGACGACGTCCTGATCGCGCCCGAGGCTTACACCGTCATTGCCCTCGTGATGCACGAGATGATGACCAATTCGGTGAAGTACGGCGCGCTGTGCGACAACAGCGGATCGATCGGAATCGAGTTCACCCGCGAGCGTGACGGCGATCTCGTGATCGACTGGGTGGAACGCGGCGGCCCGGCGGTGAAGGCGCCTGAGCGGCGCGGGTTCGGATCGACCATCATCGAGCGCTCGATTCCCTACGAGCTGCGGGGCGTGGCCGAAGTGCATTACCGGCTGTCCGGAGTGGAAGCGAAGTTCGTCATACCTCAGCGCTATGTCCGGGCGGCACCGGCGACCGGCGGAACGGCAACGAAGTCGCCGCAGAACGACAGCGCGTCCCGTTCCGCAGGAGGCACTTCTTCGCTACCCGCCCACGTGCTCGTGGTCGAAGATAGTATGATCATCGCAATGGATACCGAGGACAGCTTGCGTACGCTCGGTGTCGCGACCGTGACGACGGCAGGCAGCGTGGCTGCAGCGCTCGCGTCGCTCGAACAGGACCCGCCGGAGATGGCGATTCTCGATTACAACCTGGGCACCGAAACCTCCGACCCGGTGGCTAAGGCGCTCAGGGACCGCGGCATCCCGTTTGCACTGGCGACGGGTTATGGCGAATTGCCCGGAGGGCTGGAGGCGCGCGGGGCGTTTGCCTTGCTCAAGAAACCTTACGGTCGCTCGGAGCTGGAAGAACTGCTGCAGTCGCCCGCCGCCGCCTAGGTGGGCTGGGCGATCAGTACGCGGCCACCCGCGGGAAAGCGAACATCGCCAATCGTCGCCGCGAGGCCGCATCCGCCCGGCGTGATCGAGGATTCCCCTGTACCGGCCGCGGCATCGAGTGGTATCACCAACACCGGGCGTTCGCCGTAGCGCTCGACAGTCGCGGCATCGGGCTGTCCTTCGATGCGGTCGAGCCTGAAATAGGGACCGTCGACCAGCGTCAGCGATCCTCGGTCTGGCAGGTGGCGCCGCATCGCGGGCGAATGCGGCACGCCATCGGCAACCGCGATGCCCTCGTCGAGATGGAGCTCGCGCGGGCGACCGTAATCATAGAGCCGGTAGGTGATGTCCGAGTTTTGCTGAACCTCGATCAGCGACAGCCCGGCGCCGATGGCGTGGACCGTCCCCGCCGACAAGTAGACGAAGTCACCCGGTCCCACGTCGTGCCACGCGAGCAGGTCCTCGATCGACCCGTCGAGCGCGGCGGCGCGGATCTGATCCGACGATACCTCTCTTTTGAAGCCGACCGCGAGTTGCGCGCCGGGATCGGCGGAGAGCACGAGCCAGCACTCTTCCTTGCCGCGGCTTCCCGCAGGTGCCTCGTCGTCGGACGGATGCACCTGCACCGACAGCTTCTCGCTGGTGAAGAGGTATTTCACGAGAAGATCGGGCATCTCTTCGGGCGGTTCGAACCAGATTTCGCCGATACGCTCTCCATCGGGCGCCGTGAACGGAGGCGGCAATGTGTCGCGGCCCCACACCTTCTCGACCGACTTCGTCTCGAGCGCGCGGTTCATCGTCACTGGTTTGCCGCCCCTGCAAGCTTACCTACAAGCTGCGCGCCGGCTGCGCTGGTGACCAACACTTCGTCGCCGTCGACCACGACGATCACGTCCTCGAGCCCGATCACCGAGACCCGCGGCCCGTCGGTTTCCACGAGCACATTGCGGCAATCGATCAGCTCGACCGAACCGCTGACACGGTTGCCCGTCGCGTCCCCGTCTCGGGCATCGCGCAGCGCTTCCCAGTTGCCGATATCGGACCAGCCCATTGCCGCCCGAACGACAGCCGCACGCGCGGTGTTTTCCATGACCGCGTAATCGACCGACTCGCTCGCGATAGAAGCGAACGGTTCGGCGGCCGGACGGAATTCCTGCCCCTCATAGCGGCCGCCAGCGACCGCCTTGCGGACTGCCTCGGCCATGTTGGGGCGGTGCGCGGCCAGTTCGTTCATGAACGCCCCAGCACGGAAGGCGAAGATACCGCCGTTCCACGCGTAGCCGCCTTCAGCCAGGAATCCCTCGGCGGTCGCACGATCGGGCTTCTCGACGAAGCGGTCGATGCGATTGCCGCCGTCGATGGCGTCGCCTTCGCGGATGTAACCGTAGCCGGTCTCCGGCCGCTCGGCCGCGATGCCGAATGCGACCATCCAGTCGTCGGCAGCCAACCGGGCGGCGCCGCGCGCGGCAGCGGCGAACGCCTCGCAATCCGCGATATGGTGGTCGCTCGGACACACCAGCATCACCGCGTCCGCCGGAAGCAGCGCCGCCGCCAGCCCGATCGCGGGCGCGGTGTTCTTGGCCGCAGGCTCGACGATCACGGTCGCGGTTGGGTTCGCTTGCTCGGCTATGTGTGCCGTGTGCGCGCTCCCTGCGACGATGACCGGATCGCCGAAACCGTCGCCCAGGCAGCGGTCGAGGGTGGCTTCGAACAGGGTGCGGTCGCCGACCAGTGGCAGGAAGGGCTTGGGCTTGTCCTTGCGGCTACGCGGCCAGAGGCGGGTGCCGCTGCCGCCACACAGGATGACGGGAATTATCGTGGGTTCAGACATTTCGATTATTCAACGCGGCACTCACACCATGAGTTTCATCAGGTCGTCGATGCCCACTGTCGCAAAGCCGACCGAACTGTCGGAGATGCCGTAAGGCACGAGGAGGCGCTCCCCCACCTTCAGCGCGCCGCAGGTATACACGACGTTGGGAACGTAGCCCGAGCGATCGGCGTCCTCCGCCGTCAGCACCGGCTCCTTGGTGCGCCCGATCACCTTCGACGGGTCGTCCAGGTCGAGCAGCGCGCAACCGAGCGCGTACTTGCGCATCGCGCCGACCCCGTGGGTGAACAGCAGCCAGCCGTGCTCGGTCTCGATCGGGCTACCGCAGTTGCCGATCTGGATGAATTCCCATGGGTACTCGGGGCCCATGAGGAAGGTGCCTTCGCTGTCCCACCGGTCGAGCCGGCGCGAGCGGAGGAGGAACAGGTTCTTGCCGTCCTGCCGCCCGACCATCGTGTAGTACCCGCCAATCTTGCGCGGGAACAGCGCCATACCCTTGTTGCGGCCCGCACGCCCCTCGACCGGTTCCAGAAGGAAACGGCGGAAGTCGGTCGTGCGCAGCAGTTCCGACCGGATCGTCGATCCCGAATATGCTGTATAGGTGCCGATCCATTCGAACTCGCCGTCACCGTGATCGAAACGGACCATCCGCAGGTCTTCAAGACCGTTGCGCTGCTGCTCGGTAATCGGGAAGATCACGGTATTCGACAGGCTGCTGTCGGCGTGCCGGTGGACGGTGACCGACGTGTCCGCGTCCGACAGGCTCGCGTCATCAAGCTCGACCGCGGTCGCGAACGCGCTCTGCGGCCAGAGGTCGAAGCGACCGTCGGCATGGGCGATGCCTTCGCGAAAGGCGATGGAGCTGATGTGGCCTTCGCCTACGGCGCGGAGGCTCATTACGAAGCGGCAGGCTCCGCCCTCGCACCCCGATTGGTCGGGATGGGGCACGATCGACGGATTCATCAGCGCTGCGGCCGAATAAGTGTACTCGTGACAGAAATACGCGCCGATCAGCTTGCGCCGCGTTTCGGTGAAATCGTTATCGCCCACCGGAAGCGAGCGTTCGACTTCCTTCCATCGGTCGCGGAACATGTCCTCGGTCTGCCAGTGCCGTTCCTCGAAATCTGCGAGAACCTTGCCATATTCAGTGCGGACACGCGTTTCAGGAAGCGCGGCAATATCCTCGACAAGCTTCATAGCCCGGCTGCTCTCGGCATTCTGTGCCTGCCATCCCAGGTGAAATGGCCGCAGGACGACACGCGAGGGATCGGCGTGCAGCCGGGTATCAAGGATTTGCAAGGGACCGGCGACCGAACCGAGTTTCCTGCTCAAACTTTCCCCCTGCCGAATCATCCGTCGCAACCGCGCCGAGCGCTAGCATGGAATAATGGCCCAACTGAAATGCGAGAATGGATTCAGCACCGCAGTTGCGGTTTACTCCGCGCGGATTGATACCGTCGCGGCAGCGCCCGGATTCGAGGTCGGCCAAGGCGACCCCGCGATCGTTTGCACCGAAGAACCAGCGCCAGGCTGCCTGAGCATGGTGTGCCCACTGCACATCGCCCGTCGCACGCCAAGCCGCAACCGAGGCTTCGATTGCCGCAAGCGCCTCGAGCGGTTGCTGGTCGAAGGGCAGCGCGGCGTATTTGTGGCCGAAGCTCTCCGAGCCGATCGGCCTGAACTGTCCGTTGGTGGCCGTCTGAATTCCCGCGATCCAGTCGAGCGTTTCAAGACCGGTGGCGAGGTAATCCTCCCGGCCGAGGACGCCTCCGGCTTCGATCAAGGCCTGCGACAGCCGGGGATTGTCATAGCCCAGCACGGCTTCGAACCATGCCCAGTCGGGCCGCCGGGCGCCGCCGAGCAAGCGCTCGAGCAGGTCGGCCCCTTGGTTGAGCAGCGTCAGCGAAATGTCATGCCCGGGCTTTGCACGCACCATCGCGCAGGCACCCAACATGGTGAACGCGATCGTCCGAGGCGATTCCAGCTTCGACAGTGTGGGCGCCGCAATGTCGTACTGCTCCATCGCCCATTCGCGAATATCGGGGCTCGGCGATTCTTCCGCCGTGCGACCGAGCGCCCACAACGCGCGGCCGTTCGAATCCTCCGACCCCGCGTCCTCGCACCACGTCCGGTCGTAGCGCATGAAATTGCGGAACTTGCCCAAGTCCGGGTTCCACGCATCGTGAACGAACGAGGCGCACGTCATGCTGCGTGCCAGCCGCTCGTCGCCGGACATGCCCTGCGCGACGTTGTAAAGCATCAGCGCGCGCACGTTGTCATCGAGGCAGTAGCCGTGCCGCCGATCGGGCACGATGCCCTTGGCGTGCTGGAACATGCCCGTTGAATCGCTCATCGCGAACACGGCGGCGATGTTCGGTGCGACCGACCGGGCAGGAACCTTGGCAGGAGCGGCAACGGTCTTCTCGATGAGCGAGGCCGAGGCAGCGGCGAAGCGCGGCCAAATCGTTTCGCGCCCCTTGGCATAGGCGCGGCGCTGCATCGCAGTCAGCTCGCGCGGGTGATCGAGCAATCCGTTGACCGCTTCGGCGATGGCCGCAGAGCTGCCGGGGGGGATCAGATATCCAACTCCATCGGCAAGCAATTCGCGGGCATGGACATACGGAGTCGAAACCACCGCCTTGCCCAAAGCCACCGCATAGCTCAGCGTGCCCGAAGTCGACTGCTGCAAGCCGGGATAAGGCGTGAGGTAGATATCGCACGCCTCGAGCTGGTCGAGAAGCTCGTCGGTATCGACGAACCGGTCATCCCATTCGACCGCATCCGCCACTCCAAGGCGTTCGGCGCGCGCCTGCAGGCCTTCGCGGTAGCTCTCGCCGTGCTCCGCGACGAGGTTCGGGTGGGTCGCACCGACAATCCGATAGAGAACGTCGGGATGTCTTGCGCGGATCATCGGCAAGGCCTCGATCGCATGCTCCAGTCCCTTGCCCGGACCGAGCAGGCCGAAGGTGGTCAGGACGGTACGACCGGACAGGCCCATGCGACCCTTGAACTCGGCCTGTCGGCCGAATGGCCGGTCGGGCGCGCCGTGCGGAATAACTTCCACCACCTCGGCCGGTGCATAGTGCTGCGCGATGAGCAGCTCGCGGCTACGCTGCGACATCACCATGATGCGCGAACTGCGCTGCACGAGGTGGTCGAGAATGCGGCGCTGGTTCGACGACGGTTCGGTGAGCACGGTGTGGCAGGTCAGGATAAGCGGAGCGGCCAGCCGGTCGACGAGGTCGCATACCATCTCGCCATCGGGTCCACCGAAGATGCCATACTCGTGCTGGAGCCAGATCGCTTCGGCCCCGCTGGCATTGATCGCCTCCGCCGCGCGCGCCTGATCAGCCGGGTCGGTGCGATCGACGGTACCGGCGATGCCGACATAATCGAGCGGGCTGGCGAAGTCCTCGAGCGCCCACACGTCGGTCGTGACTTCCGGCCGGAAATGCCCGAGCTGCTCGACGAGATCGGCGGTAAAGGTGGCGATGCCGCACTTACGCGGAATGTAGTTTCCGATGATGGCGACCCGGCGCTGCTTGCGGGGAACGGGAAAGGGAACCAGCGGCGAAGAGTCCGGGCGCGGCGCGGCGGCGGCAATTTTCGGCGCGGGCTGGCAATCCATGGGGCGCGAACTTTCAAAAGGGAGTGGCTGTCATTCACCTAACGTGCAGGATGTCCATCCGGTTCCGCTGCAGCGCACAATATTCCGGGTGTGGTGTCAATGTTCGCCGCAGAATTTGCTCGCATTATCGCCTTGCTGCGAAATGTTAATTCGCACGTGCAGCATGATGTTGCACCTGCGAAGATGATTCAGAACCACCGCTGTCGCCAATAGAACGGCGCGGCAACCGGATTGCCCGCCGAATCGGTTGCCGGACGAAAGCGCAGGCGT
Organism: Tsuneonella sp. HG094; assembly: GCF_053819285.1. NCBI lineage: Bacteria > Pseudomonadati > Pseudomonadota > Alphaproteobacteria > Sphingomonadales > Erythrobacteraceae > Tsuneonella > Tsuneonella sp. HG094. Next base: position 1,949,543 of record NZ_JBSORA010000001.1, read on the forward strand.
TCGACGACAAGGCGGCAGGTGATGGCGTCGGCCTCCGGATCGGGGCTCGGTCGGAAGACGCTGCAATTAGAAGCGCGACCGTCGGACCCGACCGTCACCTTGACGATCACTTGCGTGCCAGCCCGCGCTCCGCGTCCGCCCGGCGGTATTGGATAATCTCGGGCATTGTTAATCCCGCCCGCGATATGGACCGGCTGGGTGGCGATGCCGCCGCCCTGACCGCTGCCGCCATTGCCACTGCCTGTGCCCGTGCCGGTTCCGCCCGCCCCGGTACCGCTTCCGTTGTCGCGCGCGCCGGAGCTATCGGCGCTGCCCGTCGAACTCGCCTTTGGCGCCGGAGGAGCGGGCTTCACGACCACCTTGGGTTCGGGGGCTACCACCTCCTTGGGAACCGCCTTGCGCCCTTCCTCGCCAGCCGCGCCTGCATCGGGCTCCGGTTTGGGTTCGGGTGGCGGCTCGTACTGCTTGGTCTCGACCGTCACGGTTATGCTGGAAAGCACAGCTTCTTCGACCGACGCGGTGGCATTCGGAGCGAAGGCCTTGGCCAGGGCATAGATCGCCAGCAGGTGGGCAAGGACGATGATGGCCAGCGTCGCGGGCCGCGGCCTCCGGCTGGCGCTGGCGAAATTGTCGTTCGAGGCCGGTTCCATCGCCGTCATCCCGCTTCCAACGGTGCGCGCGTCTCAGCCGTTCCGCAAGTCCGCAAAACGAACGGCGGCGCTCCCGCGAAGGAGCGCCGCCGAGGATTCGACGTTGAACGTCGGATTAGAAGTCGTAGCTCACGCCGACCTTCAGGCGCCATGCGGACGAACTGATGTTCACGAAGTTGTCGTTCACGAACGTCGACAGGCCCTGCCCGTTGGGCGAAGCCGTGAAGATGTACCGGCCCTGCGCGTCGACCGGGGTCGCAGCGAGAGACGCGATGTCCTGGCGCGCAGCAAAGTCACGACGGCGCTGCAGGTTCCAGCTCTTGTCGAGCAGGTTCAGGAAGTTGTCGACCGTGGCGTAGAGCTTGATCTTGTCGTCGCGTCCGAAGAAGCGGCCCGGTCCCGGAAGTTCCTGCGAGAACGACAGATCCATGTCGTAATACCAGTTGTTGGTGCAGGTATTCCGCGGGATAGTCGTGCCGATGTAGGGCTTGGCGCACTTGAGGCCATTCGCGAAATCCACCAGCGACTGCACGGCAGCCATGTTGGACGTCGGCGAGATATTCGGATCGGTCACACCGGTCGGCAGATAGACTAGCGCATTGTCCGAACCCGAGACGCTGTCGCCGAACAGGCCCGTGCCCGAGAAGGTCAGGCTGTACGGCCGACCCGAGCGGGCCACGAAGGTGATTCCCAGGCGCGTCGAGAGGTCGCTGAAGAACTCCTCCCGGAAGGAGGTCTGCACCGAGATGTTGTGGCGGCTTTCGTAGTAGCCCCGCGACGGCACCGGGTTCTGACGGTCGAAGGCGGCCGAGTTGTCGTAGTTCGAACCTGCGGTCGAGTTGTACATCGAACGGCGATCCTGCGCGTCGGTGTACGCATACCCAAGGCTGAAGAACGTGCTGCCGCCCTTGGTGATGATGCCGCCGTCGAAGTTCTTCGACAGGATTGCCGAAGCGATGTGGCTGCGGAAGCTGCCCGCGTTGGTCAGCATGAGCTCGTCATCGCGCTGCGTGTTGAAGCACGCAGCATTCACGCCGTTATAAACCGGGGTCGGAGTGATATCGATCAGACGCGCTGTACAACCCGCCACCGTCGGATCGATCGAACGATAGATCGGGCGACCGTCGATCGTGAACCCCGCGATGCCGATCGGCGTCGCGTTGTTCGTCCCCGTTCCGCCGGTCGATGCCGGAACCGCAGCGAGATCGACGATCGTGAAGGGATCGCGATACTTGCTGTAGATGTAGTCGAGGTTCAGCTTCCAGTTGCTGAAGAAGCCGGAGGGCGCGAAATCGAGCCCGGTCGCGAAACCGATGTTCGCACGCAGCACCGTCGGCGACTTGATGTTCGGATCGATCGACTGGGTATCACCCAGGCCGCGCGCGGCGGAGTTGGCCGCCGAATTGACGATGCACTGGGGCACGCCGGTGAACTGGCCGTTGACCACCACATCGATCTGTCCGGCAGCGCAACCGGCATCCTGCGTGGTGCCCTGCGCGAACCCGAAACCGTCGTTCTGGAACGCGTTGCCAAACCAGACCAGCGGATCGCCGCCCGAGAAGATGCCGACACCGCCGCGAAGCTGCGGACGGGTGAACACCGCGAAGTCGTTCACATCCCAGGTCAGCGCCAACCGCGGCATGATAACCGGCGGGAGGTTGCTGAAGCTTGACCGGTTCGAGAAGCCGTAACGGGCCAAGTAGTTCGAATTGAGCTTGGGGCGACCACCGTCGTACCAGTCGACGCGAACACCAGCGACGGCCTTGAGCGCATCGCTCACTTCCCATTCGTCCTGCGCAAAGACGGAATAGATCGTGCGCTTGAAATCGGCCGCTGCGTCGAAGATGTCGCCGGTCGACGAGAAGTTGCCGAACGCTCCTTCGACCGCCCCCGAGACGACGTTCGCGGGGCTGTTGGTCGTGTTGAAGTTGCCGGTACCCGGCGAAAGCAGACCCTGCTCGAGATCCGCGATATTGCGGAAGTTCAACGTTGCGGTCGCATTCTGCACGAACAGGTTGAACAGCTTCACCCGGTTCACTTCCGTACCGAACTTCAAGCGATGCGCCCCAAGATCGACGTTGAGGACACCGCGGTATTGTTCCAGCGTCGTCTTCAGGTCGTTGGCCGAACGCGAGAAATCGGGGCCGGCGGCGACCGCACCGTCCGCGATGGTTCCCGGATTGTCGATGCCGACGATAATGCGCGGGATCGGGTTATCCGACTGGGCTTCACCGCCACCGACAGGATCCTGGATATCCTGCACTTCCGAACGCGAATAGCGCAGTTCGGTGGAAATCGTATCGTTCCACTGCGAGAACAGGCGGCCCGAATAGTAGTCGGACTTGGTCCCGCTGAGGAGGAACGAGTTCTGGCCGACGATGATCGGCGAGAAGGTCCCCGTCAGCGCAAGGTCGCCCGGACGCGTCGTCGATTCCTCGAGGTGCTGGTACGTGCCTTCCAGACGGTGATTGTCGGTGATCTGGAAGTCGCCGCGAACGAAATAGCGATCGTTCTTGTAAGGACGGCTCGTGACGAGCGGGCCAGTGTCGATCCCGTAGACGCGCTTGAGAACTTCCGAAATCTGGTTGAACTGGGCAACCGAAACGCCGGCGGCGCTGTTCGGATAGTTGGCGCCGTTCGGCCCGTCATCCTGCGACTGGCCGGCTTCCTGATGCTCGTAGGCACCGAAGATGAACAGACGATCCTTGATGATCGGGCCGCCCAGATACGCGCCCCAGCGCTTTTCGGGCTCGATCGGCGGGACCGGCTTGATAACGCCGCGGTCGTCAAAGCTGCTCGCACGCATCCCGCTGTCCGAGTACTCGAAGAAGCCGCCGACCTTGTAATCGTTGGTGCCCGACTTGGTCACGACGTTGATCGCACACCCGGTGAAGTTGCCGTAATCAACGTCGAACGGAGCGAACTGGACCTGCGTTTCGCGGATCGCGTCGTAGGGCAAAGGGGTCGACGAACGCGAAGAAAAGCCGGTGTCGTTGAGCCCGTACACGTCGCCCTGGCTGATGCCGTCGACGGTGAAGGCGTTGCCGCGATCGTTGCCGCCAAGGCAACTGATGCGATCCTGGCCCGAACCGCCGTCGTCGCGGTCGAGGCTGACGCGCGGATCGATGCGGATGATGTCGCGAATGTCGCGATTGAACGTCGGAGCATTCTCCAGCACTTCGGCCGTGAACGAGGTGCCCGGCCCGACCGCAAGCTGCGTGACCTGCACGCGCGAACCGGTGACGACGATCTCACCGCCGCCTGCCGAAAGGGTGAAGGTGAGGCCGGTGTTGCCCTGCAGGGTTGTCTGAATGCCTTCGACCGTCTGGCCCTCGTAACCGTTTGCCGTTGCGGCGACCGAGTACGGACCGCCGGTGACAAGCCCACTCGCGGCGAAGCGCCCTTCGGCATCCGTGGTGATCGTGCGCTGAGCGCCGGTGCGCGTGTCGGTAATGGTCACGGTGGCGCCGCCGAGCGGGTTGCCGTCGGCGTCGTTGACGGTGCCTTCGATGCCCGAGGTGATCTGCTGCGCCATGACAGGCGCGGGCAGGATGGCGGTGGCGGACAGGCTGACGACACTCGCGGCCAGCAGATACTTGAGCTTCATGAGCGAACGATCCCTTGGAGAGGAGTAGAACGAAAATTGTCGAAGAAGCGGAGAGACCCCTGAGAGGCCCGATAGGAACTTCCTGCGGCGGCCAAAAGTCTCTTCTGTTACGAAGGTGTGACAGCGGCCCACGGAGCTACCCTCGTCCCGCCGACCGCCTAATAAAGCTATGATTTAGCACAACTAATTTGTGTTGCGGCAATGCAACATCGCGCGACAAACTTGGATTGGGTCGGTCGCCACCCTCACCGCTGCAGCGAATCAGGCGAGATTGATCTCGCGCAGCCGTTGCTGGAGGAACTCGTGGCTCGAAATTGGCTCCGGATGGGCGTCCGGATTCGCGGGGTCGATGCAGCTGTCCAGCGTCTCGATCGTGAAGTCGGGCCGAAAGTGGAGGAAGAACGGCATGGAGTAGCGGCTGCGATAAGCCGCCTCACCCTTGGGGTTGACCACGCGGTGCTGGGTCGATTTGAGCCGGTGGTTGGTCAGCCGGTCGAGCATATCGCCGATATTGACCACCAGTGCGCCATCGGGGGTGTCGACCGCCTTCCACTCGCCACTCGCGGTCAGCAGCTCGAGCCCGGCTTCCTCGGCGCCAAGGAGCAGGGTGATGGTGTTGATGTCACCGTGCGCTGCCGCGCGGATCGCGCCTTCGGCATGGGGACCGTCGAGCGGGGGATAGTGCAACAGCCGCATGACCGAGTTGCCATCCTCGACCGTAGGCGTGAAAAAGTGCCGGTCGAGACCGAGGTGGAGCGCGATCGCCTCGAGCACGCGCTCTCCGGCCTTTTCAAAGGCGGAATAGAGTGCACTGAACGTCTCGCGGAAGTCGGCGATCTCCGACGGCCAGACGTTGGCGGCCATGTACTCGGCCAGCGGATGCCCCTCGGGCAGTTCGCGGCCGACGTGCCAAAACTCCTTGAGGTCGTGGACCTCGGCATCCTTGGCGCGCTCGACCCCGAACGGAGTGTACCCGCGCGCGCCGCCGCCACCTTCGATCTTGTAGGCCTTCTTCACGTCCTCGGGCAGCGCGAAGAACGCCTTGGACAGTGCCTCGGCCTTTGCGATCAGGTCCGCCGGGATGCCGTGGTCGCGGATGACGGCGAAACCGTACTCGCGGAACGAGCGGCCGAGTTCGTCGGCGACTTCGGCAAGCGGGCGGGCGATCGAGACGGATGCGATTTCGGACATTGCGGCAAACTCAGTAAGGCAGGAACAGGCCGGCGAGCGCGGCGCTCATCAGGTTGGACAGCGACCCGGCGGCAAGCGCCTTGAGGCCGAGACGGGCAATCACGGGGCGCTGGTCGGGGGCGAGGCCGCCCGTCACCGCCATCTGGATCGCGATCGAGGAGAAGTTGGCGAACCCGCACAATGCAAACGTCACGATCGCACGGCTGCGATCGTCGAGCGCGGTAGCGCTGATCTGCCCGAGGTCGATGAAGGCGACGAACTCGTTGAGCACGACCTTGGTCCCGAACAGGCCACCCGCGACCGGTGCCTGGTCCCACGGCACGCCGATGAGGAACATGACCGGCGCGAACAGCACGCCGAGGGCTGCCTGGAAGCTCCAGTTCTCGAAGCCGAGCAAGTTGCCGATCCCTCCGAGTATGCCGTTGGCGAGCGCCACCAGCGCGACGAACGCCAGCACCATCGCGCCGACCGCGACAGCGAGTTTCACGCCGGTCTGCGCGCCCTGCGCGGCAGCCTCGATCACGTTGGCGGGCTTCTGCCCTTCCTCGAACGTTTCGGCGAGTTCGACCTCGTGCGGGCGACCGGCCTCGACCAGCGCGCCCGGACCTTCGGCGCTTATTCGCGCTTCCGGCAACTCGATCTTGCCTTCGGCGGCGGGGGCCGGCTCGTCGACATCGGGCATGATGATCTTGGCCATCAGGATGCCGCCGGGAGCCGACATGAACGCGGCAGCAAGCAGAAACGGCAGGTACTCCTTGCCAAGCAGTTCGGCATAGGCCGCCAGGATCGTGCCTGCGACACCCGCCATGCCGACCACCATCAGGCAGAACAGCCGACTCGGTGCGAGTCCGGCAAGGTAGGGACGCACGACCAGCGGGCTTTCCGACTGGCCGACGAAGATGTTCGCCGCTGCACCCAGCGCCTCGACCCGGCTGACACCGGTAATCCAGCCGATCGCCCCGCCCAGCCAGCGAACCAGCTTCTGCATGATGCCGAGGTGGTAGAGGATCGACACCAGCGCGGCGAAGAACACGATGACCGGCAGTGCACCCAACGCGAAGGTGTTCGCGAGCGGATTGTCGGCACCGAACAGGAACGCGGTGCCCTCGTTGGCGTAGCTCAGCAGCGCCGAGACGCCATTAGACATGCCCTGGATCCCGGCGACACCCCAAGGAGTCCGCAAGACGATCAGCGCGATGATCGCCTGCAGCGCGAACGCCGATCCGACGATACGCAGACTGATCTTGCGCTTCGCATTGGAAAGCACGAACGCGATGGCAAGGATCGCGACGATTCCGAGGAGGCTGGCAACGACTGGCGGCATGGATTCCCCGCATAGTGGCACCCGGTTGCGATTGAAACCGGATTCGCGCCCGCGGCGCGGCGGGTTCTTTTGGGTTCCCACAGCCAACTTCGCAAGCGCCTGTTGCACCGCTTTTCTTTTCGCAGGGCCAGTGCCAAACCGCGCGGCATGACCGAAGCCGCTCCTTCACAATCCACCGCGCTGCCAGTGCCGCGCGCGCTGTTCGTCTACCTTTTGCTTTACGGCGGCATGACCGTGCTGGCGGGCGTGATGGCCTACAAGCAGGTTGCGCTGTGGCCGACCAATCTCGCGGTGGAATCGGGAATCTTCGCCTTCCTGCTGCTGGTCGTGATCTCGAGCACGGTGGCGCAGCTTTATGGCGACGCACGGGCGCGCCAACTCGTCTGGTGGGGCTTCCTGCCGCTGCTCGTCTCGTCGCTGCTCATGCAACTCGTGCTCGCGCTGCCCGCATCGTCAGAGATGGTCCAGTTCCGCGCCGACGACCTGACCGCGTTCGAGCGCGTCCACTCGCAGCTCTGGCGCGTGTGGATGGCGGGGCCCGCCGCCTACATCGTGTCCCTGCTTCTCAACGTCTGGATCTTCTCGCGCCTGCGCGGTAGCGGGGAGAGCGGGACGCTCGGCATCATGGTCCGCGGCGCGATCGCCTCGGCCCTGAGCCAGGCCATCGATTCGGTGATCTTCATCACCTTGGCGTTCTATGGCGAGTTCGACATCGGCAACCTGCTGATCGGACAGGTGCTCGCCAAGGTTGCCCTTTCGATCGTCCTGGTTCCGCCGCTTATTGCGCTGGGCGTTTCGCTCGCCCGCTGGCTCGATACAAAGGCGGTCTAATCTTCCGTCGCGGCGAGCGCCCGCGCACCGCGCCAGGTTTGCTCGCCGACAAGCTGCAACTGCGCACGTGCGCGATCGTCGATGCATACGCCCTCGGCAGAGAACATTCCGCGCTCGACCTTCAGCGTCGCCGCCATCGGTGTCGGCCAGCCGCGCAGCGCGTGGACGATGCTGCGCATGGTCTGGATCGTGCTCATCGTCGCCTGGTCGCCGTATGCGGTGGCGATCAAGCCCACAGCGCGCCCGTCGAGATAGGGCCGCGCATCGTGCGCAAGGTCCTCAAGGTAATCGAGCGCATTCTTGACTAGGCCTGAGATCGTCCCGTGGTAACCCGGCGCGGCGACGATGATCCCGTCCGCCTGCCGCACTGCCTCCACCAGTTCGGCGCCGTCCTCGATCCCGTAGCCCTCGCCCCGATAATGCGGCAGCGCGCGCAGGTAGTCGCCGCCGAACACGGTGACGTCCGCGCCCTCCGTTTGGGCGACGTCCGCTGCAACGCGGAGCGCCTGCTCGGTCGAACTGTTGAGGCTAACCGTGCCGCCGATGGCAACGATGCGGGTGATCAATTAAGGCATTCCTTCACGTATTCATCAAGCCGCGTCGCTTCGCCGGGCGAGAAGCGCAGGCCCAGCTTGGTGCGCCTCCATAGCACGTCCTCCCCATTACGCGCCCACTCGCGCGTTACAAGGTGCCGCACTTCGCGGGCCGTCAGCCCATGCCCGAAATTCTCGCCGCAATCGGCTAGTCTGCGAACTCCGTCGAAGATCGAGAACGCCGTCGTGCCATAGGCGCGTATGAGCCTGTGGGCGGCGCTACGGAGAAACGGATACTCTTTGCTCAGTTGCGCTTCGAGTTCCTGCGCGTCCTCGGGAGGAAAGTCGCCCCCGGGAAGTGGCTCGGTGTCAGTCCAGTCCAAGCCCTTCAACGCCGGCAAGCGGTCCGCGAGCAGCTCGACCGCCTCGGCGGCGAGATGGCGATAGGTGGTGATCTTGCCGCCGTAGATGGTGAGCAGCGGTGCCCCCTCGCCTTCATGCGACAGATCGAGCTCGTACCCGCGCGTCGCCGCCTCGGGGCGTCCGGACCCGTCGTCCAACAAGGGGCGCACGCCCGCGAACTGCCAGACGACGTCCGCCGGGGTCACCGCCTTGCGGAAAAACCGGCTCGCCCCGTCACACAGGTATTCGACCTCGTCCGCGCTCGGCTCGATCGGACCGCCGCGATGGTCGACATCGGTGGTCCCGATCAGCGTGAAATCCTGCTCGTAGGGGATTGCGAAGAATATCCGCCCATCGGTAAGCTGGAAAAAATAGGCATACGCGTGATCGAACAGCCGACGCACGACGATGTGCGACCCGCGAACCAGCCGCATACCGCGGTCGGGCTTGAGGTCGCTCGCGGCGAGGACATCGAGCACCGCCGGTCCGGAGGCATTCACGATCGCCCGGGCACGGAAAGCGTCCTCGCCCGCCTTTATGTACCATATGTCCCCCTCGCGCCGGAATCCGACAACCCGGCAGCGGGTGCGCACTTCGGCCCCGCGATCCGCCGCATCGCGCGCGTTGAGCACCACCAGCCGCGCATCGTCGACCCAGCAGTCTGAATAGATAAATGCTTGCGCGAATTCCGGCTTAAGCGGCGCGCCTGCCGGATGCCTGCCGAGCGCGATCGTCTCGGTATCCGGCAAACGCCGGCGCCCGCCGATATGGTCGTAAAGAAACAGGCCTGCCCGCACGAGCCAACGCGGCCGCAGCCCGGGCACGTGCGGCAGCACGAAGCGCAGCGGCCAGGCAATGTGCGGCGCGATGGCGAGTAGCCGCTCGCGTTCCGACAGGCTCTCGCGCACAAGGCCGAACTCGTAATGCTCGAGATAGCGTAGGCCACCGTGGATCAGCTTGGTCGACTTCGAAGAGGTGCCGCTGGCAAGATCGCCCGCTTCGAGCAGCAGGACCGATACCCCCCGCCCCGTCGCATCGCGGGCAATCCCGCAGCCGTTCACCCCGCCGCCGATCACGGCAACGTCGTAGATCGGATCGTTCGCGCGGCCGGTCATGCGTCCGGTGGTAGGGATAGCCGCTGCCAACAGCAATCGCCGCCCCTGCGGTGACATGGCGACCCGTTCGCCCTAGAGCGGCCCGATGGAGGAACGGTCCCGACAAGCAGGCGCTGGCAGACCCATCGACTGGGATGCGCTGCCCTATGGCGGCGACCTGTTCGGCGAAATCTACCTCGCCGAGCGCGCCCCGGCGATCGAGCCCGAGCGCCTCAGCGCAGCAAAGCGTCTAGGACGGTACCTGCCCGGACTGGCAGTGGTCGGCGTTACCGCCGGGACGGCGGCGTGGCTGGCCGAGCATTACGGCTTCCCGATCATCCTCCTCGGCCTGCTCATCGGCCTCGCGCTCAATTTCGTCGCGCGCGAACCGGGAACGCACGCCGGGCTGGATTTCGCCTCGCGCACCTGCCTGCGCTTGGGGATCGTCGCCCTCGGCTTTCAGGTAACGCTGGCACAGGTCGCCGCGCTGGGGCCGTGGCCGTTCGCCGCGCTGGTCGCGGTAATGCTGGTGGCGTTCGCGGCCGGGGTAGGGGGCGCAGCGGTTTCGGGACAGTCTCGCTATGCGGGGATCCTTGCGGGCGGTGCTACGGCGATCTGCGGTGCGAGTGCGGCGCTAGCGCTGTATGGCATCATCGGCCGCGACCGGCTGAACCAGGCGCAGTTCGCGATGACTTTGGTCGGGGTCAGTCTCGCGAGTGCGCTAGCAATGTCGCTCTATCCGGCCATCGCAGGAGAACTGGGCCTCACCGACAACGAGGCGGGGTTCCTGATCGGTGCATCGATCCACGACGTCGCACAGGCGATCGGCGGCGGGTTCACCTATTCTGACGCGGCCGGTGCAGAGGCGACGATCATCAAGCTGTCCCGGGTCGCGTTGCTCGGCCCGGTAATGATCCTCGTCGCGTTGTGGATCGGCAATTCCGCGGTCGACGTGCGCCAGCCGATGTGGCGGCGGATCACCCTGCCGTGGTTCATCGTCGGCTTCGTCGGTCTGGTTGCGATCAACAGCACCGGGGCTGTCCCGGCGGTCGTCCAGTCGATCACGATGAGCGCCTCGAAGGCGCTGTTGCTGTTCGCGGTGATCGCGACCGCCATGCGATCGGACATGACGCGAATCATGGAACTGGGCTGGCGCGCGGCGACCCCGGTGGTGTGCGCCACCGTGGCAAGCTTCCTCGCGGCACTCGCGGCGCTCTACCTTGGCGCAGCGTAACTCCACCAAACGGCCACACCAAATCAGTTGTGTCCCCCCTCCCACGCTGGCTAGGGACCGAGCCGAAGAGGAAGCGAGGAGCCAGCGCGTGAGCCAGGAAATCTATCCGGTACCGGCGGAATGGGCGCAAGGAGCGCTGGTCGATGACGCCCGCTACCGCGACTGGTACGCCCGCTCCGTCGCCGACCCGGACGCATTCTGGGCGGAGCATGGCCAGCGTCTCGACTGGATCAGGCCGTTCACCGAGGTCAAGGACACTTCGTTCGACGAGGCCGACTTCCGCATCCGCTGGTTCGCCGACGGAACGCTGAACCTCGCCGCCAACTGCCTCGACCGCCACCTTGCGGAGCGCGGCGACACGCCTGCGATCCTGTGGGAACCCGATGATCCGGCTGACGCGCACCGCACGATCACCTACCGCGAACTCCACTCCGACGTCTGCCGCTTCGCCAATGTGCTGAAGGATGCGGGCGCTAGGCGCGGTGACCGGGTCACGCTTTACCTGCCGATGGTGCCCGAAGCGGCCGTCGCGATGCTTGCCTGCGCGCGTATCGGCGCGGTCCATTCGATCGTCTTTGCGGGCTTTTCACCCGATGCACTCGCGGGCCGCATCCAGGACTGCGATTCGAACATCGTCATAACGGCCGACGAAGGACTGCGCGGCGGCAAGAAGGTACCGCTCAAGGCCAATGTCGATGCCGCCCTCGTGCAATGTCCCGGCGTTTCCAAGGTGATCGTGCTCAAGCGGACTGGCGCGGACGTGCCGATGGCCGCGGGCCGCGATCTCGACTGGCACGAAGCGGTCGCCGCCGCGTCCGCCGACTGCCCGCCCGAGGAGATGAACGCGGAAGACCCGCTGTTCATCCTCTACACCAGCGGGTCCACCGGCAAGCCCAAGGGCGTGCTCCACACCACCGGCGGCTATTCGGTCTGGGCGTCGATGACGCACCAGTACGTGTTCGATTATCGCCCCGGGCAGATCTACTGGTGCGCGGCCGACGTGGGCTGGGTCACCGGGCACAGCTATGTCGTCTACGGACCGCTGATGAACGGCGCGACGACAGTGATGTTCGAAGGCGTGCCCAACTGGCCCGATCCGAGCCGTTTCTGGCAGGTGGTCGACAAGTTTGGCGTCGAAATCTTCTACGGCGCTCCCACCGCGCTCCGCGCGCTGATGCGCGAAGGCGACGAGTGGGTCTCGAAGACCAGCCGCAAGTCGTTGCGCCTGCTCGGTTCGGTCGGCGAGCCGATCAACCCGGAGGCGTGGGAGTGGTATCACCGCGTCGTCGGCGAAGGGCGCTGCCCGATCGTCGATACCTGGTGGCAGACCGAAACCGGCGCGGCGATGATCACGCCCCTGCCCGGTGCCACCGCGCTGAAGCCCGGCTCGGCGAGCCGCCCGTTCTTCGGCGTGAAACCCGCGCTTCTCACGAACGAGGGCGAGCGGATTGAGGGTGCGGGCGACGGGTGCCTCGTCATCGAGGACAGCTGGCCCGGTCAAATGCGCACCGTTTACGGCGATCACGAGCGGTTCTTCCAGACCTACTTCACGACCTTTCCGGGCAAGTACTTCACCGGAGACGGATGCCGCCGCGACGAGGACGGCTATTACTGGATCACCGGGCGTATCGACGACGTGATCAACGTCAGCGGCCACCGCATGGGAACGGCCGAGATCGAGAGCGCGCTGGTTGCACACCACGATGTCGCCGAAGCCGCGGTCGTCGGGATGCCGCACGAGATCAAGGGCCAGGGCATCTATGCCTTCGTTACCACCAACGCAGGGGTAGAGACCAGCGAGGCCCTGCGGGCCGAGCTTGTCAAATGGGTGCGGCAGGAGATTGGTCCGATCGCGACGCCCGACGTGATCCAGTTCGCGCCCGGCCTGCCCAAGACCCGCTCGGGCAAGATCATGCGCCGTATCCTGCGCAAGATCGGCGAGAACGATTTCTCGAACCTAGGCGACACCTCGACGCTGGCGGATCCTTCCGTGGTCGACGACCTCGTCGCCAACCACCCGCAGACCGGCTGAAGGGCATCAGGTGACGAGCGTCTGGCCGAAACTCCTGAGCGCGCGGCCGGGGAACAGCACTCTCCCAGCCTGAGCAGGATCGAAGCCGAAATGCGCGGACACCGCGTTCGCGATCACGCTCTCGAGGTCGGTCGTCGGCTTGAGGTCGCGGTCCTCGAACAGCGCGGCTGTCGATAACCCCGGCCAGTCGGCGACGACACGCCCGCCCTTGACCGTCCCGCCCGCCAGCATGGCGAGCGAGGCGGTGCCGTGATCGGTGCCCACCGTGCCGTTGACCCGCGCGGTGCGGCCGAACTCGGTCGCCACGATCACGAGCGTATCGGCCCATCGCGACCCGAGTCCATCGTGCAGTTCGCCCAGCATCGCGTCGAGCCCGCGGAGTTGGGCTGCAAGCCGCGCGGGCTGCGCGTTGTGCGTGTCCCAGCCATTGGTCTCGATCATCGCCACCCGTGCGCCCGCATCGGCGGAGAGGAACTGCGCTGCCAGTCTGGCGAGCGCGCGGCCACCGCCCTGCTCCGCTTCGCCCAGCCCGGCCGCGACGGTGCGTGTCCGCAGCGCCTCGGCCCACAAGGCGTAGAGGCGGCTGTCGCTTTCGTAGAGCGACGACACACGCTGCAGGAGATCGGCATCGGGGTCTGGCAGCCGCGAAGGCGCGTAGGACGTCGCCTCGCTCTTGCCGCGCAGCGCCAGCGGCAGCGTGGGCGCGATAGCGAGACCCTTTCCGCCGTCTCCGGGCAAGAGGCCAACGAGGCGGTTGAGCCAGCCGTCGGCACGCTCGAAGGGTCGCACCCCACCGCCTTCGAGCAGGTTCTGTGCATCGAAGTGCGATCGTTCTCGATAAGCGGTGGCGACGGCGTGGATTGGGAGGAACTGGCCCGCGCTGTAGAGCGCCCCCGCCCGCACCATCGCAGGATGGAGGGTGAAGTCGCTGCCCAGCTTCGTGCCGCCGTCGTAGCCTTGCGCCAGCGCACCGCGCACGCGCTCGAAATCGGGGTCGCCGGTTGGGGCGAGGATGCCCATCCCGTCCGCCGCGCCGCGCTGGATTACGAAGACCAGCCGGCGATCGGTTTGCGCCGCCGCGAGGGCGAGCCCGGGCCATGCAAGCGCGAGACCGCCCATTCCTGCCGCCGAGAGCAGCCGCCTCCGGTCGATCGTCATCGCCACATCGCCTCCGGGCTGGACAGGAGCAGTGCCGTCGCCTGTGCCGGGCTTTCGGCGCGCGCGAGGGCGCTGCGGGTCGTATCGCTCAGGACACCGGGATAGAGCTCGCCCGCCGCGGCGCGGGCGTCGAATTCGCCGATCCGCTGGGCGACCTGTTGCGCCATCTCGATCCGCCGGAACAGCGCATCGGGTGCCGCCCAGCTATCGGCGACGTCGGCATACCCTGCCGGTGATCCGGGTCGCCAGAGCGGCTGGCCGAGCTGGTTCAGCATCCGAATCGATTGCCCAGGACGCCCGCCGCCCACCCCGGTCGCACGGAGGGAGGCGACGATCCACTCGAACGGGGTCAGGAACTTCGTGCGCTCGGCCGTCCATGCTTCTGGCGCATCGATCAGCGCGCGATAGACCGTCGGCAGGTCGCCGCCGGACGACAAGAACGCCCGCTCCAGTCGCGCAACCAGCGTCTCGGGCGGGGCATCGGCGACGAAATGCCGGGCCAGCTTTGTCGCGATGTGCCTCGCCGTCGCGGGCCGCGCCACGAGGTCGGCAATCACCGCCCGCGCCTGTTCCTCGCCGCCTTCGGGGTATTGCTTGCCGAGGATTATGCGGGTGCCGGGTTCGTGGGCCCGGTCGAAGAACACGAAGCCGCCTGGCCCTTGCGGTGCGCGCCCGGCGCCTTCGATGGTCCACCCGGTCAGGGCGCGGGCGAACTCGGTCACATCGGTCTGCGTGTAGCCCGACCGCACCCCCAGCGTGTGCAGTTCCATGATCTCGCGCGCCAGGTTCTCGTTGAGGCCAGCCTGCCGCCGCCCCCGCTCGGCAATCCGCGCGCCGACCATACTGTTCGGCCCGATCGATGTCGCTTGGTCGAGGTAGAGCAGCATCGCCGGATGCCGCTCCACAGCGAGCACCATGTCGGCGAAGCGGCCCATCACGTGCGGACGGATTGCCTCGGCCTCGAACGGTCCGGCCAGCGGGGCGACGACCTGCTTGTCGGTGGAGACCGCGAAGTGATTGGCCCAAAAATGGACGAGGCGCTCGGCGAAAGGAGTATCGGTCGTGGCGGCGAGCGCGATCCGTGCGTCCATTGCACCGACCAGCATCTGGCGCAGTTCATGGCGATCCTCGGCCATCGCGGCGGGGATCTGCTTGGGCGCGTCCGCAGCCTCAATCTCGCTCTGCCGCGCCTCGCGCCGGTTCATCCTGTATTCGCGGAACGCGGCGAGCCCCGCGACGCTGTCGGGCAGTCCTGACAGCGCCTGCGGCCGCGGATCGAACCTATCGAGCTGCCCCGCAAGCCAGTCCCGCGGATCGCCGGGCAAAGCCATGCCGCGCTTGCCGCCATATCCGAAGCGGCTGACGGCGATTGTCTGCTGTGTGGGCAAGTCGGACACGCATATCCTCCAATGCAGCCATCTTCGGCGCAGGGCTTACGCGGAGGCAAGCACCGGTTTGTCGCAAATTGTCGTCCCTACCGAAAGTCTCGCGGGGTAAGGCCATGCCGCGCGAGCTTCTCGTAAAGCGTCTTGCGCTTGATCGAGAGCAGCGTCTGCACCGTTTCGATCCGTCCCGCCGCGCGCTTCAGCGCGTCTTCGAGCACCGCCCGTTCGAACCCCGCGACAAGCTCGCGGAGGCTGGATGCGTTGCCGCGCACCGTTGCGTCTATCCCCAGTGGCCGGTTCAGCCCCAGTACGAATGCGCGCGCGAAATCGCGCAGTTCGCGCAGGCCACCGGGCCAGTCGTGGCGGACGAGGAACGACCATTCCTCTGCACCGATCACCGGGGCAGCCGCGGACAGGTCCCGCTCGAACTCGCCGACGAAATGGCGGAAGATCGCGGGCACGTCCTCGCGGCGGTCGTCCAGCGCAGGGATGGAGATCGTCACTCCGCCGAGGTGGTCGAGAAGCGGGCGACCTGCGGCGAAAGCACTCCCTCCGCTAGCTTGCGCCGCGATTATTCGCACGTCGATCGTCTGCGGTCGGTCGGCACCCATCGCCGTGACGCTCCGCTTCTCGAGCAAGGCGCGCACCCGGCCACGCAGTTCGTCGGGGATCGTCTCGACGTCGTCGAGCAGCAGTGTGCCGCCCCGCGCGCGCTCGATCATGCCCGAGCGAGAAAGCCCGGCGGCGCGATCGCGCCCGAAGACCATCAGCTCCGCATCGGAATGGGTCCAGATGCCGGTGTCGATGGTCACGAGGGGCCGATCCGACCGGGCGCTCAGTTCGTGGATGCGCCGGGCGAGGTGCGACTTTCCCATCCCAAGGCCGCCGTCGACGTGGACATCGATGTCGGTTCGCGCGACCTGCGTGACGAGCCGGTCGAGCCGCTGGACCGCATCGGACATTCCGAGCAGGCCTGCCGAGGTGCGGTCGCGCAAGGCTTCGCGCAGGCGCCGATTCTCGATCACGAGCGATCGTTTCGCCGCAGCGCGCCGGACCGCCTCGACCAGTGCGGAGGTACCAAAAGGCTTGGTCAGGAAGTCCGCCGCACCGCGCTTCATTGCCTCAACCGCCATCGGCACGTCGCCATGTCCCGTCACGAGGATCACCGGCAGGTCGGGATCCATTGCCAAGAGACGAGCAAACAATTCCAGACCATCCACGCGCGGCATACGGATGTCGCTGACGACGACACCTTCGAACTCGGCGGTCACAGCGTCCAGAGCAGTCTCGGCATCCGGAAATGCGCCGACGGTAAACCCCTCGAGCGTGAGAGCCTGCTCGGTCGCGGTGCGAAGAACCTCATCGTCCTCAACCAGCGCGACTTCGATCGGTCGGACGTCGGTCATGCGCGCGGTATCCGCATCACGAAGCGGGCTCCTCGCTCGCTCGGCTCGAGCGTCAGGTCGCCGCCGAGATTGCGCATGATGTCGCGCGAGATGACAAGACCGAGCCCCAACCCGCCGTCCTTGGTGGTGGCAAACGGCTGGAACAGGCGCTCGCCCAGGTCGCCGATGCCGGGACCGTCATCCTGGACAGCCAGCAGGCAGTTGTCTCCGGATACCATCAGCGACAGCGAAATCGTGCCACCCTCGCCGGTCGCATCGAGGGCGTTCTGCAAGAGGTTCACGAGCACCTGTTCGAGCCGGATCGTTTCCGAGCGGACGAAGGTGGTACGGTCGGCTTCTTCCGGCAGCTGCAAACTGGCTCCGCTGCGGATCAGGCGATCGTGAAGCAAAAGAAGCGCGCCATCGATCGGCTGGCCGACCGGGACCGGATGCGGGTCAGCCGGGGTGCGGCGTCCGAACCGGCGGAGTTCTCCGGTAATCGTCCCGATCCGTTCGGCGATCCCGATGATGCGCCCGAAGTTGCTGCGTGCTTCGTCCACCCGCCCCCGGTCGAGCAGTTGGACGCCGTTCTCGGCATAGACCCGAGCCGCCGCGACCGGTTGGTTGATCTCGTGACCCACGCCTGCGGTGATCTGGCCAAGCAGGGCGAGCCGGTTGGCTTGCCCCAGTTGTTCGCGCAGTTCGAGGGTCCGCTGGGCGATCAGGCGCTCCGCGCGCTGGGCGCGCTGGCGGCGCAGGTATACGAGCAAGACGACCAGAGCAGCAAAGATCGCTACGGCAAGCACCGACCAGAACCGCAGGTTGGCCACCTCCGCCGCAATACGCTGCGACGGGTCGACCAGCAGATGGAGGCGCCAGCCGGGAAGTGCGATCGGCTGTTCGGTATCGATCAGGCCGGCCTCGGACGATGGCGCGGCCCCGACCTTCGCCGCATCGAATGGCAGCAGGTTTGCGATCCCGAACTGGCGCAAGTCCAGTGCGTGGTCGCGCCGGTCACCAAGGTCGGGCCGGGTCGTGCGAAAGCGCCACTCATCGCGGCTCGTGATCAGGATCACCCCGTCGCGGTCGGTTACGAAGACGCCGGGAGTCGCCCCCCGCCAGCTTTGTTCGATGCTATCGAATTCGACCTTCACCGCGAGGATCCCGACGATCCGACCGCCCTCGCGGACTGCTTGTGCGATATACAGGCCCGGCTTGCGACTGACCGTGCCGAGCGCGAACTGGGTGGCGCTGCCATCGCGGCGCGCGTCCGTGAAATAGCGGCGAAACCGGTAATTGGAGCCCACGAAACTGGTCGGCAATCGCCAGTTGCTGGCCGCGAGCGTCATCCCGTCGGCATCCATCAGGTAGATTGCGGCAGCCTTGGTCTGGACCGCCAGCGCTTCGAACCGGCGATTGAGACTGGCGATTTCGGCTTCGCCGATACCGCCCGCAAGGACCCGGCTAACTTCCGTATCGTCGGCAAGAACCAATGGCGCGAGCGTGAACTTCTCGAGTTCCGCCTGCAGACCGGCCGCGAGGATCGCGGCATCGTCCTGGCCGATCGCCTCCGCCTCGGCGATGGCCGATTGTCTGGCGCGTCGATCGAGCGCGACGAACAGGGCGGACGCCAGAACCGAGGCGACGATCCCAGCCAGGATGTATCGGCGCAGCGGCGGCAGGCGATCGCGAAAGCGCATCAAATATCAGTGTGTCGAATTTCGCACATTTGGCAAGGATGTTGTGCGGACTATCGCACAAAAAGTCGGGACTGGCCTATTTATATCTTTCATTTTAAACAGCTTTGAGCATTCTTGCTCCCGCGTTGCAGTTGTTGGGGAGGACACTATCCTCGCTCCAGGGACACCGCCAGCCGGTACCCATGGGAGAGACTGTGCAGATCGCTACGACACAAGACGCGCCCCCGGCAACGCCGCGCAAACCATGGTATCGCACGCTTTATGGACAGGTGATCATCGCGATCGTCGTGGGTGCGCTGCTCGGCCACTTCCTGCCCGACACTGGAATCGCCCTTAAGCCACTCGGCGACGGGTTCGTGAACCTCGTCAAGATGATCATCGCTCCGGTGATCTTCGTGACTGTGGCGACGGGCATCGCCGGAATGCGCGATACCTCGGCGGTCGGCTCGGTCGCGATCAAGGCATTCAGTTACTTCCTGTTTTTCTCCACGCTCGCGCTGATCATCGGTTTGGCGGTCGCCAACATCGTGCAACCGGGCGCAGGCCTCAACATCGATCCAGCCACTCTGGATGCCGAGGCGGTAGCGAACTACGCCACTACCGCGGAAGAGACCACGATCACCGGCTTCTTGCTCGCGATCATTCCCACGACGCTGTTCTCGTCGGTGACCAGCGGCAGCATCCTGCAGACGCTGATGGTCGCAATACTCGCGGGCATCGCCATCGCCTTGACCCGGCCACGCAGCGACCTCGTGTTCGATACGCTCGTCTCGTTCGGCGAAGTGATCTTCAAGCTCGTCCACATGCTGATGAAACTAGCACCGATCGGCGCCTTCGGCGCCATCGCGTTCACGATCGGCCAGTTCGGGATAGGCACGCTGGCAAACCTCGCGGGCCTCGTCGCGACGTTCTACATCACCTCGATCCTGTTCGTGCTGGTCGTGCTGGGCCTCGTCGCGCACTTCGCCGGATTCTCGATCCTCGCGCTGATCCGCTACCTCAAGGAAGAGCTGATCCTGGTTCTCGGTACGTCCTCGTCGGAAGCGGCGCTGCCGAACCTGATGGAAAAGCTCGAGGTGGCAGGCTGCCGGCGCAGCGTGGTCGGTCTGGTGGTGCCGACCGGCTATTCGTTCAATCTCGACGGCACCAACATCTACATGACGCTTGCCTCGCTGTTTATCGCGCAGGCGCTGGGCATCGAGCTGTCGTGGAGCGAGCAGCTCGCGCTGGTACTGATCGCGATGGTCAGTTCGAAGGGCGCTGCGGGCGTGACCGGTGCGGGGTTCGTGATTCTCGCCGCGACGCTGTCGGTCATCCCCTCGGTGCCGGTTGCCGGCATGGCGCTGATCCTCGGCATCGACCGCTTCATGAGCGAATGCCGCGCGCTCACCAATTTCATCGGCAACGCGGTCGCGACCATCGTGGTCGCCAAGTGGGAAGGCGCGCTCGACAAGGAGCGGCTGGCAGCGGCGATGGGGGGCACGCCGCTGCCGGTTCCCCAAGGCGATTCCGAGCGGCACGAGCGGCACGACCTCGGCGGTCAAGCGCCCGCGCAGGAAATCGCGCCATGACGCTTTCGCGCCGCAGCGCTCTGGGCTTCGCCGGCGCCGCCGCCACGATGGCCGTGACCGCACCCGTCCATGCCCACGAGTGGGAGGAAATCGCGCTATGGTCGGGCACTCCACCGGGCAAAGGCTCGGTCAAGGGACCGGAGAAGATCGGCGACAGTGGTTCGGGTTACGGCGCGGTGTCGAACATCTCGAACCCGCGGATGCGCGTCTATCGCCCCGCCACGGCCAACGGCCGCGCGGTGATCGTCTGCGGCGGTGGCGGATATTTCCGCATCCAGCTCTGGAAGGAGAGCACCCCCGCCGCGCGCTGGCTGCAGAACCGCGGTTACACAGTGTTCGAGCTGATCTCGCGCCTGCCCAACGACGGATGGGAAGCGGCTGCCCCGTTCGCCGACGCGCAGCGCGCGATGAAGATCGTCCGCACCCGCGCCGCAGAGTTCGGGGTCGATCCGGGCAAGATCGGCATCATGGGTTTTTCCGCCGGAGGACATCTCGCGGGGTTCACCGCGCTCCAGCCATCGCGCGCGCTCTACTCCGGCAACGACCAGTTCGAAGCCGCCAGCGCACGCCCCGATTTCGCGGTCCTGCTGTTCCCGGTCGTCAGCCTGAAAAAGCAGTTCGACACCCGCACACGCAAGGAGATCATCGGCGAGAAAGCCGACGCGGCGGCCGAAACGGCCTGGTCGCTCGACACCTACGCCGCGAAGGATGCCCCGCCGACGATCCTGTTCTCGGCGGCCGACGATCCGACCACTCCGCCCGCGCACAACATCGCCCTGTTCGAGGCGCTGCGGAGCGCGGGCGCGCCGGTCGAATTGCACATCTTTTCCAGCGGCGGTCACGGTTGGGGACTCGGCACGCCCGAGCAGACGCTCAGCCAGTGGCCTGAACTCTTCGACGCCTGGGCAAACCGGGTGGCCATCAAGTCATGAGAAATAAACGGGAGGAATCCATGCGTACCATCACCATCGGCCGGGTCGCCCTGCTCGCCGGCGCGAGCCTTGCAGTTCTCGGCGGCGGCATCGCCCGCGCGCAGGACACCGGCACGCCCAGCGCGACCGCCGAAGTCGCGCCCGAAACTGCGCCGGAGAGCGAAATCGTCGTCACCGGCACCCAGATCCAAGGCGCGCAGATCAACGACGTGCTGCCCGTGACCGTGGTCGACGAGCAGTCGATCGAGAACAGCGGCGCTTCCTCGGGCGACGAGATGTTCCGCGCCATCCCGCAGGCGGGCACGGTCGCCTTCAACGAGCAGAACGCGACGACGCAGAACAACGTGCGTGGCGATGTCGGCTCGATCAACCTGCGCGACCTCGGCACCGGCAACACGCTGCTGCTGATCAACGGCCGCCGGATGAACCTGCACCCCGGCTTCCAGACCGAGCTGCTCGTCCCGGTCGTCTCCCCCGACACCAACGAGATCGCGCCGGGCAGCGTGCGCCGGATCGAAGTGCTGCGCGACGGCGCCTCGGCGCTTTATGGCGCGGATGCGGTGGCGGGCGTGATCAACACGCAGCTCAAGGGCAACCTCAAGGGCGGGTTCCTCGAAGGCGACTACCGCATGTCCGACGGGACCAGCCTCTACAGCGTGACGCTGACCGGCGGCTATGGCTTCGATTTCGGCGGCGGGCGCGGCAACGTGACCGTCTACGGCAGCTACTTCCACGAGAACGGCCTGCCGGTGACCGCGCGCGATTATGCCCGCGACGACAACAAGCTGCCGCTGGTCGAAGGCACCGACTTTGCCGGCGATGCTTCGTTCAACAACCGCAACACTTTCGGACCCTTCGGACAGTTCGACATCCAGGCGCCCTCGAACCGCACGCCGATCGCCGACGACGATTTCTACCTTCAGCCGGGCACCTTCACCGGTTGCCGAATGGACTTCCGCAACGGCATCTGCGCGCGCAACGGCGAAACCCCGGTCGCTGCAGTCCGCTACAACACGGTGTTCGGCAACAGCCTGATCAGCGAGAAGGATCGCTACAACGCGATGGCGCTGCTCAGCTACGAGCTCACCGACAATATCGAGGCCTACTTCGAAGGCAGCTATTACAAGTCGCAGAGCGAGCGGAATTTCGACGCTTCGGCGATCTTGAGCGCGGTGCCCGTCGGCATCTCGCGCAACGCCTATTACAATCCGTTCGGACCGACCCTGCGGAACGGCCTGCCCAACCCGCAGCGTCTGCCCGGTACTACGATCCCGGCCGAAGGCGCAGACCTGATCATGGAGCGGTACCGCTTCGTGGACGCGGGTAACCGCATCATCGACGTGGAAAAGGACAGCTACCGTCTCGTCGGCGGCCTGCGCGGCAACTTCGGCGCGTGGGATTTCGACACCGGGTTCGTCTATTCCGAAGCCGATACGATCGACCTTGAGCGAAACCGTGTCTCGCTCACGCTGATGCAGCGCCAGATCAACCTGACCACACCCGATGGCTACAATCCGTTCAACGGCGGTTGCCTTGGCGATCCGGGCCTCGGCGATTGCACGCCCAATCCCACCTCTTCGATCGATCCGTTCCGCATCGACGTGTTCCGCAAGGGCGGCACCAGCCTTGCGCTGGCCGACTTCAAGCTTAGCCGTGATGACCTGTTCTCGCTGCCCGGCGGCAACGTCGGCGTCGCGGCCGGAATCGAGTGGCGGCGCGAGACCTTCTATGACGACCGCGACCCGCGCCTCGACGGGACGATCACCTTCACCGACAGCGTGACCGGCGTGTTCAACGGTAGCGACGTGGCGGGTACGAGCGAATCGCCCGATACCGACGGCGTCCGCAACGTCTATTCGGCCTTCACCGAGCTGTTCGTACCGGTCGTCAGCCCGGAGATGGACATCCCGCTGGTAGAGGCGTTCAACGTCCAGCTCGCCGGCCGGATCGAACGCTTCGCCGATATCGAGGCGACTGCGAAGGTTCCGCGCATCGCCGCGTCATGGACCACGCTCCCCGGCGTAACCTTCCGCGGCGCATGGTCGCAGGGCTTCCGCGCTCCGAACCTGGTGCAGGTCAACGACGACGGTACCACCCGGTCGAACACTCGTGACGACTTCGTGATCTGCCAGGCGCAAGTGCAGAAGGGACTGCTCAGCAGCCTCGCCGCCTGCCCCGGCGCGGGCGTGATCAGCTTCCGCTCTGGCGCGCGCGACCTGAAGCCGGAGGACAGCGAGAGCATCAACCTGGGCGTGGTGCTCGAACCGGAGTTCATCCCCGGCCTGACGATCACCGCCGACTACTGGCGCGTGAAGCAGACCGGCCTCGTCGGCACTTTCGGCGACGACAACGCGATCGCGCTCGACCTGCTACGCCGCCTGGGCGGCAGCACCAACCCGAACGTGATCCGCGCGACCCCGACGGCCGATGACATCGCGTTGTTCACCGGGACCGGCCTCGCCCCCGCGGGCCGTATCGTGCGCGTGCTCGATCCCTATCTCAACCTCGACAGCCGCGTGTCGAAGGGGTGGGACTTCGGCCTAGTCTACCGCGTGCCCGATTTCGGCGCCGGCGACTTCCGCGTCCGCCTGAACGCCGCCCGCCTCGACAGCTTCGTTCAAAGAGCAGGTGCCGACGGGCAGGAGATCGTCGATGCGATCGCTGCCGGGACGCTCCCGCTCGACGTGACCGTCGTCGGCCTCGGCGAACTGCTCGAAGCCGACGGACGCCCAAAGTGGCGTGCGAGCGGATCGATAAACTGGGAGAAGGGACCCGTCGATGTCGGCCTGTTCGGCAGCTACGTGGGCAAGTTCTACGATACCAGCGTCGTGCGCGACGTGTTGATTGTGTCCGACGATCCGAACGCCAACTTCTTCCCCGTCGACGACATCTTCACGATGAACGTGTCGGTCGCTTACACGATCAAGAACGACACGCCCCTCAACGGCACCCGCCTGCGGTTCGCGATCAACAATCTGTTCGACACCGACCCGCCGCTGGCCGACGAGACCTATGGTTACTACAGCGACTTGCACAGCCCGCGCGGGCGGCAGTTTGCCATCGAACTGAGAAAGACGTTCTGATCATTGCGTGACATGCCCGCCAGGATCGCGACGATCGGATTGCCGCTTGTCGCGCTGCTGGCGGGCTGCACGCACCTGCCTTCGCCATCGCTCGACGAGCGAACCTCTGGTTGTTCGACGGCGGAGGCGAGCATTGCCTTCGATTTCGCGGGGGCCTCGACGTCGCAATGCGTGATCGAGGGGCCGCGTGCCTTTGCGCTGGTCGTCGCGCCCGAACACGCGCCGCCGATCAACCCGAGCCCGTGGTACGCTTTTCGCTACACCGCGATGACCGGCGACCCGGTGCGTGTACGGATCGAATATCTCCACGCGGCGCACCGCTATTCGCCGAAGCTGGCGCAGGATGGCGCTATGCGTGAGTTGCCGGTCGAGTTGACGGCCAATGGCCGCAGCGCTGCACTCACGCTGCCCGCTGGATCGGGCACGGTCAGCGCCCAGCCGATCGTCGATGCCGAGGACCATGCGCGGTTCGCGATCCGCCTCGCCAGCGAGTTCGGTGCCCATCAGGTAATCCTTGGCCGGTCGCTCGACGGTCGTCCGATCGAGGCCATCCGGTTCGGCGATCCCGCCGCGCGCCGACTTGTCGTCGTCCTCGGTCGGCAGCATCCGCCGGAGGTGACCGGCACCTACGCGCTCGAGCCGTTCGTCGCCGAACTGGCGCGGATTCTCATGTCGGACAGCGCTCTTGCGCGCGAATACCAGGTAATCGCTGTCCCCCTCCTCAACCCTGACGGGGTCGAACGCGGGCACTGGCGCGCGAACCGCGGCGGAGTGGACCTCAACCGCGACTGGGGTCCGTTCACCCAGCCCGAGACGCGTGCTTTGCGCGACTGGCTGGCGCGCGAGGCGTCGCGCAGCCGTCCGGTCGCGATGATCGATTTCCACTCGACCGCACGCAGCCTGTTCTACGTCCAGGGCGACGAGGCGAGCGCTCCCCAACTCCGCTTCCTCGACCGTTTCCTCGGCGGCAAGGAGGCCCGTTTCGCCGGCTATCCGTTCACGATCGAGCCGCGCAACGCCAACCCCGGATCGGGCACCGCGAAGAACTGGTTCTTCGCCTGCTACGGGGTGCCGTCATACACTTACGAGGTCGGCGACGAGGCCGACCCGGAGGCGACCGCCGATGCGGCCCGCAGCCTCGCGCGGGACTTCCTGCCCGCACTGGTGGCACTGACCGCCGAAGCGGAAACCGTCACCGCAGCGTGCGGATGATCCCGCTGAAATCGACCTCGGCGTTGCCTGCGCCGACGTAGTCCTCGTACAGCGCCCGCGCCCGCGCAGCGAGCGGCACGGCGGCATCGGCATCCTCGGCGGCGTCCATCGCGAGACGCAGGTCCTTGAGCATCAGGCCCGCCGCGAAGCCGCCCTTGTAGTCGTTGTCGGCCGGGGTGGTCGGGCCGACACCCGGGACCGGGCAGTAGCTCGTCATCGACCAGCACTGGCCGCTCGACACGCTGGAAATGTCGTAGAAGGTCTGCGGGTCGAGACCCAGCTTCTCGGCCATCGCGAAGGCCTCGCAGGTGCCGATCATGTGGATGCCGAGCAGCATGTTGTTGCAGATCTTGGCCGCCTGCCCGTTGCCCGCCGCGCCCGCGTGGATCACCGCCTTGCCCATCGCTTCGAGGATCGGCCTGGCACGCCCGAACGCCTCTTCGCTACCGCCGACCATGAAGGTCAGCGTGCCGCCGTTCGCCGCGGCGATCCCGCCGCTGACCGGCGCATCGACCATCGCGTAGCCCACGCCTTCCGCCGCCGAGATTACCTCGCGCGCGGTGGCGACGTCGATCGTCGAGCAGTCGAGCAGGATCGCGCTAGCGGGTGCCCTGCCGATCACGCTGCCCTCGTAGACCGATTTCACGATGGCGCCGTTGGGCAGCATCGTGACGACCGCCTCGACACCTTTGACCGCCTGCGCGGCATCGGTGAACGTCGCGCAGCCGTGCTCCTTCGCCGCCGCGAGCGCCGCTTCGCTAAGGTCGAAGGCGTTCACCGCGTGCCCCGCCTTGACGAGGTTCGCAGCCATTCCGCCGCCCATGTTGCCGAGGCCGATGAAGGCGATCTTCATGTGCGGTCCCCCCCTCAACCCATCGTCGGGATGATGAAGGCGTTCGACCCGTCGCCGCCACCGTCGGGCCAGCGCTGGGTGACGGTCTTGACCTTGGTCCAGAACTTGAGGCCCTCGGTCCCGTACTGGTTGGTGTCGCCGAACGCGCTGCGCTTCCATCCGCCGAACGAGTGGTAGGCGACCGGGACCGGGATCGGCACGTTGATGCCGACCATGCCGACGTTGACGCGGTTGGCGAATTCGCGTGCGGCGTGGCCGTTGCGGGTGAAGATCGCGACGCCGTTGCCGTACTGATGCTCGCTGGGAAGGCGCACCGCCTCCTCGAAATCCTTGGCGCGGACGATCTGGAGGACGGGTCCGAAGATCTCTTCCTTGTAGCTTTCCATGTCGGGCGTGACGCGGTCGAGCAGCGTCGGGCCGATGAAGAAGCCCTTCTCGTGGCCCTGCAGGCTGAACCCGCGCCCGTCGATGACGACCTCCGCGCCTTCCTTCTCGGCGGTGTCGATCCACGCCTCGACCCGCGCTTTGTGTTCGGGGGTGACGACGGGGCCGTAGTGGGCGTCCTTGTCGGTGGATACGCCAACGCGCAGTGCTTCGATTGCCGGGATCAGCTTCTCGCGCAAACGGTCTGCCGTGTCGTCGCCCACCGGCACCACGACGGGCAGCGCCATGCAGCGCTCGCCCGCCGAGCCGAAGGCGGCACCCGCGAGGTCACCGACCACCTGGTCGAGATCGGCATCGGGCATCACGATCCCGTGGTTCTTCGCCCCGCCCATCGCCTGCACGCGCTTGCCGGCAGCGACGCCGCGCTTGTAGACGTAGTGCGCGATGTCGCTGGAGCCGACGAAGCTGACCGCAGCGATGTCCGGGTGATCGAGGATCGCGTCGACCATCTCCTTGTCGCCGTGGACGACCTGCAGCAGTCCTTCGGGCGCACCGGCTTCGAGGAACAGCTCGGCCAGCCGCACCGGCACGCTCGGGTCGCGCTCGCTGGGCTTGAGGATGAAGGCGTTGCCCGCGGCGATCGCCATGCCGAACATCCACATCGGGATCATCGCGGGAAAGTTGAACGGCGTGATGCCTGCGCCAATGCCGAGCGGCTGGCGTGCCGAGTAGACGTCGATGCCCGGCCCGGCGCCAAGGGTGTACTCGCCCTTCAGCACCTGCGGGATGCCGCAGGCATATTCGATCACTTCGAGCCCGCGCTGGATGTCGCCCTGTGCGTCCTCGACCACCTTGCCGTGCTCGCTGGCGAGCAGTTCGGCCAGTTCCTGCCGGTTCGCTTCGACAAGCTGCTTGAACGCGAACATGATCCGCGCGCGGCGCTGGGGGTTGGTCGCGGCCCATTCAGGCTGGACCTTCTTCGCGCTCGCCACTGCACGGTCGAGCAGCGCGGCATCGCCAAGCGCGACTTCGGCCTGCACCTCGCCCGTCGATGGGTTCCAAACCTTATGGCTGCGGCCCGACGGGCTGGCAGGACCACCCACCATGAAGTGATCGATCTGACGCATCCGAAATTCTCCCAAACTGTCCGGCAACGGTAGCGAACGCACCGATGCAGACAAGGGCGCGATTCGCAGCTACAACCTGCAATTATGCAGTCACTCAACTGGAACGACGTCCGGGTATTTCTCGCGGTCGCACAAGCGGGACAGATCAACCGCGCCGCCACGCGCCTGCAACTAGACCCGACCACTCTCGGCCGCCGGCTGCGGCGGCTCGAAACCTTTCTCGAGGTCGCGCTGTTCGAACGGGCTCGAGAGGGACAGATGCTGACCGAAGCGGGCGAGGCCCTCCTCGCAAGGGCTGAGGCAATGGCCGAGGCGGCGCGAGGGATCGATGAATCGATGGGGCCCCACGCGGGCCTCAGCGGCAACCTGCGGATCAGCGTCTCGGAAGGGTTCGGCACCCGCTTCCTCACCCCCTATCTCGGTGCATTCGCGGAAGCGCATCCCAACCTCGTGGTCGACCTCATCGCCAACAGCGGGTTCCTCAGCCCGTCGCGGCGCGAGGCGGACATCGCGGTCATGCTGTCGCGGCCCAAGGCCGGTCCGGTCCTGAGCCAAAAACTCGCCGACTACCGCCTGATGCTGTATGCGAGCCCCGCCTATCTCGACCGGTTCGGCAAACCGAAAGCCCCGGCGGAACTGGCGCAAGGGCATACACTGGTCAGCTATGTGCCCGACCTCGTCTATGCGCCCGAACTCAACTACCTCGCCGAGTTCGACCCGGCGCTCACCGCACGGCTACGCTCCTCGAGCATCAACGCCCAGCACCGCCTGATCGCGGAGGGTGCCGGAATCGGGGTCCTGCCGCAGTTTATCGCAACACAGACCGGCGACCTCGTCCCGGTGTGTCCGGATCACAGCGTCGTCCGCAGTTTCTGGATCGTTACTCACCAGGACACGCAGGGCCTCGCTCGGGTGCGTGCAGGCAAGGAATGGCTGCTGCGCTGCGCGAGCGAGGGACGCGACACGCTTCTACCCGCGAAAGGGTGAGCCTCGATTACCCTTCGAGTTCATGCAGGCTACGGCCACGGGTCTCGCGTCCGAAGAGCGAAACGAGCACGCCCGCGAGCGCCATCGGGGCGATCAGCGCTGCGGCGAGGCCGACGAGCGTGGGAACGAAACCCGCCAGGGCGCCGACCTGTACCGCGACCCCGCCGAACTTGCTGCTGCCCGCCACGAGTCCCGTCGCCCGGCCGCGCGAGCCGAGAGGATAGCTCTCCGCCGTGAACGGCAGGAGCAGCGCGATGAGGCCGTTGGTCCCGGCCACCAGCATCGCGATAGTGGCGAAGAGGACTGCGTTGTCGCGCAGCACGCTCGCGGGCAGCAACGCGGTGACCAGACCGAGCCCGGCGAGCGTCATCGCTCCCACCAGCGTCCATTTGGCGCTCCACCGGCTGTAGAGCAGCGCCGCGAGCGCAACAGTCGGCAGCGCGATCAGCGCGGAACTGGCAAGGACGCCGCTGACGACACTCGACGAGAGACCCCGAGCCTGCAGGTCGCTCGGCAACCAGAGCAGGATGCCGAAATTGATCAGGCTCCATGCGAGCGCCGCCAGCGTTAGCGCGACGGTGAGTCCGCGCGCACTCGCAGTCTTCGGGCGGATGTCTGGCAACTCGCTACGATTGACCTCCACGATGCCAAAGCGCTCGGCCAGTTTCGCCAGGCGGCGCTCGTCACCCATTTCCGACAGGAAACGCGGCGATTCGGGGATAAGCGGAGCAAGCGCGAGCAGCAGCAATCCCGTCGGAAAGCCCTGCAGCCAGAGCGCGCGCCAACCGTAGATCGGCTCGAACAACCACGCCGCCGCCCCCGCCGCGAGCAATCCACCGACGAGACCCGTCCCGCCGACCAGCACCAACACCCAGCTCCGGTGTCGTGGCGGCATGACTTCGGCGAGCAGTGCGTAGACGACCGGCAGCATCCCCCCGGCCGACAGACCCATGAGGAAGCACATCACGAGGTTCCACTCGAATGCGGGCATGGCGCCGCAGATCGAGGTGGCGACGAACAGGATCGTCGAAAGCAGGATCGAGACCCGCCGACCGTAGGTGTCGGCGAGCCAGCCCCAGACGAACGAGCCGATGGTCGTTCCGATCAGAGCCACCAGCGGCAGCAGCGCGGCAGTCGATACGGGGACGCCGTATTCGGTGCGGAGCCCGGGCAAAACAAACCCGAGCGTCGCGGGCTTCATCGTATCGATGATGAGCGCCAGCGTGAGCGCGAGAAGGGTCAGCACGTGCCAGCGCCCGAGCGGTGTATCGTCGGGCGCCTCGAACGTCGTGCGGGCTTTCGCACCATGATGGGGGCGCACGGCGGGGATGGCACCGTAGGCCGCAAGCGGCACGCCGAGCACGATCAGCCCCATGCCGACGAGCATCGGGACGTCGGTCTCCATCCCGGCGAGGTGGTTGCCCATCGCGTGGGCCATCGCCAGCATCGGCAGGTGCAGCAGCACCCCTGCGCTGATCGCTGCGCAACCGACCCAGAACCAGTGTCCCCGAGACATTCTCATCGCTCGCCCTTTAGCGCCTCGGCGATACGCACCCAGCAGGAAAAGTTACGCCGGACGCCGTGCGTACCATCCGAAGGCGGCGATGATGGCATAGCAGATGGCGGGCAGGATCATCGCGGTGGCAAGGCTGCCGCTGGCATCGGCGATCATGCCGGTGAGGAGCGGGATCACCGCTCCGCCGAAGATGGCGATGTTGATGATGCCTGACCCGTCTGCCGCCTTCGCGCCGAGCTTTTCGCAGGCGAGGCTGAAGATCGTCGGGAACATGATCGAATTCATCAAGCCGATCGCGAGCAGGCTGTAGCCCGAGGTCGTCCCGGTCGTGTTGGTCGAGATCGCGAGCAGTGTGATCGCCCCGATCGCAACGCCCGCCAGCACCATGCCCGGACTGACCACGCGCAGCACCGCCGACCCGATCAGCCGACCCACCAGTGCGCCGCCCCAGTAATACGCGATCATCCGGCCCGCGTCCTGTTCGGCTAGGCCCATGACGCCTTCCTGCATCAGGTAGTTCACGATCAGGGAACCGATCGCGACCTCTGCCCCGACGTAGAGAAAGATACACATTGCGCCCCAGCCGAAGCGGGTGCGCTTCAGGAGCTGAAACCCGCCCGTGAGCGAGGACTGCTCGTGCCGCTCGCCCTTCAGGCGGTTGCGGAACGCCCAGACGACGGCGGCGATCACGGCGAGCGCTACGGCCAGGCCGATGTAGGTCCGCACGATCGCCTGGCTTTCGGCGGTGCGATACTGCTCGAGCGCGGCGCCCGAAAGTTCGGCGGCGGTGACCCCGGCAAGGCTACCGAGGATCAGCGTCGCGCCGACCAGCGGGAAGATGGTCGTGCCAAGGCTGTTGAACGCCTGCGCAAAGGTCAGGCGACTGTGCACCGTCTGCTGCGGCCCGAGCAGACTGATGAGAGGGTTGGTGACCACCTGAACCACCACCACGCCGCTCGCGAGGACGAACAGCGCGAACAAGAAAAGGCCATAGGTCGCAGTCTGGCTCGCCGGGATGAACAGCAGGCAGCCGGTCATCATGGTGAGCAGGCCCACGACCGCGCCGCGCATGTAGCCGATCCGCTTGACGAGCTGCGCGCCCGGAATGCCGATCACCAGGTAGGCGGTGAAGAAGCAGAACTGGATCAGCATCGCCTGCGTGTAGTTGAGCGTGAAGAGCTCCTTCAGCTTGGGCAGGATCACGTCGTTGAGGCTGGTGATGCCGCCGAAGATGAAGAACAGCGCGAAGACGAAATAGTTCAGCCCCGGCGCATCAATCTGCGTCCCCGGCTCGCCGATCGGATTGCTGTCGGTGCTCGTCGCGGTAGACGGTGCCAAGGCCATGTCAGTTCACTCCCCGTAAGGTCCGCCGCAGTTGCGGTCGGGCAAATCCTGCGCTCAGAACGAGCATTCCACGTTTGCGGGAATATCCTGCCGCGCAATCCTCGCAATCCGCAAAACGAGCGGCGCTGCGCTGGTCAGCGACAACGTGGTGCCACTGGTCGGCGCACAGGCTCCCGTGACCACCATCTCACGCCAGCCCTTGCCGCCCGAAGTTGTCAGTCCCGCGGTTATGTCGATCGCCTTGCCGCCGACGGTCAGCGTGACCGGCGCGCTGGGAGGATTGGCAAGCTCGTAGAGCACGCGGTAACCGCCTGTACCCGATCCGCCGCTTGAGAGGGTCAGGGTCGATCCGGCAGCGAAAGCGATCTCTCGCGCATCTTCCTGCCGGTTACGGTCGAAGCCCTTGGCGGTGATCCCGCCTCCCGTGCCCCGCAGGCCCGGCAGATCGACCGAACCGCCCCGCGCCGCGATGCCCGCACCAAGTCGGCCCATGTCGAACCACTCGGCGCTCTTGGCATCAAGGATGCCGCAGTCCTCGCTCAGGCGGGCGAGCGTGGACTTCTGGCCGAACGAGAGACCGTATCCGCGCTCGAACAGTGCGCCGGCCGAACCGTTGACCGGCTGTCCGGTGCAGCCCGAGGGCCAGGTGAACGACAGTCGTCCGGTTGCGGGTTGCTTGCCGAACAGGACGTCGGCCACGCCCGCGCCCTCCCCGCCCGGCAGCCAGCTCGCGACGAAAGCATCGGCGGCGTTCAGCTCGCGGTTCATCCACATCGGGCGGCCCGAGAGGAATACCGCAACGGTGCGGATACCCGCCGCACGATACTTGCGGAGCAGGTCCAGCCCTTCTGTATCGGTGAAGACCGCGTCCTTTCGGTCGCCCGCGAATTCGGCGTACGGTTCCTCGCCGAACACGACGACTGCGACATCGGGCCTCGTCGAATAACTGCCGGTCGGAGACAGGATCGCCGATCCGCCCACCTCTGCCGCAGCGGCCTTCAGCCCCGCCCAGATCGAGGTCGCGCCGGGAAAGCGGGCATTGGTGAGGTCCTCACCGCCCTGCCACGTCAACGTCCAGCCGCCGCTGGCCTGCGCAATGTCGTCGGCCGCGCGGCCCGCGACGAGGATCTTTGCCCCCGCCTTCAGCGGCAGCACGCCATCGTTCTTGAGCAGCACTTGGCTCTTCGCCACCGCCTCGCGCGCGATCGCACGATGCGCCGCCGATCCGAGCAGCGCCATGTCGCCGCCATGCAGCCGCGCCGACGGCCGCTTGGCATCTGCGTCGAGCAGGCCCGCCCGCAGCTTCATCCGCAGCACGCGGCCGACGGCCTCGTCCAGTCGCGCCACCGGTATCGTGCCGTCCTTCACTTGGGCGAGCAGGCTTGCATGGAGCGCCTTCGCGTCATCCGGCACCATGTAGATGTCGAGTCCGGCGAGCAGCGCCTGCGGGCAGTTAGAGTTCGTGCATCCGGGGATCTGCGCATGGCCATTCCAGTCGCCCACGACCACGCCTGTGAAGCCCATCCGCCCACGAAGCAGGCCGGTCAGCAGCGGCTTGTTGCCGTGCATCTTGGTGCCGTTGATCGAGTTGAAGCTCGCCATCACGGCTTCGACGCCCGCCGCGATCGCCGCCGGATAAGGACGGGCATGGAGCGCTTCGAGCGCGGCGATATCACCCTCGACGTCGCCTTGGTCGACGCCCTGCACTGTACCGCCGTCTCCGAAGAAGTGCTTGGCCGTGGCGAGAACGTGCCCCGCGCCGATCCGGCCCTGCGGCGCAGTCTTGCCCTGCAGGCCCTGAACCAATGCTGCGCCGAGTTCGGCGGCAATCGCGGGATCCTCCGAATAGCTCTCGTAGGTCCGGCCCCAGCGGTCGTCCTGCGCGACCGCTACGGTAGGCGAGAAATTCCAGTCGATGCCGGTCGCAGCGATCTCCGCCGCAGTGGCTTCGCCGATCCGGCGCATCAGCCCGGCATCGCGCGCCGCGCCAAGGCCGATGTTGTGCGGGAAGATCGTCGCGCCGACCACGTTCGTGTGGCCGTGCACCGCGTCGGTGCCCCAGATGGTGGGAATTGCGGGCTCGCCGTTCGGAAGCGGCGCGGTGGAGGCGTCCCACATCTCGTCGGCCAGTTTCAGCCAGTCGCGCGCCGGGGCGTATTCGTCACCGTAGGGGCCGCCGTTACCGCCGTTGAGGTAGCTGCCGTAGCGATACTGCCGCATCTCCTCGGGCGTCACCGAGTTGATCTGCGGCTGGATGATCTGAGCGACCTTGTGCTCGAGCGACATGCGCGCAAGCAGCGACGCGATCCGTGCGTCCTCGCTGGAGACCGGCGCCGCCGTATCGGCGGGCGTCGCGACCTGCGGCGCATGCATGCACGCCCCGAGCGCCAGCGCGCTCGCCAAAGCCATTGAAATGCCTCGCACCCGTCCCGTCACGTCAGTCGTCCATTTTCTTATGAGAACGTTCTCAATCGGCGTTTCGCACGCACCGCAGCCGATTGCAAGCCGCTAAAGCGAGCGCGGCATTCGGACGAGCAGCAGGGTCGACCCGATCGCACAGGCGGCAAGCGCCACGAACAGCCCCGTAAACCCGAATGCGGGAACCAGCGCGAGCGCGAGCCACGGCATTGCCAGTGACGGCACCGTGTTGGTCAGGTTGAAAATCCCGAGGTCACGACCCCGGTGCGCAGCGCGCGGGAGAACGCGCAAGGTCTGCGCGCTGTGCAGCGAAAGGAACACCGACGCGGCGAGCCCGAACACCACATAACCCGCCATCGCCATTCCCAGCCCCGGCGCGGCGGCCATCGCCAACAGTCCTGCTGCGGCGATCGCGGCTGCCAGCGCAAGGGGCACGAACGGCCGCCCCGTCCGATCCGCCCAGCGCCCCGTAACCAGCGCCAGCGGCACCGCGCCCAGCAGGATCGCGCTGAACACCTGGGCGACCCGCGCATCGGTCATCGCAGGATCTATCGAGCGGAACCAGAAGTAGAGGAATGCAAACAGTGCCGCTTCCGATATCTGGACCAGCAGGCGCGCGAGCCACATCCGCGCGACCTGGGCACGCGAACTGGCCGGGCGCACCTCTCCCGGGTCGTCGCGGGTCAGCGCCGGGAACGCTCGCGGATGCCCAGCCACGAGCACCGGCAACACACAGGCGAAGACGAGTGCGGCAACCAGCAGCAGCCGGGCTTCCGGCGACGCGAGCCCGGGCAGGGTAACCAGCACGCCCGATGCCGCCCCGGCAGCCGGGGCAAAGGCGAGGAGGCCGCCGAGCGTTCCTTTCTGGTGGTCGGGGATGCAGTCACCCGCCCACGCCGCTAGCGGCGCGAGCATCATGTTGAGCGCGCATTGCCACAGCACGAGCAGCGCGATCGTTTTTGGCAGGTCGTGTACCATTCCGAAGCCCGCGAGGAGGCCGCACGACGCGATAAGACCCCCAGCGATCCACGGAACGCGGGTACGGGTGCGGTCGCTCGCCCAGCCGAACGCAATGTTAGACAGGCTGGCGGCGATGGCACCGGCGAAAGTCGCGTAGGCGAGCCAAGCGACATCGCCGGTCCCCGTCATCGCGGTCAACCGCATGGGCAGCAGGATCGTCAGGAACGGGACGTAGGCAACAGCGCCGCCCGCTGCCGCAAGTGCATAGAGCCACAGGAAGCGGCGGCCCTGCTCCGCTTCAGGTGGCAATCGGGGCCGGCCCGGTCGAACCGCGCTCAACGAGCCGCGCCGGAACCACCTCGGGCCCGTCAGGCAGAGTCTCGCCCCGGCTTGCGGCGATCAGCAGCTCGACTGCACGCGACACGGTTTCGGCGACCGGCTGGTCGATCGCGGTCAGGGGCGGGTCCGCGAAGATGGTAACCGGCGTGTTGTCGAAGCTGATCAGCGACAGTTCCCGAGGGATCGCGATGCCGAGTTCGGCCGCAACGTCGCGCACGGCCAGGCTCATCTGGTCGTTGCTGGCGATGATGGCGGTCGGTCGCGCGTCCCCAGCGAGCAGTTCGCGTGCTGCGGCGACACCGGATTCGTAACTGAAATCCCCACGCACGCAGAGGCCGTCCCTGGGAAGCCCCGCATCCGACATTGCCGAACGCCACCCTGCCTTGCGCCATTCGCTGAGCGAATATTCCTCCGACCCGGCTATGAAGCCGATCCGCGTATGTCCCAGTTCCAGCAGACGCCGGGTGGCATCGCGCGCGGCATCCTCGTCGCCCATGACCAGGGGAATTCCCCCACCCTCGCCCAGCGAGCCGATCCGCGCGTAGGGTACTCGCTGGCTCTCGAGGAAGCCGGTAATCAGCGGGTTGTCCGAGTGCGGTGGAGTCAGGATCACGCCATCGGGCTGGAGCGCAGCCAGCGCCGCCGCCAATTCGCGCTCCACATGGTCGTCGTGCGTATCGACGAGTTCGAACAGCATGCGGTAACCGTGCTCTGCGCACTTGAGCATCCCGCCCAGCAACATCTGGTCGACCCAATCCGAACCCTGCCTTGCACGCCATGCCTCGATAGTGCGGTCACGGTCGTTGAGCGCGAGGATCAGGTAGGACCGCGATCCGCTCATCCGCTGCGCGGCGATCGACGGGATATAGCCGAGCTTGTCGATCGAAGCTTGCACCCGCTCGCGCATTTCGTCGCGCACGTTGGGCTCGGCATTGATGACGCGGCTCACCGTCTGCAGCGACACCCCGGCATCCGCGGCGACGTGCTTGATCGTGACGGCTTGGCGCCTTCTCGGCATCGATTCAGCGGTCCCCTGTAAACGAAGGCTGGCTAGCGCCCTGCGCGGCGCAATGCCAGCCCTCCGCCGAGACGATCAACTGCGTTTACCCGCCCCGTGCGGTTCCCCGTCGCCCCGATCAGAAATCGAAGCGGGCGAGGAAGGTGTAGCGCCGGTCGTTGCGGAAGGCCGCCGAAAGTACGCGCGTGCCGTCGTAATCGACCTGGTTGGAAAGTTTGGTGATCTCGTCGAGCAGGTTCACGCCCTGCACGCCGACTTTCAGGTAATCGGTCACCTGGAAGAAGATCGAGGCATCCATCTGGCCGCCCGCTTCCTGGAACACGGGAGCGAACGGGAACAGGTCGTCGCGCGGAGTCACCAGGAATGCGCTGCGCCAGTTGTAGGCGACGCGCGCCGACACCGGGCCCTTCTCGTAGAACACCGTCGCATTCAACGTGTGCTTCGAGGTGCCGGAGTTCGGCACCAGCGACGTGAAGGGACCGCCGTTAATCGGCCCGCCCGCCGAATTCACCGAGGGCGATCCGATGCCCGAGATGTTCGGGGTGCGGAAATCGGCAGCATCGACATAGGTGTAGGTCAGCTGGCTTCCGAGCCCGCCCAGCAGTCCGGGAAGGAAGTCGTAGGTCTGCTGATAAGCCAGTTCGACGCCCTTGAGGGTACCCGACAGGTCGTTCGCCGGTCCGGTGATGATCACGTCCTGCGAACCGGCCAGCGGCGCGGTGTAATTCACCAGGCCCGTGCCGTTCTGGATGATGCCCTTGATGTCCTTCAGGAAGAAGGCTGCGGTAAGCGAGCCGACGCGGTCGAAGTACCATTCCGCGCTGAGGTCGTAGTTCCACGAAGTCAGCGGCCGCAGGTTCCGGTTGCCGGTAGAAATCGCCAGCAGCGGCCCGTCGGTCGTTCGGCCGCTGAAGCCGAGGCGCCCGCCTGCGTTGAATAGGTTGAGATCCGGACGCGAGATGCCCTTCGACACAGCGCCGCGCAGGACTACGCCCGTACCGCTGTCCAGACGGACGTTGAGCGACGGCAACCAGTGGTTGAAGGTAATGGTGCGATTGTCGGTAATCACCTCTCCGGTGTACAGCGATGCAAACGCCGCGAGGCGCGCTGGAGTCAGGTCGCAATACTGGCGCTGCTGGCCCGCCGGAAGCGGGGTCGCGCAGACGGCCTGGATTTCGGAGACCTGCACCCGGCCGTCGTTATTGCCGGTCGCAAGGGCATCGAAGTCGCGCGGGTCGGGAAACGCGAGCGTGGAATTGCTCCGCACCCTGGTCTGGACGAAACGGACCCCGACATTGCCGCCGAGGCTCCAGCCGCTGCCGAAATCGGAGCCGAAATCAACGCGGGCGTAAGCCGCCTTCGTGATTTCGGTCGCGTCGGAAATGTCGGACGGGCAGTAGACGTCGCAATTGACTGTCGTGCCGTCGAGCAGGGTCTGCCTGCGACGGCTGACCCCGAATGTGGCGTTGGGTGTCTGGCTGAAAGTCGCGATGTCTTCCCATTGGGGCACGACCTCCCCGGCGAGGTAATCCTCGAGGAATGTGTCGCTGCCGTAGAAGTAGGTCGATCCGCCCGCGATCGGGGTGGGCGCCTTGCCCCGCTGGAAGTTGTCGCCAAAGACCGAATTCAGCTGCGTGTAGTTCGGGAAATCGCTGACGAACGCACCGCCCCCGATCGCGAATTCCTGACCAGGCAGGCCGGTGTAGAACCGGCCCGGCACGAACGGGCAGTTCGGACCAGCATTCCAGGGCGCGCAGCCCGCGCGGCCCGCCCACGGCGCCGAGAGGTTGCCCCAGGTGCTGAAGTTGGTGTTGCGGTTCACGCGGTCGCGCGAAGCCCAGCGCGCGCCGAAGGTCGCCTTCTTGAGGAAGCCGTCGTCGCTCAGGTCGTATTCGAGGTCGCCCGCAAGCGTGAACATGTCGCCGTCGTTCTTTTCGCGGCTGTCGAGGCCGAACCAGTAGTAGGTGTAGAAGCCGCTCGTGAAATAGTCCGATGGCGAACCCGCGGGCGCGAGAAACTCGATCTGCGGGATGCTCTTCGAGAGGTCGATCGAGATGTCCGACCACGTACTCATGGCCCCGAACACCGAATCGCGCGACAACTTCGAATTGACGTACTGCATCTCCACGTTGCCGCGCAGGCGGTCGGTGAAGTTCATCTTGGCGTCGAACGAGATGTCCTGGGTCAGCGAACGGGTGTCGCGCAGGAAACGCAGCATGTCGGTCGAGATACCGCCTCGACCGTACGGGTTGGCATAGGCATTGCCGACGCCCTGCGTCAGGATGCCGCTGACGAATTGCCCGTTCTCATCGTAGATGAAGGTCGTTCCGGGGCGAGCGTCGGGCGAGGAAACGCCATCGTCGATCCGGCCGAGGATCGCTGCTTCATTCGTGAAAAACTGCGTTTTCGACCGCAGGTACTCCAGCGTCATCACGAGACCGCCATCGAGCGTTTCGAACTGGCCCACCGCCGAAATCGCCTCGCGGTCGCGATCGAGCGTGGTGGAGCGCACGTTGGCGAACTGGGGGACGAGTACCGAACCCGCGGGCGGGAAGTTGTCCGGGGTGAAGTTCGGCGTCGCGCCGAAGCCGCCCGAGTTGACGCCGAAGATGCGGAAGCACGGCGCGCTGAGGTTCGCCGGACGATAGCACGAATCGACGATCTGCGACGCATCGGTACGGCTCTTGAGCTTGGACTTCGAATAGCTGAGCTGGAGGCCGAATGTGCCCGCCCCCGTCTCCCAGGTGTTCGAACCGAGGATGTTGAACGTCGGCGACCATTCCTTGCGCAGGTCGCCGTAATTCGCCTCGATCGAGCCGGCGAGATGCAGTCCGCGGTTGTCGAGCGGCTTGCGGGTGACGAGATTGACCGTACCGGCGATCTGCCCTTCGATCATGTCCGCGGTGGTGTTCTTGAACACCTCGACGCGGCCGACGAGTTCGGGCGACACGTCCTCGAAGCTCAGCGTGCGGCCACCGTTGGCCGAAAAGATGTCGCGTCCGTTGAGTTCCGACCGCGTGTACGGAAGGCCGCGGATGATGACGCCGGTCCCTTCGACCGAAAAGCGCGTCGGGTCGCTGGTCTTCTCGAAGCGGCCGATATTGATGCCGGGCACGCGCTGCAGCGCTTCGGCGACCGAGCGATCGGGCAGCGCGCCGATATCCTCGGACGTGATGACATCGACAACGGTGTCTGCGGCCTGCTTGCGCGACTGGGCATTCTCGAGCGATGCGCGAAAGCCGGACACGACGATTTGGCCTTCTTCGGTCTCGTCCTGATCGTCCGCCGTCGTCGTTCCATCTGGCGCCGCGTCCTGCGCGAGGACCGGCTGCGCCGCGAGCGCGAGACCCGAGACGCTCGAAAGAATGAGCAGGCGGCGCGCGCCCTTGCTGATGCGGTGACGACGAATCAAGCGATCCTCCCCAGATACACTATGCGTTATGGCAGGAATCGTGTCCCGCTCTTGATGCCGGACTAGCGCATTGCGTGAACGTTCACAAGAGAATATTGAACGTTCACAATTGGCATCTGGCGTTGGCGATGCCACAGGGGTTTGAGGGAGAGAAACGCGTGAAACCGATCCGGCAAATCGTCATCGTGGGCGGCGGGACCGCGGGGTGGATGGCGGCTGCCGCGCTGTCGCGCCTGCGCGAAGGCAACGACCTTACGATCACCCTGATCGAATCCGAGGAAATCGGAACCGTCGGGGTCGGCGAGGCAACCATCCCGCCGTTCGTCGAATTCAACCAGCTCCTGGGGATCGACGAGCGCGAAATGATGGCGGCGACCCAGGCAAGCTTCAAGCTGGGCATTCAGTTCGTCAACTGGGGCAAGCTTGGCGACAGCTATATCCACCCGTTCGGCGCCTACGGCTACCCGATCGACGGGGTCGGCTTCCACCAGCATTGGCACCGCGCGCGCAAATCCGGCGACCGCCGTCCGATCCAGGCGTTCAACCTCGAGACGATGGCAGCCTATTTCGGCCGCTTCTCGCGTACCGAGGACTATCGCCGCGACGATCTGCCGCCGGTGAATTATGCCTACCACATCGATGCCTCGCGCTATGCCAAGTACCTGCGCGGTTTTGCCGAGGCGCGTGGCATCGTGCGGCGCGAAGGACGGGTGGCCGACGTCGCGCTGGACGGCGAGAGCGGCTTCGTCACTTCAGTGACCATGCAGGACGGCGCGGTCATCGAAGGCGACCTGTTCGTCGATTGCTCGGGATTCCGGGGATTGCTGATCGAGCAGGCGCTGAAAACCGGCTACGAGGACTGGCGACATCTTCTCCCCTGCGACCGCGCAGTCGCTCTGCCCTGCTTGCGCGAGGACGGCTCCCCGCCGGCACCGTTCACTCGCGCAACCGCGCACACGGCCGGGTGGCAATGGTGTGTCCCGCTGCAGCAGCGCAACGGCAACGGTCACGTCTATTGCAGCGAGTTCATGTCGGACGACGACGCGCTCGCGATCCTCGTCGCAAACCTGGCCGGCAAGCCGCAGGCCGATCCCAACTTCCTTCGCTTCGTGACAGGACGGCGCAAGAAGTTCTGGAACCGCAACGTCGTGGCGCTCGGCCTTGCGGCGGGTTTCATGGAGCCGCTCGAATCGACTTCCATCCACCTCATCAACACCGGGGTGAACAAGCTCATCTCACTGCTCTCGCTCGAAGGGATCACGCAGGTGCAGGAGGACGCGTTCAACCGCCTGACCGCCAAGGAATACCTGCGTATCCGCGACTTTCTGGTCCTCCATTACAACGCCACCGCGCGCGACGACACGCCGTTCTGGAACCACGTGCGGACCATGGACGTCCCCGACACCCTGACCGAGAAGGTCGAGCTGTTCCGCATGAACGGCCAGATCTTCCGCGAGGAGGACGAGCTCTTCACCGAGACCAGCTGGGCCGCGGTGATGATGGGCCAGGGCATTGCGATGCAAGGCCACAACCCGATGGCCGACCGCATTCCCGCCGACAAGCTGTCAGCGGAATTCGACGAGATCGAGAAATCCGTCCGTTATGTCGTCGAGCGTATGCCCGGCCACAGTGAATACTTGTCCAGGTATTGTCCGGCAGCCTGACAAATGTTCGCTACCAACGAACTGATCGAGTCAGTCCGTGGCGGTGCTGCCAGTCCACTTGCGACTCGTCTCTGGCCGAAGGACCGCTTTGCGCCCCAATCTCGGTCGTAGCCGGCCGTACAATTAGTGCCTGAAAGCAGACGCTCGGTGCCAGTGGAAGGGCGCTTCCGGTCAAGGTCGCTCAGTTGAATGGCGTCTGCCCGCTAGGCGAGTAGAGAATCGCGAACGTGATGAAGTGCATCGCTTCGCGCATGGATTCGAATTCCGCGCGG
The DNA here is from genome assembly GCF_053819285.1 of Tsuneonella sp. HG094. Lineage (NCBI taxonomy): Bacteria > Pseudomonadati > Pseudomonadota > Alphaproteobacteria > Sphingomonadales > Erythrobacteraceae > Tsuneonella > Tsuneonella sp. HG094. The sequence continues at coordinate 1,991,161 of NZ_JBSORA010000001.1, forward strand.
ATTGTCCAAGTGTCGATGCGTTCAGTCCAGGGCAAATATCCCAGCATTTCAGCAGCGCCGTGGCTCGCCATTTCCAGCAGGAGTTCGTACGGGCTGTCAAGCTTGAAGGGCGTAGACGTCGGTGCCGCAAATGCTTCCCGCGCGGCGACCTTGAGCCCTTGGCAAATTTGACGAGGTGGCAAAGACGCTTGGGACAATTGGCCAAAGGAATGCTTCGTCGCGAACAATGCCGCCTCCGGTGCATAGCGCTTTGCGTCCTCGATCGTATGCTGATCGCCCGAGACAAGAAGGACCGGCTTGCCGAATTCGCCTGCCAACGCAGCGTTGAAATATCCTTCGGAGGCGATTTCACCGTTCAGGCGAATGGATCGGAAGGCCGCGCTGGAGAAGCTGTGATTTAAGATCGCGTCGGTAGTCCCCGCCGCCGCATGATAGCCGATAAACGCGCAGGCATCGGTCGCGGGATCGTCGATCATCTGCATTTGAAGCAAGGGGCGCGGCCACGACCGGACTAAGCGGATATTGTCGAGCAGTAGGTCCGGATCGATATTCTGGGCGTTGCTGTGCGAATCCGTCGCGATGACTTCGTCGTAGCCCGCCTCGAACGCCGCTTCGGCAACGGCATTTAGCTCGTTCGTCATCCATTTGCGCGCCGCCATCCATTCCCAGCCCTGCGGAGTGAGCGCGGCGCGCGATGCAACGCCCGCAACGCCCTCCATATCGACTGACAACAAGATTCTTCGCATCATGCTTCTCCTAAAGGGCACACGCGACAGGCTCGCCCGAACAAATCAGTTTGTCGCGCGTGGCCGGACCCCTGCGATCGTGCGCGCGAGCGGCTTCGCCGCCAACCCAAAGCAAATGAGGCTGATCGTGATGCCGAGTACCCCGGCCGACGACAGCGAAATGAGCACGCCCCGCTCCTCGGCGAGTCGGCCTGAGAAGGCGCCGACAAACAGCGGCGATGCGGCGTGTCCTATCGCCAGAACGATGCCGACGAAGGATAATATTCTGGAGCGAAGCGCTTCAGGCGACAGATCCTGGACGATGCCTGGCATAAGTGCTGCGACGCCGATCAGCATCGTGAGCTGGCAAGCCGCGGTGACGAACATCGCCCATGAAGACGTCACGAACGGGAGAAGCAGGCTCGGAACGATCGCGAGCAGCAGAAAGGCCTTGGCTATGCGCAACGGGCGCTGGACGGGATCACCGCCCACAAATTTGAGCGTGACCCCGGGCAAGGTGACGCCCAATACAGAGGCGACCGCCATAGCGGTGCCCATCTGGACGCCCGCTGTCTCGGGCGGTAGTCCGAAAGCCCGGAAGGCCGCAAGCGGCAACCAGCCATAAGCCGCGGAAAGCGGTAAGCAGTAGCCGAAAATCCCCCCGAAGATGCAGGCGAAAGTCGCTCGGTGTGCCCGAATAAACGGCAGCATCGTCACGCCGGCGCCTGCCTCGGCGGTTCCCGTCGCCTCCTTGGCTCCCGCGGTCGACTGACCGATGGGAAGCGTTGCCACGAGCAGAATGAAGATTGGGGCCGGCAGGGCGACGATCAGGATCGCCGCGCGCCAGGCTTCTAGGGAGGCCAGAGGGGCGGGAAGGGCGCTCGCATTTGCCGTCAGCCATCCAATCGCGGCGCCGCCAAGCATGACGCCGACCGCGCCGCCGAGGATCGTCGCCGCAAAATAAATGAAGTTCGCCGTACTGCGATGCCGCGTGCGAAAGATGTCGGGGATCATTGCAAAGATGATCGGCATCAGCCCTGCTTCGCCTACGGCGATGCCGATGGTGGCGATGAAAAGGCCTATGAAGCTTGTCTGATAGGCGCACGCCGCAGTCGACAGCGACCAGATGATGATCCCGGCGACGAGGATGAGGCGCCGGCCATACCGATCGGCGAGCCAGCCCATCGGATAGCTTGCAGCCGACGCGAAGATCGCCATGCCGAGGCCTTGCAGCGCTCCGAGCTGAAGATCGCTGAGTTTCAAAGATTGCTGAAGAGATGGGAATACCAGATTCAAAATCTGCCTGTCGACGAAGGCGAAGATCGTCGTCAGGATCAGAATGGCGAGAGCGTACCACGCGCGGATCGGGGTCGGTGCGGCAGCGTCCTCGTCGGGCAGATCGGCGCCGGACATGGTCGGTCGCATCACTAGGCCTCCATCATGGCTGAAACGCGAAACCGACGCCGCGGCCGATCGCCGGCCAGACCGAGAGCCCGTGATCCTGCTTCTCAAAAAGAGCGTAGTCGCCGACTTGCAAGGTCCGATGGTCGAGCGCGTTGAGCCGCTCGACCATCGCCCGGCCGTTCTCCACCATATTGGCGTAACGGAAGAGCGCGCGGGTCTGCTCGATGTCTGCGCCGGGCGGCATCTGGCTTGGTTCGTTCTCGCTCGCACCCATGGTTATAAGCAGACGGCGTGCTTCATCGAGGGATGGCGAAGACCGCGCAAAATTGCGTTCGTAATCGAGCAGCGCGCGGTCCGCCCACCAGATCGACGGGCTCGCTGCGATGTAGCTCTTGAACAATTTTGGCCGGGTAAAGAGCGAGTAGAGAATTGCGAGGCCGCCAAGCGAATGGCCGAAGAAGGCCGACGACGCCATGTCGACCGGAGCGATGCTCGCCACCATCGGCAGGATGTCGCGCTCGATCGTATCGAGGAAAGCGTCGAGACCGCCGCTTGCGGACGGGTCGGCGGGAATGTTAGGGAAGCTGTGGCGCGGCGGCACCGGCAAGGTCAGGTCATAGCGGCGTTCGCGGCTGATTGCCGCGACCATCGCCGGAAGCCGTGCTTCTGCGTCCGAAAGGGGGCCACGCTCCGCAAGTGAGGCTGCGGCGAATTCGGGCGTCTCGGGATAGCCTAAGCCGACGACCAGCACGTCGGGTGCGTTGAAGTTCCACCGCACCGCCTCGCAGGCGCTGGCGAAATAGCGGTTGCCGTCGATAAGGAAGAGCGGGCGGTAGCCGCCCACCGGCGGTGGAATAAGCGGCAAGCCGAGAAAGAGCGCGTAGGACCTGCCATTGACCGATGATCCGATCGTGATGGTCCGGCTATTCGGGATCGCGAAGTCCGCGGGCTGTTCGTCCGGCGACATATGCATTAGACCAGCTCCGGCTCGCGCACGAAGTCGATAATCGCTCTTGTAAAGTCGGCAGGCGCGTCAGCCGCGAGCAAATGGCTGCTGTCCTCGAATATCCGGAGGGCCGAGTTGCCGATCAACGCGTGAAGCTCTTCCGAAAATTCGGGCGCGCAGATGAAGTCGTGGCGACCGGCCAAGATAAGTGTTGGCGCGGTGATATTGCCAAGCTCGCCGCGCAGATCGAAGCTTTGCATGAAGCCACCCGGGCCGAACGCTCGCCGGGAGATTTCGTGGCTGTAGATTGCACGGCCGCTGCTGCCGATGGGTGAGGCAGGATCGAACGCGCGGCTATAGAGCGGGCCCATGACGCGGAAATAGGCCTCGACCTTGGCATCCGTGTCGAGGGTCGCCGAGGTAAGCCTATCGAACATCTGCACCTGTTCTTCCGATCCCCGCACCGTGACGATCGCCCGGGCGCGGTCGATGAGCCCCTTGTGCGCCGCGGTCGCGAAGAGGACGAGCCGGGACACGGAATCCGGATAACGTGCGGCGTGCGCCATAGCGACCATGCCGCCGTAGCTGCCGCCGATACTGACGATCGGACCGAGACCCAGATGCCGGCGCAGCGCCTCCATGTCCTCGACGGTCTCGTCGAGCGTGCAGCGGTCGAGTGGCTCGCAATCGGACCGACCATGCCCGCGCTGGTCGAAGAAGACGAGCTGCATATGATCCCTGAGCGCCGCGCTGCCGCCCCGCGCGCCGACATGGTCGATGCCAGGCCCGCCGTGAACGAGAAACGCTGCAGGCCTTTCGATCATTCTGTCGCCGCTACGAACTAGACCCGCCCCATCGATGTCAAAGTAGATGCGGGTCCCGCGGATATCAGCAAACATTTTCGTCTCTTTTCCAAATCGATCTCTCGATCGCCGGCTGCCGATTAGCGGAGGTTCATATCGACACTTAGACCGATCGTCCGCGGTTGCAGAACAGTCGCACCATTCGGCGTGAGCCACGAAGTAAAGTCGTATTTGTTGGTCAGGTTACGGACGAACAGATTGATGTCGACCGGTCCGGTGCTGACGCCTGCCGTGAGATTGAGGGTGCTGTAGTTTCCGAGCCGGCGATTACGCGGCGACTGCGGGAAGTATTGATCGCGCGCACCGGTGTAGCGCCAGGCAAAACCGAGCCGGGCCCGCGTGTCATCTCCAAGGTCGAAATCATAGTCCGCGGTGAGGGAGCCGGCCCATTTCGGGGTTAGAGGTAGACGATCGCCCGCGCGCCCGGCAACCTGGGGCGCATCGTCCTTGAGTTCGGTGTCGGTGTAGGCGAAAGAACCCCCCAATCTCAGACCGATCGCGGGCCGTACGTTCAACGTGCCTTGCAGCCCCTTGCTGATCGCCTTCCCGCCGTTGGCGATATAGGAGAGATTGGTGGGCGTCGCGCCCTGCAACTGGATATCGCGCCAATCAATATAATAGGCCGACAGGTTGAGCATCACCTTGCGGTCCAGAAGATCGGATTTGAAACCGATTTCATAATTTGTCAGCGTGTCGGGCTCGTAGCTTTGCGGGATACCAGGGACGATGAAGTTGGGGCCGCCGGGACGATATCCCGACGAAATCCGTCCATAGAGCATCGCATCGTCGGTCACATGATAGCTTGTCGACAAGGTGTAGGTCACCGAGCTGTCGGACGACGTGCGGGCAGGAAGATCGAGCGGCGCGCCCACGAGAAGCCCGTTAGCCGTCTGGCTCACGCGCTGACTGTTGCGGCTATACCGGATGCCGCCGCCGATATCCCAGGCGTCGGTGATATTGTAGGTCGTGTTCGCAAACAGCGCCCACTCGCGATACCGGCTCGGAATGGTGCCATCGAGCAGCGGGCTGAGACCCGCCGGCTGCGTGTCGCTGTTCGGCAGAAAGGCCAGGCCGAGCTGCTTGAACTGCGTCCGCTCCCGCGTGAAGAAGCTGCCCACGAGCCATTGGAGCCGATCGGTCTGCGGCGACGCGAGACGCACTTCTTCAGTGAACTTCTTCACCTTGATGTCGTTGGCAAAGGTCGCATCGACGCCGAAAATGGGGCGAAAGGTCAGCGATGAGTCGGTGCGGAAGCGCGACCGCAGATCGCTCAGCGACGTGATCGACGTCAGAGTCGCAAAACCGAAATCATAGTCGGCGGTGATGGACCCGAGGTTGGTTTCGCTTTCGAAGCCTTCGGGCCGGTTCTTCGATGCGGTATATTTGCCAAACAGCGGAGTGCCAGCCGCGTTCACATTGATGAGGGCGAGTCCGTCGAACTTCGAGCGATTGTAGAGCCCTGAAGCTTTCAGCGTGAAATTATCCGTGGGCTTCCAGTAAATGACGCCCCGGACGGCGTCCTGCGTGCCCTGATTGACATCGCGCTTCCCGATCGCAACGTTATCTACATATCCAGGAACGTCCTGATGCGTGCCGCTGATCGAGATCGCAAGCTGGTCGGGGACGACGACAAGATTGGCGCCGCCGCGAACGGTCCAGCCGAGGTTATGTCCATGATCGACCGTGACTAGCTCTGTACCTGCCTGGTAGCGGTTCTCGGTAAGGCTCGGTGTGCGCGTAACATATTTGACCAGCCCGCCCATGCTGCTCGCGCCGTAGAGCGTGCCTTGCGGGCCCTCGAGCACCTCGACGCGCTCAAGATCATAGGGAAACAGGTCCAGGCCCGCGGAGTTGCCCGCTGCAAAGGCGCCGCTCGACCCGATCGGCACATCGTCGATGTAGGTCGCGACGGTCGAACTCGCCTGGGTCCCCGTCGTTATGCCGCGCAGGGTGAGGCCATAGGCGCCGGGAACGCCGTAAAGCGAGTCGACTTGAAGCGTCGGCACCGCGACGGCGATATCCTGGATACGGGTCGCGCCCGCTTCAGCGAGCGCTTCCCCGGATACTGCGGTCACGGCGAGAGGCACATCCTGCGCCCGCTGCTCGGCCTTTTGCGCCGTGACGACGATGTCTCCCGCCCTCTCTGCTTCGCTCCCTTGGGTCTGCGACCATGCGGGCGTCGCAGCGGTGGCGGTCGTGAGCATAAAAAATGCAGCGCTTTTCACTGTCGGCATGACATTACCCCTCTATGCGCCCGATAGGCGACTCACCTCTAAATAAAGCGTGCGCTCGTTTTATTTGATTGGCAAGCGGAATCGAGTATGGCTCGATTTTACCAAGGAAAGCGGGAAGTTTTATGCCAAAGCGAAGCGAAGCCTATATGTCGGGGCAGCGGGATCTCGTGGCCCGCGCGGCTTACGAGGTCATGCTCGAAAAAGGCCTCTACGACGCTTCGCTGCGGGACATTTGCACACGTGCCGGGGTTTCGATCGGGGCGTTTTACAATCTGTTTCCGACGAAGGCCGACGCGATCGTGGCGTCGCGATTGCTGAACCTAGCGGTTCAGCTAAAGCTTCCGGCGGTCAAATCCTGGGACGACTATGTGGCGTACCTCGTCGGGCAGTATTGCACCCGCGATCCCAAGAGTCTGCAACGCCAACGCCTCGCCTTGCAGTTCGCGGCGGAAATTCTTCAGCTCAAGAGTAACCCGGCGGGTCTCAGCGAAATCTATGATGCCCAGCGCAAGCAGTTGACGGGGTACCTTGCCGGACTGCACGCGAATGGGGAGATAAGCTTACCTTTCGGTCTGGAGCAAACCGTTGAAATCCATGCGCTGCTCGCGCTGGGCGCGAGTTATCGCCTTGCCAACGACCTTGATCTCAGGGTCGAGGACGCAGCGAAACTTTTGGCCGCCGGTCTGGCCGGCACGGCGGGGCTGACCGCCGGATGAGCGCAACCGTGACCATTTCAAATCGGCAGTCCGGACGCGTCCCGCTTTCTGCTGAATTTCTTGCGCGAGTATCTGCCCGTTTCAGCAATGGCTTTACGCAAAGCCGCCCCATCCTCGAGCAGCATGGGTCAAACGAATCGCACTTTGGGCAATCGGTTCCCGACGCAGTGGTATTCGCCCAATCGACAGAAGATGTGGTCGCGCTTGTCGATCTCTGTGCCGAATTTGGTATCCCGATTACGCCCTTTGGCGCTGGGACCTCGATGGAGGGCAACGCGATGCCAATCCACGGCGGCATCTCGCTCGACATGAGCCAGATGGACAGAGTGATCGCGGTGAACGCCGAGGATTTCGACTGCGTCGTCCAGCCGGGGGTGCGACGCGAAGAACTCAACGTCCATCTTCGCGATCAGGGGCTGTTCTTTCCGATCGATCCCGGCGCTAATGCGACGATAGGCGGCATGGCCTCAACGCGCGCGTCGGGCACCAATGCGGTGCGCTATGGCACAATGAAGGATGCGGTACTCAGCCTCGAAATCGTGACCCCGCAGGGCAAGGTGATCCGCACCGCGCGCCGCGCGCGCAAATCGGCGGCGGGCTATGATCTGACCCGCCTCTATGTCGGCTCCGAAGGCACGCTCGGCATCATCACCGAAGTGACGTTGCGCCTACATCCGGTCCCCGATACGATCTCGGCGGCGGTGTGCAGTTTCGACACGCTGGGCGGCGCGGTCGACACCGTCGTTCAGTCGATCCAGTGCGCGGTCCCGCTCGCGCGCGTCGAGATACTCGACAAGAAGCAGATGGTGGCGGTAAATCGCTGGTCGAAGCTCGACTATCCCGAGGCGCCGACGCTCTTCTTCGAATTCCACGGCAGCGCCGCCAATGTCGCTGAACAGGTCGAAACGGTGAAAGCGCTTGCCGAGGCCAATGGCGGCAGCGCGTTCAACTGGTCGAACCTGCCCGAGGAACGCACAAGACTGTGGCGCGCGCGGCACGAGGCCTATTATGCCGCGGTCAATTTGCGCGCGGGCGCGATCGGCTGGGCGACCGACGTCTGCGTGCCGATCAGCCGCCTCGCCGAATGTATCGCCGAAACCTATGTCGATCTCGACGCGGCGACCGTGCCCGCGACGATCCTCGGCCATGTCGGCGACGGCAATTTCCATGTGATCTTCTCGATCGATCCCGACGCGTCCGACGAAATGGCGGAGGTCGAGGCGATCAACGCGCGGATCGTCGAACGCGCGCTCGCGATGGATGGGACTTGTACTGGAGAACATGGCATCGGAATCGGCAAACAGGAATGGCTCGTCGCGGAACTCGGCGATGCGGTCGAGCAGATGCGGCTGATTAAGCGCGCGCTCGATCCGCAGAATCTGCTCAACCCCGGCAAAATTTTTGAGACCCCCTAATCACGACAGGCGAGTGCTGGCGAATGTCTGCTTTATTGGTTTTGAAAGCCAAAAGCTGCCTGACTGCAAACGGCCCAGTGTTGGTCAACGCCGCCGGGTGCGGTGTCCGTGTGTGAGAGGTTTTGGTTTGGGTGGAGGTGTCCAACCTACAGGTGGTTCTATGGCTTGTTGGCTCGTGCCGAGGCCCATCGAGCCTGGGCGCTGACGCACCAGGCCCGATCCATCTGCTTGCGCTGCCTGGGTTGAGGTGGCGCCGCCGCGTATCAGGCTGATCATGTCTCGCAGCCTTTTCGCCTCTTCGAAGTCCAAGGCATCGGCCGCAGCCTGCATCCGCTCGTGTAGCGTCTCGAGTGTCTCGGTCATCGTGTTCCTAACGCTTCGCCTGTCGATGTGGCCTCCATCCGGCCATCCTCTCTTGTATCGTCATTGAGCGCTCGGGCCGGTGTGCTACGAATGTACCCGAGGGTCGCGCCTCCGTTAGCCGAAGGCCTATGTCCCCGCCCGCCGAACGCATCATCCACACCCGCCTCACCGACGACACGGCGGTCTGCATCCGCAGGATCACACCCGACGACGGTGCGCGGATGCGCGATGGCATCATCCGGTTAAGCGATCGGTCGCGCTACCTGCGGTTCTTTTCAGTGCAGCCCATGCCGCCGCCGAAGGTGATTGAACGGCTGCTCGCCACTGACGGGCATGGCCACATCGCTTGGGGGGCCATCGCCAGCGACCTTCCCGGAGAGCCCGCGATCGGGGCAGTGCATGCGATCGCAAATCCCGAGGTGCCCGAGCGCGCGGAGTTCTCGGTCGCCGTTGTCGACGACTTCCACGACAGAGGAGTTGGCCGATTGCTCACTGCGACCATACTTCTTGACGCAGCGCGTCAGGGTTACGCGGAGTTCCAAGCGTTGACGCTCGCTGAAAACGCAAGCGCGACCGGCCTCATAACCGCCCTCGGGGCTGAGTTGATCGGGCGCGAGGACAATGTGCTCGAGTACCATCTTGCGATCGATAGCGCTGTCGAAGCGCTGCGAGCAGAATGCGACCCGCCAGGCCTCGCGGACGTGTTCGCGGCATTCCGCTAGGTCTAATTGGCGCGTGTAGGAGGTCTAGCGCGTTGTCGGCCGGACGCCGGAAGCACCAAATCTGGCTTTCTCGCAGGGGAGCCTCAATGCCTTCGCACGGTTCCTGAGGCAATTTTCACGAAGACAATTTGACGGCGCTTTGGCTTGAAAATCCCCGAATGCGTCGGACTTGCCCAGCTAGTGCGATGAAGCGCCAAAAGCTCCCGCACCGGTTTCGGAGCGCACCCGCTGATCCAGATATCCGCCTCGGTCCAGGGCGGCTCGTCCGCTGGTATCTAGGATCGAAACCAGCCATATCGTGAAAAATGCCAGCGGCATTGAAAAGATCGTCGGAGAGCTGAACGGGAACAGCGGATCGGAATTACCGAGCACGCTTACCCATACCGTTGGCGAAAGGACGGTGAGCACCACCGCCACCACAAGACCCACCGATCCTCCGACGACTACTCCGCGCGTGGTACAGCGCGACCACAGTAGGGAGAGGATCAGCACCGGAAAATTCGCCGACGCCGCGAGCGAGAAGGCGAGGCTAACCATGAAGGCTACATTTTGCTCCTCGAACACGAGGCCGAGCAGGATCGCCAGAAGCGCGAGCACGATTACCGTGCGCCGCGAGACCCGCAGCTCATCCGCTGAGTCAGCCGCACCCTTGCGGAGCACGCTTGCGTAAAGGTCGTGGCTTACCGCCGAAGCCCCGGCGAGGGCGAGACCTGCCACCACAGCTAGGATCGTCGCGAAGGCCACCGCCGAGACGAACCCAAAGAACAGGTTCCCGCCAATCGCATGAGCAAGGTGGATGGCAGCCATGTTGCCCCCGCCCTTGAGTGTGCCATCGGCTGCCAGATAGCTGGCGTCGGGCGCCACCATCACAATCGCGCCAAAGCCGATGATGAAGGTCAAGATGTAGAAGTAGCCGATCCACCCTGTGGCCCAGAGGACCGACTTCCGGGCCTCGCGAGCATTGGGAACGGTGAAGAAGCGCATCAGGATGTGCGGCAAGCCAGCCGTGCCGAACATTAGCGCCATGCCGAATGAGATCGCGGAAATCGGGTCCTTGATGAATCCGCCTGGCCCCATGATCGAGCTCCCCCGAACGGCTGCCTCGTCCGGTGTCATCCCAGACGCGGCAGCGAGATCGGTTTTCACAGTCACTGCTTGAGCGAACAAAGCATCCGGCGAAAAGCCAAAACTTGCCAGCACTGCGAACGCCATAACTGACGCGCAGCCCAACAACAGCACCGCCTTGATGATCTGCACCCAAGTGGTCGCGATCATTCCTCCGAACAAGACGTAGCAGGTCATCAGCAAGCCGACGATGATGACCGCGTAAGTATACGGAAGTCCGAACAGCAACTTGATCAGCTGACCAGCTCCGACCATTTGAGCAATCAGGTAGAATAACACGACCACGAGCGTGCTGCAGGCTGCGAATACCCGTACCGGCGTCTGCGCGAAGCGGAAAGAAATGACGTCTGCAAAAGTGTAGCGCCCCAGGTTCCGCAGCCTTTCAGCGAGCAAGAACAGAAGGATGGGCCAGCCCACGAGGAAACCGGTCGAATAGATCAACCCGTCGTATCCATCGGCGAAGATCTGCGCTGAGATACCGAGGAAACTGGCCGCCGACATATAGTCACCGGCAATCGCCAGACCGTTTTGGAATCCGGTGATGCCGCCGCCCGCGGTGTAGAAATCCGATGCGGTGCGCACCTTGCGCGCGGCCCAGCGGGTGATCCCAAGTGTGGCTAGCACGAAAGCGGCAAACATCAGGATGGCCGGCCAGTTGGTCGTCTGCTGCTCCGCCTGGCCCGTCAGCGCGTCGGCCAGCGCGACCGTCGGAAGGGCCAGGGTAAACAGGACGAGACCCAAGCGCGGCGTCATCGTCATTTGTCCAGGTCCTGGCGGATCGACTCAACTATCGGATCGAAATCGCTATTGGCGCGGCGGACATAGACACCCGTAAGGAAGATGCCGAGCAGGATCAGCCCAAGCCCAATCGGGATTCCGACGGTCGTCGTGCTCTCCCCGATCGGACGGGAAAGAAGCTGCTTGTTGAATGCGATCAGCAAGATGTAGCCGAAATAGGCGGCCAGCATGATGACCGTCAGCATCCAGGTGAAGCGCGAGCGGCGCGCGAGCAATGCCTGGTAGCGCGGATCGGCAGCAATTTGGGCTAGCCGCTGAGATTGCGCCACCTCGGCAATCGTCTTTGCTTCTGACATCAGGTCAGGTTCCTTCGACTAGCGATTGCATAGGCTCACCGGATATGCCGAAGAACACGGAGCCGGCCTCCGCGGCTAATCCTGACAGATGACGGATGGCGCGAGAGCCGTACCCTGCGTCCACCCAGATAGGCACAGGACGATCGCCGCTGATCAGTATTGTCATCGGCGAGTTGCCCAATCTCTCGCCGATCTCATTCGACTGCAATTTCAAAAGGTACTACCGGCAATCCGCTCCGACCATAGAGATTGATTACCGGGAACCCCTGCCAGGCGTAGCGAATAAAGGCCGCATCGGGCGGAGCGGCGACGGTCACGGCCGATCCCTCGCTCGTGGCATCGGTGAAGCGGCAAGCCTTTGCTGCTGTGCACCATTCAAATGCCGTGGGCGAGGCGCCGCCGTAGGTGACGAGCCCCTCGGCCGCTCCCGCGAACTGCACCTTCACGCCGTCCGCCTGACGCCGCGCTGAGGTCGGTGATGGCGCAACGGGGACGGGAGCCCCGTAAGCCACGCGCATCGCTTCAGCGGCAATTCGCTGACCCACGATGTCTTTGTGTGCGGGATGGATGTCGCTGGAAACGCCCAAGTCGATGGTGACCGCAAGGCCCGTACGTGGGTCATCTCTCGCCACCTGCCGTTGCACTTCACGCAGCTGAGCCCACGCAGAGTCAGTCGGAACTGTCGTCGGTGGCCCAAAGCCAGGCAACTGGACAATGATCATTGGCAGCCCTTCTTCCTTGGACTTGCGACGCCAGTCTTTCCGCCAGTTCTCCAACAGCCTGCGGTAGCTACCCGGCCGTGCCGTATTGGATTCTCCCTGATACCAAATCACTCCAGCCAGCGGAAAATCCTGCAGCGGCGCGATCATGCCGTTCCAGGCCATCGACAATCCCCGCGGTGCCACCCAGGGTATGAACGGCGGCGGCCGGCGCCAATCCTGGTCCGACAGACTTGTGCGGTAGCGCCACGCCCCAGCCAGCGATACCGCTCCACCGCTGCCGGGCTCGAAAGTCATCGCGCGGGCCGGTCCTGAAAACCCACCTGCCCCCATCTCGTCAACCACCCGGACGGCGATCGAGTTGGCGCCCGCCCTCAGAAGTGCGGCGGGAACGCTGTAGCGTCTTTCGATGCTCGCGCTCGACGTAGCCCCGACAGGATGGCCATTTACCCACACGCGATCACGTTCATCGATGCGACCCAAGCCAAGCGTGGCCTCACCGGCCGCCTGCTCGGTGCTCAATTCGAAGCTGCGCCTGAACCACATCACACCGTCGTAGGATGTTAGGGCCTTGACCCCTGAACGTTCCCATTGACCTGGAGCCTCGATCGTAGCCCAGTCTGCGTCGGGCCAGCGGTCCTGAAACCAGCCATTTGATGGCAACGATCCAGGATCGTTGATCGCCGCCCACCGATCAGTGAGCTCCACCGCCTCTGCCTCTGCCCGGCGCGGATCGACAGCATAGTCTCGCAATTGAGCGAGCGCCGGTTCGGGGATGCCCGAGGCCCTTAAAGCGTCAGCGGACATCCAGTCTTCGATTGTGGAGCCCCCCCATGCCGAATGGATAAGTCCGATCGGCACGTCGATGCCCTGCGACCCAAGCGAACGACCCATGTGCCAGCATGCGGCAGAAAAATTGGCCACGGTTGCCGCGCTTGCTGGCGACCAAGGAATCTCAGCGCTGAAAGTGTCGGCCGGCGCTGCGCTTGCGGCTCGCCCGACCTTGAGGAGGCGGATTGATTGTCCGGTCGCTTCGTTCGCCGTTCGATCAGGATTGGCAGCCTGCCGGACGGGGAGATCCATATTGGACTGGCCCGAACACAGCCACACCTCACCGACTGCAACGTCGCTGAACTCAATGCGCTCGCCAGTCGAGCTTGTGACTGAAAGTGACCCGATGGTTCCGCCAGATTGGGCGGGGAGATGCCCAACCCAGCGCCCTCTCTGGTCGGCGCGCACCTCGACGGTCGCTCCGTTGAAGGACACTAACACTGTCGTTCCTGGCGGTGCTGAGCCGCGCACGGCGATCACCTTATGCTGCTGAAGCACCATATGATCCGCGAAGACAGTATCGAGCTGGAGACGCGGCGTCCCTGCACTTGATGAAGCGCTTAGCAGCAGGGACCATGCAAGAATGCGCTGCCCTCTCCGCATTAGAACTTCACCGTGACTCCGAGTGACCCCGTGCGGCCATCGAAATCCGCCACCCGGTTGTATTCCGAGAACCCTTCGTACTCTTCGCGTCGCGAGTTTGTCAGATTGTAGAGTTCCAATCGCACTTCGAATGCGGGTGCCGGCTTGACCGCCATCGAGAGATCAAGCTGTCCGCGCGGTCGCACCATCGAACTGCTGCCGGTGAAGGTACCGCTGCCTTCCAAAGCGATCGCGGACGCGTGATTGTAGGCAAGCCGGGCCTGGAAAACGTCGTCCTCGTAATAGCCAATGATATTGTAGGTATCCCCCGCGACATTGTAGAGCTTCATGCCGCTCGCGCTCTTCGAGCGGACGCGCGTGTAATTGAATATCCCCCCAGTGTTGCGCAAGAACCCCGGGAGGAAGTCGAATGCTTGCTGGATCTGAAACTCCAGACCATTGACCTTCAGCACAGTGGGGCTGTTGACGATCTGGTTGATGACGATGCGCGGATTGTTTGTTACGACGACCTCGCCCTCGTTGATCCGGCAACGTCCTGATGCATCAAGGAACAGTGGGCCGAAGTCTTGACCGTCGGCCGAAAAGGTCGTCCCAACCGGGCAGAAATTGTCTTGGGTCAGGATATCGTTGACCACGTTTTTCCGGAAATAGCCGATCGCGATCACGCTGCCGGGGCGGTTGTACCAGGAGGCGTTGAGGTCGAAGGCGGTTGAGCTGCGCGGCTTGAGCCCGAAGCGATTGACGTCAATGCGAACCGAAGCCTGCGTTTCACCGGTGTCAGGGTCGACATCGGTTATGATGCGAGTCGGCGAGGGAGAAAATTCCGCGAGGTCGAAGGCCTCGAAGGTTTTGTAGTAGGCCGCTCGCAACACAAGGTTCTGGGTCACATCGAACACTAGGTTAGCGGAAGGCAGCCATGACGAAAATGTTCCTGTGGCCGGCGTCGCCGGCTGGAAATACCCGGGCCGGAAATCGGCTTGGGTGAAGCCGAGCGCAGTGTAGAACTGCAATGCCTGATCTTCGACCAGCCCAGACAATTTGGCCCGGACATACCGCAAGCCCAAATTCCCGCGGATGGGAAAGCTCGCGAACTCCTCCAAGTCAAACTTGGTCATTGCGAAAAGCTCGAGGTTGTCGCGATCTGAAGTGAAGTTCTGCCCGAGGACACGCGTAAGCGGGAAGCGAGGGATAAAGCCGGTCAGCGGGTTGCGCGGCGACTGGGCAAGGATCTTGGCAAAGTCGATCCTTCTGCGCGCCGCCACTGTAAGTTCGGGAAAGAATACCGCAAGCTGCGGGTCGGTAAGCGTGAAGGTGGTGCCTGGGGGAATGGTGGTCAGAATCGGATAAATCGCGTTCTCGATCACCGGTATGTTGAGCGAGAGAAACCCATCCCGTTCGGCACCGGGTGCGCCGCCGCCGAAGAAGGGTGCTCCTGAAGTTACGGCATCATTTAGCTTAAAGATGTCGCTCGGTAGGTTTCCGAGTTGCGCTCCAAGGTTGGCGTTTTCCTGAAAAATCTGGTTCGCCTTCTCGCGCGAGTAATAGCCGCCAACCTTGATGCTGGTGAAGGGGCCGAAACCAAGTTGCCGCTCGATGCCGAAATCGATTGCGAATAGGTCGCGGGTCACTTTGTTGCCCGCGCCGCTGGCGGTAAATACCACGTTGTCCGGACGGATGCCGTTACGCGCCTGGGTGCCATTTCCGCCGCTGATTACATACGGGCCCGTGTTTGCCAAAAGCCGCTGCGGGATGGTTATATCAAACAGAAAATCTCGGTAGTTGCCCAGTCCGGTAACCTCGTCGTCTGGATCGGGTGTATCGCCCAGCACGACGTCGATCTCGCCCGCGCTGAACCCGGTCAGCGACAGGTCGATGTCGATCTCGGGAAGTGACAGGTCTGCCAGCTCGAGCTTGAGGATTTCAAGGTCCCAGCCTGCATTGAGCGCGATCTTGTTGTCGGCGAGGCGCAGCGCCTTCTTCTGAGGCTCGCTAAGCCCGGCAAGCTCGATGACCGGGACCTCGGCGAGGCCCATCTCCTTCGCCGCGCGCAAGCGGCCGTGCCCGGCGATGAGGTTCCCCGCCTCGTCTGCCAATACCGGGTTGGTGAACCCGAACGCAGCGATCGACCGGACGATCTGCTCGATCTGCCGCTTTGGATGCGTACGCGCATTCCGGGGGTCGGGGGTCAGGCTCGCGAGCGGCTTGTACACCACTTCGAGCGGGCGATGGGCAGCGCTGGCTGCCTTGGTGGTCGCAGTTGCCATGACGGGTACAATACAAGAACATCGGTGTGATTCCCACGGCATCACACGGGATTTTATCCCCAAGGAATCGGCCCGCCCCTTTCCACTGGACTGTCACGGTGACCTGAGCATTGCTGTGACCACGCCCGGCACTCCGGGCTCGCGCCGGTAGCGGCGGCCAGTTCCGGCCACTGCGCACGACCGGAGAACTACAATGACCAGCACGACCTCATCACCCGCCCGCAAGCGGCGCATGGCGCGCGAACCGCAAGGCGCGGCCGTCATGAGCTCAGCAGCGACCAAGCCGCCTACGCGCCTCGACATGCTCGAGCGTCTCCTGACCGAAGTCGGTGGGACGACCATTGCTGCGATGGTCGAGGCGACCGGATGGCAGCAGCACTCGGTGCGCGGCGCGATGGCCGGGGCGCTCAAGAAGAAGCGCAGCCTGGTGATCACCTCGGAGAAGGTCGACGGCGTCCGCCGCTACCGGGCGAGCAAGCCAGCATGAGCCGCGATGTCGCATATGTCGTTGTCGCGATCGGCGGCATGGATCTCGAAGCACTGAGAAGTGAGTGGAGGCGGCGTTACGGCGCCCCTCCCCGGCTTCGCTCGGTGCCGATCTTGCGTCAGCTGCTCGCCTGGCGCGTGCAGGCCGAGGCGTATGGCGGGCTCGATGCCGATACACGCAAAGCCCTGGCGCGGACCGGCGCCGCTGCACCCGAGGGCCAGCATCTCGGGATCGGTGCCCGGCTCACACGTAAGTGGAAGGGCCGGATCGTAGAGGTCGTGGTCGAGGAAGCGGGTTTTCGTTTCGAGGATCGCTTGTTTCCCAGCCTGTCGGCAGCTGCAACCGCGATTGCGGGCTCGAAGTGGAACGGGCCGCGCTTCTTCGGCCTGCGAGACGCATCGTGAGAAACAAGGCGCTGCGCTGCGCAATCTATACTCGCAAGAGTTCGGACGAGGGTCTCGACCAGTCGTTCAACTCGCTCGACGCGCAGCGCGAGGCGGGCGAGGCCTACGTCCGCAGCCAGGCGCACGAAGGCTGGAAGCTGCTCCCGGCACGCTATGACGACGGCGGATTCTCGGGAGGCTCGATGGAGCGCCCCGGGCTGCCGATGAAGAGCGGTTCACGCTCGCCACGCCGGCCGGAATCAATGGCGACAGCAGGACCGCTGTCGATGCCGATGCAGACACCGGTCTTGAAGTTCGGATGCTTGTCGCCGAGCCTCTCGACCATTTCCCGAAACGCAGCGGAGAAGGCGACGGCGACGCGAACACGTTCGCCCTCGTTCTCGGCGCCTTCGGGGGCCAGAACCACGGCATGCAGCCTCGAGCCGTGGAAATCCACCCGCTGCATCTCGAATTCGTCGATGAGTTCGTCACAGCCTTGGTAATGCGCATGGAGAAATTCCAGCGCCCGCTTATGGCTTGCCTCGGTCTCGCGTCCTGCCTCTGTCAATACACCGTTGAAGTCGATGAGATTAGCGTAGACGTGAACGGCGTCCGTGGTAATTGCCCTATTGCGCGGGATATCGACCAGAGCGGCACGGACGGATGCGTCGGAGGCCATCCCTTTCTGCACCCGAGCCTCGGTGAGGAAGGTGCGAAAATCTTCGACCTTGATGTCGCCTTCCGGCACGCTGTCCATGAAATCCCGAATTCTTTTCCGGGCACGATCCTCATTCCACGCCATCGTATGCAGCCTCCCTGATGATCGCGAATCACCGGAATGGCTGCGACCTGTCGACGACCAGAACGTTAGCAGAACATCTAGATTTTATCCAGGCTTACCAGCTCTTCAGCGCGCATCTTGTGGATTACCAACGGGCAGACAAGGTCTCAGCCGTTGAACGGGCCCCATTCCTTGATGTGGTCGCGCAGGGTGTTGCATGCTGGCGCCATAAGTGCCGCGGCGTCCTTGCCGGGTTCGTAGGAGTAGGGGATGGTGGTTACACCAGTAAGATCACTGGGCAGCTTTACCTTTTCCTCGCGCGGTTCCATCAAAATGGCTCGTTTGCGGCCAAGGCGGCCCATGAAAAGCCCGAGCTCGAAGATCACATTGTCCCGAGGGGTAGGCCATTCCTGATCCCGGAACAGAGTCACGTCGTCACTATGCGCGATCGCTATGGCGAAATCGGAATCGTCGACTTCGGTCTCCAGTGATTCCAGAGCGTAGCTCGCGACCTTGAAAACATCGTTCGTCCAGAGCCGCACCACGAAATCGTCATGCTCGAACGCGTTCTCGATGATGCGCCCGACGGCCAGCGCTTCTACCGAGCAGATGATGAAGACCCGTATCTTCTCGCGGTGCTGTCCAACCAGCTTGTTGCGTTCGAGCAGGCGACGGGCCAGTGTCCTTGCGATGACTCGATAGATGTCAGGATAGCGTGAGGCGACATCGGTGACGTCGGCGAGGGTGATCTTGGCGACCAGCCCGATCTCAGTAGCTACGACGTCTGCTGACCGACGCTGAGATGGCTCGACCACTACCATCTCACCGACATGGTCACCTCGCCCTCGTGAAGCCACATCGCGACCATTCACGACGATCCTAAAGCTGCCAGCTACAATCAGGAATAGATCGCTGTCGTCGCCACCTTGGGAGATGATCGCTTCGCCCTCGGAGACCTCGATGATCTCGGCTCTGTCGGCGAGTTCCTCGGCGAGTTCGCGATTACCGCTCAAGATCTCTTGCTGCAGCATTGCGTCAATGAGATTGCCGCGACCCGCGTCACCCCGAAAACGATCGATTATTCCGCTCAACTGAACTGACTCCAATAGGTCGAGGAATAGATCTCCTCGTCATTGTGCTGGGTCCATTTCCAGCTCTTCCAGATATTCTCGCCTTTGGACCCAAGCTTCTGCGAACCATCGAGGTAATCGTAAACCCGTTTTGTGATCCAGGTCGGCTGATCTGCGCTAAGCGATGTAAGCTTGGCAGCGAGATTTGCAGCGGTGCCTATCCACACCAGGTCGTTGTCGCCGCGAACACCTGTGCGTGCGGCGCGTATCTCCGATGTGTCGATGCCGATCACATGGCGGATCTTGAAGTTACCAGTCCAATGTTTTTCCTTCTCTGCTTGGACGTAGTTTTTCACCGCGTAGTTGATCTTCAAGGCACAAGACACAGCATCGTTTCGCTGTCTGTTTCCTATGAATACCCCCATAACCCTGTCACCATCGTAGGACACGATCGTGCCGCCGTGGTGACGGATCAGCCGCGAGGCAGCATAGAGGAACGTCTTGTATACCTCACCTGCGAATTCCCACTTTCTGGTCGCGACCAGATCGGTAGACTGGTCGAGGTCAGCGTAAAGCACCGTGGCAGTTTCGAAACGGACAGCGTCATTCGTCAGCTTGAGATCGCTAGCGCTTGGCACCACCTGACCATCGCGCACTGTCCATTTCGTTCCGAAGGTGTCGGAAGAGTTCTTCTTAATGTCGTCAGCGACGCTCACGTTGTTACCTATTTCCGATGGGTTGCTATGAAGGTGTTCAGTTGAATATTGGCTTGTCTTTTACCAAGCGTCGCATAACGTCAAACATTAGGTTGGCTGGTTGCATCTTTCAGACTGCTAAAACCGGATAGTCAGCCATCGGCCCCATGTCGGCCAGCGTGACGCTTTGACCTTTCCCTCAGACCTCGCTGGCATGGTTTGCGCATCGTCTGTTCGAATTCCTGCCGCACCGGCGTCGACTGGTGCGTATTGGCGTCCAGCCATTCCGCTATAAGGTAGCCGTGCTGTGCATTGTCCGCGTGGCTGCTGAGCAGCGGGTCAAACACGTCGGGACCGCCCGTTTGCAGAGTTGGACATCCGGGGATATCTCCGCTGAGGTCTTTGTGCTTGCCCCGCCCGACCGGTGTTGGGCAGTATCGTTTGTCATGGACAGTCTTCCCGACCAACAGGCAATCCGCACGCGAGCCGCTCAAGAAGCGGTCGAACACCTCGGCCTCCTTAAACCGGAAGCCGCGGCGACGATCAAACACCTGCTGTCCGATTTTCAGGGGGAGCATCCGCGGTCGGTCTGCACCGCTTACCGTAAAATGGGCGAGCAGCTCTCCGACGATGAAAAGCGCGCGATCGGAATTAGGGCGAACGCCTTTCTGAGCCGCGCCGCACTTGCCGAAATCAGCAAAAAAGGCATGCTGGATCCGATCCGCGCGCACGAGACCACGCTGCTGCGCGCATCTTTCGTGATCTTCCGGCACCGCAATGCGCAGTCCTGTGCACGTATGATGGCCGACCATCCGGATTATCCGGTCGAAATCCAATACGACGTATTTCATCCTGATGCTTGCACTGTCTGTGCCGGCCTCGACCGAACGCCTGTGCCTGCCGATTGGGGGCTCTTCGCGCCGGCGGGGTGCACGTGCTTGACTGCACCCTACGGTCTACGGTCTGAAGTTGATTTCGGCGCTCCGCTGCGTGCAGCGACGAAGAAAGTGCGAGCAAAATCCGAAATTTCGTTTCTCGCCAAAGTGCACGCGTTCTTTACGTCCGACTGACCAACAATATCGCGCGATCCGGGACCGAAAATGTCAACGACGTTGTGACCATCCTCATAGTGTAACAGTCAAAGAAACGTCCGCTTTCCCTATAAATGTTTTAGAACCTGCCATTCCGCTTCCGGCCATAAAGCGCCACCGTTCTAGGAGCTTCTCTTTCGCCACTCGGCCACCCACCAGCTCCCCAGTGTCGCGCGAATTCACTGACCCGTGGCGTTGAGGATTACTGTAACTGTCTCGGTTGGCTGATCCCACATCGGGAAATGCCCGCTTTGCTCGAACCAGTGCATCGTCGCCTTTGGAAAGGCGGCTATCGCCCGATTTGCCTGTTGCGGCAGACATAATCGATCCTTGCGACCCCAGCCGATGACGACCGGCGCGTTGGTGGCCGCAGGGCCCTCCTGCATTGGCCCGGTAGCAAGGTCCTTCACCAGCGAGTCGAAGGTAGACGTACCGGCGAACGACCGCAGTTCGTGCGCAACCAAAGAAGGATTCAGCGCCCAAGGCTTTGCAGAAAGCTGAAGCATGAGCGCGGTCCGGCCGGCGATATTCTTGGTGATGGCAGGAAGCACTGGTTGCATCGCCCGCACGACTGCAATCGACGCCGTAATGGTGGTCCTGAAGAACGTGCGTTCCCATCCTTGCCAGAACCCGCCCGGATCGAGCGCGACGACCGCCCCGGCGCGACCGCGCCGAGCCATCTCGAGCACGAGGCGAGCGCCCATCGAGCTGCCAACCATATCGATCCCTTCGAGATTCTCTTTGGCCAGCCAGTCTTCAACGCTGCGTGCCAAGCCAGCGAACGTGCCGCTATCGGCCTCTGCAGGGGTTTGTCCTTGGCCAGGCAGGTCGAGTGCAATCACCTCCCGCGTTTTGGCGAGAGAGGTCAAGACCGGGTCCCAAGAGCGGTGGCTTCCCCCAAGCCATGGATGAGCAGAAGGGGTTTCCCGCGGCCTGAGCGCGTGTGGTGCATGGTCATATGAGGAGAACGTCTCGCAGCGACAAATGGCCGCCTAGCCTGCGACTGTCCCCTGGCCCGAATTGGTTATTAGAAGCCGCCAGTCTGCTAACGGCCCAAGGCCTGAAAGTCGCAGAGGCATGGACACGCTTAAGGCAGGAACAACGTCGCCATTACAAAGAAGAACAACTATTATTCTTGCGGTCGCGGCGCTTCCGCAAACCACACGTTCTTGATCGCCCCGTCGACCACTTCATAGGTCGCGGCTGCGTGAAAGGGCCGGGTGTTCGTATCCATCGAACAGACTTCCTGGTCGATAACGAAGCGGCCTTCGACAATCCGCTGGGCTTCGCGGCAGTGAATGCCCGGAAACTTCTCGAATAGATTGCCGTAAACTTTGCGCATCGCTTCCTTGCCGTCGATGCTCGGTTTGGCCGTTGCTGGCAGGTCGTAGATCTTCGCGTCGTCTGCGTATGTAGCGAGAAAACCCTCCAGGTCTCTGGCGTTGTATCGTTCGAGCTGCCGCTGCACGACCAGTTCCGGGCTCGTAGGCAGCAGTTCCGAAGGCCGGTAGGCTACGCCCCGGCTCCATACCTGCGAAATCCGCGCCAGATTGGCGACCGATTCGGAGGGATCCGCGTCTAAAACCAGCAGGTCAGCCCGATAACCAGCAGAGATCAAGCCAATCTCCGGTTTGCTCGAATAGGCGAATGCGGCGTCGCGGGTTGCGGCCGTCAATACCTGGCTCGGCGTCAGCCCTGCCTGAGAGAGCATCTGGAGTTCCCTGTGAAGAGCCGGGCCGTGAAGTGTTCCGATATTGCCTGCGTCCGTCCCCGCTGCAACCCGGCCACCGGCCTTCACCAAGGTAACGGCATTCGCCGATGCTTGCGGGACCGGAGGGGCCGGATAACGGGCGGTGACCCGATCGATGATCTCGCGGGGCATCTCGTAAAGCGACGCCACGATATGGGGGGCAGCATTGCTGCGCTCGATTGCCGTGAGGTTGGCCCCCCCAAGAAAGGCGTCGCGATAACCTTCATGCACCATCAGCGTGGTCACATAGACCACATTCCTCGCCTTCAGCTTGGCAATGAAATCGGGGGTGAGAGGGGCATTTTCGACGCTATGAACTAGCACGTCGGCCCCGCCGTCAAGTGCGGCCTCGGCGATGTCGAGGTCAGTCGCGTGAACGGCGACCCGGATTCCGGCTGGCCGGGCGATGGCAACGATCGCGCTCGTGATTTCGCGAACGCGCGCACTGCCGGCGGGCCCCGATCCGATGCCCCAGATCTTGATCAGATCGGGTTTGCGCGCGAGTTGTGCCTTGGCGATAGCCTGTGCTTCGTCCGCGGTCGCGACCGAGATGATCACGGGGTCGCCGAGATCGAGTTTCTTGGTCTCGGACGCCGGCTCGGTTGCGATCAGCGGTCCCGCAACGGCCACTCTGGGCGCTGGTATTGGACCCAGCGCGCGATCGCGCACGTCGAAGTTCCATACCGGCCCACCCACATCCACGACAGCGGTAACGCCGCTAGCAAGATAGCGCTTGAACGTATCGTCCAGCGACGTCTTGGAGCGCTCGCGATCCTCCTGATACGGAACAATGGCCGTAAGATCGATGGCATCCGGACGTGTATAGATACCGCCCGACTGCGAGAAATGGACATGTGCATCGATGAGTCCGGGCGTGATCCACTTTCCTGAAACATCGATCCTGCGCGCGCCCGCTGGAAGACTTAACGTCGCTTTTGGGCCAACAGCGACAATCCTGTCGCCATCGAGGAGAATAACACCGTCCTTGATGGGCTCGCCGCCGTTGCCGTCAACGATCGTAGCGCCTAGCAGTGCCACTTCTTCTGCACCAACAGGTACAGCTGCGGCTAGCAGCGCGAGACTCACACCGACAATCACAGTTTTCATTGCTGTTCCCCCAAGCAACCAGCAACTGCTTAGTTAGGCCCTCCGCTTTCGCCAAGTTCTCTTAATGCGAACTGGTTCGTTACCGATCCGCCGGCGCAGCAGTCCGGTTTCCCCTACCACCTGCTCAAAACCCGACTGTCCGGAAACGGCCCAATAGCAGTCGCTTAGGGTTTGCGGGTCACGAACGCCCGCTACTGGGCCGAAAGCTGAAAGTCTGCTCTTGGCCAATGTAGGATCAAGCAAGACACAGAGCAATCAAGGGAAGCCCATCGTTAACGCGTTCCTCGGTGCCCTCAGTACGAACAGAGGCGAAGTAGCCTAGAGGGCTCCAACACGACCCATCCGCTTTGCCGCTTCTCGACGATGCGCCAGTCCCGCAGTTGATTGATCTCTCGTTGGACGCTCTGCCGCGTCACATCGAAGAGGTCAGCGATATTGCTCTGCGTGAGCGGCAACGTGATGCCGATCGTCCCATCTTGCATCGGGCGGGACGCGTGCTCTGACAAGTTCACGAACATACTGGCAATCCGTTGCCCGAGTCGCTGCGTCGCCCGTTGTTCCCTGCTGGCCATTTGCCGCGAGATCGCGTTGGCGAATTTGCGGCAGAGCGCCTCCGGGATCTCTGCATGCCGATGATACAGATCCCAGAAATCCGATTGATCGAGTTGCCGCATAACCGAGTGGGTCATTGCGATCGTGGTGTGGTTATGAGGGCGTCGCGCGATCAGAGCTGTCTCGCTGAAGCAGTTTTCGGCAGCATAGATTGTGATCAGAGCCTGCCGGCCGTCGGCATGAAGACCGATAAGGCTCAGGAAGCCGCTTTCGACTTGGAAAATTCGTGTCGCTGCCTCCCCTGCGCGCTTCACCGGCATGCCAGGCTCGACCGTGAATCGCGTCATCCGCGCTTCCACCGCTGCCTGCACTTCGGCAGGTAACTCAGCAATCCAATTCTCTTTGTTGATGATGCCCGCGGGGAGCACCTCATGGTCTTCTGGCACGCTCGTTCTCCGCGAGGGTGAGAGCCCTTCTACCTGAAAAAAATCTTGGGCGATGTAACATTGGCGACACGCTGTGCGTCACCTTTCAGTCCATCTGGCGCCGGATTGCGAAGGCCGACTGTACTGGCGGCCCGCGTGTTCAGGGTCGCAAAGGGCCCGAAAGAGAGGGACAGACCATGGTTTACCGCAGCAGCTGCTTGCTCGCGTTCACGGCGATCGGCACCATATTCGGCTCGAATCCGGCCATCGCCCAAGAGACTGCCGTTGAGGCCTCGGACGCACCTGCTGCTTCCGAAGACCAAGGGGCGATCCAGGACATCGTAGTGACCGCCCGTCGCCGCGAAGAATCTCTGCAAAGTGCGCCGGTCACGGTAACGGCGTTCGGCAACGAGGAACTAACGGCAAAGGGCATCAACGACTTCACTCGGCTTGCGCAAGCTACGCCGGGCATCAACTTCGATGCGTTTCCCAAAGCTGCTCCGCGACCGTTCTTCCGCGGTATCGGAAGCGCCAATCAGGGTGCCGGCGGCGATCCGTCGTCCGTGGCATTTCTGGACGGTGTGTATCTCGGAAGGGCCGCGATGCTCGGGATCGACTTCTTCGATATGGAGCGGATTGAGGTTCTTAAGGGGCCTCAGGGCACCTTGTTCGGTAAGAACGTGGTCGGCGGTGCGATCAACTTTATTACCGCGAAGCCGGTCGATCGGCTGGAGGCGCGCGCCCAGTTCACCGCGGCCGAATTCGGCCAACTCGACGGGCACCTAATGCTCAACACGCCGATTTCGGATGGTATCGCAGCGCGGGTCGTTCTGGGGGCGGTTACGAACAACGGCTTTCGCAAAACGCCGGACGGTAGGCCGCTCGACGATGACAACAAATTAAGTGCGCGGGGCCAGGTGCGATTTGACCTCGGCCCCTCGAGCGACCTGTTGATCGCCGCGGACTACAACGAGCAAGGCCTGGCACAAAGCTCGCGTTACAATGTCCGGCTGCTTCCGTTCCGCACCGATGGTCCGTTCGGGTACGATGACTACAACAAGCCTCGCATGGCCAATCCGGACCGCTACGGGTACATCGATACCAGCACCGGCGGTGCTCGCGCCGAATTCAACACTGAGGCATTGGGCTTCGCGACCCTGACGGCCAACGCGGCCTGGCGAACCCTGGATTATGACTCCTCGGACGATCTCGACGGGAGCACGGCTGCCCAAAATGCGGTGACCGGAGTGCTGGCGCCCGCAGTCCAGGTGCTCGCGCAAGAGCACGCGGACTCCTACTCGGCCGAGACGCGCCTTACCTCGCTCGGCTCCGGGCCGCTGAGCTGGGTCGCAGGACTGTACTATAACAATGACGATATCCACCGCGAGCGCGAGAGCGAGACAGCGGTGATCGATACGAGCGAGAATCGCTTCGTCGCTCGTTCTCGGAACCGGAGCTACGCCGCTTATGGCGAAGCGCAATACACCTTCGATTTCGGCCTCAGCGTCTTCGGCGGTGCGCGCTACACCGATGAGCTGAAAAAGTACGAGATCACACGGCTCACGGGCAACCCGGCCGCTCCCACGGTGAATTACAGTACGGTCGGGGACCCGGGTATCTCGCGCGAGAAAAAGGTAACGTATCGCCTGGGCGCCGACTGGCGCTTGAATGAAAACGTTTTTGCGTTTGGGACGGTGTCGACCGGCTTCAAATCGGGCGCTTTCCAAGAGCAGCCTGGCTCAGCGGTGCTCGCACGGACCCCTACTGCGCCCGAAGAGGTCACAAACTACGAAGTTGGCGTGAAGACCGACTGGTTGGATCGGCGCCTGCGGCTCAACGTCTCCGCCTTCCTTGCGAAATACAGCAATCTACAGACCATCCAGGTTATTCCTGACGCCACGGCTGGAGTCGGCGGCACCCGAGTTTCCACCGACACGGGCGATGCGACTATCAAGGGAATCGAGAGCGAACTGGTGTTCGCACCGATTGAATTGCTCGATTTCACCCTCCGTCACACATACCTTCACCCGTACTTCGACCGCCTGACGCAGACCTCGGCAATTCTCGCGGACGGCAGTGCGGTCCAGCGCGATCTGGCCGGCAAGCGGCTGAGCCGCACGCCCAAACACGCGCTGACCGCCGACGCCGGCTTCACCACTCCGCGCGCGTCGTGGGGCTGGCTGCGAGGCCTGTTCTCGGTGGATTATCAGAGTGACATCTACGACGACAACGACAACGACTTCGTCGAATACCGCCGGCCGCGCACTCTGCTTGATGCAAGCCTGACGTACCACCTGAATGATCATTTCTCCGCCAAGCTCTGGGCGAAGAATATCACGGACAAGGAATATCGCGTTTTCAGCGTAGACACCGCTGGCGGCGTCTTCGTTCAATACGGCGCGCCCCGTCAGATCGGAGTGACGCTCGATGCGGAGTTCTGATCACCAGAGCGCACACCCTTCCGAGACCGTCAATGTGATTGTACCGGTCGGCGCGGTGGGTGCGGGCGTGCGCGAGGCAGATGTGATGCGCGGGCTCCAGATGGGGGCGCACGCGATCGCTTGCGACGCAGGCTCGACCGACAGCGGTCCAGCCTACCTAGCGACCGGAAAGTCAAAGTACTCGCGCGACGCGGTGAAGTCCGACCTTACGGTCTTGATGAGGGCCCAGGCCACTTCCGGCATTCCTCTGCTGATCGGTTCGTGCGGGACCAGCGGTTGTGACGTTTCGGTCGACTGGGTGTACGATATCGCCTGTGAGATTGCAGCGGAGAATGCGATCGCTCCTCGGATCGCGCGGTTATATTCAGAGCAGGAGCCCGCGTTGATGGCAGATGCCTCCAAAGACGGCCGTGTCACGCCGCTGCCCCCGATGGACAGCGCGGATCCCGCACTGTTTCTCGAGTGCGATCATATTGTGGCCTTGATGGGCTGCGAACCGTACATTGAAGCCGTTCGCGCAGGCGCCGATGTCGTCCTGGGCGGGAGGACAACTGACACCGCAGTGATCGCGGCCGTTCCTATCATGCTGGGCGCGGGTGAAGGCCCGGCGTGGCACGCAGGCAAGACCGCCGAATGCGGCGGGCAGTGCACAACCCGGTCCCGCGAAGGCGGGGTGATCGTTCGAGTTGGTCGGGACCATTTCGAAGTTGAACCCCTGTCGCCGGCTAACGCCTGCACGCCGCGTACCGTGGCAGCCCACATGCTGTACGAAAACAGCGACCCGTTCCGTCTCATCGAACCGGGCGGCATTCTCGATGTCGAGCGGTGCACCTACACCGCACTCGATGAGCGTGTGGTTCGGGTCACGGGCTCAGCTTTTGAGCCCGGTCCCTATACCATGAAGCTTGAAGGAGCAGCCGCGGGACGCTTCCAGACCATCATGCTGGTCGGAATCCGCGATCCGCATGTCCTTGGCGAAGTTGATCGCTTCATGAGCCAGATGTTGGACTATCTGCGCGCCAGGGTGGTCACGTCGATGGGTCTTCACGAGGAAGAGTTCGACATTTCCCTCCGGGCCTACGGATGGAACGCTGTTGAGATTGCGCGGACCGAAAAGCAGGCGCCAACGCCGAGCGAAATCGGGCTGCTCTTTGTTGCCACCGCCGATTCCCAGGAACTGGCAACGCGCATCGCCAAAACCTGCAATCCGGCTTTTTTCCATATGCCGCTCGAGGCCGAGCAGGAGTTACCGAGCTATGCCTTTCCGTTCTCGCCCGCCGAAACCGAACGTGGCCCGGTCTTCGAGTTCAAGCTGAACCATGTGATCCATGTCAGACACCATTCCGAACTGGTCCGAAGCGTGCCCAGTCCCAGGTTGGAGGCTGCCCATGCCTCGGCTGCGTGAAGTTTGTCATAATGTCCGATCGAAGAATGCCGGTCCGTTTTGGATTACCATCGACATCTTCTTCAGGGACCCGGACACAATGGCGCGGCACGTCGATGCCGGCGCGCTCTCGAGCCGCGCTATCGGCGATCGGTTCGGCGTCGACCCCGATC
The DNA here is from genome assembly GCF_053819285.1 of Tsuneonella sp. HG094. Classification (NCBI taxonomy): domain Bacteria; kingdom Pseudomonadati; phylum Pseudomonadota; class Alphaproteobacteria; order Sphingomonadales; family Erythrobacteraceae; genus Tsuneonella; species Tsuneonella sp. HG094. The sequence continues at coordinate 2,019,524 of NZ_JBSORA010000001.1, forward strand.
TTGTGAAGCGATTCCCTGTGCCAGAGCTCTGTGTCCTCAAGATCTCTTACCCACGCGCCAAGCCGCAAGGTGGAGAAGACGAGCGCGACATGCATGGTGGGCAGCAATACGTCGGGCTGCTTGATGTCGACGTATGAAGCAACGCTGACTGTGCCTCCCCGGGCCACGTCACGTCCCCGGGTCGGGATCGTTACTGAGGCTCTGTACGGGCTCGGCGCGGTTTCGAGCGGCATCAAGATGCGCACGCTGACCGCGTTTCTCTTGTTGTTTTACAATCAAGCCTTGGGGCTTTCACCGACCAAGGTTGCTTTCATCATCTCAGCCATCCTGGTGGTCGACGCGATTTGCGATCCGCTGGTGGGCTTCTTGTCTGACCGGTGGTCGTCCCGCTGGGGCCGCCGGCACCCCTTTATGTATGCCTCTGCCGCGCCGCTAGCCATCGGGTTTTTCCTCCTCTGGAACCCCCCGGGAGGCTGGAGCGAAAACGCCACTCTCGGTTGGCTGGCGACATGCCTTCTCGTGATCCGCGTGTCCGACACCTTCTTCGAGCTGCCATCCGCGGCATTAGCGCCAGAATTGATTGACGATTATGACGGTCGCACCCGGATCGTGAACTTTCGGATCTTCTTCCGCACGATCGCAGGCCTCCTTGTGACGGTTCTGGGTCTGCAAGTGTTCATGCGTGAGAGGCCCGACGGCAGCGGCGGAGCAACTAGTCCGGACGGATATTTCGGTTTCTCACTTACCTTTTCAATCCTGATATTTGCGGTCATTTTAATATCGGCTGTCTCGACTCATCGGTTCATTCCCTATCTTCGGCCCGTCACCAAGGCAGAAAGGGGTAACTTTCGGAAGGGCGTGTGGGGAATCCTCCGTAATCGGTCCGCGCTTGTGATGCTCGGCGTAGGCGTGTTTCAGTCGATTGCGGCGGGAACAAAAACGGGTCTTGACCTCTATTTCGGGCTTTACTTCTGGGAACTCTCGCAGGGACAATTGTCGTCGCTCGCCGGGCTGGGTGCCGCCGGGGCAGTTGTCGGCGGGCTCATTGTTACCTCAATCAGTCGCAAGCTGGGCAAAAAACGGGGCACTATCATCTGCTACACCCTGGGCCTTCTAACCGGCGTCGCGCCAATCATCTTGAGGATGGCTGGTCTGCTGCCACCCAACGGGTCGGACGAGATTGTGCTTATCCTCTCTGCCGAGGCATTCCTCCATGGCATCCTATACGTCGCCACTGGTGTGATGATGAATTCAATGCTGGCCGACGTGGTGGAAGATGTCGCTGTCTCGACTGGTCAGCGCTCTGAAGGGCTGCTTTTTTCGGCAGACCAGTTCTTTACCAAAGCCGTGTCGGGTCTAGGAGTGATTATCACTGGGGTACTCCTCACCGCTATCGCTTTCCCACGCGACGCCAAGCCCGGGACGGTAGATCCAGACACCATCGCGAGTCTGGGATGGCTCTACCTGCCCACCGTTCTGGCCATGACAGCAATCGCGATCGGCCTTCTTTTCATCTACCGTATCGATCGAGGGCGCCATCAAGCCAATCTTGAGTTTCTGGACCAGCAAGACGCCTTGCCAGGCCCCAACCAGGTCTTGTGAGCAGGCGGATCGATAACCCACTTCTTCGCGGCAGCTATTTTGCTCAGCCGCCTAACGTTTGAACGTCTTGAACGAGGGCGCTTTGTGGACCGGCAGAAATTGGCCGCCTGCCGCCAGTCTGCTTCCGACTGCAGTGAGCTGTAAGCGGACACTTCTCCACGCTGGTGGCGCTGGATTCTAGCGGAACCGACGATTCAGATGGCTTCACAGCAGGGATGATGCTCGCAGTTGCAATTCAGCTCTTTTATATTATCATCATCATATAAAGGAGCTGAAGATGCGCTATGACGCTGATCACAAGGCAGGGTCGCGGGCCCGCATCCTGAAATCCGCAGCGAAGCAGATTCGCGCCCGAGGGCCAGAAAAGGTGGCGGTGTCAGAGGTGATGTCCGCAGCCGGGCTGACCCACGGTGCCTTTTACGCTCACTTCGTTTCGAAAGATGAGCTGGTTGCCGAAGCAATCGTGGTGATGTTTGCCGAAGCTGCGGATCGCTCCGGAGGTCTAAAGGATCTGGCTACGTTTGAAGGTGACGATCTGCGCATCGGCTTGCGCTCCTATCTCGAAGGCTATTTGTCCCCCTCTCATCGGGACCGGCCAGACCGAGGCTGCCCGTTACCCGCCTTGGCGGCCGACATTGCGCGGGTAGACAATCTCGTCCGCCAGAACTTCCTCGCCGGCATGGAGCGCATGACGAGCCGCATCGAAGAGGCGCTGGAGCGCCTCGGGCGCGCAAACGCCGGGGCGGATGCCCGAGCCACGGTCGCGCAAATGGTGGGCGCCCTTGGCTTGGCCAGAGCCATGAGGAGCGACACGCGCTCTGATACAATGCTGCGCGACTGCCTGGATACGATCATCGAGAGGCTTTCGCTGTGAGCGCGCCTGAAGTGATCGCCGACACTCCCGATGGGCTCGCCCGTGTACGCGCACTGCTCGCTGCAGGCGGTCGTCCCCCCATCGGCGAGACCCTCGACTTCGCACTCGTCGAGGTTGATTACGGCCGCGCGGTCTTCGAAGGCGTGCCAGGCCGGCATGCGTACAACCCCATGGGGACAGTCCACGGGGGGTACGCTGCAACGCTGCTCGACTCCGCCTGCGGGATCGCCACTGCTAGCCGCCTGGCGCAGGATCAGACTTTCACAACGCTTGAGCAGAAGGTCGCATATCACAAGGCGATGACCGACCGGACCGGCAAAGTCCGCGCCGAAGGTGTGGTCATCAGCATGGGCCGGAGGGTCGCGTTCGTCGAAGCGCGCCTGACCGATGCAGAGGGCGTTCTGCTTGCGTCGGCCACCTCCACCTTGCTCGTCATGTCATCATGACGGCTGCTTTAAGCGCTATGCCGCCGGCCACGTCGATGTCGACCGACGCCCGCGGCGAGATGCTGCTGTCTGGCGCCATACTGCCGACGCTGCTGCGCCTGACCCTGCCCAACCTCATCGCCCTATGCTCCGCGACCATCGTCTCGATAGCTGAAACCGCTTACGTCGGTTCGCTGGGCGTGGCTTCGCTTGGCGGCATCGCGCTTGCATTTCCGATCTTCATGCTGATGCAGATGCTTTCTGCTGGCGCGATGGGCGGCACCGTGTCAGGCGCCGTCAGTCGGGCACTTGGCGCGGGCGATCACGACCGTGCGCAGGCGCTAGCGCTAAGCTCCCTCATAATCGCGGTAGTGTTCGGTGCTGTATTCACAACCGCGGTGCTCGCCTTTGGCCCGGCAGTGTACCGCGTATTGGGCGGCTCGGGCCCTGTGCTGACCGAAGCGCTTGCGTTCTCCAACGTTGCCGCTTGGGCTATTTTGGGGATCTGGTTGACCAATACATTGGCCTCGATCGCGCGCGGAACAGGCAACATGTCGTTGCCCGCTGTGACGCTGCTAACCGCTGGCTTTGGTCAAGTCATCATCGGCGGGGTCCTGGGGTTAGGCCTTGGACCCGCTCCGCGACTTGGGATTGCGGGCGTCGCCGTTGGACAACTAGTGGCGTTCTCGGCCGCGGCCGCATTCCTGATGGTCTATATGCAGTCTGGCCGAGCGCGCTTGCGGCTGCAGTTTGCGACCGAATTTCTCTCGGGCCAACACTTCAGAGACATTTTGCGCGTCGGCGCTGTGGCGATGCTTTCACCCATCTTATCTGTGGCCGCAATCTTAGTGCTGACAAGCCTGGTGGCGCGCTTCGGCCCGCAGGCGCTGGCAGGTTTCGGCATCGGGGTACGGCTAGAGTTCCTGCTTATCCCAATCGCGTTCTCCGTGGGCGTAGCGTCAGTGCCTGTGGTCGGGACCGCAATCGGGGCTGGCAAGGTAGATCGGGCGCGAACAATCGCGTGGACCGCCGGCGGAGTTGCGGCTGCTGCCCTCGGTGTTCTGGGTCTGATCGCAGGGTTCTTCCCCGGGCTCTGGGTTGACCTGTTTACCAGCGTACCTGAGGTCCGAGATACAGCCTATGCGTACCTGCGCATCGCGGCGTTCGGGTTCGCATTCTTCGGGCTCGGCCTTTGCCTCTACTTTGCCTCACAAGGGGCTGGGCGCGTGGGCGGTGCTATCCTTGCCCAAGCACTGCGGCTCGCGGTTATCGTCATCGGCGGGACCGTCCTCGTCGAGCAATCGGCACCCATTGCGGCCGTCTTCATGCTGTCTGCCGGCGCGATGGCTACGATGGGCTTGGGTACCGCTTTGTTCGTTAAGCTCAGTCGCTGGCGATGAACGACTGTGGCATCCAATCCGACACCGCGGCTGATGTTGGGCCGTTAGCGGACTGGCCGCATTATTACGGGCGGCGGTCAAAGCGGACATGCGCGGCATCAATTCCTATTCCATGCCGCGCCGGCGCCGGAGCGCAGGCTTAGCCCAGTTTGCCCTCCGGAGCAGGATATCTCGTTTGCGAGGGCAACTTAGCCGATTCAAACCGGCGCAGTGACTTCCCGGTTGCGACGAGGAGCTTCGATGAATGCAAAACTGAGTTTCACGCTGCCAGCAGTCGCGCTTACCTGCACAGCCATTACGCAAGCTTCGGGACAAGAACGTCACGTGACACAGATCGTCCAGCCAGGTGGGGAAGTCCCGAGGGACTTCACGGCTTATCCGGAGACCCGCGACTTCAATCGCCGGGTGGTCATGATCCCGATGCGCGACGGGGTGAAGCTGCAGACGATCATCTTCGTGCCCAAGGGCGCCCACGGCGCGCCGATCGTGCTCGACCGCACGCCTTACGATGCGACAGCGCGGACGACACGGTCGAACAGCGGGGCGATGATCAATGCCCTGCCGTTCGAGAGTGAGGAATTCGTCCGCAACGGCTACATCGTCGTGTTCCAAGATACCCGCGGCAAGTTCGGGTCCGAAGGGGACTACACGCTCAACCAGCCGTTGTCGGGACCGCTCAACCGGAGCGGGACCGACCACTCGACCGATGCGTACGATACGATCGAGTGGCTGACCGACGACGCTAACCTGCCCGAAAGCAACGGCCGGGTCGGCATGATCGGATCGTCCTACGAAGGTCTAACCACCGCGATGGCGCTGCTCAATCCGCACCCCGCGTTGCGAGTGGCGGCGCCGGAGAGCCCGCTGCTCGATGGCTGGATGGGCGACGACTGGTTTCACAACGGCGCGTTCCGGCAGCTCATGCTGGGCTTCATCGCGCGACAGTCCGGCTCCAAGGCCTTCGCGCAAATGCCCCCGCATGGCGGCAGCGACGATTACGAGCTGTTTCGCGACGCCGGTTCGGCAGGCGACTGGGCGCGAGCGCGGGGGTTCGACCAGCTGCCCGCCTGGAAGCGTATTGTCGAACATCCCGCCTACGACGAAAGCTGGAGCGCGCAGGCAACCGACGTCCTCCTCGCCGCCAACCCGTCCGATGTGCCGACCCTGTGGGTGCAGCCGATCTGGGATCAGGAGGACAGCTACGGCGCCGTCCGCGCGTTCGAACGGCTGCGCGCGGTGGGTAAGACCGGCAACAACCACCTCGTGCTAGGGCCGTGGCACCACAGCCAGGTCAATCGCGCGACCGGCGGCCGCAGCGTCGGCGCCTTGCAGTGGGACGGGGACACCGTCGCGCACTATTGGAAGGACATCGTCCTGCCGTTCTTCAACCAGCACCTGAAGGATGGCCCGCCCGCGCGCACGCCGGTGGCGACGGTATACAACACCGGGGAGGATCGCTGGGAGCGGCTCGCGACCTGGCCGCTGGCCTGCGAAAGCGATTGCACGGCGCCGCTGACGCCCATCTACCTCGGCGCGGATGGTGCGCTGACTTTCGCGCCCGGACCGCGTGGCAGTGACGACTACGTGTCCGATCCCGCCAAGCCGGTGCCGTTTCTGCCGCGGCCGTTCAGCATGCAGGCCTCGGTCTATGCCCCCGCCTGGGTTACCTGGCTGGTGAGCGACCAGCGCCATGTCGACGGCCGACCGGACGTCATGAGCTACACCAGCGAGGTCCTCGACGAGCCGGTGCGCCTGTCGGGCGCACCGATCGCCGAAATCGTCGCGCGGACGACTGGGACCGATGGCGACTTTGTGGTCAAGGTGATCGATGTCTACCCTTTGGAATACCTGACCCGGCCCGAGATGGGCGGATACCAATTGCCGATCAGCTTGGAAATCTTCCGCGGCCGCTATCGCGACAGCTTTTCTGACCCTACGCCGATCCCGGCGGGCAAACGCCAGACGTACAAATTTCGGCTGCCGACGGTGAACCACGTGTTCCAGCCCGGCCACCGGATCATGGTCCAGGTCCAGTCGACGCTGTTCCCGCTTTACGACCGCAATCCGCAAACTTTCGTCGACAACATCTTCAACGCGAAGAAGGCCGACTACTGCAAGGCGACCGTGACGCTCGAGCGGGGAGCGGACGGCAGCCGCGTGTGGCTGCCGCTGGTGACGCCGGAACAGGTTGCCGCTGCAATCGCCAAGGAGTGAGCGGCCACCCCTAGATCGTCTGGGGCTGCGAGCCAGAATTACTCCGTTTTGCAGCTTCCCGTTTTTCGGCAGCTATCGGCCCTGGGAAAGAGGGCCGGGCACTCCGGCTGGAGGGTATAATGCTGCAGATCTCGCGAAACCGTGCCGCTCATTGTGCCGCCTGGGCGCTTTCCGCATCAACGCTGGCGGTGGCGGCCTCCGCCCATGCGCAGGACGCGGGCCCGGAGGCGGACGAGATCGCCGCCAACAACGAGATCGTCGTCAGCGCCCGCAAGGTCGACGAACGGCTGCAGGACGTGCCGGTCACGGTGACCGCGATCGGCGCCGACGCATTGCAGGAGCGCGGCGCCAGCAGCCTGCAGGATGTCCTCCGCAGCGTGCCGGGCCTGTCCAATTCCAACGCCGAGCGGGGCCTGTCGCGCTACGCGATCCGCGGCCTGAGCAACGGCGTTTCGGCGCCGACGGTCGGCATCTACCTCGACGACATCTCGCTGCTGACCATCGCCACCACCTTCAGCGGCGGACTCGATCCGGTGTTCTTCGACATGCAGCGGGTCGAGGTGCTCAAGGGTCCGCAAGGCACTCTTTACGGCGGCAGCGCGATGGGCGGCGCGATCAAGTATGTCAGCAACACCCCCGACGTGAACAGATTCGGCGTCAACGCGGCGGCAGGCCTCGCCTTCACCGCGCATGGTTCGCCGACCTACACCGGCGAGGCGGTGCTCAACGCTCCGCTCGTCCCCGGCACGCTCGCCTTCCGCGGCGGCATCTACTACCGCCACGACGGCGGCTTCATCGATGCGGAGCCGGGCGACGTTCAGTCGTCCACCCGCTCGAGCACCCCGCAGCCGACCTACACGCCGCTCCAGCGCAATTCGCTATCGACCCGGCAGGACAAGGACATCAACTTTAGCGACACGTACGCGGTGCGCGCCTCGCTCGAATGGCAGCCGGACGCGAGCTGGTCGATCCGCCCGCAAGTATTCTACCAGGATCAGAACCTCGAGGATAACGGCCAGTTCTTCATCAATCGGGACGGCTTTGAATCCTCGTTCCGCATCGCCCAGCCCAACCATGACGAAAGCACGATCTACAGCCTCAATGTCGACAAGGATTTCGGCGGCGCCAAGCTGACCTCGCTCACCGCGCGGTTCGACCGCAAGTTCGATTACGTGCGCGACTACAGCTTCTTCGTCACCAACCTCGTCGCGAGCATCCCCGGTCTCGATGTGTTTGAGCCGTTCGTCTATCCGCTCACCAGCGCCAACTTGTCACGTAGCGACGTGTCGACCTTCAGCCAGGAGCTGCGCCTGGCGAGCAATGGCAATGGCCCGCTCCAATGGCTGGTCGGCGGCTACTATTCGAACCAGGACGACAACCTGTTCCAGGCGGTCGACGCGCCCGGCTACTCGTTCCTGCTCGGCGCCGACCGGCTCTACCTCGGCGACATCACCACCAAGACCAAGCAGTACGCCCTCTTCGGAGAGGCGACTTACACGCTGTTCGACAAGCTCGATCTTACCGCCGGCGTGCGAGTGTTCAAGATCAACCAGCGGGTCGATGCGCTCAACGACGGACCGCTGAACGGCGGGCTGACGCAGGTCACAGGGCGGCTGAGCAAGGAAGACGGCGTCAATCCGAAGGTCGGCCTCGCCTATCACTTTACTCGCGACAATCTGCTGTTCGCCAACGCCGCCAAGGGCTTCCGTCCGGGCGGGCCCAACCGCTACCCCGTCAACCCGGTGGTATGCGGTGCGGACCTTGCTGCGATCGGCCTGACCGCCGCACCCGACACTTTCGATTCCGACAACCTGTGGACTTATGAGGTCGGGACCAAGAACCTGTTCGGAGGCGGCCGGGTCACGCTCAACGGTTCGGCCTATCTCACCAAGTGGAAGGACATTCAGCAGTCGATCGGCCTCGCCTGCGGGTTCGGCTTCACCACCAACGTCGGCGAGGCCGAGATCAAGGGCCTCGAGCTAGAGGGCCGGGTCGAGCTGATGCAGGGGTTCGAGGTCGGCGGCAACGCGGCCTACACCCACGCCGAAGTGACCGACGCCGCGCCGGGAACCCCTGCGGTCGCCGGCCAAGAAATCCCCGACGTGCCCAAGTGGACCGCGGTCGCGTTCGCCGGGTATTCGACGGACCTCGCCAACGACTGGCGCTTCAGCCTGCGCGGCGAGTACCAGTATCAGGGCAAGGCACGGTTCTCGTTCGATCCGGTGCTGCCCGTGCTTTACCCTGGCGGCACCTACGGCGCGATCCCCAACGCGAGCGAGTTCCGCGAGAGCTACGAGGTGGTCAACGCATTCGCCTCGGTCGGCAACGACCGGACCAGCGTGCGGCTCTACGTCAACAACCTGTTCGACACCCGCCCGCTGCTCGATCTCGACCTCGTCACCGGCTCGGACAAGGCGCTGACGATCCGGCCGCGCACAGTCGGCATGGAAGTGCGGCAGAAGTTCTGACCGATGGCGTGGCGGGACCGCCTCCGGAGCTGCGTGGCTCTGTGTGCCGGCGCGCTGGCGCTGGCCGGCTGCAGCATGGCGGTGACCGCGGGCCAGGGCACGCCGTGGCAGCAGGAGACCGCCTACTTCTCGCCCGCGACCGAAATCGACGAGGGCAATGTCGGCGATCTCGGCGTCGCTTGGGAATTCGCCGACTTCACCGTCCGCGGTCGGACCAACCGCGGGGTTGAGGCGACGCCGGTCGTCGCCGACGGCGTGATGTACATGACCGGCCCGTGGAGCGTTGTCTACGCGCTCGACGCGAAGTCCGGCAAGGAACTGTGGCGTTACGATCCCGACGTCGACGGCTCGTTCGCGCGGCGCACTTGCTGTGACGCGGTCAACCGCGGCGTCGCGGTGGCGGACGGGCAGGTCTATGTCGCGACGCTCGACGGCTATCTCGTCTCGCTCGACGCCAAGACCGGAAAGCCGGCGTGGAAGGTCGACACGTTCACCGACCGGAGCAAGAGCTACGCGATCACCGGCGCGCCGCGGATCGCGGGCCGCAACGTGCTGATCGGCAACGGCGGCGCCGAGATGGGCGTGCGCGGCTACGTCACCGCGCTCGACCGCAAGACCGGCAAGTTGGCATGGCGCTTCTTCGTGGTGCCGGGCGACCCCAAGGCGGGGCCTGACGAGCATCCCGAAGTGACTGAGGCGCGCAAGACGTGGGATCCCAATTCGGCGTGGGACCTGGGCGGCGGCGGCACGGTGTGGGATTCGATCGTCTACGATCCCGACACCAACATCGTTTACGTTGGCACCGGCAACGGCAGCCCGCACCCCGCGTGGCAGCGCAGCCCGGCGGGCGGTGACAACCTCTACGTCTCCTCGATTCTGGCACTCGACGCGAACACCGGCCGCAAGAAGTGGCACTACCAGACCACGCCCAAGGACAGTTGGGACTACACCGCGACCCAGAACATGATCCTCGCCGACATCGAGTTCGGCGGGCGCACGCGCAAGGTGCTGATGCAGGCGCCCAAGAACGGGTTCTTCTACGTGCTCGACCGGGTGACGGGCGAGCTGCTCTCGGCGGAGAAGTACACCACGGTGACTTGGGCCGACCGCGTCGACCTCAAGACGGGCCGGCCGGTGTTCAGCGAGCAGGGCGACTTCAAGAATGGCGAGAAGCTGGTGTGGCCCTCAGAAGCGGGCGGGCACAACTGGCCGCCGATGGCCTTCAACCCCGGCACCGGCCTCGTTTACATGCCGGTGCTCGAAGCGCCCATGACCTTCATCTCGACGCCCGACAACAACCAGCCCTATTCGCCGGTGCAGGGCTCGACCACCTCGCTCCCGGGCGTAATGTCGCTGTTCGGTGAGAAAGTGCCCGACTATCCGGGCCAACCGAAGCCCAAGTTCGAGCAAGTGCTGAAGGCCTGGGACCCTGCCAAGGGCAAGGTCGTGTGGACCTCGCGCGCGATGCCGTTTTGGAGCGGCGGGGTGATGACAACCGCTACCGGCCTTGTCGTGCAGGGTTCCGCCGATGGATTCCTGACAGTCTATAACGGTCGCAGCGGCAAGGTTCTGCGGCGCATCGAGGTCGGCACCGGGATCATGGCCGCGCCGATGAGCTACGAGATCGACGGCGAGCAGTATCTCGCGGTGCCCGCCGGTTTCGGCGGCGCGATGAACGCGGCGTACTTGCCCGGGTGGGCGGCCGAGAAGCGCGAAAACACTTCGCGCTTGCTGGTATTCAAGATCGGCGCCGCCGCGCAGCCCGCGCTGCCGCCGCTACGCACCGCAATGCCGTTGGCGCCCGCGCCCGCGCAATTCCGTGGCACCGCGGCGCAGGTCGCGCGAGGCGAGCAGTTGTTCAACCGCAACTGCGCGCGCTGCCACGGCGGGGCGGACTTCCCGAGCGGCTACCCGGACTTGTGGAAGATGGGCCCGGAAACCCACGCGGTGTTCAACGACATCGTGCTGGACGGACTGTACGCGCCGGCCGGTATGGCCTCGTTCAAGGACGTGCTGAGCCCGCGCGACGCCGCCGACATCCACGCCTACCTCGCCAAGCCGCTCCCGGGCTCCCAGCCCGAGCCGAAAGCGAAGAACGCCGAATTCAACTGAGGTCCGCCAGATGAAACTAAGTGCGCCAATCCTGTCCATTGCGGCACTGCTTTCCGCCGCTCCGGCGAGCGCGCAGGAACTTACCTTTGACCAGGCGATGCAGATCGGGAGCGAGGCGGTGCGCGCGGCGAGCGCGGATGGTCGCCCGGTATCGATCGTGGTCGTCAATGCCGAAGGCCGCACGCTCCTCGCGCTGCGGATGGACGGTACCTCGTTCATGAACCTCGATGTGGCCGAGCAGAAGGCGGTCACGGCCGCCGCGCTCGGCGCGCCGACCTCGGCGATCGAGCAGGCGGTGGAGGGCGGCAGGACCTCGTACCTGTCGGTCCCGGGCCTCAGCGCGATCGGTGGCGGCGTGCCGGTCATGCGAGGCGACAAGGTCATCGCCGGCGTCGGGGTCAGCGGCGGCACCCCGCAGCAAGATGAGGCTGCGGCCAAGGCGGCAATTGCAACAATAGACGAAGGGGCAGCGAAATGAACACGGCCAAGCTTCTTGCCGGTATCGCATTTACCGCGATGGCAGTCGGCGCATTGCCCGCGCAGGCCGCATCGCGCCCCAAGGCGACGATCACCCGCACCACCTTCGGCATCCCGCACATCAAGGCGAAGGACTTCGCCGGTCTCGGCTTCGGCGGCGCCTATGCGCAGGCGCAGGACAACATCTGCCTGCTCGCCGACGCCTACCTCACCGCCGCCGGCGAGCGCTCGAAGTTCCTCGGCGCGGACCAGCCGACGCAGATCGCGGTCTGGCCGGCCAAGAACGTGGACAGCGACGTGTTCTACCGCACCGTCGTGACCGACGAGCGGCTCCAGGCGGACTTCGCCCGGCTTAGCCCCGAAGGGCGCCAGCTGATCGACGGGTTCGTCGCTGGCTACAACCGCTTCCTCGTCGACAATGCCGGCAAGCTACCCAAGGAATGCGCCGGCCAGGCGTGGGTGCGGCCGATCACGCGCAACAACCTGCTGCGCTGGATCAACGGCTTCGCGCTGTTCGCGTCGTCGTCGGGCCTCGCCACGCAAATCGCCACTGCCGCCCCACCTAGAGCCACCAAGACCAGCGCGAACGACATATCCACCGCGGTGCCCTCGCCCTTTGCCGATTCTCCGCTGCGCCTCGGCAGCAACGGCTGGGCCTTCGGGGGAGACGCGACCACCAACGGACGCGGCCTGGTGGTCGCCAACCCGCATTTCCCGTGGGCCGGCCCCTATCGCTTCTACGAGATCCAGCAGACGATCCCGGGCAAGTTCGACGTCGCCGGCGCGACGATCATGGGCCAGCCGTATGTCGGCATCGGCTTCAATCGCGATGTCGCCTGGACCCACACCGTCGACACTGCCGTGCACATGACGCTGGCGCGGCTGAAGCTCGATCCGACCGATCCAACCGCATATCTGGTCGACGGCCAACGCGAGGCGATGACCCGCCGCGACCTGACCATCGAGACTAAGGACGGCGCGCCGGTCACGCGCACGGTCTATTCCACCCGCTACGGCCCGGTCGCCTCGCTTCCGGGATCGCCCTACGCCTGGACCGGTGAGCGCGCCTACGCGGTAATGGATGCCAACGCCGGCAACATCCGCGGCGCCGACACCTACATCGGCATGGGCCGCGCCAAGACCGTCGCCGACGTGCGCTCCGCCCTCATTCATCACATGGGTGCCGGCTTCGTGAACACGATCGCCGCCGACCGTTCCGGCAACGCGATGTTCGCCGACATCACCCCTGCGCCGAATCTCCCGGCGGAGAAGTTCGCCTCATGCGGCGCGATCGGCCCGAAGCTGCCGACGCTCTACGCGCCGCTCTACGAGATCGACGGCAGCCGCTCGGAGTGTGCTTGGACGAAGGCCGCCGGGACACCCGTGCCGGGCCTGCTACCTGGTGCAGAGATGACGACGCAAGTTCGCCGCGACTATGTGCAAAACTCAAACGACAGCTATCGCTGGACCAACCCGGCACTGCCGCCCGTCGAGCGAGGGCCGATGCTCGGCGTCGATCCCGGCCAACTTCCCGACATGCGCACCCGCTCCGGGATCGAAGAGATCGAGGCGGTCCTGAAGTCGGGCAAGTTCGACATCGGCACCGCCGCCCAGACGATGCTGGGTAACAAGGTGTTCGTCGCGCGCTTCGTCAAGCCTGCGACCGCCGAAGTGTGCGCGCGGCCCGCCGCGCCGGCCGACGCTTGCGCGGCGATCGCAGCTTGGGACGGCAAGTCCGAACTCGACAGCCGCGGAGCGCTGCTGGCGACATTCTTCTGGTCGATGGTCGGCAAGCGCCCGAACATCTGGAAGGTACCGTTCGATCCCGCCAACGTAGTCGGCACTCCCGCGGAATTCGTGACCGAGGGCGCCGCCGGCGATGCCTTGCTCGCCGACCTGACGATGGCGAGCAGTCTACTCAAGAGCTTCGGCATCCCCCTCGACGCGCCGCTCGGGGAAATCCAGTTCGCCCAGCGTGGCGAGGAGCGCATCCCGATTTCGGGCGCGAATTGGGGCGTGCTCAACAACATGGGCGGCGTGCCGGTGCCGGGCGGCATCAACGTGATCTTTGGCAGCAGCTACATCCAGTCGGTCACCTGGGACGACAGGGGCCCGGTGGCGGACGCGGTGCTGACGTTCTCGCAATCGACCGACCCGGCCTCGCCCCACTTCGCCGATCAGACCCGCGCCTTCTCGCAGAAGAAACTGCGCCGTTTTCCATTCTCGCAGGCGGAGATCGCGGCGGACACGATCGGCACCCCGATCAAGGTCGGGAACTGAGCCTAGCCGAGCATCCGGGCGGCGGTCGCCTCGGTCTCGCGCGATTGCTCGTGCACCCAGTCGATGAAAGCTTGCGCCGAATCGCTGAGCGGACCGCCCGTTCGGGTGAGCAGGTGAAACTGATTCTTCGTGCGCAGCCGCTGGCTCGACAGTGGAACCAGCTTCCCTTCGGCGACGAGGTCCGAGATCAGCGATGTGTGGCCCATCATGAAGCCGCGCCCCGCCAGGGTCGCCTCGATCACCATCGAATAGAGCGAGAACGTGCGTGTCTTCAGCCCGGCCGGGCGGGGCGTGCCGGTGAAGCGCAGCCAGTCGTCGAAATCGTCGCCCCAATAGGTATCGGCCATCAGCGGCGCGTCCGCAGGCAGCCCGTTCGCGTCGCGCCCGCTCCGCTCCAGCAGCGCGGGTGCGGCGACGGGCACCATCTCGTCCAGCAACAGCGGCTGATACTCGCAGCCCGGAAATGGCGGATTGGCGTAACGCAGCGCGATGTCGAAGTTCGACGTGCGCATGTCGATCACCACCGGGTCGGCCCAGATTTCCAGCGTCGCGCTCTCGTGTCGCTGGTGAAACTCGTCGATCCGGGGGCCGAGCCACAATTGCGCCAGCGCGGGCAGGACAGTGAGGCGCACGGTCTTGATGGTTTCGGCCGAAGTCACTTCGCGCGTCGCCTGCAGCAGTTGGTCGAGCGGGTAGTGCACTTTCTGCGCGTACCGCCGGCCCGCCTCGCTCAGCCGAACCCCTTGCGGATAGCGCTGGAACAGCTCGACGCCGAGAAACGCCTCGAGCGACTTGATCCGCTGGCTCACAGCCCCCGGGGTCACACCCAGTTCGTTCGCCGCAAGGGCAAAGCTTTCGGTCGCCGCAGTGGCCGCGAACACACGCAGCCAATCGAGATTGGGCAGCTCGCGCGGCATTAGAACTTGTCGCCCTCAGCCCCAAGATTAGTCATTTGCGGGCCCCTCCGGCGGCTTGCTTAAAGGCGAGAATGCAGGAGACTTTTACGCTCATGACCGTCAGCGACAAGCCGGAACTCGCGCGCGGCAGCACCAGTTTTCCTAAACAGGGGCTGAGCGCCAACGACCTGACGCGCAACCTGGTTCGCTATGGCGGCAGCTTCCTGCCCCAACTCATCGAGCGGGCATCGGGCAGCTACGTCTATGACGAGAATGGCCGCGCGCTGCTCGACTTCACTTCAGGGCAGATGAGCGCGATCCTCGGTCACGCGCATCCCGAGATCGTCGCTACCATGAAGACGGCGGCCGACGAGCCGGTGCACCTGTTCTCCGGCTTCCTGTCGAGTCCGGTGGTGAAACTGGCCGAAGTGCTGGCAGACTTGCTGGGCCCAGAACTGAGCAAGGCGATCCTGCTCAGCACCGGCGCGGAGTCCAACGAGGCCGCCATCCGCATGGCCAAGCTCTACACCGGCGGGCACGAGGTCGCGGCGTTCGATCTTGCCTGGCACGGGATGACGGGCACTGCCTTCCCGCTGACGTTCTCGGCCCAGCGCAAGGGCTACGGCCCGCAGGCTCCCGGGATGATGGCGATCCCCACTCCCTACGTCTACCGCCGGCCCGAGTGGGCGGGCGACGATTACGAGTTCGCCATGCTCGACCACGGGTTCGACATGATCGACCGCCAATCGACCGGCGCCTTGGCAGCCGCGATCGTCGAGCCGATCCTGAGCTCGGGCGGCCTGATCGAACCCCCCGCCGGCTACCTCGCCCGGCTGCACGAGAAGTGCCGCGAGCGCGGCATGCTGCTGATCGTCGACGAAGCGCAAACCGGCCTCGGGCGGACCGGCGCGATGTTCGCGAGCGAGCATCACGGCATCACACCGGACATCATCACTCTGTCGAAAACCCTCGGGGCCGGGCTGCCGCTGGCGGCCACGGTCACCTCGCCCGATGTCGAACAGGTCCTCGCCGAGCGCGGGTTCCTTTTCTACACCACCCACGTGTCCGACCCGTTCCCTGCACGGATCGGGCTCACCGCAATCGAGATCATCCTGCGGGACCGCTTGACCGCCCGCGCGGCCGAGTTGGGAGCGTTGCTCAACGCGCGCTTGCGCGGCCTGCAAGATCATTACGAATGCGTCGGCGACG
Source organism: Tsuneonella sp. HG094 (assembly GCF_053819285.1). Classification (NCBI taxonomy): domain Bacteria; kingdom Pseudomonadati; phylum Pseudomonadota; class Alphaproteobacteria; order Sphingomonadales; family Erythrobacteraceae; genus Tsuneonella; species Tsuneonella sp. HG094. The sequence goes on from NZ_JBSORA010000001.1 coordinate 2,035,481, forward strand.
TTCGCGGACGCGGTCTGCTCGCCGGCATCGAGTTCGTGCAGGATCGGGCAAGCAAGAAACCAGCCGCGGAGTTCGGAGCCGCCGTCTCCCGCCGCTGCCTCGATCTCGGTCTCAACGTGAACATAGTCCAGTTGCCCGGGATGGGCGGCGTCATGCGCATGGCCCCGCCGCTTACCGTGTCGGAGCGAGAGATCCAGGATGGTGTCGCCATGATTGAGCAGGCGATCAGCGACTGCCTGTCAGCAGGGCTACTCGCACACGTCTGATGGGGCTGGTTACGGGATCCTAGGTGTACAGCGCGAACGACCGCCTTGAGGGCGCAAAGCAGACGTGCCTCCTACGGACGATAAGACCACCACTCTGGCCACCTAACCTTGCTGGGCGTCCGCGTATTAGCGAACACCTCGCGCTGCTCGTCGAGCGACAGCCGGCGACTGCCGAAGCGAGCAAGAGCAGCTTCGACCACCCAGGGACTGATCTCCCAGCGCACTCGCTTCTCGTCGGTCGGGTATTTCAGTCGAGCGAGGTCAAGCTTTGCGAGGATAGCATCTGCCCCGCTGCCGACCGACTTCATGATGATGACCTTGATGCTTTGCTGATCCTCTCCCCGCGCAGCCCGGGCCTTCTCGATGGCCTCGAGCGATGACCTTGCGGCCGCGCTGTCTCCCGCCAGCCCTTTCTGGGTAAGCTGAAGCAGGAAGGCTTCAGCTGCGGTTACGCGGCGCTCGCGTCCATCCTCACGTATCGTGACCATTTGGCCCAGGATCGCATCATGCGGGATGTCCCGGGTGCGGTTTCGGGGGCGGCCTTTTGGGTTGCCGGACTGGCCCTTGCGGAAGCGGGACGCGGATGGCGGCTTGCCATATCCCACCGCATCTTCGGCCTCGGTTGTCATGCGAGGCTTCCCCGCGGCCAGCGAAGCGTTTCAGGATCGAAGGTAAAGAACCTGATGTCCTGGACATCCTTCTCAAAGAACTTGCGACGGCCCGGACGGCTCAGCGCCGCTTGGGTGGCCCAGGCGTGTATCTTCAAGCGCTGGCCGCCGAAGCCAGGATCATCGTCCGCGATCCCCAGGATGCGTAGCGCCTCGTTGGCGTTGTCGGAACTGTGATGCAGTTCGACCTTGATCGGACCGGCACGGGGAGGTGCCTTTTTCGCCAGTGCCACCTCGCGCTTCTCGATCATCCGGAGCACCTTGCGGATCGCCATCCTGCTGCCGTTGAGCGCGGCCTGGTAGGTCTGCAGTTCGAGCGCCTCCTCGATCGTCAGTTCACGTGTCCGGCCACCCTGGGTAACGGTGAGGGTCTTGTCGAACACGATGTCGAACGCAGAGACGTGCGGCCGCCGCTTCTTCGGGCGCCCGGCGGGATTGCCCGAGCGGCCCTTCTCGAACCGCGTGTCACCGCCCCGGCTCATGCCGCCTCGTCGAAGGTTTCGCGGTGGAGGAGCTGCGGCTCCTTGCCGGTGATCTCGGACCAGCGGCTCATCGCGAGATCGACATAGGCCGGGTCGATGTCGAGCCCGCGGAACCGGCGTCCCACCCGCTCGGCTGCGATGAGAGTTGTGCCCGAGCCGAGAAAGATATCGAGCACGAGCTCGCCCTGCCGGATGACGTCGCAGATCGCGTCAGCGACCATGGCGACCGGCTTGACCGTGGGATGGAGCGCAAGGTCCTCGCGCCGGCTGCCGCGCATCGAGTTGACGCTCGGATAATCCCACACGTTGGTGCGGTTGCGTCCGTGCTTGCCAAGCTCGACGGCGTTGGTGTGCGGCGCATCGCCGACCTTGTAGACGAAGACCATCTCGTGCTTCGAGCGGTAGAGCGAGCCCATCCCCGCGTTGCTCTTGTTCCAGACGCAGATGTTGAGGAGGTCTGAGTAGACGCCGGCGACCGAAGCGGTGACGTCGTGCATGTGGCGCCAGTCCATACAGACGAAGTGGACCGCCCCGTTGCGCGATACCGAGGCGCAGGATCCGAGCGTATCGGTGAGAAAGGTACGGAACTCACTTTCCGTCATCTCGCCCGAGGCCATGGCGAACTCACGGTGCCGACCTTTTGCATTCGCATGGCCGTTGATCTTCACGTTGTATGGCGGATCGAGGAACGCGCAGTCGATCCGCTCGCCCTCGCCGACAAGCCGGGCGAGGAACTCGCGCTCGCGTCCATCGCCGCAGGCGACCCGGTGCTCGCCGAGTTGCCAGATGTCGCCGGGCCGGACGCGGGTCACATCCGGCACCGCCGGGATGACCTCGTCGTCCGGGTCGGGTGTATCGCCCAGCACGACGTCGATCTCGCCCGCGCTGAACCCAGTGAGTGACAGGTCGATGTCTATCGCGGGAAGCGAGAGATCGGCGAGCTCGAGCTTGAGGACTTCGAGATCCCAGCCTGCGTTGAGCGCGATCTTGTTGTCGGCGAGGCGCAGTGCTTTCTTCTGGGCTTCGCTGAGCCCGGCAAGTTCAATCACGGGGACCTCGGCGAGGCCCATCTCCTTTGCCGCCCGCAAGCGGCCGTGCCCGGCGATAAGGTTCCCCTCCTCGTCAGCCAATACCGGGTTGGTAAACCCGAACGCAGCGATCGACCGGACGATCTGCTCGATCTGCCGCTTGGGATGCGTACGCGCATTCCGTGGGTCGGGGGTCAGGCTCGCGAGCGGCTTGTACACCACTTCGAGCGGGCGATGAGCAGACGGATCTGCCATTGGTGCTGATTCAGTCATGCGAGAACAATACTGGAACAAACCTCATCTCGTAAGGCTGAACAAATGACCCCTTGGGGATAACGCGGTGGATCAAGGTTTCGACTGGACTGTCGGCGTGACCTGAGCATTGCTGCGTCCACGCCCGGCTCGCCGGGCTCGCGCCGGTAGCGGCGGCCAGTTCCGGCCGCAGCGCATAACCGGAGAACCTCAATGACCAGCAATATGTCGTCGTCCGCCCGCAAGCGGCGCATGGCGCGCGAGCCGCAAAGCACTGACGCGGCGAACGCAGCTCCTACTGCCATGGCACCTTCCCGCCTCGACGTGCTCGAACGTCTCCTGACCGAAGAAGGCGGGACGACCATCGCGGCGTTGGTCGAAGCTACCGGCTGGCAGCAGCATTCGGTCCGCGGAGCGATGGCCGGCGCGCTCAAGAAAAAGCACGGCCTTGTGATCACCTCGGAGAAGGTCGATGGCGTGCGCCGCTACCGGGCGAGCAAGCCAGCATGAGCCGCGATGTCGCACATGTCGTGGTCGCGATCGGCGGCATGGATCTCGAGCAGCTGCGCGCCGAGTGGAGGCGGCGCTACGGCGCTCTTCCCCGGCTTCGCTCGGTGCCGATCATGCGTCAGCTACTCGCCTGGCGCGTGCAGGCCGAGGCGTATGGCGGGCTGGAAGCCGATACACGCAAGGCCCTGGCGCGGACCGGCGCCGCTGCACCCGAGGGCCAGCATCTCGGGATCGGTGCCCGGCTCACACGTAAGTGGAACGGCCGGACCATCGAGGTCGTGGTCGAGGAAGCGGGCTTTCGCTTCGAGGACCGGTTGTTCCCGAGCCTGTCGGCAGCCGCAACCGCGATCGCGGGCTCGAAGTGGAACGGGCCGCGCTTCTTCGGGCTGCGAGACGCATCGTGAGCGCCAAGACGCTGCGCTGCGCGATCTACACGCGCAAGAGCTCGGACGAGGGTCTCGACCAGTCGTTCAACTCGCTCGATGCCCAGCGCGAGGCTGGAGAGGCCTACGTCGCGAGTCAGAGCCACGAGGGCTGGAAGCTGCTCTTGGCACGCTACGACGACGGTGGGTTCTCGGGCGGCTCGATGGAGCGGCCCGGACTCCAGCGCCTCCTTGCCGACGTCGAGGCGGGACGGGTCGACGTCGTGGTGGTTTACAAGATCGACCGGCTCACCCGCAGCCTCGCCGACTTCGCCCGCATCGTCGAAGCGTTTAACAAGCGCGAGGTCAGCTTCGTCTCGGTCACGCAGGCGTTCAACACCACCTCGTCGATGGGGCGGCTGACCTTGAACGTCCTACTCAGCTTCGCGCAGTTCGAGCGCGAGGTCACCGGCGAGCGCATCCGCGACAAGATCGCTGCCTCAAAGGCCAAGGGCATGTGGATGGGCGGCGTCCCGCCGCTGGGATACGATCTTCCGGAAGCCGGTTCGCGCAAGCTGCGGGTCAACGACGCCGAGGCCGCGACCGTGCGGCATATATTCGCTCGCTATGTCGAACTGGGATCGGTCCATGCACTGCAGCGCGAGTTGACCGGGACGAACGTCGTATCGAAGCGATACCGTACACAGCGCGGCAAGGAGATGGGCGGGACCTCGTTCAGCCGCGGGGCGCTGTTCCACCTCATGCGCAACCGCATCTACCTGGGTCAGATCGTTCACCGCGACGCGGTCCACGATGGTGAGCACGACGCGATCGTGGATGCCGACCTGTTCGATGCCGTCCAGCGCTCGCTCGATGCCAACGCCCGGCGGCATGGCGCCAGGGGCGAGCAACGCACGATCCTCGCCCCTCTCACCGGCAAGCTGTTCGATGCTGCGGGCGAACCCATGAGCCCGACGTTCTCGCGCGGGCGATCGGGGAGAAGCTATCGGTACTACGTCTCGGCCTCGCTACAGCAAGGCGGCAAGATCGAAGAGGATGACACCGTGCGGCGGTTGCCAGCGCGCGAGATCGAGGTCCTGCTCGAGGCTTGTATCGAACGGTGGATGCCTGCCTGTAACGAGCCGCTCGCAACCCTCGAGACCGTGCGGCTCAACGCCGATGGACTGCTTGTCACGCTGGCAGGCGACAAGGTCGCCGATATCACCGTGAACCTGGTCGAGGGCGAGACCATCGTGCGCGCAACGCGGCGACGCACGATCGTCCAGCTCGGTATCGCCCTCCCCTTGCGCGGTGGCCGGCGGATGGTCGTTGCCGGCAACCGCACGCAGGTGCGGATCGATCCGGTGCTCATTGCCGCTCTGCGGAAAGCGCACAGGTTCATCCGGCGCGACCGCAGCGGGTTGCCGCTGGTCGATGAGGCCCCGCGCACCGCCTACGAGCGCAAGATCCTGCGGCTCGCATTCCTCGCGCCCGACCTCCAGCGCGACATCCTTGCAGGCCGCCAGCCGCCTGCACTCATCCTCGAGGCTTTCCTTGGCAGCGAGGTCCCGCTCGTTTGGGACAAGCAGCGCGAAGTGCTCGGTTGGCCAGACATTTGAGCCACCCTGTTATCACGATCAATTAGCCTGTTATTGGCGAATACGCTCCCTGTTACGGGCGATTAAATACCCTGTTCCGGCGAATAACAGGGAAAGGGCACCCTCGGCCTCGCAAGTCGTGGTAATTGCGTGGTTTTCTTAGGCCGCAAGTCGCAGGATCGGCCCAAATCGGCCTGTTTTCTGGTCAAAATTTGCATTTTTCCCTGTTCCTCCCTGTTTAACAGGGAAACCGTACCGATGGCGATCGGCGCGGAGACAGGCGCGACGAAACGGCCCTGATATCGGTGGAGACGGCCACCGAAAGGTGCAACTGTTACCGAAAGGGGCGCGCAAAGCCGCCTGTTCCGCCGCGGTTCGCGGAGACCCAGTAATCGGAGACTAGTGCTGGGGGTGGCTGGCGGAGAGGGTGTCAGCTCCGACATCGGGCTATGTAATTGTTTGCACTTATTTTTCTTCGATCACCCCTAAAGCGTCCCCACAGCTGTCCCCACACGTTCGACGCGATGGTCAGAAGAGGCATCTAATTCGACATTTTTCGACCTGTAACTACAAAGGCTTGGATGATGTGGCTGTGGCAAAAGGCCCGGAAAAAGCCCGCAAATGACCAATAAGTTATTGGTTCGATGCCTTTTTAGGGACTCAGCACCCACTTTTGGACCCTTGTGCAGGCGATCGATAATAGCCGCTTTCCACCCTTAGTGGACAACGTGACCCATGGCATCAAAGTGAGCAAACGCACACTCGTTTCGAGATTGGTCGAAATATACCTTGACCAGCAAGATCACCGGCGATATTTCGATTGTCATGGAAATGACTTCAACTGCTGCCGTCGAGGCGCTTGGCGCCCTTGCGCAGGAGCATCGCCTAGCACTGTTTCGCTTACTGGTTCAGGCCGGCGATGACGGTATGCCCGCGGGCGCCATTGCCGAGACGCTCGGCGTCCCCAACTCGTCCCTGTCGTTCCATCTGGCGCACCTTACGCGCGCAGAGCTGATTCAGCAGCGGCGGCAGGGACGCTCGCTCATCTACACAGCCGACTATGCAGCGATGAACGCGCTGGTCGGCTACCTCATGGAGAATTGCTGCGGCGGTGCGGCCTGCGCGCCGGCGGCACAATGCGGCGAGGATGCCGCGCAGCCTCAGGAAAGGATTTCCGCATGAAGCGTCTGCATGTCCACGTCGGCGTCACCGATCTGAGCACGTCCATCGGGTTCTACTCGACCCTGTTTGCGGCGGAGCCGACCGTGACGAAGGATGATTATGCCAAGTGGATGCTGGAGGACCCCCGCGTCAATTTCGCGATCTCCTCGGGCAACCACGCTGCCAAAGGCATCGAGCATCTCGGTATTCAGGTCGAAAGCGGCGAGGAACTGACCGAGGTCTACGATCGGCTCAGGGCAGCCGATCGTCCCGTCCTGGAGGAAGGCGCGACCACCTGTTGCTACGCCAAGTCGGAAAAGAGCTGGATTGCCGATCCGGACGGCATCGTCTGGGAAGCGTTTCTAACCAGTGGTGAGGCCACAGTCTACGGCGATAGCCCCGCGCTGGCGGCTCTTTCCGCCAATGCCGCCGAGGACGCATGCTGCGCTCCGGCTATGCCGGCGCCGACCGCGAGCTGCTGCGGATGAGCGTCACGATCTACCACAACCCGGCCTGTGGAACATCCCGCAACACCCTGGCGCTGGTCCGCGCAACGGGGCTCGAGCCCGAGGTGATTCACTATTTGGACACCCCGCCAAGCCGGGAAGAACTGGCCTCGCTCATTCAGCGCATGGGCATCACTCCGCGCGACCTGCTTCGGCAGAAAGGAACACCCTACGCGGAGCTTGGTCTGGGCGACCTCTCGCTCACCGACAAACAACTCATCGACGCGATGATGGAGCATCCAATCCTGATCAACCGCCCGATCGTGGTGGGTCCGAAGGGGACAAGGCTCTGCCGGCCGTCCGAAGAAGTCCTTTCGGTCCTCGATCGGACACTCGACGCGGATTTCGTGAAGGAAGACGGCGAAGTGGTGCCAGCAAATGGCTGATGCGGAGGCGGGGACACGGCCCGCAATGTCGTCTTTCGAGCGCTATCTGTCCGTTTGGGTGCTGCTGTGCATTGCGGTGGGTATCGGGCTCGGGGCAGCGATTCCCGGCGCCTTCGCGGCGATAGCCGCCGCCGAGATCGCCCGGGTCAACCTGCCCGTAGCGGTGCTGATCTGGCTGATGATCATCCCGATGCTGCTCAAGATCGATTTCGGGGCGCTTGGATCGGTTCGTCAGCATTGGAAAGGCGTCGGAATCACCCTGTTTATCAATTGGGGAGTGAAGCCGTTCTCGATGGCGGCGCTGGGCACCTTCTTCATCGGCTGGCTCTTCGCTCCGCTCCTGCCCGCAGGCGAGATATCCTCCTATATCGCCGGCCTCATTATCCTGGCCGCCGCGCCGTGCACGGCGATGGTCTTCGTCTGGTCAAATCTTTGCGAAGGGGAGCCCAATTACACGCTCAGCCAGGTCGCGCTGAACGATCTCATCATGGTGTTCGCCTTCGCGCCCATTGTCGGGCTGCTGCTGGGCGTGGCCTCGATAACCGTGCCCTGGGACACGCTGATGCTCTCGGTTGTGCTCTACATCTTGATCCCGGTGGTGATCGCGCAGCTGATGCGCAGCCGCGTGCTGGCAACGGGCGGCCAGCTTGCGCTCGACAGATTGCTTGGTGTGCTTGGGCCGCTCTCGCTCGTCTCACTGCTGACGACGCTTGTCTTGCTGTTCGGCTTCCAGGGTGAGCAGATCCTGGCCCAGCCGCTGGTCATCGTGCTCCTCGCCGTGCCGATCCTGATCCAAGTCTATTTCAACGCCGGGCTGGCCTACTGGCTGAGCCGGAAGTTCGGTGTGGCCTGGTGCGTCGCCGCCCCGGCGGCGCTGATTGGCGCTTCGAACTTCTTCGAACTCGCCGTCGCCGCCGCCATTTCGCTATTCGGCATCAACTCGGGCGCAGCCCTTGCCACGGTCGTCGGAGTGCTGGTGGAGGTGCCGGTGATGCTCTCCGTGGTCGCTATCGTGAAGCGGTCGCGCGGCTGGTACGAACGGCAGGAAGCGCGCGCCTAGGCCTGCTGCTGACATTCTTTCGGCCGCTAAACATCGGCGTGGTAGTTCGGTAAAAAAGCATACGCTAGCACTGCAGTCGCTCTGCGAGCGCATCCAGCATCCAGGACGCCGCCGGCCCTGGTCGGCTATCTTTCCGCCACAACGCGTGAAGCACATATTCCAGCGGCGGATTCTCCGGCAGATCGAGTTTGACCAGCCGACCCTGGCTGATCTCGTCGGACACAACGTGAAGGGGCATGTTGCCCCAGCCCACACCTTCCAGAAGCAAGGCGTGCTTTGCGCCCAGATCGGCAAGCCGCCAGGTTCGCGGACTGATGACCGAAAACTCCTTTCCTTCGGTCAGCTTCGAGCGGTCGGTCAGCACGAGCTGGAGGTGGCGGCGGGCTTCACCCGGCGGCACCCGCTCGAGCCGTGCCAGTGGGTGGCCAGGCGAAGCCACCGGCACAAGTGCAACGCTGCCGATCACGGCGCGTTGAAGCTCCGGCAGATCGGTGATGTCCGGCCCAGCCACTGCCAAATCGGCTCGCTGATCGAGCACGAGCGCGGCGACGGCCCCCAGCGCCTCCACGTGAAGGCGCAAGTCCACGGTCGGAAAGGTCGTCTGGAAATCATGGAGCACGGCCGCGATGGTGGCGCTCGGCACCATCACGTCGACCGCCAGCGCAAGCTCGGTCTCAAGCCCCTGCCGGACGCTGCGCGCTCGCGCCATCATCCCGTCGACCTCATCGATGACCGCCCGCGCGTCCGCGAGCAGCGCGCGCCCAGCATCGGTCAGTTGGGGACGCCGTGAGCCTTCACGATCGAACACCTTCACGCCAAGCTGAAGCTCCAGTGCCGCGATGCCGTAACTGACCACCGATAGAGCGCGGCCCAGCTTCTTGGCGGCCTGATTGAAGCTGCCGTGTTCAGCTACCGCGAGGAAAATCCTGAGCTGGTCGACGGTCGGGCTTCCAACGTCCATTGTTCGACTTTCCTGATCATTTCGAACCACTTTATCCCGCTTATCCTGAATGGCCGCAAGGCCCATATCGGCTTCGACAAGACATTCAGGAGAATGACGATGATAGAAGTTCGACCGTTTGCGGGTCTCGGCGCGGCTGATCATGGCTGGCTCGACGCCCGCCACCACTTCGCGTTCGCCGACTACCACGATCCTGCGCGGACCAACTGGGGCCAGCTGCGGGTGTGGAACGACGACACCATCGCGCCCAAATCCGGGTTCCCGCCGCACCCCCACCGCGACATGGAAATCATCACCTATGTTCGGAAAGGCGCGATTACCCACCAGGACAGCCTGGGCAACACCGGGCGCACCGAAGCCGGTGACGTGCAGGTCATGTCGGCGGGCAGCGGCGTGACTCATTCGGAATACAACCTCGAGGATGAGGCCACGCAGATCTTCCAGATCTGGATCATTCCCGATGAACGCGGCGGACAGCCGAGCTGGGGCGCACGGCCCTTTCCGAAGGATGACCGGGACGGACAGTTCGTGACCCTTGCGTCCGGCATGGAAGGGGACAGCGGCAGCTTGCCTATCCGCACTCAGGCTCGCGTGCTCGGTGCGACCGTCAAGGCGGGCGAAACCGTGACGTACGAGGCAGCGCCCCACCGGCACCTGTACCTTGTGCCGGCGACCGGAAAGGTTCGCATCGGCGAGGTGGAGGTCAACGCGCGTGATGGCGCCGCTATCACCGGGCTCGAGCGGATCGAGATGACCGCGCTCGAAGACAGTGAATTGGTTCTGGTCGACGCACGCTGACGTTTTGGCGTGATGCTCGGCCCGCCGGTGGGTGGAGGTCCCCCCTCCCGCTTCCGCTCACTGGCACCCATCTCAAATCAGGAGAAATCCAAATGACCCAGACCCGTAAAGTAGCCGTGATCGTCGGCAGCCTCCGCAAGGATTCGCTCAACCGCAAGGCAGCGCACGCGCTGGCCGGGCTTGCGCCGGACGGCGTCGAACTCGAAATCGTCGAGATCGGCGAGCTGCCGCTCTACGACGAAGATGTCGAGGCAGGCGGCGCCCCGGCCCCGTGGGAGCGCTTCCGATCCCAGGTCAAGGCAAGCGATGCCGTGCTGTTCGTCACGCCGGAATACAACCGCTCGGTCCCCGGCGCGCTCAAGAACGCCATCGACGTCGGATCGCGACCCTACGGCGCCAGCGTGTTTGCCGGAAAGCCGGCGGCGGTGATGAGCCTGTCGCAAGGAGCGGTGGGCGGCTTTGGCGCCAACCATCACTTGCGCCAGTCGCTGGTGTTCCTCGACATGCCGGTCCTACAGCAGCCGGAGGCGTATATCGGCGGCGCCGGCACGCTGTTCGACGACCAAGGCGATCTCGCCGCGAATGACACCGAGGCCTTCTTCCAGACCTTCATCAACGCGTTCGCCGCATGGATCGATCGCAATGTCAGCCGTGAGGAGACGTCACATGGATAAGAGCGACAGGTGGGACTTGGCCTGGTTTTCGGCCGCCTTGGTTAGTCTGTCGGTGTTGATGGCGGTGGTCACCCTGGGAGTCGGCCAATGAACAGGATGCCCGCCCTGTTCATCGGCCATGGCAGCCCCATGAACACGCTTGAGCTCAACGGATACACGCAGGCCTGGCGCGCGCTGGGCGAGCGATTGCCGCGCCCGCGCGCCATCCTGGTCGTATCGGCTCACTGGTACATCGGGGCGACCGCGGTGACCGCCATGGCCCGGCCACGCACGATCCACGACTTCTTCGGCTTTCCCCAGCCGCTGTTCGACTTTCAATACCCCGCCAGGGGAGACCCCGATGTCGCGCAGGAAGTCGTCGAGGCGATCAAGCCGGAGTGGGTGGGGCTGGACCAGGAAGAGTGGGGCCTCGATCACGGAACCTGGAGTGTTCTGGCGCACCTCTATCCCAAGGCGGACGTCCCGGTTCTACAGCTGTCGATCAACGCCTCGCAGCCGTTCTCCTATCACCTCGAGCTTGGCGCACGGCTGAATACTCTGCGCGATAAGGGTGTGCTCATCCTGTCGAGCGGCAACGTCGTCCATAACCTTAGGCTGGTGCAATGGAATCAGCCCACCGCAGGAGCCGATTGGGCACAGCGGTTCGACGAGGCCGTACGCGCCCAGATGGCCGACGATCCGTCTGACATTCTGAAGCTAGGCGAGCATCCTGATTTTGCGAAGGCCGTGCCGACACCCGACCACTACCTTCCGCTGCTTTATACCGCCGGCCTGGCAGCTGCGGAAGGCAGGTCCCAGTCCTTCATCGAGGGATATTCGCTGGGGTCACTGTCAATGACGAGCTACAACGTCGGCCCAGATCTGGACCTGCCAGCCTTTGCTGACGGTGCGGCCGATCTTCCCGTTGACGTACCACCCGATCAGACCAACATGTGATTGCTGAAATGGGCCAACACAGTTTCTTTGCGAGCCAGTTCAGGCTGGTCCTGGCGATCATGCTGGGGGTGGTGCTTTTTCAGACCACACCTGCCCGCGCGCTCCCCCTCGATCGCGACGATGGCTCCGCATTCAGCGCCGCTTCGAAAGACGTAGCTGTGCTGGTCCGGAGCGAAAGCGCGGAGGTGTCGGCATCTGCACCTTCGTCCGCTCCGCTGAACGCAACTGTCATAGAAACCGAATTTGCGCCGGCCGCCCCACCACCGAGCGGGGTATCGTTCCCACCCCGGCAGACCGGTCCACCCACGCCGCCTCCACGTAATCCTCACGCGTCACCTCGCGCACCTCCCGCTCATCCCTGATCGCTCGCCCCATCCGAGGGCGAAGTCACAAAATATCGAGATCAGGATGAATCATGGAAATTACCCATAACGGAGTCCCTGAGGGCTCAGATCGCTTCGACCATGTCGAAGACCTGCTGTCGCGCTATCCGGCGATCGCCGTAGATGAGGTCGAAACCCTCAAGCGCTGGTTCAACAAGGAAGCCAGCGCCTTCGACGTCGCCAGCCTCGCCAGCATAGAGGGCATCCACGCCTCATACGCGGCATTCCGGGCAGAAATTCTAGAACGCGAAATAGAGCGCCAGCGCGTGAATGTGTTTGTCGAGCTTTTTGCTGAAAGCATTGGCGCTTGACCCTGACATGATGTCAGACACCATAAGGTCGCGCATACCGATTCGTTCTGAAGGAGCCGGACATGCACGAGAACCATCATCACCACGACTGCACGCATGGTTCGCGCGCGGCCCCGCAGGGCGGACACGAGCACGGGATGACGACTGACCCCGTCTGCGGCATGAAGGTGGATAGCCGAACCAGCCCTCACCGGTTCGAGCTCGACGGAAAGCCCTACTGGTTCTGCAGTGCGAGTTGTCTGGCAAAGTTCAGCGCCGATCCGGAGGGCTACCTTTCCGGCGCGGCTTCGGGAGCTACGAAGGCCGATCTGTCGGACGTGCCCGCCGGCACGATCTGGACCTGCCCCATGCATCTCCAAATCCGCCAGGACGGTCCCGGCACCTGCCCCATCTGCGGCATGGCGTTGGAGCCCCTCGAGCCGACGCTGAAGGAAGGCCCGAACCCCGAACTCATAGACATGACGCGGCGCTTCTGGGTGAGCGCCGCGTTCAGCGTCCCGCTTGTCGTTCTGGTCGTCCTGATGGAGCTAGTCGGCTGGGAAGTAATGCCCATGCGTATGTCCCAATGGGTGCAGCTGGTGCTCGCGGCGCCGGTCGTCCTGTGGGGCGGCTGGCCGTTCTTCGAGCGGTTCTGGCAGTCGCTGCGGACCCGCAACCTCAATATGTTCACGCTGATCGGGCTCGGCGTCGGGGTCGCGTTCGGCTACAGCGTGGTCGCGACCGTCGCGCCACAGATTTTTCCTCCAGCGCTCCGGACGATGGGCGGCATGGTGCCGGTCTATTTCGAGGCCGCGGCCGTCATCACCACGCTCGTGCTGCTCGGTCAGGTTCTCGAGCTGCGCGCGCGCTCCGCCACCGGAAAGGCGATCCGCGCCTTGCTCGGCCTGGCTCCCAAGACAGCCCGCAAGGTCAACTCCGACGGTAACGACGAGGACGTCGAGCTGGACCTCGTCCAGGTCGGCGATCTTCTGCGCATCCGACCCGGCGAGAAGGTGCCGGTCGACGGCATCGTGGTCGAGGGCAGGAGCTCGATCGATGAGTCGATGATCAGCGGCGAGCCCGTTCCGGTCGAGAAGGGGGAAGGCGACCGGGTCACCGGCGCCACGGTGAATGGTACCGGCGGTCTGGTCATGCGCGCCGATCGCGTGGGACGCGATACCATGCTCTCGCAGATCGTCCGCATGGTGGCCGACGCGCAGCGTTCGCGTGCACCGATCCAGGCGCTTGCGGACAGGGTCTCCGGCTGGTTCGTCCCGGGTGTGGTCCTGATCGCCATCGCTACCTTCATCGTCTGGAATTTCGTCGGACCTGAGCCGCGCGCCGCGCACGCCCTGGTCAATGCGGTGGCGGTCCTCATCATCGCGTGTCCCTGTGCGCTGGGTCTGGCGACGCCGATGTCGATCATGGTGGGAACCGGCCGGGGGGCGACATCCGGAGTATTGGTCAAGAACGCCGAAGCGCTCGAACTTACCGAAAGGATCGATACGCTGGTCGTCGACAAGACCGGCACCCTGACGGTCGGCAAGCCGAAGCTGGTCAAAATCCAGCCGGCGGATGGCTTCGACGAGAACGAGATCCTCCGCCTCGCCGCGGCGCTGGAGCGGGGCAGCGAGCATCCACTGGCTGCGGCGATCGTCGAAGGTGCACAGGACCGGGGGATCGTATTGCCGGAGAGCGCCGATTTTGCCTCGGTAACGGGCAAGGGCGTGACCGGCCAGGTGGATGGCCGCCGGGTCGCGTTGGGCAACGCTGCGCTCCTTGAAACGGTCGGAGCGGACATCAGCCCGCTCGAAAGCCAGGCGGACCAGCATCGTTCAGAAGGCGAGGGCGTCATGTTCGTCGCTATCGACGGGAGGCTGGCCGGCATCGTGGTGGTGGCAGATCCGATCAAGGACAGCGCTGCCGAGGCCGTCGCGGAGCTCCGCCAGAGCGGCATCCACGTCGTGATGATGACCGGCGACAATCGCCGGACGGCCGAAGCGGTCGCACGCCGGGTCGGGATCGACGAGGTGATGGCCGATGTCCTTCCGCAGCAGAAGCAAGCGAAGGTGGAGGAGCTTCGTCGCGCAGGGCGGCGTGTGGCGATGGCGGGGGATGGTATCAACGACGCTCCTGCTCTCGCAGCCGCCGATGTCGGCATTGCGATGGGCACGGGCACCGACGTGGCGATGGAAAGCGCGGCGATCACCCTGGTGCAGGGCGATCTGCGGGGCATCGTCCGCGCGCGCAAGCTCAGCCGCGCGACCATGGCGAATATCCGGCAGAACCTGTTCTTCTCGTTCGTGTTCAACGCCGCCGGCGTGCCCATCGCAGCCGGGGTTCTGTACCCGTGGTTCGGCGTCCTACTGAGTCCGATCATCGCAGGTGCGGCGATGGCGTTCAGTTCGGTGGCGGTCATCGGCAATTCGCTGCGCTTGCGGAGCATCCACTTGTGAAGATCGGCGAAGCTTCCAGCGCGTCCGGCGTGAGCCAGCGAATGATCCGGCATTACGAGAAGGTGGGCTTGATCACTGCTGCCCCAAGGAGAGATTCGGGATACCGGGACTATGATCGGACAGACGTTCACACGCTCGCTTTCATCGGGCGGGCTCGCGATCTGGGGTTCGGTATCGAGGAAATTCGGCAGCTGCTGGGACTCTGGCAGGATCGCAGCCGCGCCAGTGCCGAAGTCAAGGCACTTGCTCTCGCCCGTGCGGCCGAATTGAAGGCCAAGTCTCGGCAGCTGGATTCGATGCGGCGATCGCTCGAGCGTCTGGCCGCCGAGTGTCACGGCGACCAAATGCCCGATTGCCCCATCCTCGATGACCTTGAGTCCGTGGGATGATCCGGGCGCATAAGGGCAAACGCGGGAAGCACGCGCGTACCTTCGACCTCACAAGAAAATTGACCCCTGCTCCGCCCGAGCCTAGGACAAATGCCTGATGCTCCGTCGTCTCCATCTCATCCTGGCAGCGCTGGCCATGCTCGTCGCCCCTCTGGCGATGCAGTCGGGCATGGCCATGGCGGCGATGCCTATGGAACATCGTGAGATGGCGCAGTCAGGGCATTGCGGCGACGAGGATTCCGGCAGCGAAGACGAGCCCGCTGCGATGACGCAGTGCTGTGTCGCGATGTGTTCCGCCTTGGCCCCGCTCGGCGCGGCCGCGATCGAACCGATCGCTTATCATGTACCCATCCTCGCCGAGTTCCGATCGAGCGGGCATCGGGCGTTCCTGGCAAAGCTGCCCACGCCCCCTCCCAGACTTGCGTGAAATCGTCCTTTTTCGATTTCACGGAGTACCGAAACATGAACAAGTTGATCACTGCGGTCGCGCTCGCGATCGCCCTTCCCGGCGTCGCGCACGCCCAGGCTGCTCCTGCGGAGAAGCCCAAAATGGAATGCTGCGAGAAGATGAAAGAGAAGTGCGCGTGCTGCGACAAGATTGCGAAGCCGGCCAGCGGCACTGAGGCGCCTTCTTCCGATCCGCATGCAGGCCACGACATGACGCCTACGGCCCCGGCCGGTGGGCACTCGAACCACTAGGCACGACTGACCTGCCGACGGGCCCTCGCGTCCGTCGGCAGATCGTCGTCACGTTGGTGAGCCAAGGAATCCCCGATGAATGAACTCGTCCTCGGACGGCGTGCGCTGCTGCGCGCCGCCGCCGTCTCCGGCGCAGGTTTCGGCCTTGCGCAGGCTCTGCCCGCTTGGGCTCAGCCGCTCTCGAAAGGCCTGGTGCGCCCGCTGCCGACAGTCAGCGGCAACGACATTGCGCTCGCCATCGGTCAGGTCAGCGTCGAGGTCGACGGCAAAGTCAGCCGTGCGATCGGCATCAACGGCACCGTGCCGGGACCGCTGATCCGCCTGAAGGAAGGCCAGCGCGTCCGCCTGCGCGTGCAGAACACGCTCGACGAAGACAGCTCGATCCACTGGCACGGCCTCCTGGTGCCGTTCGAGATGGACGGTGTTCCTGGTGTCAGCTTTCCCGGCATCATGCCGCGCTCGACATTCGACTACGAGTTCGATCTCAGCCACGCGGGAACCTACTGGTACCACAGCCACAGCGCCTATCAGGAAGAGGACGGCGTCTACGGTCCGATCGTGATCGATCCTGCCGGGCCCGACCCGGTGGCCTATGACCGCGAGCATGTGCTGGTTCTGTCGGACCACAGCCCGCTTGCGGGCGCGACGATCTACCGCAAGCTCAAGCAGATGGGCGGGCCCTATTTCAACCGCCAGCGGATGACGCTGTCGGGCCTGATGGCCGGTAAGGACCTTACCGCGCGGGAGCGCTGGGAATGGGCGCAAATGCGGATGGATGCGGCGGACATCGCGGACGTCACCGGCTCGACCTACGCGTTCACCATCAACGGATTCGGACCTTACGACAACTGGACCGGGCTGTTCACGCCAGGTGAGCGGGTAAGGCTCCGCGTCATCAACGCCTCGGCGCAGACGACTTTCAACATCCGCATCCCCGGCCTCCCGATGACGGTCGTGCAGGCCGACGGCCTCAATGTGCGGCCCGTGACCGTAGAGGAGTTCCAGATCGGCACCGCGGAGACCTACGACGTCATCGTCACTCCCGAAGATCAGCCCTACAGTTTCGTCAGCGAGGCGAGCGACCGGTCAGGCCTGGGCCGGGCCACGCTTGCCCCGCGCGAGGGCATGAGTGCGCCGGTTCCGCCGCTGCGCCCGCGCCCGCTGCTCACCATGAAGGACATGGGCATGGGCGACATGGACCATTCCGGCATGGGACATGGCGGTATGGATCATGGCGCGATGGGCAGTGGATCAACTGCCCCTGCGAAGACGCGCGGCGTCGATCCGACTGCCCGACAGAACGCCTCCGGCGAGTTGTGGAAGCTTACCGGCTGGAAGGAGACAGGCGCTGCGGCGGCAACAGCAGCGGCTGGGATGCCGGGTATGGATCACGCGGCGATGGGGCACGGCCCGAGCGCTAGCCCGGCCACAGCCTCCACCCCTGTCGATCACGCTGCGATGGGCCATTCGATACCCGCGCCAGCGTCAGCAGGCCAAGCCGCCGCTCCGATGGATCACGGCTCGATGGGCATGCGGGACTTCGCCAACGCGCCGCAGGTCGACAAGAACCCCGGCGTGCAGACAATCTCGCCGATGCCGGTCGACCGCATGGGCGATCCGGGGACGGGCCTGGAAGACGTCGGCCATCGGGTGCTGACCTACCGCGATCTCATGGCGCTCGAGCGCAATCCAGATGTCCGCGCGCCGTCGCGCCAGCTCGACATCCACCTTACCGGCAACATGGAACGCTACATGTGGTCCTTCGACGGCGTGAAGATGAGCGAGCCGGCCGAGCCGATCCCGTTCCGCCATAACGAGCGCGTGCGCGTGCGGCTGGTCAACGACACGATGATGCAGCACCCCATCCACCTCCACGGCCACTTCTTCGAGCTGGTGACCGGACACGGCGCCCTTAGCCCCCGCAAGCACACGGTGAACGTTCAGCCGGGGGGCACGGCGACCTTCGACGTTACCCTCGACGCACAGGGCGACTGGGCCTTCCACTGCCACAATCTCTATCACATGACTGCCGGGATGATGCGTGTCGTCACCGTGCGTCCCGACAATGGAGACGCGTAAGATGATCTCGCTCCACAGACTTCCGCTCCTTGCGCTGGCGGCCTTCGCCGGCGTGCCTGCACTCGGACAGGACCAGTCCGCGGCGCCCAAGCAGCCCGCTCCGGCGGCGCTGACCTGCACGCCCGAACACGCCGCCATGGGCCATTGCACGCTGCCCAAGCCTTTGCCCGCAGCAAAGTCGGAACCGACCCGACAGAGCCAGCCTGCGTGCGCTCCGGAACACGCGGCGATGGGGCATTGCACGGCCCCGGTGGCGCCACCCCCGGCTCCCGAGGCGGCGCTTCAGGCTCAACCGGCCTGCACCCCCGAACACGCCGCGATGGGTCACTGTACGCTTCCCTCGCCCGTTCACGCGACACCGCAACCGGTGCCGCCAATCCAGTCGACATGCACACCGGAGCATGCGGCGATGGGGCATTGCTCGATTCCGGCACCACAACTCGCGCAGCCGGCTGCATGTTCTCCGGAACACGCGGCGATGGGGCATTGCACCCCGACCGCGAGATTGGGGGCCGAGGGAACGGACCTGCCGGCGGGCTCGGGATCGGCTCCGCCGGTGCCCACCGACTACGCGGCAGATGCGATCTATGGACCGTCCGCGATGGCGATGGGGCGTCACCATCTCTCGCTGCATCACGGCGGCCAGAACTTCTTCATGGCGATCCTCAACGTCGCCGAGGTGAAGGTCAAGGATGGGCGCGATGCCTACGAGTGGGGCGGCGAAGCCTGGTATGGCGGCGACATAAACCGGCTGGTCGTCAAGACCGAAGGCGAGGGCGAGTTCGGGGCTGGCTTGGAATCCGCCGAGGTCCAGGCGCTCTACAGCCGCGCCATCGGGCCTTACTTCGATCTTCAGACGGGCATCCGCTATGACTTCGAGCCCGACCCATCGCGCGTTTACGCCGCGGTCGGGTTCGAGGGGCTCGCACCGGGCTTCTTCGATGTCGAGGGCGCACTGTTCCTGTCGGACCGGGGCGAGCTGATGGGACGGCTGGAGGGCTATTACGACCAGCGCATCACCCAGAAGTTGATCCTGCAGCCACGGGCCGAGCTCAATTTCGCGGCTCAGAGCAGCCAGGACATTGGTGTCGGCGCGGGCCTGACCGATGCAGAGATCGGCGTCCGGCTGCGCTACGACATCGCGCGCGAATTCGCTCCTTACGTGGGCGTCCAATACGAGCGGGCGTTCGGCAGGACGCGTGATTTCCTGCGGGACGAAGGCGAATCGCCCGGAGGCTTCAGCTTCCTGGCGGGCATTCGCTTCTGGTTCTGAGGGGAGAAGAACAATGCTGATAACAACCATGATCGCTGCCGCGCTGTCCGCCCAGGCGGCACCCGAGGCTCATGGCTCGCACGCCGCGCCGGTAGCGGCGCAGCCCGCTTCGCTGAGCGCGGACGAGAGCGCCGTTCGCGCGGTGCTGGCGCGCTATAAGTCTGCGATCGAGCGGCTGGATGCGTCCGGAACCGAAGCGCTCTTCACCGACGATTCTGCAGTGTTCGAGACCGGCGGGGTCGAAGGGTCATACAAGGAGTATCTCGCGCACCATCTGGGGCCGGAACTCGCGGCGTTCCGTTCATTCGCGTTCTCAGACTACACGGTCGCGGTCCGCATGGAAGGCGATCTCGCGCTCGCGACCGAGACCTACAATTACCGGATCGAGACCAAGAGTGGAGAGATCGCGATGCGAAAGGGCGTTGCAACGAGCGTTCTCATCCGGACTGCGGATGGCTGGAAGATACTGGTCATGCACAATTCGGCGCGCAAGCCGAAGGGGGCCTAGATGGCCTCGTTCACTCGACGTTCTCAAGCATGGCTGGCGCGGTCGGTGCTGGCGATACTGGCAGGCATTGCCGTGCTGTCGATGCCAGCTGCGCCCGTCTCGGCGCACAAGGATCACAAGGCGAAGCAGGAGGCAGCGCAACTCGAAGCACAGCGCGCGGCTGCGAGTGGATCGGCGCAAAGTGCTCCCATGGCGCACGACATGGCGATGCCGGGTCATGCCACGGCCATGGCCGCCATGGACGAGATAGACGATCCGCCGAAGAGCTTCGCGGCGCGGCTGCTCGACTGGCTCGGCCGCTTCCATCCGATGCTGGTGCATTTTCCGATCGCTTTCATCCCTGCGGCGCTTTTCACCGCGATCGTCGGGCGCAAGCGGCCGGGGTTCGCCAAGCCCGTCCAGTTCCTCGTGGTGACCGCGGGGGTGACAGCACCGTTCGCCATGATCTCTGGTTGGCTGAGCGGCGGGTTCGAACTCGGCCTCGACGACTGGATGATGCAGAGCCACCGCTGGCTCGGGACCGGCATCGGGATCGGGGCGTTCGCCTTGGGTGTGTTCGCGCTCAGGCGCCCCGAGCAAGACCGCGGCTCCGGCATGATCGTCGGTCTGTCGATCCTGACAGCGGCGATCCTCGTGCAGGGGTGGTTCGGCGGTGCGCTCGTGCACGGCGTCGATCACCTGAACTGGTAAGGAGAACGACCGATGGAAGACCGCGCAAAGTCCGCGCATCACGAGGTGGGCTCAAAGCCCTACATGATGCTGGCCGTCAATCTCGGCCTGAGCCTGCTGGTGATGTATGTCGCCATGTTCGCCATGATCTGGAGCTGGGGCGAGTTCATCCAAAACGTGAACTTCTTTTACATGGCGCTGGTCATGTGGGCGCCGATGGGCGCGATCATGCTTGCGACAATGGGAGGCATGTATCGCAACCGGAAGCTCAACGCCGCGCTCTATGTAGCCTTTGCGGCGATCCTCGTCCTGTCGCTTGTCGGCATCCGGCAACAGAGCCTCGTCGGCGATGACCAGTTCCTGCGTTCGATGATCCCGCACCACTCAGGGGCTATCCTGATGTGCGAGGAAGCCAAGCTCACTGACCCCGAGATACGCCGGCTCTGCGGCGAGATCATCCAGGCTCAGAGAGACGAAATTGCCGAGATGAAGCGGATCATGGACCGCCTCTGACCCGATACGCCCTAGAATCACGGAGATACACAATGACCAAACTCACCGGAATTGCCGCACTTGCGCTGCTCGCATCGCTGGGCGCCTGCGGAAGCGCCGACCAGCCTGCCGAAGACACCGCCCCTGATGCCGCGATGACGATGGACGGCCCCTACGCTGAGTCCGAGATGGCGATGGACAAGGCCATGAAGGATGCCGTCGGCGTCGATGCTGCCGATACCTGGGTTAAGAAAATGATCGCGCATCACGAAGGCGCGATCGACATGTCGCGGATCGCGCTGGGCCTGGAGCCCACGGCCAATGTCGCGAAAATGGCGCAGATGACGATCGACAAGCAGGGCGCCGAGATCGAAGCGCTCAAGGCGCTGGCCCGCAATGGTGCGGCCAATCCCACCAGCGCCAAGCTTTACGAAGCCGCGATGACCGAAATGCACTCTGACATGATGGCGGCATCGGGCTCGACCCCTTCGGAAACCTACCTTACCAAGATGCTGGCGCACCATCGCGGTGCCGTCGCGATGTCGGACATCGCACTCGCAAATGGCGCGAGCGGTGCGGTGCGCGCACAAATCGAGGAGACGCGGGCTGAACAGCTGAAGGAAGTGGGGATGGTCGAAGCCATGCTGCGCGGCGAGCCGATGGCCATGCAGGCGCAAGCCAAGAGCGAAACCTCTGCGCCGGCGGCTACCGCGAAACCTGCTGCTCCGAAGGCTGCCGCTGCAAAGCCGGCCCCGGCCAAAGCGGCTGCGCCCAAGCCCTCGGCGGAGCCTGCAGCGGAGCCCGACGCGTCGCCTACCTGCGCTCCCGAACATCGGGAAGCGGGCCACTGCTGATCGCCCCTTGATGGCCCCGGCGAGAACTTCGCCGGGGCCACTCTCATCCAAAGCCGGAGCTTTCGCCCGCAGATGCGAACCCACGTAATCGCCCGCAAGACGCATAAATGGTTTGGGCTGTTCGTCGGCCTGCAGGTGGTCGTCTGGTCGCTTAGCGGCCTTTACATGACCATCGTCCATATCGATACGATCCACGGCGACCAACTCGTTCGCGAGGCGTCCAGTCCGGGCGTCCATGCGGGCGCCTTGCGGGATCCGCTCGCGCTTGCCGCCCGGGAGAAAGCGTCCAGCATCAGGCTGGCCTGGGTCGATGAGCGCCCGATCTATGTCACCGAAGGGCCCTCGGGAGAGCGCGCCTTCGGGGCAACCTCGGCTAAGCGGTTGAACCCGCCGAACGAGCAGGCAATCAGAGCCCTGGCTTCGTCGTACTATACCGGGCCCGAGTCCATCGCATCGGCCGAACTCATTGCGGATGTGCCCGGGGAAATCCGCGGACGAACGCCTCCGCTCTGGCGGGTGGAGTTCGATCATTGGAACAGTCCGACCTTCTATCTCTCACCGGTTACCGGCGAACTGTTGTCGCGCCGGCACGAACTGTGGCGCGTGTTCGACTTCGTGTGGATGCTCCACATCATGGATTATGACGAGCGCGAGAACGTCAACAACTCCCTTCTTCGCGTCTTCACGTGGGGCGCGGTACTGATGGCGCTCTCGGGCATCTGGTTGCTTTTCCATGCCTTCCCCAAGCGCAAGAAGAAGGGGCGCAGCACTCCATGACAATCAAGTCGATCTGGCTGCGGAAAATCCACAAGTGGGTCGGGCTGGCGATCGGCCTGCAGTTCGTGATCTGGGCGATCAGTGGCGCCGCGATGGCGCTGCTCGACATGGAGACAGTTGCCGGAGGCCCCCAGCCTCAAGCGACCCAAGCGGCACTCGCTGGCGAGGCGACCGCGTGGCCAGCAATCGTCCGCCAATTGGGTAGCGCAAAAATCGAGGGGTTGCGGCTGAAGACTCTGCTTGATCGGCCGGTGGTCGAAGTGCGAACCGCGCGATTTGTCCGGATGTTCGACGCCCAAACAGGGGTCCGACTGACGATTGACGGGGCCGCCGCCCGCGCCATCGCGCAGTCAAGCCATCCCAATGGGGCACGTCCCGGCGCGGCGAAGCTTCTTACCGAGCGATCGCTGCCGGTCAGGGACCACGAGCCGCCGATCTGGCAGGTCGATTTCGCCGACGACAACGCGAGCACCTATTACGTGTCGGCCACCACGGGCGCCGTGCTCGAGCGGCGGAATGACACCTGGCGCTGGTGGGATTTCTTCTGGATGCTCCACAACATGGATTACGTCGACAGGATGAGCTTCAACCATCCGCTGATCATCACCGCCGGCGTCGCGATGGCGTGGCTGGCGGTGACCGGGTTCTGGCTGCTGTTCCGGACGATGTGGCGGCACGATTTCGCTTGGGTCCGCGCGCGCGAGGGAAGCATGTCTCGGTGAGATGCAGCAATCTACGCGTTCGCCACTGCCTTGCGTGGCCAAGACCTGGCTGTTCATCAGCCCGTGCGTCTCGCCGCTGGATTCGGGATACTCCCACGCTCTGTGCCGCATTTCGCGCTGATGGCCCGCGTTCCTATGAGCGACTGGAGTGGGAAAAGGGACGATGAGCTGAAGCCTAACGCGTCGGTTCGGACACCTCACGTACGAGATCGCCAGTCGCGTGCTCACTAGCATGGCGCGCAATATCAGCTTGGGACACGATCCCGCAGCACTTGCCGGCGTCATCGACGACGGGGAGACGACGGACTTGGTTCTCTTCCATCTTTTTGCAGCATTCAGCCACGCTCGCATCAATGGTCACGGTGACGGGGGATGGTGACATGATCTCCTCCACCTTCGTTTCGGCAGATTTGCCCTGGGCAACGCAGCGGCAAGCGATGTCGCGATCGGTAATGACGCCGACCAGCTCGCCTTCCGCGTTGGTCACGGGAATTAGACCGCAGTCGTTGCTTGCCATCAGCGAAGCCGCTTCCTTCACACTGGCTGACGGGCTGCAGCATGCCGGATCCTTTGTCATCAGTTCGCGAATTTCCACGTCATCTCTCCTAGGCCTTTTGGCAAATGGTTGCGCTGCTATGGCGCGCTCACTCGTTTAACGCAGGGCCCTGCCCCCTCGTTCCTTTCGATCCGATGATATGGTGCCTTCGACCGACGAGCAGCCATTCGGACGAAGATCCATATAAGCGTCGTTGAAGCGCCTGAGTTCGGCTGCGATCGAAGGGAGGCCAACGGCTCGAGCTTTGCGTCGAGAACCAGATAGAGGCCGTCTGCCGTGGATCGGCGCAAGCAGAGCGGTTTGTCCCGAGTCGTGAGCTAAAGCAGCGGTCCTCGGACGTTGGCGGAACAGTGAACCAACGGCATCGTTGTTATCTACTCGCACGGCTTATGGCGGCTTCTCCGCAATTGGTGCACGAGCCTGTTAAGGTTACCCCTGTGCTCGTGGCTGGTGTCCCATCAAGCCAGACAACGGAACGCTACTGCAGCAGGCCTGCGAACAAACAACGCAAGAAAGACTTTGCTGATGAAAGCATCCGATCTCCTAGTCGCCGCCCTGGAAGCCGAAGGAGTTGAATATATCTTTGCCGTGCCCGGTGAGGAGAATTTGGATTTGCTTGAATCGCTTCGCACATCTTCGATCAGATTGATCGTCACCCGCCATGAACAGGGAGCCGGTTTCATGGCAGCGACATATGGTCGCCTCACCGGAAAACCCGGCGTCTGCCTGGCGACGCTGGGACCGGGGGCGACCAACCTTACAACCCCGGCCGCATACGCTGCGCTGGGCGCTTTCCCCCTCGTTATCATTACCGGGCAGAAGCCCATCAAGGTCTCGAAACAGGCCCAGTTTCAGATTGTGGATGTCGTCGCGCTCTTCACCCCTCTATGCAAGATGGCGAAGCAGATCGTGAATGGCGAGCGCATCCCGTCACTGGTGCGGGAGGGCTTCAGAAGAGCCCAGGAGGAGCGGCCCGGTGCGGTCCTGCTGGAGTTGCCCGAGGATATTGCGAAGGAAGAGACCTCCGAAGCGGTCGTTGCGCCTCACACGCGACACTATGCCGTGGCGGGCGATGCCGCGATAGATGAAGCGGCCGAGCGCATAATGGCCGCCGAACGCCCGCTCCTTCTGATAGGGGCCGGAGCCAACCGGCGCAGCGCCTGCAAAGCACTCCGCAAGTTCGTCGACGACACCCAGTTCCCGTTCTTCGACACCCAGATGGGCAAAGGGGTGCTCGATGAAGCGAGTCCGTTATATCTCGGCACCGCGGCATTGTCTTCGGACGACTATGTTCATTGCGCCATCGAGCGCGCCGATCTGATCGTCAACATTGGCCATGACGTTGTCGAAAAGCCGCCCTTCTTCATGGAGCCCGGCGGCCAAACCGTCATTCACATCAATTACAAGGCCGCCGAGGTCGACCAGGTCTATTTTCCGCAGCTGGAGGTTATCGGCGATATTGCCGGTTCGGTGGAGCGTCTGGGAGAGCGGCTTCGCGGCAAGCAGCCGTGCGACCTGACCGCTTATGCCGGTGTGCACGAAGAAATTGCCGCGCATCTCCGTCGCGGCAGTGACGATACACGGTTCCCGATCGTACCGCAGCGCGTGGTTGCCGATGTGCGCCGGGTCATGGGGCGGGACGACATCGTCGCTCTCGACAATGGCATCTACAAGATTTGGTTCGCCCGCAATTACATCGCGCATGAGCCCAATACCATTCTGCTCGACAACGCACTGGCAACGATGGGAGCCGGGCTGTCTTCGGCCATGATGGCGGCGATGCTCTGGCCAGAGCGCCGCGTGCTGGCGGTTTGCGGCGATGGCGGGTTCATGATGAATTCGCAGGAAGTAGAAACCGCGGTCCGGCTTGGCCTCAACCTGGTTGTGCTCATCCTGAATGATGCCGCCTACGGGATGATCCGGTGGAAGCAGGAGCAACTTGGGTTTCCCGAATACGGCCTGAGCTTCGCCAACCCTGATTTTGTCACTTACGCGAAAAGTTACGGCGCGACGGGCCACCGGATCGACAGCAGCCAAGCACTGGTTCCGACCTTGAACGGCGCGTTCGAGAGCGGCGGCGTTCACCTCGTGGACCTGCCGGTAGATTACTCCGAGAACCGCAAAGTTTTGATCGATGAACTGAGCGCGATGGAATGCCCCCAATGACCTGGCAGGTCCTCAATCCTTACGACCAGGAATGCATCGGCAGCGTGGACCTGGTCGAGTGGCCGCTGATCGACCGCTGGCTCGACGAGGCGCGCGCGTTGCACGAAGACCGGCGGGCGTGGATTCCGGTTCATGAGCGGATTGCCATTTTGCAACGCGCCGGCGCGCTCATGCGCGAGCGTGCCGAGACGCTTGCGATGCAGATCGCACGCGAGGGCGGGAAACCGCTTGTCGACGCCCGTGCCGAAACCAGCCGCGCCATTCAGAGCGTCGAACTCTGCGTGCATGAACTGTTCGCGAGCGGCGGGCGCCAGATCCCGATGGACCTGACCGAGGCAGGCGCAGGCCGCAGAGCCTACACCTTCAGGGAGCCGATCGGACCTGTGGTCGCGATTTCGGCATTCAATCATCCGCTAAATCTGATCGCCCATCAGGTGGGCCCCGCGGTGGCGACCGGGTGCCCCGTTCTGGTGAAGCCGGCCAAGGATACGCCCCTGTCCTGCAAGAGCTTCGTAGAAATCCTTTACGAGGCAGGTCTCGACGAACAATGGTGCCGCTTCGTACCCTGCACGAACGATGTCGCCGAGCAAATGGTCACGGATCCGCGAACAGCGTTCTTCTCATTCATCGGGTCAGCGAGAGTAGGCTGGATGCTTCGTTCCAGGCTCGCACCCGGTACGCGCGTGGCGCTGGAACATGGGGGCGCGGCACCGGTCATCGTCGATGAAGGTGTTTCGCACGAGAACGTCATTCCGTCGCTCCTGAAAGGGGGCTTTTATCATTCTGGCCAGGTCTGCGTTTCGGTCCAGCGGGTGTTCGTTCCGCGCGCCGAACTGCCGGATTTCGCTGCCGAGCTGGCCGCGGGCGCAGAGGCACTGAGGGTGGGAGATCCGACTGAAGAGGAAACGCAGTGCGGTCCTCTCATCCGCCCTGCCGAGGTCGACCGGGTCGAAGCCTGGGTCGCTGCCGCCGTCGAGAATGGTGCCAGACTGGCCGCAGGCGGGAAGCGCATCGGCCCGACGCTCTATCATCCCACCGTTCTCGTCGATCCGCCCCGCGACGCCAAGGTTTCGCGAGAGGAGGTGTTCGGACCCGTGGTGTGTGTCTACGGATACGACAGTATCGACGCAGCAATTGCCCAGGCGAACGAGCTGCCTTATTCCTTTCAGGCCGCTGTATTTACCCAGCGACTGGACATCGCCGATCATTGTGTCGAGCGCCTATCGGGCTCCACAGTGTTGATCAACGACCACACCGCATTCCGCGTCGACTGGATGCCGTTCGCAGGTCGCCGACAATCGGGACTGGGGACGGGGGGCATCGGCTACACGATGGCGGATATGAGCGACGAGAAGATGGTGGTTCTGAACAGACCGCATAATTGTAATCTACCGTAGGCGCTGCTCATGGCGTCACTAACTTAACATCGAGGCAATGGACCGGTCACGCTCCCGCGCTCCTCCAACGATCCACGCGCCGAGCATGCAGCGAAAAGTGACCCCATGCGCCTATTTCTTCGTTCCCCACTCTCCACTGTTAATCTGAGTCGAGACGGTGTTTTGGTGTTGTCTCAGTTCGCATTCAGTGGCAATGGCGCGCGGTCCATGACGCTCCGCTCAACCTCGCCTTTTCGGGCACTCGCGGCTCTGCTGCTGTTGTTCGCCGTAGTTTTCGGCGGCGCGTCCGATGCGGTTGCGTGCGATGATGTGGGAACCTCGGTGGAACAGGCTATCCAGTCGGTCGATACTTCGCCAGCACCCGAAGAGTCCGGCGACGACGCGCAACAGAACGCACTGTGCGCGCACGGCCATTGTCACAATGTGGCTCCGCTGGATCGTGGAGAGGCTTACGTGGCGGAGCAATTGGCGGCGACCACGCTGCACTTTGCCCTGCCGATGGTTGCGCTCAGCGCAGTTGAAATCACCTCAGACAAAGAGCCGCCTCGAGCCTGACACCAGCCGTGCTGCAGTCGCAGCGCGTGTTTTGTGTCAGCAGAGGAACTCTCGAAAATGCTTTCCCAATTGCGAGTCCGCGCCCTCTGGCGACGGATTCCCGGCCCGCGATCGAGCGCGATCGGTCAGTCGAGCGAATATGCTCGGCATGTCCTTGCGGCTGCCGTTCTCGGGTGCAGCCCCGCTGCGGCCCTAGCGCAGGTAAGCTCGCCGGCAACGCCCCAGGTGGGTTCGCCGATCATGGGTCCACCCGCGCCGATCGATCGCACCGGAGACGATGCGTTGCTGCCGCTGCTGGTGCCGAGCGACGAGCTCTTGCCTGATAACCTTACCCTCGAAGGGGCTCTGGGCGCGGCGGAGGCACGGTCGCCGGCAATCGCATCGGCGCGCGCATCCGTCGCGGCGGCGCAGGGCAGGCTCCGTCAGGCGGGTTTCAGAGACAACCCCGAACTCAGCGTCGAGGTTGAGAACTTTCTGGGCACCGGAGAATTGGGCGGGCTGCAAAGCACTGAGGTGACCGTAGCCGTCAATCAGCGGCTCGACTTGGGAGGCCGGAGATCCGCGCGCCAGGCCGTCGGACGCGCCGAGCTTGCCGTGAGCGAGCTGCGCTTGCTGATCACGCGCGCGGAACTGGCTCGATCGGTGAGGCAACAGTTTGCGACAGCGGTCGCGGCGCGCGACAGGCTGCGTATCGCGGCGGAGAACGAGGAGAGATCGCGCGAGCTCGCACGGATCGCCAACATTCTGGTCGAAGTTGGCCGGGAGCCGCCACTGCGTGCGCTGCGCGCGCAGGCCGCAGCCAGCCAGGCCGCGGCAGAGCTTCGCGGCGCGCAAGCCGAAGAAGCCGCGTCACGCCGCACTCTTGCGGCTTTGTTCGGTGCAGACACGGCTCCCAGTTCGATTGCGGGCGACCTCGGCGAGCCGATCCCAAACACAAACTTGCCGGTCGAATCCTTGGACGTACGGCTCGCCAATGCCCAGCTCGCTCTGGCCGAGGCGAGTCTCCAGCAACAGCTTGCGGAGCGACGGCTCGATCCCGCGGTTGGGCTTGGCATCCGCCATGTCCAGGAGCTTGGCGATCAGGCGCTCGTCGCGGGGTTTTCGATGCCGCTGCCGATCAGGGACCGCAACAGCGGGAATATCGAGGCAGCTCGAGCCGAAATCCGCGCTGCGGAGGCTGAGCGGGCCAGTGCGCGTGTTGGGGCCAGCACCCGGATCGCCAACGCGACGGCCAATCTCAGCGCAGCCAACGCCCGTGTCGAAGCGCTCGAACGCGGAGCCATCCCCGAGGGACGTGAAGCACTGCGGCTTGCGCAGCTATCGTACGAGGCTGGCAAGATCGAGCTGATCGAACTGCTCGATGCGCAGGCCGCGCTGACAAGCGCCGAAACCCAACTGATCGAAGCTCGCCTGGCGCAGGCCGAAGCCACCGCGGAACTCGCGCGCGCGACAGCGCAGTAAGGACACGACCATGGACCTCAATCCAACTGATGATCGCAAAAAGCTCATCGCCATCGCCGGAGGCATCGCCTTGCTGGCGGGCGTTGGCGGCATACTTATCGGCCGTGCTACGGACGAGCCGACCGCAGCCGGTGCGACTGCCGAAGAAGCCGAGGCGGGCGAGGAAGAGGGCGAGGAGGAGCACGGACCCGAAGGGTTTGTGGCCGTGCCGCTTGCAAATCTGGACGCGGTCGGAATTCGGACCGAGCGTATTACTGCGGGCTCGCTTGGATCCGAAATCCTTGCCCAGGCGACCGCGACCGCTCCCCCGACCGGTCGCTCGTCCCTGACCGCTCGGGCGGACGGTGCGATCACGAGCATCTACAAGCGCCTCGGCGATGGAGTCGGTGCCGGTGAGACCGTCGCCTTGCTCGAGAGTCGCGAAGCGGCCGCGATCATGGCCGAGCGCGCTTCGGCCGCAGCCCGCGCGCAGGCGACGGCCGCCGCGCTCAATCGTGAGCGGCGTCTGTTCGATGCCAAGATCACCGCTCGGCAGGATCTCGAGGCTGCCCAGGCCGAGGCTGCGCAGGCTCAGGCGGAGCTGCGCCGCACCCAGGCGGCGGTGACCGCGGCCGGGGTGACCTCAGACGGACGGCACATTGCCGTCCGCAGCCTGATCAGCGGCCGGATTACCAAGATGGATGCGGAGCTTGGCGCCTTTGTATCGGCCGGGACCGAGCTGTTCGAGGTCGCCAACCCGCGCAGCGTCCAGATCGAAGCGGCGGTGCCGTGGTCAGACGCTCAGCGCATCCGCCCAGGCGATCGGGCCGTGATCGAGCTGGGCGATGGGGCGACCCTGGATGCGGTGGTCCGATCGACCACACCCTCGCTCGACACCGAGAGCCGCGCCGCAACCGTGGTGCTGTCTCCATCGGGCATTCCTGCCGGGCTGACCCAGGGCCAGGCATTTCGGGTCCGGATCACGCCGCGTGGTGGCGCGACTGGAAATCGCATCGTCATCCCGGAGGGTGCCGTCCAATCGGTGGAAGGCCGCGATGTCGTGTTCGTTCAGGTGAACGGCGGCTTCCAGGCAACCCCCGTGACTGCGGGCCAACGCAGCGGTGGCCGCATCGAGATTCTCGGAGGCATCAAGCCGGGCGCCGTGATCGCCACTGAAGGCGCATTCGTTCTCAAGTCGCAGCTTGGCGCCAGCGAAGCCGAGCATTGATACAGGCACCTCCCCATTTTCGAGGCTTCGGCCGCGCCCGCGATGCTGATCTCGGCATTGCCGACCGCTTACGCCTCCCAGGAACGTATTTATGTTAGATCGTCTTCTCGACGCTTCGGTCCGATTTCGCTGGGTGGTCATCGCCCTTACCCTGCTCGTTGCGGCGTATGGCGCCTACCAGCTATTCCGCCTGCCGATCGACGCAGTGCCGGACATCACCAACAAGCAGGTGCAGATCAACACCCAGGCGCCGGCCTTGGGTCCACTCGACATGGAGCGGCTGGTCACGTTTCCGGTTGAGACGGCGATGGCCGGGATTCCCGGCCTAGAAAGCACGCGCTCGATCTCGCGCAATGGCTTCAGCCAGGTAACGGTGATCTTCGAGGACAGCGTGGATATCTTCTTCGCGCGGCAGCAGGTAGCCGAGCGCCTTAACCAGGCGCGAGAGAGCCTTCCGGACGCCGTCGAGCCTGAGATGGGTCCCCTTTCGACGGGGCTTGGCGAAATCCTCATGTGGACGGTCGACTACAAGCGGCCACTTTCCAAAGAATCCCGGATGATCGCAGGGCAGCCCGGGTTTCAGCCCAACGGAGACTTCCTGACGCCAGACGGGGAACGTTTGACGACCGATGTGCAGAAGGCCGCATATCTGAGAACGATACAGGATTGGGTTGTCCGGCCGCAGCTCCGCAGTGTCGACGGAGTTGCCGGGATCGACTCGATCGGCGGGTATGAAAAACAGCTGGTGGTCCAACCCGACCCGAGCCGAATGGCTGCATACGGCATCTCCTTTTCAGAGCTAGCCGAGGCCCTCGAGCGGGGGAATATCTCAATCGGGGCTGGTTTTGTACAGCGAGCCGGCGAGGCGTTTCTCGTGCGCGCAGATGCCCGAATTCGGACTGAAGACGAGATTGGCCGCACCGCCGTAGGGACCCGCGGCGGCGTCGCAGTGCTCGTCCGCGATGTTGCTACCGTGCAAAGCGGGGGCGATCTGAGAACCGGTTCCGCCTCGATGAACGGGCGTGAGGTGGTCGTCGGGACGGCCCTCATGCTGCTTGGCGGGAACAGTCGGATCGTAGCCGAAGACGTTCGCGAGCGTCTGGAAGAGGTGGCGAAGTCGATGCCGCCGGGGATCCAGGTCAAGGTGGTCTACGACCGCGGCGCGCTGGTCGACGCAACCATTGGCACGGTCGAGAAAAACCTGCTTGAAGGCGCGATCCTCGTCGCGGCCGTGCTGTTCTGGCTGCTCGGCAATATCCGTGCGGCGATTATCGCCACGCTCGTGATCCCGCTTTCCTTCCTGTTTATGGCCATCGGGATGAACCGCTTCGGCGTGTCGGGAAATCTGATGAGCCTCGGCGCACTCGATTTCGGCCTCATTGTCGATGGATCGATCATCATTATCGAGAATTGCCTGCGCCGGCTGGCTGAACGGCAGCATCATGAAGGGCGCCTGCTGAGCCTGTCCGAACGCCTTCACGAAGTGTTCGAAGCCTCAAGGGAAATGCTTCGCCCGACCATCTACGGCCAGGCGATCATCCTGCTCACCTTCGCGCCGTTGCTCACCTTCACGGGCGTCGAGGGCAAGACGTTCTCGCCGATGGCTATCACGGTCATGCTGGCGCTAGTCGGAGCTTTCATCCTGTCGCTGACCTTCGTGCCGGCCATGGTCGCGGTCCTGATCCGGGGCAAGGTGGCTGAGAAGGAGGTCAGGGCGGTGGCTTGGTACAAAAAGCGGTACGAACCTGTGCTTCGCCAAGTGGTCCAGCGGCCGTGGCCGTGGATTGGTGGCGGCCTAGCGACCATGGCGGCGGCGTTTCTTGTCTTCACCACTCTGGGGCGCGAATTCATTCCCACCCTCGACGAGGGCGATCTGGCCATGCAATCGCTGCGCGTGCCGTCGACCTCGCTGGAGCAGTCGACGAAGATGCAGCTGGCGGTCGAGCGCGCGGTGTCGAGCCTTCCGGAGGTGGCATATGTGTATTCGAAGACAGGTACGGCCGAAGTGGCTTCCGATCCGATGCCGCAGAACGCGTCCGACGCCTTCATCATCCTGAAGCCGCGCGACGAGTGGCCGGACGGGGTCGACAACCGCGAGGATGTTCTCGACCGGATTGACGAAAAGCTGGGGGGCTTGGTCGGAAACGCCTACGAAACGAGCCAACCGATCGAGCTGCGTTTCAACGAGCTCATCGCGGGTGTTCGCGGGGACATCGCGGTAAAGGTCTTCGGCGACGACATGGATGTCCTGAACCGCGTTGCCGGAGAGGTCGCGGCCGCGATGCGCAGTGTCGAGGGAAGCGCGGATCTCAAGGTCGAACAGACCGAAGGGTTCCCGACGCTCGAGGTGCAGTTCGATCGTGAAGCGATCGCTCGCTACGGCCTGGCAATGGAAGACGTGACCGACACGGTCGCGGCCGCCCTGGGCGGACGAGAAGCGGGATTGGTGTTCGAGGGCGACCGGCGCTTCGACATCATCGTCCGGCTCGACAACCTCAACCGCGACGATCTCGACGTGGTCGGCTCGCTTCCGGTGCAGCTTCCGGAAGGCGCTTCCGGTGCCGGCACGTCCGTGCCGCTGCGCGAACTGGTCACATTCCGAACCTCGGAGGGCCTGAATCAGGTCAGTCGCGAAAATGGGCAGCGGCGTGTCGTCGTGCAGGCCAATGTCAGGGGCCGTGATCTCGGCTCTTACGTGGAGGAGGCGCAGGAACGGGTCGCGCAAATAAAGCTACCGCCCGGAGTCACCATCACCTGGGGAGGACAGTTCGAGAACCTGCAGGCCGCCTCGCAGCGCATCACCCTGATCGTGCCAGTGGTATTCCTGCTCATTTTCGGCATTCTGTTCCTGGCTGTGAGCAATTTGCGCTCTTCGCTGGCCGTCTATTCGGCAGTTCCGCTGGGGCTCGCCGGTGGCGCGTTTGGATTGGCGCTGGCGGGCTTGCCGTTCTCGATCTCGGCGGCGGTCGGTTTCATCGTGCTATCGGGGGTGACGGTGCTCAACGGTCTCGTGGTGATGACCAGCGTCCGTCAGCGGATCGATGCTGGACGACCGGTGGACGAAGCGATCGTCGACGGCACCCTGGAGCGGGTCCGCGCGGTACTGATGACCGGCATCGTGCCGGCGATAGGCTTCGTGCCCATGGCGCTGGCCACCGGGCGAGGGGCAGAGGTCCAGAAGCCGCTCGCGATCGTGGTCATCGGCGGCCTGATCGTCGCCACCATCATGACCCTCTACGTCCTTCCCGCGATCAGCCATCTCATCTTGAGGAAGCGCGGGGAGGCCCATCAGCCGGGCGATTTCGAGGACGGAATACCTGGGTCGGAACCGCTGCCAGCATGATCCGTCCAAGACCTGTCTTCGAGGAGAACACTTTGTGACGACACACACACGCCTCGACCTTCCGCTCCTTCTCCCGACAGTTCCTGATGAAGCGGATCGCTGTGTCGCGAGGCTGCTTGACGAGCTGACCGAGCGTGACGGCGTGCGCGACGCGCATGTGATCGCTGCGATGGGGGACGAGCCGGCAAAGCTGTGTGTCCATTACGATCCGGAGAAGGTCGGGCTGGCACAGATACGCAAGGCGGCGCGCGCGGCCGGGGCCGCGCTGACCGCTCGCTTTGGGCACCTCGTGTGGCAGGTCGAGGGGATCGAGCAGGAGCGGCGGGCGCGGACCGTGGGAGAAACGCTGTGCCGTATCGAGGGAGTGTTCGAGGCGCAAGCAACGGGTAGCGGAGCGCTCAGGGTGGAGTTCGACCGGCGCCTCATCGACGAAGCAGAGATAACGTCGGCGCTTGCCTCGCTCGGCGTAAGTCGCCGAGGCTCTAGTACACCCGCTACAGGGGTTTCGGTCGCTTCTGCCGATCCCGTTACGACCGCGACTTCTACCCCCGCCGGCAAGCACGCGCACGACCACGCCAAAGATGCCGATCACTCCCATGACCATGCCGAGGGCGGGAGCCACGCGCACGGCGGCGTATTTGGGTCGAACACCGAATTGTATTTTGCGCTCATCTCCGGCGTCGCGCTCGCTATCGGATTTGCACTGTCCTGGGCCGAGGCCGGGCCGGAGGTTGTCTCCACTGCGCTCTACCTTGCCGCCTACTTCTTCGGCGGATTCTTCACTGTCCGCGAAGCCATCGATTCCCTGAAGCTGCGCCGCTTCGAGATCGACACGTTGATGCTCGTCGCGGCCGCCGGCGCGGCCCTTTTGGGCGAATTTGCCGAGGGAGCTTTGCTCCTGTTCCTGTTCAGCCTTGGCCACGCGCTCGAGCATTACGCCATGGGGCGCGCCAAGAAAGCGATCGAAGCGCTGGCAGAGCTAGCGCCGCAGACGGCGGTCGTGCGGCGGGGCAGCGCCAGCGAGGAAGTGCCTGTCGAGGCGCTGGCCGTCGGCGACATCGTCGTCGTCAAACCCAACGAGCGCTTGCCGGCTGACGGGTTCGTGATCGAAGGCACCAGCAGCGTAAATCAGGCGCCGGTGACTGGCGAAAGCGTTCCGGTCGACAAGCAGCCGGTAGAGGAACCGGCAGCCGCTGCGGCCGCAGCGGACAGCGTCGCGGCCACGTCCAGAATATTTGCGGGCACGATCAACGGCTCTGGCGCACTGGCAATCCAGGTCACCCGTCTCGCCTCCGACACGACATTAGCCAAGGTCGTGAAGCTCGTCAGCGAAGCGGAGACGCAGAAGTCTCCGACGCAACGCTTCACCGACAGGTTCGAGCGCATTTTCGTGCCGGTCGTTCTCGGACTGGTGGTGCTGCTGCTGTTTGCATGGGTCGTGATCGACGAACCCTTCAGTGCCAGCTTCTATCGGGCGATGGCTGTTCTGGTCGCCGCCAGCCCCTGTGCTCTCGCGATCGCAACACCGAGCGCGGTCTTGTCAGGCGTGGCACGGGCGGCGCGCGGCGGGGTGCTCGTGAAGGGCGGCGGGCCGCTCGAGAACTTGGGCGCACTGAGCGCTATTGCCTTCGACAAGACGGGAACGTTGACCGAAGGGCGGCCGCGCGTGACGGATGTCGTTGCGGCGGCGGATGCAACGGAGCAAGAATTGTTGCAGACGGCGGTCGCGGTGGAAGCGCACAGCGACCATCCGCTCGCGGCAGCCATTGTGCGTGACGGCACGGAGCGATTGAACGGCCCGGTGCCGAACGCAACCGCGGTTCGCGCGATCACGGGACGCGGCGTCGAAGCCCTGGTCGACGACCTGACCGTTCACATCGGACGCGACGAACTCTTTGCCGAGGCGGGGGGCGAGCCGCTTCCCGATGCAGTGAAGGCCTCGGCGGATGAACTGCGTTCCCAAGGCCGGACCATCATGATCGTTCGCCAGGGCGCGCGATACCTTGGCGTAATCGGGCTGATGGACACTCCTCGGTCGGCGGCACCGGCAACGACCGCACGCTTGCGCGAACTCGGCATTACGCGGATGATCATGCTGTCGGGCGATGCGACACCTGTCGCCAAGGCCGTCGCCGCGAGCGTCGGCATCGAGGACGCCTGGGGCGATCTCATGCCCGAAGACAAGGTCGAGGCGATCAAGAAGCTCCGTGCAGCGGAGGGCAAAGTCGCGATGGTCGGTGACGGCGTCAACGATGCGCCCGCGCTTGCCACGGCCACGGTCGGAATTGCGATGGGAGCGGCCGGGTCCGACGTGGCGCTCGAAACCGCCGATGTCGCGCTGATGGCCGACGACCTGTCCAAATTACCGTTCGCGGTCGATCTTAGCCGGCGCACGCGGCGGATCATCCGCCAGAACGTGTTCGTCAGCATGGGTGTGGTGGCAGTGTTGCTGCCTGCCACGATACTCGGGCTTGGAATCGGGCCTGCCGTCATTGCCCACGAGGGATCGACGTTGATCGTGGTCTTCAACGCGCTGCGGCTTCTGGCGTTTCGAGAGGTGCCTTTCGCCGGGAAACCGGCCACAAAGGAGCGCAAGGGATGAGCGAAGCCAATTTCGATCTCGGCTCGGCCGACAAACGAAAGACCCTGTGGCTGGTCCTGGCGCTCAACGTCGCCATCGCGGCAGGCTTTTTCATGACGGCTTTTCTGGGGGATTCGAATGCACTCCTGGCCAACGGTGTCGACAATTCCTCGGACGCAGTTGTCTATGCTTTGAGCCTGTTGGCGCTGACGCGGTCACGTCGCTGGAAACGAGGCGCCGCGCGATTCTCAGGCGTGATGCTTCTGATCTTCGCCGTCGGTGTGATGGCCGATGCTGTGCAGCGTTATCTCAACGGCTCGACTCCCGGCGGCGCGCTCATGATCGGCATGGCGATCGTGGCTGCTGTCGTAAATCTGTGGTGCCTGCGCCTGTTGAACAAACTGAAGAACAAGGATGTCAATTTGCGCGCGGCAACGACGTTCAGCTTCAATGACTTCGTCTCGAACGGCGGCATCGTCCTTGCGGGAATCGCGGTCATGCTGACGGGGGCGAACTGGCCCGATTTAGTCGTTGGCATCGCCGTCGCCTGCATCGCGGTTTATGGCGGGATTGAGATCTTGCGTGATGCTCACAAGGACACCCACCAGTAATTCTCGACCGCTCTGCTCTAGCAGAAAAAGCGGGACCCCCCGGCGTGAGGACAAATTCGAGCGTTCGAGAGATTTTGATCGCGTCGTTAAAGGCCAGTCCCGCGCCGGGTCATATGTGCATACCTTGCCCAAGCAAGACGAGAGCCGCTTCCTTCAGCGACTCCGGCAAGGTGGGATGTGCATGGGTCGTCAGCGCGAGGTCTTCGGTCGTTCCGCCATATTCCATCAACAGCACCGCTTCGGGGATCATCGTTCCCGCGTCAGGGCCAATAATATGGGCGCCGAGCAGACGATCGGTATTCGCATCCGCCAGCAGCTTGGTGATTCCACGGGTGTCGCCATTGCAGCGCGCGCGGCTGTTCGCCAAAAATGGAAATGTGCCAGACTTGTATTCGACACCAGCAGCCTTCAGTTGCTCCTCGGTTTGTCCAACGCTCGCGACTTCGGGCGAGGTGTAGATGACGGCCGGCACGGTGTTGTAGTCTACCCCAGCGTAACGTCCGGCGATCCCTTCCACGCACCTCACCCCATCCAAGGTCGTCTTATGCGCGAGCATCGGTCCGGCAATCACATCGCCAATCGCGTAAATCCCTGAAACCTGAGTCTTGAAACCAAGCTCGACCGGAATGCGCCCCTTGGGATCCAGCGTGATTCCCACCCGCTCCAGTTCCAGGCCGTCGGTGTACGGCCTGCGCCCCACCGCGACGAGTACGACATCGGCGGTGAGCGTCTCGGTTTCGCCGCCTTGAGCCGGTTCGACCGATACGAGCAGGTCGTCAGGGCGCTTCTCGACACCGGTTACCTTGGTTTCGAAATGAAATTCCAGGCCCTGCTGCTTCAGTGCCTTGAGCAGATGCCGCGCAATTTCGCGATCCATGCTGGGGACGATACCTTCGAGGAACTCGATCACCGTGACCTTGGCCCCTAGACGCCGCCAGACGCAGCCAAGCTCGAGGCCGATATAGCCGCCGCCGATCACGACCAGATGCTCTGGCACCCTCGTCAAGGAGAGTGCGCCGGTGTTGGAGACGATGCTCATCTCGTCGATATCGATCCCCGGCAGGCGCGCCACGTCGGACCCAGTCGCGACGAGTATGCCTTTGCTCGCGGTCAGCGATCGGGCACCGCCTTCGACCAAGTCAACGGTGAGCCGGTCGGCAGCCTCGAACCGGGCGCTTCCTCTCACCCATTCGACGCCGTTTTTCTTCAACAGGTGCTCGACGCCCTTGGTAAGCCCGGCGACGACCTCGTCCTTGCGCCCGATCAACTGGGCCAAGTTCAAGGCAACGCCGCCGATACCGATACCGTGCTGCTCCAGCCCTTCGCTCACTTCAGCGAACAATTCCGTGGAATGGAGAAGGGCCTTGGAGGGAATGCAGCCGACGTTGAGACAGGTGCCGCCCAGCGTGGGCCGACGTTCAATGCAGGCGACGCTCATCCCTAGCTGAGCTGCGCGGATGGCTGCTGGGTAGCCCGCGGTGCCACCGCCGATTACGATGATGTCGAAGCTGTCGCTCATTGGGTTGTCCTAGCTAATCCGGTCACTGACCTGAACGCTAGTAAGCACGAACCGGTCCGCAGGCAGCGCGGGCATCCGGCTCCGATCAATCTCCAGCTTCTGCTCCGGCACATCAAAAGCGAGGCATGCCGTCAGCATGCGCAGCGCGAGCTTCATCAGCGCAAGGGTGATCGCCTCGCCTGGGCAGCGATGATGCTCATAATGATTGCCCCCGCCTTGGGGCACGAGCAGAAATGGATCGTACCGGTCTTCGGCAAACCGATCCGGCCGGAACGCTTCGGGATCCCCCCATTCCTGCGCCATGTTGGTACCGTGTAGATCGAGGAGGACGCGTCGCCCAAGCGGGAAGGCCACGCCTTCCCATTGGAATTCCTGCCGGACCCGCGCCATCAGCGCCGGGAAGAAGGGATAGAACCGCCGGACCTCCTGGGTGAAATGCGCATAGCCTTCGGCATCATCCGCTGCGGGAACGGTGGCCGGGTAGGTTTTGACGGCGTGGGCGAGAAGCGCGATATAGACTGAAACCGCCACTGTCGGCCGTATCAAGTTCAGGAGCTCGACCGCCGCGATGCGAGGCCGAAGCAGCCGGCCCGATCCGTCCCGATGGTGCGCGATCGCGTCGAGAGCGGTTCTCTGCGTGAAGGGTCGCTCTCGGCGCACCTCCTTTATGAGGCTCGTAAGCGTCTGCGCGCGAAGCGTGCCCGCAAATGCCCGACGCCAAGCGCAGCCGCCTTGTCGAACAGCGCTACTGTGTCGCGAGTGCGCGCCTCAACCAATGGCTCGGACAACGGCACGCCGGCCCAGCTGCACACCGCCCGCATCAGTATGGGCTGGATCGCGCCGTAGAGCGGGACGGGGCCGGCGGCGCTCCAAGCGGGAATGGCCTCGAACCACTGGCGCTCGACTAGGCGCGCCAACTCATCAACATTGCCAGGCGTCATGAACGACATGAAGAGTGCCTTGCGTCGGCGATGCGTCGCTCCGTCAGAACCCTGGACGCCACCTTTGCCGAGCAGCGTCGCCTGTACCGGCTCCGGCATGGCGCCCGTCCTAACAAAACGGCTCTCGTCATAGAATAAGGCGGCTGCTCGCGGGCCGCGCATGCAGGTGGTGCGGCGGAGCAGGAGCCGCGCCTCGAAGAAATCGCAACCGAGACCGTCGCAGGTGCGGCGGACATAGTCGTAGGGAGCTTTGAGCAGCGCCGCGGTGATATCTGAGTTTGGTCCGCGTGGCGCCTTCATTTCCCTGGCTCGGCCGCCGTGGCACTGCCCGGGGTGTCGCCGATTTCGGATCGGGCTGGATCGGGAAGAAAGACGAGCAACAGCAAGCCGGTAAGGATGAACGCATCGGCAAGGTTGAAGGTGGGCCAGTGCCAACCTTCCCAGTGAAGGTCGATGATGTCACGTACCGCGCCCAGCCTCGCTCGGTCGATAATGTTGCCGAGCGCACCGCCGAGTATGGTGCCGAGCGCGGCCTGTCGCAGCAAGCCGTGCGACGCTCGTATGAGGATCAGGATCCACACACAGATTGCGACGGCAATTCCGACCAACAGCAAGGGGTGCAGCGCTGTTGCCAGCCCGAAGGCGATGCCAGAGTTGGTGCCGGCGGTGATCCCGAGAAACGGGTTCAGCTCGAGATCGCCATTGTACGCCACATAAGCGAAGGCTTGCGTCTTCGTCAGTTGGTCGGCCGCAACAGCCGCAATTGCCGCCGCGAACGCTGCAGAAGCGCGCCGTGGAGAGGACGGCGGTTGCAAGGGCTCCTCAGCGCCGCGCGGGGCCGTGGGCAGATCTGGCCACGTCATCGCGGACCGGCTCCCCCCCCGCACCCCTCCTCGATCTTGCCTCCGGATCATGCCGGCCGGCCGATTGAAACCACCTGGGCGGAGCGCTGTTGAGCCACTCGCCGATTGTACCAGAAGCCGAACAGCACTGCGGCCAGCATGAACAGCTGCGCGAGCACCGACTGAACAGTGGGCGTGAGACCAAGCAGGTCGATCCGAGGGACAACTGCGAGCGGCCGCACGTCTATCAGCCCCGCTTCCTGAAGGGCCGATACGCCCTTGCCTGCGAGGATCACGGCCAGGACGGCGATGAGCGCGGAGCTGTAGGTGAAGAACTTCGCAATCGGAATTTTCTGGCTGTAACGAAGCATGGCCACAGCGATCACTGCAAGCAGAACGATGGCCGCGAGCGCTCCCGCTGCGACAGCGCCCGAATTTCCCTGGTTCCAGAGCGTTGCATAGAAGAGAACCGTTTCGAACACTTCGCGATAGACGACGAGGAAGGTAAGCCCAAAAAGGAACCAGGCAGACCGCTTCGAGAGCGCCTTGCTGAGCCGCTCGTGTATGTAGCGCTGCCATGCCCCGGCCTGAGCTTTCCCGTGCATCCAGATTCCGACCGACAGGAGAATTACCGCAGCCAAGATCGAACCGAAGCCTTCGGTCAGCTCGCGGCTCGCTCCGCTTACGCTGATCAGATAGGTCGCTGCCGCCCAGGTGGCTACGCCAGCCACCAGCGCTGCCACCCACCCGCCATGAACATAGCCCAGCACATCCTGGCGATCGGCCTTCCTGAGGAACGCGATCATCGCGATAACGAGGAGAAGCGCCTCCAGCCCTTCCCGAAGGAGAATGGTGAAGGCACCCAGGAAGCTGGATGCAGTGCTGGCCTTGTCGGGGCTGAGCTGAACCTCGGCGTCTGTGAAGAGGGTCTGTACTATCGCGACTTGCGCTCGCACCTCGTCCACCGGCGTGCCGCGGCCGATGCGGGCGCGCAGCTCGGCCATCGCCCCTTCGATCCGCCTCATCAGCGAAGCATCACGCGCGGTCAGGAGCGGCTCAACGGGCTCGAAACCGTCGAGGTAGGCAGAAAGCGCCAGATCGGTTGCTCTCGCCCGCTGGCCAGCCTCGTAGGCGTCGAGCGCCTCCTGCAATCGCTCCTTGGCCAGACTGAGTGAGCCCTCCGCTCCGGAAAGAGCCTCTGGATTGCCGCGCAAATAGGCGGTGACGGCCCGCGCCTTCTCAGCTCCCAGCTTCTCTTCGAGCTGCGCCGGGGTCATGCCGGCCAAGACAGTCATGTTCGGGATCAGGCGGCGCAGCGCATCGTCATTCGACCAGGCCGTCTCTCCAGAGCGAGCAAGCTTGTTTGGATACGCGTAGCGGCCAACGTGGAATGCGAGCGCCCATCGGTCATCAGGGCTGAGCTGTGCAAAGGAAGGCATGGCCGTGCCTTCGAGGCCCTGCTCGATGACCTGATAGAGGCCGAAGAGGCTCCGTTCACGCGCTCTAGCCTCGTCGGTGAAGTCGATCGGAGGCGGGTCCATGCCGCCTGCCGCCGAACCTCGCCCGTCGCCCATCGATCCATGGCAGCTGGCGCAGTTCTGAGCATAGAGCGTTGCGCCTCGGCTGAGATCGGGCAGGTTCGACGGGGCGAGCGGCACCGGGTAAGCAGCCAAGAGGACTCTTCCCAGCTGCCGGGCCGACGTGGCGATGCTTTCCGGGGCCGCCTTCGCAGCGATATCGGCCTCAAGTCGCTTTGCTCCTTGCAGCAGGTTTGCCCGCGCTTCGGTTGGCGCTAGCTCGCCGAGGCGCTGGCGCACGCTCGCGGAGAACTCCACCATCTCGACGTATTCGGCCTCGTTCACCACTCGGCCGTCAGAGACCGCACCTGCGTAATCGACTGCGATATAGTCCAGAAGACGCCATATGGTCTGAGCCGGCGCCGTCTGCGCACGGGCCGGAGCGGCGAGGACGCAGCCGAGCAGAAGCGCGAGGGCCAACGCCCTGAGGTAGCGGAAAGTCGTCATGCCTTCGCACGCAACTCGCCGCCAGCGTCTCGGATGATCTCCCACGCCGACTGCAGGAAAATTACGGCAATTACGGCAGCCACGATGATGTCGGGCCACGCGCTGTCGAGGAAGAAGACGAGCGCAGCTGCCGCGATTACCGCCACGTTGTTGATCGCGTCGTTGCGCGAGAACAGCCAGATCGCTCGGGCTTGTGCGTCGCCACCGTCCCGGAAACGAGCGAGGATCAGGGCCGCGGTCACGTTCACGATCAGCGCTGCGATGCCGATGCCCCCCATCAGCTCGGGCTCCGGCGGAATGGCGTTCAGAGCGCGCCAAATGGCCATGGCGATGACGGCGAGGCCGAGCGCGCCGAGAAAGAGCCCCTGTGTCATCGCTATTCGCGCCCGGGTGGATGCCGCCCATCCGAGAGCGAGCAGACCGACGAAAGTGATCGAGCCGTCACCGAGAAAATCGAGCGCGTCAGCTTTCAGCGCCTGGCTGTTGGCGATGAATCCGCCGACGATCTCGACGAGGCCAAAGCCCACATTGAGGATGACCACCCACCACAGCGCGCGGCGGTACGCGGGATCGGTTTGGGCCCGCTTGGTGTCGCCGGTGCAGCCGCAGCCGTCTGATTCGTTCGCTTCCATTGCCGGTCCCTACAACCTCCAGCCGCTGGAGGATCAAGCCCTTTCTGCGAACGTGTCGCAATTGTTTTGGATTGGCCTTATCGCCTTGAAGAGGCTGATCGCACCGGTGGCGGTCGGCACGACGGCTTGAGGTGCGACGGCGGCCTCATCATAGTCGGAAAGGATGCTCTCCAACGCCCCGTCTGCGTTTGGCTGGGTGTCTGCCAGGCCGTCGATCGCCTGGACCGTCAGGCGGAACAGCGCACGCATCAACGCGCCGCTTTGGTGAGCGTAATCCGCGATGTGGACTTCGCCACCCGGCCTGATGCTAGCGAACATCGCCGCCACACCCTCTCGTTTGCCCGCGAGCGGCACCTGATGGAAGACCAGGCTCGACACGGCCTTGTCGTAGCTTCCGCCAAGACCGGCGACGTCCCGAGCAAACCCTTGCCGCCAGGCGATCTCGATGCCAGCGGCCTCGGCCTTCTTCCGAGCTAGTGCGAGCACGTGTGGGTCCGGATCGATCGCGGTAATCCGGGCTCCCGGCGCCGCGCGCTTCAACATCAGCGCGAATGTACCGGTACCGCAGCCGACATCGATGATCGTCTCGTTGTTGTGCGGCGCGACCTGTCGAAGAAGTTCGCTCCGCCAGACGGTCTCACGCGTCAAGAGTCGGATCGCCAGGTCATAGGCACGCGTTAGCCCCGGTCTTCCCAGTGCGGGAGTGAAATGGTTGCTATGCATCTTGCGGGCGTCTCCACTCCGGCCTTGGCGGCGGCTCTTCGTTCTCCTACATCCTCCAGTGACTGGAGGATCAAGCGGAATGTCGAAGATGTTGATGATAGGCGATCTTGCCGCCGCAACCGGAACGAAGGTCAACACGATCCGCTTCTATGAAGAGATCGGGCTGATGCGCCGCGCAGCGCGGACCC
This sequence comes from Tsuneonella sp. HG094, assembly GCF_053819285.1. Lineage (NCBI taxonomy): Bacteria > Pseudomonadati > Pseudomonadota > Alphaproteobacteria > Sphingomonadales > Erythrobacteraceae > Tsuneonella > Tsuneonella sp. HG094. The sequence goes on from NZ_JBSORA010000001.1 coordinate 2,079,466, forward strand.
AATCAGGCCGGCGGACTTACGGTGCGGGTGATCTGGAACGACTGCGCTTCATCCGGCACGCAAGGAAGCTAGGGTTCGAAACCCAGGAGATCCGGTCGCTGCTCGCGCTGAGTGACGATCCTGAAAGACCATGCGACGAAGTGACGCAAATCGCGGTGCGGCACCTCGACGATGTGAACGAAAAAATCGCCAGGCTCGCGCTTCTGCGCGATGAACTCGAACAAATCGCTCGTTCCTGCGCGGGCGGATCGGTTTCAGAATGCCGGATCATGGATAGCCTTGGCGCCTAGCAGCCCGCCCGCCATCCAGATTGCCTGCGTACACACGGAGATGACCGCCGCCGCGGGGCAAGCAGGAGCGGAAAAGCCGACTCATTAAGCTGAGCCCGCTGTCCCAGTCGACGTTATGGATGATCATTCTAGTCTCGCGGAAATCCAGTGCTCGATTTCATCTTCTGGCCACGCCACCACATAGCCCCCAAGCTGGACCGGTTTCGGAAACCTGCCCTCGGCCATCCAGCGGTAGATCGTCGACCTGCCCAGTCCGACCCGGTGCTTGACTTCAGGGAGACGGATAAGGCGCGGGACCTTGCGCGGCTCAGGCGCTGCAGGATCGATCGCCTCACCCATGATGGCCTCCCTGGCTCGAGGGGAAACCGTCACCAAGCAGCGCATCCCTGCGTTCGAGTTCCTCGATATGGTCGGACAGGAGCCGGGCGACGCGGTGCGCCGTGCCCTTGGCCCAGCGCGGCCTCACGTTGTGGACCTGATTGCCCAAGACACGTTCAAGGGCTGACGGCAGCTCGCTGGTAAAGTCCTCGAAGAACTGCGCGAGATCAGATTGCAGCCAAGCGATCGCATGATCGCCGCTGCTGACGAGGAACAGCAGGATATGGGCCTGGGGGGTAACGCCGCTCGCGGCAAGAATGCGCAAGGCCTCGCCAAGGCTGGCAGAGCGCTCGCCTGCCAAAACACGGCGCAGGGCGTCCTTATGAATCTGCGCGTCGCGCGCGATATCGCAGCGCGTCCGGCCGCTGGCCCCGACTGCGGCAAGCAGGAGCCGGGCGAGGTCTGCGCGAACCTGCTGTTCGGCAAAGAGCGCCATGTTGGTCATCGACGAATCCTTTCGCGTGTTGGTGATCGACTCGACGGCTAACCGCGAAGGAAGCCTGTAGGAAAACGAAAAGAACAAGAAGGGAACAGAGAGGAAAGAACGAATCAGCTTCCTATGGCGATTCGCGCGGATTCCGGCTGCCGGATCGCAATTCGCGGCACGCCCCACGCAGAATGCAGCCAGGTTTGCGCGATTCGCCGCCCGACCAGCGCGAAACCCGGCCCAGACCCTCCTCCAGGTCGCTTTTCGCTTGGTCGATAGAGCCGAAACCTACTCGGCCATTTCCTACACCGCGACTTCGAGGCGAGGAATGAACATACAGCGAACACGCTCGCTGGTTCGATGTTCAACCTTCCCGGAGTTCCTCCCGATGATGACCAAGCCGCTCAGCGCCCCCCGCCCCCGGGGCCGCGACTACATTCTTCCCGCCATTGTAGCGCTCGCCTGCGCCGGTGCCGCCTATGCAGGCGCCGACACCACTTTCGATCCGGCACTGCAGAAGTTCACCGACTTTCTCGAAGGTTCGGGCGGCAAGATCATCACCGTCATGTCGCTCGCCGGCGGCCTCATTGCACTGGCCTCGGGGCGCTTTGCGCTCGGTCAGGTGGCGGTGCCGGTGGGTGTCGGGATCGGCGTCGGCACCGGCGTGCCGATCGTCACCTCGGTCGTGACCGCGGTCATCTGACAGCGGTCACTCGGCAGGAGGGCGGCATCATGGCCGACAGATACCTTGTTCCACGGCGGCTCGACGATCCGGAGCTCATCGGCTTCTGGACCATCGACGAGTTCGCGGGACTTCTCGTCCCGTTCGCCTGGGGCATTCTTGCGCAGCACATCATCATCGGCACGGGCCTATCGGTCGTGACCTGGTTCGCCCTGCGGAAGGCGAAGGCAGGCAATGCTGGGTCGAAACTGGTGCATGCTGCCTACTGGTATCTGCCCGGGAGCTTCCTGGGATTGAAAGCCACGCCGCCCTCCCATTGCCGCCTGCTGGCCGGCTGAGAGGAGGACCGACATGCAAACCGAATTCGCGCATGCGCAGGCCCAACGGTATCTCGCTCAGCGCAACCGCTTCGCAGGGCTGAGCGCCATTCTGGCAGCGACCAGCGTGCTGGGTATCGGCGCCGCAATCACCCGCGATGAGCAGGTTGTTCTCGTGCCGGTCACCGCCGAGACGCTGACAGTCTCGAGCGGCGGGATCGATACGCACTACCTCGAGCTCGTCACCCGCGACACCGCGCTGATGCTGCTCAACCGGGCGCCCGAAAGCCTCGACTACTGGATGGAGCAGATCCTGAAAGTGGCCGATCCGGCGGCGCACGGCCGCCTCAAGGCCGAGCTGGTCAAGATCGTCGACGAGCAGCGCGGCTCCGACGTCAGCCAGGCCTTCGTGATCCGCGCGATGCGCGTCGACATTAGGAGCCTCACCGCAACCGTCACCGGCACGCTCAAGACGTTCGTCGGAGCGCAGGTGATCGCAAGTCAGGAGCGGACCTTCCGTTTCGCCTGGGCGAAGCGCGGGCTTTCGCTTGGCCTTACCGGCTTCGAGCAAATCTCAACAGACGAGGAGCAACCACAATGAGCCTCTTTGCAACTCCGCTGAGCGCAGCGCTCGCCGGGACCGGCCTTGCCTGTTTCTGCATCGGCGCGGCCCGGGTTCCCGACAGCGGCCTGCGCGCGATTGGCGCGGCCTTCGTGGCGGCATCGTTCGCGCTGGTCGCGGTCCCTGCGCACGCCGACCAGTTCGTCGAGGCGGCGGACAACGCGACGATCGACTGCGAACTCGCGCGCGGCGAACTGACGCGCATCGCACTCGTCGAGGACGGCTTCGCCAATGTCTCGAAGATCGCCAGCGGCTTTCCCTACAACGACTTTCAGGTGACGCACGAGCCGGTGCGCGGCGACATCTACATCTCGGTGCCGCCGCAGTTCGCCTCCGACAAGATCAGTTTCTTCGCCACCAGCAAGGCCGGCTACGTCTACAGGTTCGCCTGCCGCCTCGGCGGCCCGGAGGCGGGCCAGCTGTTCATCACCAATCCGGCGCTCGTCCGCGGCGAGGCGGCCGAGTGGGAGCAGGAAAGCGGACAAGACGAAGCCGCGATCCGCTTGATCGAGGCGATGGCGAGCGATGGGGTGCTGCCGGGCTTCTCGGCGCGCGCCGAGCTGTCGCGGCCGCGCCGCACCGGCGGGATCGAGGTTCAGCAGGTCGCGCAGTATGACGGCGCGGCGCTGACGGGCCAGCGCTTCCTCATCCGCAACTTGGGCAAGGAGCCGATCTCGCTCGGCGAGGAACGCGAGGCGCCCGCGGGCGCGCTCGCCTTCGCCTACGGCCGCGACACGCTGCCTCCCGGCGAAGCGACCAGCGCCTTCCTTGTCTTCGCGACTGGAGGACCCGAATGATGGCTAACGCAACCGAGACGGCGCTCGAACGCGCGCCCAATGATGCCGGTCAGGCGGAAGGCCGCCGCACCCTCAACACCCAGATCGCCAGGCGGCAGAAGCTGCTGCTCGCGGGCATCGGCGGATTTGTCCTGATCGGCGGGTCGTGGATCGTCTTCGGCGGCGAGGAGGATGGCGGCGCCACGGCAGAAGGCGCGGCGACCATCGACACCGGCGGTCTCGTCAACCGCAACCTGTCTCAGCGCGAATTCGTCGCCACCTATGGCAACCGGCTCGATGCGCAGGGCCGCGCGATCAAGGACCTGCAGGAAACGCAAGTGCCGCGGCCCGCGATCGAGGAGGAGCTCGAAGCGCTGCGCTCCGAAAACGCGCAGATGCGCAGCGACGGGCAGACGGCGATCGATGCGATTTCGGCCGAGAACGCCGCCTTGCGCGGCGAGCTTCGGCAGGTTCGCCAGGCCGAGCCTTCGGCGCCGGCCGTTCCGCCGCCGATTTATGGGCCGGGTGTCACGCCGCCGCAGCCGCAACGGGGGCCGCAACAGGACGACGCGCTCGCACCGGGTCCGCAGGCCGGAGGCCTCAGCACGCTCAGCTTCGGCGAGGCGGGTGAGGCAAAAAGCCGCCCGGCGACAGAACGCGCGCCCGCGCTGATACTCGAGGCGAGCCGCGACTACCTGCCGCCCAATTCCTATGCGCCGGCGCGCGTGATCGTCGGGGTCGATGCTTCGACCGGCGTTGCCAGCCAGACCGATCCGCTGCCCGTTGTGCTCAGGATCACCGGTCCCGCGCGATCGGTCCTGAGCGGCAAGCGGCTGCTGACCACCGATCTTACTGGGTGCCTCGTCAACGGCGCGGCGCGCGGCGATCTCTCGGCCGAGAAGGTCTACGTCAAGCTCGCGCGGATGACCTGCGCGCAGCCCGGCGGCCGCTACGCGGTGAGCGAGGTCACGCCTGAGATTTCTTCGCCGCAATGCGATGTCGAGTACGAGAGAGGAATTCGTGCGCGCGATCGGCTTGTGGTGTTGCTCAATGAAGGCGAGTTCGAACTGCGCCCCATCGGAAGCCGCGACAAAGACCAATACGGACGCAAGCTTCGCGTCATAATGCGAAGCGGCCGGTCATTGGGCGATCAGCTTGTATCGGAAAATTTTGCCCGCACTTGGACCGGGCGACGGGAGACGTGGTGCTGATGCGCGATTGGCAGACCGACGCGGAGCGCGCCGAGGATGAAGCGAACGCCTGGAAACTCCATCTCGAAGCGTGGCTGATCGGGGCCGCGATGCTGTTGGCGATCGCGGGCGCTTTCGGGTGGCTGAAATGACGCTTACGCGGGACCAGGAATTGTGGGGCATGGCGCTTTGGGTTGAGAGGACGCACGGCGACCAAGGGCCCCATTTCATCGGCGAGAGAATAGACGCGCTTGCTCAATCCGGAGAAGAGGAGGGGGTTCGGCTATGGCGGGCGGTTGGTCGCCGCTTTGAATGTCTCGCCGACAAGCAGAAAGACGAGCGGTCTTCGTAGGGCCTTGCCTCTCTTTGCCGCTCTCGATCCATGCGAGATAGGCGTTCAGTCGTTCGAGGGTGCGTCGCCTGGGGCGCCTTCCCAATCTCAGATCGAGAACGAACCTCGGATCACCGACTGCGCGGCGGCCGAAGCGTGTCGCGGAAATGCGGTGACTGATGAGGTGCATCTCGATCCTGTCCAACAATGTCATCGCTCCTGACCTCGACTCGCTTCTTACTTGTGTTCCTGATATGTTCTTAGTAGGAAGAGATTTGTGAGTCTAGGAAGAATCCTACACCCGACGAGACGCAATGAAGGACCGACCCATGGAGAACGTCAGGGAAGAGCTGGACCGGCTGATCCACAAGCACCGATATGGATACGCCGCGATTTCGAGGCTGTTAGGGCGCAATGCCAGCTACATCCAGCAGTTCATCAAGCGGGGGTCGCCCCGCAAGCTTGAGGATGAAGACCGCAGGAAACTGGCGAGCTTTTTCGGCGTCGATGAGCAGGTTTTCGGGGGTCCGGCTAATGTCGTGTGGGAGGGCCTCGTCGAGATCCCCGTGCTCGATGTCGAGGCGTCGGCGGGTTTTGGCGCGGTGGCGGCCAGCGAGACTGCGCGCACCCGCTTCGGCTTTGATGAGCGCTGGCTCCGCAGTTTGACGTCGGCAAAGAGCGCTAGTCTGTCGATCGTCTGCGTGATGGGCGACTCCATGGAGCCTACCCTTAGTGACGGCGATGAAGTGCTCGTCGATGCGTCCGACCACGCATCGCGGCTGCGTGACGGAATTTACGTGCTGCGCGCCGACGATGCACTTGTGGTGAAACGCGTCGCCATTAAGCCGGGAGGCAAGCAAATCACAATCGCCAGCGACAATCCCGCATACCCGACCTGGAGCGACATGAACCGCTCCGAAGTGCATGTGGTCGGGCGAGTGATCTGGTTTGGGAGAGCCCTTTAGGATCGACCGAAATTGGGCCGGTTGCCGCCTGGCAGCTTTCCATAGTCAATGGCGGCATATCTGCCCTGCTCGACCGCCTACTAAAGCGGGGGTTGTCGTTCAGATCTCGTCGTTCATTCAGCGATGCGTGAATGGCAGCTTTAGTCGCCGACTGCCATTTGCCTCGTATCTGCTTGGCGGACAGCATCGCCCGATCCGAGCCTTCCGCATGACCGGCTGTTGGTCCAGAGAAAGTCCCATTTGTTCAGATGGCATCAGCGCCTGGCGGTGGGTCGTGCCAACCACGCTCCAGAGGTCGCGATCTGACACAGTAGATTTTGCAGCGGCTTGGATGTGTGGAACAACCTAGGCCAATTGCATGGACGCGATCATGCTTGAACGAGGCCTGCCGCCTGCAGGGCGGGCTCGAACTCCTTGAGGCAGTTCTCGGGCACGGCAAGGACGAACAGGTCCTTGGCACGGGTCAACGCGACATAGCCGATGCGACCATCCTCGGTGCCGGTGCCGGCGAGCAGGGCGCGCACGTGCGGTTTCTTGGCAACATAAAGCACCGATTCGATACTCTCTCCCTTCACGCGGTGCACGGTAGAGGTGCGGAGCGGCGCCGCCTGGTCGGTCGCGAGGGTGGGTGCCGCGACAAGGGGCTGGCTCGTCAGCTTCTTGTTTGCGAGGCGCTGGCCGAGGTTGTCGGCCGCCTCGAACCCGAAGTCGGCCACCATCGTTGCGACGATGGCGCGGACACGCGTGTTCATCTGTGGATGCCAGACGGTGTCGGCCACCAGCGCGGCGGAAGGCAGACCCGCGACGGGATCGCGGACGAATGACCAGACCAGTCTCCTGAGCAACCGCGTCCGTTCATCGATGGGGCGCGCCAGTTCCGATCCCACCGACCCGTGCTTGGCGGCCAGCAGCCCTGACAAGCCGACGCACGCCTTCTGGAACGCTCTATTGAAGTCGCGCCGGTCTCGGCTGATCGCGGCCTCCGCCATGCAGCGAACGACTCCGACGCCCTGGCCATCCATCTCCCCGCGCCACTCCGCTGTCAGATCCGACGAGCGACAGAGCACCACGCCATTCTGCGCATTGAGACCGGCGGCGCCCATCAGGCTGCGGAAGGACGCCAGCGCATCGTCCCGACCATCCATCCTGTATGGAATGTAATACGCGACGCTGCGCTGGTTCGGGGACTTGCGGTCGGCGGTGTCCGAGCCGCCGGTTAGGCGATTGGCGACATCGACGATCCCAGGTAGCGACCGGTAATTCACGGAGAGGGTGCGCGCCGAGACCGAGGATCGCGCGCCATAGGATCGGAGAAAGCCCCCGTCGGCACGGGCGAAGTCGTAGATTCCCTGATTCGGATCGCCGATGAGCGAGACCTGCGACCCGGCGTCGATCAGCAGATCGAGGATGGCCTGGTGCTCCGGCCCAACGTCCTGCGCTTCGTCCACCAGGATGTGGGGGTATCGCCGCGACAGCGCGCGCAGCACGAACGGCTTCTCGCGAAGGATCCGCAGGACCCAATACCTGCCGGCCGAGTGCGAATAGGCGCCGAAGGAACCGAGCCGAGCTAACCCAGCCTCCGCCCGAGCCGACGGGAGTTGTATCGCCGCCCGTCCGGCTAGGAAGCTGAACCTCACGCCATCCCAGGCGACGTCGATGTCGGCCGTCGGCCGCGGGATCTTGCCGTCAAAGACTGTGAAGGCTTTGAGGAACGCCTCGCTTCCCTCGACGAGATAGGGCGCACGCGAGCAACCCATCACGAGATGGCCGTGCGGCCGCAACACGTTGGTGGTGATAAACCCGTCCATCGTGTCGATCTCGACGGACGCTGAGCGACCGATGACCGGCATGCTGCGAAGGAGGTCCGCATAGTCACGGCGGAAGGTGTCGACCGCCACGTTGGAGAACGACAAGAGCGCGACTAAGCCGCGACCCTCCTCCATCCTCCGCATCAATGCGAGCCGATGCACCGCCGTCCGCGTTTTGCCGCTGCCCGCGCAGGCGGTCACCGCGATCGGCCCGAGGGGCATGTTGACGACGTCCATCTGTTCAGACGACAGGGAGGCCATCACTGACAGACGTGCTTGATAGCGTCTAGGATATAGCCGGGCGCCTCAATGTGGAGCTTCTCGTCCTCGATTTGCGCAGCCAGCGCCTGCGCGAACCGACCCTTCGAGACGTTGCCGTGCTCGCGCTCGAACATTCCGCTGAACAGGGCCCTAGCCTTGGCCTGGTCGCCGACCACCCTGTCCACCGCGGTCGCGACGCTCGCACCTATCAGCGGATGCAGCTCCTTCAGCGCCGCCAACATCGTGGGCCTGTTGCCGGCGATTAGCGCGAGGTCATACTCGAAAGTCTTCTTGCCGAGGAAAACCTTCACGAGATCGTCCTGGCCAGCGAGCATCAGCTTCGCCGTGTCCGACGGCACCACCGTGTCGCACGGTCCAGGATAGAGCGCGACCGTCTTGCCATCGATCTTGGTGGAGGGGTCTGCATCGGTCAGGACGGCGACCGGGACCGTGATCGCCTTCTCGCCGAACAGCGGCATGAAGCTGTCGAAGTTGAGGCCTTCCACGCTGATGAGGCTGACGCCGTGGTCACGCAGGTCGTATCCGTGACGCAGCGCGAGGACATTGACCAGCAGTAGCTCGGCGGCGCCCTCGACGAACAGGGCGCGCCGCGCGAAGAACAACTCCGCCCTGGTCACGTCGAGGTAGCGGGCCAACTTCTCGCGTTTGCCCTTTGCGAAGTCGACCGACCGAGGGTGGAAGGCCACAGCCCGACCTGCATTCTCCACCAGGCACACCAGCGAATTGAGGTCCGCGATGCTTGCGAAGTTCGGCGAATGGCTCGTCACAAAGACCTGGACCGGCTTCTCGCCGGGATCTCCGGTATCGATGCCCGACAGATAGCGCAGAAGCACCGCCTGAAGCTGCGGATGGAGGTGGGCCTCCGGCTCCTCGACGACCAAGCTGCGGAACGCCGCGTCCGCGTTCTTCGAGAGTTCGCTCAGCACGACCGCCATGTAGATGAGGTTGTTGTAGCCAAGGCCGTTGCGCTCGATCTCGAAGGTATCGACCACGAGCGACAGCCGGGCCGCGAGCTTGCCGAAGTCGGTGCCGGCGAGGCCCACCTCCACTGCCTGCGCAAGCTTGGCGCCAAGCATCGAGACGTGGCGTCCCGAGATGGCGGAATGCGTGTCCTTGATCGGCTTGTGCAACCGCAGCTTGTCATCGAGCTCCCGCAGCGCCTTCGCGATGTCCTCACGGCCAGTGTCGTCCGACAGAAGGTGGAGCAGACGAGAAAGCTGGCTATTGCGGCTCGGCCTTAGCCCCTGCTCGGCATCACGCAACGGCTGGAGGTAGACGCTTCGCAGGTTCTCCAGCATCGACGACGTCATCGATACCTCATCGAACTCGCCGCACCAGCGGCGCGGCTTAAGCCGCCCCGACTTGTCTGCCTCTCCATAGGTCACGCCCATCAGCGCCTCGGTGGTCCCGTCGGAATGCTCGCGCAGTGCGTGTATGAACTCGGCCTCGTCGTCGTGGCTCAACCCGCGGAACAGGTATTCGAACCTGATCTCGCCGGCGGCCGTTCCGCCCGAGGGAATATGGATGTCCTCGCAGGTGAAACGGGGATACGGGTCGTCCGCGCCGGCGAGCAGCGCGCGCAGGCCGTCGACGATCGCGGTCTTGCCTATGTTGTTCGGCCCGACGATGACGTTGAGCCCAGGACGAAACTCAAGCGACGCCTCGGCGATGCGACGGAAGTTCTTGATCGTAAGCTGCGCGAGATACACGTTTTCCCCCAGTCTGGCGCTTCTTTCCATCTCTATCGCGTTCAACGGAAATGACCGACGACTTTTCTCCATCATTACCGGACGATCTTCCAGAGCAATTGCGTCCGCTCGTCGAGCGAGTTGAGCAATGTCAGCGGACCTTCGACGACCTCTGGCCCGAGGTGCTCCGCCTCCGGCGCATCTACTTCGTCGACGGCGGCGAGGCGGCGAGGACGGCGATGGTGGACGCGATACGCGAGGCAGAAATCGCACGGGACGAACTCGAGGCGGCGATTGCGGCGATGGTCGAAGCCAGCGGCATCGATCCTGACCAGCTCGAAGGACCCGTTCCGCCACCGACAGGCGATCCCTTCCCCGCCATCGCGCGCGAGACGGTAATGTTCGCTGCGCCGGCGGCCAGCGCGTTCGTCGAGGACCATCTGCCGAATGCGCTGGCGCTTATCGGCCTCCGCGCACCGAAGGGATGGCTCGAGCGGGAACCGGCCGAACTATTCCGCCTCACCGAGGCGGACGACGGCGAGCCCATCTCTATTGTGAAAGGCGTCAGGCTCGAGAGCGAGCGGCCGAAGGGGCACCGGCTGAGGCAGGCGGTCCGCCTCGCGCAGGACTATCTCGACGGCGACGCCCGTTACGACCACTTCGCCGGTGCGCTCGCCGTCACGCAGCTGGCGCAACTCGGCGCGCGCGCCGACGCGCTGCGCGGCGTCGTTGGTTCCGGCGACAGGATCCAGTCGCTTTTCTCGGGCGCGGACACGGACGCCACCATGTTCGAGCTCTTGGTTGCGGCAGCATGCGCAGTCAGGGGCCGCGATATGTCCTTCGTTGAGGCAACGGAGAAGAAGTCGCCGGACCTCAGGTGCAACGACAAGTTTAGTATGGTCGTAGAGTGTAAGCGCAGCAAGGCGCTCTCGGACTACGAGGTCGCGGAGGAGGCGCGGATGCGCGACCTGTTCCGACGGCTGCAGGCCTCCTGTCTCCACCGGGGGCAGTTCGGCCGATTCGACGTGGAACTGACGGTCGAGGCCATGGGCGTGGACCTGGACGCGATCGCCTCGAAGTGCGCGTTGCAACGACTGGCGGCCCACCCCGATTCGCCGCTCGAGTATCCCTGGGGCACAGTCGCGTTCCATGAGCTGCCGAGACGCCTTCACCTTGCAGAGGTGACCAAGGTATACAGCCCGGCCATGCTCAAGCTCGCCTTCGGATGGGACATGGAGGCACCCGAGTGGGACGGCCTCGTCTGCAAGGTCGCACATTCGCCGGCAGGGGCCCTCGACGTCGCCAGGTCGCCCGTCGCCCTAGCATGGCGCGTGGTTGCGCAAGAGGCGGTGATAAAGAAGAGCCGCGCGCCCGTCGGGCTGTTCAGCAAGGCCATGACCCAGATCCCGCGTGGCGAGTTCGGCCTCGTCTACGTCGCCTACGCCGAAGGCGCGCGGGCGGACATCGCGGACAACCGCACGAAGGCGCTCATGGACCGCATCGGCGATTGGGAGCACGACGGCGGCATCCGCGTCCCGGCGGCCTTCCTGGTCCGCCAGTATCCGATACCGACCGATCACGGAAACCCGGGCGTCGTCGAGAGCACCGTGAGGATGCTAAGCCGCGAAAGTGGCGGCGACGAGTGGATTTTCCGCGAGTATCCATCGGCCATCTACACCTCCCGATAGCGACGCCTTTGAAGCGGGATCAGCGACGCCGGACAAAGCTCCGTGCTATCCAAGTGCATGCTCCGCTTTTCACGCCTCGCCCAATGAAATTTCAGGATAGGAGCCGATTCCTATATCCCTTCGGCGTCCGGCATTCTGCACACGCACGATCCAGCTAGCCTTGCCCGACTGGTTGAGGACAAGGATCAACCCGCTGCCGTCGGAATAGCGTCCGGCATCCTTGAGGTTTCTAACCTTGATTGCGGTTAGGCTTCCCATGCGTCCGCCACACTCCTTTCCCCACATTCTTCCCCACACCATGCGGGAGATGTCGTGAAACATATAGAGAACAACTGAGATGACAGCAAGCCAGAAAATGGCGGAAATCCGCCGCTTTTAGAGACAATCTGGGAAGTATAGGGAATTGGTAATTGGCGGAGAGGGTGGGATTCGAACCCACGGTACGGTTTCCCGCACACCGCATTTCGAGTGCGGCGCATTCGACCACTCTGCCACCTCTCCGCGAGGTTCTGCGTGTGGGACTGGAGTGGTCCCGGCCGAAACGAGGGCGCCGCCTAGCCGAGCGCGTGGCGCTTGCCAAGACCCCTTCAAGCGCGCCGCGGTGGACGATCGGCGCGATCGGCTTGTCTCGCACCTGCGAAAGCCTATATTCGAAGCCTGATGGACACTGCCCAGTTCTTCTCGCCCACCGCCGGTCGCACGATCGAGGCCCCGCGCCACGCCCGTGCCCGCTTCGGCATCGGCGAGGTCGTGCGGCACAAGGTGTTCGATTTCCGCGGCGTCGTATTCGATATCGATCCGGTCTTCGCCAACAGCGAGGAATGGTACGAAGCGATCCCCGCCGCGGTCCGTCCGCGCAAGGACCAGCCGTTCTATCACCTGCTCGCGGAGAATGGCGATTCGTCTTACGTTGCCTATGTCAGCCAGCAGAACCTGCTGCAGGATGCCGAGAACGGCCCGGTCGACCATCCGCAGGTGGCCGAACTGTTCGAGGACTTCGCAGAGGGCCGCTACCGCATGCGCCGTGGGCTGACGCACTAGCGACTTCCCTGTCGCGCGCCCTCAGCTCTTCAGTTTCCAGCCCGAACGCAGCACCGCGTAGACTGCCAGACCCAGCACGGCGTTGAACAGGCCGAGACCCAGCGCGCTCCAGATCACTGCCAGGTTGGTGTTGCCGATGTCGCTCTGGCCGAGGAAGCCGAAGCGGAAGCCCGAGATCACGTAGAAAAACGGATTGGCGCGGCTGATCGCCTGAAATGTCGGCGCGAGGTTATCGATCACGTAGAACGTGCCCGACAGCAGGCTGAGCGGCGCGACGACGAAGTTGGTCACCGCAGCCGCATGATCGAACTTTTCCGCCCAGATCGAAGTGATCAGGCCGAGCAGCGCGAGCATGATCGATCCCATCAGGCCGAACCACACCACCGCCCACGGATGCGCCATCGCAAGGCTCACGCCCGGATAGAGCAGCATTGCCAATCCCACCGCGACACCGACCAGGACCGCGCGCGTCACTGCGGCGCCGACGATCGCGGTCATCAGTTCGCCGTAGGAGAGCGGCGGCATCAGGAGGTCGATGATCGTCCCCTGGATCTTGCCCGACAGGAAGCTGAAGCTGGAATTGGCGAACGCGTTCTGCATCATTCCCATGACGATGAGGCCCGGCGCGACGAAAGTCGCGAACGGAACGCCGAGCACTTCCCTGCCCGACCGGCCCCCCGCCCCGCCCAGGGCTACCGTGAAAATGACCAGAAACAGCAGCGTAGTCACCGCCGGTGCCCAGACGGTCTGTGTCTGCACCTTGAGAAACCGGCGAACCTCCTTAATATAGAGGCTCCACAATCCGATCCGGTTTATGCCCAGGATCACCGGTTCCCCGCGCGGCCTGAACGACGCGATGGTTGACTCGGCGGTTTTCACGGGCTGGGCTTGATCGGCCATTGCGCGCCGACTAGGGCCAAGTGCCCCTGCTGGCAAGGCGGGCGCTGTAAGCCGCCCACGATAAGCTGCCCACGAAAAGACAGGACCGATACCCCCCGATGAGCTGGACCGACGAACGCATCGCGACGCTGAAGAAAATGTGGGAAGGCGGCGCGACCGCCAGCCAGATCGCCGACGAACTCGGCGGCGTGAGCCGCAACGCGGTGATCGGCAAGGCGCACCGCCTTGGCCTCAAGTCGCGACCGTCGCCGGTCAAGCCGACCGAGGACAAGCCCGAACCGGTGAAGGCCGCCACCCCTGCCGCCAAGTCACCGGTGAAGAAGATTCCGCTGCCCGTCGCCCCGCGCCCGTCGGCTCCGCCCGCTCCGGCTGCCGCGCCGCAGGCCCGCCCGGTTGCCACCCAGCCAGGTGTGTCGACCGATACGCCGAGCCAGCCTCTGCCCAATCCGACTGCGAACATGCCCAAGATCGTCTCGGTCGGTCCCGGCGGCTTCCTGCGCCAGGGTCCGGGCGACCAGCAGGCGCCGATCCCGCCCGCGCCGCCGCGCCGCCTCGTACCGGCCAAGCCGAGCCCGAGCATAGCCGACAAGACGAGCCTGCTCGATCTGAGCGACAAGGTCTGCCGCTGGCCGATGGGCCACCCGGGCGAACCGGACTTCCACTTCTGCGGAGAAAACGTGAACCCCGGTTTCCCCTACTGCGTCGAGCATTGCGGGCGCGCCTACCAGGCGCAGCTGCCGCGGGGCGCGCGCCGTCCCCCTCCGCCGCTGCCGTTCGGCGGCCCGCGGGTACGCTGACCTGACACTACACTGGGCCCGTCGGCGCAAAACCGGCGGGCCTTTTTCAATTTGGGAGAGAGCCGATGGCATTCGATCTTTATGCAGCGTTCGTACCCACCGCGCGGCAGTTGCTCGGCGCGATTCCGGGAGTGATCGACAAGGCCGAGGCGTTCTGCGCCGATACCGGCACGGCACCCGGTGACCTGATCGAAGCGCGCTTGGCGCACGACATGTGGCCGCTGCCCTGGCACGTCCGCTCGTGCTGGGTGCACAGCGGCTATGCGCTGGACCAGCTCGCCACAGGTGCCTTCACGCCCGACTTCACGCTGATTCCCGACAGTTTCGACGCCATGCGTGCAATGGTGGCCGAGGCGGAGTCGCGGCTGGCGTCGGCGACCTCGGCCGAGATCGACGCGATCGCCGAGAAGCCGGTCGACTTCGTGCTGGGCGGCGAGACCCGCTTCACCTTGCCGGGCGAGCGGTTCCTGCTCGGGTTCAACATGCCCAACCTGCAGTTCCACGCGACGACGTTCTACGGTATCCTGCGCGGCAAGGGCGTGCCGCTGGGCAAGCGCGACTACATGGGAAATCCTGCCGGACCGATGTTCCAGCGCGCGGCGGGCTAGACCACCTTCTTCGCGAACCAGATCGTATGCCGCGGACCCTTGTTGTTGGGCCGCGCGCGGACGACGCGTTCCTCGACCTCCAGACCGGCATCCTTCATGCGGCGGGTAAACTTCGGATCGGGCGCGGCGGACCACACTGCCAGCACGCCGTTCGGCGCGAGCGCGTCGCGTGCGCGAGCAAGGCCGGTGCGGGTGTAGAGCCGCTCGTTGCCGGTCCGCACGATTCCGTCGGGTCCGTTGTCGACGTCGAGCACGATCGCGTCCCACATGGGCCGGGTGCCGTCGAGCGCGTCGTCGATCAGCGCGGCGACATCGCACAACTGCACGTCGGCGCGCGGATCCGCGAGCGTGTCGGCGGTGAGATGCGCGAGCGGCCCCTTCGCCCATTCGATGATTTCGGGCACGATCTCGGCAACCGTGACCCGGCCTTTCGCGCCCAGCTTTGCGAGCGCGGCGCGCAAGGTGAAGCCCATCCCGTAGCCGCCGATCAGCACGCGCGGCGCATCGGTCGCCAGTTCGGCGATCGTGAGCTCGGCGAGCTGCTCTTCGGAAAAGCGCATCCGCGTTCCCATCAGCTCGTCGCGGCCGAGCATGACTATGAAATCGGTGCCATGACGCACCAGGGTCAGAGTGTCGCCACCGGGGATCGCGGCAACGGCAAGGGTCTCGCGCGGGAGCATCAGCCGAGCACCGGCGGATCGGGCTGTGCGAGCGCGATCTCGAGCCGGGCGATGGTGCCCCGCCCGACCGGCGCCGCCGCGAGCGTGAAGCGCCCGCCGAGCGACTGGGCGAGCGTGCGCGCGATCTTGAGGCCGAGGCTGTCAGAGGTATCGACATCGAACCCGGCGGGAAGGCCCGCGCCGTCGTCGGCGATGGTGACTTCCACCCCCGTCGAGACCGGCGCGACGGTGACGATGACGTGCCCGCCCCCGCCTGCTCCGAAGCCATGCTCGATCGCGTTGTTGAGCGCCTCGGCGACGACCAGCGCGGTCGGGATCGCCTTTTCCGCCGGCAGGATCGGATCGGCATCGGCGGTGAAAGCGTACGTCAGGTTCTCGCGGCCCGACGCCGCAATCACGTCGCGCGAAATCTGGTCGATGTATGCGGCAAGGCTCAGCTGCGCGCCCGCCGGATCGTAGAGCTGGCGGTGGATGCGGCCGACGAGCCCCAGCCGCCTGCTTGCCTCGTCGAGCGCGTCGCGCGCGGCATCGTCGGTCAGCCGCCGCTTCTGCAGCGCGATGAGCGAGGAGACCATCTGCAGGTTGTTACCGACGCGGTGCTGGAGTTCCTGGAACAGCAGCTCGCGGTTCTCGACGAGGTCGAGGCTGCGCCGCCGCTCGACGATGAGCGCACCGTTGGCGGTCTGCATCCAGTGGACCAGCGCGATGTCGACCGTGCAGATGAATGCGAAAAAGGCCAGCGCCAGCGCGGAATCGAAGCCCAGCGCGAAACTGTTGACGGGAGGAATGAAGAAATACCAGGCAGCAAGACCCGAGAGGACCGCGCACACGATTCCCGGACGCAACCCGAAGAAGAAGGCCGACAGGATCACCGCCGGGAAAAAAGTCAGGTACGGAAAGCCGGGAGGCAGCGCGCTCCCGATCTCCAGCCGCACCCACCACGCCAGAAACGCGAGGACGATCGCGACGCAATAACCGATCCACTGGCGTGACTGCGCCAGGGGAAGCCGCGCGAGCAGCGGAACAGTGCCGGTGGCGGTTACCTTGTCCAAAGTCTTGCGTCCCCCTCCCGGAACATCCGGGCCTGTCGTACACACGGCAAGGCCGCGAGAACCGTAAGTCCTCGCGGCCTTCCCGTTATTCGCTATCGTAAAGGACGATCAATCCTTCAGGAAGTCCGGAATGTGGCCTTCGCCACCGCTCGGACGGTCGTCGCGATCACGACGGGGACCACGGTCGCCGCCGCCATCGCGGCGAGGTCCACGGTCGCCACCCCGGCCACCTCGGTCGCCGCCACCCGAGCGCGGGCCACGGCGGTCGCCGCCACGGTCACCGCGATCGCCACGATCCGGACGGGGTTCGCGCGGCGGACGGGTGTCCTCCAGCTCCTCGCCGGTTTCCTGGTCGACCACGCGCATCGACAGGCGGACCTTGCCGCGCTGGTCGATCTCGAGGACCTTGACCTTCACTTCCTGGCCTTCCGTCACGACGTCGGTCGGCTTTTCGACCCGCTCGTTCTTCATTTCGCTGACGTGGACGAGACCGTCCTTGCCGCCCATGAAGTTCACGAAGGCACCGAAATCGACGATGTTGACGACCTTGCCGTCGTAGATCTTGCCGACTTCGGCTTCTTCCACGATGCCCTGGATCCACTTCTTCGCGGCTTCGATCTGGGACAGGTCGGACGAGCTGATCTTGATCAGGCCCTCGTCGTCGATGTCGACCTTGGCGCCGGTCTCGGCGACGATCTCGCGGATCACCTTGCCGCCGGTACCGATGACTTCGCGGATCTTCGACTTGTCGATCTGCAGCGTCTCGATGCGCGGGGCGTGGGCCGAAACCTCGGTGCGGGCTTCGCCCAGCGCCTTCTGCATTTCGCCCAGGATGTGCGCACGGCCGGCCTTCGCCTGGTTGAGCGCGGTCTCGAAGATCTCGCGGGTGATGCCGGCGACCTTGATGTCCATCTGCATCGTGGTGATGCCTTCGGAGGTACCGGCGACCTTGAAGTCCATGTCACCCAGGTGATCCTCGTCGCCGAGGATGTCGCTGAGAACGGTGAAATCGTCACCTTCGAGGATCAGGCCCATCGCGATGCCCGAAACCGGACGCGTGATCGGAACGCCCGCATCCATCAGGGCAAGCGAACCGCCGCACACGGTCGCCATCGAGGACGAGCCGTTCGACTCGGTGATGTCGGACACCACGCGGATCGTGTACGGGAACTCTTCCTTCGTCGGCAGCACCGCACGCAGCGCGCGCCAGGCAAGCTTGCCGTGGCCGGTGTCACGGCGCGACGGGGCGCCGAAGCGACCGACCTCGCCCACCGAGTACGGCGGGAAGTTATAGTGCAGCATGAAGTTCGAGTAGGAGAGACCCTCCAGCCCGTCGATCATCTGCTCGGCGTCCTTGGTGCCCAGCGTGGTGGTGCAGATCGACTGCGTTTCACCGCGGGTGAACAGCGCCGAACCGTGCGCGCGGGGCAGGATGTGGACCTGGCTCTCGATCGGACGGACCTGATCGGTGCGACGGCCGTCGATGCGGGTGCCGTCCTTCAGGATCGCACCGCGGACGATTTCCGCCTCGAGCTTCTTGACCACCTTGCCGGCGACCATCTGCGTCTGCCCGTCTTCGTCGGCAAACGCTTCCTTGGCCTTGGCGCGAACGGCGTTGAGCGCGTTCGAACGCTCCGACTTGTCGGTCAGCTTGTAGGCGGCGGCGATATCGCCGCCGACCACGCCCTTGAGCTTGTCCTTGATCGCGGCGTTGTCGCTGACGGCGACTTCCCACGGATCCTTGGCCGCCTGCTGGGCGAGCTCGACGATGAGGCCGCAGACCTTCTTGATCTCGTCGTGGGCGAACAGCACAGCGCCGAGCATGACCTCTTCCGAAAGCTCCTTGGCTTCGGATTCGACCATCATGACCGCGTTGTTGGTAGCGGCCACGACCAGGTCGAGCGCGCCTTCGGCGGCTTCGGGCTGGCGCGGGTTGAGGGTGTATTCACCGTCGACGTAACCGACGCGCGCGGCGCCGATTGGACCCATGAAGGGCACGCCCGAGATGGTCAGCGCAGCCGAAGCGGCGATCATCGCGACGATGTCGGGCTCGACCTCGCCGTCGAAGCTCAGCACCTGGGCGATGACGTTGATCTCGTTGTAGAACCCTTCGGGGAACAGCGGGCGGACCGGACGGTCGATCAGGCGGGAGACCAGCGTCTCCTTTTCGGTCGCGCCGCGCTCACGCTTGAAGAAGCCGCCCGGGATGCGCCCGGCGGCGAAGAACTTTTCCTGGTAGTGGACGGTCAGGGGGAAGAAATCCTGCCCCTCCTTCACACTCTTGGCGGCGGTCACGGCGCAGAGCACCACGGTCTCGCCATAGGTCGCCAGCACGGCGCCATCGGCCTGGCGCGCGATGCGCCCAGTTTCCAGGGTGAGGGTCTTTCCGCCCCACTCCATGCTTACAGTCTTGGTGTCGAACATTTCGTTTCCTTAGGCCCGCCGGCCCTATTGCTACGGCGGGGTTTGCTGCCGGGTATGCCGTCCCGGTCCGGTGCGGGGCTATTTGCGCCCCATGAAGCAAGCCGCCGAATGCGGCCTGCCGGATAAACGAAGCGGCCCGCTGAGGGGCCGCTTCGAGAAAACGGTTACTTGCGAAGGCCGAGCTTCGCGATCAGCGCGTTGTACCGCTCCACATCCTTCTTCTTGAGGTATGCGAGCAGGCTGCGGCGCTTGTTGACCATCATCAGCAGGCCGCGGCGCGAGTGGTTGTCCTTGTGGTGGCCCTTGAAGTGCTCGGTCAGGTTGCGGATGCGCTCGGTGAGGATCGCGACCTGCACTTCGGGAGAACCGGTGTCGCCCTTGGCCTGGGCGTTGTCCTTGATGATTTCCTGCTTCTTTTCGGCAGTAACGGTCATGTCAGTCGTCTTTCTTCGCGGTATCGGGGAAGTGGAAGCCCCGGACCACTTTCGCGGTCGTCCCGTCGGATTCCATCAGCGCCACCGGAACCGATCCGGCCATGCCAAGGAAGAGCCCGTCGGGCAGGGCGTTTCCGGAAACGACCCGGCCCTGTCGGGCCGCCTGCGCGCTATCCGGGTCGAGTTGCAGGGCCGGGATACCGTCCAGCCCCGCCTCCAGCGGCAGGAGGTGGTCTTGAAGGCTCGCGCCCTTAGCGGAATCGCTCGCCAAGTCCAGCGAAATCGCCTGCGCTTGCGCGAACGGTCCCGCCTTCGTGCGCCGCAGATAGGTCACGTGACCGCAGGTTTCGAGGGCACGTGCGATGTCCCGTGCAAGGGACCGGATGTACGTTCCCTTAGACACGTGAGCGCGGAGGGTCGCGCTGGTCGCCTCGGCGGAGATTAGCTCGAGCTCGTGGATCGTCACCGCGCGCGTCGCCAGCTCGACCGCCTCTCCGGCGCGCGCGAGATCGTAAGCGCGCTTGCCGTCGACCTTGAGCGCCGAATAGGCCGGCGGAACTTGCGCGATCGGTCCGGTGAAGCGGGGCAGCACTGCTGCGATCGCGTGCGCAGTCGGCAAGCGGTCGCTCGTCGCCACCACCGCGCCCTCCATGTCGAGCGTATCGGTCTCCTCTCCGAAGCGGACGGTGAACTCGTAGACCTTGCTCGCATCGAGCATCCGCCCGGCGAGCTTGGTCGTTTCGCCCAGCGCGATCGGCAGCACGCCTTCGGCCAGCGGATCGAGCGTGCCGCCGTGGCCGATGCGGGTCTTGGCATAGCCCCCTTCGCGCAAGATACGCTTGACCGCGCCGACCGCCTGGGTGGACCCCAGGCCGCGCGGCTTGTCGAGGATCAGCCAGCCGTGAAGCATAGGGCCCGCAGTCACGTTGCGCGCGCGACCCACTCCGCCAGCGCGAAGAACTGCCCCTGCACCCATTCCACCGGCGGACCGATCACCTTGTCGATGATGCCCGCGTCGGGGAACGCCCAGGTCGCCGCGATCAGCGCGATGAACAGCAGCATCCCGACGTTGCGCAGCTTGGCGTAGTGCACCGCGAGGCGTCGCGGCAGCAGCCCTTCCACGATGTGCGATCCGTCGAACGGCGGGATCGGCAGCAGGTTGAACAGCGCGAGGAAGACGTTGATCAGGATGAATAGCTGCAGCCCGCCGAAGACGTATTCGCTGACGCCCTCGGGCGGCGCGACGAGAGTGCCCGCGTAAAGGCCGAGCACGATCGCGGCGACCGTCGCCAGCAGGATGTTCATCGCGGGACCCGCCGCGCCGACCAGCATCATGCCCACGCGCGGATTGTTCAGCCGGCGGAAATTCACCGGCACCGGCTTGGCCCAGCCGAACACCGGGCCGCCGAACAGCGCCAGCGCGCCGGGGACGAGGATGGTCCCGATGGGATCGACATGGCGGATCGGGTTGAGGCTCAGCCGCCGCTGCTCCTTGGCGGTCGGATCGCCGAGCGCAAGGGCGGTCCAGCCGTGCGCGACCTCGTGAAACACGATCGCGACGATCAGGCAGGGGATGAGGAGCAGTGCGAGCTGCAGCGTTTCGGACATGCCGCTCATGTAGTGGTTCCGCCCTAACCCGCCAACGCTTCGCTGAAGTGGCGGCGACAAAGCGCGACATAGCGTTCGTTTCCGCCTACCTCGGTCTGCGCGCCTTCCTTCACCGCCGCGCCGGTGGCGTCGACCCGCAGGTTCATCGTCGCCTTGCGGCCGCAGTGGCAGACGCCTTTCAACTCGACGAGCTTGTCGGCGATACCGAGCAGCGCGGCCGAACCGGGGAACAGCTCGCCCTGGAAATCGGTGCGCAGGCCGTAGCAGACCACCGGGATGCCCGCTTCATCGGCCAGCCGGGCGAGTTGCCAGACTTGCGCCCTGGTCAAAAACTGCGCCTCGTCGATCAGCATCGCATCGAGCGGCTCGGCGCGGTGCGCGGCGGTGATCGCGGCCCACAGGTCGGTCTCGGGCGTGTACCGGTGCGCGTCCGCCTCAAGCCCGATGCGACTGCGCACCAGCCCGTCGCTCCGCGTGTCGAGCTGCGCGGTCCACAGCATGGTGCGCATCCCGCGCTCGCGGTAGTTGAAATCCGCCTGCAGCAGCGTGGACGATTTCCCCGCATTCATGCTGGCGTAGTAGAAATAAAGCTTGGCCATCAGGCGTCTTCGTCGTCGAGATCGCGCACGACCTTGGGATCGTTCAGCAGTCGCTCGATCCGCTCGGCCTCGTCGAAGCTCTCGTCGGGCTTGAACTGGAGTTTCGGCGCGAACTTGAGGCCGAGGCGCTTGGCCACCTCGCGCTGGAAGAACGCGGTGTTGGTGCGCAGCGCCTTGAGCACCACCGCCTCATCCTTGCCGAGCAGCGGCTTCACGTAGGCGGCGGCGTTGCGCAGGTCGGGCGTCATCCGCACCTCGGTGACCGAGACCGAGTGCGCGGTCAGCACGTCGTCGTGCACCTCCCCGCGCGCGAGCAGCTCGGAGAGGATATGCCGCACCCGCTCGCCCACCTTGAGCACGCGGACCGACTGCTGTTCGGGAGTGGAAGTGTTGCGCGCCATCAGCCCAGTTTCTCGATGATCCTCTTCAGCGACCGCACGTTGCGCGCGGTGCCCTTGCAGCCCAGCCGGCGCTCGATGAAGGCCCCGGTCAGCTTCGAATTTCCGGCACCGCTCACGAAATCGATGTGCAGCGCGCGGGTGCCCGGTGCAAGCTTCTCCTCACCCCGCCCCTCATGGTCGGCAATGAGCGTATCGAACTGCGCGTTCGTCGGCTGCCCGGCGAGGAAGTGGACATGGACCAGCTTGTCCTCGCCCTTCCCCGCGAACGGGCTTTCGGCGAGCGCCGCTTCCAGCTCCGCCTTCGTGCGCACCGCCGCGAAGGTGGCGATCCCGAAGCGATCCTTGACGATCCGGGCGATCTCGCCCTCCAGCTTTGCGTCCGCCGCAGCCGCGCGGTCGAACAGCACGTTGCCGCTCGCCACCACGGTCTCGACGTTGGCGAAGCCCGCGCGCTCCATCGCCGCCTTGAGATCGGCCATCTTCAGCCGGTTGCCGCCGACATTGATCGACCCGAGCAGCGCGACGTAGCGGGGCATCAGTCTTTATCGGCCGAGGCCGATCGATTGCGCCAACCCCACCAAATCAGAAACAGCCAAGGTGCGGCAACGATACCCAGGATGGGGCCAAACCATTCATTCTCCCCAGCAAGAATGCCGAGGGGAAAGCTGGCGGCTAGCGCTGCGCCTAGGCAACCGCCCTTGACTGGGTTTTCCATCCGACCTCCTCGCCGAAAGTACCACTTTCGGCGAAATCCTTACAGGATCCGCTCGCGCTCCTCGACCTCGAACACCTCGAGCTGGTCGCCCGCCTTGATGTCGTTGGTGTCTGCCAGCACGACGCCGCATTCGAGGCCCGCACGGACCTCGTCGACGTCGTCCTTGAAGCGGCGCAGCGACTGGATGGTCGTGGCCGAGACGATGACGTCGTTGCGGGTGAGACGGGCGAACAGGCCCTTGCGGATCGCGCCTTCGACCACCAGCAGGCCAGCGGCCTTGTCCTTCTTGCCGGCCGGGAACACCTGCTTGACTTCCGCACGGCCGAGCACGTTCTCGATCTTGAGCGGACCGAGCACGCCGGCCATCTCCTTCGCGACGTCCTCGGTCAGGTGGTAGATGACGTCGTAATACATCATCCGCACCTTGTCGCGCGCCACCAGGTCGCGCGCCTTGGGGTTGGGACGCACGCCGAAGCCGATGATCGGCGCGCCGCTGGCGGCGGCGAGCGTCACGTCGCTTTCGGTGATGGCACCCACGCCCGCGTGGAGCACGCGGACCTTGATGTCGTCGTTCGAGATGTTGTGCAGCGCGGTCACGATCGCCTCGACCGAACCCTTCACGTCCGCCTTCACCACGACCGGCCATTCGACCACGTCGCTCTTGAGGTTGGAGAACATCGTGTCGAAGTTCGTCGGCGCGAGCGCGGTGCGCTTCTCGGTCGCCTTCTGCTGCCGGAACGAGGCGACCTCGCGGGCGCGCTGTTCGTTCTCGACCACGGTCAGGTGATCGCCCGCATCGGGCACGCCGCCGAGGCCGAGCACCTCGACCGGGACCGAGGGACCCGCTTCCTTGACCTGCTGGCCCTTGTCGTTGACGAGCGCGCGCACACGGCCGCTCTCGGTGCCGACGACGAAGGTGTCGCCGCGCCTGAGCGTACCGCGGGTAACGAGCAGCGTCGCGACCGGGCCGCGGCCTTTGTCGAGCTGCGCTTCGACCACCACCGCATCGGCGTCGCGATCGGGGTTGGCCTTCAGTTCGAGCAGCTCGGCCTGGAGCAGGATCTTCTCGACCAGCTCGTCGAGCCCGGCCCTGGTCTTGGCCGAGACTTCCACGTCCTGCACGTCGCCCGACATCGCCTCGACGATGACTTCGTGCTCGAGCAGGCGCTCGCGGATCTTCTGCGGGTTGTATTCCTCGCGGTCGGCCTTGGTGATCGCGACGATCATCGGCACGCCGGCGGCCTTGGTGTGATTGATGGCCTCGATCGTCTGCGGCATGATCCCGTCGTCGCCCGCGACCACGAGGATCACGATGTCGGTGACGTTGGCACCGCGCGCGCGCATTTCGGTGAACGCTGCGTGGCCCGGGGTGTCGAGGAAGGTCACCTTGTCACCGCCCTTGGTGGTGATCTGGTAGGCGCCGATGTGCTGGGTGATGCCGCCGGCTTCGCCCTTCACAACGTCGGTGCCGCGCAGGGCATCGAGCAGCGAGGTCTTGCCGTGGTCGACGTGGCCCATGATGGTCACGACCGGCGGACGGGCCTTCAGCGTCTCGGGCGCGTCGGTGTCTTCATCCACCTGGATGTCGACGTCGCTTTCGCTCACGCGCTGGATGTTGTGGCCGAATTCCTCGACCAGCAGCTCGGCGGTGTCCTGGTCGATCGTCTGGTTGACGGTGACCATCATGCCCATGTTGAACAGCGCCTTCACCAGGTCGGCGCCCTTCTCGGCCATGCGGTTGGCGAGTTCCTGGACGGTGATCGCTTCGGGCACGACGACGTCGCGCACCTGCTTCTCGCGCTTCTGCGCGGGACCGCCGTGGAGGCGGCGCTCCTTCTCACGCGCCCGCTTGAGCGCGGCGAGCGAACGCGCGCGGCGGCCTTCGTCCTCGTTGAGCGCGCGGGTGACCGTCAGCTTGCCCGAACGGCGATCGCCGGCACCGCCGCCGCCACGCTCGGGGTTGGCGGCAGGACGCTTCTCTTCCTTCTTCTTGGGCTCGGGCTTCTTGATCTCGGGGCGGGCGACCGGGGTGAAGCGGCGCGCGGCCGGGGTCGGCGTGGACGTGTCGCCCTCGCCTTCGGCGGTTTCGTCCGCAGCAGTCGATTCCTCGACGGCGGCAGCCGGTTCGACCACGGGCGCCGGCGCGGGCTGGCGCGCAGCCTCGGCCTCGGCCTCGCGATTGGCTTCGGCGCGGCGCTTCTCGTCTTCCAGAGCGGCGGCGCGCTCGGCGGTTTCACGCTCGGTCTGTTCGGCCAGCGTCGCAAGACGCGCCTCCTCGGCCTCGCGCTGGAGGCGCGCGACGCGTTCCTGCGGGGTCTCACCGGCAGGCGCGGGCTTCTTCGCGACCGGAGCGGCAGCCGCGGGCGGCGGCGGGGGCGGAGGGGGCGGCGGCGGAGGCGGAGGCGGCGGCGGGGTTTCGCCCGGCTTCAGGAGCTTGCGACGCTGCTTGACCTCGACCACCACCTTGTTGGTGCGGCCATGGCTGAAGGTCTGCTTGACCTCGCCGGCGTCCACCGACCGCTTGAGGCCAAGCGGCTTGCGTTCGCGCGGGGTGTCGTTGCTGTCACTCATAAACTTCGGTCCAGTCCTTCAATCAGTCGGTCGTCGCGAGGGGCCGGTCGTCCGGCCCTTCGCCATGTGGCGTGGCCGTATCGGCCCCAAGATAGTGCATCAGGCGCGTCAGGGCGTGGGACACCCGGGCTGCCGCTTGAGGATCGGCCAGCGCCATGTGGACGACATTGTCGCGGCCCATTGCCACAGACAAAGCCGCCCGGTCCAGTGGCAAGGTCGTGCCGGTTTCGCCCGACCCTTCGGCCTCGCGCCCAACGCGCCAGGCCTGGTCGAGCTTGCGGCTGCCGTCGGCGCTCGCATCGCTGGCGTGTAGCAGCAGCTCCACCGCCCCGCCGCGTGCGTGTTCCGCGATCCGGTCGGACCCCAATATAAGATGTCCGGCGCGCAGTTCGAGGCCCAGTCGGTCGAGCAGTGCGCGGGTCAGCGCATCCTCGATGCGCTGCGCCAGATCGTCCGGCACGCTCAGCGGTGCGCCCTTGAAGGCGCGGGAGAGCGCGCCTTTCAGCCGCCCCTTGGCCATCGCCTGTTCCAGCTCGCCGCGCGAGACGCCGAGCCACGCGCCGCGACCGGGCGCCTTGGCGTGGACGTCGGGCAGCACCAGCCCATCGGGCGAGATGGCCAGCCGGACGAGGGTATCGCGCGCGCCATGCTCCCCGGAGAGGATGCACTTGCGCTCGGGCGCGGCTTTCACCCCGCCCTGCGCGTCAACGATGTCGGGCGTCAGGCGCTCATTGTTCGGAGTCCGCATGCGCGGCCTCCTCGGATGCTGGCCCGGACGAATCCTCGTCTTCGAACCAGTGCGCGCGCGCGGCCATGATGATTTCGTTGCCCTGTTCTTCGGTCAGGCCGTATTCGCCGAGCACGCCGCCCTTGTCCTCGGGCTTCGGGCGGTCCGAACGCAGGCGCGGACCGTCGGTCGGCGCCTGACGGCGACGCGGGGCCTCGCGCTTCTTGGCGATGAGTTCGTCGGTGGCGAGGTCGGCAAGGTCGTCGAGCGTCTTGATGCCGCCCTTGCCCAGCGTGACGAGCATCTGCTCGGTCAGGTGCGGGATTTCGGCCAGCGCATCCTCGACACCAAGGCCCTGCCGCTCGGCGCGGTAGGCGGCGTCGCGGCGCTCAAGCGCTTCTTGCGCGCGGCTCTGCAGCTCTTCGGCCAGGTCCTCGTCGAAGCCCTCGATCGTCGCCAGCTCGGCGAGGTCGACGTAGGCGACTTCCTCGAGCTCGGCGAAGCCTTCGGCCACCAGCAGCTGCGACAGCGTCTCGTCGACGTCGAGCTCTTCCTCGAAGGTCTTCGAGCGTTCGGCGAATTCGCGGCTGCGCTTCTCGGAGGACTCCTCCTCGGTCATGATGTCGATCTGGTGGCCGGTGAGCTGGCTCGCCAGGCGCACGTTCTGGCCGCGGCGGCCGATCGCGAGGCTGAGCTGGTCGTCGGGGACCACCACTTCGATGCGGTTGTCGTCCTCGTCGAGCACGACGCGCGCGACGGTCGCCGGCTGCAGCGCGTTCACCACGAAGGTCGCGGTGTCCTCGCTCCAGGGGATGATGTCGATCTTCTCGCCCTGCAGTTCCTGCACGACGGCCTGCACGCGGCTACCCTTCATGCCGACGCAGGCGCCGACCGGGTCGATCGAGCTGTCGCGGCTGATGACGCCGATCTTGGCGCGCGAACCGGGATCACGGGCAGCGGCCTGGATGGTGATGATGCCGTCGTAGATTTCGGGCACTTCCTGCGCGAACAGCTTCTTCATGAACTCGGGGTGCGCGCGGCTGAGGAAAATCTGCGGACCGCGGTTGTTGCGCTCCACCTTGGTAATCAGCGCACGCACGCGCTCGCCCGGACGGGCGGCTTCGCGGGGAATCTGCTGGTCGCGGCGGATCACGCCCTCGGCACGACCGAGGTTTACGATCACGTGGCCGAATTCGACCGACTTGATCACGCCGGTGATCACTTCACCCGCGCGGTCCTTGAATTCCTCGAACTGGCGCTCGCGCTCGGCATCGCGGACCTTCTGGAAGATCACCTGCTTGGCGCTCTGCGCGTCGATGCGACCGAGGTCGACCGGGGGCAGCGGGTCGACGATGTAGTCGCCGACCTTGGCATCGGCCTGCAGCTTGCCGGCCTGTTCCAGGTTCACCTGCTTGAAGTAGTCGTCGACTTCCTCGACCACCTCGACGACCCTCCAGAGACGGAGATCGCCGGTCATCGGGTCGAGCTTGGCGCGGATGTCGTTCTCGTTGCCATAGCGCGCGCGGGCGGCCTTCTGGATCGCTTCTTCCATCGCCTCGATGACGATCGCCTTGTCGATCATCTTTTCCGAGGCGACCGAGTTGGCGATCGCGAGCAGTTCAGCCTTGTTGGCGGAAATCGAACTGGCCATTGGGTCTTACTCTTCCTCTGCTTCGAGTATCTCTTCCTCGGCACCGCCAAGAGTCTCTTCGACTCCGGTCGTGTCGAGCGGTCTGGTCGCGGCGATCAGCGCGTCGGTGAGGACGAGCTGGGCCGAATGGATCTGGCCGCGGGGCACGGTGACTTCGCCCGCCTTGCGATCGGCGATGGTCACGGCGTCGTCGGCATCGATGCCGACGAGATCGCCCTTCAGCACGCGCTGGCCCCCGGACCGGTCGACGTAGCCTTTGTCCATGACGATGCGCGCCTCGTGCCCGGTCCAGTTGGCGAAATCCTTCGCGCGAGTCAGGGGGCGGTCGATGCCGGGGCTCGAGACCTCGAGGTGATAGGCGCCGTCGATCAGCACTTCGCCCGCTTCCTCGCGCGCGTCGATCACGTCGCTGACGCGGCGCGAGAGCGCGGCGCACTGATCGATCACGAGCTGCCCGGTCGCCGGGTCCTCGGCCATGATCTGCAGCGCCTCCCCGCCGTCGCCGGCCTCGGACTGCATCATCCGCACGCGCACCAGTTCCAGCCCGAGCGCGGCGGCTTCGGGTTCGACCAGTTCGGTAAGGCGCGCGATATCGGCCAAGGCAGTCTTTCGTCGGTTTCCGCAAGCGCCTTCGGTGCCGGCCCCTCGCGGCGCCAGCCCCTTCAGTCTCGCGATGTCGGGATGGATGGCCAGATAGGCGCGAAAGCGAGGGAAGGCAAGTGCGAAGAGACGACGCGGATAAGAGGGCGGCTACCGCGGCAACCGCCCTCCTCTCGCCCCCTCGGCCGGGGCGAATTATCCGATCGGCGTCAGTGGAGCCTTTCCTGCCTGCACTGTCCCGGAGGACCGCAGTTGAAGTAGTTCTGGTCCACGTACTCGGCAACTTTCTTGCCCAGATCTGCGCCGTTCAAGTCCGCCCGGCGGAAGTGCAGGCCGCCGTACACGCGCGCATCGATCACGTCCTTGATCACGTCGGAAAATCGGGTGTAGGGCCGCGATGCCACCGCGTTCGAGATCGTGAATTCCGGCACGACGTCGGTCCCGAAGAACAGTTTCGCGCTGGTCATGATCGACCCGTAGACGCAATTCGCGCCGGATGGCTCGTCCGCGTAGGGCGGCACCGGCAAGAGCGACGTCCACCCCGCTTCCGAAATCGTCGCCGGGTTCCCGTCGAGGTCGGCTTCGGCGATCGCCGTCGTCGGACGCCAGAAAGTCCAATGCGCCTTTTCCGCAAAGCAGTTTATCGCGGCATCCGCCGCGGTCATGCTGGTCATGGCGTAGAACCGCGCTTCCTCTGCGACCGTCAGCCCCTTTGACTGCGCGAGCTGCCGCAGCGCTCCGGACGTCATCGGCACCGGATGTGGGGCGGACCAGAGGGCCAGCGCGGTTTGGGCACCGGTTCGGGTCGCACTGTTGAGCGAGCCCAATGCCTTCACCTCTATGTAGTCCGCCGTGTATTGGTCGCTCGTCAGACTCCACGGCCCCGGTGTGTGGAAATATTCAGAAGCCGGCAGGATGAACGGGCGGACGGCGCGGACCCAGCCATTGGGGTCGTTGCCGAAGGTCGGACCAACCGGGCGCCATCCGCCGGGTGCGTTCGACACGGGATAACCACCCGCCCCGAAACGGCCGTCGTTCATGCGGCTCGCCATCATTGCAGCCGCCGCGGCGGCCCCGACCTCAATCCCCTTGTCCCTCGCCGGGCCATCGGGCACGCCCGCCAGCGAGTTGCCGTATTCTTCATAGAGGCGGGCCTTGATCGAGAACCTGGCCGAATCCGACAGGTTGGCGACCGGTATCTGGTCGATGACGCCGGACAAGACATGATATGCTGCGGTGGCCGCCGCCGCGCTCTTGGATGCGCTGGTCGGAGCCTTGAGCCCGCGAATGTACGGGTCGTGCCCGCCCTTGATCGCGTTCACCGCATCGTAGACCGCCCCCTGGACGATCGCCATGTGGATCAGCGCGACCGGAGGAGCAAATCCCGCTCCGGGAGTTCCTGCGTTGGACGCGTTGGTTAGCGTTACCACGGCTCTCTGATTCCAGACTCGTACCGAATTTTCCTCGGCACCGGCTGGAGCTGCCAACAGTGCACCGAACGTGGCCAGCGCAATCGATAGGCGACTGGACGCAGATCGTCTCGCGCGCGTTCGCTGCTTGTGGATGACCGGATTGCCGTCGGAAAACGGGACAAAAGAAGAAAACGTCTCAGACAAGTTCGACATGGCACAAGCTCCCTCGTTAAGGATCGAAGCTGGCGCCAGGCCGGGGTGCCTAATGTCCCTCCCCTTTCGATACGCAAGGCGCCATCAAGCCGGCATCCGCGATTGTTTTATTTTAAGTTTGAAGGCGTTGGCCCCTTCTGGACAGCCATTTGCCTTGCCTGCGACTCGTCGATTAATGGAGTGCCAAGGCGACGATGCGCCGTTAACCTTTATTAATCAAGGTCACTATTCGCTCTCCGCCAGCCCGTGCTTGCGGATGCAATGGCGCAGCTGGTCGTAGGTCAGGCCGAGCGCCTTGGCGGTCTGGCGCTGGTTCCATCGGTTGCGGCCCAGCGCGTTCTCCACGATCGCCCGTTCGTGCGCATCGACTGCGGCGCGCAAGTCTTCGATCGAATCGAAATCCGGCGCATTCATACTGTTGTTACGGGCCGGTTGAAGCGATTGATTGACCGGTTCGCTGCTCGTCGCGGCCGGCTTCCACGGGCTCTCGAACGGGTCGAATACGACGTGCGCGATCGGCTGCTTGGACTCGCCCCAGCGGTAGACCGCACGCTCGACCACGTTGCGCAGTTCGCGCACGTTGCCCGGCCACTGGTGGTTTTCGAACTGGTCGCGGACGTGGTCGGCGAACCCTGGCCAGCTATCCCAGCGAAGCTCGCTCGCCATGCGCCGCCCGAAGAATTCGGCGAGGACGATGATATCCCCCTCGCGCACGCGGAGCGGCGGCAGGGTGATGACCTCGAAGCTCAGCCGGTCGAGCAGGTCGGCCCGGAAGCGCCCCTCGTCTGCCAGTCGCGGCAGGTCGACGTTGGTCGCCGCGACGATCCGCACATCGACTCGGATCGGACGATTCGAACCGATCCGCGTGACCTCGCCATATTCGACCGCGCGGAGCAGCCGTTCCTGCGCCTGCATCGACAGCGTGGCGAGTTCGTCGAGGAACAGCGTGCCCCGGTCCGCCTCCTCGAAGCGGCCAGCCCGTGCGCGGGTCGCGCCGGTGAAGGCACCCGCCTCGTGCCCGAAGAGTTCCGCCTCGATCAGCGTTTCGGGGAGGGCCGCGCAGTTCATGGTGATCAGCGGCTCGTCCCACCGGGTGGACAGGCGGTGAAGGCGTTCTGCGATCAGTTCCTTGCCGGTGCCGCGCTCGCCGATGACCAGCACGGGCCGGTGCATCGGGGCGGCCTGACTGGCGCGGTCGACCGCATCCAGAAAGGCGTCGGACTGCCCGATGAACTGACTTTCCCGTTCCATGCCCAATCAATAGCGGAATTTCCCATATCTCGGCAATCCTAACCACCATGTCGTTCGTCAAAAACGATCCGCTATCCGTAAAAGCCAGTTGGCACGCCCCTTGCTGTAGTGTGAATATCCAAGGGAGGTATCCATGTTCGACCGTCGTTTTCTTCAGACCCGCCTCGGACAGGCCGCGATGGCGAGTGTCGCCGCGATGGCGCTGTTCGTCGCTCTGAGCGCGCAGATCCAGGCCACCCCGGCCTATGCTGCCGACGGTCTCGTCACCGCAACGGAACTCGCATGAACAAGCCCACTTCTTCTGACCCCTTAGGGCCGGAGCGCGACGACAGCCCCCTTCGCGGGCAGTCCCCCCGCGACGCCGACGCTCCGGCCCGCCCCCAGTCGTTCGCGCGTGCTTCGCGGCTCGATGAAGAGATCGATCGCCTGCGCCGTAGCCCCACCCCCACCCAGTCCCCCGGCCAATCGCAGGCCCAGCGGGACATCGCCAACTACGGAGTCGCCTTCATGGGTATCTTCAGCCGCACCCGGGACATCATCGCGGCAAACTTCAACGACATGCTCGACAAGGCGGACGACCCGACGAAGATGATCCGCATGATCATCCTCGAGATGGAGGAGACCCTCGTCGAGGTCCGCGCGAGTGCCGCGCGCACGATCGCCGACCAGAAGGAAATGCACCGCCACACGGTGAAGCTGGAACGGCTGCAGGCCGACTGGGCCGAAAAGGCGCAGCTCGCGCTGTCGAAGGACCGCGAAGACCTCGCCCGCGCCGCGCTGGTCGAGAAGAAGAAGGCCGGCGACATGGCCGACCAGCTGAAGCAGGAAATCGCCGTGCTCGACGATGCCCTGCGTGCCTACGAACAGGACATCGAGAAACTGCAGGTCCGCCTCCGCGAGGCGCGCAGCCGCCAGACTGCGATCGCGGCCCGGCTCGAGAGCGCGGAGAACCGGGTCAAGCTGCGCAGCCTGATGACCAACGAACGCACCGACGATGCGCTCGCCCGCTTCGACCAACTCGAGCGCCGGGTCGATTACGCCGAAGGCCGCGCCGATGCGTTGTCGATCGCCGACGGCAGCGGCAAGCCGAGCCTGTCGGACGAAATCGCCGCGCTCGCGGGCAAGGACCAGATCGACGACGAGCTCGCGGAAATGAAGCGCGCGCTCGGCCTCGACACCGACGACCAGACCAAGGGGGACTGACACATGGAAGAATTCATCATCTTCGGATCGCTGTTCATCGCGCTCCCCTGGCTCGTGCTGCACTACGTCACCAAGTGGAAGACCGCCGCGACGATCACGACCGACGACGAGGCGCTGCTGGAAGAACTCTACAGCCTCGCCAAGCGCCTCGATGCGCGCATGGACACTGTCGAGCGCCTGGTCGCCAGCGACAACGACGACTTCCGCCCCGCACGCCTGATGCACGACCGCGAGGTCGACAACGCGCCGCTGCGCGAACTCGACCGCCTCATCGCCGAGAAGAAGGGAGCCCGCCCGTGAACAGCCCACGCACCACGCTTTACCGCGACAAGCAGAACGCCAAGCTGCTCGGCGTCTGCTCGGGGATCGCCGACTACACCGGGGTCAACGTGATGTGGGTCCGACTGGCCTTCATCCTGCTCCTGATCACGGTCGCCCCGATCCTGCTGCCGGGCTACTTCATCGCGGGTATGCTGCTGAACAAGAAGCCGCCGCACCTCTACGTTGACCAGGAAGAGACCCAGTACTGGCAGCGGGTGCGCCAGAGCCCCAAGCGGACCGCGCGCGAGATCCGCGGCAAGTTCCGCGACATCGACCGGCGGCTGGCGGAAGTGGAGACCTACTATGTCACCAGCAATCCGCGCCTGAATGCCGAGATAGAGCGGCTGCGCTGACGACATTCGATTTGGGGAGTTCGCTTAATGGAATTGGTTGCCTTTGCCCCCTTCCTGATGGTGCTCGGCATCGTCTGGATCGTGTCGCGGTCGAAGCTGGAGGCCAAGCGCCTCAATAGCACCGCGCACGAGAGCGCCGAGAAGGCCGCGCAGTATGCGACGAACATTCAGGCGCTCGAGGACCGCGTCCGGGTGCTCGAACGCATCGTCACCGACAAGGGCTACGACGTCGCCACCCAGATCGAGGCGCTGCGCGACCAGCGCCGGGTCGACGAGGTCGACAGCGGCCTGTCGATCGAAAGCCTGCGGAAGGAGCGTGTCTGATGGATTTCGTCCAGATTGCCCCGTACATCGGCTACCTGATTGCCGCTGGCTTCGGTATCGGCACGATCGGCATCCTGGCCTCGGTGCACACGACGCGGCTCAAGATAAAGAACGGCTATCCGCTCGAGGGCATGTGGGGCCAATCGCTCAAGCCCGGCAGCGACAAGGACGCCGCCGCGCGTGTCGCGCTGCTGACCCAGGAAAACGCCCAACTCAAGGCCGAGGTGGGCGCGATGCGCGAGCGGCTCGAGACAGTCGAGCGGATCGTCACCGACGGCGGCTATCGCCTGACCCACGAAATCGAGCGCCTGCGCGACGGCAAGGAGAAAGTGCAGTGAGCATGTGGACCGCAATCGTCGTCATCGTGATCGTGACCATGGTCGCGAGCGTCATGATGAAACGCTATGAGGCATTGGGCCGCACCGACCGCGACGTGCAACCCGGTGACGACCCGGCACAGGCCGCCCGCCGCGAAGCCGAACAGCGCGAGATCGCCGAGCTGCGCGAACGGGTGAAGGTGCTCGAACGCATCGCCACCGACGCCAATACCAGCGCCGCCCTCACCTCGCGGCGCGTCGCGGACGAGATCGAGTCGCTGCGCGACAGAGAACATTCGTAACGGCCACGGTTCAAGGAGGACCTGTCCCATGCTGAGCGACCAGATCATCACTGCCGGCATTTCGCTCACCGCCATCGCCATCGTCGCGTTCGCGATGCTGCGCGGTTGGCAGGGCTGGCTGACGCTGAAGGAGCACGAGCTCGAACGTGGCACCACCCTGCGTCACGAGCCCGAGCACCGCTCCGATACCGGCAGCGCGCTCGGCGCCGCGCGGATCGAGATCAGCGACCTGAAGGAACGCATCCGCAAGCTGGAAGCGATCGCCAGCGGGGTCGACCTGTGAGCGCCGCGAACAACGCCGCGCAGGCCGGCATCGGCCTCGGCAGCGCAATCGCCGTCGCTATCTCATGGTCGCTGCACAAATCGATCCTGTGGGCGGCGATCCAGGGGTTCTTCGGCTGGTTCTACGTGATCTACTACGCGTTCACCCGTCCCGGCGGTCTCGCGGGCTAGCGAGCCGCCGCAAGCTCGGCTAGGGGCGCGCGCGATGCGCAGCCTCCAGGACATTGCCGAGGAATACGAGTTCCTCGACCCCGACGACCGCTACCGCCTGCTGATCGAACTCGGCCGCGACCTCGATCCCATGCCCGATGCGCTCAAGACCGATGCCACGTTGGTGCGCGGATGCTCGGCAGCGGTGTGGGTCTATCCGGTTTTGGAGCACGAGGCGGGTGAAGCAGACAAGCTGCACTTTCTCGCCGATAGCAATGCCGCCATCACCAAAGGCATCGTCGCGCTGGTCATCGCCGCGGTGCAGGACAAGCCCGCAAGCGAGGTGGCCGCGATGGACGTGGCCGAGGCGCTCGCGCCGTTCGACCTCAAGAACCAGCTCAGCAGCAACCGCACGCAGGGCGTACCCAACATGATCGCGCTGGTGCAGGACCATGCGGCGCGGATCTCTGCTGGCTGAGCCGGGCGAGAAAGCATTTTCCTACACGGCGGCGCCGCGTCACAATCGCGGCGGCTCTTTCAAACAGTCGACAAGGGACCGCGTGGCCGTATCGCGGATGGCGTGTTGGGCGTCACCCTAGTCGGTCGCACAACGCACTGAATTTCATGACACTTTTTTGTGGCCATGGGTGACAGGTCGTCACCCCGTTCGCGCGAATCAGGCTCCGACGCTGTCGCGGACGACGGCGATCCCCGCTTCGCGCTGGGCCTTGAGCTCGGCCTTCAGCCGCGCCGGGTCGCGAGCGAACAGGAAACCAAAGCTGACCCCTCCCTCCTTGCCGATCGTCGCGTGGTGCAGCTTGTGCGCCTGGACCAGGCGCTTGGCATAGCCGCGCTTGGGCACCCAGCGGAACCAGCGCTGATGGACGAGTCCGTCGTGCACCAGCGTGTAGATTACGCCGTAGGCGAGCACGCCGAGTCCGATCCAGGTGCCGGGCCACCATGCATCGGCTCCCATCACCAGCGAGCTGCCGAGCGCGAACATCGATATGCTCAAAACCGCGCCGACGAAGGCGTAAAGATCGTTCTTTTCGAGCATGTTATCGTGCGGTTCGTGGTGGTCGCGGTGCCACCCCCAGCCGAACCCGTGCATCACGTACTTGTGGCTGCTCCACGCGATGAATTCCATCGCGACCACAGTCACGGCGACGATGCCTAGAGGGACAAGCCATTCCATCTGCCGAATATAGGCGACCACCGGCACTGGCACGAGCCATTCTTTCACGCGGCCGCCAAAACGGTTCGCAAGCCGTTCATATTGGAAGGCTAAAACCTGAACGGTAAGCCGAATCTTCGGCCAGCCAAGGAGCTACCCATGCGCAAGTCCAACCGGCTCATCATCGCCGCCCTCGTCGGCAGCGCCTCGCTCGCAGCCGTCGCTCCGGCCCAGGCCCAAAGCTGGCCGCAACGCGACCCGTACGACCAGCGTTACAACGATCGCGACGACTATCGCGACCGTGACGACTATCGCGACCGCGACGATTATCATCAGAACCGCTGGGACAATCGCGGGCAGGCCAACGCCATCCGCACGCAGATCGAACAGCTCGAACGGCGTATCCAGCGGACCGATGGCCGCGACCGCATTTCGGAGCGCGAAGCCGCGCAGCTGCGCCGCTCGGTCTATGCGCTGCGCCAGCAGTATCGCGATTATGCCCGCAACGGGCTGACCCAGCGAGAAGCGCAGGTCCTGCAAAGCCGCATCCAGCAGGTGCGCCAGCGTCTAGGTTATGAACGTCGTGATCGCGACGGCCGCGGCTGGTAATCGGAACCCGCGTTAGACAGGAGGCGTCCCGCTACCGGCGGGGCGCCTTCGGCGTTCAGGATTGGCCGCCGGGGAAGAAGAAGCGCGAAATTTCCTCGCCGATCCGCGCAGGGCGCAGGGTGTCGGCATCGACGCAGCACCAGCTCGACGATACCTCGGCCAGCACCTCCTCGCCGCGCTGGATGACCGTGCGATAGAATGCACGTGCGCCGTGGATTTTTTCGAGCACGGTGTTCGCGATCACGTCGTCGTCCAGGAAAGCCGGACGGCGGTAGGTGATCTCGTGCTTGAGCGCGACCCACAGCCGCTCCGCCACCGCGTCGGGCGGGGCGAGCTTGTTCCAGTGCGCCAGCACCGCATCCTGCACCCAGCCGAGATAGCGCGCGTTGTTCACATGCCCCATGAAGTCGATGTCGCCGGGAACGATGCGAATCGGGAAGCGGAAGGGCAAAGCTGCTGACATGGCTGTCAATTAGCGCAGAACGTGTTGCGATGCCATGACGTCGAGCAAATTAGCCCGCTGCGACATTTCGTTACCAAGCTGAGGCAAATGGCGACCGATCGTATCTCCGCCATTCATGTTTAAGGCCATATTTCTGAACGTGCGGGTCGAACCCCTCGCATTTACGGACAGGACCACATCATGAAGACCGTCACCAAGATCGCTGCTTCGGCCCTCGTCGCCTCGCTGGCGCTGGGTGCGGCAGTGCCCGCCGCCGCCGCCGTCTATGACCGGCCCGGCCAGCTTCGCGCCGAGATCGCCCAGCTCGACCGGCAGATCGACCGCGCCGAGGATCGCCGGATCATCTCGCGCCGCGAAGCCGCCCAGCTCAATGCGCAGGTCGACCGACTCGAATCGATTTTCCGCAGCTACGCCCGCGGCGGGTTCACCCGTTACGAACTCGCATCGCTCGACACCCGGGTCTCCGCCCTGAAGCGCCAGGTTGCCGTCCAGGCGCGAGACGGCGACCGCTTCACCCGCAACGACCCGCGCGACGGCTGGCGTCGTTAAACACCGCTACTGGGCGCGGACAAGATTTCCCATCTTGTCCGCGGCGGGGCGGCGGGCCTAGCCCTCCCCTCATGGCCAGCCGCCCCCGCACCCTCTACGAAAAGATCTGGGACGCCCACGTCGTCGAAACGCGCGACGACGGGACGGCCCTGATCTACATCGACCGCCATCTCGTCCACGAAGTCACCAGCCCGCAGGCATTCGAAGCATTGCGGGAGAGCGGCCGCCCGGTGCGGCGCCCCGACCTGACGCTGGCGGTACCCGACCACAACCTGCCGACCACCCCGCGCCTCGCGCCCGACGGCTCGCGCCTGCCGATCGCCGACCCCGAGAGCGCCGCGCAGCTCGCCGCGCTCGAGGCCAATGCACCCGCCTTTGGCATCGAATACATCGGCGCCACCGCGCCCGAGCAGGGGATCGTCCACGTCGTCGGTCCCGAGCAGGGCTTCTCACTCCCCGGCTCGACGATCGTCTGCGGCGATAGCCACACCGCTGCGCATGGCGGCATCGGCGCATTGGCGTTCGGCATCGGCACGAGCGAGGTCGAACACGTATTGGCGACACAGACGCTGCTCCTGCGCCGATCAAAAGCCATGGAAGTGCGCGTCGAAGGGCACCTCGGACCGGGCGTGACGGCAAAGGACCTGATCCTCCATATCATCGGCGTAATCGGCACCGCGGGCGGAACCGGCCACGTCATCGAGTACCGCGGCCCGGTGTTCGAGACGATGAGCGTCGAAGGGCGGCTGACCGTCTGCAACATGAGCATAGAGGCCGGCGCGCGCGCCGGCCTGATCGCACCCGACGACACCGTCTTTGCCTATCTCGAGGGGCGTCGCTACGCGCCCAAAGGCGAGGACTGGGACCGCGCGGTCGCCTGGTGGCGCACGCTTCACACCGACTCCGGCGCCCCGTTCGACAAGTCGGTGGTGATCGACGCCGGCGCGATCGAGCCGACCGTCAGCTGGGGCACCAGCCCGGAAGACGTCGTCCCCATCGGCGGCACGGTGCCCGATCCGGCCAGCTTCGCCGATCCCGCCAAACAGGATGCCGCGCGCCACAGCCTCGACTACATGGGCCTCGAACCCGGCCAGCCGATGACCGACGTGGCCATCGAGAACGTATTCATCGGCAGCTGCACCAACAGCCGGATCGAAGACTTGCGCGCCGCCGCCGACGTTGTGCGCGGACGCCGCAAAGCCGATAGCGTGAAGTGGGCGATCGTCGTCCCCGGCTCGGGCCTCGTGAAGCGGCAGGCCGAGGCCGAGGGTCTCGACCGCGTGTTCATCGACGCCGGTCTCGAGTGGCGCGAACCCGGCTGTTCGGCCTGCCTCGCGATGAATCCCGACAAGGTCCCGCCGGGCGAGCGCTGCGCATCGACCAGCAACCGCAACTTCGTCGGCCGTCAGGGGCCGGGTGCCCGCACCCACCTCGTCAGCCCGGCGATGGCAGCAGCAGCGGCGATCACCGGCAAGCTGACCGACGTGCGCGAACTGGTGTGAAGGGCCGCTGCGCCTGCGGGCAGGTGACCGTTTCGGTCGCGCATCCGCCTGACTACATCAACTTCTGCAACTGTTCGCTGTGCCGCCGGATGGGAGGCGGTTGGGGCTACTACGACCGCGACGAGGTGACCGTCTCGGGCGAGGTGCACGGGTTCGTCCGGAGCGATCTCAAGCCCGAGGAAACCTGCCTCGAGACGCGCTTCTGCCCGACCTGCGGCGCGGTGGTGTGCTGGGTCCCGCTACCCGAGTTCGACAGCCGCAGGATGGGCGTCAACATGCGACTTTTCGAGCCCTCGGAACTGAAGGGCATCGAAACCCGGTTTCCCGACGGCCTCAACTGGACTGGCGAGCGACCCGATGAGCGCCATCCATGCCTGCCCTATGGCGAGGGCACGGTGTTCTGACGCGCAAGAACGCCTTCGCCCCGGTCGCCGCGTCCGACGCCCGGCTCCTGATCCTTGGCAGCCTGCCGGGTGAGGCCTCTCTCGCCGCCGCTCACTATTATGCGCATCCCCGAAACCGCTTCTGGCATCTCGTGGGAACAGCGCTTGGTGCCGATCTCGTCTCGCTCGATTACGATCGCCGACTCGATTTACTCACATCGAGCGGTATCGCGCTGTGGGACACGGTCGCCTCCGCACACCGGTCCGGAAGCCTCGACGCGGCGATCCGCGACGCCGAGCATGCACCGCTCGCCGATTTCGTCGTCACGCTGCCAGCCTTGCGCGCGGTGGCCTTCAATGGCCGGACCGCCAGCAAAATCGGGCGGCGCCAAATTGAGGGGAGAAGCCTTGCCCTGATAGACCTCCCCTCGTCATCGCCCGCCTACGCCGCCATGCCGCTGGCGCAGAAAGAGCGACTTTGGGCACGGCTAGCCGATTTCCTCGGCTGACCACTTGCGCGGCTTGGCGCGGTTCCGCATGGGTAAGGCCATGACCAGAAAGCTGACCAACAAGGCCATCGCCGCGGGTGCCGCGATCGGTTCCGCCGCCATCGCCGCCGCGCTGCTCTACGCAAGCAAGCGCAAGGAGAAGAAGGACCCGCCGCAACCCGCGCCCACCCCCTCCGGCGAGCCGCCCGAGACCGACTGATGGAGCCGCTGCGAGAGGTTGAGGGGCGCGCCATTCCCTATGGCGCGAAGAACGTAGATACCGACGTCATCATTCCAGCCCATTGGCTCAAGACGATCAGCCGCGAAGGCCTCGGCCGCGGCGCGTTCGAGACCGTCCGCGCGCAGCCCGGCAACGTCTTCGACGATCCCGAGTTCGCCGGGGCACCGATCCTGATCGCGGGCGACAACTTCGGCTGCGGGTCCAGCCGCGAGCACGCTGCCTGGGCATTGCTCGATCTTGGTATCACCGCAGTAATCGCGCCGAGTTTCTCGGACATCTTCTCGGGCAACGCATTCAAGAACGGCATCCTGACCGTCGCTCTGCCGCAGGAACAGGTCGACCGCCTGCTCGAAGTGGCGCGGACCGATCCGATCTTCATCGATCTCGAACACCAGGTCGTCACGACCCCGTTCCAGGACCGTTTCAGCTTCGCGATCGATCCGTTTCGCAAGGACTGCCTGATGCAAGGCCTCGACGAGGTCGGACTCACGCTGGCGCGCGACAGTTCCATTTCGAAATACGAGGATCGCCGGGCAAACCAGATGCCATGGTTGGCCCAAGGCACGGGAACGGGGATAGCCGCATGAAGATACTGCGCACGCACGCGGTCGGGGGCCCGGAGACGCTTACCCTCGACGAGATCGAGACACCTGCGCCCGGAGTCGGACAGGTGCTCGTCGCGGTCAGGGCCTGCGCGATCAATTATCCCGACACCCTGATCATTCGTGACCTCTACCAGTTCAAACCGGAGCGCCCCTTCGCGCCCGGCGGAGAGATCGCTGGAGTGGTCGAGGCGGTGGGCGAGGGCGTGACTGCGTTTCAGCCCGGTGATCGCGTATTTGGCGGCATCGGCAACGGCGGCCTCGCAGAACAGGTCGTGGTCGATGCGCGGCGCCTGTTCCCCGTCCCTGACGGCGTGCCGTTCGAAAAGGCCGCCTCGCTGATGATGACCTACGGGACGACGATCCACGGCCTCAAGGACCGCGGCCATATCAAGGCTGGCGACGTCATGCTCGTGCTCGGCGCGGCAGGCGGGGTCGGCCTCTCGGCCATCGAACTCGGCAAGGCGTTCGGGGCGAAGGTCGTCGCCGCCGTATCGAGCGAAGCGAAAGCCGAGGTCGCGCGCAAGGCCGGGGCCGACGATGTCGTGATCTATCCGCGCGAAGCGATGGACAAGGATGCGTCGAAGGACCTCGCCAACAAGTTCAAGGCCGCCTGCGGCCCCGAGGGCGCCAACATCGTCTACGACATCGTCGGTGGGCAGTATTCCGAGCCGGCCCTACGCGCGATCGCGTGGGAAGGCCGTTTCCTCGTCGTCGGTTTCCCCGCAGGGATCCCGAAGATGCCGCTCAACCTGACGCTGCTGAAGAGTTGCGACATCTGCGGCGTGTTCTGGGGCGCCTTCGTTGCCCGCGAGCCCGAGAAGTTCCGCGCGCAGACGGCCGAGTTGTTCGACCTGCTCAAGGCCGGCAAGATCGATCCGCTCATTTCCGAGACCTTCCCGCTCGAGCGGGGCGGCGAGGCGATCGCCAAGCTCGAAGCGCGCGAGGCTGTCGGCAAGCTGGTGGTCACCTTCGACTGATGGTGCGTGCGGCCGTTAGGGATTCCCGCAGCCGTCCGTTTCGCTTGTCACCCGGCGGGCCCATGTGCAAAGCACGTGGGCGAACCCGCATCGATTCAACCAGGCAGATTTTCCATGACCAGTTTTCAGGATCGTGAGCGCGCCGAGGAGGCGAAGTTCGCCATGGACGAAGACACCGCATTCCGCATCGCTGCGCGGCGCAATCGCCTGCTTGGGCAGTGGGCCGCCGAAAAGATGGGCCTCACGCCTGAGGAAACTGACGCCTATGCGAAGGCGGTGGTGCAGGCCGACTTCGAAGAAGCGGGCGACGAGGACGTGATCCGAAAGGTCCTGGGCGATCTAACCCAGGCGGGGGTCGAGGTGGACGAAGCCGAAGTGCGCTCCGCGCTCGACGCGAAGGCGATCGAGGCCCGCCGCCAGTTCATGACCGGGTCCTGATCCCGTGCCGATGGCCGCGGGCGACATCGTCGATATGATCGCGGCAGCCTTGCCCGGCGCGGTCGTGGAAATGCGCGACCTCGCCGGCGATAACGATCACTGGGCGGCCCATGTCACCGCACCGCAGTTCGCAGGGCTGAGCCGCGTCGCCCAGCACAAACTGGTCTACGAGGCGCTGGGCGGACGGATGGGAGGCGAACTCCACGCCTTGCAACTGACGACCGCCGTACCCAACTGACCACCAACTTCCCGTTTCCATAAGCAAGGTCCGGCCATGTCCGACGTCAACCAGCGCATTTCCGACATCGTCGGCACCAACGATGTCGTCCTGTTCATGAAGGGCACCCCGCTCTTCCCCCAGTGCGGCTTCTCCAATCGCGCGGTGTCGATTCTCGATCACTGCGGCGTGACGTATGAAAGCGTCGACGTGCTGCAGGATATGGAGATCCGCCAGGGCATCAAGTCGTTCAGCGACTGGCCGACGATCCCGCAGCTCTTCGTAAAGGGCGAATTCGTCGGCGGCAGCGACATCATGATGGAGATGTTCGAGGCCGGCGAGCTGCAGACCATGTTCAACGAAAACGGACTGGCGACGAGCGACTGATCGCTCGCATTGCGCTCGGCTCGCCGCAAATGGCGCCGCAGTTAGGGTTCGATTAACCACGGTGCCTGAGAGTGGCGGCTGTGCTCCGCCGCCTCGCCCCATTTGCCGCTCTTGCGCTCGCTGCGTGCGGCGGGCTTGTGCCTGATGCACGAGCTCCAGCTAAACCGCAGGTGCAGGCAGCACCGCGAGCGGTCGCCGTCAGTCCGCAAAACCAGGTGTGCCTCGGCGAGCTTGGCGCCCGCGGAGCGAACTTCACGCCGCTGCCCGACCGCTTCTATGGCGCAGGCTGCTCGACCGTCGGCACGGTCACCCTTGCAGGCTTGCAGGGCGACGACGCCGGCTTCCAGCTGAGCAACCTTGGCCCAGTCGCCTGTCCTTTGGCCGACACGCTCGCGGCATGGGCACGCTACGGCGTCGATCGCGCGGCGCGCGAAGTGATGGGCAGCGCGCTCGTCCGCATAGAGACCATGGGAAGCTATTCGTGCCGCACGGTCGCGGGAAGCGGACGAATGTCGGCCCATGCGACCGCGCAAGCGGTCGACGTCGCCGCCTTCATCCTCGCCGACGGCCGCCGCGTGAGCGTGCTCGACGACTGGGGCGCCGGTACCCCCGAAGAGCGCCGCTTCCTGCAACTGGTCCATGCGAGTGCCTGCAAGCGCTTCGGCACGATCCTCGGCCCCGCCTATAACGCCGCGCACCGCGACCATTTTCATCTCGAAGCGACCGGCCGCGGCTTCTGCCGCTGATCAGCTCACGCCGTCGAGGCGGGCTTCGATGCGCAAGCGCACTGCCTCCGCCGCATGGCTCGCACCGAGCTTGCTCATCATGTTGGCCCGGTGGATTTCGACCGTCCGCGGGCTGATCTGCAAATCGCGCGCGATCGCCTTGTTACTGCTGCCCTCCGCAAGGAGGTCGAGTACCTCCCGCTCGCGGGTCGAAAGATTGTCGATCCGCCCGCGTGCCTCGATCATCCGGCGGCGAAGTTCGGCCTGGTCGCGCGCCTCCTCTCCGATCCGCTCGAGCATGGCGCTGAGGCGATGCGGTTCGAGCGGTAGCGCGAGGTAATCCAGCGCACCCGCCTTGATCGCGGCGACCACCTTCGAGGTATGCGGCGCCGCGCCCATCGCCACGACCGGCAACCAGATTCCGCAATTTTCGAGCTGCTCGAGCGTCGCCGCGATACCTCCCGCCTCTTCGGCATCGCGCACCGCGATGACGCCATGCTGCGGCGGATGCTCGCGCAACTCGTCGAGGTCAGCATAAACCTCGGCGTGGTGACCCAATCCGAACGTGGTGCGCGCAAGCTCCGCGCGCATCCACATGTCGGCCTCGATGAAGTGGACGAACAGTTTGTGACCCATGCCGATGATAGTCAGCCGGATGCGCCTTCATGACAATTCGAGACCAATACCGAAACGGATATTCTCGAATAAGTAATCATCCGTGGCGCTATTCTCGTCGCTTGGCGTCGTTCGCTCCGATTCGGAGCTAAATTTACGCAGAATCCCGCATTTCGACGGCGGTTCGAGTCCTAATCTAGTGCTTCTCCGCGTCTTCGCTGTAGAAACTGTAGTCGGGAAGCCTCGTGAAAGCGTCCTTCAACGAGTCGCTCCATCCGGCGGATATCGCTTGGAAATAGCTGTCCTCGTGCGTGATGCGGCGCTGGTGAGAAGCGGCGAAGGTATCCCGTTCGATCACCATCATGTCGAGC
The DNA here is from genome assembly GCF_053819285.1 of Tsuneonella sp. HG094. Lineage (NCBI taxonomy): Bacteria > Pseudomonadati > Pseudomonadota > Alphaproteobacteria > Sphingomonadales > Erythrobacteraceae > Tsuneonella > Tsuneonella sp. HG094. Next base: position 2,123,590 of record NZ_JBSORA010000001.1, read on the forward strand.
GGCAGGCCGACCGAGAGGTTCGCCTTGAGCGTGGAATCGAAGCTCACCATCAGCAGCTTCACCGCGTCTTCGAAGCTCATCGTTCGGTCGTAAGCGCGGAGCAAGATCGGGCGCCCGTACTTGGTCTCGCCGATCTGGAAGAACGGTGTGTCCCAGCTTGCTTCGATGAAGTTGCCTTCGGGGTAGATCAGGAACAGCCGCGGCTCCATGCCCTTGATCTGCCCGGCGATGATCATCGAGGCGGTAAAGCGCCCCTGCCCATGCGCGCCGTTGGCGAGCTGCCGCTCGTCGATCGTGTCGCGCAGCAAACGGCCGATCTCGGTCGCGATCTGGAACATCGTCGGCGCATCGTAAACGGTGTTGTGCCGGTCGCCCGGCGCCTTGGTGCGTTCTTCGAGCTGGCTGACGACGGCCTGGGTGGTGGCGAGGTTACCCGCGGTCATCAACGCGACCACCCGTTCGCCAGGCACTTCCCAGTGCATCATCTTGCGGAACACCGAGATATTGTCGACGCCCGAGTTGGTCCGCGTGTCGCTCATAAGGACGAGGCCCTTTTCGAGCACCATTCCCACGCAATAGGTCATGTCTTCCTGGCCCCCCGGCCCTTCTTAGCCCCGCTCGGTATGGTACCAAAGCTTCGGCGGCGTCACTGTTCCTGCTTTTGTTGTTCCACAGCGACGTCGACGTGCAGGTTTTCGGTCGCGCTGCCGAAGACGATTCCGGTGATCGGAGCCGCGTCGCGGTAATCGCGGCCCGTCGCCACGCGCACGTAGCGCGGGTCCGGGCTGATCCCGTTCGATATGTCGAAACCCACCCAGCCGAGTCCGTCGACGTAGGCTTCGGCCCAGGCGTGGGTCGCTTCCTGGTCGATCCGGTCGTTCATCATCAGGTAGCCCGAGACATAGCGCGCGGGCACTCCCACGCTGCGGGCCGCGCCGATGAATATGTGCGAATGATCCTGGCAAACGCCGCACCCTGCTTCGAGGGCCTGCTCAGCGGTGGTCGAGACGCCCGTGGCGCCCGTCGCGTACTTTACTTCCTCGCGCACCGCCGCGGACAGCGCATGGAGGAATTCGAGGCGGCGCTGATCGGTGAAGTCGAGCCCCCGGACGAGGTGCCGCAGGCGCGTTCCGGGTTTCGTCAACGGCGTCTGGCTGGTGAAACTCCAGAGCGGCAGGTGGCCTGCATGGCGACCGATTACGCCCGCGTGATCCTGCGTCTGAACCGTTCCGCTGCACGTGACGACCACTTCGCGCGCGCCCGGTTCGACCGACACGAGCGAAACGTGATTGTGATGCTGGTCGTCGTATTCGAGCTCGCACTTCGCGTTCGTAAAATCCATCGACCAGTCCAGGATCGACTGGCCCTGCGTCGTCTTGGGGGTGAGCCGCAGGCGCTGCAGGGCGTGCGACACCGGGTCGATGAACGTGTAGCGGCTGGTGTGCCGGATCGCGAGGCGCATGGCTGTCCTTCCCCTACCTCAGGAACCGATAGTCGTCGGAGATGGCACGAGCGATTTCATTGTTGGTCCGCATGAAGCCGACCAGGAATTCGTGAAGTCCCTGGTCGAAGATTTGTTCGATCTTCAACGCGCCCATCGTGTCGGCCGACTGGCGTACGAGCTTCTTGGCTTCGCCTTCCACGCCGTGGAACTTGACCAGCCCCGCAATCGCCTGCCGCAACAGCTGGTGGCTGTAGGCAAGGCTGCGCGGAAAGCGCTGGTCGAGCACAAGAAATTCGACGATGCCGCGCGGATCGGCTTGGCCCGCGTTGAGCCAGCGATAGGCGCGGTCGCCCGAGACCGAGCGCAGCACCTGATCCCATTGCCCGCTGTCGAGCGTGGTCCCGACATACGAAATCGACGGGAGCAGCAGGTAATATTTCATGTCGAGGATGCGCGCGGTGTTGTCCGCCCGCTCGACGAAGGTGCCGGCCTGCGCGAAATTGAACCCTGCATCGCGCAGCATCGAATTGACCATCGCGCCATGGGTGAGCGTGCCCGCGCGGCGGACCAGCGCGATCACGTCGCCCACCGCGCCTTGCGTGACCGGACGAGCGAGCGCGTGATCGAGTTCCATCCAACTTTCGTTGACCGCGCGCCACAGTTCGCCCGAAATGGCATTGCGCACCGCCCGCGCGTTGGTGCGCACCTGCCGCATCATCTCGAGCACGCTGAGCGGGTTATCCCGGTCGCGCAGGATGTAATTCCATACCTGGATGCCGGTGTAGGTGCCGTGCTTCTGGCGATACCGCCGTCCGTGGCCCGACGCCTGGATCACCGAGCGCCATTCTTCTTCCGCTGTGATGAGATCGCGGGTCAGCGCCATACGCAACCCTGCCTCGAGCAGGCGCGCAGTGTTCTCCGCCCGCTCGAGATAGCGGAACATCCAGAACAGCCCGTTAGCAGTCCGGCCTAGCATGATGGGTATCCGGGCATCAGTCTTTGAGCACCCAGGTATCCTTGGTCCCGCCACCCTGCGACGAATTCACCACGAGGCTGCCGCGCTTGAGCGCCACCCGCGTCAGCCCGCCGGGTGTAATCTCGATCCCCTCGGGCGAGACGAGCACGAACGGCCGCAGGTCGACGTGCCGCGGGCTCAAACCCTTGCGACCGAATACCGGGCAGGTGCTGAGCGCGAGCGTCGGCTGCGCGATGTAGTTGTCAGGGTTCGCGATGAGCTTGCGGCGGAAATCGGCGATTTCGCGGCGCGTCGAAGTCGGGCCGACGAGCATCCCGTAGCCGCCGGATCCGTGGACTTCCTTCACCACCAGCTCGGCTAGGTTGTCGAGCACGTACTTCAGGCTGTCGGCATCCGCGCAGCGAAACGTCTCGACGTTGGGCAGCAGCGGCTTTTCGCCGGTATAGAATTCCACGATATCGGGCATGAACGAATAGATCGCCTTGTCGTCGGCGATGCCGGTGCCCGGTGCGTTGGCGATGGTGATGCCGCCCGACCGATAGACATCCATGATCCCCGGCACGCCGAGTACGCTGTCGGGATTGAAGCTCAAGGGATCGAGGAAATCGTCGTCCACCCGGCGATAGAGCACGTCGACCGGTTCGTAGCCGCCGGTCGTCCGCATCGCGACGCGCCCGTCGATCACACGCAGGTCGCTGCCCTCGACCAGTTCCGCACCCATCTGGTCGGCGAGGAACGCGTGCTCGTAATAGGCGCTGTTGAAGATGCCGGGCGTCAGCACCGCGACCGTCGGCTTCCCCTTGCACTTGGGCGGAGCGCAGGCAGCGAGACTACGGGCGAGCTTGCGCGGATAGTCGCTTACCGTTTCGACCCCCACACGCGTGAACAGCTCGGGGAACATCGCCATCATGGTTTCGCGGTTCTCGAGCATGTACGACACGCCCGACGGGGTGCGGGCGTTATCCTCGAGCACGAAAAAGTCGTTGGGGCCGGTGCGGACGAGGTCGATCCCGACGATGTGGGTGTAAACGCCGCCCGGCGGCGTGAAGCCGACCATGTTGGGAAGCCATGCCGCATTGTCGCGCAGCAGCCGCTCGGGCACGCGGCCGGCGCGGATGATTTCCTGCCGGTGGTAGAGGTCATGAATGAAGGCATTGAGCGCGCGAACGCGCTGTTCAATTCCGCGGGTCAGCCGCCGCCATTCCGCCGCGGAAACGATCCGCGGAACCATGTCGAAGGGGATCAGCCGTTCTTCGGCTGCATCCTCTCCATAGACGTTGAAGGTGATGCCCGTCCGGCGGAACACGCCTTCCGCCTCGCGGTCCTTGCGTTCGAGCCAGCGTCTATCCTGTTCGTCGAACCACTGCGAATACCCGGAATAGGCGGCCCTCACCGCCCCGGCGGGGTCGCGCATCTCGTCGAACGGTTCCGGAGCGGCGCTCATTGTCCCCCTGCTGGCCTCATCGTGCGCTACCGTAGTAGCCCGTGCGGGAAATACAGCCCCAAATATTGCAGTGCATCAATCGCCGCCGCCGATCACGAATCGAGCTCGGCGAGCACCGCAGCGATCACCTGAGGGTCGTAGGCAAACCCCATGTGAGTGCAGCGCAGGGCCACAGCCCGGTCGCGTTCGCCGGGACGCCCGCACGCTGCGCGCGGATGGACGATGCCATCGCGCGGGCTCCATAGCGCAACCGTCTCGACTGGAGGCTTCGCCGAAAGCTCGACTTCGACCGGTGGCTCCTCGACCCGGTGACCGGTCACGAAATGATACGCGCGCCAGACGTTGTTGGCCCGCGGACTCCACGAGAACGGAGATCCCATCGTGACGACCTTCGCGACTCGATCAGGGCTGCGCTTGGCAAGTTCGCGCGCGAACAGCCCGCCGAGGCTCCAGCCGACGAGCACCACCGGCTCGTTGTGGCGCGCGTGGATGTCCACAAGGCGCGCCTCGAGCGCATCGAAATTATCCTGCGTCGGACCCCAGTTGAAGCCCAGGCCCCAGCGCTTGACCGTATGGCCCGCCGCCTCGAGCCGACGCGCCATGTAGCGCATGCGAACGGGGTGGGTGGCGAAGCCGGGCAGCAGCATGACGGTGCGCGGCCGGGCCGCGGCGACCTTGGGGTGCTGGCGCCGGACCCGGCGGAACGGTTCGGCAAGCACGGCGAGTTCGCCGAGCAGGCGACGCATCGGCGGGCCGACCACGTCGTCCGGCCCCTGCTCGGCCGCGATCGCGATCCGGTCGCGCAGGACCTGCCGCGCGCCGATGATGCGCGCGTAATCGAACCGTGCGGGAGGTTTCGGGCCAAGCTGGGGAACACCCGTCATGAGAGCGAAACGCGTCTGGAGCCTGCCGGTTTCATCGCGCCACTATCGGGGGCAATCGCCGACGCGGCGCGCGTTCATCTTCATTTCCATCCGCATCTCGCCGCCCGGGATCATCGCCGCCTTTTGCACCATCTTCATGTGCATCGACGTCGCCTCGGCCGACCCGGTGCCGGCGAGAGTGATGTCCGAGGTCAACCCTTTCGACCCCTTGCAGGTCATTGAAGCGTCGATCTTTCCGCCGTCGACATCGAAACGGCCGAATTCGCAACGCATCGCGCCGTTGTTCTCGGTCATCTTGCGGACCGATTCCTCGAAACCCTTGTCCGCCTCGGCCTGCGTCAGGCACGACGCGCTCGACTGGCCCGAGACATTCCCCATCGTGGCCTTCATCGCCTCGCCCTGCTGCGGCGGAAGGCCGGGCACTTCGAATTTGATCAGTTCGACCGTTGTTTCGTACTGCCCGGGTCGCGGCCGTTCGAGCTGGTTCGCTTCGGCGACGACCTCGTCCGCGGTTTTCGTTTCCTCGCCCGCCTTGCCGCAACCGGCGAGGGCAAGAACGCCGATCAACACGATCGCAGTGGCATGATGCATGGTGTTGGCACTCCCTGATCGGCCCCTAGCCTCGGTTTAGTCCGATACCTTGCGCGTGCCAACGGGGGCGATCATCGCTGCGGACAGCGTCCCGCACCCGGACCCGGCACCGCGCGTCCCGGCCGCGCACCGGTCATTTCCCCGCCCAGCAACACGGGCGTACCGTTGACGACCACGTCGCGCATTCCGACAGCGAAAGTCTGCGGGTTCTCGTACGTCGCGCGGTCGGCGATCGTTGCGGGATCGAAGATCGCAAGGTCGGCGAACTTGCCCGGCTTGACCATCCCGCGATCCGTGAGGCCGAGATTGCCCGCCGGAAAGCTCGTCAGCCGCCGAACCGCCTCGGCGAGCGACAACCGCTTCTCCTCGCGCACGTATTTGCCGAGCAGGCGCGCGAAGTTGCCGTAGGCGCGCGGATGGAGCTTCGATTCGAGGAACACCCCGCGCGGCGCTTGCGACGAGGAATCGCTGCCGAACGACATCCACGGCAGCGCAACCTGCTTTGCGACATTTTCCTCGCTCATGAGGAAATAGGCGGTGCCGACCCGGGTGCCGTCCTCGATCACGAGGTCCATCGCCGTGTCGACCGGCGAGGTTCCACGCTCAGCCGCCACCTCGGCCAGCGTCTTTCCGATGTATTTCTTGAGCGCCGGGTTCTTGAATTCGAGGAACAGCAGTTTGTCCGGGCTGCCCGCCTGGTACATCAGGTTGTCCCAGCCCACGGGGCGCTCGGTCATCTCCTTGCGCAACCGCTCTCGAACGGCAGGGTCCTTCAGCCGCGCAGCCCACTGCGCGTGCCCACCCTCGCGCACCCACGGCGGCATCGCCGCGTCGAGTCCGGTCGCGCCGGCGGTGTAGGTGTACATGTTTGCGGTGATCCGCAGGCCCGCTGCGCGCGCCGCCTCGATCCTCGCGATCATCGCGGGCAGCTTGTCCCAGTTGCCCTGGCCTGCCTGCTTCATATGGAACATCTCGGCCGGACCGCCCGAGCGACGCGCGATGTCGATGAGTTCGTCGGTCGCCTCCAGCACCTCGTCGCTCTCGTTGCGCATGTGGCTGATGTACATCCCGCCGCATTCGGCCGAGGCCTTTGCCAGCGCCGCGATCTCGTCGGTCTCGGCGAACACGGCCGGTGCGTAGATCAGCGAGGTGCCGACCCCCACAGCGCCATCGTTCATGGCCTGCCGCACGATGTTCTGCATCTCGGCCAGTTGCACGGGGGTCGGGTCGACGTCGCCGCTGCCGAGCACCATCGTGCGCACCGTCGTCGCGCCGATGAAGCTGGTGACGTTGGTCGCGATCCCGCGCTGCTCAAGGAAGTCCCAGTATCCGCGCAAGGTGCGCCACGCGACGGGATACTTGACCGCACCCTGGTTGCGCTCGCGGCTTTCGGCCATGGCATCGGTCAGGGGTCCGGGCGAAGTGCCCTCGCCCATCACCTCCAGCGTCACGCCCTGGCGGATGTCGCTCTCGCTCGCGCCGTCGATGATAAGCGTGTCGCCCGACCAGCTCAGCATGTTGATGAACCCCGGCGCGACCGCGAGGCCGCGCGCGTCGATCACTTGCTTCGCGCTGCCCGCCAGCGCCTGCCCGACCGCTACGATCCGGTCGCCCCGGATCGCTACGTCACCCGTGACGGGCGGGCCTCCGCTCCCGTCGTAGATCGTCCCGCCGCGCACCAGCAGGTCGTAGCTTGGCCCCGCCGCAGGCAATGTCGCGCACCCCACAAGCGGGATTAGAACGGTGGCGAGCAGGGCGCGTTTGAGATGGGTCATGGTCGCCGACGCTAAAGCGCATGCAAGGCCCTGCCAAGCTTGCTTGTTCGCGTCCCGTTCCCCATATCCCGGCGCATGGCCGAACTCGTCATTCGCAGAGGGCTGGAAGAGCCCGACACCTCCGACAAATTCATTCCTCACAAGCCCGTCAGGCCCGAGAAATCGATGGGCGGGCGGCGCTTCGAGCTCGTGAGCGAATACACCCCGTCGGGCGACCAGCCGACCGCAATTGCCGAACTGACCGCGAGCGCCCGCGATGGCGAGCAGACGCAGGTACTGCTGGGCGTTACCGGCAGCGGCAAGACCTTCACGATGGCCAAGGTGATCGAGGAACTGCAGCGCCCCGCGCTCGTCCTCGCGCCGAACAAGATCCTTGCCGCGCAGCTCTACGGCGAGTTCAAGAGCTTCTTCCCCAACAACGCGGTCGAGTATTTCGTCTCGTATTACGACTATTATCAGCCGGAGGCCTATGTCCCCCGGTCGGACACCTACATCGAGAAGGAAAGCTCGGTGAACGAGGCGATCGATCGGATGCGCCACTCGGCCACCCGCGCGCTTCTCGAACGCGACGACGTGATCATCGTCGCCTCGGTCTCGTGCCTCTACGGCATCGGCTCGGTCGAGACGTACTCGGCGATGATCTTCGACCTCAAGAAGGGCGCGGCCGAGGACCAGCGCGAGATCATCCGCAAGCTCGTGGCCCTCCAGTACAAGCGCAACGACGCAGCCTTCCAGCGCGGCAACTTCCGCGTGCGCGGCGACAGCTTGGAGATCTTCCCCAGCCACTACGAGGACATGGCCTGGCGGATCAGCTTTTTCGGCGACGAGATCGAGGAGATTTCGGAATTCGATCCGCTGACCGGCGCCAAAGGCGCGAGCCTCAACAGCGTGCGCGTTTACGCCAACAGCCACTATGTCACGCCCGGCCCGACGATGAAGCAGGCCTCGCAGGCGATCAAATTCGAGCTGGAGGAGCGGCTGAAGGAGCTGCACGCCGAAGGGCGATTGCTCGAGGCGCAGCGGCTCGAACAGCGCACCAACTTCGACCTCGAGATGATCGCGGCGACCGGCTCTTGCGCGGGGATCGAAAACTACAGCCGCTTTCTCACCGGCCGCCTTCCGGGCGAGCCGCCGCCGACGCTGTTCGAATACCTGCCCGACAACGCACTGCTTTTCGTCGACGAGAGCCACCAGACCGTGCCGCAGATCGGCGCGATGGCGAAGGGCGACCACCGCCGCAAACTGACGCTGGCCGAATACGGCTTCCGCCTGCCGAGTTGCATCGACAACCGCCCTTTGCGGTTCAACGAATGGGACGCGATGCGCCCGCAAACTTTCGCTGTTTCGGCCACCCCCGGCGACTGGGAGATGAACCAGACCGGCGGTGTGTTCGCCGAGCAGGTGATCCGCCCTACCGGGCTGATCGACCCGCCGGTCGAAATCCGCCCGGTCGAGGACCAGGTCCAGGACTGTATCGCCGAGTGCAAATCAACCGCTGCAAAGGGGTACCGAACGCTCGTTACAACGCTGACCAAGCGTATGGCGGAGGATCTGACCGAGTTCATGCACGAACAGGGCGTGCGGGTGCGCTACATGCACTCCGACGTCGAGACGTTGGAGCGCATCGAGCTGATCCGCGACCTGCGCCTCGGCGTCTACGACGTGCTGATCGGAATCAACCTGCTGCGCGAAGGCCTCGACATTCCCGAGTGCGGGCTTGTCTGCATCTTGGATGCTGACAAGGAGGGCTTCCTGCGCTCCGAGACGTCGCTGATCCAGACGATCGGCCGCGCGGCGCGCAACGTCGATTCCAAGGTCATCCTCTACGCCGACCGGATCACCGGCAGCATGGAACGCGCGATGGCCGAGACCGAGCGGCGGCGCGCCAAGCAGGAGGAGTACAACGCCGAGCACGGCATCACGCCGACCACGATCATTCGCGGCATCCAGGACATCGTGGCGCATACGGCGTCGCAGGACAGCGTCACGATCGGAACCGGCGATCCGGAACGCAACAACCTCGTCGGGCACAACCTGCGCGCCTACATCCAGGACCTCGAGAAGCGGATGCGCACCGCCGCCGCCGATCTCGAATTCGAGGAAGCCGGGAGGTTGCGCGACGAGATCCGCCGCCTGGAAGCCGACGAACTCGGCATTCCCGACGGCGAAAGGCGTGCACCGATCGTCGGCCGCAGCAACGAGGGCAAGCCCGGAACGCGCAAGGACCGCTTCGGCAAGACCCGCTACAAGCGGATGGGCGGAAAACCCTGACGACGTGATCGGGTCGATGGGATAGCCGCTTCTCGACAAGTTCGTGGGATGGGGAAAGCGCGACGCATTTACCATGCCGGACAGGCCTGCCATACGCGGCAGCGATGATTGCCTGCCGCGTTCCGATTGCCATTTTCGTTGCATTACTTGCCGCTTGCCGCCCGCCCGCAAGCGACCGTTACGTCGAACGCATCGCACTCGACGGGGCCAACAAGGGCCCGCAGGTGCAGATGACTTCCCCCGACGTGTCCAAGGCGGTCTGGGCGCCGAGCGAGACGCCCGAGCGGATCGTTTTCGGCCAGCCGGGGCAGGCGCCGCTGCTCGCGATCGAATGCTGGGGTGCGGGGCGCATGATCAAGGTGACCCGGTTTGCCCCGACCGAACCGTACGCCGAAGGCATGATGGCGCTCGTCGGCAACGGCCATGTCGAACGGCTGAAGATCGACGCGCTCGACCAGGGCGAAGGACGCGGCTGGCTGTGGCAGGGCCGCTACGCCCCAACCGACACCCGTCTCGATGCGCTCACCGGGAGTCGGCGGCTCGAAGTGACGATCCCCGGCGCGGGAACGCTGGTGGTGACCGGTGGCCAGCCCGGCGAACTGATTGAACGCTGCCGCCGGATCGCGCCGAGCGGACCTACCGCGCAGATGCCTCCCGCTCCGCCAGCGTGACGAGCATGTCGGGCGTGAGGACCTGCGGCAGCGTCTGCGCATCCCCGTCCGCCGGGTACCACAGGTAGAGCGGCACACCGGCGGCGCCCTGCCGCGTCAGGAATCGCGTGATCTCGGGATCGCGGCGGGTCCAGTCCGCCACCAGCGCGACCACCCCGGCCTTTTCGAACGCGGCGCGGGTCGTCTCACGCTCGATCGCGACGCGCTCGTTGACCTTGCACGAAAGGCACCAGTCGGCGGTGAACCACAGGAACACCGGCTTGCCCGAGGCGCGTGCGGCGGCAAGGCGGGCCTCACTGAACGGCTGGGCCGAAAGGAGGCTATCCTCCAGGACCGGCGCGGGGCGATGGGCCAGCGCGGCGGGCATCGCGATCGCGGCGAAGACGGCGAAGGGTGCGGCCAACAGCGCGAAGGTCCGCCCCGCTCCGCGCCCCGCCCGCTGGCGCACGCCGGTCGCCCAAAGCGCGATGACCATGCCGGCCGCCGCCATCACGCCCGCCACGGCGAACCACGGTCCGCCGATACGCCAGCACAGCCACGCCAGCGCCAGTGCGGTCAGGCCCATCGGCAGGGCCATCCAGCGGCGGAACCGCTCCATCCACGGACCCGGTCGCGGCAGCATCCGCCGCAGGGGCGGAATGAAGCCGAGCAGCAGGAACGGAAGCGCGAGGCCCAACCCGAGGCCTGCGAACAGCAGCAACGCCTGGAGCGGCGGCAGCAGCAGCGCCGCGCCCATCGCAGCGGCCATGAACGGGCCTGTGCATGGCGTCGCGACGAAGGCGGCGAGAACACCAGTGGCAAACGCGCCTGCCGGTTCGCCGCCCCGGGTGATGGGCAACGCCGGTAGTTCGAACAGCCCCGCAAGGTTCGCGGTGACCGCAACCGCGAGGAGCAGAAGGATCACGACAACAGCCGGCTCCTGCAACTGGAACGCCCAGCCCACCGCTTCGCCCGCCGAGCGCAGGGCGAGCAGCAGCGCGCCGAGCGCGAGCGTCGCGAGCATGACCCCGGCGGTATAGGCAACACCCTCCGCCCGCGCCTTGGCATCGCTTTCGCCAGCGCGGGCCAGGCTCAGGGCCTTGAGGCTGAGGATCGGAAACACGCACGGCATCACGTTGAGCAGCAGCCCGCCCGCAATGGCGCCGAGCAGCAGCAGCCACAGCGGCCCGGCCGCCCCGGCACTGCCGCGCGATTTCACGGGAATGCCGTTTGCGGGAACGGGTCCCGGCGCACCTGCGAATTCCACGCCATTGCCATCGCCGAGTGACAGGATGCCCGATACCGCTCCCGGCCGCATCACCGCTTCCGCGAGCGGGATTTCCGCCACCAGCAGGTCGCCATCGCGCGAGAACGTCTGGACGGCAGCATACCGGACCAGATCGCGCTGCTCGATGAAGACGTGCGGATCGGGCACGTCCATCGCCGCCGGCAGGGGAATGGCGATCCGCAGATACCGATCGTTCAGCGCGAAGCTGCCCCGGGCATCGAGCAGCGCCGGGATGGCCGAGCGCCAGGTGTCGAACACCGACTGCGGGCTCGCCTGCGAGAGGTCGAGGCTGAGCCGCGCCTGTTCGGGCACGCAGACCTTGTCAGTGCAGGCGAGCCACTGCGCATCGAGCATGATCGGAGTAAGGTTGGCGACCGCCGCGCCCTTCGGCACAGCAAGATCGACGAGGACCGCGTAAGGACCTTCGTAGACGTGGTTCATCAGCCCGCCGATGATCAGCTTCTGCGGCACCGGATAACGCGGCTCACCCGCCTGCCAGCCCGGCGCCAGGGTCCAGTCCAGTTCCATTCCGTATCCGGCGTCGCCCGGATTGAGCCAATATCCGTGCCAACCCGGCTCTGGATCGAACGCGATGGCAACCGTCAGCGGTCCGCCCGGCCGGACGGGGCCGTCGGCGACCAGTCGCGCGGCGATGTGATTGGCCCGGCCTTGCGCCGAGGTAACGTGCGGATACAGTGCGACGAGCAACGCGCAGATCGCGGCCAGAAGAGGCAATGTCCTTGCGCGCATGGTCGCCTGCGCTCTAGGGCCGGGACCCATGGACGACAAGCGCGACCTCGTGATCCTCGGCGGCGGGCTCGTCGGCATGACGCTCGCGCTAACGGCGGCGTCGAAGGGCATCTCCAGCCATGTCGTCGACCGCGCCGATCCTGCCGACCTGACCGCCGAAGGATTCGACGGCCGCGCCAGCGCGATCTCGACCGCGAGCTGGAACCTGCTGGGCAACATCGGGCTTGCCGGCGCGCTCGAACCGTTCGCCTGCCCGATCGAACGGATCGCGGTCAGCGACCAGTTGAAGCCCGGTCGGATCGATTTCGTGCCCGAGGAGCACGAAGGCTCGCTCGGTCGGATGTTCGAGAACCGCCGCCTGCGCCTCGCGCTGTACGAGGCGGCGAAGGACCAGCCGCTGATCGCCTTCCATCCGGGCAGCGAAGTGGCCGATCGTACGCGCGGCATTCACGGCGTGACGGTTCGCCTGGCGGGTGGACGCACGCTCTCCGGCAGTCTCCTCGTCGCTGCCGAGGGCCGCCGCTCGCCGACGCGCGAGGGCGCCGGGCTCGCGGTCGCGACCTGGGACTATCGCCACCGCGCGATCATCGCCGGGCTGACCCATGCCCGCCCGCACGAAGGCACCGCGTGGGAGATATTCTGGCCGGCAGGACCGTTCGCCTTGCTGCCGATGCAGGACGGGGCCGACGGCGCGCACCGCAGCGCGCTTGTCTGGACGGTCGACGAGAAGGACGCCGCGGGCGTGCTGAAGCTGGGCGACCGCGCCTTCCTTGCCGAAGTGGACAAGCGCATGGGCGACATCCTCGGCGCAGTCACGGCGGTCGGACCGCGTTCATCATTTCCGCTCGGTTTCCACCACACCGCCACGATCACCGCCGACCGCCTCGTGCTGGTGGGCGACGCCGCGCACGGCATCCACCCCATCGCCGGGCAAGGCCTCAACCTGGGCCTGCGCGACGTCGGTGCGCTGGTCGAAGTGCTGGTCGAGGGTATGCGCCTCGGGCTCGAGCCGGGCGATGCCCAGCTCCTCGCCCGTTACGAACGCTGGCGCGGGCTCGATGCTTTTTCCGTCGCGCTGGCGACCGACGGTCTGACCCGACTGTTCGGCGTGCCCGGCAAGGCTGCCAGCGCGGTGCGGCGATTCGGCATGGCCGGGGTCCAGCGCGCGGTGCCGCTGAAGCACTGGTTCATGGACGAGGCGCGCGGCGTATCCGGCGCACTGCCCGATTTGCTGAAAGCCTGAAAGCTAGAGGCAGCCGCCCGCGCGCATGCTGTAGACGGCGCGGCGGGTCACGATCAGGTGATCGACCAGCGTCAGTTCGAGCGCCTCCGCGATTCCCTGCAACCGGCGCGTGCCGGAGATATCCTGCGGGCTCGGCCGGCAGATTCCCGAGGGATGGTTGTGCGCGAGCAGGAAGCCGTCGGCCCCCAGCGCCAGCGCGCGTTCGATGACCGGCCGGGCGCGCGTCTCGATCTGGCGTCTGTCGCCGCTCGCCACCGTCTCGTCCGCGAGATACCCGCGCGAGCGATCGCAGTAGATGACGTGGAGGCGTTCGGTCGCCCCTCCGGCAAGATGGGAGCGAAGATAGCGATGGAGCGCCGGGTCGGCCGCGTCGACCGGAGCGCGGACCAGTTCCTCATCGAGAGCAGCCTCGACCAGCCGGCGGGCGCCGGCGATGGCGAGGCAGGCGCGCTCGTGCCCCTTGGCGGCTGCGGCGAGCTGCGCCGGGTCCGCAGCAAGCGCCCGTGCCAGCGAGCCGAACCGGCCGATCAGGCGTTCGGCCAGTTCCCCGGCGGCGTCACCCGCGAACGGGGTGAGGAGGTCCGCCACGACCGATAGGGGCCGTGCCGTCGCACCCGCCGACGATGGAACCAGATGCCCCCGGCCAGCAGGATGATCTGAAAATACGACGGGCCGATATACATGATCCCGTATGCCAGGCGCGCCACGCCCGGCGCCATTTCGTTCGCGAAATGGGCCATCAGGGCGATGAGCTGAAATGCGGCGAACCATAGCGGGTAGAACCGGTTAGCGAGTAGCGCGACGGCGGTGGCGATCGCCAGCGCGATCAGGTCGATACCGAGGTGGATGACTTCGGGTGACGGCATGAAGCCGCGGCCTTCGAGCAGCGCATGGTATCCGCTGTCTACGACCATCATTCCGGCGAGCGTGCCCGCCAGGATGCGTTCCGGATCCGATCCGTATCGCCAGGAGGCGATCACCAGTGCGACGATGGCGGCGATCTGCAGCCACAGCCGAACTTCGGATAGACCCAAAATCATCCACGCTCCGTACCTTGCCTCAGACTTCGATCAAGGCCGGTTCGGCGGCGATTGCCGACGGATTGACGACCGTGTCCATCTGGCCATCCTCTACGCCCATCGTCTCACGGGCGACCTTGCTCAGCTCGTCGTGGACGCGCAGCAGGCTGGTCGAAAGCGCGAGCGCCTGGTTCTCCGCCTGACCGAGCCGCATCAACGCGCGCTGGCCGGCGTCGATCGACACCTCGGGATTCTGGCGGGCCCGCACCATCGCCTGCTTCAGGCGGGCGCAGGCGATCATCATTTCATCACTGACGGCCTCGGCCTCGCGGATGAGCTTGCGGATGGAGAGGGCATCTTCGCGGACGGTGTGGGACATGGTGTGAGCTCCGGCGGTGCCCCGCCGTCGCTCACCCGGCCGGGTCGGAAGTGGGTTCGGGTACGGTGGCCGTTCCTTCCAGCATCGCACTCAGAGAGAGCGAGGCCGTCACCACCAGGACGATCGCGGCAACAAGCCCGAATGCAATCCCGATGATGACGGCAAGCCGGATGAGGACGGCGTTGTCACCATCGAGCATCCCGGGGACTACCCGGGGACCGGTCTCCACTGACCACGGCGTCTCGATCGCATAGAGCGCCGCGTCGGCGAGAACGAATTCCCCGGGTGCGACCCGGGGTCCGTTCTCGCGACTGATCGCCGCGGCCGGAATCTGCGGATTTCTCCATGCAGAATTTCTGTAATCGGTTTCTGCAGCCGCTCCGCCGTCGCTCGCGCGCCAGGCGTCGACCAGGTCGGAGAGGGCATTGACGCCGTACCGCTCCTTGAGCGCGCGCACGTGCTGGTTGACCCGCGATTCCGAAATGCCGAGTTCGGACGCAATCGCCTTGAGTGGCAGCCGACGGTCGATGCCGTCGAGCACCGCGCGCTCGCGATCGGTAAGGTCACGCTGGGTCACGACCGACATGGGGTCCTCGAATTACCGGATCGGCTAATACGGTTGACATACCGCAATGCGGCAACGTCCACAACGCAGCTCAAGCAGCGCGTGTTCCGTAACGTCAAGCGGCGCTGGCGTTGATACCCATCGACTGGAACCAGCGCTTCACGTTGCGGGCCGCCTGCCGCAAACGCTGCTCGTTCTCGACCAGCGCGATGCGCACGAACCCTTCGCCGTCCTCGCCATAGCCCACCCCCGGTGCGACCGCGACTTCGGCATGCATGAGCATCTGCTTGGAGAACTCGAGGCTGCCCATGTGCTTGAGCGCGGGCGGCAAGGGGGCCCAGGCGAACATCGAAGCGGGTGGCGGCGGAATGTCCCAGCCGGCCCGGCCCATCACCTCGACCAGCACATCGCGGCGCTTGTGGTAGAGTTGGCGGTTCTTCTCCACGATGTCCTGCGGCCCGTTGAGCGCCGCGCAGGCCGCCGCCTGGATCGGGGTGAAGGCGCCATAGTCGAGATAGCTCTTCACCCGCGTCATCGCGGCAATGAGGTCCCTGTTGCCGACCGCGAAACCGATCCGCCAACCCGCCATCGAGAAGGTCTTCGACAGCGAGGTAAACTCCACCGCGACGTCCTTGGCGCCCTTTACCTGCAGGATCGAGACGGTCGGATTGCCGTCGAAGTAGAGTTCGGAATAGGCGAGGTCGGACAGGATCCAGACCTTGTTCTCCCGCGCCCAGGCGACCAGGCGCTCGTAGAAGTCGATCCCGACGGTCTCGGCAGTGGGATTCGACGGGTAGTTCACCACGAGGATGCTCGGCCGCGGGACGGTAAAGGCCATCGCGCGCTCGAGGCTGCGGAAATAGTTCTCGTCCGGCGTCGTGGGCACGCTGCGGATCGTCGCCCCGGCGATGATGAACCCGAAGGTATGGATCGGGTAGCTGGGATTGGGAGCCAGCACGACGTCGCCGGGCGCGGTGATCGCGGTGGCGAGGCTGGCTAGGCCCTCCTTCGAACCCATCGTGACCACAACCTCGGTTTCCGGGTCGAGATCGACCCCGAAGCGGCGCCCGTAGTAGTTCGCCTGGGCGCGGCGCAGCCCCGGAATCCCCTTCGATTGCGAGTAGCCGTGCGCGTTCGGCTTCTGCGCGACCTCGCACAGCTTGTCGATCACGTGCTGCGGCGGCGGCAGGTCCGGATTGCCCATGCCGAGGTCGATGATGTCGCGACCTGCCGCACGCGCTGCTGCCCGCATGCCGTTGACTTCGGCAATGACGTAAGGCGGCAGGCGCTTCATGCGATAGAATTCGTCGTTCATCGTTCTCGATACTATGGTTAGGATGCGTTTGCGGGAGATGGGCTGTAAGCGATTCCGCATCGCGGCGAAACAGCCTTGCAAAGCGAAGGATCACCGATGGCCGAGAATTCCAGCCCGACTGACCCGTTTTCCGGTCTGTTCGACATGCAGGGCGAGGCGATGCGCGAGATGTGGAGCCAGTTCGTCCCTGCCTCCGCCCCCGTCATGCGCGACTGGACCGAGGTGTCCGAATGGGCCGAGACCGCGCAAAAGCTGCAATCGATGTGGCTCGCCTTCGTCGGCGACAAGGCGCGCGCCGCAGCGGAAGGGGGAATGCCGATCGATCCGGCCCAGTTCATGATGATGAGCCAGGGCTGGGCCCAAAGCTGGCAGGCGCGGGCGCAGCAGGGCATGGCTGCCCAGCAGAAGCTGATCGAGGACAGCATGGCGCTGTGGCAGGGGGTGATGGGCAATTCGCTCGGCAGCAGCGAGGAGCCGGCCGAACTGCCGCATAGCGATCGCCGATTCGCCGATCCGGCGTGGCGCAATCATCCGGCCTTCGCGCTGCTCCACCAGACATACCTGATGGTGGCAGACTACATGCTCAACGCAGCCGACCAGGTTGCCGGGGTAGATCCCGAGAAGAAGGAGCAACTGACGTTCGCCACGCGCGCCCTTCTTGAAGCGATGAGTCCGGACAATTTCCTGGCGACCAACCCTGTCGTGCTCCAGCGGACGATCGATTCCAAGGGCGCCAACCTCGTCAAGGGGATGCAGCACCTCATCAAGGATCTCGAGCGCGGGCAGCTCACCCACACCGATGCCGACGCGTTCCGGCTGGGCGAGAACATCGCAACGACCCCGGGCAAGGTCGTCCACGAAGCGCCGCTCTACCAGCTGATCCAGTACAGCCCCACCACCGAGACCGTGCTGGAAACGCCGCTGGTGATCTTCCCGCCGTGGATCAACCGGTTCTACATCCTCGACCTCACGCCCAAGAAGAGCTTCATCAAGTGGGCCGTCGATCAGGGCCTGACGGTGTTCGTGACGAGCTGGAAGTCGGCCGACGCGAGCATGAAGGACGTGGTCTGGGATGATTACATCCGCGCCCAGATGGACGCCATCGACACGATCCGCGAGAGGCTCGGTACGAAGTCGGTCCATACGATCGGCTACTGCGTCGCCGGAACCACGCTGGCGGCGACCCTCGCGATCCTTGCGCGCCGCGGCGAAGCCGACAAGGTGGCAAGCGCCACGTTCTTCACCGCGCAGGTCGATTTCGAGCGGGCGGGCGAACTCAAGAACTTCATCGACGAGGGCCAGCTGGAGATGATCGGCAATCTGTCGCAGGACGGGTATCTCGACGGGCGCTACATGGCAGCGACGTTCAACCTCCTGCGCGGCCGCGACCTGATCTGGAACTATGTCGTCAACAACTACCTGTTGGGCGAAGACTACCCCGCCTTCGACCTGCTGCACTGGAACGGCGATGTCACCAACCTGCCCGCGAAGTGGCACAGCGCGTATCTGCGCGACCTCTATCGCGGCAACAAGCTCGTCGTTCCCGACCAGATGGAGGCGGACGGTACGCCGATCGACCTCACCCGTATCGAGACGCCGATATACATCCAGGCCGGACGCGAGGACCACATCGCACCTGCCGAAAGCGTCTGGCGGATGACCCGCCACGTGCGCGGCGACACGACCTTCATCCTGGCCGGATCGGGCCACATCGCCGGTGTCGTCAACCATCCCGATGCCGGCAAGTACCAATACTGGACGGGCGACAGCGCCGCGCAAAGCCTCGATGCCTTCGTCGCGGAATCGACCGAGCACAAGGGTAGCTGGTGGCCGCACTGGCGCGCATGGCTCGGCGATCGTGATGACAAAACGGTGCCGGCGACGGGCAAGCGGCGGCCGGGCGAAAAGGGTGATTCGGTGATCGAGGACGCTCCGGGGCGCTACGTGAAAACCCGCTAATACACTGCAATCGCGATCGATTTCGCGATATGGTGCACTGCACAAAAAATTCTTGACTTCGCGCTTGCAATGCCTACTTTGTGCAGTGCAACATAGGAGCGAAGTCAATGGCCACTGCTGCCGACAAAGTCGATACCGCGAAGGCCGATGCTGCCGCTGAAAAGGCCTATGCCGAAGCGGCGAGCGAAGTGAGTCCCAAGGCTCCCGTCGTCGAAGCGAAGAAGGCGGAAACGCCGGTCGCGGCCACGCCTGCACCGGCCGCCGCGCCCAAGATCGACAAGGCCGTTGCCGCCGTGAAGGCTGCGCCGGTCAAGAAGGCCGCGAAGGCGAAGAAGCCGGCTGCTGCCAGGAAGACCACGCCGAAACCGACTGCCCCGGCCGCCAAGAGCGCACCGGTCAAGAAGGTCGTCAAGGCGCGGAAGAAGGTCGTTGCCAAGGTCAAGCCGGCTGCCAAGCCCGCCGCGCCCAAGGCCGCGAAGATTGCCAAGACACCCGTCATCACCCCCGTTTCCAAGCTGAAGGACAAGATCATGGCCACTGCCAAGACCACCGATTTCACCAAGACCGTCAAGGACATGGCTGCCGACGCGCAGACCAAGGCCAAGGCCGCCTATGACAAGATGCAGGCCTATGCCGGCCACGTGACCGAGTTCACCAAGGGCAACGTCGAAGCGATCGTCGAGTCGGGCAAGATCCTCGGCGCCGGCGTCCAGGACATGGCCCGCGGCGAAGTCGAAGCCGCCAAGGGCGCCTTCGAGACCGCGACCGCCGACCTCAAGGCGATGGCCGCGATCAAGAGCCCGGCCGAGCTGTTCAAGCTGCAGGGCGAAATTGCCCGTCGCAACTTCGACGCTGCCGTTGCGCACTACTCGAAGAACGCCGAAGTCTCGATGAAGCTCGCCAACGAGGCCTTCGCGCCGCTGTCGAACCGCATGAGCCTGGCGGCCGAGAAGATTTCGAAGGCGGCGTAAGCCACTTCGATACGGACAAGCGCACCACTTCTCTCCTCTCCTGCTGGTGCGCCCATCGAGCGGGTCGGACGGTCACAAGCCGTCCGGCCCGTTGCCGTTTGAGCGCCTTTCGGACGATCGCGCGGCATTCGCGAGAGCTTAACCGCACGGGTGCATCTTGCGGCCAGCCGTTCCGATACGATATTGCGAGCCCGATGACCGACCGCCTCACCCACTTCCCGCTGACCATCCGCGCCGCCGGGCACGACGAGGACAGCGATACCGGCGAACAGGTCGGTGTCGCCACCAAGACCCGCGCCAAACCCAAGAAACCGAGCCAGTACAAGGTGCTGTTGCTGAACGACGACTACACACCGATGGAATTCGTGGTGATGGTCCTCAAGCGGTTCTTCCGAATGGATCTCGAACAGGCGACCCGGGTGATGCTTCACGTCCACCAGCGCGGAGTCGGTGTGTGCGGCGTATTTCCCTACGAGGTGGCCGAGACCAAGGTGAACCAGGTGATGGACTTCGCGCGCCAGAACCAGCACCCGCTCCAGTGCACGCTGGAAAAGGCCTGAGCGCCCGAGCGAAACCGCGGGCGTATTTCGCGCGTTGACGGACACTAACAGGCATGACCGGCGATCGATTTGCCGCTAAGGCCGCGCCACGATTGCCAGAGAGCTGCCCTACCCCTTGTTCCGCTTCTTGCCCGCAATAGACCGCTACATCCTGCGCCTGACCGTCGTGCCGATGGTCGGCGTGTTCGTGTTGGCGGCCTCGCTGCTGGTGCTCGACAAGATGCTTCGGCTGCTCGACTTCGTGGCGATCCAGGGCGGACCGATCGGCGTCGTGTTCAAGATGCTGGCCACCATGATGCCCGAATACGCCAGCCTGGCGATCCCGCTGGGACTGCTGCTCGGCGTACTGATGGCATTCCGCAAGCTCGCGACATCGAGCGAACTCGACGTGATGCGCGCCGTCGGCCAGGGCTATGGCCGGTTGCTGCGGGTACCCTACGCCATCGCGCTCGTCCTGGTGGCGGTCAACATCGCGCTGGTTTTCTACGTCCAGCCGATCAGCCGCTATTGGTACGAACGGCTCGAATACGAACTGCAGTCGGGTGCGCTCGGCGCGTCGATCAAGGTCGGCGAGTTCACCACGCTCAAGGACCGCATGGCCCTGCGCATCGATCACAGCGAAGACGACGGACGCCGGCTCGTCGGCATCTTCGCGCGAGTGGCGAACGACAAAGGGCAGGTGCTGTCGATCTCGGCCAAGGAAGGTGCCTTTCTCGCCACGCGCGACAACCCGGACACGATCATCTTCCGGCTCACGGACGGGACCATCGTGCAGGACATGGGTGGATCGACCACTCCGCGCGTGCTCAGCTTCACCCGCCACGATTTGCCGATCGACCTGCCCGCGATCGAGCGATTCCGCGCGCGCGGCGACGAGACGCGAGAATATATCCTGCCGGAACTCCTGCGCCTCGGGTGGGGCGACAATGCCGGGGCCGATCGAGAAGCGCAGACCGGCAGCCAGGCGAGCTTCAACTTCCGGCTGGTGGAAGTGGTGATGATGTTCCTCATGCCGCTGCTCGCGGTGGCGCTCGCCATTCCGCCCAAGCGATCGACCAGCGCCCTTGGCGTCTTCGTATCGATCGTGATGGTCGTCGCGTATCACAAGATCAATCAGTACGCCGAGGACTACGCGATGCTCGGTCGCGTCGACCCGACGCTGGCATTGTGGGTTCCGTTCGCGCTGTTCGCGGCGCTCATTGTGTGGATGTACTGGCGGGTCGCCTATGTCCCGGGTGGGCAGGCGATCGGCGCGCTCGAGACGTTCTTTGCGAAAGTCGGCAAACAGGTGCGCAGGCTCATGCGCCGCCGCCCGCCTGCGCCGCCCGCTCTGGCGCCGGCAGAGTAACGGGATCCGATGCAGTTCGACTTCTTTCCCTCGCGGACCCTGACGCTCTATCTCGGCAAGATGTTCATCGTGCGCATCCTCGCGGTGCTCGTGATGCTCGTGCTGGTGCTGCTGATGCTCGACCTGCTCACCGCGACGGGCAAAATTCTCGCGGTGCCGGGCAACGGACAGGCCGAAATCCTGACGTATGCGGGGCTGCGGATGCCGCAGCTCATCGCGCGGTTCCTGCCCTATTCGGTGCTGCTGGCGACGATTATCACGCTGGTCGGCCTCAACCAGAACAGCGAAGTGGTGGCCATGAAGGCTGCCGGCATGAGTGCGCACCAGGTGCTCGCACCTTTGCTCCTCACCGCCTTCGTCGTCGGGACCGCCAGTTTCGTGTTCAACGAACGCGTCGTCACGCGGGCGACGGCCACGCTCAAGGCGTGGGATGCCAACGAGTTCAAGGCGGTGCCGAAGGATTCCGGAGTTCGCTCGAACGTGTACCTGAGCGAAGGCAGCGATATCCTCGCGGCAGCGACGGTCACGGGAACCGGCGCAGCAACCGAATTGACCGGGGTGACCTTTTACCGCCGAGCCCCGAGCGGCGCGATCGCCGAGCAACTGCGCAGCGCTCGCGGCACGTGGACCGGCGAAGGCTGGAAGCTCGATGATGCGATTCGCTTCGAGGTCGCCAGTGCGCGGTCCTCGAAGATCGGCGAAACGGTCGTAGCGCCGCAGATCACGCCCGAGCAGGTCGCGCTGGGCAGCGTGGATGCCGACGGCACATCGTTCTGGTCACTGCGCGGCGCGATTGCCGACTATGACGAGGCCGGCCGGCGCACCGCCGAGCTCAAGTCGAAATGGTGGCACAAGCTCGTGAGTCCGCTGTCGTCGGTCCTGATGCCGCTGCTTGGCGCCGTCGCGGCGTTCGGCCTTGCGCGATCGGGGCAAGTGTTCGTGCGTGCAGTGATCGGCATGGCACTCGGCTTCGCCTATTTCGTGGTCGACAACGCCGCGCTGGCGATGGGCAATTTCGGCGGCTACCCGCCGCTCTTGGCCGCATGGGCGCCGTTTGTTCTGTTCGCACTGGTCGGGGAGACCGTATTGGTACGAACCGAAGAATAGTTAGAACAAATTGTGGCGGAACCTTGGCAGCTTTGATAAGTTGAGTCTTGGGTCCAACCTGGAGTCTCGGTTATGAAGAAGTTTATCGTTCCTGCCCTTGCTGCCCTTGCTCTTTCCGCCTGCGCCGACAGCACGCCGGAAGAAGCACCCGCCACCGACATGGCGACCGAGCCGGCGATGACCGAGCCGATGCCGACCGAAACCGCTCCCGTGGCGACCGACACTGCGGCTGCCACCGAAACGGCTCCGGCGCCGACGGACACCGCCACTCCGATGTAATCGTCACGCCCGGTCGCGGTTATCCGCGGCTGGCGTTCGAGGGGGCCGCTTCCATGGAGGCGGCCCCTTTTTCGTGCCCGCCTGTAGTGTCAGGCGTTCGCGGCCGACGCATCGTGCTCGCGGCAATCTTTCCGACCAGAGGCGACATACCGCGATAGTGTGCACGTCCGTACGTCTCGCGCGCCAATTCGTGCGCTGTCAGCCGCCGATGCGCCTCGCCCAGCGAATGATACGGCAGCGACGGCAGGAGGTGGTGCAGCGCGTGATAGCGCAGGCCCACCGGTGCCCACAGCGCAGCGAGGTATCCGGGCGGCGGCACGTTCACCGTATCGAGGTACTGCGCGGTCACGCTCATCGGCTCGCCCTCGTTCTCCCACAGATGCGCGACCAGCGTGCGCAACTGGTTGAGGACGGCAACGGCGGAGAACACCGCGAGCGCCACCAGCAACGGCTGCCAGCCGATCCAGAAGACGCTGGCGACGATGACCATGCCCCAGATCGCCGCGCCCGTTTCGAGCAGGACGAAACGGCGTTTGTCCTCGGGTGCGGGGGGCCGTCGGCGGAAGTCCGGGTTTATCGCGAGGGTCGAGAAGCGCTCCCAGTTGATGCGTCGCACCGCCGGGATCACCAGCCCGAACGGCGCGAGCACGCCGTAACGGATCACCAAACCGACCGGGGCAAGCAGTGCGATCAGCACGAACAGCGGCAGGCTCCACGGCTTCATCAGCGCGAGCGGGAGGTATTCGGGATCGTCGGGCGTGCCGTATCGCTTGCGCGAATGGTGGATCGTGTGGCCGTCCTCGTACATGAAGCTCGGCATCAGCATCGGGATGCCGACGACGAGGTTCCACACAGTGCGAAATCCCGGCAGGGCGTCGCGGTGAAGGTGCGTCAGCTCATGAATGAACAGCAGCGCGCGGTAGAGGGACAGCACGGCGATGATGCCGAGCAGGATCGTCAGCCACAGCGCCGGAGACAGGATCGCCCCGGCGAGCGCGGCATAGCCGACCGCCGCCGACCCGATCATGTCGGGCCAGTAGATCGCCGCGCGTGCCTCGCCCAGGTCGCGGGTCAGTTCGACCGCGGCGCGCAGCAGCGCCTTGTCGTCCTCGTCGCGCGCACCAGAATAGGTGCGGGGAGTGGCAGGGGCAGGTTCGGCATTCATACTTTGTGCTTTTCCAGGCGGTGTGTGCGGCCTATCCGGCGCTGCCGGGCGGCGACACCCATAGCGCGTCCACATGAACGAGGTCAAAAGCGGCTGCATGCGCAAGATAGAGATCACGCCGGTGGCCAGCAAGCGCGAGCGCCGCGAATTCGTCGATCTCGCTTATCGATTGAATGCATCGGACCCGAACTGGGTCGCCCCGCTCAGGATGGAGGCGATCGAACTCGTCACCCCCGGCAAGAACCCGTTCTTCGAACATGCCGACGTCGAACTGATGCTCGCGCGCGAGGGAGGCCGGGTCGTCGGGCGGATTTCCGCGCACATCGACCGCCTCGCGCTCGCCCAGCCGGCCGAACAGGGGATGGGCCCCGGCACTGGTAACTGGGGTTTGCTCGAAGCGGAAGACGAAGAGGTCGCGCACGCCCTGATCGCACGCGCCGAAGACTGGCTGCGCGGCAAGGGGATGACGCAGGTGCTTGCGCCGCTGTCGATGTCGATCTGGGAGGAACCCGGCCAGCTCGTGCGCGGCCACGACCATCCGCCAACGGTGATGATGGGCCACCAGTCCAAGCGCTACGACGACTGGATCAATAGCCTCGGCGGCTACGCGCCGGCGAAGTCTCTGCTGACCTACGAACTCGACGTCAGGAAGGAATTTCCGCCGTTGATCCAGCGGATTGTCGCAGCCGGCGAAAAAAACGAACGGATCCGCATCCGCCACGTCGACAAGTGGCGCTTCGACGAGGAGGCGCGGCTGATCCTCGACATCCTCAACGATGCCTGGTCGGACAACTGGGGTTTCGTGCCCTTCACCGAGGCGGAGATCGCCTACGCCGGCAAGAAGTTCAAACCGATCGTATTCGAAGACCTCATCCGCGTGGCCGAGTACGACGGTGAGCCGGTTGCCTTCATGATGACCTTGCCCGATCTCAACGAGGTGCTTGCCCCGCTCAAGGGAAGCCTGTTCCCGCTAGGCTGGGCGAAGCTGCTGCTCTGGTTGCGCAAGCCCAAGGTACGCACGATGCGCGTGCCACTGATGGGGGTGCGCAAGAAACTGCAATCCTCGCGCATGGCGAGCCAGCTCGCCTTCATGATGATCGAGCTCATCCGCCGCGACGCGATCGTTCGCTACGATGCCAGGCGCGGCGAGATCGGATGGATCCTCGATGACAACCAGGGAATGGTCGCCATTGCCGATGCGATCGACAGCCACGTGAACCGCGAATACGTGATCTACCGCAAGGCACTCTGACCTGCTATTTGTGGCAGGGGCGCCACGGCGCGGCGCAAAGCGGTTTTTGCGGGGGAACCTCGACCTGGCCTCCCCGTTCGCAAAATCGACCGGAAGCCGCCATGTCGCTTCCCATGATGGGAGGCATTCACCTTGGAATTGAGATCCGGAAAGCGAACGGCAGCACGGCCCCTGGGGCACGTCCTCCTCGTCGAGGACGACGCGATGATCGCGTTCGCTCTGGAAGGATCGCTGCTCGATGCGGGTGCCAAATCGGTCACTATCTGTCCGACTTCGGCGGAGGCGCTGGCCGCACTGCGCGACCACAAGCCCGATGCGCTCGTGCTGGACGTCCATCTCGCCGACCGCGACGATGGCTGGGCGATCGCCGAACTCGTTAATTCGGTCGGGCCCAAGCCGCCGCGGATCGTTTTTTCGACTGGAGCGCCGCAGGACATTCCAACGGAGATCGCCGATCTCGGCCCGGTGCTCGAAAAGCCATACGATCACGGCGAATTGATCGCTGCCCTGCGCCGTCCGCCAAGGGCCGGGCTGATCGCCCGGATCAAGGATGTACTGACCAAGCAAGAAAGCGCAGCCCCCGAGAAGGGCTGAAGCCGACCTCTAGTACCGGGTTGGAGACCTAGGGCCAACATCAGGCGGCCTCCTGCCCTTCCGTCGTTAAACCGACGGCCAACGCCAATAAAAAAAAAGGCCTCCGCTCGGCTGAGCGGAGGCCCTTCGGGATCGTATCACCAGCCGCTTGGACGGGAGGGGGGGTCTCGGCGGTGACAATGGTAAAATGCTCGACCCGAAAGGGTGTTCCCATACTGTCTGAAAAAAATGCGGCCCGATCGCAATTTTAAGATACTCTACTGATTTTACGTCATTTTTAGTGCTGGACAAATTACCCAAACCCGGCTCCCCGCCGGAATTCCGTTTGCTTGCACGAACCCATTTCCATGCGCCCCTGTTCATCTCGGTTCCCGCGGCCTATCTGCGCCCGGCACGAAACACGCGCGCAGGCGGAACCATCCCTTGGGGATCACGTTTTGTGCGGAGTAATTAACGGGAAGGGACTGCATGTCGCTCGGGGATCAAGTCGCCGCCAATCTGCCTTATCTTCGCCGGTACGCGCGCGCGCTTACCGGCTCGCAGCACACCGGCGACGCGTTTGTTCGCGCAACGCTAGAGGCTGCGCTTGCCGATGACGATCTGAAGGCGTCGCTCTCGGGCGGTCGCGTACCGCTCTACAAGGCGTTCAACAAGGTCTGGGCGAGTGCCTACCTGGAAGTGGCGGACGCCGATGGCGGCTCGGGTCATGAAGGCGCCGCGCAGGATCGTCTCCGCACGATCACGCCGCTCAACCGCCAGGCCCTGCTCCTGACCACGCTCGAGGACTTTTCGGTTCCCGAAGCGGCCGAGATCATGGAAATGGACTCCCGCGACATCGAAACGATGGTGCAGGAAGCGGTAGAAGAGATCGATCGCGAATCCTCGACCAGCGTGCTCATCATCGAGGACGAGCCCCTGATTTCGATGCAGCTCGAGGATCTCGTGCGCTCGCTCGGACACGAAATTTGCGGTACTGCCGCGACCCGCACGCAGGCTCAGGAAGTCGTCGCCGAGCGGACGCCCGGCCTGGTCCTCGCAGATATCCAGCTTGCCGACGGATCGTCGGGCCTCGATGCCGTCGACGATATCCTTGCGATCGACAGCGTCCCGGTGATCTTCATCACCGCCTACCCCGAACGCCTGCTGACCGGTGACCGGCCCGAGCCAACGTATCTGGTCACCAAGCCGTTCCAGGAATCGACCGTTCGCGCGGCGATCAGCCAGGCGCTGTTCTTCGGATCGAGCCGCCCGCTCGGCTGACTTGGCTTCGGCGGGGCGCTCCGAGCGTTCCGCAGAACCCTTCCCTTTAGGCCGTCGGCGTCACCGGACCCTTGAGCGAAAGGGCGTGGCGCCGCGCGCGCAGGTCGAAGTCGCTCGGCAGTCGAACGGGCACGAACAGGGTGCAGGTAACGCCCTGCTCGTCGAACCGCAGATCGACCGGGTGGCGCAATTCGTGCGCGACGATCTTCTCGATCAGATCGGTGCCGAAGCCGCGCGGACGGTCGGCGGGTACCGGCGGCCCGCCCCGCTCCACCCAGCGAATGCTCGCAAGATCGTCGCGGTCGAGTGCCCAGGTGATCCGGACGGTCCCCCCGGCAGTCGACAGCGCGCCGTACTTCGTGGCGTTCGTGGCAAGCTCGTGAATCGCCAGCCCCAGTGACAGCGCGTCGTTCGGTGCCAACTCCACGCTTGGTCCGGCCAGTTCGAGCACACCTTCGCCTCGCGCATAAGGCGCCAATTCCGCCTCTATGACCGCGCGGATCGGGGTCGTGCCCCATTCGGACTGGGTGAGAAGATCGTGCGTTGCCGACAGTGCGCGGATGCGGCCGTCGAGTCCTTCCGCGAAATCATCGAGACTGCTCGCACGGCGGCGGGTCAGGCTGACGATCGACAGGACGTTCGCCAAGGTGTTCTTGACCCGGTGATTGAGCTCGCGGGTCAGCGTGTCGCGGATCGAGTTCTGCTCCGCCAGCCATTCGAGCGAGGCCTGGTCCTCGACCGCCTGCTGCGTCAGCAATCGCGCGACGATCATCAGCAGGCTGGCGACCAGCAGGCCGAACAGCAGCGTCAACATCGACAGCATCGACAACAGGGCGCCGCGCGAGGATTCGACTTGCAGCAGCATCGGTCGGTTGGCGATGGTGATCGTGCGACCTTCGATCCTGCCAGTGGTCGATTCACCCGGCAGTTCGGCGAGGAGGTTGCCACTGTCGGGTGACTCGCCGTCGAAGATCTTGACCCCCATACCGCCGCGTGTCTCGTCACGGATGGCCGATGAGAGGAATTCCTGCGCGTTGAACGGGCTGTAGATGAACCCCTTCAGGCGGCGGCCACCCGCGATCTGGTCGAACACCGGCATGTAGATCAGGAAGCCGGGCGATTGCTCGGTCCCCTCCTGCACCAGAATGACCCGGCCGCTGGCCGTCGGTCGAAGCGTGCGTTCGGCTTCGTCCATGGCTTCGCGACGCGGCGCATCGGAATACATGTCGAAGCCCAGCGCGCGGCGGTTCCTCTCGGTATCTGGCTGAAGAAACGTCACCGGGACGACCTGTCCGCGGCTTGCCGACGGCTGGGGATGCACCTTGGGCATCCCGGGCAGCTCGGCCGCCACCTGCGCCTCGAAGCTAGGAATTTCGGCGGGGGAAATTGCTTCCGCCCAGCCGACGCCCTCGGCGCCGCGATAGTCGGAATCGAGCCGCAACTCGCTCACGAACCGGCGGAAGAGGCTGGCCGGCACGGCCTCGACCGTTCCGAACAGTGCCGCGCCTGCGCGCAGGTACGCGGCGGATGTGTTGGACCGGCGTTCGATGGCGGATGCAACGACCTGCACCGTCTCGGTCAGGCGGGCTTCCTCGCGCCGCCGCTCGCCGCGCTCGATCGCGAATACGCTCAGCGCTGTGATCGCAGCGATGAGTACGAAGATCGCCAGAGGCGTTGCGCGGGGATAGGATACCAGCCACCGGCGTGTCCGACGGCGGTTCTGATCGGTACTGTCCAATTCGATCGCCCCGATCGTTCCCGTGCTAACCACCCGCTCGCAAACATGCGGGGTGAGGAGGGAACCAAGGGAGAGGCGGTTCGTTCCCCATTTTCACGGGTTCGTTTTCCCGGCAGCTGCGCGCGTGCGGAGTTGGCCGGAAAATTGGTTTGAATGCTGCCAGGGGCGGGACTTGACATTGGAAAAGCGAAAATCCGCCATACCTCCGCGTAAAGAGGACAAGAGAATTACGACTGCTGCGCCTTCAACCGATCGTGGACCCGGCTCACCCGGCTGGGCCAATGGCTTGCGCCAGCTCTACGATTCGGTTGTCGACGAGCCCCTTCCCGACACGTTCAAGGATCTACTGTCGAAGCTGGATCAGAAGAACTGATGTCCGACCATCAGCGGACGGCCTCCGAGCAGGCCGACTTCAAACGCGAATTGACCGAGGTGGTGCCGCACCTCCGCGCCTTCGCGCGCGGCCTTTGCGGTCGCCCCGACATGGCGGATGACCTCGTGCAGGAGACCCTGCTCAAGGCGTGGGCCGCACAGGAGCGGTTCGAGCCGGGCACCAGCATGCGGGCGTGGACCTTCGTGATCCTGCGCAACGCCTACCTTACCGACATGCGCCGCAATCGCTTTCGGGGCGACTTCGACGAGTCTGTGGCGGAACGCATCCTGACCGCTCCCGCAGGGCAGGAAGAGCCGATCCACCTCAGCGACATGCGCCGCGCGCTCCTCACGTTGCCGCCCGAACGGCGCGAAGCACTACTGCTCGTGGGGGCCGGCGGCTTTTCCTACGAAGAGGCTGCGGAGATCTGCGGCTGCGCGGTCGGAACCATCAAGAGCCGCGTGGGCCGCGCCCGTGCCGCGCTCACCACGATGCTCGAAGACGGCGACATCCCGCAACGCGCGATCGACGATGTGAGCGCGCACCGCGCTATTCTCGAAGAACTCGACGAAGTGGCTGCGGGCAACGGCGTCAGCGAGCCGACACGCTGAACGGCTCGAAGCACGATTTGACCGCTTGAACCCTGCCCGCCTTCGCGGCAGAATCGCGCGCCTGAGCAGGGAACACGACAGGTCATGAACGAGTCGCGTCCCATCGCCGAAGCCAAACCGGCCCCTCCGCCGCGTGCCGCATCGCGGACGGCGCGGATGACGTTCGCCGCGCAGGAACTGCGGCTGATTTCCGCGCTTGTGGTCATCCTCGGTCTCGGGCTGTTCCTCGCGCTGCCCTTCGTCCTGTCGATCGGGTCGGTGGTGTTCCTGCCGCTGGTCACCGCACTGATCCTGACGATCATCCTCTCGCCGCTCGCGGACAAGCTCTCGGCGCTGGGCCTGCCGAACGTGCTCGCGTCGTTCGTCGCGATCCTGTTCCTCGTCGCGGTGCTCATTCTCGCGGGGCTGTTGATCCTGCAACCGGCGGTGACGCTGTTCGATTCCCTGCCCGCGATCCTCGACCAGCTCGGCCAACGGTTCAGCGAGCTGCAGCGCCAGTTTTACTGGCTTGGCCAAACCAATCGCCGCATCGCCGAGTTGACCGGGCAATCAGGCCGCGAAGTGGTGATCGCCACACCTTCGGTCATCGAGCAATTCGCATACGCCACCCCGAGCGTGATCCTCGAGACGCTGCTGACCTTCCTGATGACGTTCTTCATGGTCGAGGCGCGAGTGCGGATGCGGCGGCGCCTGCTGCTCGAACGCAGCGACTTCGGCGCGAGCATCAAGGCGGCACGCGTGATCCGCGAAGTGCAGGACCGGGTCGCGGCCTATATCCTCACCGTCACCTGGATCAACGCGGGCGTCGGAGTGATCGTGGCTCTCGGCGCGTGGGCCTTCGGGCTGGAGGCGCCGGTGATGTGGGGCGGGCTCGCCGCGATCCTCAATTTCCTGCCCTATATCGGGCCGCTCGCGATGGTCGGCATCCTTGCGCTGTTCGGCGTGGGGACGGCGGAAACGGTGGTGCTCGGGATTATTCCCGCGGCCGCCTATCTCGGGCTGCATACGATCGAATCGAACGTGGTGACCCCATCGATCCTCGGCGCCCGGTTTACGATGAACCCGGTGCTGATCCTTCTCGCGCTAAGCTATTTCACCTGGATCTGGGGCGTGTTCGGAGGCCTGCTTTCGGTGCCGATCCTGCTGACGCTGACTGCGTTCTTCGACCATGTCGGGCGGCCGAACCTGGTCGGCTTCATGTTCGGTGAGCCGTTGTTCCCCGAAAGCGTACCCGACGCGGCGGCCGAGACCGAGGTCCCGGCCGCCTGACGCCAGCGGTCAGGCCGGATAGGCCCAAGTGCTGCCCCGCGCGAGGTTCTCCGCGGCGAAGCCCCAGTTGAGCTTCCCGTCGACGACCGCGTCGAGATAGGCCGGACGCGCGTTCTGGTGGTCGAGGTAGTAGGCGTGCTCCCACAGGTCGATCACCAGCAGCGGGTTTCCGTCCTGGTCGGCGAAAGTGTCGCCGTCGTGCGTTTCGCCGATCTCGAGCTTTCCGCCCTTCTCGACCAGCCAGACCCAGCCGCTCGCGAAGTGACCGGCGCCCTTTTCCTTGATCTGCTTTTTGAGATCGTCGACCGAGCCGAAGGCATCCTCGATCATCGACTGGAGTTCGTCGGAGGGTGAGCCGCTGTCGGCGGCCAGCGAGTGCCAGTAGAAGCCGTGGTTCCAGCTCTGCGCGGCGTTGTTGAACAGCCCCTGGTTGCTCCCGCGCGCCTTGGCGATGACCTCCTCGAGGGTCGCATCGGCCATGTCGGTGCCTTCGATGGCAGCGTTGGTCTTGTCGATGTAGGCCTTGTGGTGCTTGCCATGGTGGAAGCTCAGCGTCTCGGCGGAAATCGCGGGCGCGAGCGCGGTGTCGGGATAGGGCAAGGGCGTGACGGCGAAGGCCATGATATTCTCCGGTTATCGAAATGTGATCGAGTGAGGGGTCACCCCACCAATGCGCGGGACGCGTTAGGGTTGCGCATCGCCGCCTTTTTTCCGGTCGACCGCGGCAGTCAGTGCGACGTCTGCGGTAACATTGCCGATCGTGCGCATGATGTCGGGCATCATCTCCACCGCGACCAAAAGCGCGAGCGGTCCGATCGGCACGCCCATCGCGAGCGCGATCGGGCCGACCGAGACGACGAAGCTGATCGTGCCCGGCAGGCTGACCGAACCGAGCGCGATGACGACCGCGACCGCCGCCCCCGCCAGCAATGCCAGCGGGGTCAGTTCGACGCCCGCAAGGTGCGCGACGTAGATCGCCACGGCCATGTTCATCGCCGGGCTCGTCGCGCGAAAGATAGCCACCGCGAGCGGCAGGACGAAGTCGGAGGTCGCCTCGCGCAGTTCCAGGCGGCGCGCGCTGACAAGCATGGCCGGGAGCGAAGCGAGAGAACTCTGCGTCGAGAGTGCGACCGCCTGCGCCGGGATCAGCGCGCGGGCGAAGCGCAGAGGGGAGATTCCGCCCGCGAGCCATGCCCAGAGGTAGGCGCCAACGAGGATCACCGTCCCCACCGCCACGACGATCAGGATGTAGTGGAGGAGCGTCGCGAAGGCCGCACCGCCGCTCGCCGCGCCGACCCCGAGCGCCAGCGCGAAGACGCCGACCGGAGCCACCCACAGCACCCAGCCGATGATCGTCAGCATCGCGTTGGCGAGCGCGCGGAACACTCCCAGCAGCGTCGTACGCTGGTCGTCGGGCAGGCGGGCAATCGCCACCGCGAAGGCGGCGAAGAACAACGTCAGCGGCAGCATCGCGGTCTCGGCCGCGGCGGCGACGATATTGGGCGCGACCAGCGATTCGACGAACGCGGCGAGGCCCGGCACGGTCTGCGCCTCGGTTGTTGCGGACAGCACCCCGGCGGCAGCAGCGGGGGGCGGGAAGAGGCTGAGGAGCAGCGGCGTCACGAACGCGCTCATCAGTCCCGAGAACGCGAGCACCGCCGCGACCCAGCCGAGCATCCGCCGGGCGGTCGCCCCGGCGCGGGCTGCGAGTGCCATCTGTGCGATCCCGACGACCAGCAGCCCCGCGACCAGCGGCACGATCGTGACCTGCAACGCGCGCAGCCACAGCGCGCCGATCGGAGCCGAGACCGCCAGAACCTCGTCGAGCAACGCGGTGCGCGAAACGAGGATGCCCACTACCAGTCCCGCGACCAGGCCCACGAGCGTCCAGCCCGCGGGTATCCTAACCGAGATCAATTGCCGTTCGGTCGCCGCGGCCGGTTCCTGGGTCGGGGCGCGTTCCATCAGCGATCGCTCCCAACGGTCGGGCCGCCGTCACACGCAACCGGGTGCTTTGAAAAACACCGCCATCCGGCATTCGCAAGGACCGACAAGGACATACCCGAAAATCGCGTGACCGGCGTGTGACTTTCCAATTTCTCGTCCTTGCGACCTCTGCGGGGGGCCAGATGCCCGCCGAACCAACGGCATAGCGAGCCGAATGCGTGTAGGACAGCCCCGTCGGCTAGTGACATCGCGCGCGCGCCGCGCCATTGCCGCGCCGGAGAGACAATCGAGGTTCGCAACCAATGGCACGCAAGTTCTTCGGCACCGATGGCATCCGCGGGCGCACCAATGCCGGTGTGATGACCGCGGCGATCGCGATGCGGGTCGGCCAGGCCGCGGGGCGTCATTTCCTGCGCGGCACGCACCGCCACCGTGTGGTGATCGGCAAGGACACCCGGCTGTCGGGTTACATGCTGGAAAACGCACTGGTCGCCGGGTTCACCTCGGTCGGCATGGACGTGGTGATGACCGGCCCCCTGCCTACCCCCGCCATCGCGCTGCTCACCCGCGAACTGCGCGCCGACGTTGGCGTGATGATCAGCGCCAGCCACAACCCGTACGAGGATAACGGCATCAAGTTGTTCGGTCCCGACGGCTTCAAGCTGTCCGACGAGGACGAACTGGCGATCGAGGCGCTGATCGACGAGGAGCCCGAACTCGCCGACGCGCCGCTGGTGGGTCGCGCCCGCCGCATCGACGATGCCCGCGGCCGCTATATCCACGCGGTCAAGCAGGCGGTGGCGAGCGACATCCGCTTCGACGACCTCAAGATCGTGGTCGATTGCGCGCACGGCGCCGCCTACCAGGTCGCACCCTCGGCGATCTGGGAGTTGGGCGCCAAAGTCATCCCGCTGGGCGTCACGCCCAACGGCATCAACATCAACCGCGACGTCGGCTCCACCTCGCTCGCGGCAATCAAGGCGAGGGTCGTCGAGGAAGGCGCCGACATCGGCATCGCTTTGGACGGCGATGCCGATCGGCTGATCGTGGTCGACGAGAAAGGCCAGACGGTCGACGGCGACCAGATCATGTCGCTGATCGCACTCCGCCTCAAGGACCGCGGCGACCTGCGCGGCGGCGGCGTGGTGGCGACGGTTATGTCCAATCTGGGGCTCGAACGGCATCTCGCGGGGCACGGCCTGACGCTCGAGCGCACCGCGGTGGGCGACCGGCACGTTCTCGAACGGATGCGCGAAGGCGGCTTCAATGTCGGCGGCGAGCAGTCGGGGCACATGATCCTGCTCGATTACGGGACCACCGGCGACGGCACGGTGGCGGCGCTCCGCGTGCTGGCCAGTCTCGTCCGCTCTGGCAAGCGCGCAAGCGAACTGCTGCACCAGTTCGACCCAGTGCCGCAACTTCTCAAGAACGTGCGCTATGCGGGCGGCAAGCCGCTCGACGACGCGCGCGTGAAGTCTGCGATCGCCGAGGCCGAGGCGGAACTCGCCGGCAAGGGCCGCCTCGTCATCCGCCCCTCGGGAACCGAACCGCTGATCCGCGTGATGGCCGAAGGCGACGACGCCGACCAGGTCGAGCGGCTGGTCGATTCGATCTGCGATGCAGTGAAAGAGGCGATCTGATGCTCGAGATGCGCCCCGATTGCGAGAAGTGCGGCACCGACCTTCCGGCCGAGGCGCCCGGCGCGTTCATCTGCAGCTTCGAGTGCACCTTTTGCGCCGAATGCGCCGACGCGCTCGACGACCGGTGCCCCAACTGCGGCGGCGAGCTGATGGACCGGCCGACCCGCGCCAAGGCACTGCACGGGAAATATCCGCCCTCGACCGAGCGGAAGCACTCAGCTTGACGACGACCCCACCCCGCATCCTCGCCATCGCCGGATCCGACAGCTCGGGCGGCGCGGGCATCCAGGCCGACATCAAGACGATCACCATGCTCGGCGGCTATGCGATGACCGCGATCACCGCCGTCACCGCGCAGAACACCGTCGGGGTGCAGGCGATTGCACCGATGAGCGGCGATGTCGTCGCGGAGCAGATCCGTTCGTGCCTGTCCGACATCGGCGCCGACGCGATCAAGATCGGCATGGTCCACGACGTCGAGATCGTCGAAGCGGTCGCCGATACCTTGGCCGACCTGCCCGATGGCGCAAGGGTCGTGCTCGACCCGGTGATGATTGCCACCTCAGGCGCGACGCTGATCGCTGCCGACGCCATCGCCGCGATGAAGGCGCGCCTGTTTCCGCTCGCGACGGTCATCACGCCCAACTTTCCAGAGCTCGAACACTTGGCAGGCCGCGCCTTGCCCGATCGCGACGCGATCGCCGCCGCCGCGATGGCGCTCGCCGACGAATACGGCTGTGCGGTGCTGGCGAAGGGCGGCCACGGCCCAGCGGGTGACGACGACCGCCTGTTCGACTTGCTGATGATGCCGGGCGGCGCTTTCGGCCAGTTCGGCGACCCGCGGATCGAGACGCGGCATACCCACGGCACCGGCTGCACCCTGTCGTCGGCGCTCGCGACCCTGCTTGGGCACGGCCAGCCACTCGACCATTCGGTGCGGATCGCCCGCCGGTTCGTCCGCCGCGCGATCGAGGCCGCGCCTGGCTTCGGCGCGGGCAGCGGCCCGCTCGGCCACCAGGCGGTGCGCGGCTAGGTCTTGATGTTGTAGAAGGCGGTGATGTGGCCCCAGGCCTCTTCCGCGGTCTCGCACCAGCGGAACAGGTCGAGGTCTTCCTTTGAGATCACGCCTTCCTCGGCGAAGGCATCCCAGTCGATCACGCGGGTCCAGAATTCTTTGCCGAACAGCAGGATCGGCATCGGCATGATCTTGCCGGTCTGGATCAGCGTGAGCAGCTCGAAGAATTCGTCGAAGGTGCCGAACCCGCCGGGGAACACCGCGACCGCCTTCGCGCGCAGCAGGAAGTGCATCTTGCGCAGCGCGAAATAGTGGAACTGGAAGCTCAGGTAAGGCGTGACGTAGGGGTTGGGCGCCTGCTCGTGCGGCAGGACGATGTTGAGTCCGATCGATTCAGCGCCCGCGTCGCTCGCACCGCGGTTGGCCGCTTCCATGATTGACGGGCCGCCGCCAGAGGTGACGACGAACTGGCGCTTGCCATCCTCGATCAGCGACTTTTCGCTGGCGAGCCGGGCGAGCTTGTACGCCTCGTCGTAGTACTTCGCCTTCGCCGCGAGCCGCTCAGCGACCGGGCGGTTCTCGTCGGTCGCGTTCTTGAGCAGTGCGTCGACGTGGTCGGGCGAGGGGATGCGCGCCGATCCGTACATCACCAGCGTCGAGCCGACGCCCGCTTCGTCGAGCAGCATCTCGGGCTTCAGGAGCTCGAGCTGGAAACGCACCGGGCGCAGCTCCTGCCGCAGGAGGAAGTCGGTGTCCTGAAACGCCAGGCGATAGGCCGGATGCCGCGTCTGCGGCGTGTCGGGGGTGGCTTTTTCCGAAAAGGCCGCTTCCTGTTCGGCCCGGTAGAACCTGCGACCCTTCAGGTCGCGCTCTTCTGCTTTTGTCATTGCGCTGCCGATAGGCGGGGCCGCGCGCGGGCACAATCGAAATGCGCCTTTGCGCGCATCGTTGCCGGCGCTAAGGCCCCGCCTTTCATACAGCGAAGGACGGTCGCAATGGATCCTCAACTGGCGGTGATCTGCGCGCTGACGTTCGCGATCCAGCTTATCGGCGCGCTCGCATACGCGGCCCGCATCGCCGGAGTGCGGACCGGACGGATCGCGATGTCGTTCGCGCTGTTCAATGTGCTGGTGCTCGTCTCGCGCCTGTCAAACGGATTTCTCGGCCCCTTCCTCGCCAACCGGATCGAGGACGCGCTGGCGCGGGGAACGGGCGAATACCTGCTCGGCGACTTCCGACTCGTGCTCGCCTCGGCCACCGCGGCGACGATTGTCGGCACGCTGATGGTGCCAACCGTCCAGCGCTGGTTCGCAAGCGCGATCGGCCATTTCCAGGAGCATCGCTCGGTCGCGCGCCTGCTGCTTCACGCCTTCGCACGCGGCGGGGTGGGCTATATTCGCCAGACCGCCACGCCTCCGCGCACCGTCCACCTGCGCGACCTGGTCAAGCCGCGCGGCATCCCGCTCAAGGTGATCGTGATGAACGTCGCCGCGCAGGCGCTGCTGACCGTGGGCGTCATCGCCTCGCTCTACGCGGGCTACCTCTATCCCGAATACCGCGTGACCGCTTCGCAGCTGTCGGCGGTGGTCAACGGCCTCGCCACGCTGATGCTGTTCATCCTCATCGACCCGCAGCTGTCGGTGATGACCGACGACGTGGTGGCGGGGAAAGTCGACGAGCCGATGTTCCGCCGCACGATCGTGTGGCTCTCGCTCAGCCGCGTCGCGGGGACGCTGCTCGCGCAATTGCTGTTCGTTCCGGCCGCGCTGCTGGTGGTGTGGGCAGCCCGCGCGTTCTGAGACAGCGCAGGCGGAATTGGATGCCCCGCAAGGATTCGAACCTTGATTGACGGAGTCAGAGTCCGCTCTCTTACCATTAGAGGACGGGGCATCATCATGCGGCGGGCGGCGCACCGCCTCGCGAGGGGGCGCACTTAGTTTCGCATTCGTGCCGGGTCAAGGGCGCGCTTGGTGCGGGCGGGCGCGGTGCGCTTGCCGTTCGCACCAGAGGTCGCTAGCATCGTCGGCAGGTCCTCGCCGCACCGAAACTGACGCGCGGCGAGAGGATGAGAAAGCATTGCATAATGGCGGATTTTTCTCCGCCGGACACGAACAGGAGTACGGGCGGCAGGGCTGATAGCAAACGGGGTAGATCGTCCGGCAAGGTAGCGGATTTTCGCTACAAGGGACCCCGACAGTCCGAATACCCGAGCACGAACCATCCCCGGCCCGCTTGTGCGCCGGAGGGATCGCCCGGTCCATTTGGCGCCTCGGCCGACAAGTCGGTGCGGCGCCAGGCCTATGCCGCGCTCGACCTGGGCACCAACAACTGCCGCCTGCTGATTGCCCGGCCCGAAGGTGAGAATTTCACTGTGATCGACGCTTTCAGCCGGGTCGTGCGACTCGGCGAGGGGCTCGCCGCGAGCGGACGTTTGAGCGACGCGGCGATGGACCGGGCGCTCGGCGCTCTCCACATCTGCGCAGAGAAACTTCGCCGCCGCAATGTGTTCCTCGCCCGCTCGGTCGCGACCGAAGCGTGCCGCCGCGCGGAGAACGGCGAGGCGTTCATCGAGCGGGTGCGCAGCGAGACCGGGATCGCGCTCGACATCATCTCGGCGCAGGAGGAAGCGCGGCTCGCTGTCCTCGGCTGCCACATCCTCCTCGAACAGGGTCATGGTCCGGCGGTGATCTTCGACATAGGCGGGGGATCGACCGAACTCGTGCTGATCGAACCCGGCGAACGCGTACCGCGCATCATCGACTGGGCGAGCGTTCCGTGGGGCGTCGTGTCGCTGACCGACACGGTCGGCAGGGTCGACGATGCGGACCGGGACCAGCGGTTCGCGCGCTATGCCCGGATGCGCCAGGTCGTGTCCGATAGCTTCGCGCCGTTCGCCGATCGGGTGGCGAACGCGTCGCGGGCCGCGGATATCCGCCTGCTCGGCACCAGCGGCACGGTCACGACGCTCGCCAGCCTCCATCTGGAACTGCCGCAATACGACCGGCGCGCGGTCGACGGGCTGATCGTGCCCGCCGGGGCAATGCGCGACATCAGTACCCGCCTGTCTGGCATGGCGCCCGAGGAACGGCGCAGCCTTCCGTGCATCGGCAACGACCGCGCGGACCTTGTGGTGGCGGGCTGCGCGATCCTCGAATCGATACTCGACATCTGGCCCGCCGATCGGCTCGGCGTGGCGGATCGGGGAATTCGCGAAGGCATCCTGCGCAGTCTGATGGCAGGCATGGCGATCCCCGCGAGGACCGGCGCGTGAGCAGGGGGGCCAAAGATCCGGGCAAGCGCGTCAAGACCGCGCGCGGACGTACCGCTTCGTCGAATCGATGGCTGTCGCGCCAGCTCAACGATCCGTACGTCCGGCAGGCCAAGGCCGAAGGTTATCGCAGCCGGGCGGCGTACAAACTGATCGAGCTCGACGAGAAGTTCGGCGTGCTCAAGGGCGCGAAGCGCGTGGTCGACCTGGGAGTCGCACCCGGCGGCTGGACCCAGGTCGTGCGCAAGAAGCGCCCGCAGGCAGCGATCGTCGGGATCGACCTGCTGCCGACCGAACCGATCGAGGGTGCTACCCTGATCGAGATGGATTTCATGGCCGATGCCGCCCCCGCCGCTTTGGTCGAAGCGCTCGGCGGGCCGACCGATCTCGTGCTGTCGGACATGGCCGCCAACACCGTTGGCCACAAGGCGACCGATCACCTGCGGACGATGGGACTGGTCGAGGCGGCGGCATGGTTCGCGGTCGAGAACCTCGAGCCGGGCGGCGCGTTCGTGGCAAAGGTGTTCGCGGGCGGAACCGACGCCGAAATCCTGGCCCTGCTCAAAAAGCATTTCCGCACCGTGAAACACGCCAAGCCACCCGCCAGTCGCAAGGATTCGAGCGAGTGGTACGTGATTGCCCAAGGATTCAAGGGCGACGAAGTGAAAGCCTGACGGAAGCATTCGCAACTGCGGTAGATTTCTGAAACGTCGCATATTTTGCGATGGACGGAGGGAAATAAACCTCTCAACGGGCGTTTGGGATCGAACGTGCGGGAAAGACCGCGTGAACCCCTGGAGTCGCACCCCAAATGCAAGAACGAACGATGTTCGCCTATATCCTCATCGCCTTGATGGTCGCAGCCATCGCGGCGGTGATCGTGTATTACAGGCGCAAGAACGAAGACGAGCGCCGCATTCGACGCGGCGGACAACCGCGGCGCTCGCGCCGCTGAATTTGTCGAATGAAGGGCGAACCGGCGCCGAAACGCCGGTTCCGCCTGTTATTGCTTCGGAGCGTCGCCAACCGGATCGGCAACGGCGCCTGCCGCTTCGGCGCCGGCTTCGGTCGCCGGACCGGGCGCCGCGCTCGGATCGCCCGCAGCCGCGGCTTCCGCGCCCTCGGCCGCCGGTGCCACCGCTTCGGGCGTCGGCAAGGCGGGTCCGCCGCCCTGCTGCTTCATGTAAAGAATGATGTTCGCGCGGTCCTGACCGTTCGACAGGCCGGCGAAGCTCATCTTGGTGCCGGCGGCGAACGCCTTCGGGCTCTTCAGCCAGACATCGAGATTCTCGTAGGTCCAGTCACCGCCATGGCCTGAAAGGTCGGCGCTGTAGGCGAATCCGGCGGCGTGCTTGCCGACCGGCTTGCCGATTACGCCGAATAGATTCGGACCCTGCTTTGCAGCGCCGCCCTGGTCGAAGGTGTGGCAGGTGCCGCAACGGCCCTGCGCGGCCTTTTCGCCCGCCGCCACATCGCCCGAAGCGAGCAGCGCGGCGAGGCCCGGACCTTCGTCCGCGCCGCCTTCGCCTTCCTCGACGACACCCTCGATCGGGTAGCCCATTTCGTGCGGGCGGTGGGGCTTGTCGGCCGAGAAGTACTTGGCGCTTACGCTCGACAGGCCGAGCGCGACGATGCCGGAGAAAAGGACCCAGCCGGCGGCGGTATTGAAACGGTCGTCCATGCGTGCAGTAATCCGCGATGAAGTTGAACTTGCGGGTTTGCGCCGCGCTCTAGTCAGGCGACCCCGGCAGCGCAAGGGGCGGATGCGGGTTGCCGACCGAATGTCCCACCGCTACGCGCACCTCCCAGATGAGCAGCTTTCCCGCCCCCGCCCGCGAAATGGTCGCGGCCATGCAGGCCTCCGCCGAAGCGGACCCGCTGCGCGCGGTCGCATTCGCTGGGGCGCCGGGGGCCAATTCGCACCGCGCCGCGATGGAGATGGTGCCCGAAGGCCTGCCGCTGCCCTGCTATTCGTTCGAGGACGCGATCGACGCGGTGAAGGCGGGCCGCGCGGGCTGTGCGGCGATTCCGATCGAGAACAGCCAGCACGGACGCGTTGCGGACATCCATTTCCTGTTGCCCGAAAGCGGCCTCAAGATCGTTGCCGAGCACTTCCTGCGGATCAACCATGCTCTGATGGCAACCGGTCCCGGACCGTTCGAGGCGGCCTACAGCCACCCGCAGGCGCTTGGCCAGTCGCGCCACTTCCTGCGCGAGCGCGGTATCGTGCCGCTGGCCTATGCCGACACGGCTGCGGCCGCGGCGCATGTCGCAGAGCGCGCCGAGCCGACGATCGCCGCGATCGCCCCGCCGCTCGCTGCCGATCTCTACGGACTGACGATCCTCGAGAACGACGTCGAGGATGCTGCCGACAACACCACGCGATTCCTGCTGCTGGCCCCCGAAGCACTCGAGCCTTCGGTCGTCGCGACCGCCGCGATGACCACTTTCGTGTTCGAAGTGAAGAACGTGCCCGCCGCGCTCTACAAGGCGCTGGGCGGCTTCGCGACCAACGGCGTCAACATGACCAAGCTGGAGAGCTACCAGGTCGGCGCGAGCTTTTCCGCGACCATGTTCTATGCCGACATCATCGGCGCCCCGGGCGATCCGGCGGTCGACCGTGCGCTCGAGGAACTTGCCTTTCACTGCAAGGAATTGCGGATGCTGGGAACGTACCCCCAGGAACGCCCCAGAGGATAGCGTGCGCACGGTTGGTTGCGCGGCAAGGGATCGCGTGTCACCACGGGT
Source organism: Tsuneonella sp. HG094 (assembly GCF_053819285.1). Taxonomy (NCBI): domain Bacteria; kingdom Pseudomonadati; phylum Pseudomonadota; class Alphaproteobacteria; order Sphingomonadales; family Erythrobacteraceae; genus Tsuneonella; species Tsuneonella sp. HG094. Next base: position 2,165,288 of record NZ_JBSORA010000001.1, read on the forward strand.
TTCGTGACGACGGGCGCAGGGGACATCAGGGACGCGGGCGACGCGTGGCGATCGGTCCGCGCCGACGACGCGATCCAATTCGCGCCGCTCGATACTCCGCCACCGCCGCCACCCAAGCCGCCCGGCTGGCTCGACGCGTTCCTCCGCTGGCTGGGCGAACTGCTGGAACCGCTGGGTCGGGCGCTCGGGATGAGCTGGCCGGTCTTCAAGTGGGTCCTTCTTGCGATCGGCGTGGCTGCCGTCGCTTTCCTGCTGTGGCGGATGCTCGCACCCGCGCTAGGCTGGCGCATCAGGCGCGCACCCGCGACCGAAGTGGACGAGGGCTGGATGCCGGACACCGGTGCCGCGATCGCCCTGCTCGAGGATGCCGACCGGCTCGCCGCCGAGGGCCGCTTCGACGAGGCGACCCACCTCCTGCTCCAGCGCAGCGTCGGCCAGATTGCCGCCGCCCGCCCCGGCCTGGTCGAACCGGCAACGACCGCGCGCGAACTGTCGGTGCTGACCGCACTTCCCGACGAAGCGCGGACTGCGTTTTCCACGATCGCGGGGCGGGTCGAGCGCAGCCTCTTCGCGCTGCGCGCGCTCGGCGCGGACGACTGGCAGGCGGCGCGCGAGGCCTACTCGGCATTCGCGCTCGCCCCGCTGGCGCGGCGCGGGGCATGAGCGGGGCGTTCAATCCTCGGGCGGTGCTGGGCGTCCTCGTGTTCGGCGCCATCGCGTTCTTCGCGATGCTGTGGTTCATCGGCCAGGGCGACACCGGACGCGGCCCCGACAATGGGGAAGCGCACGCCGCCGGGCACGGGCTTGCCGGATACGCCGCGCTCGCCGACCTGCTCGAGGCGCAGGGCTACGAGGTATCGCTCGCGCGCAATCGCGCGCGGCTCGACGACGAGGCGCTGCTCGTCCTGACCCCGACGATGTGGACCGACGGCGACGATCTCGCCGAAGTGATCGAGCAGCGCCGCTATGTCGGCCCGACGCTGGTGATTCTCCCCAAGTGGTTCGCGTACGAGTTGCCTGGCAACACCAAGGGCACCAAGAAGGGCTGGGTCCGGCTTGTCGCCGCCAACAAGCCGGGTTTTGCCGCCGAGCTGGAGAACGAGCTCTCCATGACGACCGAGATGGGCAAACTCGACGGGTCCGGCCCCGACTGGCAGGGCCTCGGCCTGTCGGGCGCGCTGCCTTCGCGCGGCGAAGTACTGGCACTCGACGGTGGGCCGTGGGTCAGCCTGGTGCGCGACAGCAAGGGCCGCGACCTGGTCGCCTTCGCCGACGACGGCGGATGCTATGCCGACCTCGAGATCGCCGCGAACGTCGAGCCGCTGGGCGAGGACGAGTGCGAGAGCAAGTGGGCGGTCACCACCGTGTTCGAGCCCGACCTCGTCAACAACTGGGGCATGGCCGACCGCAATCGGGCGCAGCTCGCGGCACAGATCGTCGCGCTAGCGGGCGAGGATGCGGGTTATCCGATCGTGTTCGACCTGACTCTGGCGGGCATCGGCGGACAGCGCAACCTGCTCACCCTTGCCTTCGCGCCGCCCTTCCTCGCCGCGACGCTGTGCCTGATCCTGGCGCTGTGCGTGGTCGCCTGGCGCGGCTTCGGGCGCTTCGGCCCGCCACTCGCGGAAGCGCGCGGGATCGCCTTCGGAAAAACCCAGCTCGCAACCAACTCCGCCGGCTTCCTGCGGCGGAGCGGGCGACTGCATCTGCTGGGGCCGCCCTATGCCGCGCACATCGCCCGGCGTCTTGCCGCGACCTTCGGGCTGCGCAGCCCCGATCCGGCCGCGATCGACGCCGCGCTCGCCCGCCGCGCACCCGGCGAACCGCCTTTCTCCGTGCTCGCTGCCCGACTCGAAGGCGCGCGCGGGCCATCCGAAACCCTGCGCGCCGCGCACGCCCTCCATTCCCTCGAAAGGACCGCCAGACGATGACCATGACCCTCGACGAAGTCCGCGCCCTGGCCACGGCGATCCGCGGCGAGGTCGGCAAGGCGATCGTCGGGCAGGACGCCATCGTCGATCATCTGCTGGTGGCGCTGCTCGCCGAAGGGCACGTCCTGCTCGAAGGACCGCCGGGCACCGCCAAGACTTTCCTCGCCCAGTGCTTCGCCTGCGCGCTCGGCCTCGATTTCGGGCGCATCCAGTTCACGCCGGACCTGCTGCCGGGCGATATCCTGGGGTCGAACCTGTTCAACTTCCAGACGAGCCAGTTCACCCTCACCCGCGGGCCGATCTTCTGCGACCTGCTCCTCGCCGACGAAATCAACCGCACCCCGCCCAAGACGCAGGCGGCGCTACTGGAGGCGATGCAGGAGCGGAAAGTGACGCTCGACGGCGAGACCCACGCGCTGCCGCCGAGCTTCATGGTCGTCGCCACGCAGAACCCGATCGAGAGCCAAGGCGTGTACCCGCTGCCCGAGGCGCAGCTCGACCGGTTCCTGTTCAAGCTGCTGGTGCCCTACCCTTCGCCCGAGGAGGAGACCGCGATCGTGACCCGCTTCGGCCAGCGGCAAGGGCCGCCGCGCCCGGCCGACTTCGGCATCGCGCACGTCGCAGACGCGGGCAAGCTCGCCGACGCAAGCGCTGCACTGAGCCAGGTCACCGTGGCCGAGGGGATCGTCGATTACGTCGTGCGGCTCGTGCGCGGCACACGCGAGACGGCCGACCTGTCGAGCGGCGCGTCGCCCCGCGCGGCGGTCGCGCTTGCCAATGCCGCGCGCGCCCGCGCCGCGCTGGAGGGCCGCGACTACGTGATCCCCGACGACGTGAAGGCACTCGCCACGGCGGTGCTGCGCCACCGCCTCATGCTCAGCCCCGCGGCGGAGATCGAGGGGCGTCTGGTCGAGGATCTCGTCGCCGAACTGGTCGAACGGACCGAGGCGCCTCGGTAACCGCCTGACATGATCCTTCCCACCGCCCGCACTGCCTGGCTCGCGGCGCTCGCCGCGCCGGTGGCGCTCGTGATCGCCGCGGCGGTCCCGGCGGCGTGGGCCATCGCGCCGATTGCGGCACTGGGGCTGATCGTACTGGTCGCGGTCGACGCCCTGCTCGCAGGAAGGCTTGCCGACTGGCGCGTGACGGCTCCGCCCGACGCCGAAGTGGGAGAAGCGCTGACCCTGCGCGTCATGGCCGACATTGCCGGACGCGCGCCGGGGGGAGACGTCAGCGCGAGCGTCGCGGTCGATCCCCGCCTCGCGGCGTCGGGCCGCGCGGAGTTGTCGCTCGCGCCCAATGCGGGGGCATGGAGTGGCGAGACGACGCTCACCCCCAATCGCCGGGGCACAGCCGCGCTGACGCAGGTCTGGCTGCGCTGGACCGGACCGCTCGGCCTCGGCGCGCGGCAGGTCTCGCACCCGATGGATCAGGCGATCCGCGTGTGGCCCGACCTCTCTCCGGTGCGCAGCCCCGCGCTCCAGCATTTCCTGCGCGATGCGGCGTTCGGGATCGTCGCCCGGCGCATCCGCGGCGAAGGCACGCAGTTCGAATCGCTCGCCGAATACCAACCCGGGATGGACCGGCGACGGATCGACTGGAAGACGTCGGGCCGCCACACCCGCCTGTTCGCGCGCGAGAACGAGGCCGAGCGCAACAACCAGATCGTGTTCGCCTTCGATTGCGGGCAAGCTATGTGCGAGCCAGTGGGCGGGTCGGGGGACGAAAAGGACTCGGGATTGCCGCGGATCGACCGCGCGGTCTCCGCCGCGCTCACTGCTGCGTGGGTGGCGATCAAGGGCGGCGACCGGGTGAGCCTATTCGGCTTCGCCCGCCGCCCGACCGTCTCGACCCCGTTCTACGGTGAAACGCGCGCCTTCCATCGCTTGCAATCGGCCGCCGCCGGGCTCGACTACCACGCCGAGGAACCGAACTTCACGCTTGCGCTCGCGACCTTGTCGTCCCGGCTCAAGCGGCGCAGCCTGATCGTGCTGTTCTCGGATTTCACCGACCCGACCAGCGCGGAACTGATGGTCGAGAGCCTTGGCCGGCTGGTCGAGCGGCACCTCGTGCTGTTCGTCACGATCGAGGATACCGAGCTCGGCGCGCTGCAGGATGCCGAGCCCGACAGCATCGACACGCTGGCCACGGCGGTGGCCGCTGACACCCTCTCCCGCCAGCGCGCGGTCGTGCTCCAGCGGCTTCGTCAGCTCGGAATCGAGGTGATCGAGGCCCCGTGGGAGGCGATCGGCTACAAGCTGATCGACCGCTATCTCGAAGTGAAGCGCAAGGGAGGCATCGGATGAGTGCGGTTCTCGCCGATACCGCGATCGAGGCGGCGGCTTTGCGATCCGACCGCTTCCGCCTTGCGCGCGAGGGCGACTGGCAGCGGCTCGAGAGCATCGTCACTGCGATGGAAAAGGGTCGCCTGCGCAAGGTGTCCGACGAGGACGTTCTCGCCCTTCCCGCGCTCTACCGGACCGCCGCATCGAGCCTGTCGGTCGCGCGCGACACCTCGCTCGACGCGGCGACCCATGCCTATCTCGAAAGCCTCGTCCAGCGGGCGTGGTACCAGGTCTACCGGCCGCGGCAGGGTTTCGCCCGATGGTTCGCAGGCTTTCTCGGCGGCGGGTTGAGCGCGGCGGTGCGAGGAATCTGGCTCGACGTCTGCATCGCGCTGGCGGTGATGATCGCCGGCGCGGTGTCAGGATGGCTGCTCGTGAGCGGCGACGAAGAATGGTACTGGACGCTCGTCCCTAGCCAGTTCGCCGACACCCGCGTGCCCGGTGCGAGCCGCGAGGTGCTGCTCAAGGCGCTCAGCACCGAGGACACTGCCGCGGGCCTCACCGGATTTGCCGCCTACCTGTTCCAGAACAATGCGGGCGTCTCGATCCTCGCGTTCGCGCTGGGCTTCGCGTTCGGCATTCCTACGCTGATGCTGCTGCTCAAGGAGATGGCCACGCTCGGCGCGATGGTGTGGCTGTTCTCGACGCAAGGCCTGACGCTGGATTTCATCGGCTGGCTCTCGGTCCACGGCACGACCGAGCTGTTCGCAATTCTGCTCGCGGGCGCGGCGGGCCTGCACGTGGGCCGCGCGATGGCGTTTCCCGGCGACCGGTCGATCCTTGCGGCGACCACCGAGGCGGGGCGAAGAGCTGCGACCGTCATGGCGGGCGTGGTGCTGATGCTCGTCGTCGCCGCACTGCTCGAGGCGTTCCCGCGCCAGCTCGTCGGGCAGACGTGGGAGCGGCTGCTGATCGGCGGGTCGATGCTGGCCTTCTGGCTCGCCTATTTCTTCGCCTTCCGCAGGCAGCCGTCGGGGTCGCTCCGGTGAGCGGCGCGGTCCTGCCGTTCGACGCCAAGCGGCGGCGCACGATCGTAACGCCCGAGGGGATCGAGCTGCCCTTCGTGATCGCCACGCGCGGCGCGCGGCTGGGCGCGCTGATGCTCGATTACCTGTTCCTGCTCCTGGGATCGGTCGGCGTGACGCTGCTGATCGCCCAGGTCGCGGGCGGCCTCGACGTCATCGGGAACGACCAGGCGGGCAGCGCGAGCGAGTTCCTCCAGGTCGTCTGGATGCTGTTCTGGTTCATCGCGTGGAACGGCTATTTCATGGCCTTCGAATTGTCGCCGCGGGGTGCGACGCCGGGCAAGCGCATCGTCGGCATCCGCGTCGCCGCGCGTCCGACCGAGCGTGGCGGCTCCGGTCGCCTGACCGCCGAAGCCGTTATCGCGCGCAACCTGCTGCGCGACATCGAACTGTTCCTGCCGCTGATCTTCCTGCTCGTAGCCCCCACGGGAGAGGCGGGATCGGCCGGGATCGCCGGGCTCGCATGGTTCCTCGTCTTCGCGTTCTTTCCGTTCTTCAACCGCGATGCGCTACGCGCGGGCGATCTCGTCGCGGGCACCTGGGTGGTCGAGATGCCGCGCACCAAGCTTGCGCAGGTCCTGTCGACCGAGGGCGCCGCGCGCGGGGCCAGCACGGTAACGGGGGCGACCTATCGCTTCAGCGAGACGGAACTCGCGATCTATGGGGAGTACGAACTGCAGACCCTCGAACGCGTTCTGCGCGACGATCGCGCCGAGGCGATCCAGTCGGTCCACGAGGCGATCTGCCGCAAGATCGGCTGGAACCCCGGCGCGGGCGACGAGCGGGCCTTCCTCGAAGCCTATTACGCCCAGCTCCGCGCGCGGCTCGAAGGCGGGATGCGGTTCGGCAAGCGCAAGGCGGACAAGTACGCGTCATGACCTACTCGATTCGCTCGGACGACCTGACCCGCTCGGACGTCTTGGCGCTGCTCCAGTTCCACCTCGACGAGATGCATCGCTGGTCGCCCGCCTGCAAGGTTCACGCGATGCCGGCCGAGCGCCTGCGCGCGCCCGATGTGGCGTTCTATTCGGCGTGGGACGGCGACACGCTCACAGCAGTCGGCGCGCTCAAGGACCTCGGCGACGGGCGCGGCGAGCTCAAGTCGATGCGCGCGGCACCGGCCTGGCGCGGCAAGGGCGCGGGCCGCGCCATGCTCGACCATCTCATGGAGCAGGCAAAGGGGCGCGGCATGACCTGGCTCGGCCTCGAGACCGGGCGCCCGGCCGAATTCGCCGCGGCGCGGGCGCTGTATGCCGCCAATGGCTTCACCGAATGCCCGGCCTTCGGGGACTACGTCTCGGACGACTTCAGCCTTTGCATGAGCCGCAACCTCTAGGGGTCACGCCCTACTCGTCGGCAAAGATCGCGACTTCGCTCAGGCCTTCGGCGGTGGCGCGGCCGCGGTACATCCCCGGGGTGTTCATCGCGAACACCGGCACGCCGGTGGGGCTGACGACGATGACTCCACCGTCTCCGCCAAGCTCACCCACCTCCGCAATCACGCCGTCGACGATGCCCTGCAGCACTTGCGTTGTGAGCGGCACGGTCTGGGTGTCGTTACCATCGAACTCGGAGAGCGTGAGCTGGCGCGCGGCGCGGACGCGCTCGCAGATCGTGTGCGCCACGGCCACGCGGATGAAGTATTCGCCCGATCCGGTCGCGCTCACCGCGCAGGCCTTGTTGTCGGCATAGGTGCCCGCCCCGATCACCGGGCTGTCGCCGATGCGGCCCCAGCGCTTGCCGGTCATCCCGCCGGTCGACGTTCCGGCGGCGAGGTGGCCGCCGTTGTCGCGCGCGACCGCACCGACGGTGCCATACTTGAATTCGACGTCGAGCGCCGAGAGGTTCTTCGCCTTTAATTCCTCGAGCTGCTTGCGGCGATGCTCGGTCGCGAACCATTCGTTGGGGACGATTTCGAGCCCCTTCTCGCCCGCGAACTGCTCGGCCCCCTTGCCCGAGAGCATGACGTGGCGCCCGTCGTCCATCACCGCCTTCGCCAGCAGGATCGGATGACGCACCGTGTGGACGCCCGCAACAGCCCCTGCCTTGCGCCCGGAGCCGTCCATGATCGAGGCATCGAGTTCGTTGATGCCGTCCCACGTGAACACCGCGCCGCGCCCCGCGTTGAACTTGGGGTCGTCCTCGAGCAGCGTGATCGCGGCGGTGACTGCGTCGACCGAGGAGCCGCCTGCCTTAAGCACCTTGGCCCCGGCATCGAGCGCGGCCTGCAGCGCCGCCTTGTATTCGGCCTGCTGTGCCGGGGTCATCCGCGCGCGTTCGAGCACGCCCGCGCCGCCGTGGATCGCGAAGCTCCAGGTCTGGGGCACGGCGTCCTCCTTGGCGAAAGCGGGGGTGGCTGAGACGATGGCGAGGCCGATCAGGGCCGTCAGGAACGAGCGCATTGTTGCGAATTAAGCGCTTGATCGGGACTAGTCGACCGTCTCATCGTCGCGTTTGACTTTCCAGCGGTCGTCCAGCGCCGTAGACAGTGGGCGATGACCTTGCGCCCCGCCGTTCCCGCCGACATTCCCGATCTGGTCGAAGTCTCTCGTGCTGCATTCATCGACGCGTTCGGCCACCTCTACGATCCGGCCGACCTCGATGCCTTCCTGAGCGAATGGCGCTCGCCCGAGCGGTTCGCCGCCGCTGTCGCCGATTCCGATACCGCGGTCACGCTGGCGACCGAGGACGGGCAAATCCTCGGCTACTGCCTGACGGTGTTCGGCAAGGGCTTCGACGAGCGGCCCGAGCCGCAACCGGCGCGTCCCGCCTACCTCAGCCAGCTTTACTGCAGCCAGGCGGCGACCGGCAAAGGCCTCGGCAAGGCGCTGATGGACGACGCGATCGCCGCCGCAAAGGCGCGCGGATGCGATGCGGTGCAGCTGTCGGTGTACAGCGAGAATGTCGGCGCGCAGCGGTTCTACCAGCGGGTCGGGTTCGCCAAGGTCGCCGACATCGATTTCTGGGTCGGCAACCAGCGCGACGACGAATTTCTCTACGAACTGAAACTCTAGGCTACATCCACTTCCAACGGCGGAAGAAGAACAGAGTTATTCCGCCGAAGCCCGCGCACAGGGCGGTCACGAACCAGAACCCCCGCGGATGCCCCGCAATGTCGGCCCATGGCATCCCGCCGACGTTGATCCCGAACAGGCCGACGAGGAAGCTCAACGGCAGAAACACGGTCGCCACCAGCGTCAGGCGGCGGTTCGTCTTTTCGGACCGGGCGAGCGCGCGGCTGCGCAGTTCGTCCATCAGGACGACCGCGCTTTCCTTGCTGACGTCGATATCGTCGATGAAGCGGCGGAGCAGCGCGATCGTTTCGTTGATCTCGCGCCGGTCGTGCTTCTCGAACCATTCGGGCGCATCGCGGCTGATCGATTCCAGCGCCACGTGCTCGGGCCCCATGTGCCGCTGCAGGGCGAGCGCGCTGCGGCGGATGGCGACGATCTCGGCGAGCAGCTGTTCGTTGTCCACCGTGTCGAAATCGAGGTCCTCGAGCCGGTCGATCTCGTCGTTCATGTCCACGATCACGCGATTGATCCGGTGGACCATGTGTTCGGCGAGCGTGGTGATAAGCGCCCCGGCATCCTTCGGACCACGCCCGGCGTCGATATCGTCGAGCACATCGCGCGGGGTCTGCAGCGGGTGGCGGCGCAGGGTGACCACGCGCACCCCGTCGGACCAGAGCTGCATCGAGACCATGTCTTCCGGCGCGGCACCGGGATTGAAGTTAATCCCGCGAAGCGTGGCGATCAGCTTGTCGCCGTCGCGAAATGCGCGCGGGCGGGTGTCGTCGCTGGTGAGCAGCTCGGCGGTCGCCTCGGGAATGCCGAACTCGCTTTGCAGCCATTCGGTCATTTCCGGCTGGGTGCGGTCTATATGGAGCCACAGCACCTCGCCCGGGCGCGATGGCTGCCAGCCCTGCGCGCGCTCCCACGAGATGTGATTGCCGCCCCCGCGACCGTCGAGCACACGCCCGATCAGCAGCGGTCCGTCGCAGGAATGGTCGTCGGTGGGGTCGGCTGCCGCATTCATCCGCGCCTCATGCCGCAACACGTCTGGCGTGTCATCATAGCAAGCGGGGCCCCGGACGGTACGCCCGGAGCCCCACGTTGCTTCTTTCAGGAAGTCTTACTTGGCAGTCTTGATCCGCTGACGGATCACCTTTGCCAACGCATCCGAACCGCTGGTGGCGGTGCATCCGGCGCCGGTGCTCTTGCCGGACGCAAGAACGTTGACGGCCACGTTGCACACGTTCGCGGCGACCGAGACCGGCACCTGCACGACGATCTGGTTGTCGTTGAGCAGGTCGAGGTCGTTGAGGGCGTTGACCTCCACGTCGGTCAGGATGTCCTGCAGGATCACGTTGCCGACGGTCACGGGGATGAGACCGGCGGGCGCGTTGACCTGCGGCGCGCTGACCTGGGCGGCCAGCGGGACTGCGATGGTGGCGGTGGCAACCGACAGGGCGGCGGCAATGGCGATGGTACGCATGGCATTCTCTCTCTTTGCTTGTCTGAAGCGAGCACCCACCTGATCGCGCCAATCCGGGTTGGACGGAGGCAGAAGCGCTTGGGGCACGTTAAGTGCCTGAAATCTCGTTCATATGGGACAGTAGGAGCTGTGCCTGCGTTCAGACGACAAGGCGGGTGGCCGGAAGCTGTCATTGCTCCTTCATCGCCTGCGGCCTATATCGCCGCCCATGTCCTCGATCCGTCCGTGGCGCGACATCGCGCGCCGTCAGTCCCGCCAGATCATGGTCGGCAAGGTGCCCGTCGGCGGCGATGCGCCGATCAGCGTGCAAACGATGACCAATACCCCGACCGAGGACGTCGCGGCGACGATCGACCAGATCCGCCGCTGCGAGGATGCGGGCGCGGACATCATCCGCGTTTCGTGCCCCACCGAAGAGGCGACCCGCCACTTCGACCAGATCACCCGCGCCGCCAAGGTGCCGATCGTCGCCGACATCCACTTTCACTACAAGCGCGCGCTGGAAGCTGCCGACAAGGGCGCCGCGTGCCTGCGGATCAACCCCGGCAACATCGGCTCGAGCGAGCGCGTGGCCGAGGTCGTCCGCGCCGCCAAGGCCAACGGCTGCGCGATCCGCATCGGGGTCAATGCGGGCTCCCTCGAAAAGGACCTGCTCGAGAAATACGGCGAGCCCTGCCCCGAAGCGCTGGTGGAGAGCGCGCTCGACCATATCAAGCTGCTGCAGGACCACGATTTCCACGATTACAAGGTGGCGGTGAAGGCGAGCGACGTGTTCCTCGCGGTCGCCGCCTACATGCAGCTTGCCGAAGCGGTCGATTGCCCTCTGCACCTCGGCATCACCGAGGCGGGCGGACTGATCGGCGGCACGGTCAAATCGAGCATCGGCATCGGCAACCTGCTGTGGGCGGGCATCGGCGACACCATTCGCGTCAGCCTGTCGGCCGAGCCCGAGCAGGAAGTGAAGGTCGGCTTCGAGATCCTGAAGTCGCTCGGCCTGCGCACCCGCGGGGTCCGCATCGTCTCGTGCCCGTCGTGCAGCCGCCAGGGCTTCGACGTGATCCGCACGGTCGAGGCGCTCGAAAAGCGGCTCGAGCATATCAAGACGCCGATGAGCCTCTCGGTGCTCGGATGCGTCGTCAACGGCCCGGGCGAAGCGCGCGAGACCGACATCGGCATCACCGGCGGCGGCGCCGGCAAGCACATGGTCTACCTCGCCGGAGTGACCGACCACCACGTGCAGTCCGACCGGATGCTCGACCACATCGTGACCCTTGTGGAAGCCAAGGCCGCCGAGATCGAGGCGGACATGACCGACGCCGGCCACGCAGACGAAGTGGTCGAGGCGGCGGAGTAACGGTGGCCCTGTCGATCCGGCCCGCCACGCGCGCCGACTTGCCCCTCATTGCCGACCTCATCCGCGAACTCGCGGAGTACGAGCGGCTGGCCCATGACGTGCGCTTCGACGAGGCGATGCTCGCGGAGCATCTGTTCGGACCCCGGCCATACGCCGAGGTGATCATTGGCGAAGTCGACGGGATGGCGCACGGCTTCGCCTTGTTCTTCCACAATTTCTCGACCTTCGAAGGCAAGCCGGGGATTTACCTCGAAGACCTGTTCGTGCGGCCCGCCGCGCGCGGGGCTGGCCTCGGCAAGGCGCTGCTGGCCGAGTTGGCGCGACTGGCGGTGAAGCGTGAATGCGCCCGGCTGGAATGGTCGGTGCTCGACTGGAACGCGCCCTCGATCGCCTTTTATCGCGGGTTCGGTGCGCGCTCGATGGACGAGTGGACGACGATGCGCGTCGATGGCGACGCGCTTGGCAATCTGGCGGCAATCGCAATCTGATGCGCTCCGCCCTTCTCGCCCTCGCCCTTGCCCTCGGCGGATGTGCGACCGCACCCGTCGCGCATCCCGAGGCGTCGCTCTTCGATGCTACGGCCGACGCAAGTGCCGCTTTCGCCGCAGCGCGCGAACGATCGCAGTCGACCGGCAGACCGCTGATCGCGGTGCTCGGTGCAAACTGGTGCCACGACAGCCGCGCGCTGGCCGGATGGCTCGAGACGCCGCGCTTCCGCCAGCTCGTGGCCGACCACTTCGAGCTGGTCTTCGTCGACGTCGGCCATCCCCAGACCGGCGAGGGTCGCAACCGGCAGATCCTGCAATCGTTCGGCATCGCCGAGATGACATCGACCCCGGCGCTGCTGGTGATCGCGCCCGACGGCACGTTGCTCAACCGGACAAGCGCGACGAAATGGGGCAATGCGGCGAGCCGCAGCGAACGCGCGATCTATGCCGAGCTCGCCTCTTTCGCGCCGCGTTCACCCGCGGGATAGGGCGCTATGGTATGCTGACGGCATGAAGCGGCGGGACATCCTGGCAGGCACCCTTGCGACCGGCGCTGCGCTGGCGGCCGCGCCCCTGCGCGCGCAGGTCCCCTCCGTGCCCAATTCGCTCGGTCTGCGTGACCGGCGCCTGTTCGCCATCGCGCAGGAACAGCTCGCGCGGCATGGACAGGGGTTGTGGGCGCGCGACGTCGTCGGCGTGGTCGACTTCGGCCTGCGCTCGAGCGACCCGCGCCTGCATATGGTCGATTTCGATCGCGGCGTGGTGGACAGTTACCACTGCGCGCACGGCATGGGCTCCGACCCCGAGCACGACGGCTGGCTCAACTGGTTCTCGAATATCGAGGAATCGTGGTGCACCAGCAAGGGCGCCTACATGACCTTCGGCTGGTACACGGGCAAGTTCGGCACCTCGATCCGCCTCGAAGGGCGCGAACCGAGCAATTCGAACGCGCTGCGCCGCGCCATCGTGATGCACCGCGCCGCCTATTGCGAGCCGGGGCACCTCGAACGCTACGGCAGGCTCGGCCGCTCCAACGGTTGCTTCGCGATGAGCGACGCCGACTTCAAGCTTGCGCTGCTGCGGCTCGCGGGCGGAAGGCTGCTTTTTGCCGACAAGCTGGGTATCGGCCCCAATGGCGAGCACGTGACCGAGCCGCCGAAGGACCTGGTGCCCCTCGTCCCCGAGGGTGCACCCCAACCGCCCAATCCGGGCGCGTTTTAGCCGGCGTCAGGTCGTCTGCAGGTCGTCGACGATCTCGACGGCCTTTTCGCTCGTGGCACGGGCGCGGTTCTGTTCGCGGGGCTTGTCGAAGCTCGCCAGCACCGGCGCGTCGCGGCCGTAGATGTCGCTGAATTCGCGCAGCTTGCCCGAGATGTCGCGGCCCATCGTGAAATAGGTGATGTAGACAGGCATCGACTTCTGCACCGGTACGCGGGTGTATTTCCCGCTGGTGCTGATCGCCACCGCCTCGTCCGCCGCGGCCTTGCGCGTCTCGGGCGTGTTGGCGAGGTTGCCGAGAATCGCGATGGTGATCGCCAGTTCCTGCGCCCGTTCGGTGCGGATGCAGCCATGCGACAGCGCGCGGTTCTCGGTGTTGAACAGGTTGCGGTTCGGTGTATCGTGCAGGAAGATCGCGTGCGGATTGGGCATGTCGACCTTCATCAGGCCGAGCGAGTTGTTCGCGCCCGGCTGCTGGACCACGGTGACGAAGCCCGTCTCCTTGTCCTTCCAGCCCTTGTAGCCAGCGGCTTTGGCCCAGCCGGGGTTGCCGAGCACCTTCGCGCCCAGCCCCTCGCCCTTCACGATGGACTGCGGCACGGTCCAGGTCGGGTTGAAGATCACGCCTTCGACCGTCTCGGCGAGCTGCGGGGTCGCGGTTCGGCCCGGCTTGCCGACGATCGTCTTGTAGGTGCTGATGATCTTGTGGTTGACCGTCAGCCGGAGCTGGTACTCGGGGACGTTGGTGAGCAGGTACTGGTTGCCGAGGTCGCGGGCGAGCCAGCGCCAGCGGTCCATGTTGGCGCGGATCAGCTTGCGCTTGGCCGGAACGGTGGCGGCGGCCAGCTCTGCCTTGAGCGCCGCGTAGTCCGGATGACCGGGGTTGAGTGCCATCAGGCTGGCGGCGACCGAGTGCTTCGCCAGCGCTTCGGCCATGATGTCGCCGGTGCGATAGCGATCGGGATCGGGATCGACCACGAACCACTGCTTGCGCGCGTCCATCGGCGTGCGCCCGTCGCGCAGGTCCTCGACCAGCCACGCGAAACTGCGGCTGGCCGTTTCGTTGAGCGCGGCACCGGGACCGGCGGCAATGGCTTTGTCGAGCTCGGCCGGCTGGTAGTCCCTGGGATCGAGCCCCTCGGCGCCGATCGACGCGATCACTCCGGCGAGCGTCCTCGCATCGGCGACGGTCCAGGTCTGCACCAGCGGCGTCACCGGCTGCACGGTCGCGGCCATCTCGGCCTTCTGGCCCATCGCGTCGATCGAGGCGGTCACCTCGTCCGGGCTGGCGAGCTTCTCGGCCTTGATGGCGGGCTTTTCGCTGGGAAGGAGGTTCGCCGGCGCCTTGCCTTGTGCGAACGCGATTCCCGGCAGCGCCAGCATCGCCGCGCCCGTCAACCACATCCGCTTGTTCACCTCGATCACAATCATGCCCCTTAGAGTCTGCAGGCACGGTATATAGCGCCCTTACCCCGCCCCCTTCAACGCGCGCGGCTGAAGCTCGGCTGAATCCGGCTTGACCGGTGGCACGATTGCCACGAACCGCCGCCACGTCATGCCGCGTTCCGATCATCCCGTCCTGCCGGTCCTCGCCGCGGTCGCCGCGATCGGCCTTTTGAGCCTGATGGACGCGTTCATGAAGAACGCCGCGCTGGCGGTGGGCGCCTACAGCGCGCTGCTGCTGCGCGCGCCGATCGGCCTTGCCATCGTCGGACCGACGTGGCGACTGACCGGCGGGCGCTGGCCGGCCCGCGCGGCGCTGAAAATCCACCTCATTCGGGGCGCGGTGGTGACCGCGATGGCGTTCCTGTTCTTCTTCGGCCTCACCCGCCTGCCGCTCGCGCAGACGATCGCAATCAGCTTCGTCGCCCCGCTCATCGCGCTGTTCCTCGCGAGCGTATTGCTGGGCGAGCGGATCGGGCGGCCTGCGATTATCGGCGCCGTGCTGGGCCTGGCGGGAGTCGTCGTGATCCTCGCGGGCAAGATCCTGCGCGAGTCGATGGGCGGCGGTGCGCCGCTGGGCATCGCCGCGGTGCTGGCTTCGGCGGTGCTCTACGCCTGGAATCTAGTGCTCCAGCGCCAGCAGGCGCTCGTCGCCAAGCCGCTGGAGGTGGCGAGCTTCCAGAACGGGGTGACCTTCCTGCTGCTCGCGGTCTTCGCCCCGTTCTTCCTCCACCTGCCCCAGCCCGGCGAGTGGCCGGACATCGCGATCAGCGCGGGCCTTTCGGTGTCCGGAGCGCTGCTCTTCACCTGGGGCTATGCGCGGGCCGAGACGCAGCGGCTCGCCCCGCTCGAATACACCGGGTTCCTGTGGGCAGCGCTGTTCGGGTGGTTGTTCTTTGCCGAGGCGGTGACCCCGGCAACGATCGCGGGAGCTACACTCATCGTGGCGGGTAGCTGGATCGCCACCCGCGGGGCCCCGCCGCCGCCCGAAAACGCCGTCGCGTGACTTCGGTCGCGACAAGGATTCCTCGCCCCGCCCACCCTTGACGCAGCGCAGCGTAGCGCGCAGGTGCGGCCCGAAAATCAGCCCCATTCAAGGCAAGGACAGGAACGCGCATGACCCAGGTCGGCAAGGACTCGCTCGGCACCCGCAGCTCATTGACGGTGGGGGGCAAGGATTACGCCTATTACAGCCTCGCCAAGGCATCCGAGACCATCGGCGACGTCAGCCGCCTGCCGTTCAGCATGAAGGTCCTGCTCGAGAACCTGCTCCGCTTCGAGGATGCCGGCTTCACCGTTTCGGTCGGCCACATCCAGGCGCTCGCCGACTGGCAGAAGAACCCGGCCACCGGGGGCGAAATCCAGTACCGCCCGGCGCGCGTGCTGCTGCAGGACTTCACCGGCGTGCCCTGCGTGGTCGACCTTGCCGCCATGCGCGATGCCATCGCCAAGCTGGGCGGCGATACCAGCAAGATCAACCCGCTGGTGCCTGTGAACCTCGTGATCGATCACTCCGTGATGGTCGACGAGTTCGGCCATCCCAAGGCGTTCGAGGAGAACGTCGAGATCGAATACCAGCGCAACCTCGAGCGTTACGACTTCCTCAAGTGGGGATCGAAGAGCCTCAACAACTTCTACGCCGTGCCGCCGGGCACCGGCATCTGCCACCAGGTGAACCTGGAAAACATCGCGCAGGCCGTCTGGACCAGCATGGACCAGAACGGCGCGATGGTCGCCTATCCCGACACCTGCGTCGGCACCGACAGCCACACCACGATGATCAACGGTCTCGGCGTGCTAGGCTGGGGCGTGGGCGGGATCGAGGCGGAGGCGGCCATGCTCGGCCAGCCGGTCTCGATGCTGATTCCCGAAGTCGTCGGCTTCAAGCTGACCGGCAAGCTCAGGGAAGGCGTGACCGCGACCGACCTGGTGCTGACCTGCACCAACATGCTGCGCAAGCACGGGGTGGTCGGCCGCTTCGTCGAATACTTCGGCCCGGGCCTCGCCTCGCTCAGCCTCGCCGACCGCGCGACGCTCGCCAACATGGCGCCCGAATACGGCGCGACCTGCGGCTTCTTCGGGATCGACGACAAGACGCTCGACTACATGCGCCTGACCGGCCGCGAGGAGCAGCAGATCGCGCTGGTCGAGGCTTATGCCAAGGAGCAGGGCCTGTGGATCGACCCAAAGGCCGCCGATCCGGTGTTCTCCTCGACGCTCGAGCTGGACATGGCGACCGTGGTGCCTTCGCTCGCCGGTCCGAAGCGCCCGCAGGACCGCGTCGACCTCGACCACGTCGACGAGGTGTTCGCCAAGGACATGGCGGAGACCTACAAGAAGAAGAACACCCGCGTTCCGGTCGAAGGCAAGGACTTCGATATCGGTGACGGCGACGTGATGATCGCCGCAATCACCAGCTGCACCAACACCTCGAACCCCAGCGTCCTCGTCGCCGCCGGCCTCGTCGCGAAAAAGGCCGACGAACTGGGTCTCAAGCCCAAGCCGTGGGTCAAGACCAGCCTGGCGCCGGGATCGCAGGTCGTCACCGATTATCTCGAAAAGGCGGGGCTGCAGAAGCACCTCGACAACATCGGTTTCAACCTCGTGGGTTACGGCTGCACCACCTGCATCGGCAACTCGGGTCCGCTCGCAGACCCCATCAGCAAGGCGATCAACGACAACAACCTGGTCGCCAGCGCGGTGATTTCTGGCAACCGCAATTTCGAAGGCCGCGTGTCGCCCGACGTGCGCGCCAATTTCCTCGCTTCGCCGCCGCTGGTCGTCGCCTACGCGCTCAAGGGCACGGTGATCGACAACTTCACCACGACGCCGATCGGCCAGTCGAAGGACGGTGCCGACGTCTATCTCAAGGACATCTGGCCGACGAACGAGGAAGTCGCCACGACGATGAACGCCAACGTCGACCGTGCGATGTTCCAGGCGCGCTATGCTGACGTCTACAAGGGCGACGCGCACTGGCAGGCGATCGACGTGACCGGCAGCGAGACCTACAAGTGGCGCGCAGGGTCCACCTACGTCGCCAACCCGCCGTATTTCGAGGGCATGACGATGACCCCGGCCCCCGTGACCGACATCATCGAGGCGAAGCCGCTGCTGATCTTGGGCGATTCGATCACCACCGACCACATCAGCCCGGCCGGATCGATCAAGGCCGACAGCCCGGCGGGCCAGTGGCTGCAGGAGCATCAGGTCGCCAAGGCGGACTTCAACTCCTACGGCGCGCGGCGCGGCCATCACGAAGTCATGATGCGCGGCACCTTCGCCAACATCCGCATCAAGAACGAGATGGTCCCCGGCACCGAGGGAGGCTTCAGCAGCTACAAGGGCGAGACCATGCCGGTCTACGACGCCGCGATGAAGCACAAGGCCGACGGCACCCCGTTGATCGTGATCGCGGGCAAGGAATACGGCACCGGCTCATCGCGCGACTGGGCGGCGAAGGGCACCAACCTGCTCGGCGTGCGCGTAGTGATCGTCGAAAGCTTCGAGCGCATCCACCGATCGAACCTCGTCGGGATGGGCGTACTGCCGCTGCAGTTCAAGGACGGCGAGAGCCGCGCCTCGCTCGGCCTGACCGCCGACGACAGCTTCTCGGTGCGCGGCCTTGCCGACATCCAGCCGGGCCAGGATGTCGAGGTCGAGGTGACCAAGGCCGACGGCAGCACGACTAGCTTCATCGCCAAGTGCCGCATCGATACGGCCAACGAGCTGGAATACTTCTTCAACGGCGGCATCCTGCAGTACGTGCTGCGCAAGCTCGCGTCCTGATCGCGGGCTTCCGGCCAAGAGGAAAGGGCGGCCCGCTTGCGCGAGCCGCCCTCCATCAGCCGGAGTCCTGCTTCGAGGCTCAGTCCGCCGGCTTTTGTTTCCGTTTGCGGCGGACCAGGGCCGCTGCGGCGGCCGCACCGAACAGGACCATCATCGGCGGCGCGGGAACCGGGGTGCCGCTGGTCGACGACCAGCCCGAAGAACCCGAAGACGAACCTGACGAGGAAGAACTCGACGAAGACGAGCTGCTGCTGCTCGAGCTGGTCGAGGTGCTCATGTTGCCCGAGCTCGAACCGCTGGTCGAAATCCCGCTGCTGCCCGACGACGAGGAACTGCTGCCCGACGAGCCGCTGCTCGATCCGGAGGAACCGTTCGATCCGCCCCAGCTCGACGAGCCGTGGCCCGGCTTGCCCGACGAACCGCCCGAACTCGAACCGCTCGAGGAGGAGGAGCTCGATGAAGACGACGAGGAGGACGACGAGGAACTGCTCGACGAGGAGCTGGAGACGTTGCCCGAGGTCGAGGTCGACGTGCTCGAATAGTTGCCCGACGAGCTGGTCACGTTGCCCGACGAGGTCGAGCTGGAGCTCGTGACATTGCCCGAGCTGCTGCTGACATTGCCCGAACTCGACGACACGTTGCCCGAGCTGGAGCTGACGTTGCCCGAAGTCGAGCTGACGTTGCCCGAACTCGAGGTGGAGCTGACATTACCCGAGCTCGAGGTGCTCGTGCTGGTCAGCCCCCCGGTCGATGTGGAGGTCGAACCGCCGGTCGAGGTCGAGGTGAACCCGCCGGTCGAACTCGACGACGAGGTCGAGCCGCCGTTGTTCGAATTGTCGATGTCGATGTTGATGCCGCTGGTGGTGCCCGAGCTGCCCGACGTCGAGGTGGTCGAGGTCACGGTCACATTGCCGCCGCTCGAACCGCCGCCACCGAAGAAACCGCCGAAGAAGCCGCCGCCGAAACCGCCGAAGCCGCCGCTGCCGCCGATCACCGTGGTGCCGCCGCCGCTGCCGCCGCCGAGCGGGGCCGGGGGTGGGAGCATGATCGGCGCCATCGCATAGGCGTAGGTCGGCGGGCACTGGGCGTCGACGCCGGCGTAGCCGCCGCCGCCGACCGCGCCGGAGGTCGCACCGTAGGCGCCGATCGAGGCTGCGCTCGCGGGCACGCACTCGACTTCGCGGCGAACGATCCGCCGGGTCCGTTGCACGGACTTGGGCGCAGGCCGCTGGACGATCGTGCGAGCGCGCTTGACCGGCTTGGCCGTCCGCTTGATCGACTTGATGGTCTTCATCGTCGTCGCGTTCGCAACCGGCTTTTCCGCGACGTGGACCGCGCCGCCGACCAGCAGGGCGGTGCCTGCAGCAGTGGCGGACAGTTTCGCGAGGGCCATCTTGACCGACATGGGCGCTACTTTCGTTTCCTCAGTCGGGGCGCCCGCCGGCGGGTCCGGTCGAACGTGCCCCTGTCACATCAGGAAACGGCAGCCACCCCTTACCGACAATTGAATTAACCACGTTATTTCGCGCATCGGAGCGATTTTCCGGTCTCGAATGGCCCGACGTGGCCGACCTGTGCCAGAACGGAACCGGTTGGCTAACGCCATTAACCGATCGTGCGCGCGACCGTCGCCAGCGCCGGGCTAACGACGAATCGCTACTTGCCCGGATCGAACAGACCGCCCTGCGGCGGCGCAGGGGGTTGCATATCGAGGTGCGTCCACCCGGCATCGTTGAGGCAGCGCCCGCGCGCGGTTCGTGCCACCAGGCCCAGTTGGATGAGGTAGGGCTCGATCACTTCCTCGATCGTGTCTCGCGGCTCGGACAGGCCCGCGGCGAGTGTTTCCACTCCCACCGGACCGCCCTTGTAGATGCCTGCGATCATCCG
This sequence comes from Tsuneonella sp. HG094, assembly GCF_053819285.1. Classification (NCBI taxonomy): domain Bacteria; kingdom Pseudomonadati; phylum Pseudomonadota; class Alphaproteobacteria; order Sphingomonadales; family Erythrobacteraceae; genus Tsuneonella; species Tsuneonella sp. HG094. The sequence goes on from NZ_JBSORA010000001.1 coordinate 2,185,265, forward strand.
CAGGTAGCGGCGGTCCATCGCATCGAGGCCGAGGTTGTCGATCTCCAACCGGGTCAGCGCGGCATCGGCGACCGCCGCCGTCACCGAAACGTCGCCCTGCACGTGCGCGAAGTCGCGCACCCGGCGCAGCAGCCGTCCCGCGACGCGCGGCGTGCCGCGGCTGCGGCGGGCGATCTCGCGCGCGCCGCCCGGCCCCAGCGGCAGGCCGAGCAGCCCCGCACCGCGCGTCACCACGCGCTCGAGTTCCTCGACCGTGTAGAAGTTCAGCCGCACTGGAATGCCGAACCGGTCGCGCAGCGGTGTCGTCAGCAGCCCCTGCCGCGTCGTCGCGCCGATCAGCGTGAACGGCGGCAGGTCGATCCGCACCGATCGGGCCGAGGGCCCCTCGCCGATGATGAGGTCGAGCGCACGGTCCTCCATCGCCGGGTAAAGCACTTCCTCGACCACCGGATTGAGGCGGTGAATCTCGTCGATGAAGAGGACGTCGTTCGCCTCGAGGTTCGTCAGCAGCGCGGCAAGATCGCCCGCCTTGGCGATCACCGGGCCACTAGTGGCGCGGAACCCCACGCCGAGTTCCTTGGCGACGATCTGCGCCAGCGTCGTCTTGCCCAGCCCCGGCGGTCCGAAGAACAGCACATGGTCCATCGCCTCCCCGCGCGCCTTCGCCGCATCGACGAACACCCGCAGGTTCTCCCGCGCCGCCTCCTGCCCGACGAACTCGCCGAGCGACTTCGGGCGCAGCGCGGCGTCCGGGTCGTCAGGCTGGCGCTGAGGGGTGTGGAGCGGATCGATGCTCACCCCGCCGCCCTCTTCAGTGCCACGCGGATGAGGTCGCCCTCCGCCGCGCCTTCGCCCAGTTCGTCGATCGCGCGGGCGACGGCGGCCGCGGCGATCTGGGGTTTGAAGCCGAGGTTCTGGAGCGCGCTGACGGCGTCGGCGCTCGCCCGGCCCTTCGGCAGGGCAGCGGCAACGCCCGGTGCCGACGGCAGCGCGCCGGCCTTGTCCTTCAATTCGTTGACGATGCGGCTTGCGAGTTTCGGTCCCACCCCGTTTGCGCGGGCGACGGTGGCGGCGTCCTGTGCGGCGCAGGCGCGTTGCAGCTCGTCGGGGTTGAGCGCGGAGAGGATCGCCAGCGCGACCTTGCTGCCCACGCCCTGCACCTGGGTCAGCAGGCGGAACCAGTCGCGTTCGGTGCCCGAGGCGAAGCCCAGCAGGCGCATGTCGTTCTCGCTCACCTGCAGGTCGGTGTAGACGGTGCACGCCTCACCCGGTTCGCCCAGCGCGGCGAGCGTCTTCGACGAACAGTGGACGAGGTAGCCGACACCCGCGACGTCGATCACCGCCCAGTCGGCGCCGGTTTCGTCGAGCAGGCCCTTTAGCTTGGCGATCATGTTGCGTGCCTGGCAATCATGGTTTGTTCCTGCCCGAGCGGGGCGCGCTTGGAAAGGGGGGGCCGCTAACTCATCCGCCGCAGAGTTGCTTCGGGCCTTCCGGGACCCTAGGTTGGTGTCATGGGTCCGAAGCTCCTGCTCTCCTTGCGCCTATGGGCGGCCGCGATGCTCGCGGTGATCGGGCTGCAGGCGATACCGACGACCGCGCTGCCTACGCACGTGACCCATGGCTCGGCCTTCAGCGCGAGCACGCAGGAGCAGTCGCTCGGCGCGCGCCGGGCGGAAGCCGGCGAGGTGCAGGTCGCGCCGCAGCCGCAGCCGCTCCCCCAGTTGCCAGTGCTGCCCATCGAACGATTGCGCGATTCAGCGGAAGACGCGGCACCGTGGCCTGCCAACCGCCAGACCGGCCCGCCCGCGCGGCCAATCCCGCTTTATGGAGGCGCGACTCCCCGCGCACCCCCCGTCCCGAACTGAACTTCGCATTCCTGCGCCCCTTGCGGGCGCCTCAGTTCATTCAGGACGAAATTTTCATGACAGACATCACTTCCGTTCCCGCTGACGGCGGGATCGACCGTTTCGACGCGGTCGAAACCCTTCTCGCACGCTATCCCGAAATTTCCGAAGCGGAGATCGCCTCGCTCAAGACATGGTTCCGCAAGGAAGCCTCGGCATTCGATGTTGCGAGCATCGCGAGCAAGGACTGGGTCTCCCCGGGCTACCAACGGTTTCGCGAGGACCACATCGACCGCTTCACCCCCAAGGACTTGCTCGGCGCGGCCGCCGTGGTGGCGGCAGTCGCGGTGCTGATTGCCTGGATGGTGCTTGCCGGCACCTGACGGGCGGCGGGGCGGCGGCCTTCTCTCCCCCCCTGTCGTCGCCCCGCCAACTATCTGACGTCGCAAGCATCACTTTTGCGCGCCGAAGCACGCGGCAAGTGGACTTGGCGCATGTTATCGGCAAGACCGCGCGGTCATGAGCTGGAACACTTTCGGACGCGTGCTGCGCATGACCACCTGGGGCGAAAGCCACGGACCCGCGCTGGGCGTCGTGGTCGACGGGTGCCCGCCGGGGCTGGCGCTGTCGGAAGCGGACATCCAGCCGTTCCTCGATGCGCGGCGGCCGGGGCAGAACAAGTTCACGACCCAGCGGCAGGAGCCTGACGCGGTGCGCGTGCTGTCGGGCGTGTTCGATGGGCTGACCACCGGCACGCCGATCAGCCTGATGATCGAGAACGTCGACCAGCGCAGCAAGGACTATTCGGAGGTCGCCAAGGCCTATCGCCCCGGCCATGCCGACTACGCCTACGACGCGAAGTACGGTTTTCGCGACTATCGCGGCGGCGGCCGATCGAGCGCGCGCGAGACCGCGGCGCGGGTGGCGGCAGGTGCTGTGGCGCGGCTCGTGATCCCCGAAGTCACGATCGAGGCCTTCGTGGTGGAGATCGGCGGCGATGCCATCGATCGCGCGAACTTCGACGCGGACCAGATCGGCAACAACCCGTTCTGGTGCCCCGATGCGGCGGCGGCGACACGCTGGGCGAAGGCGGTCGACGAGGCGCGGCTTGCCGGATCGTCGATCGGCGCGGTGGTCGAGTGCGTGGCGCACGGCGTCCCCACCGGATGGGGCGCTCCGCTCTACGGCAAGCTCGACGCCGACCTTGCGGGCGGCATGATGGGTATCAACGCGGTCAAGGCGGTCGAGATCGGCGACGGGTTCGCCGCCGCGCGCCTGACCGGAGAGCAGAACGCCGACCCGATGCGGCCCGGCAACGCCCAGGACGCAAGCAGCCCGCGCTTCGAGGCGAACCACGCTGGCGGCATTGCGGGCGGGATCAGCACCGGCCAGCCGATCGTCTGCCGGGTGGCATTCAAGCCGACGAGCTCCATCCTGACCCCGGTCGACACGATCGACCGCGACGGCAACGCGACCGAGATTCGCACTAAAGGTCGCCACGATCCGTGCGTAGGCATTCGCGGCACCCCAGTCGTCGCCGCGATGATGGCGCTGGTCCTGGCAGATCACAAACTCCTGCACCGCGCACAGTGCGGCTAGGCTTTCCGCGTCCCCTTATTTGGCTGATCCTTGCCCTGCCCGGCCTGTGGTCGGGCTGGCGCTGGGTCATGACCCCCGACGCCTACGGCTTCGGCCACGCGATCAAGGACAGCGGCGACTGGGCGGCTTGGATATTGCTGGCGACGCTCGCGGTCACGCCGCTGCGGCTGCTGCTGGGGACGAGCGCGTTCACTCGCTGGCTGCTGTTGCGGCGGCGCGACCTGGGCGTGGCGAGCTTCGCCTATGCCGCGGCGCACACCGCGATCTACCTGGTCGACAAAGGTTCGCTGGCGACGGTGCTGAAGCAGGCGGCGGATGCCGAACTGCTGACCGCGTGGCTGGCGCTTGGACTGTTCGTGCCGCTGGCGCTGACGTCGAACGACGTCTCGGTGCGCGCGATGAAGCGCGGGTGGAAGCGATTGCACCGGCTCGTCTACCCTGCTGCAGTGCTGGTGTTCGTGCACTGGGCGCTAACGGCATTCGATCCCGCGACCGCCTATGCCCACATCGCGATCCTGGTCGCCATCGAAGGGACCAGGATCGTGCTGCAGTGGCGCAATAGGCGCCGGTCCCGGGATTAGAGGGTCGTGTAGCTCCGCAGGCGGGCGACTTCCGCCTCGTCGACGTACTTGCCGATCTCGCGGTCGAATTCGGCCATGTCTTCGTAGGGGCGGTATTCCATGAACTCGTGGACCATCTTCGGGGTCATGCCGGGGATCAGCTTGATCGCATCCTCGCTCGCCGTGTTGAGGTTCACCGGCACGAACACGCGGGTCATCAGCTCGGTTGCGGCGGCCTTGCTGGTCGCCTTCTCGAGCGCGGCGGCAAACGCGGTGGCATCGCTGTAGGGGCGACCGGCGACGATCGCTGCGGCGATTTCGGGGGTCACGCCCGCGATACCCGAGAGCTGCGCTTCGGTCGCGGTGTTGGCATCGACGATCGTGCTGGCCGTCGCGGCGGGGGCGGCGGCGGTTTCGGTCGCAGCGACTTCGGCGGGAGCTTCGGCCGCTTCGTCCGCACCGCCCGAACAGGCCGCGAGGAGCGATGCCGAGCCGAGAGCGGCGGCGAGTACCAACTTACGCATAGAGAACACTTCCTTCTTGCTAAAGGTTCGCAATAGCGAGTGTCACACGCTCTGCGAAGGGTGTTTATTGTATCAGTATCGTCGCGATGGCGGCGGGTTCCCGAGGCACCGATCTTGCGCACAACGCAATGGATTCACGCCTCAGTTGCACTTTGCGAAACTTACGCGGGATTGATTGAAAATTCCGATGTTCGCAATCGCACAAAATAGCTTTTTTGCATCGCAGCAATGCGTATCTGGACCGGACCAGTTTCCAACCAATCCGGAGAAAAAGATCATGGGAATCATCGGCAGCACCATCAAGCCGTTCACCGCCACCGCCTTCCAGGCCGGCAAGGACTTCTACCAGGTCAGCGACAGCGACCTCGCCGGCAAGTGGGCGGTGTTCTTCTTCTACCCCGCCGACTTCACGTTCGTCTGCCCGACCGAACTCGAGGACCTCGGCGAGCACTACGCGATGCTCCAGAAGCTCGGCGTGGATGTCTATGCCGTGTCGACCGATACGCACTTCAGCCACAAGGCCTGGCACGACACCTCGGACAAGATCGGCAAGCTGCAGTACCCGTTCCTGGGCGACCAGAACCACGTGCTCGCCAACAATTTCGGCGTACTGCGTGACGGTGCCGGTCTCGCCGACCGTGCGACCTTCGTGGTCGATCCCGACGGCGTGATCCAGATCATGGAAATCACCTGCGAGGGCGTGGGCCGCAACGCGAACGAGCTCGTCCGCAAGATCCGCGCCGCACAGTACGTCCGCAACAATCCCGGCCAGGTCTGCCCGGCCGCGTGGGAGGAAGGCGCCGAAACGCTCGCGCCGAGCCTCGACCTCGTCGGCAAGATCTAAGCTTGAACGAGAGGTCCGGGGCGCGGTCAGCCCGCGTCCCGGACCGACCATCCTTTTCCGATCGGAGACCGCCATGCTCGACGCCGCGATGCAGACCCAGCTCAAGACCTACCTCGCCAACCTGCGCGAGCCGATCGAGCTCGTCGCCTCGCTCGGCGACGATGCGAAGTCGGCCCAGACGCGCGAACTGCTGACCCAGATCGCCGCGTTGCACGAGATGGTCTCAGCCACCTTCGACGGCAGCGACGATCGGCGTCCCAGCTTCATCGTCCGCCGCGCGAGCGACAACGCGCGCTGGGTCCGCTTCGCCGGACTGCCCATGGGGCACGAATTCACCTCGCTGGTGCTCGCCCTGCTGTGGGCCGGCGGCCATCCGCCCAAGGTCGATCCCGAACACCTCGCCGCGGTCCGCGCGCTGGAGGGCGACTTCGCGTTCGAGATGTACTTCAGCCTGTCGTGCCACAACTGCCCCGACGTGGTGCAGGCGCTAACGCTGATGGCGCTCGAAAACTCGCGCATCACTGCAACGCTCATCGAAGGCGGCACCTTCCAGGCCGAGGTCGACGAGCGCGGCGTGATGGCGGTACCCGCGACGTTCCTCAACGGCGAGCCGTTCTGGAACGGCAAGATGGATCTCGGCGAAATCCTCGCCCAGCTCGATACGGGGGCGAGCGATCGTTCCGCCGCCAAGCTCGATGCCGCCGCGCCGTTCGAGGTGCTGGTGATCGGCGGCGGCCCCGCCGCGGTCGCCGCGTCGGTCTACACCGCGCGCAAGGGTTTCCGCACCGCCATCGCCGCGACACGGATGGGCGGCCAGCTCAACGACACGCTCGGGATCGAGAACCTGCCCGGCACTTCCTATACGGAAGGACCGAAGCTCGCCGCCAGCCTCAAGGAGCAGGTCGACGCGAACGGTATCGAGACATTCGCGCTGGCGACTGCAGAGCGGCTCGAACCCGCCGACGCGCCTGGCGGCTTCCACACCGTCCACTTCGCTGGCGGCGGCAGCCTCAAGGCGCGGAGCGTAATCCTAGCGACCGGCGCGCGCTGGCGTAATCTGGGCGTGCCGGGCGAGGCGGAGTACCGCAACAAGGGCGTCGCCTATTGCCCCCACTGCGACGGCCCGCTGTTCAAGGGCAAGCGCGTGGCGGTGATCGGTGGCGGCAATTCGGGCGTCGAGGCGGCGATCGATCTCGCCAACATCGTCGGCCACGTCACCCTGATCGAATATGACGGCAAGCTGCGCGCCGACGCGGTGCTGCAGGCCAAGCTGCAGAGCATGGCCAACGTCACGATCCTCACGAACACCGCCACCACCGAAGTGCTCGGAGATGGCGGGAAGGTGTCTGGCATCACGGTCGAAGACCGCGCGAGCGGCGATAGCCGGACCGTCGAACTCGAGGGTGTGTTCGTCCAGATCGGCCTCGTTCCCAACACCGAGTGGCTGGCGGACGGCGCGCTCGAGCTGTCCGATCGCGGAGAGATCGCGATCGACAGCGAGGCGCGCACCAACCTGCCCGGCGTGTTCGCCGCAGGCGACGCCACGACGGTGCCGTACAAGCAGATCGTTGTCGCGATGGGTGAAGGATCGAAGGCCGCGCTGTCGGCGTTCGATCACCTCATTCGCACCGAACCGGCCGAGGCGATCGCACAGGCCGCCTGACCCTGCGCACCGGTCGCCGACAAATCGACCCACTCAATCAAACAATCGCAATCAATCTATTGGACCCATCAAGCACGTCCGCCCATTACTCCTGACGACAAGGACCGCAACGGCCGCGATTCTGCCCAAGGAGACGATGCAAAATGGACGCGAAGACTGGATCGATCGAGGGCGGTTGCCCTGTCCCCCACGAAGGCGGCGTGCGCGGCCTGCTCGGCAGGCAGAACCGCGACTGGTGGCCCGATGCACTGGCGGTCGACGTGCTTGCCTCCAACGGGCCGGCGAACCCGATGGGCGACGATTTCGACTATGCGGAGGCGTTCAACGCGCTTGATTACGGCGCGCTCAAGAACGATCTCACCGCGCTGATGACCGACAGCCAGCCGTGGTGGCCGGCGGATTACGGCCACTACGGCCCGTTCTTCATCCGCATGGCATGGCACGCGGCGGGTACCTATCGCACGGGTGACGGTCGTGGCGGCGCGAACAGCGGCCAGCAGCGCTTCGCCCCGCTCGATTCCTGGCCCGACAACGGCAACCTTGACAAGGCGCGCCGCCTGCTGTGGCCGATCAAGCAGAAGTACGGCAAGCACATCAGTTGGGCCGACCTGTTCATCCTCGCCGGCAACGTCGCCATCGAGAGCATGGGCGGCCCGGTATTCGGCTTCGGCGGCGGCCGCGCCGACGTGTTCGAGCCCGAGAAAGACATCTACTGGGGCACCGAGGACAAATGGGTCAATCAGGGAGTCCAGACCCGCATCGACCCCGAGCGCGGGCTGGAGGACATCGACGGGCCGCTCGCCGCGATCCAGATGGGCCTCATCTACGTCAATCCCGAAGGTCCCGGCGGCAACCCGCACGATGATGCGGGCATGGCGCGCGACATGAAGGAAACCTTCCGCCGAATGGCGATGGACGCCGAGGAAATCGTAGCACTCACCGCTGGCGGCCACACTTTCGGCAAGGCGCACGGCAACGGCGATGCCTCGCTGCTCGGCGCGGCCCCGGCGGGTGGCGACATGATCAGCCAGGGCTTCGGCTGGGTCTCCAGCCACGAAAGCGGCGGGATCGGCGAGCACACCGTCACCAGCGGCATCGAAGGCGCGTGGAGCAACACCCCGACCGAGTGGAGCGAGAACTACTTCCGCCTGCTGCTCGACTACGACTACGAGCTGGTGAAGTCCCCCGCTGGCGCGAACCAGTGGCAGCCGATCGACCAGAAGCCGGAAGACATGGCCCCGGCGGCATGGGACCCGAACATCAAGGTTCCGACAATGATGACCACCGCCGACATGGCGCTGAAGCGCGATCCCGAATTCCGCGCGGTCAGCGAGAAGTTCCGCACCGACCACGAGGCGTTCAAGGACGCCTTCGCCCGCGCATGGTTCAAGCTGACCCACCGCGACATGGGTCCCAAGGTCCGCTACCTCGGCCCCGAAGTGCCGGCCGAAGACCTGATCTGGCAGGACCCGATCCCCGCAGGGCAGAACCCGTCGGACGCCGACGTCGCGGCGGTGAAGGCCAAGATCCGCGACAGCGGCCTCACCGTCAGCCAGCTGGTCAAGACGGCGTGGGCATCGGCCTCGACCTACCGCAAGTCGGATCATCGCGGCGGCGCGAACGGCGCTCGTATCGCGCTCGAGCCACAGCGCAGTTGGGACGTCAACGAACCGGCGATGCTGGGCAAGGTGCTCGACACCTTGAACGGGCTGCGCGGTTCGATGAGCCTGGCCGACGCCATCGTGCTCGGCGGCGTAGTAGGGCTTGAGATGGCGGGCGCGACGGACGTGCCGTTTTCCGGCGGCCGCGGCGACGCGACGCAGGACCAGACCGACGTCGAGAGCTTTGCCTGGCTCGAGCCGGAGGCCGACGGCTTCCGCAACTACCTGCCGAAGAAGCTGCGCGTAAAGACAGAGGAAATGCTGCTCGACCGGGCGGCGCTGCTCGGCCTGTCGGTTCCGGAGATGACGGTGCTGGTGGGGGGCCTGCGTGTCCTCGGCGCCAACCACGGCGAACGGGGCCATGGCCACTTCACCAAGCAGTCGGGCAAGCTGACGAACGACTTCTTCGTCAACCTGCTCGCCATGACCAACGTCTGGAAGGCGAGCGACGAGAGCGAGGAGGAATTCATCGCGACCGACCGTGAAGGCGGGCACGAAACCTGGCGTGCCAGCCGTGCCGACCTCGTCTTCGGTTCCAATGCCGAACTGCGCGCGGTGGCCGAAGTCTACGCCGAGAAGGGCCATGAGGAGAAGTTCACGAAGGACTTCGTCAAGGCCTGGACCAAGGTAATGAACGCCGACCGGTTCGACCTGACCCACGGCAAATACCACAACTGATCCCGGCCGACGGGACGCACGAAAAGCCTCCGGCGGCAACGCCGGGGGCCTTTTCGTTTGCTTGCGCTAGGTCCCGTCACCGCCAATCTTCGCAATTGGCAAGCTCGGAACTGCGGATGGTCGCCGACCGTATGGTCCGTACTGCGCGCGCACCGCGGCGCGGATCATCGAGAGATTCCACCATGCCCGACACGAACTTGCCCCGCACCACCACCGATGCCGGGATCCCCGTCCAGTCGGATGAGCATTCGCTAACCCTGGGTCGCGACGGCCCGATCGTCCTCAACGATCACTATCTCCTCGAGCAGATGGCCAACTTCAATCGCGAGCGCATTCCCGAGCGGCAGCCGCATGCCAAGGGATCGGGTGCATTCGGCCATTTCGAGATGACCGCGGACGTTTCGCAGTACACCAAGGCGAAGGTCTTTCAGAAGGGTGCCAAGGTCGAAGCCGCGGTCCGGTTCAGCACCGTCGCCGGCGAACGCGGCAGCCCCGACACCTGGCGCGATCCCCGCGGTTTCTCGGTCAAGCTCTACACCGAGGATGGCAACTTCGACATGGTCGGCAACAACACGCCGGTCTTTTTCATCCGCGATCCGCTCAAGTTCCAGCACTTCATCCGCAGCCAGAAGCGGCGCGCCGACAACGGCCTGCGCGATCATGACATGCAATGGGATTTCTGGACCCTGAGTCCGGAAAGCGCGCACCAGGTCACCTACCTGATGGGCGATCGCGGCATCCCCAAGAACTGGCGCGAGATGAACGGCTACGGCAGCCATACCTATATGCTCGTCAACGAGGCCGGTGAGCAATTCTGGGTCAAGTTCCATTGGCACACGGACCAGGGCGAAGAGAGCGGAAACGCCTATCTGGCGCAGGATGAAGCCGACAATCTGGCGGGCCAGGATGGCGACTACCACCGACGCGACCTGTTCGAGGCGATCGCGCGCGGCGATCATCCGAGCTGGACCCTCAAATGGCAGATCATGCCGTTCGAACAGGCGAAGACCTATCGCATCAATCCGTTCGACCTGACCAAGGTCTGGCCGCACGCCGATTTCCCCTTGGTCGAGGTCGGCAAGCTGACGCTCGACACCAACCCGGTCGATTGGGACACGCAGATCGAGCAGCTGGCGTTCGAGCCCAACAACATGGTGCCGGGTACCGGCCTCAGCCCCGACAAGATGCTGCTGGCGCGCGGATTTTCGTACGCCGACGCGCACCGTCACCGGCTGGGCGTCAATTACAAGCAGATCCCGGTCAACGCGGCGAAGGCGGCGAGGGTCAATTCCTATTCGCGCGCAGGCGCGATGCGGACGGTCAACGCCGTCGATCCGGTCTATGCCCCCAATTCCTACGGCGGTCCCGGGGCGCAGCCGCAGACCGGCGGCGAAGCGACCTGGTACGCCGACGGCGAAATGGTTCGGCAGGCCTATACCCTGCGCGAGGACGACGACGACTGGAGCCAGCCCGGTGCTCTTGTCCGAGACGTGATGGACGACGCACAGCGCGAGCGCTTCGTCGGCAACGTGGCGGGTCATCTGGCCGATGGCGTCAGCGAGCCGATCCTGGTTCGCGCGTTCGATTACTGGCGCAATGTCGACACGGATATCGGCGACCGGATCGAGAAGGCCACGCGCGGCCTGATCGGCGGGAAGTCGGACGCGCCGGGCATGGCGAGCGCGGAATCGATCGAGCGCTATGCGGGCATTCCGTCGACGGCAGACGCCGCAAGACAATCCGCGTCCGACGTTGTCCGCGATAAGGAACCCGCCCCCGCCAAATAGGCAGGAACCCCATTCCCGACCGGGTCGCGTTCGCGCGGCCCGGTTTGCCAGTGAGCCCTTGCGAGTGTAGCTTGCTCCGACGAGCACCGAAGCCGGGGGGCGGTGCCGACAGGCAAAGCGGGTCGCGCGTGCTTTTGGCGCCTCGGGAATGGGGGTTCCTGATGATCGAAGACGCGACCGCGCGCTCCGCCGCTACGCCCGTTGCCAAAGCGAACCGCATCGATTCGCTCGACATCCTGCGCGGGATCGCGGTGTTCGGCATCCTGCTGATGAACATCTCCGCCTTCGGGATGATCTGGCAGGCCTATGGCAACCCCAATGCCGCGGGCGGCGCCACGGGGCTGAACTTGCGGCTGTTCGAGATCATGAACGTCGGCTTCGAAGGCACCATGCGCGGCCTGTTCTCGATGCTGTTCGGTGCGGGCATCGTCCTCATGACCGATCGGATGGAGGCGGCGGGTGCGGGCCTCCGGACGGCGGAAATCCATTTCCGCCGGATGAGCTGGATGATGCTGTTCGGCTTCATCCACTGGGCGCTGTTGCTGTGGGCCGGCGAGATCCTGTTCGCCTATTCGATGTGCGGATTCCTGCTGTTCGCGGTGCGCAAGGTGGCCGCGAAGTGGCAGCTGATCGTCGGCGTGGCGCTGCTGCTGGCGGCGGGGCTGTGGACCAACCTCGAACACGATGGAACGGCCGCGCTGGCTGAAAAGGCGGCGCAGATCGAGACTTTGAAGGCGGGCGGTGGCACGCTCAACGAGGAGCAGGAAGCGACGCTCGGCGAGTGGGCCGAACTCCGTTCGCATTCGATCCCGACCGAGGAATCGACGGCGATGTTCAACGGCTGGCACACCGGATCCTACCCCGAAGCGGTTGCCGGTCAGTTTGGTTTCAGCCGCGAATTCCAGTGGAATGAGGCGCCGTTCTGGCTGTTTTTCGACATGATCCCGTTCATGCTGATCGGCATGGCGCTGCTGAAATGGCAGGTCCTCACAGCCGATCGACCGGCGCAGTTTTATGCGGTGATGATGCTGGCAGGCTACGGGATCGGAGTTCCGCTCGGCCTCTACGAACTCGGCGTGCTGACCGCGGGGGACTATGGCCCGGTCGCCGCGACCGAAGCCAACCGCACCTACCAGATCAGCCGTCTGGCGATGGTCGTCGGGCACCTCGGTCTCGTGCTGATGGCAATTCGAGCGGGCGTGCTGCGGTGGCTGCAGAAGGGGCTGGCGTCAGCGGGCCAGATGGCGCTGAGCAACTACATCGGCCAGACGCTGATCTGCACCGTGCTGTTCTACGGCTTCGGTGTCGGACTGTACAACCAGCTCGACCGGGCACAGCTCTACCTGATCGTGCTGGCGATCGCGGCGTTCGAGATGGCGTTCAGCCTGGTCTGGCTTCGCAACTTCCGCTTCGGACCGCTCGAATGGGTGTGGCGCTCGCTGACCTACTGGAAGCGCCAGCCGATGCGTCTGCAGCCCGCCGCCGGAGCCGCGCCCGCGCTCGCCTGAAGCGCCATACGGTGCCGGAAACGAGTCGGACGGCGGCCCTCCTTGTTGCCGCCGCCCGCTCCGCGCGGCACCATGCTGGCTTCGGGGAAGCAAGCTGGGATGGGTCTGGCGTGAATTGGAAACGGTTGCTGCTAGCTGCCGCGGTGCCGCTTGCGGCACCTGCCGCGGCGTTGGCGCAGGAAGCGATTGATCCTTCGGCGGCTTTGCCTCCTACGGAATGCGTCGCGGCCCCTGCCGAGCAGTTCGTGATGCCGACGACCGGCGCGGTGTTCACACTGCCCGACGAACCGGTCGCGACGCCCGAGACCGATTGCCCGCCCCTTGCGCCTCCGCCGCCCGTCCGGCCGCCCGCGCCGTCCCTGTTCCGGATGGTCGCGATGCCGATCGGCGACAACGCAGCCGCCCGCAAATGGGCCGATACGCGGCTCGCCGGCCTCGCCGACTACCCCGGTGCATGGAACGAGCTCCTGTCCGAAGCCCGCCGGATGCCCGAACTGGACCCGGTGCAGATGGTCAACCAGTGGGTGAACTGGCACGTTCGCTACCGCGAGGACGAGCGTGGCGACGAATGGGCGACCGCCCCGGTGACGCTGATGCGCGGCTATGGCGATTGCGAGGACTTCGCGCTCGCCAAGATGGCATTGCTGGCGGAACTCGGGATCTCGCCTGACGAGATGTTCCTCGTGCTGCTGCGCGATGCCCGTCAGGCCGATCACGCGGTGCTCGCGGTGAACCGCAACGGTCGGTTCCACGTTCTCGACAACCGCACCGACAAGGTCCTGCGCGCCGAGGCGATCGCCGATTATACGCCGATCCTCAGCTTCTCGGGGACCTTCGCGTGGACTTACGGCAAGCGGGTCGGCTTGAACTAGTTAGCGCGTTCGCCGCAGCACCACATAGAGCGCCCCCTCCCCGCCGTGGCGCACGTGCGCCTTGCGGATCGCGGCGATGGCGGGGGCATGGCTCGACGCCGCCAGCCAGTCGAGCACCTTGGCGCGGATCGCCCCGCGGCGGTCGGCCCGGTCGGCGTGCTCGACGGGGCGCGACTTGCCCGCGATAAGGAGCACCACCCGCGCATCCATCGCGCGCGCCTGCGCCAGCCCGTCCATCAGCCGGGTGTGCGCGGTGTCCAGCGTGTGGCCGTGGAGGTCGAGCGTGAAATCTGGCTCGAGTGCACCCGCGCGAATGCGGCGGTCCCAATGCGAATCGAGTCCCGGGCCGGGCGGCGGGGGTGGCGACGCTTTCGACGCCTTCACCGGAGGAGCAACCATGGGCTTCTTTGGCTGCGGCGCGGGCGGCGCGGGTGCGGCTTTCGCCTCGGGTGGAGCGACTGCCGTTCGCGGCGCAAGCGGTGCGACCGTCGAGGCCACGCGTGCCCAGGCTTCCGCCTCGCCCGCCGACAGCCCGCGCGGCGGTCTCACTGGCTCTTGAGGCGCGCGAGCGTCCCCTTGGGAAGCAGCAGCAGGGCGGAACCGCGCGCGCTCATGCCGCCGGCGATCGTGCGGGCATCGTCGCCCGCGCCCCAGAAGGTGTCGAAGCGATTGGCACCCTTGATCGCGCCGCCGGTGTCCTGCGCGATCCACAGCCCGTCAGCCTCGGCGCGATCCATTTCGAGCCAGACCGGCGCGCCGAGCGGCACGAAGGCCGGATCCGCAGCGACCGACGCTTCGCGCCGCACGGGCACGTTGAGCGCGCCAAGGGGGCCGTCGCCGGTCAGTTCCTTGAAGAACACCCAGCTCTTGTTCTCGTTCATGATCGACGCTCCGCCATCGGGCTGCGCGCGCAGGTACTCCATGATCCCCTGCATCGAGGTGGCGTAGCCGGTCGTCCCGCCGATCAGGCCGCGATCGCGCATCGTCTTGCCGATGCCGACATACTCCCGACCGTTCTGCCCGGCATAACCGATCCGCATGACGCGGCCCTCCGGGTCGCGCAAACGGCCCGACCCCTGGATCTGGAGGAAGAATAATTCGACCGGATCGGCCGCCCAGGCGATCTCGAGTCCGCGGTTGGCGAGCGCGCCCGCCTCGATTTCCGACCGTTCGTAATAGGGTACGAACTTCCCCGATGCATCGCGGCGGCCAAGCGGCGGGCGGCCCGTGCGTTCGCTTTCCGGAATGTCATCGGGCCAGCCGCGTTCGAGCTCGGGCGGAAGCGAATAGACCGGCACCTCGAACCCGGCGCGTCGATCGCGGCTGCCGGCGATCTCGGGTTCGTAGTAGCCGGTGGCGAACGCCGTGCCGTCAGCGACCCGCACGGTTTCGAAGAAGCGCTCGAAGAATGCGACCGAGTCGCCCGCAGGCCAGTCGCGCGCGGCAGTGCAGGCGGGCGCCCAGTCCGACCCTCGCGTCAGACCGCTGGCATCCGCGCGCGACAACAGGCGGGGGCACGATTCGCGAAAGCTCGCCAGAGCCGATGAACTATCGCCAGCGCCTGGTCGGAGCGACGTGAAAGATGGCCCCGCGACCAGTCCCGCCGAAACCGCGTTGGACGCCACTGGTGGCGGCGTCGGCGTGGGTGTCGTCGGAAGGGGCGTTATTGGAGGAGGCCTCGTCGATACGGGAGGAGAGGAAGTATCAGGAACCACGCGGCATCCTGCCAACGCCACCATCGCGAGCAGCAAGCCCGCAGCAACCCTCACACGCATTCCTCGACCCCGGTTAGTGATCAGCCCTCGTCGGTCTCGTCGAGCAACCAGTGCGGGTCGGCCTCGCGCACGTCGCGCTTGAAAGTCCACAGGTCGCGCGTCTCAACCGCATCGGTCAACGATCCGGCCACCACGGTGCCGTCCTTGTCGCGGGTGACGGCGGCGATATCGGCGACGAAGCGCACGCGCACCCGCGCGGTCTTGCCGACCAGTTCGGCCATGTCGATGGTCGCATCCTCGATCCGCACCAGGCGGTTGTCGAGCGTTTCGCCGGCGGTCTCTCGTGCGGCAATCGCGGCGTCGAAACCGGCGTAGACGTCGTCGTCGCACAGTTCGCGCAAGGTTTCGCGGTCGCCCTTCCAGAACGCCTCCAGCACCATGGCGTAGGCTGCCTTGGCGCCTTCGACGAAGCCAGAGATGTCGAACGACTTGTCGGCCGCGGCGATCTCTCGCACGCCGCGTTCGACCGCGGGGAGCGCGCCCTCGAGCGCGGCCGGGCGGGCCGACTGGACCGGGCGAAGCTGCGGCGCGGCGGAAGGAGCAGCATCCGGCTGGTCAAACCGGGTGGGCACCGGCTCTTCCTCGTGCTCGGCACGACGTCCGAGCACCGAGTAGAGCCTCAGGCCGAGGAACGCCGCGATCATGGCGAGGATGACGATCTGGATAATCACCGTTGCAATCCGTTTCCGCTGTGACAGCTTGAGATGGCGCACGCACCATCCCTCTGTCGATCCAACCGTGCCCTACATAGGCACGAAATACAAACGAACAACGCGCGGGAGCGCCAATCGGGTGCGCCGTTGCGGCAAACGAAACACGGTGCTAGGCGCGCCGGCGATTGAGCGCGGCCATGGGGCCAGCGCCAACCAGCAGGATACCCCAGAATCATGGCCGACGAAGGCGACGTTCTCACCGACCTCAACATGGACCCCGCAGCCACCGGCAACGGTGCCGACAATTCACCAGTCGCGGGCATCATCTCGCAGTACGTGAAGGACCTCTCGGTCGAGAACCCGAACGCGCCCGCGTGCTTCCAGTGGCAGAGCCAGCCGAACATCGACGTGCAGTTCAACATTGCCGCTGAACTGGTCAACGACGAAGTCCACGAGGTCGAACTCAAGATCAAGCTGACGTCCAAGGCGGACGAAGGCGACCTCTATCTCGTCGAGCTCGCGTACTGCGGCCTTGTCGGCATGCGCAACCTGCCCGACGACCACGCCCACGCGTTCCTCTATGCCGAAGCGCCGCGCATCCTGTTCCCGTTCGCCCGCCGGGTGATCGCCGATGCGACCCGCGATCTCGGCTTCCAACCGATGATGATCGATCCGATCGACTTCAACGGGCTGTATGTCCAGCAGCTCCAGCGCCGCGCCGACGAAGAGGCTGCCCAGGCCGGCCCGCCAGCGGGCGAGGCCTGAGTCTAGTCAAAGTCGCGGCCGACCGGCCATGAGCAACCTCGTCCGCAGCGTCGGCACGATCGGCGCGCTGACGGCGGTCAGCCGCGTCTTCGGCTTCATCCGCGACATCCTGCTCAGCCGCGTGCTCGGCGCGGGGCTGGCGGCGGACGCGTGGCAGCTCGCCTTCACGTTGCCCAACACCTTCCGCCGCCTGTTCGCCGAAGGCGCGTTCAGCGTCGCCTTCGTGCCGATGTATTCACGCAAGCTGCACGGAGAGGGCGGCGAGGCCGACGCGGATGCCTTCGCGGGCGACGTGTTGTCGGTCTTCGTCTGGGTGCTGCTCGGCTTCTCGGCGATCTGCATGATCGCGATGCCGGGGATCGTGTGGCTGCTCGCCCGCGAATACGGCGACGTGCCCGGCAAGTTCGAGCTGTCGGTCGTGCTGAGCCGGGTGACGTTCCCGTATCTGGGGCTAGTCAGCCTGGTGGCGATGCTGTCGGGCCTGCTCAACGCGCGCAGCCGCTTCGGGCCCGGCGCCTTCGCGCCCGTGTTCCTGAACCTCGTGATGATCGGCGGCATCGTCGCCGGATGGTATCTGCGCGGACCCGGCGGCGACGACGTGGTGGTCGCCTGGGCGCTGGCCATCTCGCTCTGCGTCGCGGGCGTGGTGCAGCTGGGCTACATGGCGTGGGCCGCGCGGCGCGCCGGAGTGCGGTTGAAGGTCACCGCGCCCAAATTCACGCCCGAGGTCAAGCGACTGGGGATGCTGATCCTGCCCGCCACGTTCGGCGCCGGCATCTACCAGATCAGCCAGCTGGTCGACACGTTCTTCGCGACCAGCCTGCCGCAGGGCTCGCTGACGCTGCTCAAACTCGCCGACCGCCTCAACCAGATGCCGCTCGGCATTTTCGGCATCGCGCTCGGCACGGCGATTCTCCCGATGCTCGCTCGGCATATCCAGTCGGGCGACGCGAAGGAGGCTCAGCGCTTGCAGGCCAACGCGGTCGAGGTCGGCACCCTGCTCACCCTGCCCGCCGCAGTGGCTCTCGGCATCTGCGCCCCGGCGTTCGTGACCGCGTTCTTTGTCGGCGGAAAGATGACCCCGGCGGATGGGGCGGTGATGGCGAACATCGTCGTCGCCCTGGTCTGCGGTCTTCCCGCCTACGTTCTGGTCAAGGTGTTCCAGCCCGCGTTCTTCAGCCGCGAAGATACGCGCACCCCTGTCTATGTCGCCGCCGGTGCGCTGTCGGTGAACATCGCGCTCAATTTCTGGGTCGTGCCGCGCTACGGCATCGTCGGCCTCGCCGCCGCGACCGCGGTGACGGCGACGCTAAACGTCGTCACGCTCTACACGATCCTGCAACTGCGCGGCTGGTTCCGCATGACCGCGAAGCTCGCGGGTCGGATCGCGCGCCAGTTCGTCGCGACCGCCGCGATGGGCGGCTTCCTGTGGTGGCTCATGCCGCTCCTCGCCGACCGCTTCGGAGGCAACGTGGTCGAGCGCGTGTGGTCGCTGGGCGCGATCGTGCTGGGCGGCATGGCGGTGTTCTTCCTGGTCGCCTTCGCGATCGGCGCGCTGGACAGGGACCTCCTCGCGCAGATCCGGCGACGCCAGCCGGCCAAACCGGTCGATCTTGCCGAATAGGCGCTTTGCGGTTAGCGCGGGCTCCGATGACCCGTTCCGCCGCCTTCACGATGTCAGCGCCGCTCCGCTTCGCGGTGCGCGGCCGGGCGGCCTGGCGATGGCTGCGCTGATCTCAATCTCAGCGTAATCCGCCCGCGGGCGACCATTTCATTCGATCAAAAGGACACCGCCATGCGCGTCGTCTCCGGTATCCAGCCCACGGGCAACCTCCACCTCGGCAACTATCTCGGCGCAATCCGCAACTGGGTGCGGATGCAGGACGAGATGGAGGACGGCTCCCAATGCCTGTTCTTTCTCGCCGACCTCCACGCGATATCGATGCCGCACGAGCCGACGGAACTGAAGCGCGGCACGCTCGAGATGGCCGCCGCGCTCGTCGCCTGCGGGATTGATCCGGCGCGCTCGGTCCTGTTCAACCAGGCCCAGGTACCCGCCCACGCTGAGCTGCAATGGCTGCTCGGCGGAACCGCCCGCATGGGTTGGCTTAACCGGATGACGCAGTGGAAGGACAAGGCGGGCAAGAACCGCGAGGGCCAGTCGGTCGCGTTGTTCACATATCCGGTGCTGCAGGCCGCCGACGTGCTGCTCTACCAGGCGACCCACGTGCCTGTGGGCGAGGACCAGAAGCAGCACCTCGAGCTTGCCCGCGACATCGCGCAGAAATTCAACAACGACTTCGGGACCGAAGACGCGCCGGTATTCACCTTGCCCGACCCGATCGTCCCACCCGAAGCGGCGCGGATCATGTCGCTGCGCGATGGCAGCGCCAAGATGAGCAAGTCCGACGCCAGCGACATGGCGCGGATCAACCTCGTCGACGATGCCGACACGATCATGCAGAAGGTGAAGAAGGCCAAGACCGACCCAGAACCGCTGCCGTCCGAGGTCGCGGGGCTCGAGGGCAGACCCGAAGCGCTCAACCTGGTGACAATCTATGCGGCGCTCACTGGCGAGAAGGCCGATGCCGTGCTGGCCCATTTCGGCGGACAGGGCTTCGGCGCGTTCAAGCCTGCGCTGGGCGAAGTGCTGGTCGAAACGCTGAGCCCGATCTCTGCCCGTTTGCGCGAGCTTCTCGAAGACCGCGAATCGATCGACGCCATCCTCGCGCGCGGCGCGGCCAAGGCGCGCGAGATCGGTCGCCCGACGCTCGATGCGACCTACGCCGCCCTCGGGCTGGTGCGCTGAAGTGGCGGGATTGGCATAACTTTTGCTAATCCCGCCATTCAAACTCGGTTCACCGCGAAACCTTTACACCCTGCCGCATAGGTGACAGCTTGCCCGCATTCGTTTGGCGCGGGTGGAGCGTCATACACTCACCACTCGAAGGGTTTCGCGTCATGTCCATATTGACCAACTGGTCGCGTACGATGAAGCTGGTTGCCGCGCCGCTCGCGCTCGGCACGCTGGCCGCCTGTGCCACGCCGTTCAACGCCGATGTCCAGCGCTTCCAGAGCGCGCTGCCCGCGCCGCAGGGCCAGACCTTCACCGTCGTCGCCGACGATCCGGCACTCGCCGGCGGGCTCGAGTTCAGCCAGTACGCCTCGGTCGTCGCCGATCGCATGGCCTCGCTCGGCTATCGCCCGGTCAACAGCACCGCCGAGGCCGACCTGCTCGTCCGCTTCGACTACGGCGTCGACAAGGGCCGCGAGCGCGTGCGCCAGACCGGCTTCCGCGATCCGTTCTACGATCCGTGGTTCGGCTATGGCCGGTACGGCTACAGCCGCTTCGGGTATTCGCGCGGCTACTGGGGTCCGGCGTTCGGGCGCGGCTATTACGGCCGCCCGTGGAGCTACGGCTTCTACGACCCGTTCTTCGATAACGGTCTCGACGCCTACACGGTCTACACCAGCGGCATCGAGATGAAGATCGACAACCGCGCCAGCGGCCAGCGCCTGTTCGAAGGCAAGGCCGAGGCGGTCTCGACGTCGAATCGCCTGCAGTACCTGGTGCCCAACCTGGTCGAGGCGATGTTCACCGACTTCCCGGGCCGCTCGGGCGAAACCAAGCGCATTTCGATCGCGCCCGAAAAGATGCCGGTGCAGCGCAACCAGACACGATAGTCACTCCTGCAGGGAGGACATCGAGCGGGGCGGGTCGTGGGCAGCCACGGCCCGCCCTTTCGTTTGTCAGGACACGAGCGGACCTGCCGCGAAGCTCGCCCGGTCGATCTCGTAGTAGACGTTGGTCGAGGGCTGCCCCGCCTTGAGTTCGACCTGCGTACGGTCGGTCAGCCTGCCGCCGATCCGCTCCATCGCGGTGCGCGAACGGATGTTGGCCTCGCCTACGCGAAAGCGGACGTAGTTCACGCAGGAGAGCGCGTGGGCGAGCATCAGGCGCTTCATCTCGCGGTTGTAGGCGCCGCCCCAGTGCGAGCGGGCGAGGAAGGTGAAGCCGATCTCGATCGAAGCGCCGCGTCCGTCCTCGTCGTCGAGATAGTCGTAGAACTGCGAGGCGCCGATGATCTTGCCGGTCGCCTTGTCGATCACAGCGAGCGCGCCCTTGTTGGCGATCGCGTTGGCGAAATAGGTGCGGAAGACCGGCTCCTGCCAGCGGTCGTGCGCCGGATGTCCGGCCCACAGCTCGGCGTCGGAGGCGACGGCATACAGCGCGTCCCAGTCGTCTTCCCGTAGCGGCCTCAACCGCAACCGCTCCCCTTCGAGGACCGGCTGCCGGTCCACGATTACGCGCTGACCGCGCCGAGTGCGGCGATGAACTGGTCGATGTTGCCTGCGGTCAGCCCGGCCACGTTGATACGCCCCGAGCCCGCCATGTAGACGCCGTGATCGGCGCGCAGCGCGGCGATCTGGTCCTTCGACAGCGGCAGCATCGAGAACAGCCCGTGCTGGCCGCCCAGCGGCGCAAGGTCGACCGAGCCGACCGTCCCCGCCGCAGCGAGCCGGTCGCGCACCTGGCGCATCCGCGTACGCATCGTGTCGAGTTCGTCGAGCCACTGCGCGGTGAGCGCTTCGTCCTCGAGGACCAACCGCACCGCCGCTGCACCGTGATCGGGCGGCATCGACCAGTTCGCCCGCGCGAGCGCCGCCGCGTTCGACATGATCGCGGGCAATTGCCCGCCGTCCTGCGCCATGACGTAGAACGCCCCCACGCGGTCGCGGTAGAGTCCGAAATTCTTGTCGCAGCTATAGGCGACCAGCGCCTCGGGCACCGCGGCGAGCACCGCGCGCAGGCCATAGGCGTCCTCGTCCATCCCTGCGCCGAGGCCCTGGTAGGCGAGGTCGAGGATGGCGAGCGGCTTGCCCGCGGCGAGCGCGGCGGCGATCTGGTCCCACTGCGCGTTCGAATAGTCGATCCCGGTCGGGTTGTGGCAGCACCCGTGGAGCAGGATCGCGTCGCCCTCGGCCGCGCCTTCGATCGCGGCAAGCACCGCCTCTATATCGGCCGTGCCATCGGCCTTGGCGTGCGCGAACGGCAGCACCTCGAGATCGAGATCGGCGAGGATCTGGGCGTGGTTCGGCCAGCTCGGCATGCCGAGGAGCACGCGGCGCACGCCCGCCGCCTTCGCGAGCGCCGCGGCGAGGCGCACCGCGCCGGTGCCGCCGGGGCTCTGCATCCCCTCGATCCGGCCGCCCATCGTCGGGTCTTCGGCGCCGAAGACGTAGGGCATCAGCGCCTCGACGAAACCCATGTCGCCTTCGGGGCCGAGGTAGGCCTTCGAATCCTGCGTCTCGACCAGCTTTCTCTCGGCTGCCTTGATTGCGCCGAAGACCGGGGTTGCGCCCTGGCCGGTGCGATAGACGCCGACGCCGAGGTCGATCTTGTCGGTCCGCGGGTCTTCGCGGTGGAGTTTGATCAGCGCGAGCAGCGCGTCGGGAGCCTGGGGAGCGAGACGGTCGAGCATGGCAGCGCGCCTAAGCGGATATGCGAAAGGCCGCAACGGCTTCCCGCTGCGGCCCCCGCGATCCGAAGGGCAGAATTTCTTAACGGCTCAAAACGGGAGCCAGCGCTGCTTCTTCGAAAACTTCATGTAGCCCGCGTTCACGCCGAGCCGCAGGCCCGCGCCGACGCGAATCGGGATCAGAACCACATCACCCTTGCGCATGTACGACGCGTTGAGCCCGCCGATGGCATAGGCCGCAGCCTCGCCCGCCGGGTAGCGCTCGAACAGCTCCTCGCTGTCGTAAAGGTTGTAGACCAGCACGAAGGTGTTGCCCGCGTTGGCTCCCGCGTCGAACCCGATCGAGGGACCGGTCCAGTAGACCGGCTTCTCGCCCTCTACCTTGTGGTGCAGCGTGCCCGAGCCATAGCGCGCGCCGACGACGAACGCGCCGCCCGCCTCGCGCCCGACGATATATGCATTGGGCTCACCCTGCTTCTTGAGCAGGTCCTCGATCATCCGCGCGAGGCCTTCGGCACCCTTGCCGAACACACCCTCGGCCGCGCCGATCAGGTCGTCCTTCTTGTAGGTATCGCCCTGCACCGCGGCGACTTCGGGATTGGCCGAGGCCTGGGTTGCGGCGGTCGAGGCGTTTCCGCTGGTCACGACCGGGTCGGTCCATTCGGGCGCGACCTCGGCCGGCGCGCCGGCGGGCGGGGTCGGCGTATAGGTCGTCGAATTGTCGTATGCGGGCTCGCCCGGCGTTTCGGCAGGGGTCGCGGCCGGTTGGGCAAGATCGGCGTCGATCCCCGCATTGGGGTCGATCGTCTGGATTTGCGCCGCAGCAGGCGCAGCGACGAAAGCGGCGGCGCCGATCGCGGCGATCCAGCCGCGCCGCGTCAGATGGGCGAACAAGCGCATGATTTCCCTCCGTTCCCGCATCCGGGATTACGTCCAGGGCGCAGGAGAGTCCTTTCGCCGTGAAGCGGCAATGAACGCGCGGCGAAGCGAATCTGTTTTGCGACGAAACGAGTCGTAAAAGGGGCGACGCAGCCCCTTGCGACCCCCCCACCCCCTCGCTATAGCGCGCGCCTGCCGCACGGCCTGGAGACGTGGGTGAGTGGCTGAAACCAACGGTTTGCTAAACCGTCGTACTGGTAAATCCGGTACCGAGGGTTCGAATCCCTCCGTCTCCGCCACTTCGATACTTTTTATTGTGGTTTTGCAGCATCTTAAGACTGCGCAGCGATTTCGGTCCCATTTACGGTCCCACTTCAGCGAACTGGCAATGCGGGCCTGTGCGTACGTGATTCGCACGAATCCTGATTCCCACGCAATGTAGTCACAGCCCTATTTACCGAGTGCCCGAATCTTGACGGTGCATCGCACTGGCTGCTGCGAGGTTGCAGCGGACTTCCGGCAAGTGTCAATGGCATCGCGATTGTCGCGCTGGATGTCAGCGGCCTGCACCAGTGCATTCCAGGCCTCAGGGCTGTCGCTCTGCATCAGCCGCACACCCGCGTCCCAGCGCGTGGATGCGCCAACCATCCGCGCCGCCAAGCGCTCTGGCCAGCGCCAGCCTTCCGGCATGGCGCGGGCAATGGTGCCGGGAAGGAATGACCATAGCAGGATGCCTGCCAGAAAGGCCCCGCCTGCCACCTTGCAGAGCTGCTGCCGTTGTTCGGCAGCGGTGCGCGCATGGGCCGTGATGCTCCGCATTTCCTGGGCGGCGTGGTTCAAGTCGCTGCGGGCCTGACTGATCCTGTCCTGATCGCTGCGCCGCGCGGCTTCTGCTGCGGCGACGATCCGCTGGCCAATGCTGTCAGGGGTCATCTGCATCGCCGGATGACCAGCCATGCCCTTCAGGCTCTCGCTTATCGTACTCATCCGCTTGGTCATATCGCTAAGGGTCGGGCCATAGTCGGGAATGACAATGTCTGCGCGTTCGGAGGCGAGATGCTGAACCGCCCGGCGCATGAGAGCCAGTTCTCCTTCAAGGCGGGCAAACGCCTCGGCGGCGGGATCGCCTGCGGCCTCCGGGACGGGCGGGT
Source organism: Tsuneonella sp. HG094 (assembly GCF_053819285.1). Classification (NCBI taxonomy): domain Bacteria; kingdom Pseudomonadati; phylum Pseudomonadota; class Alphaproteobacteria; order Sphingomonadales; family Erythrobacteraceae; genus Tsuneonella; species Tsuneonella sp. HG094. The sequence goes on from NZ_JBSORA010000001.1 coordinate 2,209,508, forward strand.
CGGGTTCGGGTTCCGACTCAATGTCCAAGGTCAGTTCTACGTCATCGGTATCGGTAACCATCGCGTTTCTCCTACAGGCCCATGCCGATTGACCGGCTCCGCTCCATCGAGATTGACGCGGCAAGGTCGCGGGCCAGATCGCGACCGAGTTCTGTCTTGATGCCAAGCTCGCGGGTGCGGCTGCGCAGCAGGGATTCAACCTGCGCGTCGCGCTCCAGACCCTTGGCCATGTCCGCCATGCGATTGGTGAGCCTCTGCGCACCGTTGCTGTCGCCAGCGCGCTGCATGGCCTGGCGCGCCTGCCCAAGCCGCTGCCAGTCGCTGACAAAGCGGTCGGCGCGCTGCGCGGGATCGACGCGGATTTCGGCCTCAAGCTGCATGGCGCGGATTGCGCCCTGGCTGCGACCATCGGCGGCCTCACGCGCGAGCGAGGGTTGGCGCTGCAAGGCGCTGGCGAGGTCGGTTGCGCCATGGGGCCGGATCGCATCGAGCGCCTTCCCAGCCTTCTCCAGCGCGTCGCTCTGATGTGGCAGGACCGGCAATCCCTGCTCGCGCATCTGTCCGATGTCAGCGGCGGCACGCGCATAGCGTTCGACGGCGCGGCGCTGATCGGAAAGGCCAGCCTGATCCGTTGGCAGAGCTTCGAGCGTGTTAGCCTGAGGCCGGAAACCAGCGAAGATGGACTTCGCCCGTTTCGGCAACTGCCGGACAATTTCGACGATACGTTCACGGAAGGTAATGCCGCGCCGCTCGGCGAACTGCTGCTCGGGTTTGTAGTCGATCGCCATGTCCTTGCCGCGCTCGCGGCTCAGCGTGCGGACCAGTTTCGACTGATCGGCGAAGTCGTCGCGCCCATAATGAAGAGCCACACCGTCACGGTGGCGTGACATCGCCACATAGGCACCATGGCTGTCCATGCCCGGCGTCGCCAGCACATGCGCCCGGTCCACGGTCATGCCCTGCGCCTTATGGATCGTCGCGGCATAGCCGTGATCGATGTGAGCATAATCCTTCGTATCGAAAGCCACGTTGCGGCCATCGTCGGTACGCACGGCCATGCGCTGCGGCGTCACCTGCTCCACGGTGCCAAGGGTGCCGTTCTTGACGCCCAGGCCCCGCTCATTGCGCAGGAACATGATGCGGTCGCCGGATGCGAACGCGCGTTCCCCGCGATCAGCTTTGATCGACACGTCGTTGCCCAGCTCACCGGCATCGCGCAGTCGTCCACGCGCAGCCTCATTGAGTTCGCGCACCTCGTCATTGGTGTGGGTGAGAATGATCCGCGTATCGCTGGGGCTGGCCTGCCGGTCACGATCCCAATGCTCGATCAGTTCGCCGCGTGCCGCTTCCCGCGTGTCGGCAGCATGAACCATGCCGCGTTCGTCATAGGCCTGAATGGCAAGTCCGGTGCGCCCGGTGGCAAGGTGCCGCGTGGCGTCCTGCTGCCAGCTGTCATGCTGACGGCGAACCTCGCTGATTTCGACGCCGCCATGCCGTTCGTGGATCGCACGGAAGGCGGCTCCGGCTTCGATAGCCTGGAGCTGTTGCGGGTCGCCGACCAGGACAACTTTCGCGCCTGCATCGGCGGCATGAGAAAGGACGCGCTCCATCTGGCGCGTGCCGACCATGCCTGCTTCATCGATGACCAGCACATCGCGCGCGGTGAGCAATTCGCGGCCTTGGCCCCACTGGTGTTCAAGGCTGGCGATGGTGCGCGATGCGATGCCCGAACCGTGTTCAAGCCCCTCGGCGGCAATGCCGGACAGTGCCGCGCCTCGAACGGTATAGCCCGCGCTCTCCCATGCCTCGCGCGCGACGCCCAGCATCGCGCTCTTGCCGGTTCCGGCATAGCCGACGACAACATTGAGGCCGCGACTATCGGTGACATGCTCGAACGCCGCGCGCTGCTCCCCGGACAGCACCAGCCCGCGTGTCTCGGCGCGCGCCAGCGCTCCTTCCCGGCCATGATCTTCGACCTGATGCCGCTCGCGCTCCGCCAGCAATTCCGAAGCGCGGCCAAGCCGCTGCTCGGTCTCGATCATCTGGCGCGATGTGGACCGGTCCTCGCCGCGTCCGTCCTTGCCCAGTGCGACAAGGTCAGATGATCCGCGAACCGCGCTCATGGCCAAATCGAACTGCTCTTTCCCGTCGCTGTGCCGATGCACGAACATGGCAAGGTCGCGGTTCGTAAAGGTGGCCTGGCTGTGCGTGATCGCGTCAAGCGCTACAGCCGGGTTGGCGATGATCCGCTCGCCATTGCGCTGCGCTACAGCGCGGTGTTCCTCGATCCGTTCGGCCTCAAGTCCGCGCACGCCCATCCGCGAAGCGGCGGGGCCAATCTTGTCCTGCGGCTCCAGCGCAATGCCCTGTGCCTGCAAGGATCGGTGATCGACGCGCGCGTCGATGTCGAGTTCGGCCAGCCGCTGATTGACATGATCGGCCCAGCGCTCGCGCCACTGCTCCACCAGTTCGGCCTTGTTCCACTCACGCACCTTCGCGCCGAAGCCATCTTTATCGACTTCGCGCATGGTAAGCATGACATGCGCGTGGGGCTTGGGCTGGCCGTCCGCGCCAATATCCCAATGGACATTGAGGTCGGCGATCATGCCCTTTTCGACGAACTCGGCCTCGGCAAACTCCCGCGCCAGCTCGATGCCCTGTTCCTTGCTGAGTTCGCGCGGAATCGCGAATTCGACCTCGCGGGCAAGCTGGGCGTCCTTGCGCTTCTCGGCGGCCTCGACCGCGTTCCAGAGCTTTTCGCGGTCGGCAAATTCCTCCGGCGCGCCTTCCGGCAGCAGCACTTCGGAATGGATGACTCCGTCCTTGTTGGTGAAGTCATGGTCGCGGTCGAGCCGTTCGTCGTGCAGCCGCTCGGCCCCGCGATAAGCAGCAGCGGCGACCGCGCTGCGCCCGCTCGACCGGCTGATGACTTTGACGGAGAGGTGGAAGATCGCCATGACGGCAATCCATCTACGCCATGAGCGCACCGTCGGCACGACGTATAAGCGCGCCCTCCCATGATAAAATCCTGCTCGGGACTATCCGGTATCAGGCCGTCTCGACGACTCTACAGCATTGGGACAGCATCGATATTATCATCAGCGCATCACCTCGAACGAGAGAACTTCGATGCGCAAACCCCGTGACTTTGATTCGGAACTGAAGGCGCTCGCCGACAAGGCGAAGCAACTGAAAGAACGCCGCGTGCAACAGCTCGGCGAGTTGGTGATCGCTACGGGAGCCGATGCGACCGATGCGGAAACGCTGGTCGGCGCGCTGCTGGTCATCGCGGAAACCAGCGAAGCCCAGAGGAAGGAGGCGTGGCGCGAGCGGGGTGCGGCCTTCTTTCAGAGCAAGGCGCGCAAGCGTGGTGATGGACCTCAAAGCCAGCCGGATGGCACTCTCCCGCTTGACGGCGGCGCGGCATCGGCTTGAGGCAGCAAAGGCGCGAACCGACATGCGCGAATGGCAGGTCAAGCGCCGCGAACGCACGCGGCAACTGATCGAACTCGGCGGCTTGGTCGTGAAAGCTGGGCTTGTCGATCTTGCCGACGATGACCGCGCCACGCTCTATGGTGCGTTCCTCACTGTCGCGTCCAAGTTGAAGGGCGAAGAACGGGAGCAGGCGCTGGTACTGTGGAAACGGAAGGGCAAGCGGGCGTTCGAAACGGAGCAATCGAAAGATGAGTAGCAGTACGATCGCCACGGTCTTGAGACGCTAGTCCCACCCAAGAATGGATCGAGACAGGTCAGCCAACCCGCCTGCATCGAGGCGCGCGGATAATGCATCTTTTGCGGCAGTTCCTCCGTCAAATGCGGATGAAACTTTTCGAATAACAGGTTCGGCGAATGCGCAAATAGGTCCACTGCTTTGCCATCCGCCAGAGCCGAAAGTGCGTCGATCAACTGGGGGCTTTCGTCCTTCCCGAAAACTTCGAGAAACCCGTCATGTGTCTGGGCGGGTGGCCGCAGGACGTCGTCGGCATGCCCGCCGGGAAACTCGCATTGAAGGCCGCGATTCCCGCCGGCGAGAAATTCTTGAGCACCGCGGTGATGCTGATCGGGTCGGGGCTGCCGCCGAGGGAGCTCCAGACCATGCTGACGAAATTGCTGAAGGCGTTGGTGGCAGGCGTCGGAACGAGCTGACCATTGACGTCGAAGGTGATGAGGTCCGAGCCCTTGCGCGGCGAGCCGACGGTGGTCAATGAGGCGCCGAGGTCGGGGCGCACTGCGGCGACATAGCGGATGCCGAGGCCGCCCTGACTGTGCCCGATCAGGTGAATTTGAGGCTGTTATTGCCCTTGATGGCTCGGATGTCATCGAACTGGGCGATGAGCGACTCGCCGCGCACGACCGAGCTGTTAAACGGGTTGACCTGCGTCACATAGACTTCGGCGCCGGCCGATCGCAGATTCTCGGGGATGCCGTTCCAATAGGGGAGGACGCCGCCCAGCTCGTTAAAGCCCGCGAGCCCATGTTCGAGGACGATCGGATATCTGGTCCGCGTAAAATCGCAGTTCGTCCAGCAGATATCCCACGCCATCGCCGGCGTGGCGGCCAGCGCGGCGGCGAGCAACGCCCCCGCTTTCAAAAGCGTGCTGATAACCGTCTTCATAGTCCGTCTCCCGATTGTTTATCATTGTGGATCGGTCGGCGGGCGTGGCGGCGGGTCTCAGCCTTTCCCTTCGGACAGGAGCGGCTCGAGCCAGCGCCAGAGGTCGCCCACGACCTCGGCCCGATTGGTCTCGTTCAGCATCTCGTGGCGGCCGCCCGCATCGAGGCGGCTCTCGACGGTCTTGCCCGCCGCTTCGTAGCGCTCGATCAGCGGCGTCACGCCGCCGAGAACGCAGTGGAGCGGATCCATGTCGCCCGAGAAGATGTAAATGGGAAGGCTCGCCGGAATGGCCGCGAGCGCGTCCGCATCGGCGAGGCGCGGCCCCGCGGCGGCGAGCGAGGCGAAGCTCGCGTCTGTAAGGCCGAAACCGCAGAGCGGATCGGCGAGATAGAGGTCGACCTCGGCCTCGTCGCGGCTCAGCCAGTCGAACGGGGTGCGCGCGGGTTCGAACGGCGAATTCAACGCCGCGATCAGCCCGGCGGGGTCGCCGCCCGCCGGAATATGGTCGACCGCGACCGATCCCGAGAGGATGAGACCGTCGAGCCGGTCGCGATCAGCAGCCGGTCATAGCCTTCGGTGACGCCGCCGCGCGTCGTCACCGTCTTGCCCAGACGATCGATCGCCACCACCGGATCGCCTGCGACGAGCGCGATGCCGTTGGCCGCGTACCCAGATCGACTCAAAAGCGAGTCCTGCGGTGCAACTGGCCGATGTGCTGATCGGTGCCGCAATCCAGGCGGCGAACACGATGGCGGGCCAGCGGTCCGGTGGGCTCGACCCCGAGGCGTTGATCTCGCTTTATGCGAATGATCAGTTCATCCATCTGGTTCCCTCGATCGACTTTGAAGAGGAGAGACGCTTTCGGCACGGAACGCAGGCCTCGGAGTCGATCGAATATTTCGCTTCGAATTTCAGGTTCCGCGGTTAGTTGCCAATTGGCATGGCGCCGCGCGCGGTTTGACCTGCGCTTTACCAGGGATGGTTACAAGGGGGCGCGGATGCGATCGATCGCGGTCTATGCTCGCACCACAATCCAGCCACTCGTCTACGATGTGTAATCGAAGGAGAATCTCTGGTCGATGACAATGGAGCATATGTTTCGCCGATTAGAAGCCTTTAACAACGTAAAACGTGAAAAGGGCGCAGGATTCAGCGCGATCGAGCCGCTGCGACAGTTGATCATCGACCTCGTTCATTTCTCGTCTGCAAATCCCCAACTGCACAACATCTCAACTCAGGACGGAGGTCAATTCTCGCTGCGGTTTTCCTGCCTCAGCGACCATAAGGGCGTCCCGTCGCAGTTTCCATTAGGGGTGCCGCGAAGCCTGCGCAGCGTAGGGTCAAAATTAGACAGCGGGACAAATCTATTCCGTTCGACTCGCCACCGGATGGCAGGACTAATCGGCGAGGAGAAGCTCTAGGAAGCGGGTGTCGGACCAGCCGCTTTTCTTGCCCGCAGCGAGCGCCATGATGTCGAGCTTCGCCTGCCGGACGATCGTTAGGCGGCGCGAGGGAATGACATAGAGGCGCTGGTCGCCGGCGCCCGCAGCCACGACCATGTCGGCGGGGAGTTCGGTGGAATGCTCGGTGATGTCGGTCGCGCGGGTGACAGGATCGTTCGAGAGGCTGGGGCGCGGCAGCCACCAGGTGAGGCCGTAAGCGGGATTGACGCTGCTGCCCTCGAAAAGGTCCGCGAAAGCGACCGGATCGACAAGCGGCTTGCCGTCCTGCTTGCCCCCCGCGCGTACGAACTCGCCGATCTTGGCCCATTCGCTCGCGGCAAGGACGAGGCCCTGCGGCATCAGCGGTTTGCCGTCGGCTCCCTTGCGCCATTCGCCGGTCCGCACGCCGAGCGGTACGAGCAGCCGCCGGTCGAGATACTCCTGCGGATCGGGATTCTGGCCGGTCGCCTTGAGCTTACGCCGCATGACCTCGCCGAAAATCTGGAGCGGCGTCGGCCCATATTGGAAGCGGGTGCCGGGCGCCGCGGACAGTGGCACTTTCAGCGAATCCGCATAGCCCTGCGGTCGGCCGATCGCCGACGGCTGGCCGCTGGTCATGCTGAGTAGCTGGCGCAGCGTGATTGTTGATTTTCCGGGGTCGCTCCGCCATTCGGCAAGCGTGTCGGAAGCCTTCTCGTCTAGGACAAGGAGTCCATCCTGGACCGCCGCGGCTGCCATAAGCCCCACGAGGCTCTTCGTTCCCGACCAGAGTTCCTGCGGCGTCGAGATGTCGGGCGTGCGGCAGCGCACCGCGCCATCCTCGAGCACGAGCAGCGCGAGGCCGCCATGCGCCTTGGAATATGCGAGCGCTGCGGCGCAGCCGGGAAGGGGGGCGGGCTCGGCCTGGGCGGGCGGTGTAGCCGTGCAGGCGGCGAGAAGGAGAAGGGGGGTGATGCGCTTCAAGTCCGGCTCCCATTTTCAAATGCTTGTCTTTGCAAATATTATCGATAATAATTTGAACTGCAATCCTCATTTGCGCGTGGGTGTCACCCGATTAGGATGGCACCGGGAGCGAGAAGCCGACTGGAGAGAAATGGCCACGACCAAGACCGAAGACGAACAGGCGCCGACGCATGACCGCGTGATCGCGCGGTTGCTAACCGACGATATCGTCGAATGGCGGATCCCGCCGGGGGCATGGTTGCGTGAACGCGAAATCGCCGCGCGCTTCGACGTCAGTCATGCGCCGGTACGCGAGGCGTTCCGGCATCTTGCGCGGATCGGGCTGGTCAAGGTCGTGCCGTGGCGCGGCACCTATGTGATCGACGTCGACGAGCATGCCGCGAACGAGGTCTATGAGCTCTGGAAGTCCCTTTTTGGTGTCGTCTGCCGCCTTGCGGCGGCCGAAATGTCGGATCGCGACGGGCGCGAGCTGATGCACCGGCTTGTCGAATATAAGGATGTCACCCAGCGTACGGAGAATACGTTCGAGCATATCAAGGTGTCTAACCGGATCGGCCGCTTCATCGCGAAGCGCACCAATGCGCCGCTTGCGCTTGAGCTGCTCGACCGCGTCGCGCTGCTCGCGCGCTGGCAGCACAATGTCTATACCAACAGCTATATCGAGACGCATGGGAACGAAGCGGGGAGGCAGTCTGCAATCCTTTACGACGAGCTTTGCCGTCACATCGTGGCGCGTGACGGCGATGCGGCGGATGCCGCAGCGCGCGAACTGATTGGCGTCACGCAGAGCAGTTTCGGGCAGGCGCTCGAGGAATATAAGGCGCGTCATGCCAAGCCCAAACCCGGACGTCGCCGGGCGAAGGCGACGTGAGGCGGTCCGCGACCGATCGGCGCACGCTCCTCAAGGCAGGGTTCGTCGCGCCGTTGACATTTCAAGCGGCGCCGTCCGCCGCCGCTTCCGGGGATGAAATGATGTTCGGGCCCGAGAGATTGTTCGCGGACGTCAAAGCCTATGCCGAGGCGGGCAACAAGCAATCGGGCGGAGCAGGCGATCGATGGACCGCCGATTGGGTTGCGAGGCGCCTCGATGCGGCCGGGTTTTCTGTCGAGCGGCAATCGTTCAACGTGCCGTGGTTCGAAACCGAACGCTGCGAACTGGTGATCGACGATCTGCGGATTCCGCTCCTGGCGCAGCCGCTTGGGATTGAGACCGCCGATGACGGGATCGACGCGCCGCTGCGGCTCGCCGAGACGTCTGCGCGCCTCGACGGCGCGATCGCCGTGGTCCGGCTATCCCATCGCCGCTGGTCGAGTCTTATCGACCGGGCGGTGCGCGAGCCGCTTGCCGACGCGTTCACGCGCGGCGCGGCGGCCGTCATCCTCGTTACAACGGGGCCAAGCGGCGAAGCGCTTCTCCTCAATACTCCGGCCGATGCGCCGCTTTCCGACAAGCCGCTGGCTTTGCTTGCGCCGAAACGATCGGCGCCGGTCGTCGAGGCCGCGCGGCATGGCCGGTCAGCCAGATTGGTTCTTATGGGGCGCGGCGGGGTGCGTCCTGCCGACAATGTCGTGGGGCGGCGTGTTCGCGCGGGCCGCCCGTGGCTCGCTGTCTCGACACCGCGTTCGGGCTGGACCGATTGCGCAGGCGAGCGCGGTCCGGGAATCGCGATCTGGCTGGCGCTTGCCGACTGGATGCCGCGCATTTTTAGCGAGCATAGCCTGCTCTTCGTCTGCAACAGCGGGCATGAATATGAGAATCTGGGTGCCAGCCATATCATCGAGAAGGTCGGTCCGCCGCCGGCCGAGACCGATTTCTGGCTGCATCTCGGCGCCAACGTCGCGACCCGTGATTATCAGGAGATGCCAGGGCGCCTGCTGCCGCTGCCGAGCGCCGATCCCTATCGTTTTCTGATGACCTCGCCGGAGTTCGTGGAACGCGCGCGCGAGATTTTCAGGGGGCTGCCAGGTCTGGAAATGGCGTACCGATCCTCCGAAGGGACCGCGGGCGAGCTCTCGGAGGTCGTGCGAGCGGGATATCTCCGCCACGCCGGTATATTTGGCGCCCACCGGCATCATCACGCGCCTACCGATAATTTATCTGTGATCGAGCCGCCGCTACTTGCCGCTACGGCGCAAGCGGTTCGCGATCTTTTGGCTGCTCTCGCGCCGTCTCAGCACTGATCCCAGCTTTCCCATCGATCTTTCCGGCTTGACTCGCGCGTCCTGCTGCACAAAATTATCGATAATAAATACCAAAAGAGCGATGGGAGATTTTATGGGACGTCAGGCGCACCTTCTTTTCTGCACGGCTGCAATATGGGTGGTTGCCGCGGCCACGCCCGCATCGGCGCAGGAGGCGGCTCCCGAGGCGCTCCCGGCCGATACGGTGGAAGCGGGCGACGATGGAGCGATCGTCGTCACGGCGCGTCGCCGCGAGGAGCGCCTCGCCGATGTTCCGACCGCGGCGTCGGTCATCGATATCACGGCCTTGACCGATCGCGGCGGGGCGACGGGCAGCGGCGAGTTGCTTGCCGACCAGCCGAGCGTCCGCTTCAACAATCTCAATTCGTCGGTCACCTCGGAAATCTCGATCCGTGCTTCCTCGACCGCGCGCGCGACAAACGGTGATCCCAGCGTCGGGCTCTATCGCAACGGCGCCTATATCGCGGGCGGCCCGGTCGGCGGGCGCAACTTCACCCGCCTCGACTTGCTCGACATCGGTCGGGTCGAGGTGCTGCGCGGCACGCAAGGGGCTCTTTACGGTCGCAACGCGGTCGGCGGCGCGATCAATATCATCTCGGCCGAACCGGACTTGAATTTCGGTGGTTGGGTGAGCGCGCGCTACGGCTTCGAGAACAACAGCTTCCAGACGCAGGGCGCGGTCAACGTGTCGCTCGGAGACGGCATCGCGATGCGTCTCAGCGGCGACCTTGTCGAGCAGGACAAGGGTTTCTTCTACAATCCCGACAACGACGTCTATTTCGACCGGCAGAAGGGGCATGGCATTCGCGGGCAGATCCGCATCAAGCGCGGTCCGGTCGATGCCGTCATCATGGCGGAAACGCAGCGTCTTACGACGCCGACGATCCACTACCAGATTTTCATACCCGCCGGCACGCCGGGCTTTCCAGGCGGTTATATCCAGGATCGTTTCCGTTATCCGTGGAGCACCGCCCCGCGCGCATCGCAGGACGTCGACGGGCTGCAGGCGATCGTCCGCGTCGATCTCGGCGGCGCTGATCTCACTTCGACGACGTCGTTCCGCAAGCGGCATTCGGAATATGATCTCGACAATGACGCGATCAGCCCGGCCGAACTGGCCCGCGCCCGCGCCGCTGGCGAGGTCGGGGCGTTGACCCCGCTCGACCCGAGCACCGCTTCCTATGTCATTGATACGACCGACAATTTCTCGCAGGACATCCATGTCAGCGGTTCGAGCGACCGCTTGACCTGGCTGGTCGGAGCCGAAATGCTCCTGCTCGACAGCGATTTTTCGGTGGCGACGACTCGCAGGCCGACGCTAGCCAATCCATCGCCGGGCAACATCGCGCCTGCGCGGCTCCATTTCGAAAGCTATGCCGCCTACGGGTCGCTTGGGTTCGATCTGACCGACAGCCTCAATGTCACGGGCGAACTGCGTTATACGCGCGACAGCCGCAGCATCACGGCGCGGCTTTACGATCTCGGCACGGGTCTGCCGACCGGCGGCGCGGCGCGGGTCATTGACGACAGCATCGATGCCGACAATCTTTCCTATAACACGACGCTCTCATACAAGCTTGCGCGCGACATTCTCGTTTATGCCAAGGTCGGCAGCAGCTATCGCGCCGGTGGCTTCAATACGCGCCTTTCCGATCCCCGTGCGCCGAGCCCGGTGCAGGTGCTGTTCGGCAACGAAAACAGCACCAGCTATGAAGCCGGCGTAAAGGGCAGCCCGGTGCGCCGCGGTTATTTTGCGATCGCGGGCTATTACACCGATCTGTCGGACCTGATCGCGCAGGTCGACGATGGCTGCGCGCTCACCAATGCGGCGTGTCCGGTCGCCGCGGTTGCCTACCTCACCAACGCGGGCGATGCGAAGAGCTGGGGCATCGAGGCCGAATATAGCCAGGGCTTTGATATCGGCCAAGGCAATGGGCGTCTCGCGCTCAGCGGCTCGCGTCAGGGCGGCGAGGTCAAGAGCGGGCGCTATGATGGTCTCGATCTTGCGCAAGTGCCCGACTGGCTGGCGTCGGCCAACCTCAACCTCCGCTATCCGATAGCAAATGATGTGTCGCTCACCAGCAACATTCTCGTCAGCGGCCAATGGGGTGGAAAGCAGGAATTGACCGCGACCTCGGTCGATCTCGACGATTATGTCCTCGTCAACCTGCGCGTCGGGGTCGAGTTTGGAAAAGTCAGCATCAGCGCCTTTGCGAACAATCTGTTCGACAGGATCTATTATGTTGCTCAGGCGCCGACGATCAATCGCTACAGCCAGCCGCGCGTCATCGGGGTCGAGGGGCGTATCTCGTTCTAGCTCGTTCCCGGCGGACCATGCGCCGCCGGAAAGCGAAGGAGGCCGATATGCGGCACCTATCTGCGATAGCAATGGTCTGGGCGGCGATAGCGGCCTTGCCTGCGGCCGGCCAGACGGCGGCCGCCCCTCAGGTGAAGCTGGCTGCCGGAAAGCTCGCCGGTGCCAGCGAGGCAGGGATCGAGCGCTTCTTCAATATCCCGTTCGCCGCCGCACCGGTAGGCGCGCTGCGCTGGCGCGCTCCGCATGCCCCAGCGCGCTGGAAGGGAGTGCGCGACGCGTCGAAACTCGGGCCGGCCTGCCCGCAGACGGTGCGTCCTGCCCTTGTCGCCGGCGGCGTCGCCGACAACCAGTCCGAGGATTGCCTCCAGCTGAACATCTGGCGACCGGCAGGTGCGAAGAAACTTCCCGTCATGCTGTGGATTCATGGCGGTGCACATGTCGTGGGATCGGGCACCTTTCCCGCTTTCGACGGCTCGGCATTCGCGCGGCAAGGCGTCATACTCGTGACGATCAACTACCGTCTCGGTGCGCTCGGCTATTTCGCGCATCCAGCGCTTAACGCTGGGAAACCTCGCGGCGAAGCGCTTGCCAACTATGGCCTGATGGACCAGCTCGCCGCGCTGCGCTGGGTGCAAAAGAACATCGCGGCTTTCGGCGGCGATCCGGCTGAGGTCACGCTGTTCGGCGAATCCGCCGGCGCGATCGGCGTCACGACGATCCTCGCGCAGCCCGAGGCCAAGGGGCTCTTCGCGCGCGCGATCGTCCAGTCCGGAGTCGGCCTTCTCGATCCGGCCCCGCTCGCTCAGCAGGAGCGGTCGGGCCTTGCTCTGGCCGGCCGCGCCGGTGCGGAGGCGGACGCGACGCTGGCAGATTTGCGCGCGCTCCCCGCTGCCGCCCTTGTCGCGGCGGGCGAGGAGCGCGTTCCGGGGGCGATGCCCGGTCCGATCCTCGATGGAATGTTTGTTCGCGAGGCGCCCTGGCGCACCTTCGCGCGAAAAGAAATAATCGACGTGCCACTGCTCATCGGCGCGAACAGCAACGAGGCGAGCGTGATCCTCGCGATGGGCGTGCCACCTGCAATGGCGCTGACCTATCTTGGTTTCGATCCGTCCGCGGGCCGCGCGGCTTACGGCTCGGCGCTCGCCGACGACGAACTGGCCCGGCAGATCCTTGGCGATGCGTGGTTCGTCGCGCCGGCGCGCTGGCTCGCGGCCCGAACAGCAGGCGGGTCCCCCTCCTATCTCTATCATTTCGACTATGTCGCCGCCGCGCGCCGCGACCAGGCTAAGGGCGCCGCGCACGGCTCCGAAATCCCTTATCTCTTTGGCACGCTCGACTATTTCGCCTCGCTTGCGGGACCGGTCGATGATGAAGATCGCCGTTTCGGCGAGGCGATGTCGGCTTGCTGGGTCGCTTTTGCGAAAGGCGGCGCGCCGCGTTGTTCGCTCGTACCCGACTGGCCGCGATATTCCGAGGATGACGACCGGCTCGCGTGGCTCTCGCCGCGCTCCGCCGTCGCGCCGGGATTTCGCAAGGCGCAGCTGGATCATCTGCTCAAGGTTCATTTCGGGAATGCCGGCGCCACACCCTGACCGACCGGCCGCGCGGCCCTTTCGTTTCAACGATGTGCAACGAAGCTGGGAGAGAAGAGATGGCAGGACAATTGAAATGGATGGGCGTTGCCGCCGGAACGGCGGTGCTCGGCGCGGCCCCTTTCGCGGCGCAGGCTGGCTTTGGCGGGAGCGCCGGCGAAGGCAGTCGTCCGATGGTACAGTTGCCGCCAGCGGCGCCGGTGGCGTCCGGGGGCGTCGCAAAGGTCTCTGCGCCGGCCGCGGCGGCGAGCCTGACCGTCACGGTCGGGGGTTACACATATGACTGGACCGCCCTTCAGACTGCGATCGACGCCGATAGCGAAGTGCCGAACGGCTATTTCATCGTCGCAGACCTACAAGAAGCGACGCTCGGCCGCCTTGGCCGAGTGGCAAAACCTGTTCGCCTAGGCTGTTGGTAGGGAAGGGGGAACTGAGCGGCGTGGAGACCAGTTCGCATTAGACTGACAGCACCCTCGTTCGATCCCGGTTCGGAAAGCTCGGTCGGGGTGTTCGTCGACGACGTCTATCTCGGGCGCGCCAGCGGGTCCTTTGCGTCGTTGCGCGATGTCGAGCGAATCGAGGTGTTGCGCGGTCCCCAGGGCACGCTGTACGGCCGCAACATGATCGGCGGCGCGATCAATGTCATCACCAAGTCGCCGACGTCCAGTTTCGAAGGGCAGGTCGAGGCAGGGGTCAGCAATTACAATGGCTACAATGTCTTTGGCGCGGTCGGCGGCCCGCTGATCAGCAGCGGCACGGTCCAGTTTCGCGTCTCCGGGTGGCGCGATTATCGCGAAGGCTATCTCACCAATCTAACGACCGGCACGACCTTCCAGGGCATCGACAATACGGGCGGCCGTGCCAAGCTGGCCTTCGAGCCCAGCAATGCTGTGCGCATCGAACTGACCGCCGAATATACGACTGATGGCGACGAGGCGGCGTTTGCCGGCTTCAACCGCGGCAGCGGCCCGGTCGTCAATGCTATCACCCTGGTGCGAACCCCGGCCAACCCGGCAGCGATCTTCCTCAGTGCCCCGGGGCGGACGCCCATCGTCAATCCGGGCGGCAACAGCGGCTATATCTCCGTCGACCCCAGGCTCGACCGCGAAGCTCAAACCTATATCGCGCGCGGCGAGTTCGATCTCGGCTTCGCCTCGCTGACCTCGATCACCGGCTATCGCAAACTCGCCACCGACGAAGCGCGCGACCTTGAAGGCTCGTCGCGGAGCGTGCTCGACCAGCTCGGCCGCGAGCGTTCGAAGCAGTTCACCCAGGAGTTCCGCCTGGCGTCGAACCCCGACGGCGCGCTGTCGTTCGGCGGCGCGGTCGATTGGGTGGTCGGGGGCTTCTACTATCACGACAAGTCGCTGCGCATCGACACCTTCCAGCTCGGCATCGACAGCGCGGTCCGCGCGGCGGCCGGTACCCCGGCGACCGATGCTACGATCGCCGACTTCAAGTCGGACAGCTATGCGGCCTTCGGCCAGGCCACAGTGCATCTCGGCGAGAGTTTCGATGTCACCGTCGGCGCGCGATACACCCGCGATGAAAAGCGCGCGGTCCAGTCGGGGACGACGACCGACGCGGCCCCGCTGATCGCGGCGCCTTTCTCGGTGTCCAACAGCGCGGTCTACACCTCGTTCGATCCGCGTCTGGTCCTGACCTACAAGGTCTCGCCCGACGTCAATGTCTATGCCAGCTACTCGACGGGCTTTAAATCGGGCGGCTTCCAATATGTGCCCTTTGCCGCCTCGCAAGCCAATGTCCTGTTCGATCCCGAACAGATCAAGACTTACGAAATCGGCTTCAAGTCGGAATTCATGGATCGGCGGGTGCGCCTCAATCTCGCGGCGTTCTATTATGACTACACCGATTTGCAGGTGTCGCGCATCGTCGACCTCGGCGGCGGTGCCGCCGCATCGCTGATCGACAATGCCGCGACCTCGACAGTCAAGGGCATCGATGCCGAGCTGGTATTGCAACCGGGCGACAATTTCGACGTCAGCGTCGCCTATGGCTATCTCGACGCCAAATATGACACCTACACCACCAATGCGCCGGGGACGACGCCGACGCCGGCGCAAATCTATTCGGGCACCCGCCTCGTCCGCGCGCCAAAGCATACGCTCAACGTCGGGGCGGAATGGCGCCTGCCATTGGGCGTGGACTCGCAACTGATGCTGCGGGCCGACTATGCGCTGCTCAGCGACTTCTTCCACGAGCCCGGCGAGGCCAATCCGATATATGGCGGCGCATCGAGCCTGTCCGGCGAAGATGGCTACGGCCTGCTCGACCTTCGCGCGAGTGTCGATTTCGGCGCGTTCAAGGTGACCGGGTTCGTAACAAACGTCTTCAACACCGATTATCGGCGGACGGTGTTTGCGCTCGGTTCGACCGCCAGCGACTATCCCGGCCAGCCGCGCATCTTCGGTGCCAAGGTCGGCTATTCTTTCTAGGACCGGCCCTCTCCCGTACCGCTCGATCAGGCTGAGCCGCCCGGCCCCTCGGGTCTCATCGCACCCGCCGCCGCCTGTGTGGCGGCGGGAAATGCGCACGGGTGTCGGTCCCGCGCCATTCCGCGGGATGCTTCTGGCCGATCTCGGCGCCGAGGTGATCCGGATCGACCGCACCGGAAAATCGGGGCTCGGGATCGATTTCCCGACCCGCTACGATCTCCTCGGCCGTTCGAAACGATCTATCGCGACCGATCTCCAGAACCCGTCGGGCCTTGGCGTGGCCCGTGCGCTCGTCAGCCGCGCCGATATGCTCATCGAAGGCTTCCGTCCCGGCGTGATGGAGAACCCCGTGAAGAGATCTTCGTCGACGATGACCGTGCCGCAATCCTCGATCATGTCGAGAAGCTCGGGCCGCGGCGCATGGCAGAAATGGCCCGAGAGATGCAGTTTCACGAGGTTGGCCGGTGCCCGCAGGCCGGTCTCGAGCAAGGGCAGGAGCGCGTCGAGACGTTCGTTATGCGCCCCGACCTCCATGATCATGCTCGATTTCACCAATATCTGCATCTGGCGGCCGGTGAGCGCGACCTTGCCCGAGCGGCGGAGCGCATAGAGCTGCCGCAGCATGTCGCGGTTGTGCGACAGCTTGGTGTGCGCCACCTGCAGCTTGGTCTGCTTGCCGGCAATGATCGCCCAGTCCTCGCTCCAGTCGAACTGGAACGCTTCGCCAGAATGGAACACCAGCGGCACGAAGATACCGCGCCCGCTGGTCTGGGCATCACGCTGTCGGTCGGTCTTCCAGCTGCGCGCAAAGGCTGCAACACGGCCATAGGAACCATCGAAGCCCAAGGCGACGAGATCGGTGTGCATCTGCTTCACCGTGCGCCGCTGCTTGCGCGAGCGACCAGCCTCGATCCGCAACCAACCCGCCAGCTTCTCGGCAAACGGGTCCAGCTTGCTCGGCTGGTCGGGCTCCTTGAATCTGGGCTCAACCGCACCGCTGCGAAAGTACTTGCGGATCGTGTTGCGCGACAGTTCCGTGCGTCGCTAAATCTCCCGGATCGGCATCCCCTCACGAAAATGCCAACGCCGGATTACGCTCAATAACGCCATGTCGATCACTCCATCGTCCCCCCAGCCAATCCGCCAAGGGGAAGGTCAGAACATGGGTCACTTCTCAGCGGAAATTTATGCCCCTCCCGGGTCAACTCTCAACGGAAATCAACAAACCCTACCAAAGTCGGCGCGGACCGGTTGCTATCATCCGCGTTTCGACCGCGACTATGCAAAGCTTAGTCGTCCTCAATCAGTCGCTTGGCTCAACCGCTGTCTGGAGACCTCGGCCACGTGCTTCGACTGCTGCCTGAGCCAGGAAATCCTCGATGGCGGCAACGGAGTGTTGACGACATAGGTTGAGGGCTTCAACTTCCGTGAGGCAGTCGATCCCGTAGCCGAATTGGCTTTGCCAGAGGTCGTCAAGTGCTTGGCCATGCCGCTCCCATAGCACAATTCGGGTTGGGGGCTGCATTGAAATTTTGCGTGCATCCCGGCTCTCGGTCAGGGTCGTGATCGCGATGACCTCTCCGCCCCGTGCCTCGACGTAGCCGCGCAGGTTGGCGAGGGTGCCGCCTAGGCCGACGTGGTCGTCAACGAGCACATAGTTTGCACCCGGTTGCACCCGCCCTTCGAAGGTCGCCGGAGTGACCAGCCGCTGAAACGCCGGGGCGCGGGTATGGCCGACCTTGTTGGTCTGGACGATTTCACCGGCAACGACAGTGATGCCGAGTTCGTTGCCGAGCACTTGCGCCATTGCATCCGGGATCGCGTTAAAGCCCGTCAACTCGTCTGCCACGACCGGCAGGAGCAGCGTTGGCCGATGGTCAATGACGTCCCGGAGACGCGCAATTCCTTCATGTGACAGGAGATCGGAAGCCAGCATGAGGGCCGCCTCGGCATCCCCCGCCTTTGCGGCGGCGTAGCCCGGATGGTTATCACGTGTGCGGACATCTGTGTGGATCACTACATCGGGGAAATCGGGTAACCAGGGCAATCGGATCGGCAATGAGTTGCTCATCGCGTGAAGATGCCCTCAGCCGGGTCGAAAAGCCAGAACCCGATAGCGCGCAACAAGTTGAGCCGGCAATGTGCGCGATTCGCGCGCAACGACCGCCGATTCCGACGCAAATTCACGACGATCATGGCGGACATATGCATCGATGATCCGATTGGCGGCATATCTCTGGTTCGAGCCGCTTTCCGGGACCTCGCTATTCTTGTCGCGGCTCTTTGTCCCATGTCTTCCATTGCCTTGTCACGGCGTCCTTTTCCCAATCTATCCGACTGCATCCCATGTTGCGATGTACCATAAATGTTCTTGCGTTGGAGCGGCAAGCCGCCAATCTTTGCTCTCGGGAGGTTTCATCAACTGCCAACCAATGGAAGAAAGTCCCCATGAATTGCCCTGATCGTATCATCCGCCTGAAGACCGTTCTCGCCCGCACGGGCCTGTCCCGCTCGACACTCTATCGCAAGATCACCGAGGGTACATTTCCTCGGCAGTTGCCGATCAGTATCCACGGCGCGGGCTGGCACGAATCCGCCGTCAACCGCTGGATCGCCGATCCCGTGGGCTATCGCCCGAACGAGACCGAGCGTCGTCCATAGGTCATGGTTCAAGCCGCCTGCTCGCGCTTGGGGATGGGGACGACCTTGTCGCTGGCCTTCTTCGCACAATAGCTGGCCCAGGCTTCCATCAGCTTGCGGCGCTTGTCAAACAGGTCGCCGCGCCGGTAGGCGGCCTCGGCCTTGTTGCCGATGGTATGGGCCAGCGCCAATTCGCAGACCTCGTGCGGAAAGCCGGTGGTCTCCGATGCCCAGTCGCGGAAGGTCGAGCGGAAGCCGTGAACGGTGACCTCCGCCTTCATCCGGCGCAGCAGCATCGCCATCGCCATGGACGACAGCGGCTTCTTCGGTTTGGGGCCGGGGAACAGAAAACCCTCCGTTCCCTGCTCCCGCATTACTTCCACTATCTCCATCGCGCGGGGCGACAGCGGCACGCGATGCTCGCGCCCTGCCTTCATGCGCGCGGGCGGGATGATCCAGACCTTCTTCTCAAGGTCGATCTCATCCCACTGTGCGCCCAGCACTTCGCCGGAGCGCGCGGCGGTCAGGATGGTGAACTCCAGCGCCCGCGCAGCTACCGCGCTGCGTCCACGCAGGTCTGCCATGAAATCCGGCATGACGTCATAGGCCAATGCTGTGTGATGTCCGCGCGAAAGCCGTTGGCGCTTAGGCAGGAGTTGATCGAGATGCCCGCGCCAGCGCGCCGGATTCTCGCCCGCGCGGTGCCCCTTGGCCTTTGCCGCATCGAGCACATTTTCAATCCGTCCGCGCAGACGTTCGGCGGTCTCGGGCGTGCGTTTCCACAAGCCCTGCAGCACGTCGAGCACATCCTGCGTACCGATTGCGTTCACCGCCTTGCCGCGCATGGGCTTGGCGTATTTGGTGAGAGTCATCGTCCATTGCGCCGCGTGCTTGGCATTGCGCCAAGACGGCTTCATCGCCTCGACATAGGCATCGGCACATTCGCCGAATGTCGGAATACGCTCGTCCTTCGCGCGATCGGCCTTGGGATCACCGCCCGCTGCCAATATCTCGCGCAGCTTGCCTGCCTCCATCCGCGCATTGGCAAGCGACATATCGCGACCACTGCCCAGTCCAAGCTCGGTGCGCTTGCCGTTTCGCGCATACATGAAAATCCAGCGCCGTCGGCCGTGCGGATCGATAAACAAATACAGCCCACCACCGTCCGAATGGCGACCCGGCGTCTTCAGCTTCGCTGCCTGCGTCGCGCTCAGCTTGTTGAGGGCTCGCCCTGCCATGTGCACGTCTCCTGGCCCCACATTCGGTCCCATTAATGGTCCCACTTTATACGCAGGATGGAACGACATGTCGAGAGATGACATAAGACACGAAATCGTATCAAGATGTTGAACAATATATATTATATAACATTCCACGCGATGTCATATTTTACCACTGAATCCCGGCTTTGGCGGACTCCGTCTCCGCCACGCGCCGCTCCATTGAGGCGTTGGCGTTATCCTGTTCGCATGGTGCTTGCCGTCAGCCTGACGGGTCAAGCGAAGCCCCCCGCTCGGTTCCCAAGAGTGGCGCGATAATTCCGATTTCCGCTTTCGGCCGAGAAGCCGACACTTCAAAGTTGGGATATCGCCTCGGCAATGCCACCGTAAATCGCATCAAGGTCCGTGTCGTCGATGCAGTATGGCGGCATGACGTAGACGGTATTCCCAAGGGGACGGATCAGGAGGTCGTTCTCGCCGAAGAAGCGGAGCAGGCGTGGGCCGAAGTCCGAAAGGTACGCACCGGCGCCTGAACCAACCTCGAAAGCAGAAATGGTGCCGATCCGCCTTGGCTTACTGACCATCGGGTGATGCGCGATCTTGTCTAGCTGCACCTGCTGTCGCCCGGAAAGCGCTGCAATCCGTTCGAGCACCGGTTCCTCGCGCCAGATCGCGAGGTTGGCCGCCGCCGCGGCACACGCGATCGGATTGGCGGTGTAGCTGGACGAATGGAAGAACGTCTTCGCGCGATCCTTGCTCAGGTGCGCTTCGAAGATCGCCTCGCTGGCCATCGTTACGGCTAGGGGCAGCGAGCCGCCGGTGAGGCCCTTGGACAGGCACAGGATGTCCGGCACCACGTTCGCCTGCTCGCACGCCGTGAGCGTTCCGGTTCGCCCCCAAGCGGTCATCACCTCGTCGGCAATGAACAGGACTTCGTAACGCGCGGCAATTGCCGCGAGTTCTGCAAGAACCCATGGCGGGTAAATCAGCATCCCGCCCGCACCGAGGATGAGCGGCTCGACGATCAACGCGACGGGCTTGTCCCGGCACGCTGCCTCAAAGGCGTCGAGAGTCGCTTGCTCCCCGCCCGCCACGGGAAACGCAACAGTCGCGACATCGAACAGCAAGGGTTCGTAGGCGCGGTTGAAAACGCCGCGAGCGCCGACCGACATCGCTCCGATCGTGTCGCCGTGATAGCTGTGCTCCATCACCACGATGCAATGGCGCGGTTCGCCGCGATTGAGCCAGAAGCCGAGCGCCATCTTCAGCGCGACCTCGACACTGGTCGAACCGGAATCGGAGAAGAACACCCGGGTCAGACTGGCCGGCATGATCTCGCGGAGGCCTGCCGCGACGTCCTCGGCGGGTTGGTGGGTCCACCCGGCGAAGATGACCTGATCGAGCTTTCCCGCCTGCTCGGCGATGGCCCGCATGATGCGCGGATGGCGGTGGCCGTGGGTTGTGACCCACCATGACGAGATGGCGTCGATTACCCTTCGCCCGTCTCGGGTAAACAGCGCCGCGCCCTCGCCATGGGTGACCAGCGGCGTTGGCTCGCCGAGACCGTGCTGGGTAAATGGGTGCCAGATCGAAGAACCGCTCACACGAAAAGCCGCGTGTCGAAGTTCTCGTCGAAAGCCTTGGCCAGGTTCTCTCGGTCGAGCGTTTCAAGCCACGGCAATCGGCCCAGCCTGGACACTTTCCCGATGGCGCAGATCGTCGTTTCGCTGTCGTCCTGCGCTTCCCCTACGAAAGCCACCCCGAGGATCGGGACGCCTCGATTGCGAAGCACTTCGATCGTCAGCAGGCTGTGGTTGATGGTGCCGAGCGCGGTCCGCGCGACGATCACCACCGGTGCGCGCCAGCGCGCGAACAGGTCGGCGAACAACAGGTCCCGGGTCACGGGCACCAGGGCACCACCTGCACCCTCGACGACCAATGGCCCATGACCGGGGGGCAAGTCGAGGTGAGCAGGATCGATCATCACGCCGTCGAGTTCGGCAGCGCGATGCGGTGAGCAAGGCGTGGTAAGCCGATACGCTTCGGGGATGATCGGCTGCCCTCTGGCACCCGAAAGCGCTGCTACGCGCCCGGCGTCACCGCCATCGTCAAGTCCGGCTTGGATCGGCTTCCAGTAACGAGCCTTGAGGGCACCGGTCAGCGCCGCGGCGAAAACGGTCTTGCCGACGTCGGTGTCGGTCCCGGTGACGACGATCGTCACAGCACGGCCCCGAGCGTGCGCGCCAGGGCGTCGATCTCGTCATTGCTGGCGTTGAGGGTCAGCGAGATCCGCAGTCGCGATGTCCGCGCTGGCACGGTCGGTGGACGGATGCCGCGGACGTCGAAGCCGTTCGCCTGCAATGCGCCCGCCACGGCCATCGTGCGGGCATCGTCGCCGATCACCAGTGGCATGATCTGCGAACCGGTCGCCGCCACCCCGCACGCTGCAAGCACGCGCTCGGCATGCGCGATTCGCTGCCACAGTCCGTCGCGGCGTTCCGGCTCGTCGGCGAGGATGCGCAGCGCCTCGCCGACCGCCACCGCCATCAGGGGCGACGGAGCGGTCGAGAAGATGAAACTCCTTGCGCGATTGATCATGAAGTCACGCAGCGGCGCAGGACCGCATAGCAAGGCACCCTCGCAGCCCAACGCCTTGCCGCAGGTGTGCAAGGTTATGACGTTCGGACGACCATGGAGGCTTTCGCTGAGCCCCAGCCCCCGCGCGCCAAACACGCCGGTGGCGTGCGCCTCGTCGATCAGCAAGTTCGCATCGAACCGGTCGGCGATCGCGCTCAACTCGGCAAAGGGGGCGCAATCGCCATCCATGCTGTAGAGACTTTCGACGGCGAACCAGATCTGTCCGGTCCCGCCATCGCGGCGCCATGCTCCCGCAGCATCCGCAAAGGCCTGCGGATCGTTGTGGATTGCCGCGACAACTTCCGCTCGACCGAGCCGCATTCCGTCGTGCGCGCTCGCGTGGATCAACGCATCGTGGATGACGAGGTCACCGCGCTGCGGCAACGCGCCGAACGCGGCCAGGTTTGCGGCGAAGCCGTTGGCGAAGAACAACGCGGTTTCCGTCCCGAACACGGCTGCAGCCTGTGCTTCGAGGGCCTCGTGTTCCGCATCGTTGCCGCGAAGCAGCCTCGAACCGCCTGAACCGATGGGCACGCCGCGTGCGAGCGCACTCGCGACGGCATCGCGGAGGCGCTCGGACTGCGCCAATGCAAGATAGTCGTTCGACGCAAAGTCGATGCCTTCGCGTGGTCTCAAGCTTCTAAGACGGTCTGCCTTGCGAAGTCGATCGAGATCATCGCTTTGTGCTTTCAGGGCGCGCATGGATGGCGACATAGGGGAGGCAGACGAGCAGGCGACTTGAAAATTCTTGCTCGGAGCGTGGCTCGGCTTGCTCGCGAGCGTCGTCATTGGCGCAGCATGTCGCGGCCGACGATCATGCGCATGACCTGGTTGGTGCCCTCGAGGATCGAGTGGACCCTGAGGTCGCGCCAGAAGCGTTCGATCGGATAGTCGCGCAGGTAGCCGTAGCCGCCGAACAGTTGCAGCGCGTCGTTGACGATCTTGCTGCCCGAGTCGGTCGCCAACCGCTTCGCCATTGCCGAGAAGCGCGTCTTGTCGGGCGCTCCGTCGGTCACCTTGGCGGCGGCCAGATAGAGCAGCGCGCGCGCAGCCTCGAGGTCTGTCGCCATGTCGGCGAGCATGAACTGGGTGTTCTGGAAGTCGGCGATCGGCTGGCCGAACTGCTGGCGTTCCTTGGTGTACTTGACCGCCTCGTCGAGGCACCGCTGCGCGCCGCCGAGGCTGCACGCACCGATGTTGAGGCGGCCACCGTCGAGACCCGCCATCGCGAAGCGGAAGCCTTCACCCTCGGCCCCGACGCGGTTGGCGACCGGCACCCGGCAGTCCTCGAAGATGAGTTGCGCGGTGGGCGATGCGTTCCAGCCGAGCTTCTTCTCGGGCGCACCGTGACTGAGACCCGGTGTGCCCTTCTCGACGACGAGGCAGGTGATGCCCTTGCTCTTGTCGTCGCTCGTGCGGACCATGACGACATAGATGTCGTTGAAACCGCTGCCCGAGATGAACTGCTTGGTGCCATTGACGACGTAGTGGTCGCCGTCCAGACGCGCGGTGGTCTTGAGCGCGGCCGCGTCCGAGCCCGAGCCGGGCTCGGTCAGGGCGTAGCTCGCGATATGCTCCATGCTCACGAGCCTGGGCAGGAACTTCGCCTTCACCTCGTCGCCGCCGAAGCGATCGATCATCCAGCTCGCCATGTTATGGATCGAGACGTAGGCGCTGGTCGCGGGGCAGCCGTAGGCCATCGCTTCCATGATCAGCGCCGCCTCGAGCCGGCCGAGCGCGATGCCGCCCGAATCTTCGGACACATAGATTGCGCCGAAGCCAAGCTCGCCCGCCGCCTGCACCACGTCACGCGGGAAGTGGTGCTCCTCGTCCCACTGCGCGGCGAAGGGCGTGATGCGGTCGGCGGTGAACTTCCTCGCCATGTCCTGGATGGCGAGCTGGTCTTCGGTGAGCTGAAACTGGCCTGTCATGCGCAAAATTCTCTCGAACGGACTAGATTTTCGCGGGCTGGACGGTCGCTGCGGGAAAGTCGGGCGTCCTGCGTTCGGCGAAGGCAGTGATGCCCTCGGCCGCCTCGCCCCCGCGCGCCGCAACGGCAATTCGCTCCGCCTCGCGGACAAGCTGGCCCTCGAGCGAGGTGCTATAGCTCGTCTGCAAGAGTGCCCGCGCACCCCCAAGCGCCCGGGTCGGCCCAATGGCGAGCCGACAGGCCAGCGCCTGGCCTTCGACCGTCAGATCGTCGACTTCGACGACTTGCGAGACAAGGCCGATCTCGATCGCCCTATCTGCCGTTACCCTCTCACCGGTCATGAGCAGGCGTTGGGCCTCCCGCAACCCGACGAGCCGCGGGAGCAGCCAGCTCATGCCGCCGTCAGGCGTCAGTCCCACTGCGCCGTAGGCGGTAGTAAACGTGGCACTCCTCGAAGCGAGGACAATGTCGCCCATGATCGCCAGGCTCATGCCGGCGCCCGCAGCCGGTCCGTTGACAAGGGTCACCAGGGGCTTCTGCATCGTCATGAGGAGGACGATCGCTTCATGAAGGCGTTCGGCCAGTGCGCCGACGTACGCACCGCGGTCGGCTGCTCCGCGCATGGCCGACAGGTCGCCGCCGACACAGAATAGCCGGCCTGCGCCCGTCAACATGACGCACCGGATGCTCTCGTCTGCGTGGCAGGTACGCGCAGCCACGAACAAGGCGTCGGCGACGCTCATGTCGATCGCATTTCCGGCGGCGGGCCGGTCGAGCAGGATCGTGGCTATCGCGCCGTCAACAGTGAAGGTCACGCCGCTGCCTGTCAATTGCACTTCTCCATCGCTTCGATCGCTAGGTCGACGAGGCGGGGGTAGGCTTCTGCCCGCACCCGCGCCTTGGCGTTGGCAGCGGTGCCGCGGATGACCCGGCCCTTGATGCCGTGAAAGATCGCCGCGAGCCGGAAGAACTGGAACGCGACATAGAAGTCCCACTCGGGGATCGCCGTGCGCCCTACCCGACGGCAATACCTCGCGACATACTCTTCCTCGCCGGGGATGTTCAGGTCGGCGAGGTCGGCGCTTGCGAGGCCCGCGACAATATCGGGCGGCATGCGATACATGATGGCGTGATAGGCGAAGTCGGCCAGCGGGTGACCGATCGTCGATAGCTCCCAGTCGAGGATTGCGAGAACCCGTGGCTCGGTCGGGTGGAAGATCATGTTGTCGCAGCGGAAATCACCGTGGACGATGGTCGCCTCTTCACCCGCAGGGATGTTCGCGGGAAGCCATTCGATGAGGCAGTCCATACCCGCGTCGCGCCCCGCTTCCTCGTCCGCAAGGTACTGGCCCGACCAGCGCGCGATCTGGCGGGCGAAATAATTGCCGGGCCGACCGTAATCGCCGAGTCCGACAGCCACTGGATCGACCCGGTGGAGTGCGGCGAGCGTCGCGTTCATGGCGTCGAAGTATTCGGGCCGCTGTGCGCGATCGACATCCAGGAAGGTGGCGTCCCAGAAGATGCGACCGTCGACGAGGTCCATGACGAAGAACCACGTCCCGATCACATCGTCGTTTGTGCAGATACCGAACACCCGCGGAACGGGCACCGCCGTTTCTCCGAGCGCCGCCATGACGCGGGCTTCGCGTTCGACCGCGTGTGCGCCCTTGAGCAGCTTGCCCGGAGGTTTCCGTCGGAGGACATAATTGCGCCCCGGCGTGGCGAGTTGATAGGTCGGGTTCGACTGGCCGCCCTTGAACTGGCGAACAGTAAGCGGCCCCGCGTACCCATCGACGTTGGCCTGCATCCAGTCATCGAGTCGGACGGAATCGATTTCGAAACCGGGGCGGACGTCGGTGGTGCCGAGGTTGGCCGTGATGAGATCGTCAGACATCACTGGCCTGCGCGGCGCGCCATTCGCGCTTGATCGCCTTCGC
Organism: Tsuneonella sp. HG094; assembly: GCF_053819285.1. Classification (NCBI taxonomy): domain Bacteria; kingdom Pseudomonadati; phylum Pseudomonadota; class Alphaproteobacteria; order Sphingomonadales; family Erythrobacteraceae; genus Tsuneonella; species Tsuneonella sp. HG094. Next base: position 2,235,459 of record NZ_JBSORA010000001.1, read on the forward strand.
CAGGCTCCACTTGTGGACTTCCGTCGGACCGTCATAGATGCGGAAGGCGCGGATTTCTCGAAACACCTGCTCGACGATGGTGTCCGAAGTCACCCCGCTGCCGCCCATCACCTGCACGCACCGGTCCGCCACGCGCATGAGCGCTTCGGAAACGGCTACTTTGGCCATCGAGCTTTCGACGGTTCCCAGCGCCCCGCCGTCGAGCACGTCGGCGCACCAGTCGACCATGAGCCGCGCCTGCTGCAGGTCGATGCGGTTTTCCGCGAGCATGAAGCCGACCCCTTCGTGGTCGACCAGCGTCTTCCCGAAGGCGCTGCGCCGGCAGGCGTAATCGGTGGCGATTTCGTGCGCGCGAATGCATGCACCGAGCCAGCGCATGCAGTGACTGAGCCGCGCGGGCGACAACCTGACTTGCGCATAGCGAAACCCCTCGCCCGCTGCGCCCAGCATTTGGTCGGCTGGCACGCGCAACCCTTTGATGCGCACGACGGCGTGCCCCCCGGGCATGGAGCTGTCGATCGTGTTGGGCACCCGCTCGATCGTGATCGCGTCGTCAGGCAAGTCGACGAGGAACATGCATGCCCCTCCCTCACTCGCCGGATCGATCGATTTCGCCATCACGATTCCGACCTGAGCTCCCTGCGCGCCGGTAATGAATGCCTTGCGACCGTCGATCACCCAGTGGTTGCCATCGAGCCGACATGTCGTCTGCATCATCGACGGGTCCGAGCCCGCCCCGCCGTCGCCAGCCGGCTCGGTCATGAAGAATGCGGAGCGCGTCTCGCCGGACACAAGTGGCGCCAGGAAGCGCTGCTTGATCGTGTCGCTGCCGACTTTGCCGAGCAGGTACATGTTACCTTCGTCGGGCGCGGCGGTATTGCAAGCCAAGGGGCCGAGCGGAGACAGGCCGGTGGCGATGAGGACTGCTGCGGTCTCGCGTTGGGTGAGGTGGCCGCCGCCGGGCAGGATGTGCGGCGTCACGACGCCCGCCGATCGCGCCTTTTCCCGCAGTTCCGCGACCAGTTCGTCGGTCGGGCAATCGTGGTGGTCGCGGCGCGGATCGCGCTCGTAGGGAGCGACGACCTCTCGAACAAACCACTCGACCCGTTCCGCGATTGCGATCGCCTCTGGCGAAATCCCGTTCATGTCCTCTCCCGATCGAACTTGCGCCAGACGATAATCGGTGTGATAATCGTCAGACGATTTCGTCATATCGGATAGGGAAGAGGTTGTGAACCAGAAAGCGCTGGACGGCCGCACCGCCGTCGTCACGGGGGCCTCGCGCGGGATAGGCAAGGCGATCGCAGAGCGGTTCGCCGCGGAAGGCGCCAGGCTGGTATTGGTCGGCCGACATGCCGCCTCGCTCGAATCCGTCGCCGCGGGGCTTGACGGAGCGACGTACATAGTTGGAGACGTCGGCGATCCGGCCACCGCCGCCAGCGCGCTTGAAGCGGCAGGGACCTGCGACGTCCTGGTCAACAATGCCGGCATGTTCCCGGCCGGACTCCTGGCCGATCTCCCGCCCGACGCCGCCGAAGCGATCATGCGCACGAACTTCGCAGGTACCTTTCAGTTCTGCCGCGCGTTCGTTCCGGCAATGGTCGCGAATGGGAGCGGCACGGTGATCAACGTCACCTCGATCGCCGCGCGGGCGCCAACGCCGGGCCTGTCGCTCTACGCGGCGAGCAAGGGTGCGGTCGAGGCATTCAGCCGGGCGATCGCGGCAGAAGCGGCACCGAACGTGCGGATAAACTGCCTGTCGCCGGGGCCAACCCTGACAGAGAGTGTGTCCGAGATGGCGGCGACCGACACGACGGGCGCAGTGGCCGAAGTAGTCGCCTCGATCGCCATGAAGCGCTATGCCGATCCTGCGGAAATCGCCGCGGCGGCCCTGTTTCTGGCCGGCGACGGTGCGTCCTTCATCACAGGCCAGACGCTACAGGCGAATGGCGGTTCGCTGATGGCCTAGCGCTGGGGACGCCCCTGGAGCGGGGGCACCGGCGGCGCGTCTCGCGAAGCAGCCCGGAGTGCGGCGATGCGATGGCGCACGGATCCGGCGAACGTCGGTAGTTCACACTCCCAATCGACCGGACGCACCACGCCCCAATAAATGCCCCATCGCCGCAACATGGCGAGGAACATCCGGTAGAGATAGGCAGCGATGACGCAGCAGACCACGCGGGGCTATCCTTTCGAGGGCCTTCCTATCACGCGGCGGGCGCGATCGTGAAGCTGCGACGTTCTGCCAGGGGCACGGTGAACCGGGCGTTGCCCGCGCCGTCCGCGGTCAGGTCGATACCCGCCTCCTGCACGCGGTACGTTCGACCTGGGACGAGCCGCGATAGTCCAAGAGCCGCTTCGGTGGGTCCTTCGCCAGGACGCAGCACGATTTCGAGCGCCGAGCCGTCGCTGACCGCCCGAGTCACGATGACCTTGGGATATTCCGCCTCTGCCAGCAGAGGTCCGGTCGCCCAAGCTTCGGGCAGGCCGCGATTGACCATGTCACGGACCGTGTTTGCGCGGGTCCAGGTCTGCGACGCGGCGACACCCTCGCCGTACATCTCGTCCATGGTCTTGGCTGTCGCGGCGATGATTTCCTCGTCACCCATTTCCTGAGCGGCCCAAAGGACCATCATCAACGGGTTCAGCTCGGGCCATTCCTTGTACGAGAAATTTGCCGGCTTGCGAGTATCCCACCCGAGCGGGAGCAGGCGGAAGTCGAGCTTGCCGTCGCGCGTGACCTGGATGAAGTCGCGCTTCATGATCTGCCACAGCCGCTCGGCCTGATCGGGTGCGTAGGGGGTCATGAAGCGGATGCCCCAGGTTTCGCCGAACAGGCCGGACAGGCTGGGGACCGTGAAGCCGAAGGTGCTCGAGGTGCAGACGCGAATGCGACCGTCGGGAAGCGTCATCTCCTCTTCCATCGTCCGGTCGAACCGGTCGCCGATCTCGCCGATCATGTCGGTCCCATGGCGCGCGTCATGCAACGCCAGCGAGGTCCGCCCGACCAGGTTGCACATCGAGTAGATCCAACGCGGCTCGCAGGGGAACCAGCCGTAGTCATAGCGCTTGTAGTTCTTCACCACCTCGCGCAGCATCGTCTCGTGGCTGTAAGGGAACGCGGTGTTTTCGTCCCAGCGGAAGGTCAACGCGCCTTCGCCCTTGAACGGCGACGTACCGCTCGACGTTTCGAACAGACCGAGCGAAACTCCCAAGAACCCGCTCAACATGATGTTGTCGATGTCGACCGGGTTTTTGCCGGGACGCAGGTTGCCCCACATGCTTTCCCAGTACCAGTAATTGAATGTTTTGCGGTCGATGTGCTTGCGGATCAGGTTTTCCTGGGCCGTGTTGAGATATCCGTGGAACGCCGGAAGCTGGGTGTACTGGCCGAACGCGAGGTTCCAGCTCATCGTGCAGATCTGGTAGCGGAGCGCGCCATCCTGCCAGGTGTCGTTGAAATTGAAGCCGGTCCAGCTGTCGACCGGTTGGAGCGCCAGATCCAGCATGCGGCGGAACTCGGCGACCTGCGTGTCCGGCATTTCGGGTGAGGCCTCGATGGGCCGGTCGCGCAGGATCGGTTCGGCAAGGGCGATCGCCTTGTTGTGCTCTTCGGCACGGGCCCGGGCGGCGGCGAACTTGCGGCGGCGGCCCACAGCCAGCACGAAATGGAGGCCGGCTAACGCAGCGGGAACGGCCAGTTCCATGACCGGGGCTCCGCCTGTGCCGCGCCAGCCGACGAACGCGGCTGACAGCAGCGCGGTGCCGGTCAACACGGCAGGCGGCGCCAGCACGGGCCCCCGCGCCCACCAGATGAACATTATTACCGCGAACGCCGCCACCGAAAGCAGGCCAAGAACGACTCCGGCAGCGCCGCCTGCGTAGAAGAACCCCCCGCCCGGCAGGATGATTCCGAGGCCGAACGCCTTCCACTGCGGACTGAGGCCGAGGATGATCGGCATCAGCCCTGCAGCAAACACAGCAGCCTGTAGGAAGTAAAACCGCCGCAAGATGCCGCGCGTGATCGGGCCGTGCATCCGCTCGATCTTCGGAATCTGCGGGATCCGTTCGACCAGGCGCGGCGCCTCGTCCGAAAGTACCCCGCGATCACCGGGATATTGCAACTGCGTCGCCATCGATCTCTCCTCGGGCCGAGCGGAATCGGCTTATGATTTCGTCCGACGATATCAGAGAAATTCCGAGGCTGCAAAGAAAAGGGGCGGCAGGATCGCTCCCGCCGCCCCCGTTTCAAACCGGACTACCGCGTCAGTAGCGCCAGCTGGCCTGGAGGCCATACGTGCGGGGCATCCCGGTGAAGCGGGAGATCGACGCCAGGTTGTCCTGCACGTTGGTCCAGTAGAAGGTATTGGTGGCGTTGCGCACCCAAGCGCCTAGCCGGATCTTGTCGTCGTTGAATCGCACACCCGCCCGCAGGTCGAGCACCGCGTATTCCTTAATGGTGTAGCGGGTGTCTTCGGAGGCGAACTGGGTGTTGGTGTTGTTGAGCGCGCTAGTCGTCTGGCTGTTGTAGGATACCGACGCGCCCATGTACGCCTTGGCATCGGCCCCGACGAGGAACTCGTATTCGATGTCGCCGATCGCGGTCAGGGCAGGTGCGTACGGAAAGTCCTGTCCGGTGAAATTGCGCTGCACGCCGAGCGCGTCGAACCCGGTGTATTCCTTGATCTCGGTATCGATGTAGGTGAGGCCCGCACTCAGCGTCAGGCCGTCCATCGGACGTACGTCGAGCTGGGTTTCGAAGCCCTTGACCGAACTCGCGGGGATCTGGACCAGCGCATCGAGGGTGACGAACACCGGATCGGGCTTGCGGCCGCGAAGCTGCTTGTCCTTGTAGTCATAGTAGAACGCTGCCGCGGTCACGTTGACGAGGCCGTTGCTGAAGGGCGCCTTGAAGCCCGCCTCGTACGCCGTCACCGATTCCTGCTTCACCGGCGCGTAGCCGGTATAACTCGCAACGGAAGCCGTGGGGAAGCTGCCTGACTTGTAGCCGCGCGCCACGCGGGCATAGAGCAGCGCGTCGCTGGCAGTGTTGTAGTTGAGGCCCACGTTCCACGACAGGTTGTTTTCGTCGAGTTCGTCGAACAGCGCAGGGCGGAACTGCTGCGGGAAGTTGGCCGTGAAGGTCAGGCACTCGCCCGGCTGCACCGTCGTGCCGAAGATCGCGTTCCACCAGATCGCCGTGCCGCCACCGAAGTCGTTCGTACAACCTTCGAAGTTGCGCTTGCTCTCGGTGTACCGCGCGCCGGCCACGAGATCGAGGCGCGAGGTCAGCGCAAACTCGACGTTGGCGAACGCGGCGTAGTTCTTCACATCCTGGTCGGAATAGTTGAACGTCAACTGCCCACGCGGGGCTCCGGGGATGAAGTAGAGGGGGTTGGACGAGGGGCCCTGGCTGAAGTTGTAGAACAGCCGGTCGAAAGTCTTAGAGCTGTCGTAGTTCGCGCCAAGGATGAAATTGCCCCAGGTATAGTCGCCCGAGACGCGCAACTCTTGCGAGAAGGTCTTGATATAGCCTGACGTGTTTGTATCGACCGTAGCGTAGATGGAACCGTCGAAGTCCTGCACCGAGTCGGTCTTGTAATCGGAATAGGCAGTGATCGACGTCAAGGTCAGCGCTTCGCTGAGGTCGACATCCACCCGCCCGCTGAACTGGTAGAACCGGTCGTCTCGCTCTAGCGGACGGTAATTGGCGGCAAGGACCGCATAGTTGCGCAGGCTGTAATCTGTGGTCGCAGTATCTCCGGCGATGCTCAGCGGCACCCCATAGCTCCAATCGGCCGCGCGGGCATTACGTGGTGCCGGCTGGTAGGCCTTGAACGCCAGCGCATCGGGGCTGCTGCAGGTCGAAGCGGTGTTGGCACCGCAAGAGTCCTCGATCAACTGTGCGGCCTGTGTATCGCTTCGATCGCGCCAGCCATTTGCATTGAGGAGGACACGGAGCAGGCCGCCATTGTCGAACTCGAGCTGCAACCGGCCCTGTAGCTTGTCCTGTCGACCCAGAGTGTCGTTGCGCGTGTAGCTATACTGCCAATCGTCTGACTGGATCGTCCGCAGCGCCAACCGAGCCTTCAATCCGCCAGCAATGGGGCCGCTGACGAAACCCTGCACGTCGATCGTGTTGAAGCGGCCGAAGCTCGCATCCACGCCCGCTGCAAACGTGTCGGTCGGTTTGTTGACGACGTAGTTGATCGCGCCACCGGTGGTATTCTGCCCGAACAGGGTCCCCTGCGGACCCTTGAGCACCTCGACGCGCTCGATGTCGAAACCGATCCCGCGGGTCGTCGCGCTGAACGGCAGCGCAACTTCGTCGGTGTAGACCGCGACGGTCGGTGCGGCGGAAAGGGTCGTTTCGTAGAAGCCGATACCGCGCAAGGTATAGACCGGGGTGTTGAACGGCGACGGCTGGACCGTCAGACCGGGAACGATCTTGCCCAGATCGGTCGGCGAATCGATCCCGCGAGTAACAAGCGTCTCGCCCGTCTCGGCCGTGATCGACAAGCCGACGTCGTTGATCGACTGTTCGCGCTTGTTCGCGGTGACGATGATTTCACCCTCGGCCGCCGCTGCAGAAGTCGGCGCGGCTACCTGCCCTTCGGCAGCAGGATCTACCTGTGCGAAGGCGGGGGCCGAAGCCAGAGCGACCGAGACGGCCGAAGCTCGAATCATGAATCGTGTTGCGTTACGCATCGTATCCTCCCCAATCCGCCGGCAGTTCCGCCGGTCGATCGTGCACGCGCCGCGCCGACTTGGGTTGTCGGAGAGCCGCTTGGTCGGCTGGGGAGCTTGCGGCCACCCATTCACGCCAAACGAACTCGGTCGCGATCACCAGCATCCTAAACAACGCTCGATGATTTCGTCAAACGAAATCGATAGACTGAAACGCGAATCCCGTGGGGCAAGGAGGCAGCTGGGTGTCCGACAGACTCGTCGGTCGAAATTGTACATTAGCGGCTAGGCGGCTCGCCTTCTTCAAGATAGGTTGAAGTTCGTGGCAAGGCATTCGGTTGCTTGAGTTTCAGGCCAAATGTCGCCAACTGCGACACTAGATGCGCAACGCGCGTGTTTGTTTTCCGATGGGCGCTGCAGGCAATCTGCATCGTCGAAACGGCCAGGTTAGGATGTGATCGATGGGGGCGGTGGCCGACAAGACAGACGCTACGAATGCCGCAGCGAAAAGCGATCTGGATGAGCGGTTGAGCGCCAGCGATCGGATCGCCGAAGCGATCCTGCAGGACATTCGAAGCGGCCGGCTGGTGCCAGGACAGCACCTCCTCGAACCCGAACTGACCAGCCGGCTCAAGATCAGCCGCGGCAGTCTCCGAGAAGCGTTGAAGCACCTCGGGGCTGCCGGGATCGTATCGCTGAGCCGTTTTCGCGGCGCCTACATTGCCACGCTGGACCGCAAATCGGTTCTCGACCTGCTCGATACGCTTGAGCCGCTTGCCCGACTCGCCGCGCGACTCGCTTCTCAGAACTGCTCGAGCCAGCGAGACCGCAAGCGCATCGTCGATGCCGGAGAGAAGCTCGGTCAGGTTCACTCGTCGGGTAATCGGGGCGATTACCTCAACGAGCGTCGGCGATTTTACGATCTGATGATGGAAATGGGCGGCAATTACGAGCTTGCCCGCACAATGCCGCTGTCACGCACGGACCTTTTCCGCGCGCAGGTCGAGACTCGCCAAACCGACCAGCAACGTAAGCGCCATGCCGACGGTTACCTGAAGATCGCCAAGGCCATCGCTGCTGGCGACGCCAATGCCGCCGACAAGGCCATGGCGGCGCATTTTGAGGGCACTCGCAAGACTATGCGCGAGCTTCCGGCCGACGCTTTTCCGCATCACGATATTTAACGATCCTACCCGCAAATCCTTGTTTTTTCTCGCCTGCACACACCTTCGTGTGCGGCCGATACTGCACGCCCGCGATCTAGATGAGCGAAAATGGCTAGACGAAATCGTCCGACACATTTAGGACGTCGTGAAAGCATCGACATTCCTCGTCGAGGGGATTCGGGATCGAGCGCAATCGGAGAGAGCAATGACCTGGCAGACCAATGGGCCCGTGAAATTCATCCGTAACGAGATGGAAGACATCGGGATGATCACCGCCCTCGACGAGATGCTCAACCACCAGATCGTCGACACATTCGCGACCGCGTCGACATCGGATCACAGCTGGACCGAGAAGATCTGGTCCGCAATCGTTCGCAAGGACGGCGCGCTGGGCGTCGATTTCGGACTTGGTCGCTATCACAATCGCGGAGTGCTCGACGGCTGGGCGGCGGTTTCGCGCGGCAGCGAGCAGTGGACGGTACGCGCCAACGGCGAACTGCGGGACGACCCGACCATCACCCACGTCGGCCCCATCAAGTACGACGTGATCGAGCCCCTCAAGCAGGTCCGGTACCGCCTCGATCGCAACAGCGAACAGCCGATCGCGTATGACATCACCTTCACTGCGGAGATGCCGCCCTTCTTCGAAAAGCGCCACCGCCAGCGTGAACGCGATGGCTTTCGCGTCGGCTCCGACGTGATCCGGTACCACCAGATCGGCGTACCCGAAGGGTGGATCGAGATCGAAGGCGAGCGGATCGAGATCGTGTCCGACGAATGGACCGAATACCGCGACCACAGCTGGGGCACCCGTCTTGATGTGGGTGCGCACAATGCCGACATCCGCTCCAGCGCAGACTTCGGCGACGTCCGCTTCGGCGAAGGCGAGTTCGAATTGATCTGGAGTCCGTTCATGCTCGTGAAGCCGAACGGCGAGAAGTACGCTTTCCACTTCTACTACCAGACCAAGCAGGGGCGGGTTTTCTACTCGTCGGGTTACCTGAACCGTCCGGACGGAACTCAGGAAACCGTTGCCCGCGTGCGGCCCGAACTCGATTTCGACGACTACACGCGGCGACTCAAGGGCGGGCGCGTCCATTTCGACATGCTGCAGGGCGGCACCCACACCGTGGAGGTCGAGGTAGTCGGAACGTCGGGCGTTCACCTTGGGCCGGGCCTCTACCTGGGCTTCGACGGGCGCAAGCACGGTTCGTGGATGGGTGAGCTGACGGTCGAGGGCGAAAAGTTCGCCGACACGATGGACCGCAAGACCCTCGAACGGATCCGCCAACTCCGCGATTGCCCGATCCGGGTCACCGAGGGCGACGCGGTCGGCTACGGCATCATGGAGACGATCATTCACGGGGCCAATCCGGCGCTCGGTCTGACCGCCGCCAACTCGCTGGTCTGAGCGCGATGGCACGCGATACCGAACGCCTCGCCGAAGGCCTGCGCAGCTATCTCGATCGCGGCGCGGGCGTCTGCGGGGTCAAGACGCTGTCCGCCGGACATTCGAACGAGACCTACCTCGTTGAGGGTCTGAATGAGATCCTGCGCATGCCGCCTTCGGAAGAGGGGCTGCTGCCGCCTTACGACATGGCTCGCCAGCACGCGGTGATGTCGGCGGTAAAGGCACACGCGCCGGGCGTGCCGATGCCGGTGATGCGCGAACTGTGCACCGATCCAGCGGTTCTAGGCGACGAATTCTTCCTGATGGACGCAGTGTCTGGCGAAGCATTCGAATACGCTGTGCCCCAGTGGCTCGAAGATGCCGGGCCGGAGGGCATGGATTCGTTGTGCGCCCAATGGTTCGACGCGGTCGCTTCGCTGCACAAGATGCCCGTCGACCTCATGCCACCTGGCGGCCGCACCGTCGAACAGGAGGTCTCCCATTGGCTCGAAGTATCGCGTGATTGCGAAGCAAGTCCTGCGCTGATCGCGGTGCTCGAAGAGCTCGACCGCAATCCGCCACGCACCTCGGGGCCGGCGACTCCAGTGCATGGCGACCCGAAGCACGGCAACTGCCTGTGGCACGACGGCAAGCTGACCGCCTTGCTCGACTGGGAAATGGCGCAGATTAGCGAGCCGATGCTCGACCTCGGTTACATCCTCATGTTCCACGACCAAGGCGCGGCATCGCTGGCGAATGCGGGTTTCGGCGAACCAGGGTGGTGGAGCTGGGACCGCATGGTCGCGGAATGGGAGCAACGGACCGACCGGACCGCTCCGGACGTGATGCGCTACGCGGTGATCGGACAGGCCAAGGTGTCCGCAATCATTTCGGTCGGCGCGCATCTCTTTCGTACGGGCCGCATCAAGGATCCCCGGTTCGAAGGATTCGCGATGGTTCTGCCCGCCTACGTCGACCTGCTGGAGCGGCGTGCCCAGACAATGTGAATCGACTATTTCGTCTGACGAAATCGACCGAAGCTATTGCCAATCGCGCATCGTCCTGTAAGATGTGCATCGATAATGAAACTGCCTGAAGGGAGGTGGAAAGGGATGCTCGACTACGTCCGCCTGCTGGAGGCCAACAACGCGATCCAGACGATTGGTGACGACACCTACTGGCTCTGCGTCACCCGCACGGTGCAGGAATCCAAGCTGTTCCCGGTCCCGTCGTACATGCTGCTTTCCTACCTGAACTGCTATTACCGGTATCCGGAACTCCTGCGGAAAATCGAGGCAAGCATGCCGGCCGAGGAGATCGGCGACCGCGCCCGCGCTTTCGGCGGGAAGTTCGGCAGTCTGCCGAGTTGGGCGATGCCGACATTCTACCTTCTCGGGCGTGAAATGCTCATCAACTTCGGCCTGCTTTCCCCGGCCGACAATGCCGCCGACGTCGCCTACGTCACCGACTTCTGGCGACGCTACAAGCTCGCCTATCAACGCGAAGACGGTCATCTTAACGCGCGCGAATTTGGCCAGCGGGTTCAGCATCTGCCTGAACGCCGCATCCAGCGCTTCCATGCCGACCTGATCGCCTGCAAGCCCGGCGACCGGCTACACGGAGCGGCGCAGGCGTTCCTCGCGACGGTATCCCAATACGGGTTCCTCGTCTCTTGTGAGAGCCGCTGCACCCTCAACAACTCCGGGCCTTACAAGCTCGCTGAAGACCGAGAATTGATCGTCCGCGAATTTACCGATCTTGCGCAGGGAGACTATCCATGGCTGGACGGGGTTGCAGACGACATCCCATTCAACAATCTCACCGTCACAATGGAAGCCACGGGCTGCCAGTTCTACCTGATGGACGACTGGGGAAGCTTCGAATCGCGCCCGGAGTTTACCGCCGAAGCGCTGACGGGCATTGGTCTCTACACGTCGGACTGCCTCAGCGACGGCTTCGAACCGGTGGGCATGGGTTCGGCGGACGAACTCGCGGACACCTTCGAAAAGCTGACAGAAAAATTGCGCGAAGCGACGGTTTCGCTGTGGAAGCGGGTGGCAGGCTGGTCGCGTGACCAGATGATGGACGCAGGCGCGCTCGTCTATTTTTCCCTGATCAAGGACTTCGCCCACATTGCTGGTGTCTACGACCCCAATGACTGGATGAAGATCGATCCACGCGCGGATCGCTTTCGTCCCCTGCTCAACGACGAGTTCGGTCGAGATTTCCTTGGCGAGTTGGTCGGGCTCGTCAGCCTGCCGAGCCAGCAGCTCAACGAATATGCGATGATGCAACACAACGGGCAACCGGCGCGCTACATCTCGCACATTCCCTACACCGTCCTCGACCGCGAACCGTCCGACGCGGCACTCGCGCCGATCGGCGAAGGCGTGTTCCATCTCGACGACAAGACCGGTCCGTATCGCACGACGCAGGGCGCCCTCGACCTTGCCGAATACAACCGGAGGGCAAAGGCCGTCGCGCCATTGCAGATGCAGGACGGCATCCGGTTCCTTTGCGACACTTCGATCAAATATGCTGCCGATGGCGACGAGAACACTGCCCGCGCATTCGCGGACGAATGGCGCCGCACGCCTTCGCTGGCGGGAACCCCACCGGGCTTGACGCGGGCCGAAGTCGAACGGCGGAGGCGGTGATGGACGCGGAGGGTGCCATGCCGGACATCGAGCAGCTCATTGCCGAGTTCGAAGCATCGGATTTGCGCGAGTTGCACGTTCGTCGCGGCGAGTTCGAAATTTACCTGTCGAAGGATTCGGGCGCGACCGGCATCGGCTCGGCGCATGCCACTGCCGCTTCCGGCCTGCCAGCGCACTCCGCATCCCCGAGCGCACCGCCTTCTGCTGGCACGCCCGTGCCTTCGGTGACGGGCGCAGAGATCGACGAAACCGCTTGGCCAGAAGGTGCGATCGTCGTTCGCGCACCGTACCTAGGCACCTTCTACCGCTCTCCCAAGCCGGGCTCCCCCGCGTACGTCGACATCGGATCCAGGGTCGCGGTCGACGACGAGCTGTGTCTTGTCGAGGTGATGAAGCTGTTCACGGCGGTCCGTGCGGACCACAGCGGCCGGGTGGAAGCCATCCTGGTCGGCGATGGCGAAATGGTCGCTGCCGACCAGCCGCTTTTCCTCATCATGCCCGATTGATCGCAATGAGCAGGGTTTTCGTCGCCAACCGGGGGGAGATCGGTCTCCGCGTCGTTCGGGCTGCCGCAGGACTTGGCATGGAGACAGTCATCGGCGTGTCCGATGCCGACCGCGACAGTCTGGGTGCCCGCGAAGCGGATCGGGCGGTCGTGCTCGGCCCCGGGCCTGCGGCCAAGAGCTACCTCGATGCAAAGCTGGTCGTTCAGGCAGCATTGTCGACGGGCTGCGACATGCTCCATCCGGGCTACGGCTTCCTCTCGGAGCGCGCGGAACTGGCCCGCTTATGCGAAGACCACGGGATCGCCTTCGTCGGCCCTCGACCCGACGTGATCGAGGCGTTGGGAGACAAGCTGAGCGCGCGCGCAATGGCGCAGGCGGCGGGAGTGCCGCTGGTGCCTGGAACTGGCGAGATCGCCAGCGCCGCCGACGCAGTGAAGGCGGGTGACGAGATCGGGTACCCGGTCCTGCTGAAGGCATCGGCGGGCGGGGGCGGGCGCGGCATGGTGATCGCCAACAACGCTCGCGAGGTTGAAGCCGGCTTTGCAAAGGCCAGTGCAGAAGCGCTCGCCGCCTTCAATGACGGCACGCTCTTCATGGAGCGCTTCGTGCCTGAGGCGCGGCACGTGGAAGTCCAGCTGATGGGCGACGGCAATGGCAATGTCGTCCACTTCGGCGAGCGCGACTGCTCGGTTCAGCGGCGCTACCAGAAGCTGGTCGAGGAAGCGCCCTGTGCCGCCATGTCGGCCGAGTTGCGCGCCAAGCTGCACGAAGCGGCCCGCGCGCTTGCCGCGAGCGTGAATTACCGCAACGCCGGCACTGCAGAATTTCTCTACGATGTCGCTCGCGGTGAAGTCTATTTCATCGAGGTCAACGCACGCATCCAGGTCGAACATCCGGTCAGTGAAATGATCGCCGGCGGCTTCGACCTGGTGCAGGAACAGTTGCGCATCGCCAGCGGTGCGCCGCTCAGCCTTTCGCAGGATCGGATCGAGCTCTCGGGCCACGCGATCGAATGCCGGATCAATGCCGAGGATTGGCAGCGCGATTTCATGCCGATGCCCGGCACTGTCAGCCGCTGGCGCCCGCCGGAAGGTGATGGCGTCCGCCTCGACAGCCACATTGTCGAAGGTGCGACGATCCCTCCATTCTACGACAGCATGGTCGGCAAGCTTATCGTGCACGGCCGCGACCGAGCGCAGGCCGTCGAACGACTCATCGGTGCCATCGACGCGTTCGAAGTTGAGGGTGTTCCCACCACCCTTCCCCTCCACGCCAAGATCGCTCGGCACCCGGACTTCATCGCCAACCGCATTCACACGCGCTGGCTCGAGCAGACGGTTCTGGCCGGACCAGGGGAGTAAGACCATGGCTCACATCAAATTTCTCGATGAGACGATGCGAGATGGGCAACAGAGCCTCTGGGGAATGCGAATGCAGGCGGGCATGGCGTTGCCTGTGGCCCCGCTGATCGACGATACCGGTTACGAGACGATCAGCCTTGCGGGGTCCTCGCTGCACGAAGTCCTGATCCGCAAATGCAATGAGGATCCGTGGGCCGGTCTCGACCTGCTGGTCGGATCGATGCCCAAGACACCATTGCGTGCGGGATGTCGCTCGAACGGATCGGTCACATTCGGCTTCACGCCAGATGCTCTGATGGACCTGTGGGTCGACCGGCTCTGCGTCCATGGCATCCGAAGCTTCTGGCTCTATGACGTGCTCTTCAACATCGACAAGATGCACCGGCTGGCAAAGATTGCAAAAGGCCATGGCTGTCAGGTCGCGGGGACGATGCTGTTCACGTTGTCGCCGGTTCACACCGATGAATATTACGCCGACAAGGCCGACAAGCTGAGCGCGCTTCCCGAAGTCGACAGCCTTCTGCTCTATGATACCGGCGGCGTGCTCGACCGCACCCGCATTTCAACCCTGGTGCCCGCAATCGTTGCCAAGTCGCGGGGCAAGCCAATCGAGATGCACGCCAACAACATGCTGGGCCAGTCGGCCAAGTCGTACATGGACGCGATCGAGTTCGGGGTGACGGTCCTTCACACTGCTGTCCGGCCGATGGCCAATGGTCCTTCGATCCCGTCTATCGAGATCATGACCAAGAACGTCGAGACGATGGGCCATACCCACAACATCGACGTCGGCAAGCTCAAGGCGGTGGGCGATCATTTCGAGCGCGTCGGCAAGGCAGCAGGCTTCCTTGTGAACCAGCATTTCGAATACGACGTGACAGCGCTCAAGCATCAGATACCGGGCGGAATGATGGGCACCTTGCGCACCCAGTTGCGCGAGCAGCACATGGAGGAGAAACTTCCCGACGTGCTGGCCGAAGTCGCGCAGGTCCGTCGGGAGCTGGGTTATCCTGGAATGGCGACGCCGTTTGCCCAGCTTGTCGGGACTTTGGCTGTCCTCAACATCGTGACCGGCAAGCGCTACTCTGTCATCCCCGACGAGGTTATCCAGTACGCCGCTGGCTTCTATGGCGATCCTGTGGCGCCGGTCGATCCCGACATAATGGACCGGATCATGGCGACGCCGAGGGCCAGGGAAATCACGGCCCATCCTCCTGAGCAGCCGGACGTCGCCGAATTGCGTCGTCGCCACGGGACCGGTGAGGATGACGACGAACTGATCCTGCGTGCGCTCGTGCCGCAGGCGGACATCGACCGGATGCGTAAGTCGGGACCGCCCGCGCGCGATTATCCGACGCTGTCATCGCCCGACCTTGAGCGCGTCAGCAAGCTGCTGAAGGTCGCGACCACTCCATACGTGCAGGTGCGCTCGGCGGGGCTCGACCTCACCATGCGAACCTGAAGGTGCCGCGATGCGGATGATCGACTTCTTCGATCGAGGCATGCGCATCGCGTCCCGGCGGCCATGCCTGGTCACCGACAGGGGTTCGCACAGCTACGCCGAGGTCGGCGAGAGATCGCGTGCGATCGCCAACATGCTGATCGCGGACGGGTTTGCGCCCGGCGCGCACGCCGCGGTCCTGAGCGGCAACGCCGCCATCGCCTTCGAGGCCATTCTCGGTATCCTGCGGGCGGACGGTGTCTGGGCCATGGCCAATCACCGCGCGGGGGTGAGCGAGAACGCCTATCTCTTCGACCTCCTCGACATCGATACCCTGTTCGTGGCGCAGGAAGTGGCCGATCGCGTAGCACCCTTGCGCGAGCAGTGCCCACGCATCCGACGTTTCATCGCTCTCGACGGCCCTGTCGAAGGTTGCGACTTCGAACTGGCGGACAGGGCGACGGATATCGGAGATGTCCCGCAGCGCCGAGCTGGCGATCCTGACGAGCTCGCTTTCCTCGCCAATACCGGTGGCACCACCGGGCGGTCGAAGGGGGTGATGCTATCGAATGGCAATTGGCAGGCACTCGTATCGAGCCTCGTCGCGTCGATGCCGATGAAGCAGCCGCCGGTAAATTGCGTTGCGGCGCCGATGACCCATGCGGCAGGGCCGCTCGCGCTTGCCAGCATGGCGCTTGGCGGCACAGTGGTGGTGCTGCCAAAATTCGAACCCGGCCCGGTGCTCGACGCGATCGAACGGCACCGGATTACCTATATGTTCCTGCCGCCGACCGCGATCTACATGCTGCTCGACCATCCCGGCGTTGAAGAACGCGACCTCTCCAGCCTCGAATACATATCCTACGCCGGTGCGCCGATGGCGCTTGACCGGCTGAAGGAGGCGATCCGCATCCTGGGCCCGGTCATGAATGCGAGTTTCGGCCAGACCGAAGCGCCCATGTGCGTCACTGCGATGCCGCCACACGAGCATCTCAACTCCGATGGGGAGCTGGCCCATCCAGGCAGTTGCGGGCGGCCGAACCTTCTTTCCATCGTCGAGATCATGGACGAGGACGGAAATCTCCTTCCCCCCGGCGAACGCGGAGAGATTGTGGTGCGCGGTCCGCTTGTGATGCAGGGTTACTACCGCAATCCCGAGGCGACGGCCGAAGTATCGGCCTTCGGATGGCATCACACCGGCGACATCGGTGTGCGCGACGAGGATGGCTGGTTTTATGTCGTCGATCGCAAGAAGGACATGATCATCTCGGGCGGCTTCAACGTCTATCCGGCCGAGGTCGAAGATGCGCTGCTAAGCCATCCTGCAGTCGCCCAATGTGCCGTCATCGGTATTCCCGACGAGAAGTGGGGTGAGGCAGTCGTCGCCTTCTTCGAGCCGCGCGGCGACTACGACTGCGAGCAGATCGCCGATTTCGTTCGCGACCGCCTCGGCCCGGTCAAGACACCCAAGCGAATCGAGGCGATTGGCGCCCTGCCCCGCACGGCTGCCGGTAAAATCTCGCGCGCCGAACTTCGACGTCCGTACTGGACCCAGGCCGGACGGACCATCTAATGCCGGACGTCTTCATAGCCGGGATCGGGATGACGCGCTTTGGTCGCCATCTCGATCGCAGCCATTCCGATCTTGCGCAGGAAGCGGTGCGGCTGGCCTTGGCAGATGCTGGCGTTGATGCACGCACGATCGACGCGACGGTCTATGCCAACGTCGTGCAGGGGTTCGTCGCGGGGGAGATGTCCGTTCCAAGTGAGTTCGCGCTGCGCCCTCTCGGGATTTCGTCGGTGCGAACATTGGCGATCGAGGCGGCTTGCGCCAGTTCGACCGTTGGCCTGCATCAGGCGGTGATGCAGGTTCGCGCCGGTGCGAGCGACATCGCGCTCGTCGTCGGGGTTGAAAAGCTCTATTCGCAGGACCGGGACAAGAAGTTCGCGGTTTTCCAGCAGCCGCTCGATATCGAGGTGGCGCGGAATTACCTGACGGCGACCGATGGCCTACTCGAACCTGTGCCGAGCGGTGAGGAATCCGGCGGGCCAAACGTGCTGATGCAGGCCTATGCGGCACAGGCCCGTCTCCACATGGCGACTTACGGGACGACCCAGCGCCATATCGCCGCGGTTGCAGCCAAAAGCCACGCGCA
Source organism: Tsuneonella sp. HG094 (assembly GCF_053819285.1). Lineage (NCBI taxonomy): Bacteria > Pseudomonadati > Pseudomonadota > Alphaproteobacteria > Sphingomonadales > Erythrobacteraceae > Tsuneonella > Tsuneonella sp. HG094. The sequence continues at coordinate 2,252,823 of NZ_JBSORA010000001.1, forward strand.
TTCGATCCACAATCCGCTCGCCCAGTATCGCGAGGCGATGTCGATCGACGAGATCCTTGCCGCGCCGGTCGTCTCCTGGCCGCTCACCGCGCCGATGTGCGCGCCCATCAGCGATGGCGCGAGTGCGGCGATCGTATGCAGCGAGGTCAAGGCGCGCCAGTTGGGCCTGACGCGATTGGTTCGCGTACGAGCGGGCGATTCCCGCACCGGCCAGGATCGCGCGCCGGCCGACTATGCCAATCACGTCACCCGCCTGCTATCGGCTGCCCTGTTCGATAGATCGGGCATCGGGGCCGGCGACTTCGACCTCGCCGAGGTGCACGACGCCAGCTCGTCGGGCGAGATCGTGCAGGTCGAGGCGCTCGGACTGGTACCCCCCGGCGAATGCGGTCCGGCGGCGCTGCGCGGCGAACTCTCCTTGGGCGGCCGCATCCCCGTCAACGTATCGGGCGGTCTCGTGTCCAAGGGCCACCCTCTCGGCGCTACGGGCCTCAGCCAGATCCACGAACTGGTCACCCATCTTCGGGGCGAGGCCGGAGCGCGCCAGGTCTATGGCGCACGGCTCGCCATCGCGGAAAACTCTGGGGGGTTCTACGGAGTCGAGGACGCGATGTCGGCCATCACCCTCCTCGAGCGGGCATGACCGGATCGCCGTTGACGATAGCCATGTTCATAGCAGCGGCGCTGCTCAGCATTGCGTTGCTGCTCGTCCCCAAGGCGACTTCCGATACCTACCTGAGCGATCGCGAGGCACACGCCACCCACGCGGTCATGAACGGGGTCATGGCTGCGATGGCCCTTCCGCCCGGTTCTTCAGATTCGCGAATATGGGTAGCGATTTTAGGCGTAACCGCGCTCGTGCTGGCGGTGAGTTTCGTCGCGAACGCGCGGCGGGGCGATGGCTCAGCGCCCGGCAGCGCCTATCACCTGCTCGCAGCCCTTGCGATGTTCGCCGCGATCCAGTGGATGCCAGCCCATCACGAGATGCCGATGGGTCACACGATGACAGGCGGGGGCGGCTGGATCGCTCCCGTCCTCGCCATCGTGTTCGCGCTCGATGCCATATTGACCGCAGTGTTGGGGCTCGCGTTGCCAAGCAAGTTGCTCGCGATGTCACACGCCATTTCCCGGAGCCCGATCGATAATGACGGTGCGACCCTCAGTTCCATCCGTTTAGGCTCCGTCACGCACATCGTGATGGATGTCGGGATGGTGGCGATGCTGGTTTAGGCGATCAGAACAAGGCACGGATCGCGTCGACTGAGTCGTAATCCGTCATGTCGAGCTTGAGCGGTGTCACGGAGACTTCGTTGTCCAGAGCCGCCTGAAGATCGTTGCCGGGCAGATTTCCGCCTTCGGGAAAGTCGATCTTGATCCACCAGTACGGCACATGCCGTTCGTCAATCCTTCCCACCGGACGGAACGGACCCTCGGGTCGCAGACCGCTTGTCGTCACCCGGATCCCCGCCACTTCGCCGGGAGGGCAGTTAGGGAAATTGACATTCACGAACTGGCCCTGTCGCCACGGCATTTCCAGGAGCGGTCCCAGGACTTTCGGCGCGAACGCTTCGGCGGTCGCCCAGTGGATTTCCAACTTGTACCGGATGATCTGGCTGAACGCGATTGCGGGAATACCCAGAACTGCTCCTTCCATGGCCGCCGACGAGGTACCCGAATAGGTTATGTCCTCGCCAAGGTTCGGCCCGCGGTTGATGCCGGACAGGATTACATCGGGCCGTTTGCCAGTAATCAACTCGTGCACGCCCAGAAGTGCGCAATCGGTGGGCGTTCCACGTACAGCAAAATGTCGTTCGTCACGCTGGCGCACGCGAATCGGATGCGAAATCGACATCGAGTGCCCGGCGCCCGATCGCTCTTCGTCGGGAGCGACAACCCAGACATCGTCGCTGAACTGCCGTGCAACCCGCTCGAGAATAACGATACCTTCGCAGTCGATCCCGTCGTCGTTGACGATCAGGATCCGCTTGTCGCTCGACCCTCCCATTGGACGTCCTCCCATCGTTTTGCTGAAATCCAGCCTTGAACTCGGAAAGATAATCAGTCAATATCGTCAGACGAAATCGCACGGCTTGGCAGAGATCCGATCTGGCCATAGGAAGTCGAAGCGAAGGGGAGAGAGCTTGAAAAAACTGCCGATCGATACGGTCATGTTCAATCGCCCTGTCGCCTCGCCACTGGTGGAAGCGACCGTGGGATTGGTGCGCGAAAGGGTCCGCGATGCCTGGCGCGCTACCGACACGAGCTGGGACGATTTTTCCATGTCGGGGAACGAAGGCTCGGTCACGCGCGATGCGATGGCAGAAGTCGAGAAAGCGTTGCTCGCCAGCGGACACCGGTTCGACTGGTCGGCCGCCATTTCCGTTGCGGAAAGACCCGAGGCCTACAAGGCTGCGGACGGTGCACAAGAGTCGGCGGGCGATTTCATGTTCGCGCATCCGGACGCGCCCAACGAGGAAGCCGACGCCGATGGCAGGGCACTGCGCGGGGTTGGCGACAACGTCGTTCGTCATGGCGTCGACGTCACCGGGACAGCGCGCTACATCCGTTCCAACGAAAAGGTGCTGCGCTACCTCACTGAAGGCGTCCCGCCGGGCACGATCGCTGTAATCGACGACTCTGGCGGCACGCTGACCGCCCCGATCATCGACAAGTTCGCGGGCGTGATATGCGCCGGCGGTACCGTCCGCTCGCACCTCGGCATTCTCAGCAGGGAATATAACATTCCCTGCCTGATGAATGCCAAGGTTACCGGCATCCGCGAAGGCGACACCGTCACGATCGAAGCGACTGCGGCCGCGCGCACCGCGGAAGACTACCAGCAGAAGATCGAGCGCCCAGCTCGCATCTGGCTGGTCGGAGGGGAGCGCTGATGGATAATCGCGAAACAGTTCTCCACGCGACCGCGCTGAAGCGCAATTCGGACGCGGAAGCCATCGCGGGGCTGGCCGGATTGCCATCGGATGTAGTCGCGGCCGAGTTGGCCCACGCCGTTGCAACCGGACGTGCCGTCGATGCAGGCGGAAAGTTCACGTTGACCCCGCTCGCCGATGTCGCGCTTCGCTCGCGCTATTCGCTCCACTATGCTCACCTGCGGACCGATCCCGCATTCCTGTCCGCCTACGAAGCGTTCGAGCGGATCAACGGGACGCTGAAGGCAGTCATCACCGACTGGCAGACGATGTCGGTCGGCGGCAAGGCGGTGGCGAACGACCATTCCGATCCCGACTACGACGCCCGCATCATAGACCGTCTCGGCACGGTTCATGAACAGATCGAACCTGTGATCGACCGGCTCGCCGCAGGTCTCCCCCGCCTCAAGGTCTATGGCAAGAAGCTGCTGGCGGCACTTGAAGCGGCCGAAGACGGCGAGCACGCCTGGGTCAGCGACATCCGCCGGGAAAGTTATCACACCGTATGGTTCGAGCTGCACGAGGATCTCTTGCGGATCATGGCCCGCGAGCGGGAGGAATAGGCGGCATGACCCGGTGGACGATCCCGCTCGACGGGACGCAGGTGGTTTCCCGCGCACTGGTGGGGGGCAAGGCTCTGTCCGTCGCGCAGATGCGATCGCTGGGGCTAAAGGTGCCCCCCGCCTTCGTGATAACTACGCGCGCCTGCTTGGAGTATCTCGCCAACGGAGCCGTGCCCGACGGGCTCGAGGAAGAGATCGACGAGCAGCTTGCCAAACTGGAGACCGTCATCGGCCGAGCCTTTGGCCGGGGGGACAAGCGGCTTCTGCTCTCGGTCCGGTCCGGCGCGGCGATTTCGATGCCGGGTATGATGGACACGGTGCTGAACCTCGGGATCGACGATGCGGGAGAGGCATCACTTGCTGCGGAAACGGGCCAGCAGGAATTTGCCCGCGACAGTCACCGGCGGTTTGTCGAGCTGTTCTCCTCAGTCGTGCTCAAAAACCCGCTCGAGTGCGCGGTAGACACACTGCCAGCGACGTGGCGCGACATCCTCGCCCGGGCTGGCACCCCGCTGCCCGCCACACCGCGGGAACAACTGTCCGCCGCAATCCGTGCCGTCTTCGACAGCTGGAACACGCGCCGAGCCAAGCGGTATCGGCAGCACAACAACATCCCGGACGATCTAGGCACCGCGGTGACCGTTCAGGCGATGGTCTTCGGCAATCTAGACGAGCATAGCGGCACCGGCGTGCTGTTCAGTCGCAACCCGCTAACGGGCGAGGCAGCACCCTACGGCGAGTACCTGCCGCGAGCGCAGGGAGAGGACGTTGTCTCGGGTAAGTTCACCCCATTGCCGCTCGCCGCAATGCACGAACGCGAGCCGTCGGCCCACGCGGCGTTGCTCGAAGCGGCCGTCATGCTCGAACGCGAGCATCGCGACGTCCAGGACATAGAGTTCACGGTGCAATCGGGCGAACTGTTCCTCCTCCAGAGCCGCTCGGCGAAGCGTGCGCCGCAGGCAGCCCTGCGATTTGCCGTCGATCATGTCGCCGAGGGCCTCGTCGATCGCGATACCGCCCTGTCGCGCATAACCGCAGAGCAGGCGGCCGCGGTCCTCCTGCCCCAGCTTGGCGCCGCCGCCGCCACGGCAAAGCCCATCGCGTCGGGTGAAGGCGCATGCCCCGGAGCAGCCAGCGGTACTCTGGTCGCCGATGCGGACGAAGCCGAACGACGGGCCGCCAGCGGCGAGTGCGTGATCCTCGTTCGCAAGACGACCAGTCCGGACGACATTCATGGGATGATCGCGGCCCGCGGGGTCATTACCGAACAGGGAGGTGCGACGTCGCACGCGGCTGTCGTCAGTCGGGCGCTCGGTAGGCCGTGCGTCGTGGGGACAGGAGAAGGAATCCTCGCTCGCGCCGGAGAGACGGTCACCATCGACGGGGAAAAAGGGCTCGTGTTTTCCGGCGTACTGCCGACCGTTGTGCCCGACGAGGCAAACGACCCCCTTCTGTCTTCGATTATCGAATGGCTCCCGACCGATGTACGAGGGCGGGTACGGCCGATTTCCCAGGACGACGGCAGCGCAACATTACTCGACGAGTTCCTGGCTGATGGAGCTGTCGATTCACTGGGAGCAAGTCTCGCCGGGGTTAAGGCACTCAAGGGCCATGCCCTGACCAATCCAGAGATCGTGCGTGCAGCAGCGGCGGCAGGTGTAGAGACATTCTTCGTCGAGCCCGCATTGCCGGCCATGCTTGCGCTGTTATCGGGAACCGGACGATGAAGGAGTGGGTCGACGATATCCGCGCCTTGTTGCGCGAGTTTACGCGATCGTCGCGGCGGGAGCTTTCCGGTAGCGCTGGCGAGTGGGAGCTTTATCTCGCTCGAGAGGGAGCCGGACCAAACCCATTGAATGCGCGGATCGTCGGCTCCGACGCCCCCGCGATCGCCGTTTCCGCGTCGCATCTCGGGATTTTCTCGGCACGCCTTTCAAATGGATCGAGTGTTCGACCCGGCGAGGAAATTGGCGTCTTGACTGTGCTTGATCGCGAGACATCGGTGACGTCTGCCGACGCCGGGCGAATCGAATTCTGCATGCCCGACGGTCTCGCTGAATATGGTGCAGAGCTTGCTCGGGTCACGCCCTTCTAGGCGACAAGGATCTCGCCCACCTGAAGAATAGGCTGTATGTCAGTGTAGTTCGCCGCATCCCCCATGATTTCGGCTCCATGGACCGCCATGCCCTGGTCGAACCCTTCACGGCTTGCGAAGTGCATTTCCGCCAGCATCCTGAATGGAGCTGCCCCGCCATCGAGGGCGGAAACCCCCTTAACCAGGCGCATCGACGTCAGGCCGAACGGTTCGAGCAAACCGCTGACAAGTTCGCGATGGGGACCCAGATAATAAATTTCGTCAAACCGAGCTTGTCCGTCTTCCGGATAAACCGCCGACACCAGAAACATCGCTCTCTCCCGCAACCAAGCTATGCCCCACGCATACATTCGTATGACGTTAATGTCTAACGATCCTGCGATACTGGGTACCTGTAAAAACTTACCCCGTTCGAATCCCCTCCGTCTCGCCACAAGCAGTTTTTCGTCGTGCCTGAGGAGGTGTGACCTACTGCAAACGGGAAGAAATGTCCTGTTGGCAGCGCGCTGCCTATCGACTGCACGAATGAAACGAGGACCGTGGGAGAATCGTGGCCTTGTTAGCTGCGAGCGGACATTGATGTCCTGCCAACGGACTACTTCAGCATAGCGAAATCAATGGGAACGGTGAAACAGATCGCCGATCGAGCGGGCGAAATGCGATTCCATAGCCTGTCGGGCGGTTTCGGGATCGCTTTCAGCGATAGCACGGGCGACTCGATCATGCAGATCGAGTGACTCCACGCGTTCTTGCTCCGTTGTTCGGCCCGCCCAGGCCTTGGGAATTGCGATGGCCATCATCTGTTCGAATGAGCGCACAATCTGGAAGAACAGCTGGTTGCCGGACGCGAGCGCGATGGTCTGGTGGAAAGCGGTGTCGGCCGCGGTACGTGTCGCTTCGTCGCGGCTGATCGCCAGCGTATGCGCGGCGGCGAGAATCGCGTCGGCCTGTTCGTCGCTGCGGTGGCGCGCGGCGAGCTCAGCGGTCCGTAGCTCGAGCGTGCGGCGAACATCCCAGACGTCGGCCAGCGAGACCTGTGCGGTGCTGACAGCGTGCCCGATGGAGGCGGCCATGACCGAGCCGTCGATTGCGCCGACGCGCGCGCGGCGGCCGTTGCCGACGTCGATCATCTTGAGCGCGGCAAGGGCGTGAAAGGCCTCGCGCATCACCGGGCGGCTGACGCCCACCTCGGCGGCGAAGCTGCCCTCGCTGGGCAGCACATCGCCAACCTTGAGCTGGTTCGTGCGGATATGCTCGCGGACCGCTTCGGTCGCGGTTTCGACGAGCGTGCCCTTGGGCAGATCGAGCGCGGGCCGGTTCACGCCGCGATCCTCGCGCGCCGCAATTCGCTCGGTGGCAGGCCGAACCTGCGAGTGAAGGCGCGCGTGAAGGCGGCGTTGTTGAGGTAGGAACAGCGATAGGCAACCGTCGCCACGGGGAGATCGCTGGCGAGCAGCAACCGCCGCGCTTCGCTCAAACGCCGTTCGCTGAGAACCTCGGTAATGGTCGCACCGTACAGGTCGCGAAAGCCCCGGGCGAGCTTGTCGCGATTGACGCCGGCGGCGCGCGACAGCTCCGCGATGGTCAGCTTCTCGGCCCAGCGCTGATCGACGAGCCTGCGGGCCGAGGCGATGCAGGCAACATCGTGCTCGGTGAGGCTGCATTCACCGTCAGTCGATACAAGATGGCCCTGGGCAAGCGCCGCGTGGATCTGGCACAGCAATTCGATGCTGCGAGCGAGTTGAAGCGTCGATCGCGCCTCTCCTTCCGCTTCGCACTCGACGATGGACTGGGCGAGCGCCACGAGATTGGCGGGAAGGTGCCAGCTCTGGCCTCCTTCGGGCCGCTGCGCGAAAAGGCGGGCGCAGGCGCCGCGGCTGACGATGAGGACCAGCGGTGCGGCGTCAAGGCCGCTGAGATCGCAATGCTCGCGGTAGTGCACCCTGGGGGCGGAATTCGCTCCGAACGCAGCGAAGTGGAACACCACCGGTTCGGCAGGGCAGGCCAGCGACGGGATCGCTCCGCTTCCCACAAGTGTCAGCATTTCCTCCGAGACATGCACGATCTGCTTCACGCCTTTGCTCCCTCTCTCGAAGGACTCGATACAACCTGTCATACAGGCTGGCAAGAGCTATCTTACAGGTTTGGCGCGCGACGCATTGCGAGGAAGAAGGCGAAAAAGGACACCGCGCTGACGCTTGCGCCGACCAGGGCCAGCGCTTCGGCCAGCATGTGTTCGCCGCCCATCATTGCGCTCACGCGGGTGACCATCCATGGGGCGAGACCAAATCCGATCAGGCCGGCAATTGCGATGAATGCACCGATGCATAGGCCCCGCAGCTCGTTGGGCAGCATCACCGTCAGGGCCACTGATACCACCAGCCCAGTCACCGCACCGCACGTCGAAAGCACTCCGAGTGCGATCGCGAAGCTCGTGATACCGGGCATCATCGGGAACAGAGCCGCCGGCACGCCGATCCCCGCAGCGATCACTGCGCCGAGGATCAGGCCCCCGCGGCGGGCGCTCCTTTGTCCCCAATCGGCAGAGATTCCACCGACGATCGCGCCGGCCACTCCGGTCGCAAACATCAGTACACCCACCCAGCCGGCAAATTCCTGCGGCGCCAATCCAAAGTCGCGCGACAGCACCGGCGCTACCCAGACGGTCGCAGCGACATCGGCCATGACCACGGCGACCTGACCCGCGAAAAGCGGACCGAGGAAGGCGCGGCGCGCCCACAGTTCGGCGGCAACGATCTTGAAAGGCGCATCAGGGCGTGCCTCGACTTCGCGACGAATGGGCTCGCGCAGCCAAAGGAGCGGCAGGATGAGAAGCGCGCTGAGCGCCGCCAGCAGCAGATGCGTGCCGCGCCACGGCGCGAGCCCCAATGGCCAACCTGAAAGGCTTGCCCCCGACAGAAGACCGAAGAGCCATCCCGTAAGGGCGAAGCCGAGCGCGACGCCCAGCGCCTTGCCGAGATTGACGATCAGCATCGCACGGCCCCGCTGAGCCGGCGCGCAGAAGTCGGCGCAGAGTGAGAGCGCGGCGGTCAGCGAACCGGTCGAACCGATCCCGACCAGCATCCGCGCGGCGGTCAGCCAGGTGGCATCGGAGGCAAAGGCGGTAAGCAGGGTGCCCGCGGTCCACAGCAAGGCGAGCACGATCGTGAGCCGCACGCGATTGCGGCGATCGACCAGGATGCCCACCGGGATCGAGAACAGCACCATCGGGACCGCCGCCCCCAGCCCCTGGATCAGGGCGAGCGCGTCATCAGTGAGGTCAAGCTCCGCCTTGGCACTTTCCTGGATCGTGCCGAAGCTGCCGAGCGCGGTGAAGGCCATCGTAGTGACGAGCGCCAGCAGCAGGAGCCGTGCAAACGTGGCCGGCGAACCCAGCCCGCCTTGGGGTGCGTCGAGTGGCTCAGCCTGGCTCGCCGTCACAGCGCGAAGATCTTGCCGGGATTGAGGATGTTGGCCGGGTCGAGCGCCCGCTTGATCGCCCGCATCGTGTCCACCGCATCGCCCAGTTCCGCAACCAGCCATTCCTGCTTTCCGAGCCCGATGCCGTGCTCGCCGGTGCAGGTGCCGTCCATCGCCAGCGCCCGTTCGACCAGGCGCGCGTTGATCGCCTCGACCTCGCGCATCTCCTCCGGCGCGTTCGGGTCGACCGAGAATACGACATGGAAATTGCCGTCGCCGACATGGCCGAGGATCGTTGCGGGCATGCTCGCCTTGGCGAGATCCTTATGGGTTTCGCCGATGCATTCGGCGAGCCGGCTCATCGGCACGCAGACGTCGGTGGCCCAGCCGACTGCGCCCTCGCGCAGGTTGACCGCGGCATAGTAGGCCTCATGCCGCGCGCGCCACAGCTTGCTGCGTTCCTCGGGCCGGTTGGACCAGGCAAACTCGCCCCCGCTGTTGGCTTCGGCCAACCCTTTGACGGTTTCCACCTGCTCGTCGACATAGGCCTGACTGCCATGGAATTCGAAGAACAGGGTCGGCGCCTCGGGATAATCAAGCTTGGACCAGCGGTTGACCGCGCGCATCTGGAGCGCGTCGAGAATCTCCACCCGGGCCAGCGGCACCCCGCACTGGATCGACTGCACCACGGTATCGACTGCGCCTTCGAGCGTATCGAAGCTGCACACCGCGGAAGAGATCGCCTCCGGGATGGGATGCAGCCGCAACGTGATGCCGGTAATGATGCCCAGCGTGCCCTCCGAGCCGACATAGAGCCGGGTAAGGTCGTAACCGGCCGCCGATTTGCGCGCGCGACGTGCGGTGCGGATGACCTGCCCCTGCGGCGTGACCACCTCGAGCCCCATCACCGCGTCCCTCATCGTCCCGTAGCGTACGGCGTTGGTCCCGCTCGCCCGGGTCGAAGCCATGCCGCCGATGGTCGCGTTTGCGCCAGGATCGATCGGGAAGAAGAGCCCCTGGTCGCGCAGATACTCGTTGAGCTGCTCCCGGCGCACGCCCGGCTGCACGACGCAATCGAAGTCCCCGGCATTGACCGCGAGGATCGCATCCATCCGGGTCAGGTCGAGCGAAACCCCGCCGCGCGGGGCCGCAGCATTGCCTTCGATCGAGGTCCCAGCGCCAAAGGGCACGATCGGCACGCCCGCCTCGCTGCAGAGATTGACCAGCGCCACTACGTCGTCGGTGTCCTCAGCGAAGACGACCGCATCCGGGACCATCGCCTCGAAATGGCTTTCGCTCGAGCCGTGCTGCTCGAGGATCGCCGCACCGGTCTGGAGATTGGCCCCGAAGCGAGCCTCCAACTTGGCGAGGAACCCCTCAGGCACTGCAACCCGATGCTGCGCAAGGGCGGCTGGCGCGGCCATGGTCAGAACCGCAGACTGGCGCGCAGGCCGTAGCGGCGGCCATCGCCCTGGATGCCGAGGTCCGACGGCGGCAAGCCGGCAAGTACCAGGGTGGTGCGCTCGATGTAGCTTTCCCAGTAGTCCTCATCGAAGGCGTTGCTGACGAAGGCGGCGACCTCGATCGGACCGTTGCGGTAGGTCACCGAGGCACCGGCCAGCCAGTAGCTGTCGAGAATGGTCGGCGTGGTTTGGTTGAGCGTGGCCGCCAAGCGGCTGCCCTTGCCGACCAGGTTGGCGCTCAGGACGAATTCGCCCTCGCCCGCCGGGATCGTGTAGTCAGTGGCGACATTGGCCATCCAGTCTGGCTGGAAGGTCAAGCGATCCGAGGCCAGGACGCGTTTCGTGGTGACTTCGTAGGCCGTGGTATCGGTGAGCCGGGCGTGCATCAGAGTGAGCCCGCCGCTGACGCTCCATTGCGAAGTCGGCCGGGCAAAGGCCTCGAGTTCGATGCCGTAGCTCTCGACGTCGCCGGTGTTGAGGTCGACCGTCACCAGTCCGCCGCCCGCCGCGGGGGCGATGGAGTTGAGGCCGATGTAATCGGTGTAGTCGTTGTAGAAGATCGCGCCCGAAAGGCTGGCCGAGTTGTCGGGCGCCGCATATTTGGCGCCGATCTCGTAGGTCCATGCGCTATCGCCGCGATAGGTGCGGGTCGGAGCGGTGGGTGCGTTGAAGCCGCCGCCGCGATAGCCGCGCGCGACCGAGGCATAGGTCATCAGTTCGGGCGACCAGTCGCGCTTGACCGTCAACTTCGGCTGCAGCTCGTCGGATTCGATGCGCGCCTCGGCCGTCGGCCCGCCAGTGGAGCCAAGAGGCCCGAGCACGGTGACGATCGAACCGTTCGCTACCCGGTTCTCACGGTCGTAGCGGAGGCCGAGTGCGACTTCCCAGTCGGACGTCGGATTCCAGAACAGCGTCCCGAAAGCGGCATAGGTGTCTGCCCTTGTCTGATTGGTAGTGTTGCGCACTACGTTGAAGGGCAAGCCCGAGAAGGCGGGCAGTATCGTCGTTACGTCGATCGCGTCGACTTGTTCGCGGCTGTAAAACAGGCCGAACAGGGTCGAAAACGTGTCGGAGAAGCGGCTGTCGAGGCGGAGCTCGGCGGTCTTGGTGCGCAGTTCGTCCCCGCCGAAGGCTCGGGCGAAATTGCCCGGCCCGAAATCCACATCCTGATCGATATTCTCCGCATCCCGCGCGTCGTAGGCGCCGATCAGCGTGAGCGTGGTCGCAATCGCGCTGAGTGGGACCGCAAGCTTGGCGTTTATCCCGCGATAGCGATATTCCACTCGATTGAGCGCGTTGAACGTCAGATCGCGGCTGTAGTTCTTGGTCCCCGACACCCGCGAATACGGAATGTTGACCGAGTCGATCCAGTCGTAATAGCCGTTGACGGTCAGCTCGACGTCACCGGGGGTGAGACGGATCGTGCCGTTAAGCGACTCGCTGTTCAAAGGGTTGCCCGGCGCATCGAGCAGGATGTTGCGGGCGAAACCTTCCTGCTCCTGGTGCGAGGCGGCGATGCGGATCGCGAGCAGATCGGTCACGATCGGCGCGGAAATAGAGCCGGCGACGATGAGCTGCTCGTCGGGGCCCGCGAAGCTGGCGCTAGCGCGGCCTTCGAATTCGTTGCCGGGCTGGCGGCTGATGACGTTGATCGCGCCGCCGAGCGTGTTCTTGCCGTAGAGCGTGCCCTGCGGACCGCGCAGCACTTCGATCCGCTCGACATCGAGCAGCGGGCTGTTGAGATAGGCGGTGTTGGGGCGGTAGACGCCATCGACGAACAAGCCGACGCCGGGCTGGACCGACTGGACCAGCGTGACACCGACGCCGCGGATGGCGACGAAGGCACGCCCCGAACCGTCGCTGTTGATGTTGAGGCCGGGCGAAAGCACCGCCGCCTCGCGCACCGAGTTGAACCCGCGCGATGCCAGCGTGTCGCCATCGATGGCGCTGACCGCCACCGGCACGTCCTGCAGCGTTTCTTCGCGTTTACGCGCGGTGACGACGATAACGCCTGCCTCGTCGGCGGGCGGATTGGTGGTGGTTTCAGCCTCCTGCGCGGCATCTTCCAGTGCGGTCTGGGCGAAGCCCGCCGCCGGACTGAAGGCGAAAACGGCCGCGCCGGCCAGGAAAGCATGGCGAACTCGGAGCATATCAGGTCCTCTCCCGGTATTCTTATCTCGACGGGACCTGTATTATAGCTTTTCGACCTGTATGAAAGGTAACCTGACTGTGCCGATCGTCAGCGTGACTGTGCCGATCGGCCGCTACCAGCAGCTGTAGCCGCCGTCCGCCAGAACGATGCTGCCGGTCATCAGGCTGGCCATGTCGGAGGCGAGAAACAGTGCCACCGAGGCGACTTCCTCGGGCTGACCGAGCCGGGCCTGCGGTGTCCCGTCGATCCACCGGCGGTACATGTCGCTTTCCCGGTCGGCGAAGGCGTTCAGCGGGGTGGCGACATATGTCGGTGCGACCGCATTGACGCGTACCCCGCGCGGCGCCCATTCCGCGGCGAGGCTGCGCGTGAGCTGATGCACCGCCGCCTTGGAAGCGTTGTAGTAGCTTTGCGGCTGAGGCCGGTTGACGATAAAGCCGCTCATCGAGCCGATGTTGACAATGCTCCCCTGCCGGGCCTCGAGCATGTGCCGCCCGAAGGCGCGCGCGCACCAGAACGATCCATTGAGATTCACGTCGAGGACGTTCAACCAATGCTCGTCCGCGACCGCCTCGGCCGGCGTGTCGCTCCGCGCGATCCCGGCATTGTTGACGAGGATGTCGATCCGCCCCTCGCGCTCGAACATGGCGTCCGCAGCCGCCTGCGCGGCGCATGAATCGGTGACATCGAGGACCTCGGTTGCACAATCGATCCCGTCGCCGAGCAGCACCTCGCGCGCCCGCTCGAGCGCGGCCCCGTCACGATCGCCGATGGTCACTTGCGCCCCCGCCTCGCCGAGTGCCTGCGCACAGGCAAGCCCGATCCCCTGCGCGCCGCCGGTCACGAAGGCGGTGCGGCCGTCGAGCCGCAGCTTTTCCAGGTACATGGGCGTCCCCTCAGTCGGGCAGGAAGGCAGCCGCGGGCATTGGCGGCTCGAACACAGTGTCGCCCTTGGCAAGCAGGTAGGCCGATCGATCGCCGGTCCAGCGCCGCCACGGAAGTGATCCGTCGCGCGCGAAACCGGCCCAAATTGCATGCACCCGTTCGGCAAGATCGGCGGGTGGGCTCATCCCGGCGAGACCCCGCTCGCCGGTAACGCAAGGCAGCGTCTTGAACACGAACGGCAGCTCGATGCCGTGGCATGCGCCCAGATCGCCTTCGCAGGCGTCCGACTGCCATTCCATCTCGTAGACCCAAGTCGCGCCCTGATGCGCACTGGCGTATTGCCGCGCCGGCCAGCGGAACACGAGGTCGTTCATGGCGCGCGTCATCGCATCGCCAGGTCGCACGCCCTTCCTGCCCCATCCATAGGCCTTGAGCGCCGCGCGCGCCTTCGGCATCGAGCGGGAGAGGAACCACCAGGCAAGCAGGCCAGGGATCTTCCGCCGCACATTGGTGGGGACGAAATAGAGGTTCATCTCCTCGGCATTGCTGCCAATCAGCACCTCGATGTCCTTGCCGGCGCCGGCACGCAATGCATCGATCGGCCTCATGGGCAGGACATCGTCGCCCCATACCGGCACGAAGCGGCTGATGCCGTAAACCGGCTCGAATCCGCCAGCGTCGCGCAGGTCGACAGCGCTCGGCTTCGCCACCGCTTCGATCGCATCGGCTGCGGCGGCGTGACTCACGGTGCGGAATCCCTCGGCGTCCGGGGTTACGCCAAGCTTCTTCGCGAGCTTGCGCACCAGTCGCTGCGCCACGCCGATGTCGCGCACCATCGCACCATGACCGCTCTGGATGATCGCTCGCTTGAACAATCCCTCGGACAATGGTGACGTGACGAGATCGGCGATTGCCATGGCCCCGGCACTCTCGCCGAACACTGTGACATTCTCCCGATCACCGCCGAACGCGGCGATATTGTCCTGCACCCATCGCAACGCGAACAGGATGTCGCGCAGCCCCAAATTGGTCGGTATGCCCGGCACAGGGAGGAAGCCATCGACTCCCAGCCGATAGTTGATCGCGACGCAGATCACACCCGACTTGGCAAACGCGGTGCTATCGCTGACCTGCGCGTCCTTGCTCCCCACGACGAACCCGCCGCCGTGCACCCACACCATCACCGGTGCATTGGCAGCGTCCTCGGGCGCCCAGATATTGAGCCGCAAGTAGTCGCCGTCCGTCCCGTCGCTGCCGGTCCCGACAAGCGGAATGGCGTCAATCTGGGGGAGTTCGCGGATGCGATGCGGCGCCGAAGGGCCACGGTCGGTGGCATCGAGTACGCCGCGCCAGACTGAGCGAGGCGTTGGTAACCCAAAGCGCACCGGGGGGTCGGCAAATGGAATGCCCAGATAGGTTATGATCCCGTCGGCTACCACGCCGCGAAGTTGCCCCCCTTCGGTTTGAACGACGGACGAATACGCTGGGTTCGACATGGTCCTACACTGCAGTGTCCTCAGCGCCCTGTCAGCACCAGGAGTTGTGCCGCTTGCCATCATTGCTGTGCTGCAATCGCCATAGAGATGCGGCGCGGGCTGCGTGAGCCCTCGCCCTGAAATCCGCCCGTATCTCTACCGGCCCACAACCGGTCTGGGTCATGTGCGTACTGTCGTTAAGCGGTCGCTTGCTCATCTGACGCGTTCGCACCTTGTGCATAGGCTTTCGAAAGCCTCCGATACGCGCGGGAGTTGAGTCCAAGGAGCGCGGCGATCACGCCGAGGCTCCCAGCCACTGTGAACATGATGGCCATGCCGCGCTCAGGGCCGGTGCCGTACCAGGCGCCGACCGCGCGCGCGCCGGCCCCAGTCGACATGAATGGGATGACCACGAGCTGGGTCAACGGGCCGACCAGAAATGACGTCATCGGCGCGGCGGCCTGCTCGACCGACTGGGCAAAGCCGAACACCCGCCCCTGGCGCTCGAACGGAACCAACTTCTGCAGAGTGGTCTGCTCGGCCGCTTCGATGAAGGGGTAGAAAAACAACCAGACGAAGCAACCGATGCCGAGCGTGATCACCGAGGATTGGAGAGTGAACACCGAGGCCACCGACCATACGATCACGTTGACCAGCATAAGGGTGCGCAGCGGGTTCTTCCCCAGCCCGATCCGCGATATGACGAAACCGCTGAGAACGAAACCGCACGACACGACGGCCCACAGCAAACCCCATTCCTGCACCTCCATCAGCGACAGGCCGTACGCGTCCAGCAATGCCATGAACACGCCGCCGAGCAGGTTGTTGAAGGCGGTGAACCCGATCAGCGCAAACAGCCCGGGGACTGCCGCGACCACCGCAACAGTGCCCCGCAAATCCACACGCTTTCGCTCACCATCACTGAGCGGAGCGGGTTCCGGCTCGTCGAACCGGACGGTCCACAGATGCAGAAAAGCCAGCGCGGTCAGGCCCATGGCGCACAGCAGGGTCACCTGCATGCCGCCTTGTGCCACGAGAAAACCACTGACCGCCGACGTCACGACGAAACCGATCCCGTTGACCATTCCGACAAGCCCATTGGCCTTCTCCCGCTCCGGCTCCTCGATCAGGGCGGTCACCAGTGTCGGCAAGGCGATCATGCGCACGTTCCCCGCGATGACTCCTATCATGACCAACACGATGAAGAGCCACAGCGGCCAGTCGGCCTCATCGCCCATCCGCGCTTCGGGCAAGCTCATGCGAGCCGCAAAGGCAATGCCATAAAGGACCAGTGAGGCGGCGCTCGACGCGAGCATCACCGTTTTCTTGCGATGATGGTCGACAAGGCTGCCGAACCATATCGCGAAGCCCGCTGTGAACACCATGTAGATGCCGCCCACCACCCCGGTAACGAAGACTGATCGCGTTTCCAGAAACGCCCAGAAGACGAGCGCGAACCAGACCGTGAAGTTGGTGACGTTCTGGACCAAGCTATTGCCAAGGATCTTATCGAAAGGACGCATGACCCACGCTTTAGATGCGGACCCCCATCCTCGCTATGCCGTTGAACGCATCCTTTCGCGAACTGCAGAGTCGCGATTGGCCGGAAGGAACAGGTCTGGGTAGGCTTCCACCCACGCCGGGGTGCATGCCCCGGTTGCCACCCAACTCGATTCGACGTTTGTGGCGCCGCGCGGTTGGGTTAAGCAGTTAACCATCGCGGGGGGATCGACGATGAAGCAGGCCGAACCGGCTGAGGCGTTTCGACAGGCGCAAGGCTCCTGTTTCGCATCGCTGTTCGGTCGGTTTCAGGTCAGCGCGGCGGACGGCCGGGAAATCGCCATCACGAACCGGCGGGCCAGAACACTCTTGGGAATGCTGTGCCTCGCCAGGGGCGAGGTGCTTGATCGCGACTTCCTGAGCAAGTTACTGTGGCCCGGGCGGTTCGAGGCGCACGCCAAGGCCAGCCTGCGCCAATGCCTGCTGGAGCTTGGCAAGGTGCTTGCGCCATTCAGACGTGAAATATTGGTCGTGACCCGAACCAGCGTGGGACTTCGGTCCGGCGCGGTCTCGACCGATCTCGACAGGCTGGAAGTGGCGCTGGCGAATGGCGACGTGGACACTGCAACAGCGCAGCTTTCCATGATCGGCAACAAGCCGCTCCTCGACCAGATGGAACTGGGGGATGGGTTCAACCAGTGGCTTGGCCGTCAACGCGCCGAATCCGAGATGCGCCTGCGTAATGGAATCGAGAGCGCCCTTGCCGCGCTTATGCTAGAGGGCAACTCGGCCGGGCACGCGAAGCTTGCCACAGTTTCATCGCTGCGCAATCCGACTGTTGCCGCGAACCCACTCCCCTCGTCGGTTTCGAGCAAAGTGCGGATTGCCGTCTTGCCGTTCGAGCGGATCGGTGAGCGCGAAAGGCAAGACTATTTCGCTGACGGGATGGTCGACGAGCTGATTACCGCCATGGGCCAGGTTCGCGAGTTGATCGTCTCGGGCCGCACGTCCTCTTTCCACTTCAGAGACAGCCACCTGCCTCCATCACGGATCGCAGCGGAGCTCGGCGTATCGCATCTCATCGAGGGTTCCGTCGGACGCCAGGGAAACCGGGTGCGTATCCATGCCCATCTGATCGCTGGCGAGACCGGGATCGAGTTGTGGGGCGCTCGCTTCGACGGCACGATGGATGATGTCTTCGCGTTTCAGGAGCAGGTCGCGCAGGCGATCACCGCAGCGATCGGCGACGCGCTGAACATCGCTCTGGGATCACCCCTCGTTCGCGGACTGACGCACAGCAAGGAGGCATACGACCTCTACTTGCAGGGCCGTTCGCTTTCAGTGCGGCTGTTCGGTGACGGCGCCCTCGACAAGGCGATCGAGTTGCTCGAGCAGGCAGTCAGCCTCGATCCGAACTTCGCCGAAGCCTGGCTGGTGATGGCCGAAGTGCACCAGTTGATTGCCATATATACGGCATGTCTCGACCGTCCTGCGGCATCGGCGCGGATGGCCCAGTGCGTCGGAAAGGCGCTCGCGATCAAGTCGGGCCTTGGACAAGCCTATTCGCTGCTGGGGCTCCACCAGCTGTGCCGGAACGATTTCGTCGGCGCGCTGGACCTGGCTTACAAAGGCTATGCGATCGAGCCGACCAATCCGCAGGTTGCCATGCGGCTGGGCTCATACCTCATGTTCTGCGGCCGAACCGAAGAAGGAATGCGGTACATCGACGAGGCGATATCGCAGGATCCGATCGATGGCCGCAAGTACATGCTGCGGTGCGCCGGCCAGCTGAACCGCGGCGATAGGGCCGCGGCAATCGCCGATGGTCAGCGCGCGGTCGATCTGGGATTTCCATCGATCCATCTGGCAGTGGCGACAGCCGCCGCAGGGCAGCACGAACTGGCGGTCGAGCAATACCAGCAAACCCGGCTGCTGTTGAACAAGTCCATTTTCCCGCCCGCCGGCACCACGCCGATGACGGCGGAAGTCATGGACGCCTATTGGCTCGTCGCAGCCAAAGGTGTGTGCAGCGGCGTGGCCGAGGACCGCGAAGCCTATTGCCGCACGCTCGATTACCTCCACATGACGATGTACGATAACGGCGACTCCTCGATCACGCTTCCAGCCGTGTTCATGGGCTATGCCGATCTGCTCTTCCGCACGCTGGGTGAGCGTATCTCGCCCGGGAACATGGGCTGCCTCATGTCGATCTGGGCGGACGTCGATCCGATCCGCCAAATCTGGCAACACCCCGAATTCATCCCGTTCGCCCAGCGGATCGGCATGGCTGCAGCGTGGGACAAATATGGTTGGCCGGACCTGCTCCCCCCACCCAATAACGCGCTCGCCACTGCGGATTGACGTGCTATTGACGCTTTATTGACGGTCGGGCGGATTGACCCCTGACGCTACGGCATCGCACTATCGCAGCCGGGGATCGCGCACAATTCGGAGCACCTGGCAAAGTCGGACAGTCCGGCTTTTGACGGCGGCAAAGCCGTGCCTGCTCCGTGGGGAGATTGGCAATGAACAGGATCAAGACAATTGTGACCGGATCGGTCCTTGCACTGGCTGCAGCGCTGGCAATGCCGGCGGCGGCGCAGGAATCGAGCTACAAGCCTGGCACGGTCTGGGAAGTCGGCCGGATCGACGTGATGCCGGGCCAGTTCGAGAACTACATGGACTGGCTCGCAGGCCAGTGGAAGCAGGTCAATGAACTGGCCAAAGCCGACGGAATCGTCGTCGATTATCATGTTCTGGCCAGCACCAATCCGCGCGCTGGCGAACCCGACGTGATTCTGGTCGTCGAATACAAGGATTATCAAACCACCGCGCAGCAGGAAGCCTTCAACAAGAAGGTCAACGCGATGCTGCAGCAGGATGATCGCAAGGCCGGTGCGGCCAGCGCGGAACGCGTCAAGATGCGCGAGCAGATGGGTTCGGTCCAGTACCAGGAAATGGTCCTGAAGTAGACGAACCGGCCCGGGAATATGGCAGGGGGCGCAGCCTCGCTACCCCTGCCACACCCCACGATAGCCGACAGCGGAGCGATGCCATGACGGCCATCGACGTGATCGCCAGCGATTTTACCGCAATGCTACGCGCCGGTCGGTTCGAGGCCGCGGGCGAAAAATACTGGGCCAGCGACGTGGTCAGCATCGAACCGGCCGATCTGCCCGGAGGGATTCGCGCCAGCGTCGCCGGGATCGATGCCGCCCGGATCAAGTGCGCTGCCAGGTTTGGTTCGGCGCTGACGGACGAGATCGGGATCGACGGCCCCTTCGTCACCGGCGACCAATTCGCGCTGTTTCTCGATCTCGTCACTCTCGACCCGGTGAACGGTACGCGCCGGTCGCTGACCGAGATCGCTCTCTACACCGTCCGAGACAACATGATTGCAGAGGAAAGGCATTTCTATGACTGAACCTCCCCGCGCATTTTCGCGACGCGCTTTCGCCTGTTCGACGATGCTCGTTGGCGCGTTGGCCGCGACCCTGGATGCTGGATCATGAGCGGCGCCACTTTCGCGTTGCGCATGGCGCGCCCGGATTCGCTCAGCGAGCATCGGGTATTGCGCGTCGTGACGCTGTTCCTGCTCTACGTGGCTCAGGGGTTACCTCTCGGCTTCATCAATTTTGCGCTGCCCGGCTGGCTCGCGCAAAACGGCGCGTCGGCGGCAGCGGTCGGCGCGGTGCTGGCGATGGCCAATCTGCCATGGACCTTCAAGCTTGCGTACGGGGTCGTCATGGACCGTTACGCCCTTCTTTCAATGGGGCGGCGGCGGCCGTGGATCATACTCGGCCAATTGGGCATGATCGGTACCTTTGCGGTAATGGCGGCGATAGATCCTGGCGTAGCGGAGGTGGCGCTGGTCACATCCTTCGCGTTCGCACTCGGCATGGGGTCCGCAATTCAGGATGTTGCAGTCGACGGGCTGGCCGCCGACATCCTCCCCGAGCATGAAATCGAGCGGGTCAACGGCGTTATGTTCGGGGGCCAGATGGCGGGTATCGCCGTCGGCACCGGGCTCGGCGGGACCTTGATCGCCTATCAGGGTATTGCCGTCGCCGCGCTGGCGTTGGCCGCCATCCTAATTGTGGTCCTGGCGCTGGTCGTCGCGGTGCGTGAACGAGCGGGCGAGCGCCTTCTCCCCTGGACGCCGGGACAAGCCACACAGCGCAATCTCGACATCCATCTCGGCGCGCTTTGGCCGATTATCCGGGACATTTTCAAGGCCATGACGAAGCGTCAGATCATGCTCTTGGTGCTCGCGTTCCTGGTCACGATGACGGCACCGGGCATTCTGAACGGGGTGAAACCTCTGTTTGCCGCCGATGTGCTGGGCTGGGAGAAAGATACCTTCACCGGCTGGTCGAGCCAGGCGCAGCTGTTTGCCGGCCTACCAGCCGCATTACTCTTCGGATTCGCGGCGGCGCGCTGGGGTGCGCGGAGAACTTTCATTATCGCCGCGGTGCTGACTGGAATGGCGTCGCTGGCGATGCTGGCGTTGCGATCGCACTGGGGAAATCCGGCTGTGTTTATCGGCCTGATCTTCGTCACCGAGATCGTTCGCGCGCTACGACTGGTCGGCGGGGGTGCACTGTCGATGCGCCTCTGCACTCCCGCCATCGCCGCGACGCAATTCGCCGTGTTCATGGCGGTTCTCAACCTCGGCACAGTGATCGGAGGTCTCACCCTCGGCTGGCTTGATGGCATGGGCGGCATCCCGGCGATGCTTGCCGGTGCCGCGGTGTGCAGCTTCGTTGGGGCTGCATTGGCTCTTACCGCCAAGGTGGGGCGCTGATGCCATCGACCCGTCTCATGCCATTTGCGGGAGAGCATTTGACGACACGTTTTACGCAGTTCGTGCCAATTGGTGAAGGAGAGAGGGCATCTACAAGCCCGGCAATTCGTCTCCCGCTAGAAGCTGCGATGCGGATCCGGTCTATTCGCCGAGCCAACCAGCCGTAAGCTGACCGCTATGCCCATCCGGGGCAAGCGCTGTGCGAAGGGCATTCAGGAGAGGCGGCAACGCCTGGGTGAAGGCGTAGGGCGGATTAACGATGAACAGGCCCGCGCCGTTGTAGATGCCCGGCTGATCGGCATCGTAGAGCCAGTGCTCGACGTTCATGAATTTCGGGATGCTGAGCCTGCGCAGTTTCTGTTTCCAGCTTTCATGCGTGGCGCGATCCTTGAGAGGGTACCAGATCACCGTCACGCCATGGGCCCATTTCCTGTGAGCTGCGGCCAGGGTGGCCGTGATGCGGGCGCGCTCATCGGTCTTTTCATACGGCGGATCGACCACCACCATCCCACGGGGCGTGCGGGTCGGCAGCATCGCCAGCCATAGCTCGTAGGCGTCGCGCTCATGCACTGCGGCAGGGGTGCCGCGCATCGCACCGCGTAGGGCGATGGCGTCCACCGGATGCTTTTCATTGAGGATCAGGAAATCTTGCGGGCGCAGCAATTGTGCCAGGATGCACGGCGAGCCAGGGTATTTGTCTAGCCCGGCCCCTCCATTCACCGCCACGACCGCGTCGCGATAGTCGTTCAGCAAGGGGTCCGGATCAGCGAATGCGCGCAACACGCCCTGAGCGGCCTCACCAGTGCGCTGTGCCTCTTCGCCCTGAAGGTCGTATAGTCCGCTTCCGGCGTGAGTGTCGATCAAGGTCAGCGCGCCCGGTTTTTGCTGCAATGCCCGCACGAGGGCGATCAGGAGGCTGTGCTTCACGACGTCGGCGCTGTTCCCAGCGTGGAAGGAATGGCGATAGTTCATGGATTCGGTCCTGAAGGACCGCCTTTAGCCGAGCTGTGAACTTCGCCTAGCTTGAAAGGGCCTATCGGCAACCCGTGCCTATCGGCAGGAATGTCTCTAACACCGCAAGGATTCCGTTCGATCCGCGATTGCGCATCCGCGCAAACAGGCCCACCTTTCTGCTCCAAGCACGAGGTGGAGCAACCCGATGAGCGACCCGCATTTTTCCGTGAGCAGGCGAACCTTGCTTGGCAGTTCGGTCGCAGGGGCGGGTTTGCTGGCCGGATCGGCCGCCGCGCAAGGGAACTCCACCGGCGATCGGGCGTCGATGGGCATGCCCCTAACACTCAAGGTCAACGGTTCCGAGCGTACGCTGACGCTCGATCCACGGACCACTCTGCTCGATGCCTTGCGCGAGCACCTGCAACTGACCGGCACCAAGAAAGGCTGCGACCACGGTCAGTGCGGTGCATGCACCGTGATCGTGAACGGCGAGCGGATCAATTCGTGTCTCACGCTGGCGGTCCAGCACGCAGGCGACGAGGTGACCACGATCGAGGGGCTCGGAACACCCGCCAAGCTGCATCCGATGCAGGATGCCTTTGTCGAGCATGACGGTTACCAGTGCGGGTACTGCACACCGGGACAGATTTGTTCGGCAGTGGCGATGCTCGGCGAGATCAAGCGCGGCGTGCCGAGCCACGCGACGGAGGACCTGGCGGGCGGTGCAAGCGCGACCAACGCCGAAATTCGCGAGCGCATGAGCGGCAACATCTGCCGCTGCGGCGCCTATTCCAACATTGCCGAGGCGATCGGCCTGGTGGCGAGGGCCTGAACGATGCGCAGCTTTAAATACGAACGTGTGTCGACGCCGCTGGCGGCAGCACAGGTCGTGGCCGGGAAACCGGGCGCCAAGGTCCTTGCCGGGGGCACCAACCTGCTCGACCTGATGAAACTCGAGATCGAGACGCCGGTGCACCTGGTCGACATCCAGGACGCAGGGCTCGGCAGCATCGAGGAGACGAACGAGGGCGGCCTCAGGATCGGTGCTTTCGTGAGCAACACCGCACTGTCGGCCCACCCCCGGATCATGCGCGACTACGCGGTGCTGACCCGCGCGATCCAGGCGGGGGCGAGCGGCCAGCTCCGCAACAAGGCGACGACCGGCGGCAACCTGCTCCAGCGCACGCGCTGCCCGTATTTCTACGATACCAACATGCCGTGCAACAAACGCAGCCCCGGCAGCGGCTGCGCGGCGATCGGCGGATTTTCGCGCCAGCTCGGGGTGGTTGGCGTGTCGGACAAGTGCATCGCGACCTATCCCGGCGACATGGCCAACGCGCTCGCAGTGCTCGATGCGAAAGTCGAGACGATCAACGCTGCGGGCAAGACACGGACGATCGCGATCGGCGATTTCCACCGCCTGTGGGGCGCGACACCCGACAAGGAAACTGCACTCGAAGCGGGCGAACTCATCACCGGTGTGGTCCTGCCAAAGCCAATCGGCGGCAAGCATATCTATCGCAAGGTCCGCGACCGGGCATCGTATGCGTTCGCGCTGGTCGCGGTGGCGGCCGTCATTCAGCCCGACGGCAGCGGGCGGGTGGCGTTTGGTGGTGTAGCGCCCAAGCCATGGCGCAGCGCAAAAGCAGACGACGCGCTCGCTTTGGGCGCTAAGGCGGTCGTCCAGCAGGCGTTTGCCGACGCCACGCCGCGCGACGACAACGCGTTCAAGATCGCTCTCGCAGAACGAACGCTGGCAGGCGTTCTCGCCGGTGCGCGCACGGGCAAAGGGAACTGAGGCGATGAAGTTCGAAACACCAGCCGGCAAGACGCTCGTCGACAAGCCCTCGATCATCGGCAAGTCGACGCGCCGGATCGACGGTCCGCGTAAGGTTTCGGGCACCGCGCCATACGCCGCCGAACGGCACGATGTGGTCTCGGGTCAGGCCCACGGCTTCATCGTCGGCTCGGCCATCGCCAAGGGCAGGATCGCCTCGATGGACCTGGCCGCCGCGCGCAAGGCGCCGGGCGTAATCGCGGTCATCGCAGCGACCGAGATCGACCCGGTCGGCACCAGCCCGATGAATGCCGCGCCCTTGTTCGGCGGGCGCGATATCGCGCATTATCACCAGGCGATCGCCTGCGTGGTGGCCGAGACGTTCGAACAGGCGCGGTCGGCCGCCTCGCTCATCCGCACGACCTACGACCGCGTCGAGGGGAAGTTCGAGCTCGCCAAGGGCAAGGACGGGGCCAAGATCGCCCGCGGCTGGGGCGTGCCCGAAGACATCCAGCGCAACGGAGATTTCGCGGGCGCGTTCGCCGCCGCGCCCGTGCAGCTGGACCAGACCTATACCACCCCGGACGAAGCACACGCGATGATCGAGCCGTTCGCCACGATCGCGGCGTGGGAGGGCGACAAGCTGACCGTCTGGACCAGCAATCAGATGATCGACTGGAGCAGGCAGGCCCTCGCAAGCATCCTCAAGATGCCCAAGGAAAACGTGCGTCTCGATTCGCCGTTCATCGGAGGGGGCTTCGGAGGCAAGCTCTTCATCAGGGCCGATGCGGTGCTCGCGGCGCTCGGCGCCAAGGCGGCCAAGCGGCCGGTCAAGATCGCGATGCAGCGTCCGCTGATGTTCAACAATGCGACCCACCGCCATGCGACAATCCAGCGCGTCCGCATCGGTGCGGACAAGACGGGCAGGATCCTTGCGATGGGCCACGAATGCTGGTCGGGGAACCTCGAAGGCGGGAGCGCCGAGAACGGCAGCGCCCAGACACGCTCGCTCTACGCCGGTCCGGACAACTTGACCGCGAGTTACATCTCGCATCTCGATCTTCCCGAGGGCAACGCCATGCGTGCACCGGGCGAGGCGCCAGGCCTTCTGGCGCTGGAGGTGGCGATGGACGAGTTGGCCGAAGCGCTCGGTATGGACCCGATCGAACTGCGCGTGCGCAATGAACCCAAGACCGCACCGGGCGATCCGTCCAAGCGCTTCTCGGGCCGGCACCTGATCGAATGCCTGCGTCAGGGTGCCGACCGGTTCGGCTGGGCAGCGCGCAAAGCGAGGCCGGCAACCGTCCGCGATGGCCGCTGGCTGGTCGGCATGGGCGTCGCCGCAGGGTATCGCGGCGCACCGACCGCCAAGTCGGCCGCACGCGTGTCGCTCGATGGCGAGGGCAAGCTGCGGGTCGCGACCGACATGACCGACATCGGCACCGGCTCCTATACGATCATCGCGCAGACCGCTGCCGAGTGCATGGGCGTGCCGCTCGAAGACGTGGACGTGCGGCTGGGCGACTCCCGCTCGCCCGTTTCCTCGGGATCGGGTGGCCAGTGGGGCGCGACCAGCTCCACCTCCGGCGTTTACGCCGCCTGTGTCGAACTCCGGCGGCAGGTCGCGGGCAAGTTCGGCATGAACCCCGACACGGCTGCGTTCTCCGGCGGCCGGGTCAAGGACGGCAAGGCGACCCGCAAGCTCGCCGAAGCCGGTCCGATGACCGCCGATGGCGAAATCGACTTCGGCAGTTTTCAGCAGGACTACGACATGGGGACCTACGCCGGGCACTTCGCCGAAGTCGGGGTCGACGTGTACACCGGCGAGACGCGCATTCGCCGCATGCTCGCGGTGTGCGATGCCGGGCGCATTCTGAACCCGTTGTCGGCGCGCAGCCAGGTGATCGGCGCGATGGTGATGTCGGCGGGCGCGGCGCTGATGGAGGAACTGGTTGTCGACAAGCGTTTCGGGTTCTTCGTCAACCACGACCTTGCGGGGTACGAGGTACCAGTCCACGCCGATATTCCGCACCAGGAATGCATCTTCCTCGACACGCTCGACGACGTCGTCAGTCCGCTGAAGGCCAAGGGTGTCGGCGAACTTGGGATCTGCGGCCCGGGTGCGGCGGTCGCGAACGCGATCTACAATGCAACGGGTGTGCGCGTGCGCGAGTACCCGATCACGCTCGACAAGCTCATCGACAAGCTCCCGGCCATCGCTTGATCGCGATGGCCCGCGCCTGATCCAGCGCCTTGGGCGTATCCACGTCGAAGCAGTCCTCTGGATCGGCAGGGTCGAAATCGACGGCATCGGGCCAGAAGAGCGAGGCGGCGCCTCGGTCGCCCTCAAGCGTCAGGAGTCGCGAAAAATCCTCGCGCCCAAATGCGGCAGGCACGCCGCGCCGCGCGGCCGGATAGCGCGTGAATGCGACCCGCTTGGCGAGCGCCAGTCGCTTAAAATGCTCGGGCGTGACGAACGGCATGTCGGCGAGCGCGATCACCGTCCTTGGCGCGGACCTGGTCGCTTGGCTGGCGACGGCGATGGAGGAAGCCATGCCGTCGTCTGCGTCGGGATTGGGATGGCACACCACGTTCAACATTTCGCAGTCGGCGGCAATCCGGGGGTCGTTGCTCACGACGTGCAGGTCATCGAACCCTGCGCCCCGCGCATTATCGAGTGCCCACCGCCACAGCGGCCTGCCGCACAGGTCGGCCAGCAGCTTACCCGCGCCGAAGCGCTGCCCGCGCCCGGCGGCGAGCAGGACGAACGCGGTAGCGCGATCAGAAGGCGGGACGGAGTCGCTCATATTCGTGCACGATCTCTGTCAGGACCGAAAGCGCCAGCATCTGCGGCGTCCGGCTTCCCGTGGGAACGCCGATGGGACTGCGAATGCGTTCGATCGCACCCTCGTCGAACCCGCGCCGCTGCAAGGCCTGAATACGCGCCCCGCGGGCCTGCGCCCCGCCCTGCGCGCCGATGTAGAACGCGTCGCCTGCGAGCATCTCCTCGAGCAGGGCCAATTCCCACTCGTGGTCGTGGAACAGCAGGACGACCGCCGTCCACGCATCGAAGTCGCCCCGCCCGCTCGGCCGACCGAGCGCGAGCGACGACTTCTCGACCGTCTCCGCCTCGACCCCGGCAGCGCAGGCCAGCTTGCCCAGAGCAGCAAGTTCGGGCCCCTCGCCGAATGCGAGGATGCGCAAGCGGGGAATATACGTTCGCTCGGGCAAGTTCGCCGGCAATGCGAGCGACGCCGGACGCCGTCGACGCAAGGATGCGAGGGCGGCTGCGCACGCCGCGCGATCGGGCGCTGAGTCGACCAAGATATCGAGCCCGCCCCCGCATGGCAGCCGAAAATCGATCTGCGACGAACCGCTGCCGTACCGCCGCACTTCCGGCCCGGTAAGCGTCTGGCTGTCTCGGGCAAGCTGCTGCTCAAGACATCCGTCCGACAGGGTCCCCACCACCTTGCCGCCGGGCAGGATCGCCAGTTGAGCACCATTGCGCCGGGAAAAGCTCCCCTCGATCCCCACGATCGTGCACAGCGCGACCCCCGAGTTGGCCGCCGCTGCAAGCGAGACGTGATCTTCGTCCTGTTCTGGAGATAGCGCCCAAGCACCGCCGTTCGAGGTCATGGGTCTTGTGTGATCAGCCCACGCAACCGGATCAAGCCTAATCGAGTGCCCGCTTAACCTCGCATGAGATGGCGCGCGACGCAGTCGGGCGCGGACGAGTCTCTACACTGATTTCCCTGGTTTACAGGGAAACTACAGGGAATTTGCAATTCTCGAGGGCATTTCGGCTTATCCAAGGCATCCCTAACCTCAGAAATCCGCCATTTCAGGCAAATTCCCTGCCCACATAACAGGAATTTCCGGAGGGGGATCAGGGAGCCGCCCCGCGCTAACAGCGATTGCCTCGCTCCGAACAGCGAAGAAGCGGAGTATACTGTTGATGTCGGGATGGCGAAGCGAATCATCGCCGATCTAGCGCCAACGCGGTCGCGAAGTAACTGAGCTCCGCTTTCCACACACTCTCGGGCATCAGAGTACTCGTCAGCTGACCTTCGGTCGTCCTAA
The DNA here is from genome assembly GCF_053819285.1 of Tsuneonella sp. HG094. NCBI lineage: Bacteria > Pseudomonadati > Pseudomonadota > Alphaproteobacteria > Sphingomonadales > Erythrobacteraceae > Tsuneonella > Tsuneonella sp. HG094. The sequence continues at coordinate 2,280,921 of NZ_JBSORA010000001.1, forward strand.
AGCGGTCGACCAGCATCGCCGGCCGACCGCGCCTTAGGTCAAATTTCGGTGCGCTCCGCCAGCAGTAGAGCGTCTTCGACATCGACCCCGAGATACCGAACAGTGTTCTCGATCTTGGTGAGCCCCAGCAAAATTTGAATCGCACGAATGTTACTAATCGCGGATATTGGTAACCTTTGAGGCAAGGTATTTTGCCATCGCCTGATTGACCTCGTCGGTTTCGGGAATAGACATGTAGGCCCAGAACGCATGTGGCAGGCCGTCGAAAATTACCATGTCGGTCTCTACGCCCGCGCGCCGCAAGTAGCGCTCTAAAATTGCCGTAGGACTGAGAAGGAAGTCTCGTGTGCTGGATACGAGCATCGTCGGCGGAAAGAGGGCAACTTCGCCCTTGATCGGAGACAGCCCCGGATTGCCCGGGTCGTCCATACCGATATAGCCCTTCATGCTGTCGCGCAGCGTTGCTGCGTCGCCGGGTAGCGGCATCCAGCTCTCGGAATCGCCGCTGGTGGTCAAGTCGGCGCTCCCAGAAAAGAAGCCAAGCGCTGCCGGAAGGGGTTTCCGTTCGGCGATCAATCGGCTGACGAGCTGGGCTCCCAAGCCCGCTCCGGCGGACGTTCCGAACACCGCGATCCGGGATGACGGACGATCGCGGGCCAGCGCCTCGTAAACCGAAAGGGCGTCTTCGACTGCCGCTGGATAGGGATGCTCGGGCGCAAGGCGATAGAGGACCGCGACAACCGGCAAGCCAGAGATCGACGCGATTGGAATGGTCTCGGTCAGCGAACCTGAATCGACCTGGAATCCGCCGCCGTGCAAGTTCAGAAGAACCGCTCCATTCCCAAGGTTTGCGTGACCGGCCGGATAGACGATCCGGACCGGTATGTTTGCGATTTCGGTTTCCTCGATGCGCACGTCGTATCGTTTGCGAAGCTCGGCTGCCATTGCCTGCTGCATGGCGTCGATCATGGCGCGTTGCGCTTCGATCGGCGGCATGGGGTTCGGCTGCGGCATGGCGAGGAGGGACTTCGCCATCTCCCTGCCCTCAGGGCTGACCGTTTCCGGCATCGGCCAGCTCAGGATATTGGGTCGCTCCATCGTATTCTCCTGCGCGGCCACGCTGCCACTTATGGTTATGGCCACGATCAATCCTAGTGCCGCAGGCATCAGCCTACCCACGCGCATCCCCCTTTTCATCGGCTGGCTTCCGGCATTCGACGGGTTCCGTCGATGGACCTAGATGAACGGGGCCAGGCGACCACGATGCTCAATGCCGCCAGAATCGCCATGGCGAGGTAGGCGGCCGACACGCCGTACGCCCAGAGGATACCCGAGCCGGCCGTCGTCGCTGCCAGGGCAACCCCCAGCAACACCGCGTAAAGGCCCTGCGCCGCTCCGCTGTTCTGCAACGAAACGCGTGCAGCGATCACCAGCATCGTGCCCAGGATCGCGCCTGTCGAAGTGATGCTGTGGAGCAATTGCGCAGCGATCAGGACCGGTACCCCGGGATCGAACGCCATCACGATCCACCGGAAGGTTGCGGCGATCCCGGCGATGCAGATGAGCCACATTGGATTGCGCTTGCCCAGCAGTTTGGAGCCGAACCAGAACGCGCCGATCTCCGCGCTGACCGCAAGCGCCTGGAGCATGCCGATCGCACTCGTCGGAATACCCCGCTCGGTCCACTGGATTGCGGCGAAACTCTGCAGAACGCCGTGGCTGCCCATGATCATCGCGGCGGCGATCATGGCGCGCAGCAGTTCCCGGTCCGCAATCACGTCGCTCCACTTGCCCGTTGGACTGGATTCGGCGGCAATCATCGCTCGATCGGGCGGAAGTAGCGGGGCGGCGATCGCCGGCAGCAGGAGCAGTCCGGCAACTAGGATGGGGAGCATGTCGATCCCCGCCCACTCGAAGGCCCATCCCGCTGCGGCAGTGGAGATGACCACGCCGATCGAGCCCCAGACCCGCATGCGACCGAAATCGAGCGAGCGGCTCCGCACCGCCATGACCGCGTATGCGTCGGTCAGGACGGGAAGCTGGTCCCACATGATCGAGAATACGATGACGACCGCGATCCGGCCGGCGTAACCCGGTTCGCCGATCAGCAGGGCGATGATCGCCGCCGATGCAAGCGCGGTAACGGTGATCGCGTTGCGGATGAGCCCGCGCCTCCCCGCCCAGGCGGAAAATGGCGCGACGGTCAGCAACCGCAAGACCAGCGGTATTGCCATGAGCACGCCAATCTCGCTCGGCGGTGCACCGACATGCCGAAGCCACAGGGGAATGAACGCGAAGAACCCGTAATGGAGGTACAGCGCGAGGTAGAGGCCGGACACGCCAAGGAACAGCCGACGCGGGGGAAGGAGCTTTTCGGCGGCGTCCGTTGCGTCTGTAACAGGTGGTGGCGAACTCATTTCTGGCTAAGGACCTTGTATTGCGCGGGCACCTGATTGATATCGATGCCATCGACGGGAGAATGGTTGGAATGCTGGACCGCGAAATTGCCGCTATGATGGGGGAGCCGGAGCCGTTGCCGCCGCTGACTCCCGACTTGGTCCCGCTCATCCGGGCCGGCATGGCGGAAACTGCGAAGGCGCTCGACGGCGCCGATGTCCCGCGGGTTACCGATCACGACGCCGACGGGGTTCCGGTCCGCCTGTATCGGCCGTCTACCGACGGAGTTCTTCCCCTGCTGGTGTTCCTGCACGGCGGAGGCTGGATGCTCGGAGATCTCGAGACCCATGACGCAATGCACCGCCACATTGCCAAGCGAGCTGGATGTGCGGTGCTCGGCGTGGGCTATCGCCTTGCTCCGGAGTATCCGTTTCCCGCCGGTCTCGGTGATGCATCGACCGCGTTTGCCTGGGCTCGGCGCGAAGCAGTTGCGCTCGGCTGCGATACGACCCGCATCGCGCTGGGTGGCGAGAGCGCGGGCGCGAACCTGACCGCCGCGCTCACGCTCGCACTGCGTGAAGCGGGTGAGGCGCAACCCCAGTTCCAGTTGCTCATCCATCCCGTAACCGACATGACCTTCGGCTTGCCGTCGATCGACCAGGTCAGCGCACCCGGTCTGGGGCGCGAATTCCTTGAAGGCTGCCGTTCTATGTATCTGGGAGATGGCGACCCGGTGGACCCGCGCGTATCGCCGCTGCACGCGGCGAGCCATGCGGACCTCGCCCCGGCGGTCGTCATCACTGCCGAGGAGGATCCCCTTCGGGACGACGGCGAGCATTATGCCCAGGCGCTGGTCGCGGCGGGGGTCGAGACGCTCGCCGTGCGTCTTCCCGGCCTCCCGCACGGCTTCCTGTTCTTGCCTACGAGGCTCGCTGCGGTGGATGCGGCGTTCGACCGTATCGCCCGGCTTGTCCGTCGCTATTTCGACGGCTTGTGAGGTAGCGCAATGAGCAAGACGGGCGACAGCGGCGACAGGCCCACGATGGAGCGCGTGGCAGAACTGGCCGGGGTATCCAAGATTACCGTCTCGCGCGCTCTGCGGGGCAGCGACCTCGTCCGACCCGAGGTGCGCGAGCGGGTGGCGGAGGTCGCGAAGGATATCGGATACCGCGTCAACGTCGCGGCGCGCAATCTGCGCACGCGGCGTTCGCGGACGATCGCGGTGGTCATCGAACAGCTCGACCGCGGCGATCGGCCAATCGCCGACCCCTTGCTCCTCTCGATGATTGGAGGCCTGCTCGAGGCGCTGACCCCGGCCGACTATGCGATGTTGCTGACCACGATCGACCATTACCTGTCCGCAAACGGCGTCGGTGCCGACGGGGTTGTGATGCTCGGCGAGGGCGAAGGCGGATTGCGGCTGAGCCAGATCGAGGCCTTCCGCGTACCGATGATCGCGTGGGGCGAGCCGGTCGGCGGGGTGAAGGTTCCGGTCATCGGCAGCGCCAACCGTTTGGGCGGCGCACTTGCGGCCGAACACCTCGTTTCCACCGGGCGCTCGCGTATCCTGTTCCTGGGCGACGAGCAGCATCCGGAAGTTGCGGCGCGGCTTGCGGGATGTCGAGACATTCTTGCCGCGAGCACCGCCATGCTCGCCGACGTGATAGCCTGCGCATTCACCGCCGAGGCCGGCGCGCGAGCGGTCGCTTCCGCCATCGAGGCCGGCAATGCCTTCGATGCCGTATTTGCCGCCAGCGACTTCATCGCCGCCGGGGCCTGCGATGAACTCGCCTCCCGCGGGATTGCTGTGCCGGACAAAGTGGCCGTCATCGGGTTCGACGATGCACCGATTGCCGGTGTCCACCGACCAGCACTCAGCACCATCCGGCAGGACGGCGTGGCCGCGGGCAAAGCGCTGGGCGAAGCCATTGTTGCACTGATCGACGGCGGCCAGCCGGAAACCGCGCGCCAGCTGCCCGTCGAACTCGTGGTGCGCGAATCCAGCGCGTCCTGAGCGCGCGGGATCCGTCACTTTCCGAGGTGCTCGTCGAAAAAGCGGGCCATCAGGCCGAACGTTTCGCGCGACTCGGGCAGGTTTACGGCCATGTGATGCGCATGTCCGAGCCCGTCGAACAGGACGAACCGCGCATCGACTCCCGCAGCGAGCAACCGGCGATGCATGACCGAGCACGCGCTCGCCGCGAAGTCTCGGGTGGCCGAGACAAGCAAGGTGGGTGGGAACGAGGCAAGCGTCTGCGGGTCGTTTCCGGGAAGGACGAGCGGGTTGGAAAGCTCTGCGGTCGCAAAATAGGGCATCTGGCGCACCGATGGTGCCGAGGCGGAGTCGGCTTCCCCTTTCAGTATCGCCGAAGTCAAAGCGGAATCCCCGGCGAAATCAAGCCCGGTCCCGTGCAGCATTGCGACGGCTCCAGGGGTGGTCAATCCTTCCGCCGCGAAGCGCGCGACGGCTTGCGCCGTAAGCATCCCTCCAGCGGAACACCCGTAGATGGCGATTTTTCCGGCCGGCACCCGAACCAGTACCTCACGGTAGGCTGCTACGACGTCATCCACCGCGGCCGGAAAGAGGTGCTCAGGAGCCAGGCGATAGTCGAGCGCCACAACGCGCGAGCCGGTTTCGCAAGCGAGCGGAACCGCCTCGAGCAATGCGCCTGCACCCGAGCCCCACATGAAGGCACCCCCGTGAAGGCAAAGCAGGATGCGGTCGTTTCGCACACCGTCTTTGGGTGTCACTGCGTGAGCCGAAGCACCGCCGCAGGTGATTTCAACGCAGTCCACTTCGTAACTCTCGAGCGCGAGGTCCAGCATCCGGCGATTGAAAGCATCGTAATGCACGCGAAGGGTCGCGACATCTGCACCGGCGGGTGGAGCCGGATCGGCCGCGCGCCAAACCGCTTGCGCTGCATCGCTGACCCAGTCTGCGAACGTCGCGGGATCGCCCACTTGCCTCTCCTCCACTGCTATCGATAGCAGCCTGTCTCGACGAGAAACTACAGGTGGGGATGCGAAATGCAAGCGATGATTGACATCGATATCATTTGCTGGCATTGACGCTCGCAAGAAGATTGCTTTCGACGGGAGAGACCAGTGAAACCCTCGCACTCCAAATTGTTCGTTGCGCTCGCTGCAAGCGCCAGCTTCCTGCCCGGCGTCGCCTATGCGCAGGACAATGAAGCCTCGCCCGTGGCCGATTCTTCTGCCGACAGCGGTCTCGGAGACATCGTCGTCACCGCACGGCGCCGCGAGGAGAATCTACAGGACGTCCCGATCGCCGTGACCGCATTCACGGCGGAGACTCTTGTCGAGAAGGGCGTGACTGATCGCACCTCGCTAGCCGACAACACGCCGTCGCTGTTCACGATCAACGGCGGCTATCCGCGCGAATTCGCGTTCTTCGCGCTTCGCGGCCAAGGGCCTGCGTTCGGATCGACCCCTGGCGTGGTGAACTACTTCGCCGAAGTACCGAACGCGGTGAACGTCGACGGCCGGGTCGGCACCTATTTCGATCTCGCCAACGTGCAGGTCCTTGCGGGTCCCCAAGGCACGCTGTTCGGCAAGAATGCGACCGGCGGCAACATCCTGTTCGAGCCGATGAAACCGCAGAGCACCAACGGCGGCTACGTTCGCGCACAGTACGGCAACTATAATGACCGCCGCATCGAAGGCGCCGTCAACGCGGCCATCGTGCCCGACAAGGTCATGCTCCGGGTCGCCGGCGAAGTGGGGCGCCGCGACGGCTACACCAAGGATGTCGGTCCGGTCTTCGCGGGCAAGGATTACGACAACCTGGCCTACGAGAGCTTCCGCGCCGGATTGACGCTGCGTCCGTTCGACGCCCTCGAGCTCTACACCGTCGCCCGGTACTACAATTCACACACCAACGGCGGTGCGACGGTTCTGGGGGCATTCAACCCCGCAGCGGCGTTCGACGGCACCGCGTTCGGGCTCGGGATCATTCCGGTCGTCGCGATCTTCCCACAGATGGCGACCGCGGTTTCCCAGCAGCAGGCACGCGGTCCGCGCGAGGTTTCCTATAACCTCGATCAGTTTTCCGAGACCCGCTACTGGCAGGTGATCAACCATGCGACGCTCGACCTGGGCGGCGACCTGAAGCTGAAGAACATCGTCAGCTATTCCAAGCTGAAGACGCTCTACGGCTACGATTACGATGCGACTGCGTTTCCGCTCGGCGGGCAGACCAGCCGCGTGGACCTCGCCAATCCCGGCCTGTTCACCAGTGGTTTGGTCCCAACGCTCGCGCCGACTTTCTTCACCGAGGAACTGCAGCTTCAGGGGAGCGCTTTCGACAACGCTCTTGCCTTCACCATCGGCGGGTACCTCGATCGCCAAAAGACAGACCTGCCGGCCGGCATCGCTCAGTATACCGCGTTCCCGTTCGGGTCGCTGGTGCCGACGATCTCCGCCATTTTCGAGAACCGCAACAGCAGCGAAGCCGTGTTCGGACAGGGCACGCTGGAACTCGGCCGCCTGGCACCAGCTCTCGAAGGACTGAGCCTGACCGGCGGCTTGCGCTACACCTGGGAGCACAGCTTCAGCTCGCAGACGATCGGTGCTCCGCCCGCGATCGCAGGGTCGGTCGACGACAGCTATCTCAGCTACACCGCGACGCTCGATTACGACATCAACAACTCGGTCCATGCCTACGTCACGGCACGCAACGCCTACAAGTCGGGCGGCTTCAACGGTCCCGTGCCAGAGAGCTCGCCGTTCCGTTTCTTCCCGGCGGAGAAGTTGACCGACGTGGAAGTGGGTCTCAAGTCTCAGTTCGCGATCGGCGGGGCGGAAGGCCGGCTGAACATCGCGGCCTACCGCGGCATCTACGACAACATCCAGCGGACCACCGCCGAGAGCGTCACCACGCCTTCGGGACCGGTCATTCTCAACGTCACACGCAGTGCGGCCAAGGGCAAGATCCAGGGGATCGAGCTCAACGGCGCGCTGATGCCGACCGCCGGACTGACCTTCAACGCCAGCTATTCGTACATCGACGGCAAGTACACCGACGTGCCCGATGCAAGCGCGCAGGCCATCCTCAACGGTTCGCCGTTCCCGTACACTCCGAAGCACAAGTACTCGCTCGGCGCGACCTACGAGACTTCGCTCGGCGATGCGGGTGAACTGGCGATCGGCGCCAACTACGTGCGCCAGACGAAGGTCTCGACCGCGCAGACCAATGCGTCGTTCTACCGCTTCCTGCCGGGCTACGGGCTGCTCAACGCGAGCATCGACTTGCGCAACGTCGGGGGCAACGGATTCGATATCGGTGCCTTCGTAAACAATCTTGCGGACAAGGAAGTGCCGGTCGGGGTCGCCGATTTTTACGCCAGCGGGGTCGGCACGGTCGGCCTGACTTACAACGAGCCGCGGATGTACGGCATTCGCGTCGGCTACCGCTTCGGCGGCTGACCCGATGTCGGGTCGCGGACCAGACCAGCCTCCTTTCGCGCTGACCGTCAGCGCGGAAGCGAGGGAGGCCATGACCCCGCTGCTGGGTGTCGTGGCCGCGAACGAGACGACGGCGCGATTGCTCCGTAATCCACTCACGCGGGGGGCGGTGCGGGCTGCTGCGACCTTCGGCTTGCGCAAGCTGGCCAAGGGTCGGGCAGCTCGCTTCGGAGTGGAAGTCGCCAAGGGTCGCGTCGCGGGGGTGCCGGTAAAGCTCGTGCGAAAGCGCGGGGTGGACAGCGCGGCAGACGGGCGATTGCTGATCAACTTCCACGGCGGCGGGTTCGTGCTCGATTCGGGATCGCTCACCGAAAGCATCCCGATCGCCGGGCTGACGGGCATTCCCGTCACCACCGTCATGTACCGGATGGCACCCGAACATCCGTTCCCGGCGGCGGTTGACGATGCCCTGGCCGTCTATCGCGATGCGCTTCTCACGCGATCGCCGGACTCTATCGGGCTCTACGGCACCTCGGCCGGGGCAATCCTGACCATGCAATTGCTCGCGCGCATCAAAGCCGAAGGGTTGCCGATGCCCGCCGCCGCCGGGTTCTTTTCCGGTTCGGCCGACCTTTCCCGGGCAAGCGATTGCGAAGCGTACTTGCCGCCGCTGATGGTCGGGAAGACCGCGCCGGATTCGCTCGCCGATTACATCGGATCGACCGAGCGGACGGACCCGCTGCTGTCGCCGATCCATGGCGATTTTGCGGGATTTCCGCCGGTGCTGTCGATGACCAGCACGCGCGACCAGCTTCTGAGCCACACCGTGCTGGCCGACCTCGCGCTTCGCAAGGCGGGTGTATCGACCGACCTGCGCGTCTACGAAGGCATGCTCCATGCCTTCTGGGCCTGGATCGAGTGTCCCGAGACCGACGATGCGCTCGCTGCCCAGGCCGAGTTCTTCGAATGTCACCTCACCAGGTGAAAGCTCCCCGAGCCACGCCGCAGGAGTTGTTCGGGCCGTTGCTGGAGGCGGTGCAGGAGCGCAACATCCTAGCCGATGGGAAGGCCTTCGTTGATGCGGTACCGAAACGCCCGGTCGGCGAGATCATGGCGGACTTCGCCCGGCTGGGCGGCGATGCGGAAGCGCTTGGCCGCTTCGTCAGCGAAAACTTCGATCTGCCGCTCTCGGCAGCGACCGTCCGACCGGCCGTCCCCCGCGTGCCGCTCCGCCAGCACATACGCGATCTATGGGCAGACCTTGCGCGCGAGCCGGCAACCGAGGCGCCGCAGTCGTCCGTCTTGACCGTTCGTCACCGGCATGTCGTTCCCGGGGGACGGTTTCGCGAAATCTACTACTGGGACAGCTTCTTCACTCTGCTCGGGCTGGTGCGCGACGGCGAGATCGAACTCGCAACCGGAATAGTCGATGCGATGACCGATTTGATCGAGGATCATGGCCACGTACCCAATGGCGCCCGCACCTACTTCCTCGGACGTTCGCAGCCGCCGCTCTATCACATGATGGTTGCGCTGCTTGGCGACCGGAGGCCGGAAGTAGCGGCCCGTCGCTTCGACGCGATGAAGCGCGAGCATGCTTGGTGGATGGAGGGTACCGACGACCTAGCGCCAGGGGAAAGCCATCGCCACGTTGCCCGCCTGGCCGATGGCAGCCTCGTGAACCGCTACTGGGATCCGCGCGGTACACCGCGTGACGAAAGCTGGCGCGAAGACGTAGCAACCGTGGCGGATAGCCTGCGATCGCCGGAGGAGGTCTATCGCGACCTGCGAGCCGGGGCAGAGAGCGGATGGGACTTCTCGTCGCGCTGGCTCGACGATGGAAAGCTGAATTCGATCCGCACGACGTCGATCGCGCCGGTCGACCTCAACGCATTCCTCCATGGTCTCGAACTGGCGATTGCAGAGAGCGGCGACGCAGGCGATGCGCGGACGTATTCCGCGCTGGCCGAGAACCGCAGGCAGGCATTGCAGCGCAACTTCTGGGACGAGAGCGGCGGATACTTCGCGGACTATGACCTCGAACGCCAGGCGCGCCGCTTGCAATCCAGCGCGGCGGGCCTCACTCCGCTGCTGGTCGGCATAGCCAGCCAGGAGCAGGCCGACCGGTCGTCCGCCTACTATCGCGACGTCTATCTCGCGCCCGGAGGCCTGCGGACGACGTTGGTCGAGACGGGAGAGCAATGGGACCGACCCAACGGCTGGGCGCCGCTCCAGTGGATCGCGGTCACTGGCCTGCGACGATACGGCCACGGTCGGCTGGCGGAAGAGATCATGCGGCGCTGGATTGCCACCGTAGAGCGCGCCTATCACGCGACTGGCCTCATCCACGAGAAGTACGATGTCGAGGTGGGCGACGTCGGTGGGGGCGGCGAATATGCAGGACAAACCGGGTTCGGCTGGACAAACGGCGTAACTGCAGATTTCATCGACACGCTTTAGCCATCGCGGGAGACGCTACGTGCTTGAGGGACTGATGCAGCAAACACCGCTGCAGATCAGCGGCATCATCCGCTATGCGGCCAAAGCGCATGGAACGCGCGAAATCGTTTCGCGGCTCGTCGACGGACCGATCCACCGATACGACTGGGCCGGCTGCGAAAGCCGGGCGAGGAGGGCCGCGCAGGCTTTGCAGGACCTCGGCGTGACGGCGGGCGATCGGGTCACCTCGCTGGCCTGGAATACGCACCGGCATCTCGAGCTGTTCTACGCAGTCCCCGGGATCGGTGCCGTGCTGCACACCGCCAACCCGCGGCTGTCCGAAGACCAGATCGCCTATACGATCAACCACGCGGGGAGCACCGTGCTGCTGTTCGAGCGATCGTTCGCAGCCCTCGTGAACCAGCTCCGGCCTCGGCTGACGAACGTCCACCACCTTGTGATGCTGACCGACGATGAGCACCTCGACGGGGCGGTTCCCGACGCCGTCGACTACGAAACTCTCATTGCAGCGCAGGACGGTGCTCTCGATTGGCCGTCGTTCGACGAGAATGTCGGCGCGTTCCTTTGCTACACTTCAGGCACCACCGGTGACCCGAAGGGAGTGCTCTACAGCCACCGCTCGGTAGTCCTGCACGCGATCGTGTCCGGTCTAGCAAGCGCGTTCGGTTTTTCGGCGTTCGACGTTATCATGCCCTGCTCGTCGCTGTACCACGCGACCGCATGGGGCCTGCCGTTCACCGCGGCCGTCAACGGCTGCAAGCTCGTGATGCCGTGCGACCGGTTCGACGGCGCGAGCTTGCAGGAGCTTATCCGGAACGAAGGCGTGACCTTCTCGGGCGGCGTCCCCACGATCTGGACGATGTACCTTGAGCACCTCGAACGGACGGGTGAGGACACCGGCGCGCTGAGGCAACTGATCATCGGCGGATCCGCCGTGCCGCGCGCGATGGCCGAGACCTTCGACCGCAAGTACGGTGTGACCGTCCGCCAGATCTGGGGGATGACCGAAACCAGCCCACTGGGCGTCATCGCAACACCGACACCGCGCCTCGCAGAACAAGGTCAGGAGGCAGTCGACGAAACCATCTGGACCAGACAGGGACGACTGCAGTTCGGGATCGAGTTGCGTATCGTCGACGAGGATGGCGGCGATCTCCCCTGGGACGGCGAGACATCCGGCGCCCTTCAAGTGCGCGGTCCTTGGGTGGTCGACCGCTACTATCCCGATATCCCTGCCGCCGCCGCCGACGGCTGGTTCGACACCGGCGACATCGCCACTATCGATCCGCTTGGCTTCCTGCGCCTGACCGATCGCGCAAAGGACGTGATCAAGAGCGGTGGCGAATGGATCAGCTCGATCGATATCGAAAATGTTGCCAGCGCTTGTCCCGGCGTGCGGATTGCTGCTGTGGTCGGTGTCCCCCATCCCAAGTGGGAAGAGCGTCCCGTTCTGGTAATCGAACCGCACGAGGGCCAGTTGCTCTCTACCGAAGGCATTCGCGATTTTCTCGGTGAGCGGATTGTCAAATGGTGGATGCCGGATGCCATCGTTTTCGACACCGTCCCACTCACGGCTACGGGGAAAATCGACAAGAAACTTTTGAGAACGCGCTACGATCGATCGTTCGAATGATGGATGACCGCGTTTGTTGGCGAGGTAGGTAGGCGACAGACAGTCAAGCGCAGAGGCACAAATATCGACCGCAATGCGGCCTGCAAGAATTGCTTCGTCGCCTTGACCCAACACGAATGGCGGCTTTGCCGATGCAATTCTAAGGGTCGGATTGACAGAGATCAGGGCGCGAAGCGGCGGTCCGATCAATCCCGAACGAACGACCGCTTTCGGGTCATGTCGCGCGCTTCTCGAACTTCCGCAATGAGGGCGCAAAGCAGACATCGAGAATGTATTCGACTTCGTCCGACAACCCGGCATTGCGGTTCGTGTGAATCGCGGCCGACGGGACCGGCCGCTGCCCTGACCGGCGCGACCGGCTGGGCTTTGGGTGGTGGGGCAGGGATGGCGCTACTCCAACCAGGAGAACCAACCATGACCACTGCAACTACCATGAAGCGCCACCGCCGCATGGCGCGACAGCCGAGCCGCAATGCCAGCCAAACGCATGACGATAAAGCTGCGCAAACCGCGCCCACCGCCATTCAGGAGCGCTCGGAAGCAAAGCAGCCAAACAAGACTGACATCGTCCTCGCCCAGTTGAAGCTCGAGGGAGGCGCGACGCTAGATGACCTCTCGTTCGCCCATTTCGAGCGCGAGGTCACCGGCGCGCGCATCCGCGACAAGATCGCGGCTTCGAAAAAGAAGGGCATGTGGATGGGTGGGCCGGTACCGCTCGGGTACGAGGCCAGGGACCGCAAGCTGATCGTGAACGAGAGCGAAGCCGAACAAGTCAGGCACTTCACGCGCCGGTAACCCATATACTACCCCACGCATTCAAGCCCAGAAGCGCTCACGTGTAGCCACCATGTGTATCACTCAACCGCAGAAAGGGCCTTGAATTTCGCCATTTCTGTTTATTTTCAGCCGGTTGAGTGGTTGATGGTGCCAGAAGAGGCATCCAATTCCAGCTATTTTCGGCTTCCTTAACAGATGCTTCCGGGATGTGGGCTTTTCGAAAAGCCCGCAAAAGGCCCTCAAAAAGCGAATAAGGTAATGGTTCGACGCCTTTTTTAGGACTTGAAGTCATATATTGTGCGCTGTGACAAGATCGATTGATGTCGGCTTCTGCGCCGAATCTCAAGTTTTCTAACCGGTTGATCTAGCGTCCCGCAATCGCGCGCCTTGCGAAAATTGGTTTCGGGTTACGATAGCTTCGAGCCTTCACGGCGCGGAATGAATTTTCGAGGTGGTGCGTGCTCTCGGCCGTCAATACCGAACTAGCTACTGGGCTAGTAAATGCGCCTCCGCAGTCGAGCTGATGCAACTGCGGGCAGCGAGGAAGTCTCTTGCCAGCTTGTTGTATCGGGTGGCGATGCGGCGGAAGTGGTCGAGCTTACAGGAGAAGCGTTTTAGGGCGCAACCGTCTGCTCAAATCCGGGCAATTGCAGCACGTACTAACTGCGTTTATTTTATGATGCTTTCAGCGGGTGGGAAAGTTTGAGGGGTTGTCGATGGTGGATCGGGAAAAATCGGTTGATTTGGTATTCGCTTGATCGATGTGTGAACCCCTCCGTCGTCCGCCCAGGTGTCGTTTAAAATGGATTTCTGCGACGGGTCGGCAGGGGGCCTTCCCTCTGCTTTTCGATCCGTCACGCCGAAGCCCGCCAGGCTCTCACTCTCAATTCTGTTGGCCAAGATCGTGCAAGCGACCAGCGATATCGGTCACCTATAAAACCGCACCCCGATAAAGCCGGTTGCTGCCTTCGCGGCGCAGGTGCTCGCCGGGCCTTCGGCATGCCAATGGTTCGTTTCGCGCGGTGAAATTATAACGAGTGGTCGTCTGCAGCGGGATCGCTCAATCGGCTTACATAACGCCGTCGGGCACCTAGCGTTGTTAAGGGATCGGCTCGCTCATCCTTGGGTCTTTTCGGGAAAAGAGCGTGTGCGGACTCTTCCGCACCCATAGCTGCGTCCGAACCCGCTCCCTTGCCATCTTTCGATCTCGCTGTTCGCACACGTTATATTGAGACGGAGCGCCCCTCAGGAGTCGAAGCGCGCATTCGCAAACCGACGGACGCGGTTCTCCCGACCTCGCGTCTCGTTTAGGTTCGGGGTTTCTCGGGGTACGGATGCCTGCAGGTCTGGCAAACTGAGAATCGGGCCCGGGGGCCCACCCGGTGTGGTATCTCTTGATGAGAAAAGGGTCCCGCGACCGAAGTCGGCCTGGCAGCTCTTCCAAGAAGCGCACCTCAAGGATTTTTGGGCTGCTGATAACCCGACGCATGTTCGACAGGAAGTTGTCGAGCTTACAACAATTCCTCATGAGCGACACCTACTTGTTGCGGCGCCTAATCGCACCCGATAGGTACTTCAGGACTTCGGAACCGATCCCGTTTGTGGTCGGCGAACTCCGCAGCGTATCGCAGTACGGAGTGGTCCGATGAGCCTTCACAGCAACAAGCAAAAGCTCAGCGCCGTTGCCGCCTTCGCTCTGATCGCGATCGGCTTCGCCAGCAGCACGCTGGTGACTCCTCTGTACGCGTTCTACGAGCAGCGCTTCCCGTTTTCGATCGCCATGCTTACGGTGATCTACGCCGCTTACGTTGTCGGCAACCTCGTCGCCCTGCTCTTTTTGGGCCGCCTGTCCGACCGGTTGGGACGGCGCCCAACGGCCCTCCTTGCGCTGGTTGCCATCGCGCTGACGGTGGCGCTGTTCGTAGCTGCCCAGAGCGTTGGCTGGCTGATCGCGGGGCGGATCGCCAGTGGACTCGCGGTGGGCCTCGGCTCGGGAACCGGCACGGCGTGGCTCGCAGATTTGCATCCTCACGACAACGGCCGCGCCACTCTTCTCGCGACGCAAGCGAACCTGGGGGGCGTCGGGGTGGCGCCGCTGTTCGCTGGACTGTTGGCGGCATATGCCCCCTATCCCCTTTTCCTGCCCTTCGCGGGTTTTACGTTCTGCGCCTTCGCCGTTCTCGTGCTGGTGCTGGCCGGCCGCGAAACAGTCGCGCGTGCTCCCTTGCGAATTGAGCATTTCCGGCCGCGGCTGGCGCTGCCCGCCGGATCGCGTGCCGCGTTCATCGCCCCGGCGGTAACCGCGTTTGTGACCTTCAGCTTCGTTGGCTTCTATGCTTCGCTGCTGCCGACGATCCTTGCCGAAGCCATGCAGATCCGTAATCCGGCGGTCGGAGGCGCCATCCTGGCAGAGCTTTTCGGCGTTGCGGTCCTTGGAGCTACTGTGACCCGAAAGATGGGTAGCAGGCTTTCCATGTTGAGCGGGTTGGCATCGATCCTCATCAGTCTGGCGCTGCTCGTCCTCACTCAGACAACCGGGAATCTCTTGTTGTTGATTGTCGGAACCGCGTGTGGTGGTGTCACGATAGCGCTCGGCCATCGCGGGGCGCTGGCGGTCGTCAACCAGATTGCCCCGCCCGACGCCCGTGCCGGGCTGGTATCGATCTACTTCGTGACGTGCTTTTTCGGAAACTCACTGCCGATCGTTGCGGTGGGCATTATCAGTACATTTTACGGCCCGCTGATGGCCACCGCATGCTTTGCGGTGCTAATGATCGTCCTGGCAAGCGGAGGGTTCGTGACGGGATTGAGGTTCGCCCCGCCGCCGGAAGCGACCGGTCGAGAGCGTTTGCCAGGCTAGACCGGATATACGAGGTAGCGAGGCAGCACCGAGGTATCGAGTTCGGCGCGTCGCGACAGCAATTTCGCGCTGCCATCGTTGGTCAGCCGCACGGTGTCGAGATATTGCCCGGCCGCGAGGATCTTGGTGATACCGGTGTCCTCCGGGGTCATGAACACCGAGAAGTTCGTACGCAGCGCAACCGTGTCGTCGCTGGTCCGTTCATAACTCACGCGCTGCACGAAATGACGCGTCCGGTAATCCTGAAACGTGCCCGCCCAGATTTCATTGACGTAAGTGACGCGGTCCTCGAGCCGCGCACGGCAATCATCGAACATGAAGCCCAGTTCGAGATCGTTCTCCGTGTTTTCTGCCGATCGGCAATAATAGGAAGCTTCGGGCTCGTCCGCGTAGTTGGACAGCCAGCGCTGCATGTCCTTGCTGTCGAGCGCATCGGCGTCGGCGAGCAGCAGCCTGTCGAGCGTTCCCTCGAGCGCGACGTCGCTTGCGGTCACGCCGCCACCCTTTCGAAGCCCATCACCGACCGGTAGTACTCCCATCTGGGGAGATTGCCGCTCTCGTCGTTCTGCAGGAACTCGCTGTCGAGCTTCGAGCGGTCGCGCACGCCCTTCTGAAAGATCGCATTTCCCGGCGTGTGATTGCCGATGTGTATGCGGTGGAAGATGGAAGCGTCCTCCATGCTGATCAGCCCGCACGGTCCAAGCAGGTTTGAGCTTTGCCGCAGGCGATGCCGTAGCATCTCCGCATCATCATCCTGGTGCGCAAAGTAGGCGTAGTGGACCTCGGTCGTCTCCTCGTCGATCGGCGTCGCGAAGCGAAGGTTGATCACGTCAAGATGCTTCGTCGAGACAAAGGTAGGGAAGAGCGAAACGATGCGCGAGCCGACCGACGGGTCCTGACCCTTGAATGCGATTAGGTCGGCATCCTTCAGCACGGTCGGGCCCCCTGCCACCGACAGCGCCGACTCGAAGCAGATATGACCATGTTTGGTGACGGTGAACTGACGGCCCTTTCCGCCCTGCCAGTTGAGCATGCTAAAGGCCTGGTGCAGCAACGGCGCATGATATCCGTCGTTGTCGGTGTAGGACTTCCAGTTCGTGTCATAGCGGACCTTCTGGTAGCCGAGCAGCTTGAGGCGCCCGTCACCGCCGAGCAGTTCGCGCAGCGTGTTATCTGCGCCGCCCAGGAACTCAGGCAGCGGCTCTGTGCGGCTTGAAAATGTCACGAAGATCAGCCCGCAGAAGCTATCGAACCGCGGCTGAGCGAGCGGATAGTCAGATTTGTTGAACCCTGGCACGAATTCGCGCGGATTCGGGCAACCTATCAAATCGCCTTTGGTGTTAAACAGCCAGCGGTGGTACGGGCATTCGAACTCGGTCCGATTGCCCATTACCGCGGTCTCAAGCTGATTGCCGCGGTGCGAGCATGCATTATAGAAGACGCGGACCTTCCCCGCGTCATCGCGCGCGACCAACAACGGGATTCCCGCCATGCGGAGGGTCTTGAAATCGCCCGGATCAGGTAGTTCGCTTTCGTGTGCGACAGGGTGCCATTCTTCCCCGTGGAATATCCGCTTGAGCTCTTCGGCGTAGATGTCCTTGCGGGTGAACGCGGCCTTCGGGATTTCGTTAAAGTTCTTTGGCCATTCCAGCGTCTCGATGGTCATCGCAAGCTCCTAACTTCAAGGGGGGTGGTCGGCGATGTCAGGCGTCGGCCTCGAGGGTCCTACCTAAATCCGCCCACATCCGGCCCGAGACTCGCGCGCCCTCGAGATACTCTTCGGGACACAAGTGATAGGGCGGCCGGCAGGGGCCGGCATCCATCCACCCGCCGGCGGTCATGCGCGCCTTCTCCAGGGCGATGTTGTAGGTCGAGAACTCCTTGAAGCTGCCGTTCGGGAACAGGCTCGCGGCCGTCGGCCCGAGCCGTGCCATAAAGGCTTTAGCTGCGTTCCAGTCTCCGGTGACGCGTGCCGCGGCGACCAAATCGCGCAAGGTGGTGCTCACCAGCGGATGGCATACCGCTCCGCTCGTCCAAAAGGCATCGATTGAATCGTCCATCCGCGCCGCGGCGTAGTAATCGAAGTCGATCGGCAGCAGCTTGATGCGTCCCCTTACCGCCGCAAGATCGGGAAGCAGCGTGCCGACGCCGATGTATTTCGCGGTAACTACCTGCGGGATTTCCGCCACCTGCGCCCAGAAATTGCGGGTGAAATCGAACTTGAATGCCTCGGGGTTGGCGTAGACCGCAATGTTGATTTCCGGCACCGCCTCAGCCACGTCCCGATAGAACTGAACCGCCACGTCAAGGCTCGGCGCACACCACATCGGAATGCCGAGCATCGTGCCGGTTGCGCCGATTTCGACGGCTTCGCGAGTAAGCGCGACGGTATCGCGAGTATTGAGGCAAGTCGTGCCGACAAAAACCGGGACGCGTCCGGCGGCAGTTTCGACCAGCGTGCGCATGAAAAGGCGCTTCTCATCGATAGTCAGGGTGGACGCCTCCCCTAGGGTTCCCATGCTGAGGATGCCATCGATGCCCGCGTCGACAAGGCCATCGACCATGCGGGCGGTTTGCTCGACATCGACCGTGTCGGATGCCTGCCAGTCCGATGCCCCCGGCTTCGCCGGGGTCGGGACGATAGCCCACGCCCCTTTGACATCGCCTGCAGTCAATAATTGCCTTGCCAATCCAACTCTCCCATCGCGCGCTTTGGAGTCGCCGCGTCATTGACCATTGTGTAACGCATTTCCTTGTCGCGCGGCAAGTGTGAAGGTAACGCAAAGGATATCGCTGCAGGACCCTGGATTATAAGATATGCAGGAGCATCGCCGTGGAGCATGATATGAGATTTGCCGACAAGGTCGCCGTGGTGACGGGAGCGGCGCAAGGGATAGGTCTCGCTGCCGCGACGCGGCTGGCGCGCGAGGGCGCTACGGTCGTCTTGGCAGACCGCGCCGAGCAGGCGGTCGTTGAGGCAGTAGAGGCGCTTAGAGAGGCAGCGCTCGACGTCCATGCGGCCGTCCATGATCTCGAGCACCGCGAGGGCGCGGTCGACCTCTACGATGGCGTCGCCGAACGGTTCGGACGCATTGATGTGGCCGTGCACAATGTTGGCGGAACCATTTGGGCCAAACCGTACTGGGACTACCAGCCCGAGGAGATCGTCGCCGAGATTAATCGATCGCTATGGCCCACATTATGGTGCTGTCATGCGGTTCTTGCGCATATGCGCGAAGCGGGCCGCGGGGCGATCGTCAATATCGGCTCGGTGGCGACCAGGGGGGTGAACAGGGCACCTTACGCAGCGGCCAAGGGAGGCGTGGCAGCATTGACATCGTCGCTGTCGCTCGATCTCGGCGATTGCGGCATCCGGGTCAATTGCGTGGCGCCCGGTGGAGTCAACGTAACCCGCGTGACCCCGCGTAATACCGCGGCGGCCACCGAGGCCGACACCCGCGGGTTCGCCGAGGTCATGGATCAGACGCTGCGCGACACGCCGATGGCACGATTTGGTGAAACCGAAGAACTCGCTGCGGCGATCTGCTTTTTCGCCGCCGAAGATTCCTCTTATATCACCGGACAGACCTTGTTCGTGGCCGGGGGGGGAGTTGGCTAGGACGGGGCAATCCAAAAGTAAGTTCAGCGGGCCGACTTCAACATGTCCCGCAACGAGGCATCGGGGTCGGCAAGCGCGGCGGCGGAGGCGGTGACGCGCCGCTCGACCAGCCGCTTGCCCACCCCCATCTCTGCGGTGCGGTTTACCGCCAGAACGCCCTCGATGGTGTCGCCGGCTTGGAAGAACGCGCAAAAGGCGTTGCTTTCGATGTCGCCGCGCACGGTGACCTGAGCGCCGACCGGGATATGGCCGCAGAACTGGATGTTGATATCAAACTGGTCACTCCAATACCATACGGGTTTGCAGTATTCGACTTCCCGACCCAATATCGCCATTGCAGCGGCCTGCCCTTGTTCAGCCGCGTTCTGGTAGGTTTCCTGACGGATATGCCCGCCGAAGAAGCTTTCCTGCTCCGCGACGTCGCCGGCCGCGAAAATATGCGGATCACTTGTCCGGCAGTGCCTGTCGACAAGGATCCCGCTGTTGGTCGTCAATCCGGCATCCCTTGCCAAGCTGGTTTCCGGGACGATGCCGATGCCGACGATCACTGCATCGCATGCGATCAATGAACCGTCGTCCAACTCGACGGCCGTCACGCGATCGCCTTCCCGCCGCATCGCGGTGACCCCGCGACTGAATCGTGTGTCAACGCCGCGCCGACGGTGCTCCTCGCCCAGCCAGTGGCCGAACTGCGGGCCGAGCGCGCGGATCATCGGCGCGGCGAGCGGTTCGACCGCGGTTACTATGCAGCCGAGCCTGATCGCGCTGGCGGCGATCTCTGCCCCGATGACGCCCATGCCGACAATGACGACCCGCGCTCCATGGGTGAGATCAGAAGCCATTCGCGCCGCGTCATCGCGGGTCCGCAGATAATGCACGTTGCGGGCATCGGCACCTTCCATGTTGAGCTTGCGCGCGGCCCCCCCGGTGGCGAGTAGGATTCGGTCGCCCTTGATGAGTTCGCCGCCACTTAATCGCGCGCCGTGCCCCGGCTCGATCGCCTCGGCGCGAGCGCCCAGTCGCAGATCGATTCGATTGTCCGCGTACCAGTTCTCGTCGTGCAGGAAAAAATTGTCCGGCACGTTGGCGGGGTCCCAGAGCATCTCCTTGGACAGCGGCGGCCGCTCGTAAGGCCGCCAGGGTTCCTCACCGATCAGAGTGATCTGGCCATCGAACCCGCCCGTCCTCAGCGCTTCGACGGCTCGGCCGCCCGCGAGGTTCGCTCCCACCACCACGATAGACTGCACTGATCACCTCCCGTCGCCATGTTTCGCCAAGCCTCGCGCCTCATTGAGGGCACGCATATGTGAATAAAAAAAGGGACGCCCGACGTAGCGGGCGCCCCCGTCAGTCCTCCGGGTGGAGAGGCCGAGTACTTCACGCTGTGGTCTGTGAGTGTCGTTCGTCCCGAAATTGCTGAAGCAGGAGGTGGATCGACCTTGACTCGGTTGCCTGTCGGAGCCTCCGCCGGCATCAGCGTGCCTGTGCAAAGCACCGCACGCCCTTCGCGCCTGCATTGACCGCGATCGCGGCTACTGGTCGAACATGCCGAGACGTCCTTCCTGTAGATTCAAGATCACCGACTTCGTATGCGTGTAGTGGTTGAGTACCTCGTGACTGAACTCACGCCCGAACCCGCTTTGCTTGTATCCGCCAAGCGGCATGTTCGGCTTGAGGTTATAATAGCGGTTGATCCAAACGGTGCCCGTCTCGAGCTTGCGGGCGATGCGATGGGCGCGGGCGATATCCCTGGTCCATACGCCGCCGGCGAGGCCGTAAGTGGTCGTATTGGCCTGGACCATCATATCGTCCTCGTCGGTCCAACTGATTACGCTGGTGACAGGACCGAAGATTTCCTCCTGCGCAATCCGCATGGTGTTCTTCACGTTAGTAAAGATCGTCGGCTTGACGAAGTGACCCGAGGCGAGATCTGCGCTGTCCGATCGCGTACCTCCAGTAAGGACATCCGCACCCTCTTCAGTCGCAAGGCGCAAATAGCTCTCGACCTTATCCATTTGCACCTGCGAGGCTTGAGCCCCGAGCTGGGTCGCCATGTCGAGCGGGTCACCCTGACGAATGCCTTCGAGCGCGGCTTTGAACTTGGCCAGGAATTCGTCCTGGATAGACTCGTGGAGGAACAGCCGCGAACCGGCGAGGCACACCTCTCCCTTGTTGAGCACCGTCGACATCGTCGCGCTCTCGACCGCGGCATCGATATCGGCATCGCCGCAGACGATATGCGCCGACTTACCGCCGAGCTCGAGCGTCTGAGGAATGATGTTTTCCGAGGCATACTGCATAATCCGCCGCGCCGTGGCGACCGAGCCGGTGAAAGCGACCTTGACCACATCGGGATGGGTGACAAGCGCTTCGCCGACGTCGGCACCGTACCCGGTGACCACGTTGACTACGCCGGGGGGCAAGAGGTCGGCCATCTCCACGAAGAACTCGATGACGGAGAGGCACACGGTCTCTGCGGGCTTAAGCACGACTGTGTTGCCCGAGGCGAGCGCCGGCGCGATCTTACACGCCATCATCAGCATGGGAACGTTCCACGGGATGATCTGCGCGCAGACTCCGAGCGGCTCGCGATGAACGATGCCGATGGCATCGGGATAATCAAGTGTATGGCCGTGAATGCCGTAGGCGGCGCCGGCGAAAAGTTCGAACTGGCCGATCGCCTGGGGCATGTCGAAATACATCGACTCGCGCATCGGCTTGCCGTTATTGAGCGTCTCGAGCGTGGCATAGTGGGAATGGCGGGCTTTCAGCCGCCGGGCAATCTCGATCAGGATGTCCTGGCGCTCGTTTGGCAGCGATTGCGACCATTTGGGGAATGCGGCCTTGGCCGCTGCCACCGCACGCTCGATGTCTTTGCCATTGCCGGCTTGAATCTTGGTCAGGACGCGGCCATTGGAGGGGTTGACCAAGTCAATGGTCTTGCCGCTGTCGCCAGAGACCCACTCGCCTCCGATAAAGTGTCCGTATTCCGCCTTGATGCCGTATTCGGATTCGGCCGACTTTAGTTGCGTAGCCATCTCTGCACTCCTCTCAGCATGTCATTCGAGTTCGATCGTCAGGTCTCCGTCAGGATAGAGCCGGCAGGCAAGCACGAACCCTGCCTCCTGGTCGGCGAGCGTCACCTTGACCGCGCTCATCTTGCCCGTGCGGTAAGGCCCATCGGTGACCCGTACCCGGCAAAAGCCGCACCCCCCGCCGCGGCAGCCGACCCCGATGTCGTCGGAGCCGCACTTCTCCATCGCGATCAGCACCCGTTCGTCGGCGGGACAGGTAAACTCACTTCCCCCGACAATCCGAATTCGGTGAACTGCGGCAGACATCGCCTAACCGCCGCCCGCCCGAGCTGCGGCCTTTGCCGCGAAACTCTGCCCACCGACCGCGTAATGTGCAGGCGGGAGCTCACGGAGGATTACGCGCACGGTCTCGCGCGGGGCGCCGATCGCCTCGATCGCGGCGTCCGTCAGCGCCTGGATCAACCGCTCCTTCGCATCTGGCGCGCGTCCTTCTACGAGGCTTACCTCGATGATCGGCATGTCAGGCCTCCACCCGAAACATTACTGAACCCATGTCCTGGATCGTCGTCCGGACCGTCTGGCCAGGAGCGAGGTCGGGCGCCGCTGTAATTCCGCCGGCCATCACGATCGCGCCCGCCTCGATCTCCTCGCCTGCCTCGGCTACGAGCCGAGCGGCCGCGACCAGCGAACGCAGAGGGTGACCGAGAATGGCCGCGGTCGATCCGACCTGGACGACCTCGCCGTCGATTTCGAGGATTACGCCAAGGTTGGAAAAGTCTATCCGCGGATCGTGCCACGGCCCGATAACGAGGCCGGACGACGAGGTGTTGTCGGCGACGACGTCTTCCAGCGCGAACTTGAAGTTCTCGTATCGGCTGTCGATGATCTCCATCGCCGGAGCGATCGCCTCGACTGCGGCCAGCGCCGCCGCGGCGGTAACCCGGCCCGAAAGCGGGGCCTTCATCAGGAAGGCCACCTCCGGCTCGACCCTAGGATGAACGTATTTCGCGCGCGACAAAGCCGCGCCTTCCTCGACCAGCATAGCGTCGGTGAGCCTTCCCCAAGCGACCTCATCGACGCCGACCTGCAGCATCTTGGCGCGACTGGTCAGGCCCATCTTGACACCAAGCCGCCGTTCGCCCCGAGCGAGCCGTCGCGCAACCGAGAGCTTCTGCACCTCGTAAGCTTCGGCAACGGTGAACGCGGAATCCACCGAGGTTATTTGCGGTGTCGCGGTGGCCTTAAGTGCCGCGGCGTCGAGCTTTTCCGCATAGTGTGCGAGCCGATCCATGTCAGTGCGCCCGTTCCTTGACCAGGTCGAGCGCGACGTCGACGATCATGTCTTCCTGCCCGCCGACCATCCGCCGGTTGCCGAGTTCGACGAGGATTTCGCGGGTATCGAGGCCGTACTGCTGCGCCGCCTTTTCGGCATGGCGCAGAAAGCTCGAATAGACACCCGCGTAACCCAGACTCAGCGTCTCACGATCGACGCGCACCGGACGGTCCTGCAAGGGCCGGATGATGTCGTCTGCCGCATCCATCAGCGCCATCACGTCGCAACCATGCTTCCAGCCTTTGCGGTTGGCGGCGGCGATGAACACCTCGAGCGGCGCGTTGCCCGCGCCCGCGCCCATTCCCGCCAGGCTTGCGTCGATCCGCACCGCCCCGGCCTGCGCGGCGACGATCGAATTGGCGACACCGAGCGAGAGATTGTGGTGGGCGTGCATCCCGCGTTGGGTTTCGGGTTTGAGCACGCGGTCGTAGGCATCGAGCCGGGCCCGCACGCCGTCCATGTCGAGCGCGCCGCCGCTGTCCGTTACGTAGACGCAGTGCGCGCCGTAGCCTTCCATCAGCAATGCCTGCTGTGCGAGCGCCTCGGGCTCGATCATGTGGCTCATCATCAGGAAGCCTGACACGTCCATGCCGAGATCACGGGCGATGCCGATGTGCTGCTCGGCCACGTCGGCTTCGGTGCAGTGGGTCGCGACCCGCACCGAACGCACGCCCATCGCATATGCGCGCCGCAGTTCCTCGACCGTGCCGATTCCAGGCACCAGCAACGTAGTCAGTACCGCGTTTTCGATCGCGTCCGCCGCGGCCTCGATCCACTCCCAGTCGGTGTGCGCGCCGAACCCATAGTTGAACGAGGTACCGTTTAGGCCGTCGCCGTGCGAGACCTCGATGGCATCGACGCCTGCGTCGTCGAGCGCCTTGGCGATCGTGCGGACGCTGTCGGTGCCGTACATGTGGAGGATCGCGTGCATCCCGTCGCGCAGGGTGACGTCCTGGATGTATAACTGGTCAGTGTCGGGATTGAAGGTCACGCCGCGACCCTTTCCATCTGCATCCTGGCCAGCCCTTCGCCGGCCGCCTTGGCCGCAGCGGTCATGATGTCGAGGTTGCCCGAATACTTGGGCAAATAGTCGCCGGCGCCCTCGACCTCGAGAAACACGCTGGTCTTGAGGCCCTCGAACTCGCCGTAGCCCGGTATCTTGAGCGGGCGGTTCGAACCGAAGCGCTCGAATTGCACCTCCTGCTTCAGCCGGTAGCCGGGAACGTACGACTGCACCGTGGCGATCATTTCCTCGATCGAGGCGCAGACGTTGTCCTCATCGACCATGTCAGTCAGGGTGAAGATCGTGTCGCGCATAATCATCGGCGGTTCGGCGGGATTGAGGATAATGATCGCGCGGCCCCGCGCGGCCCCGCCAACCTGCTCGATCGCTTTGGCTGTCGTCCGCGTGAATTCGTCGATGTTGGCGCGCGTTCCCGGTCCGGCCGAGCGCGACGATACAGACGCAACGATCTCGGCGTAATGGACCGGCGTCACCCGTGACACCGCCGCGACGATCGGGATCGTCGCCTGGCCGCCGCAAGTTACCATGTTGACGTTGCGCACCGCCGGATCGACCGCGGCGTTGACTGGCGGCACAGTGAACGGGCCGAGCGCCGCCGGAGTCAGGTCGACCACAAGCTTGCCGTCGCGTCGCAACGCCTCGTCGTGCGCCTTGTGCGCGTAAGCCGAGGTAGCGTCGAACGCGATGCCGATGTCGGCATATTCGGGCATCTTACGGAGTCCGTCGATCCCCTCGTGAGTCGTCGCCACGCCGCGCTCGCGCGCCATGGCGAGGCCCTCGGACGCGCGGTCGATGCCCACGACCGCTGTTAGTTCGAGCGCGTCCGACCCCTTGAGCAGCTTGATCATAAGATCGGTCCCGATGTTGCCGGAACCGATTATCGCGCACTTCATCTTGGCCACGTGACCAATCTCCCCTTCAATACTTCAGCCGGCTTCGGCGGCAAAGGCCGCGCGAACCGTGCCGATGCCGTTGATCCGCGCCTCGACCACGTCGCCGCGCGCCACGCCCGCCATCGGGCCGAGCGCACCGGACAGGATTACGTCGCCTTCAAGCAACGGCCGACCCGCTTTGGCCATCACCCGCGCCAGCCACAGCGACGCGGTGATCGGACTGCCCAGGCAGGCGATACCTGCGCCGACCGAGATCGGCTGGCCCTTGATCTCCATAACCATGCCGCAGGTCCTGAGGTCGAGGCCGTCGAGCTTGCGCGGCACTGCGCCAAGCACGAACAGCCCGCTCGAGGCGTTGTCGGCTATCGTGTCCCAGATCTTGATGTCCCAGTTGGCGACGCGGCTGTCGACGATCTCGATCGCGGGAACCACGTATTCCACGGCGCGGATCATTTCCGCGGTGGTCAGATCGGGATGCGGCAGATCGCGGCCGACGACGATCGCGATCTCGGCCTCGACCTTAGGCTGGATGACTTGATCGAGCGAAACCGGGATGCCCTCGGGCACGTCCATGTCGGCGAACAGCATGCCATAGTCAGGCTGGTCGACGCCGAGCTGGCGTTGTACGGCAAGCGAGGTCAGGCCAATTTTGCGGCCGACCAAGCGACGTCCATTGGCCAAATAGTGCTTGGTGTTGGCTTCCTGAACCGCATAGGCGGCATCGACCCCGCCGGCAGAAATACGGTCGCGTAGCGGCGCCACCGGCTGGCCGCTCGCGGCGGCGCCACGCAGCGCGCGGGCCGCCTCGCCAATTGTCTTCGGGTCGACTTCGGTTGATTCTGACATAGCGGTTAGAGCTTCACGCAGATATTGGTGACTTCAGTGTAGAACTCGAGACTGTGGACCCCGCCCTCGCGGCCGATTCCCGAATGTCCTGACCCGCCGAACGCAGTTCGTAGATCACGCAGAAACCAGGAATTGACCCAGCATACCCCCACGTCCATCGCCGTAGCGACCCGATGGCCGCGTGACAGGTTCTCGGTCCAGACCGATGCGCACAGGCCGTACGGAGTATCGTTGGCGAGCGCGACAACCTCGTCTTCGGTGTCGAACGGAACGATCCCACAACATGGACCGAAAATTTCCTCGCGCATCACGGTGTCGGTATGCGCCAGGCCCGTCCACAGTGTCGGCTCGACGTAAAAGCCGCCGGCTTCCTCATCATTGACAACCGGCGCCCCGCCTCCCGTGACAACGGTTGCCCCCTCTTCGACAGCACGGCGGTAGTATCCCAGAACCTTGTCGCGGTGCTCGGCGCTGATTAGTGGACCGAGATAGGCGTGATTGTCGGTCGCCCCGGGCTTGAAGCTTTCGGCCGATTCCTTCATCCGCGCGACGAAATCGTCGAAGATCGGGCGCTCTACATAAACCCGCTCGGTCCCGAGGCAGACTTGGCCGGTATTGAGAAATACCGAGCGAGAAAGGCCCTCAATCGCCTTGTCGAGATCGGCATCGGCGAAGACAATTGCCGGGTTCTTGCCACCGAGCTCGAAGGAAATGTCGCGAACCCCGACCGCGGCTTTCTGCATTATCGCCTGGCCGGTTCCGGTTTCGCCAGTGAAAGTGATCGCATCAACGTCGGGATGCGAGGTCAGGAACTCCCCCGCCGAACCGGGGCCGAACCCGTGCACGACGTTGTAGACGCCCTCCGGCATCCCGACCGCGTTCATGACTTCACCGAGTAGTGCCGCAGTGCGCGGGGTCTCCTCGGACGGCTTGACCACGACGGTGTTGCCGCACGCCAGTGCAGGGCCTACTTTCCAGGTCATCAGCAGCAGTGGGAAGTTCCACGGGCAAATCACCGCGACCACGCCCTTGGGCTTGCGCACAGTGTAGTTGAGTGCCTGGCCTCCATCGGGCGTCGGGGTGTTGAAGGCCTCGCCGGGCATGGTCGCGACGACATCGGCGAACATACGGAAATTTGCGGCTCCGCGGGGGATGTCAATGTGCGCGGCGAGGTGTCGCGGCTTGCCGGTGTCGGCCACTTCCGCATCAAGGAAATCGGCAGCGCGCAATTCGATCTCCGTCGCGACAGCGGTAATCAGCCTGACCCGCTCCGCCGTCGTCATGCGGCCCCACGGGCCGCGCAGTGCGGCTTTGGCGGCGGCAACAGCGTCGGCAACATCGGCTTTGCTGGCTTCGTGAACCAATCCGATCTGCCTTCCAGTAGCGGGATCGAGGTTGGTGAACGTCTTGCCCTCGCTACCCTCACGGAAGGTGCCGGCGACGAAGTTAAGAACGCTGTCGGAAACGGGGCGAGGTGCGGCTGGTGTCATCTGTATTTCGGTGACCATGGATTGCTTAGAGGGCTTAGGGAAACGGCCTCGCGCCGATAGCGGCAAGGCCGGCGCCGGCGCACTCGATATCCTGCTCCTCGGACGCGCCGGACACCCCAATGGCGCCAACGATCTCGCCATCAATCTCGATTGGCAGCCCTCCTCCGAAGAGAACGACGCCGGGCTGGGCCGAGATGCCATCGCGCAACGCGCGGTTGCCCGACACCATCTGGTACAGCGCGGTGGTGGAAACCCGGAAGCTGGCAGCGCTGTAAGCCTTGTCCTGCGCTATCTTGGCCGACGGACCGGGCGAACCGTTCGCTCGGAGAAAGGCCACGAGCTCCCCGCCCGCGCCGACTACCGCCGCGGCGACCGGACCAGCGATTTCGCCACCTTTGCCAACGGCCGCGAGCACGGCGTCCATCGCCGGTCGTGGACCGATGGTTCGAATGGTCGCAACGGACTCCACGGTCAGGTTGTCACTGTCATGAAACGGTCGTTGAGCGCCTTTTCGTAGTAGAAAATCGCCTTCCCCGCGCTCTCCGCCTGCCACATGCGCTGCGGGTGGTCGGGATAATAGAAGTACCCGCCGCTGAATGTTTCATTGCGATTGCCAGCGGGATCGAAGAAATAGATAGTCTGTCCGCGGGTGATCCCATGGCGGGTAGGGCCGATGTCGAGCGAAATATCGTACCGGCTGATGATATCCGCGGCATGGCCGACATCGTGCCAAGACTCGAGATAGAACGAGGCATGGTGGATCCGGCCGTCCTCGGGATAGGCGAGGAAAGCAACATCGTGCGCCTTGTTGCTGCAGCTCAGGAAAATCCCCAAGCGTGTTCCGCTGGATTCGTCGATGAGTTCTTCGGCCACCGAGAAGTCGAGCGCCTCGACGAATATTCTGGCCGACCCCGCGATATCCACGCCGTTGAGCGCGCAATGGTCGAACCGCGTGGCGCGCATTCCGCGTGGCTCGGCCAGCCAGACATCGGGGTTCCTTGTCGCCGGGCAATTCTCCGATAACGCCATTTCGGCATAAAGCTCGAAGGTATGCTGCGTCGGTGTTTTGAACCGAATTTTGCGACCGACGCCGGGATCCTCGCCTGCAGGAACCACATCGACGTGCACGCCCATGTCGAGAAGGCGTTCTGCGAAATGATCAAGGTCACCGTCGGTGCGCACCTTGAAGCCCATGACATCCATGCCGGCTTGGTCGGCCTCGCGCAGGATGACGCTGTGCCGGTCGAACTCATCGAACGCCTGAAAGAATGCGCGGTCGCCATCGCGGGCGACCAAGTTGAGCCCCATCCGGTCGCGATAGTGCGGGATGGCCTCCTCCAGGTCGAGCACTCGCAGTTGGACGTAGCCGGGACGAAGAACGCCAGTTAACGCCATGACACTTACCCTCTCCGATCAGGCCTTAAGGCCGTTCTTGAAAAACTCCGACACCATTCGGTTGAAGCTCGCCAGCCGCTCGATCTGCACCCAGTGGCCGCATTCCGCGAAGAGATGCAGGTCGGCGCGGGGCAACAGTGTCGCGAGGCGCACGGCTGCGTCTACTGGGATCACCTGGTCGGACTTTCCGTGCAAGATCAGCGTATCGTGTTGCAGCGCGGCGATGTCGTCCTCGCGGCTTGCCAGCATAGCGATGTTGGCTTGGCGGTCAGGCCCGCCGAAGGTGGCCTGATAGGGTTCGTGCGCCCCGGGCCGGATACTTGCCTCGTAGCGCGACTGGATCAGATCATCGGTCAGCCGACTATGATCCCAGGCCAAGTACTTGAGCATTTCGGCCATGGCGTCTCGGGAGGGCTGGTACCCCCAAACCTCCTGCAGTGCGGGGGTAAGCGGAAAATTGAGCCCAGCGGGACCCATCAAGACCGCTCGGTCGACCCGGTCCGGGTGTGCGATCATGAAAGCCAAGGTGACGCCGCCACCGAAGGAGTTGCCTACCATCGAGACCTTCTGGAGGCCCAGCGCGTCGAGAAAGCCAGCCAGCTGGTCGACCCAAACCTGCTTGTTGTCGATTCGACCTTTGCTGTCAGAATAGCCGAAACCGAACATGTCGGGCGCGATAACCCTGAACTCCCTGGCGAGCTCGGGCATGTTGAGGCGCCAATTGGCCCACGCGGTGACGCCAGGTCCTGATCCGTGCACAAGCAGCACAGGTGGTCCGTCCCCCATGTCATGGTAATTGACCGTGCTCCCATCGACGGTCAGCGAGCTGCCGACTTCAGGGCGGTCCGCATCCGCTAAAGTACTCGCCATGCTACCTCATCCGAACATTTCAAGACCCCCCGATGATTCCTGCGACCCTCGGAAGGCATTCCCGAAGCATTGCACCATTTGAAACGCGTTTGCAAATGCAGAATGGCGGAGGGCCGCATCTACATCCTAGTCGGTCGCGTGTCCGGTTCAGATCAGCCCCTCCGCCTTGAGTGCCGCACCAACCGCCGGGCGCTGCGCGATCTTCGCGCAGTACGCATCAAGGCCGGGATAGCCGCTCATGTCGATGCCCACGTGCGCCGGCCAGCCGAGCATCACGAACAGATATATGTCCGCGACACTGTAACCTTCGCCACAATAGGTGTCCCTTCCGGTCAGTTCCGCGTCTAGCGCGGCGAGATGATTCTTGACCGCTTCGGTCGCGGCCGCCTTCGCCTCGTCGCTCGAGCCGGGGTTGAAAAGCGGCACGAACGTCTTGTGGAATTCGGAGCCGAGGTAGCTCAGCCGACTGAGCAGCTGGTACCGCTCCAGGCTGCCATCCGGCGGCGCCAACTGGTTTTCGGGTCTCAGGTCGGCGATGTACATCAGGATCGCCGGGTTTTCGGTCAGGTTTTCACCACTATCGAGAGTAAGCGCCGGAACCTTGCCGGAGGAATTGACCTTGCGGAAATCCTCGCCGGACTCGGCGGTCCGGGTCGCAAGATCGACCTTCACCGCGCCGAAGTCGGCGCCGATCTCCTTGAGCGCGATGTGCGGCGCGAGCGAACATGCGCCGGGGGCGTAGAAAAGTTTCATCGAGTTGCTCCTGGTGGTTGTCTGATGGGTGGCCCAAGATCAGATCGGCGTCGAGCAGTGTTGCGATACACAGCGTGTCATAAATGCAGGTGCGGCTTACGAAGCGCCGCTCGAGATCGTACAGCCTGACACGACCCAAATTGTCCTCGTGGTAGACCCGGCTTTCGCCATGATAGCGCGCGCGAAGCACCACATTGCTCGCTTCGGCCATAGCACGATCGGTGGCGTATGCGCGTTCACGCCTGCTCATCCTTTACGCCTGGACGAAGCCCTGACCGGACGCCAGTTGACCGCAGGTACGCATCGCGCTGAGCATCATGGCGGCGTCGGCCGTGCCAGTCCCGACAATATCGTAGGCGGTGCCATGGGCAACCGACATGTGCAGGTACGGAGGCCCCATCATGATGACGCTATTGCCCGAGAAGCCCCAGGTTTTCACCGCGATGTGGCCCTGGTCGTGGAACATAGCGAGCACCATGTCATAACGGCCTTCGATGCACTGACGGAACACGGAATCAGGGGCGATCGGACCTTCAACGTCGATGCCCTTGCCCTGCGCGGCGGCAACCCCTGGGGCAATCTTGTCGCGGTCCTCGGGGCCAACGGCATGGGGATTGAGGCCGGCGACCGCGATCCGAGGCCGGGCGATGCCCCACGACTGCATGGCCGTGTTCAACTGCCCGATAGCGGTGGCTACGAGATCCGCGGAAATTACGTCGATAACCTCGCGTAGCGACATATGGTCAGTGAGATGGGCTACGCGCAAAGGACCCGTGAGGAGCACCAGATAACTCTCCCCGGGGGTCGGGCTGATGACCTTGCCGAGCTTGCCCGCCATCTTCAGGGAAACCGTGCTGATGGGTCCCATTACCGTAGCGGCGAAAAGTCCATCGCGGGCAAGCCCGTCGAGTTCATCAAGCCATTGCGCGGTAGCGTGTCCCGAGAGTTCGGTATCTTCGCCGAGCGGAAGAAAGCCGTCCGGCAGTGCGCCGGTATCGATCACGTCGATCACGCTGGGATCGTCGCTGGGGGGCTCGAACCGGCGCATGACCCGCAGACGCGCCTTGGTATTGGTAAACCCCATGGCCCGCTCGATCGCTGCTGCCGATCCCAGCAGAACGGGGACGGAAGTCTCATGCACGCGTCCCGAGGCCAGCGCCTTGACGGTAACCTCGGGTCCGATGCCGGCCGGGTCGCCGACCATCGTGCCCACTACGGGTCGCGCCATTCTTTCGGTCGCAGGGTCAGAGGCTGTAGACATCGGCGATCTCGCGAAATAGGTCAGTCGCCACGACGGTCTTCTTGCGCCGGATGACGAACGTATCGTCCTTGGGCTCGAGATCGTAGTAAGCCCATCCGCTCAGCGTTGACACGGTGCCCTCAAGTACGGAGGTCGTGTTCCAAGATGTCCGGGCTTGAACGAGGTTCTCACCTTCCTCGGCCGATAGCAGGCTGAACAAATGCACGGTGCGGGGTGCCGGCGTACTTGCGGCGGAGCGCCGAGTTCGGATGCGGAAGACCCGGTCCTCAAGTCCGCCACGATTGGGATAATAGATAAGCGAGACTTCGCTCTGCGGGTCCGCCGTCGGACGCTCGTGATCGTCCCACGCGGGCACCCAGTATTCCGCGTCCTCGTGATACAGCGCCAGCCAGGCATCCCAGTCCTTGTCATCCAGCGCCATCGCTTCCCGACCGAGAAATCGCGACACCGCCAGCCAGCGAGAATGGAATGCCGTCATCGAGCGGGCTCCAGGATCCGGTCGCGCTGTTCCGATAGCTCCGCGCATTCGCTGTCGATCGCGCTTT
The DNA here is from genome assembly GCF_053819285.1 of Tsuneonella sp. HG094. Classification (NCBI taxonomy): domain Bacteria; kingdom Pseudomonadati; phylum Pseudomonadota; class Alphaproteobacteria; order Sphingomonadales; family Erythrobacteraceae; genus Tsuneonella; species Tsuneonella sp. HG094. The sequence goes on from NZ_JBSORA010000001.1 coordinate 2,313,536, forward strand.
CCATGGCCCTGACCCACTCTTCGTGGATTGCAACGTAGAGGCCCTCATCGGCAACCGCGGGGCTGCTCATTACCACTTTGAGATTGAGTGGCTCACCGAACTGACCCGGGCCTGTGTCCCAGCGGGTGGAACCGCGCGACATTTCGTTGAACCGCCCGTCGCCGGCCGCGTAACCGAGCTGGCAGTTATTGAACTCGGTCAGGTCGTCGGGGGTGGCCATGCCGCTCGAATTGAAGAAATCTTCATATTGCCGAATGCGCAGCGTCCGTGCCTCGGTGCTCTCGCCGACCGGCGCAATGCACACGGTGCTGACTTCGGTTTCGTCGACGGCGATGGGTTGGATGATACGGATTTGGGTGCTTGTTTGGTCCATTAGGAAGACGTTAGGAAACAACTGCAGATTGCGGATACGCTTGTTCATCCACTTGGCTTTTTCCCCGCCATAGGAATCCTCGAGCCAGTCGAGAATTTCGAAATTTGGGCGATCCATGAAATTGGCGTAGTCCGCCCACAGGACCGTGTGGCCATTGTGGAATGAAAACGAGCCGCCATCGCGCGCGGTGAACCCCTCAAAGCTGATAGCCTTGGTATCGTTTTTGGACACGCCCTCGACGCGGCGCTGAACGGTCATGAAGTAGTTCGCGTGAGTGGTCATGACGTGATACCCGTCGAGCCCGTTCTCAACCTGCATCTTCCAGTTGCCGTGGTAGCGATAGCGGTTGGTGCCGGGCAGCACCTCCAACTCGCCGCTTTTTGATTGGTCGACCATTAGGTCGATAAAGTCTTTCGCCCCGGCGAGGTGATCTTCCAGCGACAGGACCTCGGCGGACAGGCTCCCGAACAGAAAGCCGCGATAGCTCTCCAGGCGGGCGAGCGGCGTGAGCCCGTAATCTGCCCGGTTGAATGCGGGCGAATAGCCGCCGAGGCTTTCGTCGGTCACATCGAGCAGATCGCCGCTGGGTGAGAACGTCCAGCCATGAAAAGGGCACATATGATTGCGCTTGTTGCCGGCTCGCTCGCGGCACACCCTGGCGCCGCGGTGTGAACATGCGTTGATGAAACCGCGCACGGTTCCTGCCTTGTCGCGGGTAACGAGCACGGGGACCCGACCGATGCGGGTGGTGATGAAGTCGTTCGGTTTCGCGATCTGGCTTTCGTGCGCGAGAAACACCCAGTTCTTCTCGAATATGTATTTCATCTCGAGATCAAACAGAGCTGCCTCGGTGAAGGCTGCACGGTCCATCTTGAAGATGCCGCGCTCCTCATCCTTGCTGAGCCAGGCGCGCATGCGTCCCTTCAAGCCCTGTAGGTCAGCGATCCTACCTCCGATCTTCTCGGCGACTTCCATCGGTCCTCTCCCGCTTCTCGTTTCGGGTTTTCGCGCTGCACGCGAATCGCGCGCGAGCATCGAGCGGATACAGCGCTACAGCAATATGCTGGTTCGTGCAACGTGTTGCACAATGCAAAACGGCATGTTAATGCCTGCTCCGCCGGCGCCTCACACGATTCGTGCGCAGTGCCCGGCTGGATGCAAAACTATATTTCACGCCGACAGGGCGCAGATGGGAGAGCTAAGATCATGTCGGCAGTCACCGAACTGGGCTATCTGGGTCTTTCGGTATCGGATCTCGACGCGTGGCGGTCATACGCCTCCGAGGTCGCCGGAATGGAAGTCTTCGACGATGGCGAGGACGACCGGGTCTATCTGCGAATGGACCAGTGGCATCATCGGATCGTACTTCACGGTGATGGTGGCGATGACCTCGCCTATTTGGGATGGCGGGTCGCCGGTCCCGTCGAGTTCGACGGGATACAGGCGCGCTTGAGCGAGGCCGGTGTATCGTTCTCTGTCGGGAGCGAGGCGGAGGCCAAGGAGCGCCGGGTCTTGGGGCTGCTCAAGCTAACCGATCCCGGTGGCAATGCGACCGAGGTGTTCTACGGCCCGCAGGTCGATACGCACAAGCCGTTTCACCCAGGACGTCCGATGTATGGTCGCTTCGTCACCGCGTCGCAAGGCATCGGTCATTGCATCCTCCGGCAGGACGATGTCGAGGCCGCGGCGCGCTTCTACGGTTTGCTTGGCTTGCGAGGATCGGTCGAGTACCATCTCGAACTGCCCAACGGCATGGTGGCCCAGCCCTATTTCATGCACTGCAACGGACGGCAACACTCCGTAGCGTTCGGGCTCGGCCCGATGGACAAGCGCATCAATCACATGATGTTCGAGTACACCGACCTAGATGATCTCGGGATGGCGCATGACATCGTCCGGCAGCGCAAGATCGATGTGGCCCTGCAGCTAGGCAAACATGCCAACGATCAAGCCCTGACGTTTTACTGCGCCAATCCTTCGGGATGGCTGTGGGAGTTCGGCTGGGGAGCGCGAGCCGCACCTTCGCAGCAGGAATACTACACGCGTGATATCTTTGGCCACGGCAACGAGGCGGCGGGCTACGGGATGGACATTCCGCTTCTCTGAGCCCGGCACTGAAAGAACCCCATCAAGGAATGCATGAAGCAAATGCCCGACAAGCTGCGTCTTTGTGAAGTGGATAGCGTCGAAGAGGGGGAGCCTGTGGGGGTCTTCATCGAACAGATGCCGGCGCTCGCCGTCTACAACGTGAACGGTGACATCTTCGTCACCGATAACACCTGCACGCACGGAAATGCCATGCTCACCGACGGTTATCAGGACGGCGACATCATCGAATGCCCGTTCCACGGCGGTTCGTTCGACATCAGGTCGGGGGCCCCAAAGGCGTTTCCCTGCCAGGTGGCGATCCGCACTTACCCAGTGGCGATCGAGGATGGCTGGGTCTGCATAGACAAGCCGGGAGCGGCGGAGTGACGGTGTTGGCGACTCTTGAGCGCATTCAATGGCAGCACGCCGCCGCAAACCTGAATGCTCTGGCTGCTGAATTGATCGATGACGATCGCCTCGAAGAATGGCCAAACCTGTTCGAAGAGCAGTGCCACTACAGAGTGATATCCGCTGAAAATCATAACCGTGGCATGACCCTCGCTGCAGTGTTCTGTGACACCCGCGGCATGCTCGTCGATCGGATCGTGTCGCTGCGCAAAGCGAACATCTTTCCTGCCCACAGCTATCGCCATATCCTGGGGCCGACCAGAGTTGTGGCCGAGCGCGACGGCGTAGTCAGCGCGCGGACCAACTACGTCGTTCTCATGACGCGCAACGATGGTCAGACGGTCATCTACAACGCCGGCAAGTATCTCGACGATATCAGCCTCACTGGCGACGGACCCCGTTTTCGCTCGAAGACCGCAGTCTTCGACACGCACCTCATCGAGACCATGATGGTCCGCCCGATCTAGCCCGTTTCTGGAAAGCAGGAAGATGCACGCAAATATCCGGGATCAAGAGGTAAAGGACGCACAGAAGACGTCGACCGCTTGTCGCGTACCTTACAGAGTGTTCACCGATCCCGCCCACTATGAGCGCGAGCAGGAGAACATCTTCAAGGGCGAGTGCTGGTCGTTTGTCGGGCTAGAAGCCGAAATCCCTGAGCCTGGCGACTTCAAATCGACTTTCGTCGGGGAAACGCCCGTGATCCTGACCCGCGATGCGGATGGCTCGGTCCACGCCGTTGTCAATCGCTGCGCCCATCGCGGCGCCCTGGTCTGCCGCGAGATGCGGGGTAATCGCGCCAATCTGGAATGCGTGTACCACCAATGGGCCTACGATCTCAAAGGCAATCTAGTCGGCGTGCCGTTCCGCCGCGGTCTCAAAGGCCAGGGCGGAATGCCCGGTGATTTCGACATGAAGCAGCACAATCTGCGCAAGTTGCGCGTCGAAACCGTCCACGGGCTGGTTTTCGCGAGCTTTTCGGACTCGGTCGAACACTGCGCAGCCTTTCTCGGCCCTATCGTGGTCGAACACATCGAGCGGATCATGGCGAAGCCTATCGAGGTGCTTGGCGACCAGCGGCAGCGCATCCGCGGCAATTGGAAGCTATACGCGGAGAACACGCGAGATCCGTACCACGCCAGTCTCTTGCACCTGTTTCACAACACCTTCGGACTGTACCGGTCAACCCAGACAGGACGGTCGGTGATGGATGCGAGCAAGCGGCACTCGCTGCTCTATTCCATTGCCGCCAGCAACGATGACGACGCCGACAAGAAGGCCTACGGCGACGCACGGACATTCGATACCGAGTTCAAGCTCCAGGACATGTCTCTCCTGAAGGGGCGGCAGGAATTCGACGACGGCATCACACTGGTCATCCTGGCCGTTTTCCCCAATCTTGTACTCCAACAGATCCAGAATACGCTCGCGGTACGCCAGACCGTCACCAGAGGTTGCGACGAGTTCGAGCTTGTCTGGACGCATTTCGGCTATCGGGACGACGATGCGGACATGCGGGCTATCCGCCTGAAGCAGGCCAACTTGATCGGCCCAGCCGGCCTTATTTCGATGGAAGATGGCGAAGCGGTCGAGATCGTACAGAATGCCATTGTAGGCGAGACCCAGGCCGGGTCCTATATCGCCATGGGCGGCGGCCTCGCCGAGGACGCAGATCATCTTGTCACCGAGGGAGCGATCGTCGGCTTCTGGGACAACTATCGCGAGATGGTCGGCTTCGACCTCGCTGCGCCATGACTCTTGCAATCGACTTCTATTTCGATTTCATCAGCCCCTTCAGCTACCTTGCGCAGTTGAAGATACCCGATGTCGCCCGCCGCCACGGCCGGGATGTCACGTACTGGCCGATCGATATTCCCGAGGCCAAGATCGCCGCTGGCAATTACGGACCGTCCAACCGAGAGATCGTTCCCAAGATCAAGGTTATGAAGGCCGATCTCGAGCGGTGGGCCAGGCGTTACGGGGTACCTCTGGTTTTCCCGGCAAGCTTTGACTGCGCGCACTGGAATTGCGCAGTTCTCTTCGCCCGCCAGCACAGCAAGGCCGAAGCCTACGTAACCCGCGCCTTTCGCCGGATCTGGGGGACGGGGATCGACCCGCGCGACCGCCAGGAGTTGCACGCCTGCGCCCACGAGTGCGGGCTCGACGCCGATGCCGCGATCGCGTTCGTGGAATCACCGCTGGGCCAAAATGAATATCGCAAAGTACGGGTCCAGGCGATTCAGCGCGGAGTGTTCGGAGCGCCAATGATGTTTGTGGATGATGAAGTGTTTTGGGGAAACGACAGGGTCGAATTTCTTGATGAGTACCTAATGAGCAAATAAACTTCTGTATCAGGGAGATGATCGCGATGACAACGAAAAGACAGCCAGGCGGTCGTTTGACGACGCTGCTCATGGCCAGCACGGTCTTCGTCACCCCGGCCGCGTACGCGCAAGACGCGGCCGAACAACCCGCGTCCGCGGAGGCGACGCCTCAAGAGGACGCTCAGACCGACACCGGCATCGGCGACATTGTCGTCACGGCCACGCGCCGCGAGGCACGGCTGCAGGACGTGCCGGTGGCGGTGACCGCGGTCACCGGCGACGCGTTAGCCTCTGCCGATGTCTCCACGGTCAGGACTCTGACGCAGGTAGTGCCCGGTTTCGTAGGCAGCCGCAACATGGGGGTGTTCCAGCCGGTCGTCCGCGGCGTCGGTTCGACGGGCATCTCGATTGGCGACGAACCCAATATCGCGACTTATGTGGACGGCGTCTATCAACCCGAATCTGCTGCGAACTGGATCGACCTGGTCGAGGTCGAGCGCGTCGAGGTCCTGCGCGGACCGCAAGGCACCACATTCGGCCGAAACGCAACCGGCGGTCTGATCAATGTAATTACGCCCGACCCCAGCTTCAATTTCCGGGGTAAAGCGGCGGCGCGTCTGGGACGGATGCGGAATGATGCGGGAGATTACGATGCCCGTGTTTATGTCACAGGTCCTTTAAGTGGTTCGGTCGCAGCTGATTTCGCCGGCCTCTACCGCAAGAATGACGGGTACATTACCGATTTGGTGCGGGGAGGTGACTTGGGCGACCAGCGGGTCATCGATCTCCGCAGCAAGGTTCTCTTCAGAGCGAGTGACACCTTCGACATTATCTTGACCGGAGAGTATTTCGATCAAAAGAGCACCACGAACTCTCCTCAGCCGCTTGATGGCAATACGGCAGGCCGCAGGTTCGCCGGCGTCATCCTTCCAACAGACGCCTGGCAGGCTTCGCTCACGAAGGAGCCGACTCTCGACCTAAAGCGCTACTCGGCGGCGCTGCACACACGGCTCGATCTCGGGTCAATCGCGCTGGATACGACGACCGGATACATGCTCCTGCGCTGGGATCAGGACACCGATTCCGACGCCTCGAACATCCAGCTCGGTAATTTCCTGGCAGAGTTCAACGTCGAATCCATCAGCCAGGAGATTAAGCTGAATTCGGCTAATCCGGGTCCATTCCAGTGGCTCGTCGGCGGCTACTTCTATCAGTTCGGAGGGAATTCCTTCCTCCAGCCGTGGACTGCCGCAAATCCCACTCTTCCTCTTGCTGGTCCCACGCTGGAACCCGAGCTTGAAGGCCGCTCATTCGCGGGCTTCGCGGAAGGAACCTATGAGTTGGTCCCCGGCCTGTTCTTCACCGCCGGCGCCCGCTACACCACCGAAAAGCGCAACTTCACGCAGCGGATCAACGGCAACGTCGTCGTGAACGACGCCGAGAAGACGTTCAATAAATTCAACTACAAACTGGGCGTCCGCTACGAGATCACCGACAAAACCAGCGTCTACGCAAACTACAGTACCGCGTTCAAGAGCGGTGTATTCAACATGGCCGCTGCCAGCGCGACCCCGGTGAACCCTGAGAACATCAATGCCGCGGAGTTTGGCATCAAGTCCGATCCTTTTGACTGGCTGCGGACGAACCTATCGATTTACTATTATGACTACAAGGATCTGCAGCTTCAGTCGAAGGACGCTATCGGACCAAGCTATATTCTGCAGAATGCCGCAAACGCGGAGATCTATGGCGGCGAACTGGAAGTCTTCGTCCGTCCAATCGCGGACCTGACGTTACGCAGTGCGGTTGCCTACACCCATGCGCGGTATCAAGACTTCCCAAATGCCCAGGGCTTCTTCCCGCGCGCCGACGGCGGCAACAACGTGGTGACTTTCGATGCGTCGAACAAAGTTATGACCCGCGCACCCGAATGGTCAGGAAATGTCGGCATCGACTGGGGTCGTGACGTCGGCAATGGCCGTATTACATTCGCGGGCAATCTGTCGTGGAGCTCGCGGGTTTACTACGACTTCGCGAACATCTTCTCGCAACCGGCTTATACGCTCACCAATGCATCTGTCAGTTGGACGCCGGAAAGCGAGCGGTTCAAGATCGGCTTGTGGGTCACCAATCTGACTAACGAAAAGGTGCTCCAGACCATCCGGCCCGGTGCCCTCAGCACCGATGGATTCTACGAGCAGCCGCGCAAGGTCGGAATCAGCCTGGAGGCCCGCTTCTGACCGGCGGAGGCGACGAAGCGACGATGCCGCTTCGTCGCCTGCCAGCCGGGAAGGCTCTGGTCATGCCGAACGACAAGACAAACCGTCGCGAACGCAAACGCATGATCGTGGCCATGACTGGCGCGACCGGCGCGATCTATGGATTTCGCCTGCTCGAAATCCTGCGGGCAATGGACGAATGGGAAACCCATTTGATTATGTCTCCTGCCGCAGTTCTCAATATTCGCGAGGAATTGCCGCAAGGAAAGGGTGCCCTCGAAGCGCTTGCCGACGTGGTCCACAACGTGCGGAACATCGGAGCCAGCATCGCGAGCGGTTCTTTTCTGTGCGAGGGGATGATCGTTGCGCCATGCTCGATGCGGACGCTCGGAACGGTTGCGCTCGCCCTGTCGGACAACCTGATTTCAAGAGCGGCGGACGTGATGCTGAAGGAGCGCCGGCGGCTGGTCATGATCACCCGTGAAACGCCGCTTCACCTTGCTCACTTGCGTAACATGGTCGCGTGCACCGAAATGGGCGCGATCATCTTCCCGCCCGTACCGGCCTTTTACTCCCGGCCGGCCTCGCTCGAAGATGTCGTGGAACACAGCTGCATGCGGGTTCTCGACCTATTCGGCATCCACGTGCACGCGGAGAAACGCTGGAAAGGGCTGAGTAAAGAGACCGCCAGCCTGGTCAACACGCCGGCGCATTTGGAAGGAACTTGAGATGACCGTGAACGTCACACGTCGCACGGCGATGAGCGGGGGTGCGGTTGGCTTGGCAGCGGCCGGTGCAAGCCTGCGCGGGACATCAGCCTCGGCGTACGCACCCGCGACCATCGTCGTCGAAGAAAGCGCAGTTCCCGAAAGCCGGCAGTTCGCCGAGGCATTTGTCACTGCCGGCCATGCCGCGCGAGTCATCCGCATCGACCGCTCGCTCAACGGGCTCCTTTACCGGCTCGAGGACTTCGGTTGCCGGTTCGCCGGGCTGACCTCAGATCCAGCGGCAATGATCGCGGCGCAGTTGCTGGTCGAACGCGGGGGCCGCCCGCTTCTGCAATGGACGCACCACTATGACGGCCGGGCATGGAGTCACATCACCGCAGGAGCGCCAACCTTGTTGAGACGGGCGAATCACGGTTGGCCCACTGCATTGGCCCATCACGTTCGGGACAAGCTCGACTTCCAGGAGAGCGAGTCGATGGCAAAGTGCCGCTCCGGTTTCTGTGGATTGCCGGCGAGCAGCCCCGGCACGCTGGTGTCATGGGTTATCGAGATGAGAGAGAACCAGTCGTGAGCACGCGCTTGCCTGAAGGGGTTGACGCCCGGACTTTCCAGAAAGCGCTCGACGAACTCGGCGGCGCCATCGGCAAAGAATGGATTTTCGTCGACGATCTGCCGCTATCGACTTATCGCGACGCCTATTCGCCCCTCGCCGATGGAGAAATGCTGCCGTCAGCAGCTGTCGCGCCTGCGAGCCTTGAAGAAATTCAGCAGGCTCTCAAAATTTTCAATGCTTACAAGCTGCCGATCTGGACCTTCGGCAACGGACGCAACTTCGCTTACGGCGGCCCGGCTCCGCGTAAGTCGGGCTACGTGATGTTCGACCTCAAGCGCATGAACCGGATTCTCGAAGTCAACGAGAAGTATGGCTACGCGCTGGTTGAGCCGGGCGTGACGTATTTCCAGCTCTACCGTCACCTGCGCGAAATCGGCAGCAAGTTATGGATCGACCCCGCCGCGCCGGGGTGGGGCGGGGTGATGGGCAACGCCTTGGAACATGGCGCGGGATACACGCCCTATGGCGACCACTTCATCATGCAATGCGGGATGGAAGTGATCCTTGCCGACGGCCAGATCGTTCGGACCGGCCAAGGCGCGATCGAGGGATCGAAACACTGGCAGTCGACCAAGCATGCTGCTGGACCGCATTTCGACGGCATGTTTACTCAATCCAACTTCGGCATCGTAACGAAGATGGGAATCTGGCTGATGCCGGAGCCGCCGGGATACAAGCCTTTCATGATTACCTATCAGCGAGAGGAAGATCTTGCGGCAATTTTCGATGCAGTGCGTCCACTCAAGGTGAACTCGATCATACCCAACGCGGCGGTTGCGGTCGATCTCTTGTGGGAAGTGTCTGCGAAGACGACGCGACGCCATTATTTCGACGGCAAGGGACCGCTACCAGACTCGATCCGCGCGAAGATCGCCGCCGACCACGATCTCGGAATGTGGAACTTCTACGCCGCGCTCTATGGACCTCCACCGATAATCGAGAACAACTGGAAGCTCGTCGAGGAGGCTCTGATGAGCATTCCCGGCGCAAAGCTGTACCTTGACCGCACGAACGATCCGGCGTGGGACTACCGGGTCCGGCTCATGCGCGGGGAGCCCAACATGACCGAGTTCAGCATCATGAACTGGATTGGAGGTGGTGGACACATCAACTTCTCGCCCATCTCGGCGCCCGACGGGGGCGAAGCCCTCAGTCAATACAACCTGATCAAGAAACGCTGCCACGACTACGGCTTCGATTACATAGGCGAGTTTCTCGTCGGCTGGCGCGACATGCATCATATTCTGATGATCATGTACGATCGCGCCGACGAGCCGATGCGCAGGAGCGCCTACGACCTGTTCGGCAAACTCGTCGACGAGGCCGCCGAGGCCGGCTTCGGCGAATATCGCACCCATCTCGCCTTCATGGATCAGATCGCCAAGACCTATAAGCACAACGACGGAGCCCTGTGGGACCTCCACCACCGCCTGAAGGATGTGCTCGACCCGAACGGAATTCTCTCGCCTGGCAAGCAGGGGATCTGGCCGCAGGCCATGCGGTCGCTTGGATGATCGCGATACATAAGATGAACGTTTCAAGGACATGAGCACGATGACCAACCTCGAGCACTGGATCGGTGGTGCATCCATCAGCCCCTCCAGCGGCGGCTACTTTGACGATCTCAATCCAATCGACGACAGCGTCTATTCGCGCGTCCCGGCCGGCAGTGCGCAGGATGTGAACCGCGCCGTCGAGGAAGCGCATCGCGCATATGTCGCCCATCGCCAGACGGCAGCCGCAGTGCGCGAAGGCTGGCTGATCAAGGCAGCGGAGATTTTGGAGCGCGATGTCGCGGAATTCACCGAGGTGCTCGTCAACGAAATCGGCTCGCCGATTGCCAAGGCTGGGTTCGAAACCCGGTTCGCAGTCGGCTTCCTCCGCGCCGCCGCAGGGGTTCCCCGCCGGATCCGCGGCGAGACAATACCCTCCGACACGCCCGGCCGGTTCAGTATGAGCCTGCGTCAGCCAGTCGGCGTGGTCGCCGGTATCACTCCGTTCAACGTGCCGTTGATCAAGGGCATCAAACAGTCGGCGATGGCGTTGGCCACCGGCAATGCCTTCGTCCTGCTGCCGTCCGAATCTGCACCGATGATTGCCCATCTACTCGCCAGCCTGTGGAAGCGGGCCGGTGTGCCCGATGGGCTGTTCAACGTGGTTTATGGCAACGGCGCCGAAATCGGCGATGCACTCACGGGCCATCCCAAGGTCGCCGCGATCACCTTTACCGGCTCGTCGCGGGTCGGCAAGCATATCGCCGGAATCGCGGCACGCAGTCTCAAGAAGTACACATTGGAGCTTGGCGGCAAAAGTCCGCTGATCGTCTGCGCCGACGCCGATCTGGAAAACGCCGTTGGCGCAGCATTGTTCAGCATCTTCATGTACCAGGGCCAGGTCTGCATGGGCGCGTCGCGGATCTACGTCGAGCGGCCGATCTTCGACAAGTTCGCCCAGGTTTTCGCAGCCGCCACAGCGCGAGCGAAAGGTGGTGACCTGCGCGAGGTCACGACAATGCTGGGGCCGATCATCTCCGAGCGCCAGCGCGATCGCGTTCGCCGCCACATCGACGACGCCCGATCAAAGGGCGCCGAGGTGCTGGCTGGTGGCGAATGGATCGGAAACTGCTGCTCGGCAACCGTGCTGCGCGGAGTGACGCCCGACATGACTGTCTTTGCGGAGGAAACGTTCGGGCCAGTGACTGCGCTATATCCTTTCGACACGCTGGAGGAAGCGCTCGAGCTTGCGAACGATAGCGAGTATGGGCTTAGCGCCTCGATCTTCACCCGCGACATCGACAAGGCCCTGCGCTTTGCGCACCAAGCCGAGGCGGGGATGGTCCACGTCAATGCTCCCACGCTCCAGGACGAACCACATGTGCCGTTCGGAGGGATCAAATCCTCCGGGTTTGGGCGTGAGGGAACCGAGGCCGATCTCGACATCATGACCGAATGGAAGTGGGTGACGATCCAATCCGCGGTCGACGGTGGCGGGGCGCACTGAGACGATGGGACACCAGTGGTGAACAACCTCCCAAACCGTGCGCAGTCGATTTCCTCGCTGCGCGACTTCTTGGAACTGCTCGAGGATGCTGGTCAGGCAATAACCTGGAGCGAGCGGGTCATGCCTGAGCCCGGCGTCCGCAACATCGCTGTCGCCGCATCGCGCGACGCCAATGGTGCGCCTGCGATCTTGTTCGACAACATCGAAGGTTATCCGGGCAAACGCCTAGCTGTCGGGGTCCACGGCTCGTGGGACAACATCGCCCTTCTTTTGGGCCGGCCCAAGGGAACCACGATTCGCGAACTTTTTTTTGAGATCGCCGGGCGCTGGGGCGACGCCACTGCGCAGATCAGCCATGTCGGCGAGGGTCAGGCGTCGGTCCATGAGTGCCGGGTCGAGGCAGACATCAACCTCTACGACATTTTACCCGTCTACCGAATCAACGAATACGATGGCGGTTTCTATATCGGCAAAGCCTCGGTCGCTTCTCGTGATCCGCTCGATCCGGACAACTTCGGCAAGCAGAACGTCGGGATCTACCGACTGCAGATTCAGGGCCCGGACAGTTTCTCGCTTATGACAATTCCGGCCCACGACATGGGCCGCCAGATCCTTGCCGCCGAACGCGCGGAGGTGCCGCTCAAGATCGCGGTCATGCTCGGAAATCACCCGGGGCTCGCGGTCTTCGCCGCGACCCCCATTGGATACGAGGAATCCGAATACTCCTACGCTTCGGCGATGATGGGCGCGCCGATCCGGCTGACCAAGTCGGGCAACGATATCGACATTCTCGCCGACAGCGAGATCGTGATCGAGGCCGAACTCCAGCTGGGTGAACGAGTCCTCGAGGGACCGTTCGGCGAATTTCCCGGGTCTTACAGCGGGGTGCGCAAGGTGCCTCTGTTCAAGGTGACCGCGGTTTCGCACCGGCGCGATCCGATCTTCGAGAATATCTACATCGGCCGCGGGTGGACCGAGCACGACACGCTCATCGGCCTGCACACCTCGGCTCCGATCTACGCACAGCTCCGGCAAAGCTTCCCCGAAGTTACAGCGGTCAATGCGCTCTATCAGCACGGGTTGACCGGAATAGTCTCGGTCAAGAACAGGATGGCGGGCTTCGCCAAGACAGTCGCCCTGCGCGCGCTAAGCACACCGCATGGGGTGATGTACCTCAAAAACCTGATCATGGTCGATGCCGACGTCGATCCGTTCGATCTCAACCAAGTGATGTGGGCGCTTTCCACCCGCACCCGCGCTGACGACATTATCGTCATTCCCAACATGCCGGCGGTGCCAATAGACCCCTCGGCGGTCGTGCCCGGCAAGGGCCACAGGTTAATCATCGACGCCACCAGCTACCTGCCTCCCGACCCGATCGGCGAAGCACATCTGGTGGCTCCCCCGACCGGTGATGAGATCGACGAACTCAGTAAAAAGATTCGTCTGATGCAACAGGGAGCCGTGCAATGAGCGCGCCCACTTGCGCCCGATGTAAAAGCGACGGCGCACTGACGGACTACGAGGGCAGGCAGGACGGTGCGGTGGTATGGACCATTCTCCGCTGTCCGATCTGCAACTTCTCCTGGCGCGACAGCGAGCCAGCCAGTGCAATCGATCCGGAGACAAGGGCGCGCGATTTCGCCGTCGATGCCGGGGACCTCGACCGCTATCCGAAAATTCTCCAGCAATAGGATCAACAGCAAGCCATGATCGATCAGGCACGCCAGACGGCAACGCTCGATGCGCTCACCGCGGCACTGGGAGCCGTCGTCGTCGACCGCACTCCGCAAACGCTGGCCCGCTACGCCGTTCCCGGCGCGACGCCGCTCGGCATCGCATTGCCCGCGGACGAGGCCCAGCTCCAGCAGGTGCTGAAAGCGGCACGCGACGGTGGCGGCAAGCTCCAGATTGTGTGCAACGGCGCCTACGGGCTTGAGAAGGTCGCGCAGGACAAAGTCATCGTTGTTGATCTACAAAAAATGAACAAGATCCTCGAGGTCAACGGTGAGCTCGCCACCTGTCTGGTCGAGCCCGGCGTGACGTTCCGCGAGCTCGACGCCCATATCAAGGCCAACGGCCACAAGCTGTGGGTCGATTTTCCTGGCAATGCGGATGAGAGTGTCGCCGCGAGCTTCATTCATCGGCGGCCGGGTTACACGGCCTATTCCGACTCCTTCCTCATGCAGTGCGGGCTTGAGGTCATGCTCGCGGATGGCAAGGTGATCCGCACCGGCATGGGGGCGATGCCTAAAAGCACCTGCTGGCAGCTATTCAAGTTCGGCTATGGCCCGTGGGTCGATGGCCTTTTTACACAGTCCGACTTCGGTGTGGTGACCAAGGTGGGCATGTGGATGATGCCGCAACCCCCTGCAGTTCAGACCTTCATGATATCGGTCCGCGACGAGGACGATCTGGGCGCACTGTTCGATGTCCTCGGACCACTCAAGCTCAACATGGCAATCGCCAATGGGGTCGCGGTCGCCAGCGCGCTTCACGAAGCCGCGCTACTGGGCAAGCGCCGCGCCAACTACGATGGCCAAGGGCCCATGGCGGCAAGCGCCGTCAAGGCAGCCGGCGAGGCCCTCGGACTGGGCTATTGGAACCTTTACGGCGCGCTCTATGGACTGCCAGGCAACGTGCCGATCCTGTGGGAGATGGTGCGAGGCGCTTTTTCGTCAATCGACGGTGCGAAGGTGATTTCCGATGGCAAGGGAGTCGATCCGAGACTGTGGTCGTGGAGAATGGGAGCCATGACGGGGGTCGTGGCAAATCCGCCCGGTCAGGTCGCAAGCTGGAGCGGCGAACGGGCGTTGACCGTCAATCCAGTCAGCCCCGTTGATGGAGAGGAAGCGATGCGTCTTTATGACGCATCACGGGAAATCTGCAGCGAAAACGGGTTCGACTTTATCGGCGAGTCGACCGCGATCTGGCGCTCGGCCAACCACCGAATTGTTCTCCCCTTTGCGACGGGACAAGGGGCAGGGGCCGCGCGCGCCAAGACCTGCGCTGAGGCATTGATCGCCCGTCATGCAGCTGATGGCTTTGGCCAAATCCAGACCTATCCGGGCCTCGGCGCGGCGGTGGCGAAGACGATGGCGGGCGGCGGTAGGGCGACCCTTCACCAGCGCGTCAAGCGGGCGGTGGACCCCCAATCGATTTTCGTCTCGGCATAGGCCGTGACACGCTTTGCCGGCGGAGGCGACATGAACAAATTCTCCCCTTTACTTCTGATCGCTGCGCTTGGGGCCTGTTCGGGTATGCAGAAGCCCAAGGAGCCCGACGGGGCCGAGAACTACGCCCTCTATTGCGCCGGTTGTCATGATCCGGGCCCGGGGCATGGAGGCACCATGCTGTTAGCCGAACGAGGCGCTCCCGTGCCGTCCCTCATCGGCCGGAAGGATCTTGAACTGGGTTATCTCCAGTCGGTGGTCCGCAACGGGCTGATCGAAATGCCGCCGTTCCGTCCGACGGAGTTGTCGGATCCGCAGATCAAAGGGATTTACGATCACATCATGAAGCAGAAACTGCCGCCGACCGTAGCGCGGCCGTCGGGAACGACCAATCCCTCGCAGCAACCGGAGCCCGCTGCCTAGGCCGGGCTAACTCGCATGCGGGACATTGTCCAAGAAACCTTTGCAAGCGCCGGCAGCCCCGAGTTCCGAAGGGTGTTAGTACTCTGCGTGATAGTAGCCATGCTCGACGGCTACGACACGCAAGTCATCGCTCTCGTTGCCCCGATCCTCTCGACCGCCTGGAACGTGGAGAAGAGCGCCCTAGGACCAGTATTTGCTGCCGGCCTCGTGGGCCTGATGCTCGGCAGCGTAGTGTTCGGTGATCTCGCAGACCGTTACGGTCGCAAACCCGTGATCTGCGCCGCCTGCTTCATGTTCGGCCTTTTCGCTTTGCTCACGCCTCTCGCGGCGACCCTTCATGACCTCGCCGCCCTGCGGTTTCTAACCGGTGTCGGGCTTGGCGCGGCTATTCCCAATCTTATGACGCTCACTGCCGAACACGCGCCAGGAAATCGGCGGGCGCTCGCCGCAGGCGCGATGTTCTGCGGGTTTCCGCTGGGTGCGCTGGTAGGCGGCTTGGCGGCACCGATGGTGATCTCGAACTGGGGTTGGCAAGGTCTGTTCGTCTGGGGTGGCGTGCTTCCGCTGGCGATGGTTGGACCGCTGTGCGGCCTTCTCGTCGAGTCCCCCGAGTGGAAAAGGCGCAAGACCGGGCAAGGACCTCCGAGTGGGCAACTGCGCGAACTATTTGCATCCGATCTTGCCGTGATCACGCCACTGCTGTGGCTAGCTTTTGTCGCGAACCTGCTCGCGATGTATTTCCTTATGAACTGGCTCCCGATCTTATTCGCCGCCGGTGGTGCGAATGTGAGCCAATCAACTATGACCAGTGTCCTTTTGAACCTCGGTGGCATAGCTGGATGCATCGGCGTGACACCCTTGGTCGACCGATTCGGGGCCTTGCGGGTCATGCCGGTCGTCTTCGCCATGAGCGCGGTCGCGACGCTGGCGATCGGGCTGACCACACCATCATCGGGCGGCATGACCATCGCTATACTTCTTGCTGGATTCGGCACGATGGGAGCCCAGATGGGAAGCAACGCATTCGCCATGTCAGTTTACCCCACCATATTGCGCGCGACCGGCTTGGGCTGGGCCCTGAGTATTGGTCGGATCGGGTCGATCGCCGGGCCACTGCTCGGCGGCGTGTTGCTGGCTTGGCGGTTCGCGCCCTCTGATCTCTTCTCGGCTGTAGCTATTGTCGCGCTGCTACCAGCGGTGGTCTTCCTCATCATCGGACGCATCGCACGGAGGGACACGGATCGCGACCAAACCGCCGTGGCCTTGTCAACCCCGGGTGCACCGCCTTGACGCGCGGTTCGCAGCGAACCTGCGCTAAAGGCAGCGGAGCGCGATGCCCATCAGTTTTTCAAGTTCCCTCGCGATCGTCTCGGGCGCGGATGACATCGCTGCGTAGTTCTCGAAGCTGATCTGCGCGGCGCCTGCGGCCGAATGAGCGGACCCTAGCGCGTCGAGGCGAAGGTCGGCGATGAGTCGCGCTTGCACCAGGCGTTCGCCTTGGAGTTCCGCCTGCTTCAACGCCGCGTACGCCGATGCATATGGTTCGTCGCTGAGGGCGTTCCGGCTCCACCGCTTGAGCCACCGACGGGTCATGCGGAGCGGGCGAACAACGCCTTCTACAGGCGCCGCGGCAGAGCGCTGAGCAGCACAAAGATCTTCCTTGCGGAGCCATAATTTTCGGTTCTGGGCCAGCCAAAGGCAGAGAAGCACAAGGTTCACCTCGCACCCATGGCGATCCTGCAGCGACAAGCACGCCTCGGCCACCCCGGTACGGGCGTACACGCGCAATGAATATTCCCAGAACTCGTCCGCTTCTCCTTCACTTCTGGGCATCTGCGCCTCCTCGCAAAGTCTCGGACGGTCCGACGCCCCAGCAGGCTGGCGCTCTCGATCGACGCCAGTCTCGCCCGCGAGGGTGTCGATGCTGGCTGAGGCGTATTGGTTCAGAAGGTGCGCGCTCCGAAGTGGATTTCCATCATGGGGCGCATGACATCCCAGCGCTCGAGCTGCGACCAGTGGCCGGAGCGGTCGAGCACGTATAATTCGGCATGCTTGAGGTGTTCGATAAGGTAGAGACTGGTGTCGAGCGGCACGACGCGGTCTTGGCGGCCATGAAAGATGAGCACTTCGTGCGGAAGCTTGCTGAGGATGGATGGTGGCATATTAAGTGTGTCGATCCCTTGTTTCATGGAATCGATCATTTTCACCGCCGTTCTCATGATCTCAGGATCGGTCGCGATTTTGTACCGGTTCTCGACAATCTCCTCCATGCCCTCGAACTTGTCCGCGTCGTACGCGAAACTGTGCATTACTTGGCGGTATCGCGAGTAGCGCGGGTCGGAATAGAACGAGAGCAACCGGACCAACTCCGGAGTGCGCGGCCCCGGCGCGCCGATTGATCCCATGAGAACTACTTTGTCTAGCGTGTCGGGTTCCTCGCTCATCATCTGGAGCGTTAGTGCGCCACCCATGGAATTACCGACCACATGGGCCTTCTTCACACCAAGTGTTTCGAGGAGCCCGAAACATTGGTCCACCCGGGTGCCGATCCAGCCCATGACACTGTCAGGCCAGGGTTCCGGTATGACAGACTGCCCGAACCCGATCAGGTCGGGCGCGATTACGAAGAAGTTCTCTGCCAAATCTGGCATCAGGTGATACCAGTTCGAAGCCGCGTGAGCTCCAGGTCCCGCGCCATGAAGCAGCAGGATTGCGGGCTTCGACGGATCGCCGGCCAGCAAGGTGTGCGAAGTCAGGCCACGGCCGGTGATCTTTTCTTCCCTGATGGTCTGGTTGTCAGGCATCTTAGCCTCCCTCTCGCGCAATCGTTACTCGGCGGTGGTGTAAGATATCGTTTGACATCGTGCAATGCTTTTCCCCAATCATCGCAATCGGGAAAAGAGCGCGAGTGTACGACATGGAGTTCAGCCAGAAATTGATCGGCGAACTGGCGCGGGAACTGGATTGCGCGGAGCGAACTCGCGAGCGAATTCGTCCGTTCTCCACAAGATATCCTGACATGACGATTGCTGACGCCTATCGGATCAATAGCCGCTGGGTGGACCACAAGCTCGCGGCCGGCCGAATGATCTTCGGTCACAAGATCGGCTTGACTTCGCGGGCAATGCAACTCGCGGCAGGGATCGATGAGCCCGACTACGGGACGCTCCTCGACGACATGGTTTTTGAGCAAGGATCGGAGATACCCTGTGCGCGATTTATCACGCCAAAGACCGAAGTCGAGCTAGCCTTTGTCCTTGAGAAGCGATTGGAAGGACCCGCTACGACGATGGTCGACGTGCTGCGAGCGACCGCTTATGTCGTCCCCGCCGTCGAGATAATTGACAGCCGTATCCATCAGGTCGATCCCCAGACTGGCGCTGTGCGAAAAGTGCAGGACACGATCAGTGACAATGCGGCAAATGCGGGCATCATCACAGGAGGACTGCCGGTGCGGCCCGACAGAGTTGATTTGCGCCGAGTGGGCGCGACGCTGAGCCGGAATGGAGTGATCGAAGAGACAGGGTTGGCCGCTGGCGTGCTAAACCACCCGGCAAACGGAATTGCCTGGCTGGTTCGACGGTTGGCGCAGTGGGATCAAGCGCTGGAGGCGGGTGAAGTGGTCCTGGGTGGTTCCTTCACCCGACCTGTCGAAGCTCGTGGAGGCGACGTGTTCAATGCCGACTTTGGGGCTCTGGGCTCTATCGGCTTCCGGTTCGTGTAGCCTAAACATGCGCACTCCCGAAAACCGGTTCAAACGTGGATTGCGAGACGGCCCTGTCCAATTGGGCTTTTGGCTCGCTCTCGCATCGCCCAGCATCGCGGAAATTTGCGCCGGCCAAGGATACGATTGGCTGCTGATCGATGGGGAGCATGGCCCTCAGTCTCTGTCCGGGATCGCTGACCAGTTGCGCGCGATCGAAGCGAACCCGCCTTGCTCCGCCATCGTCCGCGTCCCTGGGCATGATCCGGTGGCGATGAGGCAGATTCTAGATCTCGGCGCTCAGACCATCATGGTCCCGATGGTGGAGACTGCCGAGCAGGCTCGTGCAATTGTCAACGCATCCCGCTATCCGCCGGCCGGTGAGCGCGGACTGGGCGGAGCGCGAGCGTCGCGTTGGGGCGGATATCCCGGCTATGTGAGCGAGGCAAATGCCCAGCTGTGCATCATCGCCCAGATTGAGACCGGTCGCGCCATCGATAATCTAGACGCGATAGCTGCGGTCGACGGTATCGATGCGCTCTTTCTGGGGCCGGCCGATCTCGCAGCGTCGCAGGGTCTGCTTGGTCCCGGTCATTTCGACGCGCTGTTCGCGCTCTCCGGGCGTGCCCTAGAATGCATGATCGCCTCCGGAAAACCGGCTGGAATCCTCTCACGCGATGATCGGCTTGTTGAGCAGTTCCTCGCGGGTGGAGCTCGGTTCGTAGCCAACGGCATTGATAGCTTCGCGCTGGCGAAGGTGGCTAGCGAAGGCATGCGCCACTGGCGCGCGCGCGCGGAAACATCGGTACGGTTGGCCCAGTGACAACCCCGAACTGGCAACCACGCGGTGACGGCTCAGTATGCGCCAAGCCACTCGATGGTCTCCGAGTGCTCGAGTTGGCGCGCATTTTGGCGGGCCCGTGGTGCGGACAGCTTTTAGCGGACCTTGGGGCCGAAGTGATCAAAATCGAGCGGCCGGGTCTCGGTGACGACACGCGGCATTGGGGACCACCATTCGTCACGTCCGACGGCGGCACAAACCTTGGCGCTGCCTACTTTCACTCCACTAATCGGGGCAAGAGATCGTTTGCGGTCGATATCACAACACCGGACGGACAGAAAATCCTGCGCCGGCTAGCACGAGAAGCGGACATCATAATCGAGAATTACAAAGTGGGCGGATTGGCAAAGTACGGGCTAGATCATGTCACGCTGGCTGAGGAGAATCCGCGCCTCATTACATGCTCGATCACGGGTTTTGGACAAACTGGCCCTTACGCGCACCGGCCGGGATATGACTTCATCGCCCAGGCCATGGGGGGCATGATGTCGATGACCGGCGAGCCGGACCGCGAACCGCAGAAAGCGGGCATAGCGGTGGCGGACCTGTTCACGGGGATGTACAGTGCCGTCGCCCTGCTGGCGGCACTGCACCGGCGAGAAGGGACGGGGCTCGGGGCACACATCGACATGGCGTTGCTCGACACCCAAGTCGCGGTCATGGCTAATCAGGCTCTCAACTGGATGACTTCGGGCAGAGTGCCGCGCCGAGCGGGCAACGGCCACGCCAACCTGGCACCTTATCAGGCATTCCCAACTCTTGAGGGCCCTCTCATCATAGCGGCGGGCAACGACAGCCAGTTCGCAAGCCTTTGCCGGATTCTTGGATTGGACCTTGCGGACGACGTACGTTTCGCGACCAATCCCGCGCGGCTGGCCAACAGGGTCTTGCTGATAGAAACTCTCGAGGCATCGACCGCGCAGTGGAACCGGCAAGCCTTGTTCGAGGCCCTCGACGCGGCGGGCGTCCCCGCGGGACCGATCAACGAACTGGATCAGGTGTTCGCCGATCCGCACGTCAAGGCCCGGGGTCTCGCCATCGCACGGCAAGGTCGCCCAGGTATTGCCAGTCCGATCGTCATTGACGGCGTACGGATGGTATCTGATTTCCCAGCGCCGGGAACGCCGGAAATGCCGCGACTCGGCGAGGCCGCCGATTAGGTCCCCGAATGCGTACCTAGCGGTCGGAAAAGCTTTCCGCGTTCGCTGAACAGGACGAGCACAACGCTCAGCCCGGCAACTGCGACGAGCGCATAAGCGAGAGGCAGCGGCGTCCCGTCATATGCTTGTCCGATCATCGCACCGAGACCGGCGCCCAGGACGAGACGAAAAAAAGTCTGCACGGACGCCGCGGCGCCGGCGAGCGCGCCGAAAGGCTGAAGCGCGATCACCGTGAAATTGACGAAGATCGTGATCAGCAGACACATGTTCGCAGACATCAACAGGACGAACAGCAGAAGCGTTTCACCTGGCCGCGATGCGAAATACACCTGAGCCAGCGAAACCAGCAGATGGCAAAGTATCGCCGCATGCGCGATGGGCCGGGTGCCGAACCTATGAATCAACGCCGAATTGGCAAGGCTCGCGGCCATCATGGATGTCGCCATCAGCCCGAAAATCAGCGCAAATCTTGCGCCCGCACCAAAGTGCTCTCCAATGAGCTGCTGCGCACTGTTTATGAAACCGAAGTGCGCGCCGAAGACCAGTGCTGTGCCAAGGACATACCCGATCGACGACCGAGTCTGCAGTACCAAACGCATGTTTCCCAACAGCGCGCGGGCGCGAGTAACCCTCCTTCTTGGCGGCGGCAGGGTTTCTGGAAGCCTAAACAGATACCAGAAAGCGACGCCGGTCGCCACTGCCCCGATCGCGACGAAAATAATTCGCCAGCCAGCGATCGCCATGAGCACATAGCCCAGCCCCGGCGCGAATATGGGGACCGCCATGAACATCATCGCGACAAACGATTGGAGCTTGGCCATGTCCTCGCCATGGTAGAGGTCGCGAATAATCGCCAAAGGCAGCACTGCCAGTGCTGACGAGGAAATTCCAAGCAGCACTCTGAGGACAATCAATTGTTCAAAAGTCTGCACCAGAGCGGACACGAAGTTGATGCAAGCGAACGCGGCCATGCACGCGAGCGCCATCGGTTTACGTCCTACCCGATCGGAAATTGTCCCGGGAATCAGCGAGAATAGGCCGGAGCTCAAAAGGAACGCCGCAATAATCCACTGCCGCTCGTTGGCGTGTGCTACGCCGAGATCGGAGGCCAGCATGTCCAGCGCCGGTAGAAGCGCTGCGAAGCCAAGCGCCTGGAGAGCTTGGATCATGGCCATCATGGCAATGAACTCATGCCGGGAAATGGCAAGACGCACGGTGCTCAGGCCAACTTCTCGTCGCTGCCACTCACTGCGCGCGCCGACGCAGGGCCTCGCCGGCCGATCATCCCTGCGACCAGCCGATTGCCCGACTGGTCTCAAGAGCTTGGCGCTTGATTCGCTCGATCTTGTCCTGCGAGTAGAAGCCTTGATCCTGTGTGCGCGCCAAGACGCCCATGGTTGCGATCATACGGTTATCGGCATCAAAAATCGGTACGGTGACCGCCGAGAGGCCGGGAACGACCGTACCATATGTACGGGCGTAGCCAGACTGGCGGGCTTCTGCCGAAAGCCGCTCAAGCTCGGCGTCGGGTATGATCACACCCGCGGCGCGTTCGTTGTCTAGCTGCGTTTGGACCTGCTCGCGTGGACAGTAAGTAAGGAACAGCAACCCCGACGAAGAAATCTGCAAGGGGAGGACCGACCCGGTGTGCAAGGTGGTGAACAGCGGGATACCGCCGTCAATCCAGCGGACTACTGTCGGGCCGTAATTGCCCCATACCGTCAGCAGCCCAGTCGTCTTCAACTCGGTCAGTAAGCGAAGGAGATGCCTGCCCGCGACCTGCACTGGTTCCACGCGAGCCAATGCGGCCATACCCAGCCTGACCGCGAAAGAACCTAGGGCGTACAGGCCCGTTCCAGGATCCTGCTCGACCACGCTGGAATTGACGAACGCCAGCAGATAGCGGTGCGCCTGACTCCTGGAAAGTCCAGCCTTGTCAGCTACCTCGCGCAAGGGCGCGCCATTCTTGCCGCTATTGACGAGCGCCTCCAAGACGCGGGCGCCGATCTCGACCGACTGGATGGATTTCCGCTGTGGGCCGTTGCCGACTTTGTCCGTCTCGATTGGGCGGTTCATGCCACATCCTGAAAAGATGCCCTGCGCAGGACTCAAATTCCGTCCGGACCGCTGGCTGATAAAAATGCACTGGCGAAAGCCTTGCATCATGTCAAACAGTTGGACACATTTCGCGTCGGCGCCCGCCGCTCTCTTTGGCGCTATCTTCGTGCTAAACATTTCAACCGTGAAACTGAAATGTCTATCTGCAGCAAGGTCCCGAAATGTGGGCGCAATAGTTGTGATTGGCGCGGGCGCCATCGGTTCTTACCTCGCAGCGCGTCTCCACGAGGCCCGTCGCGATGTCTTGCTTATTGCGCGCGGCAGGCGGCTGACGACCATCGATCGCGATGGCCTCTTTATAGCAGACGACCGAGGGCTTCGCCGCGTCAAGGTTCCTGTCGCAGGACAGTGCCTGCCGGGCGCTGTGCCCAGCCACGTGGTTGTCGCTACCAAGACATTCCAGCTACCAGAAGCGCTGGCCTTGCTCGATGTTTATGAGGGGGCTCAGTTTGGTTTGCTCACGGTCCAGAACGGGGTGGAGGCGCCAAGCGAGGCGCAGGTCGCGCTTCCCCACGCGCGCGTGTTGGGCGGCCGAATGCACGGCTTCTTCGAAATGCGGGACGGGATACTACACCACGCCGGTGTGCCGGCGAGCCTGGTGATGGGGTCGCTCGCATCACCCGCCGAACCCGGCGCCCCGGATCGGGAGACCGCGGTGTTTGAGAAGGCTCTCCGAGATGCTGAAATCGAGACCACGCTTGTTCCCGATGTCCGGCCTGCGTTATGGGCCAAATTCTTGATGGCAAGTACCGTTGGGGCAGTCGCTCCAGCCTATGGGGTGACAGTCGGGCAGATTTCCGGTCATCGCGACGCTTGGAATCTGTTGCGCCGTGCGATGGAAGAGGTTGTTGCCTCGGCGACGGCTTTCGGTGTTGCACTACCGGCGGACTGCGTGACCGCCACGCTCGGTTTCGTCGGCGCTTTTCCACCCGACGTGACAAGTTCGCTTCAGCGCGATCTGGAAGCGCATCGCCCTTCGGAATTCGCGCACCTGACCGGCGCTATTCCGCGGTTTGCGCAGCAGGCTGGCGTGGCGGCCCCCGCTGCCGCGAAAATCATTAAAATGCTCCGCGTGCGCGGCCTCCTCCCCGATTGACGCTTGCAAGCCTGGGCAACGATCGGCGCGCCTAATTTCGACGCTGCCCCTCTTCGCCGGCGTCAACGGATCGCGAACACCTGGGAGTCGGTGCAAGCGATCCGTGCCTTCTTGAAGGGTTGATAGGCGGGATCACTCATAAAAGCATCGATGGCGGCCAACGATGGAAACTGCAGAATTATGACGTAGTCGGGCGCCGGCCTATCGCCCTCATACCGCCTGAATTGTTGTGACCTGCAGATCAGCTCTCCGCCATGTTTGCGCACCATCGGAGGGACCATCTCACCGTACTCGGCCAACCAAGCTGAGTCATGTGAGGTTATTTCGGCAACGAAGTATGCGGCCAAGGACAATTCCTTTTGTGGAGAGGATCTGCGAAAAAGAGGTGGCTTTGCGGCCCATGCGCTTCAAAGCAAAAGCCCCGTGACACCCCCCTCGTGTTAATATATGCAACGGAGAGCGCAATATGCAATCTTTGGGCAGCGCGAGGATGATCGAGAGGTCAGCGGTTGGAAGGGCACGACGCTTCGACGATGGCTGCGCGCGCGCGAGGGCCGGCCTTGTGGCGATCTCCCGCGCTGCTGCTTGTTCTGGCGTCGTTTTTCTGGTCTCTTAATCCTATTGTCGGGCGCGCGGCGAGAGACCTTCTCGAGCCCGTCTCGATCGCCTTCTGGCGCTGGGTGGTCGCGCTGGCTTTGATCATTCCGTTCGCGTGGAACCACATTCGCCGTGACCTGCGAACAGTCAGGCAAGCGTGGATGTTCCTGTCCCTTTTGGGCGCGGCCGGCCTGGGATTGTTTGCTTACTTGGTATACGCAAGTCTCCAGTTCACTACTGCTACGAATAACCTCCTGCTTCAGGCGACCATGCCCATTATGACCCTCGTAATGCCGGCAGTCATTTTCCGCGACCGCATCCCGCCAATTTATTTTGCCTGCGCCTTACTGTCGATCGCTGGCATCGTTTGGATCATGACTCGAGGCGACCCTGCAAACCTGCAATTGAGTGACCTCAATGTCGGCGATGTCCTCGCGCTCGCTGCGGTTTTTCTCTATTCCGCCTACGCAACGTTCTTGCGCAAGGCTCCCACAATTCACCACCTGACCCTGCTCAGCGTCCTTTTTGCGGTTGGTGCAGCTTCGCTAGCGGTGCCATACGGTATCCATCTGCTCACGCGGGGCGTTTCCTTGCCGCCTTTGGCAGCGGTTGCCTCCATCCTGTATGTCGGCATCTTTCCTTCGTTGGCATCGTACGCACTGTTCAATCGCGCGGTGGCGCTGATCGGGTCGTCGCGCGCGGGGATATACATGAATCTTCCTGCAGTATTCGGGGTCTTAATGGCGGTTCCTCTTCTTGGCGAAAGGTTCGAGTCCTATCACCTGCTGGGATCATTGATGGTGGTGGCATCGATATTGGCATCGCGGCGGGTCAAGGCCTGATGGTGCTATGCAGTCGCGCGCGACGCTTAATTGGGATCATTGAAATCTTTTGCGGCACGCCGGTTTGAATGATCAGTTTGCGTCGCGGTAATCGCCAACAGCCAACCCGATTGGTGTCGAAGCTTAGGAGGATCAGGTGCTCGAAGGATTGATGCAGCCAATTCCGCTGCAGATCAGCGGCATTGTCCGTTTCGCTGCCAAGGCGCACGGCACGCGCGAGATCGTCTCGCGGCTGGTTAATGAACCGCTGCACCGCTACGATTGGGCCGGGTGCGACTTGCGCGCGCGAAAAGCGATGCAGGCGTTGCTGCGACTGGGGGTGAGGGCCGGAGACAGGGTCTCCTCGCTCGCTTGGAACACACATCGCCACCTGGAACTGTTCTACGCTGTGCCGGGTATGGGTGGGGTGCTACACACCGCTAATCCGCGCCTGTCAGACGACCAGATCATCTATACCGTAGACCACGCGGGCAGCGCCGTCCTCTTGTTCGAGCAGAGCTTCGTGGAGTTGGTGCGACGCCTCCGGCCGCGACTGGAGAATGTGCGCCACTTCATCATGCTCACCGACCGCGAACGGTTCGATCCCTCTATTGCGGGGACGGTGGACTACGAGAGCCTGATCGGCGCGGAAGACGGTGCGCTCGATTGGCCCGTCTTCGACGAGAATGCGGGGGCGTTCTTGTGCTACACATCTGGCACCACCGGCCATCCGAAGGGAGTGCTTTACACCCACCGCTCGGTGGTCCTGCACGCCATGGCCGCAGGCCTGTCGAGCGCGTTCGGCTTCTCCTCGTTCGACGTAATTATGCCCTGCTCTTCGCTTTATCACGCGACCGCCTGGGGCTTGCCATTCACCGCCGCGGTCAACGGCTGCAAGGTGGTACTTCCGTGTGACAAGTTCGACGGCGCCAGCCTGCAGGAACTCATCAAATCGGAGGGCGTCACCTTTTCCGGCGGCGTGCCGACCATCTGGACTATGTATCTCGACTACCTCGAACGCACCGGCGAGGACGTGGGAGCCCTCAAGCAGCTCGTCATCGGCGGATCGGCGGTGCCGCGCGCAATGGCCGAGACCTTCGATCGACGTTACGGTGTCGCCGTGCGCCAACTCTGGGGCATGACGGAAACCAGCCCCCTAGGGGTTGTCGCCACCCCGACGCCGCGTCTGGCTGAGCATGGGCAAGAAGCTGTCGACGAGACCATCTGGACGCGACAAGGTCGGCTCCAGTTCGGAATCGAGCTACGTATCGTGGACGAAGCCGGAAACGAGCTGCCGTGGGATGGCGAAACTTCGGGCGGGCTGCAAGTGCGCGGGCCATGGGTAGTGGACCGCTATTACCCGGATATCCCGGCAGCGGGACCCGACGGCTGGTTCGACACGGGCGACATCGCTACTATTGACCCGCTGGGCTTTCTGCGACTGACCGATCGCGCCAAGGACGTGATCAAGAGCGGCGGCGAGTGGATCAGCTCGATCGATCTAGAAAACGCTGCCAGCGCGTGCCCCGGCGTGCGTATCGCGGCGGTGGTGGGCGTGCCGCATCCCAAATGGGAGGAGCGCCCGATTCTGATCATTGAGACACATCAAGGGCAGGCGTTGTCAGAAGAAGAGGTGCGCGCATTTCTCGAGGAGCGGACAATTCGCTGGTGGCTACCAGACGCCATCATGTTCGAACCGGTGCCGCTCACGGCGACAGGCAAAATCGACAAAAAAGCACTGCGAGCAAGATACAAAACGGCCTTGACGGGCATGGACTAATTTCTTCCGTGACCTAGGTTCACGCTCAACAAGCGCCGGTCCAATGACGATTAAATTACCCCTAGCTCGATGAGAAATCGTTTGTCGCCGTGATTGTAGCTTTTGAGCCCGTGAAAGCTCGACAACGCTACCTTCGACATGCCGTTAGCGCTTGTGACCGCTATGCACGCGAGTCGAGAGGCCGCCGCATAACAGCCTCGCATGACCGGCTAAAATACCATTGGCGGAACCTGATCGGCTGTTCAGCACACAGAAGAACTGACGCAGGGTCGCCACCCATTATGACATACCAGCGCATCCTACCATGTCTCGTCGCCCTCGACCCAGTCAATCTCTGGGTACCCTTGGTCCACGAAGCATCGGTAGACCTGACGTCGAGCCAACGTGCCAAAGCCATTTAGAGTTTCGTCGCTTTCTCGAAGCCGCAAAGGATGGGTTCGGCTAACCATGCCGGTGATGTTTGACCTGCTTCCCTTGCCAATCATATGGTCGTCTTTTAGCTCCGTGAAGATCCCACCATTAATCAGAATTGGATATTATGAACCGTTCCCGTACGAGAGGAACCGAGGAAAAAACTCGGGCGGACGATTTCGTTAAGAGTGCGTCAGCGCTGTTCGCCAAGCGTGGTTTCGATCGAACTTCGGTCCGCGAAATCGCCCAAGCGCTAGGCGTAGCTTCGGGCACATTGTTCTATCATTTTGAATCCAAAGAGGATCTTCTCGAAGCAATCATCAACAAGGGAATCGCGGACGGTTACCAGCGGGCGAGCGAGGCTTTGGCTGATACTCCATTGGGCCCTCTGTCGCGTTTGTTGGCCTTGGCCTCATCGCATATTGAGGTCGTTCATGGGGAGCTTAGGCACGTCCACCAGGTTTGGATAAGAGAATGGGGCCGCCTCAGTCCGAAGGCTCAAGAGCGCATGCGTCCGACAGCTCACAAATATCGCGACTTGCTCGACTCAGTACTGGTCGAGGTGCAGCAAGCGGGATACCTCAAAACTGATCCGACAATGACGAGACACCTCATGCTGCCAGCATTGAATTGGACTATATCTTGGTCGCGCGCATCGACGAACACTGCTCGTCGGAATCTTGCTCGGCAGCTTTGCGCGGCCTCGCTAAACCTGCCTTTGGAATCTTTCCTGACCCTATTGAAAGCTGAACACCCTCAAACTTGACTGAGCGCTCGATCAAATGCTAGGGGTACGCCTAACAAGGAAGGTGCGCCATGCGTCAGGATCCAATCGTCTCCCAAAATCCAAATTATCGCGAACTCATCCTCTCCGACCGGATCCACGGTTCGCTGTACGCTGATCCCGCTATCTACGAAGACGAGATGCAGCGCATTTTTCGTGAAGGGTGGGTATTCGTATGTCATGAGTCGGAAATTCCGAAGCGCGGAGACTTCGTGCGGCGGCGCATTGCTGGCGATCCGATCGTAGCTGTCAGAACGGGTGCTGACGGCGTCAATGTGTTCGTCAACCGCTGCGCACATCGCGGCAACCTTCTGTGCTCGGAGGACAGCGGATCGAAGCGGGCTATCGTCTGCAAATATCATGGCTGGGCTTACGATCTCCAGGGCAAGCTGGTGGATGTTCCATATCCCGCAGGTCAAACAGGCGACCGGGAGCAGCTTGGGCTCAAATGCCTGCCGCGGATTGACAGTTATCGTGGATTTTACTTTGCAAGCT
This sequence comes from Tsuneonella sp. HG094, assembly GCF_053819285.1. NCBI lineage: Bacteria > Pseudomonadati > Pseudomonadota > Alphaproteobacteria > Sphingomonadales > Erythrobacteraceae > Tsuneonella > Tsuneonella sp. HG094. The sequence goes on from NZ_JBSORA010000001.1 coordinate 2,342,691, forward strand.
TCAGCGCAGAAGGGATTTCCCTCGCCGAGCATTTAGGTCATGCGACCCAATTAATCGACCGCGCGTGTGAGATGTCGCCGACTGGCAAGCTAAAGCTCGACGGCGGCTGGGTGCAGCATCGGTTCCGCTCGAACTGGAAAATGCTGCCCGAAAACGATGTCGATGGGTACCATGTCAACTTTGTCCATCCCTCGTTTGCGCAGGCCATTCGTTCGAACTACGACGCGGCCGCTTTCCAGAACCAAGAGGAAGATCTCGTCGCGGAGGCCCGCTACTGGGGCATGGGACACACCGAGATCGACTTCAGCAAGGCCTACACGTCTCCGCTGGAATGGTTCGGCTGCCCCGAAGCCAGATTTCCAGCTTACATCGAAGACATGAACCGGGTTTACGGCGAAGAGCACGGGCGCCGTAAGGTGACCATGGGCCCGCCGCACGCCTGCATATTTCCAAATCTCTTCCTCGGCGAAGGTAATATCGGAATGTTCGAGCCGATCAGCGTCGATGAATGCATTCATTGGCACACTCCGCTATTGCTCGAAGGTGTCGACGACGCCATCAATGATCGGCTGAAGCGTCAGTCGGAGGGGGCAATGGGCCCGGCCGCGTTTCTCCTTGCGGACGATGCAGTAATTGCCGAGCGCACCCAAGAAGCGCTGGGTCGTTCCGGCGGTTGGCTTGATTTGAGCAGAGGTCTCGAGCGCGAACACAAGGACGGCGAGACGGTGGTCGGCCATCTTACCGATGAGGTCACCAATCGAGGTTTCTGGCATCATTATCGCGCTGTTATGAGCGGCGAACATCCGGTGCAGCGTCTGGAACGCGCCGCGTGATGGTTGCTGTGGAGCGGCGGCCGGGCGTCAGCGAAGTCGACCGGCGAGAAATTGCCAACTTCATCGCTCTAGAGGCGATGTTGGCAGACGAATCGCGTTATTCGGAATGGGAGGCCCTAGTCGACGACGACATGGTGTATTGGGTGCCGACGCTTGAAGGCGCAAAGCATCCTCCCGGTAAGAAGATCGCGATCATTTACGACAACCGCTCGCGCGTTGCGACGCGCATTCGGCAACTCAACACTGGCAAGCGACATTCGCAGGTGCCGGCGTCGCCGATGGTGCGTGTGCAGAGCAACTTCCACATTGAAACGCTTGGGGACGGGGTATTTTCTGTCAAGTGCAGCCAAGTGCTGCACGAGTACAGAATTCAGTCGACTCGCGAGCTCTACACTTGGCCGGGGCGCGTGGAGTATCGCTTGCGGCGCGGTTCCGAGGGAATGAAGATGTTTTTTAAAGCGGTCTACCTGGTCACTGCCGCGGATGCCCTGCCCGGCTTGCCATTTCTGATCTAGTGGCCGCACGCAGGCCTCTCGCCGCGATCGCAGGGCTCGGTTTCAGCGCACTTTCGCGCAAGCCCGGTCCGATGCCCCGAACCTTGGCGGGTGATGCGGTTCGCGACGCGGTCGCGGATGCGGGGCTTTCGCTCGCCGACATAGACGGCCTGTTGCTCAACCGCAGTCCGGTAGAACCCTCGGAAACGCTTCCGTTGGGTGTCCAGGAAGATCTCGGGCTGCGCAACCTTGGCTTGCTCGCTTCAATCGAAGCCGAAGGGTCTTCGGCAGCGCAGATGATCCAGATCGCGGCGCTGGCGGTGAGTGCGGGTATGGCGAACCGCGTCGCCTGCGTTTTCGCCGACGCGCCAATCGCGCACAACGTCAACGCTGGCAAGGCGTTCGCGATTCCCATACCCATCACCGGCATTCCCGCGTGGGAAGAGGAAATCGGCCTGCTGGGCGCCACAGCCGCGTTCGGCTTTGTCGCGGCCCGCTACGCGGCGCTCTACGGCGCCGGTGATCGGCATTTTGGGGCCTGGGCGATCGCCGAGCGTGCCTGGGCCGCCGGGAACGATCGCGCTTTTCTCAAGACCCCGCTGACAATGGAGGACTACTTGGCTTCACGCTGGATCGCGAAACCGCTTCGGGTGTTGGACTGCGCTTACCCGGTCAACGGCGCCGTTGCCTTCGTCGTCACGCGAAACGACCAGCAAAGCGGGCCACCCCCCCCGGTTTTCATTCACGGCATGGGCCAAGGTCATTCCGGCTGTCCGCCGATGGCGTCGCTCGAGCCTGAATTCGACAATGGCGCGGAGCAAGCCGGCAAGATCGCCTACGCGATGGCCGGAATCGGCGCGAACGATGTGTCCAGCGCGCAATTCTATGCGCCGTTTACGTGTTCGGGAATCGCCGCGCTTGAAAATTACGGGTTCTGCAAGCGTGGCGAGGGGGCTGCGTTCGTCGCTGATGGACAAACCGCGCCGGGCGGCAAACTTCCAGTCAACACCGGCGGAGGGATGCTATCGGGCTATTACCTGCAAGGGGCGACACCACTGGCCGAAGCAGTGATCCAAGCGCGAGGGCACGGGGGCGATCGCCAGGTCGCCAACGATGTCGTCCTGGCAACGGGGCTAGGCGGACGGCAACAACATCACGCGGCCGTGATCCTGAGCCCGCATCAGAGTTTGTGATGGGCTCGGATAATTTCGCCATGAGGCATCGCGATCTCTTTCGCGCGGGTTTGCGAGAAGGGGAATTGAGGGTCCAGAAATGCGCGTCGTGCGGTACTGTCGCGGCCTATACGGCGCGCTGCTGCGGAGCTTGTCAGTCCGTAGATCTTCACTGGAGCGCCGCCAGTGGCCTGGGAAAGCTGCGCTGCACGGTGGAAGTAACGGCCTCGTTCATTCCCGAGCATCCCGCGCCATATCTCTTGGCGTCGATCGAACTGGACGAGGGGCCGCACATAATCGCCCGCTATCAAGGGGCACCGGCGAACGAGGATGGAAAAACCGATGTCAAAGCTCAGTTCTTCGATGGACAGCTGCTTTTCGCCGCGATCTAGCCAACCGATCGAGACCTTGCTCCCCCGCGACTTGGTCGCCCGCTGCGGCAAGCATTATCCCAAAAAGGCCGCGTACCAATCGGCCACCGGTGCCCGCAGCTGGTCACAGGTCGCTGACCGCGCGTCGCGACTGGGGGCGGCCATGCAAAGCCTGGGCATCGGCAAGGGCGACGCGGTCGGCATGCTCGCGGGCGAGCACGTCGAGGTTTACGAGCATTTTTTCGCCTGCCTGCAGATCGGCGCGATCCGCGTAGGCATCAACCGCCGGCTAGCTCCGCGCGAGTTGATTCATGTGATCCGCGATTCGCGAATAACGGCGCTCTTCGTCCATCGCGACTGCCTGGATGTCCTAGACCAACTGCGCGGGGACGGCGGTCTGCCCGAACTCACCCTCGTCGGGCTGGGCGCTGATCACGGGCTACCATGCGATTTCGAAGCGTTAATTTCGCAAGGCCGAGAATCGCCGGACGTGGTTCCCATCGAGCCCGGCCACCCCGCGTTTTACTCTTACACCTCGGGAACCACAGGTTTGCCCAAAGGGGTCGTACTCACGCATCACGGGCTGCGCGCGACGATTCCGCACGCCGCCTCGATGTTCGGATTTAACGGCGACGACATCTTTTATCACGCCACTTCCAACGCGTGGGTTGCCATCGTGCTTGGGGTGCTGGGGCTGGCCAACGGCATGACCACGGTCTTGCCGGACGGCTTCTTCGACTTGAACGATCTGTTCGACGATCTCGAACGGCACCGCTGCTCCATCGCGCTCCTGGCGCCTACCATGCTCAGGTGGGCCATCGACGCTCGCAAGTCGAGTGCGCACGACCTGTCCACGTTACGGATGATCGCGTTCGGATCGTCGCCGTCCACGCCGGCGCTGATCAAAGAGGCGAGCGAGACATTCCGGTGCGATCTTCTCAACTGTTATGCGATGACCGAAACGACTTGGGGCGGGGTCTCGTTCATGCTGCCCGCTGACATCCGCCGAGGGCTCACGGACCGTCCTGACTTGCTGAATTCAGTGGGACAGATTGGGACGCTGTTCGACATAAGCATCCGCGACGATCAGGGGCGCGAAGCCGCGCCCGGCGAAGCTGGCGAAGTATGGCTTAAGAGCGAAGCGAACATGCTCGAATATCTGAATCTTCCGGCTGAAACCGAGCAGGTCGTCTCCGGCCCGTGGATGCGCACCAACGACATCGGGCGGGTCGACAGCGAGGGATTTCTCCATCTCCTCGATCGCCGTAAGTTCATGATCATCAGCGGAGGGATCAACATTTATCCGGTCGTCGTTGAAGCAGTGCTGTCGGAGCACACCTCGGTCGCGGAAAGCTGTGTTATCGGGATACCGCACCCAGTGTGGGGGGAAGCCGTGGTCGCGATCGTTCGCCTACGGAGCGATGCCACTCTCGAAGCTGACGCGCTACGCGAGTTTTGCCGAGGAAAGCTTAATCAGGTTCAGATCCCCAAGCACTTCCTCTTCTGGGACGACGATCTTCCGAGGACGGTCACCGGGAAGATGCAGAAGGCGAGCGTGCGGGCGAGCATCATTGAACGTCCCGACCTAATCCCCTGGACTATCGACTGAGTGCCGCAAATGCCAAGGGTTTCGGCATGTCCGGTCGTGCCCCCAATAGCCCCCAAAATTTGATTGAGCGATCGGTCAAATTGCGATAGTGCTGATTCGGACGTCATCAGAACGTCGAACGGGGAGATGGCTATGGTGTTCTTGCGGCCCTCGGCCACCACAGTGGCTTTTCTGGGCTTGGTTGTGTCGACCGATTACGCGATGGCGCAAACCCAGACGGCCGAAGATGCAGCCGATCAGTCCAGTCAGAGCGACGGCATCGCGGAGATTGTCGTCACCGCGCAGAAGCGAGCCGAGAATCTCCAAGACGTGCCAGTTGCGGTCACCGCCTTCGGGGGCGACGCCCTCGAGCAAGCCAACATCAAGGCGCTCGAGGATATCCAGGGGCGCGCACCGGGCCTGGTCATCAATTCCTTCAGCCCTGGCCAGCCCGAAGTGGCGATCCGCGGGGTCGGTACCAAGGAGGACGGCGCCGGCGCTTCCGACTCAACCTTGATCATGGTCGATGGCGTCTACTTCGCCACGCGGACAGCTACCAATATCGACATTTTCGACCTCGAGCGTCTCGAAGTTCTGCGTGGACCGCAGGGCACTTTGTTTGGCAAGAACGCGATTGCCGGCGTCGTGAATTACGTTACCCGCAAGCCCACGATCGGCGACTTCGAGTTCAAGGTTCGCCAGACAGTCGGGAATTTTGGCACGTTTGACACAGCGGCAGGCGTCAACATTCCGCTTGGCGATGCAGCGGCCGCGCGACTCTCGATGAGCCGCCGTGACACGGACGGCTTTCTCACCCGGGTCAACGTCGGCACTCCCGCTGTCCCCCTCGGCACCGAGGACGACGATGACATCGGTTTTGCCGAGCGCTTCTCCTGGCGCGCCGCTGTGAGATGGGAGGCCACCGAAAGGACGTCGGTGCTGCTTTCACTGGACGGCGCGGATGACAATTTCGGCACGGACAACCGCGAGCCAGTCGGCTCCGCCGGGCCATTGCACAACTGTGGCTGCGCCTCTGATCCAATGGCAGTCAACAGTGCGATTGGCGGTACCGTCGGGAAGAATGGTGGTGTTTACAGTTACGCCGGAGAGGAGCTCGGCTTTTCCAAGCGCAACATCGTCGGCGGGATGGCGCAGCTCGACCATGAGATGGACTTTGCCACGCTGACCGTTCTGGGAGCGTTTCGCAATTCCAAATTCAAGAACGTGCTTGATTCGGGTGGGCTGCCGCCCAGCCCCGTGGTCGACCTGACCGGATCGCATGGCAATCCCAACCTGCTTTTGCTTGGTCCCGCCACGAACGGTTTCACCTTCGACAACGTCGATGTCATCGATGAGAAGGCCACGCAGTACACGGGCGAAGTCCGGCTTACGTCGCCGGAGGCCGAGCGGTTTCGATGGGTCGCGGGCATCTTTGGCTCGATCGAGGATATCCAAAGAACCGAAGGGGTCGGCTTTCCTGCGCTGTCGGATCAATCGCTGGTCGCGAGTTTCGTTGCTGCCAACATGGACTTCCGCGGCAAAGGCGTTGCCGGCTACGGACAGGCCACCTTCGAACTCACCGACACGCTGTCGCTTACCGGTGGCGCGCGGTTGTCCTATGAGAACAAGCGGATCATCGCCTCCAATGTGGTCACTTCCTCGCCCAACGTGCTCCTTATCCTGAGACCTTTTCCGCCTACTCGGGGCGAAGATAGCTGGAGCAACTTTTCGTGGCGTCTTGGCGCGGAGTACCGACCCAACCCGGACGTGATGATCTTCGGCGCAGTCTCCACCGGCTTCAAGAGTGGCGGGTTCACCGGAACCGCCACCACTGCGGCTCGCGCCACGACATCGTTCGATCCTGAAGAGGCCACCAACTACGAGCTCGGGGCGAAACTCGATTTGTTCGAACGCAGGTTGCGGCTCAACACTTCCGCTTTCTATCTCGACTACAAGGATTTGCAGGTCACCCGCTTCTTCCAGCCGCCGACGTCGGGCTTTGGTGAATTCATCACCGAGAACGCCTCCAATGCCGTGATTAAGGGCATTGAGGTCGAATTGACCGCCAAGCCTCTCGAGTTTCTGGAACTCGGCGGAAGCTACACGTATCTTGACGCTAAGTATAAGGATTTCTTCGGCACGCCCGATATCAGCGGTGCCGGCGATTTCTCCAATAATCGTATGCGTCAAGCTCCCGAGAACTCGTGGAGCGCGTACGCGCAGTTATCGCATGAACTGGCGTCAGGCGATTTGTTGACAGCAAATGTCAGCGGACGTCACCAGGACATAGTGTTCACCAACGCAGATAACAATCCGCTTGACGTCATTCCAGGGTACACTCTGATTGAGGCTTGGATTTCTTGGAGGAGTCCGAGTCGCAAGTGGGAAGTTCAGGGCTGGATGAAGAATATCGGCGACACGGCGTATCGTACACACGTTTATACCCAGCGCGGAAACCGCATCGCTTTCGGGACATTCGGAGCACCGCGAAGCTATGGGCTGACAATTTCGTACGAGTATTGACGGCTGACAATCACTCGTCCTTCTGAAAATTTCGTGCGTCCCCGGTGTTCGCTCTGTGGAATCAAGGTGACCGGTCGAGCTTCAGCCATGCCCAGAACGCGAAGCATCCGGCGATCTCTGCCAAGGCTGCGGCGAGATAGATGAGATAGGTCATGCGCCATCCTTCGCATGGCGCCCGGTGCACGACAATCAATGGTCGCGAACGAGGTGGGTCCGCTTGCGGAACGCGCACCAGGTGAAATTCTGGGTCGACCCCCACGGTGTCGTGTGCACCTCGCGCCAGTTATCGAGCAGCGCATAGCTCGCTTCGAATTCCGCTTGCAGGCCCGGCGCATCATAGCGCTGGACCGGCAACCCGCTGCATTTGTCCGGTCCGTCCAGCGCGAAGGTCGCGATGAGAAAGAGCCCGTCTTCCGACAACCCCCTGGCCAGGGCTTCCTTGTAGGCTCGGCGCTGCTCAACGCCGGTCAGGAAATGAAATACGGCGCGGTCGTGCCACACCTCCCACTGGCGAGACGGGCGCCAGTCCGTGACATCGGCACATATCCAGTCCACTCGCGAGGAAGCATTGCCTATCCTGTTCCTAGCCACCGCTAGTGCGGATTCCGCGAGATCGAGGACGGAAAGGTCGGTCCAACCGCGCCCGAGCAAGCTGTCGACAAGCGAGGACGCGCCGCCCCCGATGTCGATGAACGATTGATCGGATCGCGCACCGAACCTGTCGATGGCATCCAGTGATGGCTGCGGTTCGGCCTGGTACCAACTGACCTGCGCTTCATCCTTGCTCCGGTAAACCGAATCCCAATGCGCGTCCGCGGCCTCGTTCACTTGCAGTCCTTAGTCTGAACTTTCGAGAAGGTCAGAGTATAGGCTCGGCGGTCGTGCGGTGCCAGCCGTTGGTCTTGCGGGACAGCTCGGTGCCAGGAAGCTCACAGAAGGAACCCTCGTCCAGCCGTTTTCGGGCTAGAGTTTTGCGACCAAGCGACCGGCGATCCATTCTGTGATCTCGTCCTCGGTCCAGGCGACGGCATAGCCGCCAAGCCGGACCGGCTTCGGAAACCTGCCCTCGGTCATCCAGCGGTAGATTGTCGAACGGCCAAGTCCAACACGATGCTGCACCTCGGGCAGGCGGATGAGTCGGGTTACATGGTGCACCTCGGCCGCGCCCTTGCCGACAGCTTCACCCATGATGACCTCCGTGGACGCCGGCAAAGACATCGCCGAGCAGGGCGTCCTTGCGTTCGAGTTCCGCGATGTGGTCGGAGAGAAGACGGGCAACGCGGTGCGCCGTACCCCTGGCCCAGCGCGGCTTCACATCATGGACCTGATTGCCAAGAACCCGCTCGAGCGCTGACGGCAGTTCGCCACAGAAGTCCTCGAAGAACTGCGCGAGATCCGACTGGAGCCAGGCGACCGCCTGCTCGCCGCCGCTGACGAGAAAGAGCAGCAGGTGCGCATGAGGCGCAGCGCCGCTCGCGGCGAGAATGCGCAAGGCCTCGCCAAGGCTGGCAGAACGCTCGCCAGCCAGGACGCGGCGAAGAACATCCTTGTGGATCTGCGCGTCGCGCGCGATGTCGCAGCGCGCGCGGCCGCTGGCTTCGACGGCCGCTAGCAGCAGCCGGGCGAAGTCGGCGCGAACCTGTCGTTCGGCCAGGAGCGCCATGTCGGTCATCGTCGAATCCTTTCGTAACTGGTGATCGACTCGACAGCTACAGCGAAGGAAACGTGTAGGAAAACGAAAAGAACATTAAGCGAACATAGAGGAAGAAGCGAATCGGCTTCCCACCTTGATTCGCGCGGATTCCATCCGTTGCATCGCAGTTTGCGGCACGCTTCACGCGGAATGCGGCCAGCCGGGCGCGCCTGACAGCCTGATGGGCGCTAAGCCCGGCTCGGTGCCTCGCCGATGTCGCTTTTTGCTTGGCGAGTGTGGGTCAAACGCATTCGGCGGTTTCCTACACTCCGGTTCCGAGGCGAGGAATGAACATACAGCGAACATGCTCGCTGGTTCGATGTTCAACCTTCCCGGAGTTCCTCCCGATGATCACCAAGCCGCTCAGCGCCGCCCGCCCCCGGAGCCGCAACTACATCCTTCCCGCCATTGTAGCGCTCGCTTGCGCCGGTGCCGCCTATGCCGGCGCCGACACCACTTTCGATCCGGCGCTGCAGAAGTTCACCGACTTCCTCGAAGGCTCGGGCGGCAAGATCATCACCGTCATGTCGCTCGCCGGCGGCCTCATCGCGCTGGCCTCGGGACGCTTTGCGCTCGGTCAGGTGGCCGTGCCGGTGGGCGTCGGGATCGGCGTCGGCACCGGCGTGCCGATCGTCACCTCGGTCGTGACCGCGGTCATCTGACAGCGGTCTAACGGCAGGAGGGCGGCATCATGGCCGACAGGTACCTTGTTCCACGGCGGCTCGACGATCCGGAGCTCATCGGCTTCTGGACCATCGACGAGTTCGCGGGACTTCTCGTCCCGTTCGCATGGGGCATTCTCGCGCAGCACATCATCATCGGCACGGGCCTTTCGGTCCTGACCTGGTTCGCCCTGCGGAAGGCGAAGTCAGGCAACGCTGGGTCGAAACTGGTGCATGCTGCCTACTGGTACCTGCCCGGGAGCTTCCTGGGACTGAAAGCCACGCCGCCCTCCCATTGCCGCCTGCTGGCCGGCTGAGGGGAGGACAGACATGCAAACCGAATTCGCGCACGCTCAGGCACAGCGATATCTCGCGCAGCGCAACCGCTTCGTGGGCTTGAGCACGGTTCTGGCAGCAACCAGCGTGCTGGGCATCGGGGCCGCGATCACCCGCGACGAACAGGTGGTTCTCGTGCCGGTCACCGCCGAGACGCTGACGGTTTCGAGCGGCGGGATCGATACGCACTACCTCGAGCTCGTCACCCGCGACACCGCGCTGATGCTGCTCAACCGGGCGCCCGAAAGCCTCGACTACTGGATGGAGCAGATCCTGAAAGTGGCCGATCCGGCGGCGCACGGCCGCCTCAAGGCCGAGCTGGTCAAGATCGTCGACGAGCAGCGCGGCTCCGACGTCAGCCAGGCCTTCGTGATCCGCGCGATGCGCGTCGACATTACGGAAGGCGACGATTGCGCCCGACGGATAGCTTACGGAGCGTCCCATAACCCACCTCCCTCAAGCCGCTTCGGCGAGATCGGCTGTCGCAGCCTCGCTTCCGGCACCCGAACGCCCTCCAAGTCTCAGGATGAGGCTCGCAGCCTCTTCTGCCTTGGCGGCTGCGGTCAACATGGCCCGATCGTCTGATTTCAGAAGCTCGAGCCAATGCGCGATGTAGCTCGCATGATGGTCGAGGTGCGCGACTGGCAGGCCGAGCTCGGCGCCCAGGATCGCGGCGGACAGCTCCGCCACCAGCTCCTCGGCCGCGTAGGATTCGCTTCCGAAGCGGTTCTTGAGATCGCGGCCGAGACGAGAGCCATGCCCGGTCCAGTGCGAGAATTCGTGCGCCAACGTTGCATAGTAGTGATCGTAGCCATCGAACAACAGAGCCGGCGGCATCGTAATCCGATCCAGAATCGGCTCGTAGTACGCTTCCGATCCCTGGTGCCGAACTTCCGCCCCCGCCCCTGAAAAGAACGCGTCGAGCCGCTCTTCCCGTCCCGCAGGCTCGACCGGTTCTAGTTCAAGCTTCGCACGATACATCTCGGGCAAGCCATCGCACTGGTCGGCGTTGAAGACTGCGTAGGCCCTGAGAACACGCCGGTTCTCGGTGCCTTCTTCGCCATCTTCGCGTTCCACCTCCTTGTCGTAGCTCTTGTAGAAGATCGCGATCGTCGACTTCTCGCCTTTGCGGACCTGCCCGCCCAGCTTCTGGCACTGCCGGTAGGTCATCCAGTAAGGCGCTAGGAACCCCGCAGCCTCGGCGACCATCCAGAGCCAGAAGGTGTTCATGCCCCGATATGGCGTGCCGCAGCTGCGCAGCGGTCGTGATACCGAAACCCCGCGCCATGGCTTAACCCATGGCCTGGTCCCCTGCTCGAGTTTGTCGATGATCGCAGCCGTGATTTGTGCGGCGGGGGACTGCCCGCCGCGGCGTGCAAACTTGGACATGGTGTATCTCCTGACTGCTGGGACGAAACCGTCCCGGGGCAATCAGAAGAAGCCCTCTTTCCTCTCACGATGACGCATGGCCGCTTCGCGCCCTAATCCCGGTCATCCGAGCATTCCTGCCGAGATACCCATAGCTGCCGTTCGAAAAGCGCCGTGGGAACAGTCTTGCGTACTCAATTTAACGATTACCGCAAGCTGTTCGTGAGAACGCGAGCGCTTGTGATCGATGATTGTATTCATCCATCCATTCAGGTGTCACTCAACAGTGCGTGCAAGACAAAAACTGCAGAATGGCGTTTCCGAACGCTTCATTGTCGTCGCCGGCGACCATGTGCGATGCACCTGCTATGTCGCTGAACTGCGCATGCGGCACGAGGTTGAGGAACTCGGCCGCGCCCTGTGGGGAAACAATATCGCTAGACCCGCCCCGGACAAGATGGACGGGTGGCGCAAGGCGCGAGGCCGCTGCTGTCAGTTCGGTCAACGCGCTGGGAAACCCCTCGTCCGGTGCGCGTCCCCGGGTAACGTTGTCGATGAAGGCGGGATCCCAATGCCAGTAAAAGCGGCCATCATCGGCGTGCCGCAAATAATTTTTCAATCCCCCCGCGTTTGTCCGTCGGGCTCGGTGCGGCAGATAATCTGCGATAGCTGCAGCAGCATGCGCAGGAGAGCTGAAGCCCTCCTTCGCGTGCTGAGACATGAATCCGAGTACTCGCGCCACACCGCCCGATTCCATCTGGGGTGTAATATCGACCAAGGTGAGAGACGCGAATGTGCCGGGAGCAATTCGGCCCTCAGCGACGAGGCCCGCTAAACCGCCCAGCGACGCGCCAACCAAGGCCGGCTTGCGGCCCAGGCTGTTGGCCGCAATGATCAGATCCTTGGCAAAATCGTCGATATCGTAACTGCCCCCAGGCGCCCACGGACTCTCCCCGTGTCCGCGCAAATCAAGTGCGATTGCCCGGAAGCCTGCATCGGCCAGCTTGGCGCTGACCTTGCGCCACGCCCGGCGGGTCTGACCGCCCCCATGGGCAAGCAATACGGGCATTCCCGCCGCTGGGCCGATGACGCTTGCGACGAGTTGGAGATCGCCGGCGCCCGGGACCAGGATGCGGTCATCGATCATGTCTTTTTGAACCGCTCCAGAACCAGGATCGCCACCGCGCAAAGAGCGCAGATGCCGGCCAGGATCGCCGACCCATCGGCCAAGATCGCCCCTGCGATGACGAGCGAGGCGGGAATCATCTCCATCGAGCGTCGGGCTCTCATGCCGACGCACTTGCGCATCTGGGCTAAATCCTGGGGATCGAGGCTGATGGGCAAGCGGCCATTGCGCCCGACCCGTTCAAGATTGGCGATAATCTCGGGAGCCCCCGTCAGGATCCGGAACAAAATCGATGCGGTTCGCCGGGCGTTCCCGCTTAGCGTGGCGAAGCTCGCCCGTTCGAGCAGCAGTTGCCTTGCGATCGGGGCGAGCTCGGTGGTGATATCGAACTGCGGATCCAGTCGCCGAACGAACCCTTCCGCAGTCAGCAGGGTCCTCAACATGAGCGCTAGATCGCCGGGAAGAGCGAGCTGGAACGTCCGCAGCAGTTCGAAGACGTCGGCAAAGATTCCAGACAGTTCGATCTGGTCGAGCAGGGTGTTCTGGAATTTTCGGATCAGCTTGAGCAGCGCTGCCTTGAGCGCTTCGCGATCGACTGGCGGGTGTCCCGCCCAATGCAGAAGAACCTCGACCAGATCGTCGGCATCGTCGCCGGCAATGGCGAGCGACATCCTGACAAGCTCGTCGCGCCGTTCGGGCAGCAGAGTGCCTACCGCCCCGAAATCGATAAACACCAGCGCTCCATCACGGCGTATCAGCACGTTGCCGGGATGCGGGTCGGCATGGAACCGGCCGTTGAAGATGATCATGCTCAGTACGGCCCGCGCATAGGCGCGAGCGGCCGCAGACAGGTCGACTCCCGCCTTGGCCAGAGCGTCGAGATCGGTCGCCGGGATGGCATCGACCCGTTCCTGCACGTTGAGGCTGCGTCCGGTGACCTCATCATCGAACCGCGCCGTCTCGACGCCGCATTTGGACAGGTAGGCGCCAATCTCCTCGCTCGCGCGCGCCTCTGCGCCCAGGTCCATTTCGCGGTCCAGACTTTCCGCGAAGAAGCGTAGCAGCTCGTCGGGTTTTTGCCGCGCCAGCGGGCTGGCGCGCTGAGCCAGCCGGGCGATGCGGCGCAAGATGCGCATATCGGCGTCGACGACTTCCTCGATACCAGGGCGCCTGATCTTGACGATGACCGGCGTGCCGTCGCTCCGGATGCCCCCGTGCACCTGGGCGATGGAACCTGCGGCGATCGGCTCCTCGTCGAGCGACCGAAAATACCGGTCGTGGTCCTCGCCCAAGGCAAGCGTGATCGGGCCGCGGATCTGCTCGAAAGGCACGCCGGGGACGCGGTCCTGAAGGCGGGCCAGCGCGCTCGTCCATTCCGGGCCCAGCAGGTCGCTGCGCATGGCGAGGATTTGACCAAGCTTTACCGCGACCGGCCCCAGCTCGCGGAGTGCATCGACAAGCGCCTCTGGTCGGGTCGGTGATGCATCCCCTTTGGGTCGGGCGATCCCAAGCGACGCCCCTATCCCGCCGAGCCCGTGGCGACCGAGTACGGCGACCACCTGAGCGAGCCGCCGCCTGTCTCCGATCTTCGAAGCCATCAGGGGGTATTCTCGCGCACGTTGGCGCTGACACGCTCGAGCAGCGCCAACAATTCCTGTTTCTGCTGCGGGGGGATTCCCGCCCAAAGCCTTGCGTGGGTCAGGTCGGCGGCCCTCCTGAGATCGGGCAAGATCCCTTCGACTTTGGTGGTCAATACAAGCTGCCAAGCCCGGCCGTCTGCAGGATCGCGGCGCCGTTCGATGTACCCCTGCTCGGTCAGCGTGCTGACGGCGAGGCCGATCGTCGCCGACTCCAGCTCGAGCCGTTTGGCGATGTCGGCCTGGTTGAGCGCCGGGTCCTTGATCAGTTGGGCCAGCAGGCGCCACTGGGTGCGGTTGAGACCCAAGGGTTGAGCCCGCTCGTCGAAGCCCTTGCGGGCCGCGCGGCTTATTTCGTCCATCAGGAAGATCGCCCGATCATCGTCGGTGAGGACATTGCCGATGGCGAGCGTAGACGCCTCGTTGGTCATGCCCAAAACCCTAACTCTGACCAACGAATAGTAAAGGGCTTTCGTATTTGACCGGGCGCACTATACGGGCGGCCTCGTTCGCCGGATGGCATCGAGCGAACGAGCGAGCGATAGAGGACAAGTGATGAACCCCAGCCAGACCGAAAGCGTAGCGGATGTCAGTCGCCCCAAGGGGCTGGCGAATCCAATCGTCCGTCGCGGCTTGATCATCGCCGCGATCGTGGCCGCGATCGCTGGTGGATACTGGTATTACAACCGGGAAACCTATGGCAAGTTTCAGCAGTCGACGGACAACGCCTATATCGCCGCCGACAGCGTGATCATCGCGCCCAAAATCGCCGGCTATGTCGAGCGCGTCATGGTGACTGAAAACCAGTCCATCCAATCAGGTGCCCCGCTGGTTCAGCTCGACGTGCGCGATTATCGCGCGCAAACCAACCAGGTTGAGGCGCAAATTGCGGCCTCGCTCGCCGGTGCCGACACCGTGCGGGCGCAACAGCGTGAACAGGATGCGGCCATCGCGCAGGCCCGCGCGCAGCTTGCCGCCGCTTCTGCCCAGGCTGGTCTCGCGGCCGAACAGGTCGCGCGATACCGCCCTCTGGCCGCAACCGGCGCCGAGCCCCGCGAAAAGCTCGATCAGTTGCAGGCCCAAACGCGCGAAGCGCAGGCCCAACTTGCCGCTGCGCGGGCAGGCCTGCTGGCCGCGCAGCGCCGCCAGGGAACGCTCGATGAACAGATCGACCAGGCCAATTCTCAGGCGAATGCGGCGCGGGCTCAGCTCGAGGCGGCCCGCCTCAATCTCTCGTCGACAACTCTGCGCGCCAGCATCGCGGGACGGGTGGGCGATCTGACGGTTCGCCCGGGGCAATTCGTTCAGCCGGGTCAGCGACTGATGAGCTTGGTCCCGACCGACCGCCTCTACGTGACCGCCAACTTCAAGGAGACGCAGCTGGGTCTCATGCGGCCCGGCCAGCCGGTAACCCTCGAGATCGACGCCTTGCCGGATCTCGAGGTCGAAGGGCGGGTCGAGAGCGTTGCGCCGGGAACTGGCGCTGAGTTCTCGATTCTGCCGCCGCAGAACGCAACGGGCAATTTCACCAAGATCATACAGCGCGTGCCGGTTCGGATTTCGATCCGCGCGACGCCCCAGATCATGCGACTGCTGGTCCCGGGGATGTCCGTGGTAGCCAAGGTCGATACGCGATCGGCCAAGGGCGAGCTCGACGCGATCCGCGACGCGGCGCGGAAATAGCCGGTGGCGGCGGCGACTGCTCTGCCGACCGCGCCGCCGCCTGAGCGCGCGGACGCCACCGCCTGGATCGCGGTGGCGGCAGGCGCGCTTGGGGCAATGCTGGCGACGCTCGACATCTCGATCGTCAATTCCGCGCTACCGACCATCCAGGGCGAGATCGGCGCGACCGGCACCGAAGGCACCTGGATCGCCACCGCGTTCCTGGTCGCCGAGATCGTAGTTATCCCTCTCAGCGCGTGGCTCGAACGGCTCCTCGGCCTTCGTACCCTGCTCATCATCGCCGTATCTGCCTTCACCGCCTTTTCGGTCTTATGCGGTATCGCGACCGACCTCACCACGATGATCATCGGGCGCACCGGCCAGGGTTTCATGGGCGGCGCCCTGATTCCAACCGCGATGACGATCGTGGCAAAGCGCCTGCCGCCCTCGCAGCAGCCCATCGGCATGGCGCTGTTCGGAATGACCGTGGTGCTGGGGCCGGTCATGGGCCCGCTGGTGGGTGGGTGGCTGACCGAGAACCTGAGCTGGCATTATGCCTTCTTCGTCAACGTGCCGGTCTGCGCGGTATTACTGGGCCTGCTGTTTATCGGACTGCCCCATGAGGAGCCGGACTGGATTTACCTGCGTGAGGCCGACTGGGCGGGGATCGCGGGCATGATCCTGGGGCTTGGCGGTCTGACGGTGGTGCTGGAGGAGGGGCACCGCGAAGAGTGGTTCGAATCGACGTTGATCGTGCAACTGACGATCATGACCGTCATCGGCTTTGCCCTGCTTGCATACGGCCAGCTGTATGCGCGCAAGCCCGTGCTCAAGCTGCGCCTCATGCTCAGCAGGCAATTCGCGAGCGTCGTCGTGATGGCGCTTGCGCTTGGCATGGTTATGTACGGTTCGACCTACGTCATACCGCAGTTCCTCGCGATAATCTCGGATTACAACGCGTTTCAGACCGGCCTAGTCATTTCCTGGATGGGCGTGCCGGCGTTCATCCTGATGCCCGTCCTCCCGTTCATGATCCGCAAGATCCATATCCGCCTCGCGGTCGGCGCGGGAATGCTGGTCATGGCGATCAGCTGCTTCATCACCATTTCCCTTACCGCCGAGTCAGGCGGGGGCGTATTCACCGAAAGCCAGTTTCTGCGCGGCATCGGCATGATCCTGACGATGATGTTCCTCAACCAGGCGACGGTCGCTTCGGTCGCGAAGGAGGATGCGGGCGATGCATCGGGTATCTTCAACGCGGCCCGCAACCTGGGCGGGTCGTTCGCGCTGGCCGGTCTCGCCTCGTTCCAGGACCAGCGGTTGTGGCACCACAGCCGGCGCATGGAGGAGACGCTCAACGCCAACAGCGCCGGGCTGCAGGATTATCTCGACAGCCTCGGCGCGGCGCTGGGCAGTCCGCGGGCTGCCCTGGATATGCTGGCCGGCACCATCCAGCGCGATGCCTTCGTGATGACCTACAACGACGTCTTCTTCGGCATGGGAGTGATTACCCTGGCGACCGTCCCGCTGGTCTTCTTCTTGAAGCCGCTCCCGAAAAACGCCTCTCTATCGATGCACTGAGACCATCATGCGCAAATTACCCATCATCATCGCCCCACTCGCGTTCGTTGTGGGATGCACTTCGGGACCCGACTATGCCGGCCCCCCGGAAGTGGAGACCGCATCAGGCGCGTTCCTGCGCGCCGGCGCCGATGTCGATCCGCAAGCCCCGCTCGCGAGCGACTGGTGGACCCTGCTTGGCGATCCGGTGCTGGACGAGATCGAAAGGCGCGCGCTTGCCACCAATCCGGGAATTGCCGCAGCGCGCGCGCGGATCGAACAGGCCAGGGCCTCGGTTCGCCAGGAGCGGGCCAACCGCCTGCCCGCCGTCGCTGCGCAGGCAACCACGGTCCAGGCGAAAATACCCGGACTGGACATTCAAAGCGGCCCTCCCGGGGGGACACCTGGGGCGCCCGCCGAGCCCGAGGAGCAGGACAGCCTCAGTATCTACAACGTCGGCTTGAATGCCAACTGGGAGATCGACTTCGCCGGCGGGCAGGCGCGCCGTGTCGAGGCCCTAAACGCTCAGGCAGCCGCGTCGGTCGCCAATGCCGAGGACGCGCAGGTCCAGCTCTCAGCGGAGGTCGCCCGCTCCTATGTCAGCCTGCGGGAGGCGCAGGCCCGGCTCGCGCTGGCCGAACGCGAACGCGATTTGCAGCAGCAGACGGTGGCGCTTACCTATTCGCGCTACACCCGAGGCGCCCTCCCGCTGTTCCCGGTCGGCAATGCGAACGCCGAACTGGAACTCCTCAACTCCCGGATCGCCGAGGCTCGGGCCGACATCGCGGTGCTCAAGGACACGCTCTCGGTCCTTTCGGGAGAGGCTCCCGGCGCTCTCGATGAAATGCTGTCGTCGAAGCGCGACATCCCGTTGCCGCCCGCGCGTGTTGCGGTCGGCGATCCAGCCGCGCTGATCGAACGCCGGCCCGACGTGCGCGCGGCCGAACGCAGTTTGGCCGCGGCGAACGCGCGCATCGGGGTGGCGGAGGCGGCGCGCTTCCCTAAACTGTCGTTCATGGGCATTCTTGGCCTGGGCGGATCGAAACCCGACGACGTTTTCGATCTTGGCAATTTGTCGGCTATCGCCCTGCCGCGCCTGCAGTGGAACCTGCTCGACTTCGGGCGCTCCGCAGCCGCGGTCGACCAGGCCCAGAGCGCGCGAGAGGAGGCGCTCGAGCGGTACCGCGAGGTGGTGCTGGGCGCCGTGCGCGATGCCGAACAGTCGCTAGCCCGCTTCGGTCAGCAACGCGCAAACGTGGCCGCGCTCGCCCAGGTCAGCCGGCAGGCCGATACGGCCGCAAAGCTCAATGAGCAGCGGCGCGAGGCGGGTGTCATTTCACAGGCCGATCTCAACGCTTCATTGCGCCAGCGCGAGCAGGCGAAGGCCAATCTCGACCGGGCGATCGCGGCGATGACGAACGGCTGGATCGCCGTCCAGAAATCGCTCGGTCTGGGCTGGGATGCGATGGAGTCGTGAGTTTCACGGACTGCCCAGTTTTTAGCCGCATTGCCAATCCACGTGGTTAAAAACGCCTTCGCGAACGCGCTGTTGTGCATTTGGTGTGGTCAATGAGCTAAAGCGGTGCCCTTCCACCTCCTGATGTGCACCAGCGCAACAGCTTAGGAATAGGGCCATAACCCTCTATCGCAGGCGGAGAGTCGGCAACGTCTAAGACCGGCTCTCTATATTCAAGCAATTTCACATGTGTGGAACGACCACAACAAAGTCGATGCCGAAAGTCTGCTTTGCGCATCCGGCCGCTCACAAGCCGCCAGTCCGGAACCGGCCCAGAAGCGGATCGAAACGCTGTGCTGCGCTTAACGACCAACATGGGGCAAACGCTATCGCGTTTCGGCCAACAGCTCTTCGAGCTTGCTCGCCAACTCGGCAAGCCGGAATGGTTTGACTAGCCGAGGAATGCTGGCGGCGACGCCTTGGATCTCGGCATACCCTGATACGATCAAGACGGGCAGCTCGGGGTTGGCCGCGCGGAGCTTGCTTGCCAGTTCGACACCCGAAAGGCCCGGCATCAAGTGATCCGTAACCAGGATGTCGAAGTGCCCACCTTCGCTCACAAGGCGTAGCGCATCTTCCGCCGAGCCCGCGTCGATGACATCGTATCCTAGGTCATTCAGCATGTCCGTCGTGCTCAATCGAATGAGCGGCTCGTCATCGACTAGGAGGACCGTACCGGTCCTCGAGACCGCTTCTGCAACTCTGGGGACGTCAGAGATCTGCGCGACTTCGCCGCTGACAGGCACAAAGAATTCCATCCGAGTTCCCTGCGCGATCTGGCTGAATATGCTCAGGGCGCCCCCCAGCTGGGCGGCTAAGCCATGGACCATGGACAACCCGAGGCCTGTGCCCTGTCCCACTCCCTTCGTGCTAAAAAACGGCTCGACCGCCCGCGTTAGCGTTGCATCATCCATTCCGGTGCCGGTATCAGTCACAGAAATTCGGACGTAGTCTCCAGCGTGAAGATCGGCGCGGGAGTTGTCGTCGGCGGACACCACCTCCGCACCAATCGTCAGCGTCCCTCCCTCGGGCATCGCGTCACGCGCATTTACGGCGAGGTTGAGGAGAGCCATCTCGATCTGATTTTCGTCGGCCGCTGCCGCGGGCAGGTGCTCGGCAATCTCCAGATCCAGACCAATGCGCGGACCGATTGTACTTTTGAGAAGTTCGGTGAGGCCCTCCATCAGCGTGCGAATATCGACCGCGCTGGTTTGCAAGGGCTGCCTTCGAGCAAAAGCGAGGAGCCGCTGAACCAGCATTCGCGCGCGCTCTGCGGATTGCATGGCTCCATCAATCAACTGCCGGTCACGATCGTCACCTAGATCTTTGCGCTGTAAGCGGTCGAGCGAGCCGATTATGGGCGTAAGCAGGTTGTTGAAATCGTGCGCCACCCCTCCGGTGAGCTGCCCCATTGCGTCCATCTTCTGACTTTGCCGAAGCGCTTCCTGGGCCTCCATCAGCTCTGCGGTGCGCTCCAGAACACGATCTTCGAGCGTCCGGTTCGCTTCCGAAAGCGCCTGTTGAGCCGCAACCCTGTCTGTGATGTCGATTTGCAGGCCGTCCCAGATCAGTGAACCGTCCGCCTGCTCGCGGGGGACTGAGATTGCCCTCGACCACCGCTCCTCACCGTTTGCCTTACGGTAGCGAACTTCGATATCGTACGGAGCTTTGTCCCGGATCGCCCGGGCTCCGGCTTCCATCATGCGGTGTTGATCGTCGGGATGCACCATGCGGTATGGTATCGTCGCGTCGGCCATGACTTGATCGGCCGTCACGCCGGTCATTTCCTTATGGGTCTCCGATACATAGAGAAAGCGACGCTCTTGCCCCTGCGCGTCGGTACGAAGTTGATATACGACGACGCCTGGCAGGTTGTTTGTAAGGGCGCGAAGCCGGGCTTCACTCTCCCGAACCTCCCGCTCGGCAATGTCTCGGGCCGTGTCGTCTCGCGCGGTCAAAACAGCGCCTATCTGCGTTCCCTCACTGTCGAAGACCGGGCGCGCGCTGCCGACGGCCAGGATTTCGACGCCATCCGGTCTACGCACGCGCCACCGAGCATCGAACACGGTCTCGCCGCGCACCGCGCGCGCGAGTGGCAACGCATGCGACGGATAGGGATCGCCCTGATCGGTGAAGAGCCGGTAGGCGTTACTGTATTGGTCCGGCTCAATGTCGAGCTTGCCCATGCCATGTAATCGCGCCGCGGCTTGGTTGACAAAGGTTAGTTTACCGCTCGCGTCAGCTACAATTATCCCCTCGGTCACCTGATCGAGAATTGCAGCATATTCGATTTCTAACAAAATTGCTGCTCCCCTCGAGCGTATCGCATCACGCGCAGCCCTCGCCCTGAACCGAGAATGCCGTCAAAATCAATGAGGCTTTGCCGACGCTTCAGGCCAGCGCATGTTATGAGGCTGTAGCGGGTTGTCTACTTCTCATTCCGACCCTCTCGCTGAGAGGTTCGACCACTCACGTCCGCTTTGACCTCTTTCCGCCCGGAATCTGCCAGTCCGCTAACGGCCCAGTTTCTGCCCGTCAGCAATCCTGCCCGAACTTGAGCAGGGTTCGACCCCGAGGCCAAGGAGCTGCTGCGTGAGCGCTCGATCTTGGCGAGGCGCTGATCACCAAGACCGAATGGCTGCTCGGCATCACCTCGCAGTCGGAGGTGCTCGGCCAAGCACGCCCCGATCTGCAATTCACCCCCAACGCGCCGCTTTGTCCCGAGCGCATCCTCGAGCACGATGGCGATTGCTCCGCCGCCATCCGCGCGAAAGACATCGTGATTAACCGCCGATACGAAAGCTTCGAGGTCGTGGTCGATTTCCCGCGCCAGGCCGCAGCGGACCCGGCGGTCGTTTCGATCAAATATACGCTTTACCGTGCGGTCGATCAGTCGCCCTTTGTGGCCGGCCTAATCCACACGACACGCCGCTCAACGGCAAGGCGCGGATCATGGCAAGGCGCAGCAACGAGACGACAGCGGGAAAAGGCGCCCAAGGCGTCTCGGCGCCGCCTGTTCAGGAACCGGCTACCGGGAAGCCAGTGCGGCTAGACACTTCGACGCTGGATGCCGAGGCATTGGCGAATGCCATTCTGGTCCGCGAGATCAAGCCGCAGATCAGCGAAACACGACGACCCCTTGAAGCGGTCCGCCAAAACAAAATTGTAGAAAAGCAAGAGAATTTGCGAGTCTGCGGAAAAGGGCGATCGCAAGATAAGCAGGAGACCGGCGTGCAAAGCCAGGAAATGAAGTTGACGTCGGGACAATACTTATCGCGCCATCTGACGGCATGGCAGGACCCGGACGCTATCGGAAGCCCGACGCACAAGCGATCAATCGTGCTCGAGCTTGCCCGCACGCTCGACGACTTGCTCGAACGCAATATCGTATTCAGCCCTCAGCTTGACCAGGTCGCGCGCGAAATCGCACGGCTTGCGGGTGGCTTTAGCAGACGTGAGTCCTAGTCGAGCGAGAGCGCCTCGCGCACTGCACGCCATGACACCAGCTTGAAGTTCTGCGCCGCGGGTGCGTTGTCGCCGTCCTGCACCACCAACAGGCCTTCGGGATAGTCGGGGCCGAAATCGCCAAGCACCAGTTCAATGCCGTCGGTTTCCTGCGTCGAACCGAGCGCGCCCTGCGCCACGCGGAAGCGCCCGGCGGGTTCCATGCCAGGCAAGCGATAGAGCGCATATGCGTTGTCGCCCTGGCTCGAGGCGAGAAGCCATTCGCCGCCTTCCCCGGCGCCTTGGGCCAGCGCCAGGCCCTCTACGTCGGCGACGAGATGCTTGCCGTCAGTCGGCGCAACCAGCGTACCGGTCGTGGAACCGTCACTGCGTGCCTCGAAGCGCCAAATCCCGACATCTTCCTCGCCGACATACAGGTGACCGCGGCGCGGATCGACTATGCAACCCTCGGTCTGAGTTGCCAGCTTGATTGATCGGACAATCGTGGCCGCAGGAACGGCCCCGGAAACGTCGAGGCGAACCTGGTGCACGTCGCCCGCCTTGAGAACGGAAAAGGCGTAAAGCGATTCGCCATCGCGCCACAGGCAGACGCCATAGGCTTCGCCCGATCCGCCCGGCACGGCACCCAGCGGGTGCAAGCGTGCCGACGCCGTGTCGAGGCGAAAAAGCCGCAGCTTGGCCTGAGCTGGATCATTCCGGTCGCTGGCGACTACCAGCACTGTGCCGTTGGACATAGTCGCCAGGTCGACGTTGTTGAGCAGCCCGGCGGGCGCGAAATCACGCACCTTTCCGTCTAGACCGTACACATAGAGCCCGGCCTTCTTGTCGGTAGCGACGATCAGGCTCGCGGCGGGGTTCGCAGCGTTGCGCCAGATCGCCGGGTCGTCCGCCGCGTCCTGAGCAGCCGTTCCCACCGGGACGGTTTCGCCGGACGCCACCACGTCGACGGCCGGCAATGAGTTTGCTGGCGGACGTGTGGTGGAGGCGCATCCCGAGAGGACGATGCCAGCGACAATCCAGGGAAACGCGCGCATCAGAATGCGTACCGGGCGACGATCTGGAATACCGGGCCCGCGCGCTCGCTCTCGAGTTCGTATTCGTCGAAATCCCGCGCGGTCTGATCGCCGACCGTGACGAATTTGTTGAATACCTCGTCTTTTGTCGCATCGAGCAGGTTCGAGCCGACCGCGCGGATGGTGAAGCTGCGGCCGATGCGCTTTTCGACGAAAACCTCGAGGTCAGCCCCGTAGCGCGTGATCACTTCTTCGCCGATGACCCGGTCGAACGCGGGACCTTGCTTGCGGTAGGTAGCACCGAACGATGCGCCGAGACCCGGCAGGTTCTGAATGGCCCCGACGTTGTAGACATATTTCGACTGACCGTTGAAGCGGCGATCACCAAACGCATCGTCGATCTCGCTGTCGAGCAACGATACGTTGCCGAAGACCCCCGTATCGGGCAGGCCGATGAATGCGAGGCTGGTCGAGAGATCGAACTCGACCCCATACACCTTTCCGTTACCGGTGTTGCGCGGCTGGAAAACGAACGTTCCGGCGCCTTCCGATCCCGTCACACCGGTGTTCGCAAGCTCCACCAGGTTGCTCACGTCGCGGTAAAACACGTTGACGCCGGCAACGCCGGTGCGCCCGATCCGTTGTTCGAAACCCAGATCGGCACCCCATGTGGTCTCCGCATCAAGCAGAGGATTGCCGAGCAGGTCGTTGTCGCCCAATTCGGCTTCGAGCAGCGCGGGCGAGATGTAATCGAAGCGCGGACGACGCAGCGTGCGCGCCACCGAGCCGATGATGCGGCCGCCTCCGCCAACCTCGAACTTGAGCGAGGCCGATGGCAGGAAGGCATCGTAATCGACTTCGGTGAGTGCCGCGGCGGGGGCCGCGGTGAGATCGGTGATGTCGACCCGGGTATTCTCCCACCGGATGCCGGCCTCGAATGAAAGCGCGCCGCTCTTGCCCTCGACGAGCGCGTAGAGGTCGCGGCGGTCTTCGGAGATGGTGTTGACCCCGCCCGGCGACGGCGCCAGAGCGGGGAACGTTGTCGGGGCGAACTCGACCGGGCTGCGGCTGAACTGATCGTACCCGGTGCGGGTCGAATTCGCCAGGTTGAACCGGCTGCGCACGGCGGAAAAGTCGGTGTCGCGGTCCTTGTTCTGCGCAAACCCGCCGATGGCGAATGATATCTCCGGAGAGAGCGTGAATACCTGCTCCAGGTTCACGAACAGCTCTTCGTCGCGCAGGCGGCGGGCAGCAAGGTCTCCGGTGAAGCGCGGCGCGGTGCGATCGAAATCGACTTCGTATTCGTATTCGTCCTGCGTATCGTCGAAGCGCGAGAAGCCGACCCGCAGTTTCGTCTCGCCGAGCGACCAGCGATGATCGAGCTTGCCCGACAACGACCAGCTTTCCTGAGTGATAGCATTCACGTTGGCGTTATCGGTCAACAAGTTGCCCGGCGGCAAAGAGCGAACGGGTCCGGTGATTGCAGCCGGATCGTCATATTCAAGCGATCGCTCGTTTTCGGTCCGCTCGGTGCGGACGAAATTGCCGGCGATTTCGAAGTCGGTCGAGGCGCCTTCGATGCCCCAGGCGAAGTTGCCGGCATAGTCGGTCCCGTCGCGGGTGTCGGTCTGGTCTTCGCGGTTGTCGAAGCTGTTGGCGGCAAAGGCCGGATCGTTTTCGGGCGAATCCGAATAGCGCAGGCTCGACTTCAGCTTGGGGTTGTAGCGGCCCTGCACGTTGGCGCCGATCAGCACTCGCCCGCCGGCCAGCGGTGCGCCAAGATAGAAGCCGCCGTTGGGCTTGATCTCGCCGTCGTCGAAACGGATGGCACCGCCGCGCACGTAGCCGCCGTCAAGGCTGTATCCGTTGCGCAGGACGATGTTGAGGGTGCCGGCGACAGCGTCTCCGGTGCGGCGGGCCGAGGACGAGCGGACGATCTCCACCTGCTTGATCAGTTCGGCCGGAATGCGGTCGAGGAAGAAAGAGCGGTCGGCCTGGCTGCCAGGCACTTTCTCGCTGTTGATGAGGATTTGAGTGTAACCGGGATCGAGCCCGCGGAGCCGCGCACCGTCGCTCTCGATCACGTCGGACAGGAACGTGACCGAAGGCACGCGCTTGAGCGCGTCGCCCGCGGTCAGCGGTTCGAAGCGCTGGAAATATTCCTCGTCATAGACCAGCACCGGTTCGGCGCTGTCAGTGCGATTGCGGTAGCCGATCCCTGCCTGGACAACGATCTCGCGCGAGGTCTCGAGCGGTTCGGCGTCATCCGCCACGGTTGCGCCAGCTGGGGCATCCTGCGCGGCGGCGGAAACCGAAAGCGCCAGCAAGCTGGCGCAGCCAAGTAAACGGATCATAGTATCGAGCCCCTCAACAACTGTCGCGGCGGCCGCTACGGTCCGGATATTGCAGCCTCATGCACCTTTTTTGACGCTTCGAAGAATCTGCACAGGAGCAGAGGCAAACGAGCGATTGCGGCCCTTGTCATCGCGCTGTCACGGGAGAATGAAAGACGCGCCGGAAATGATGCGAAGAAGCGGAAGATGATGATAGACATGGATCGGCGGCGGTTCCTGGCAGCGACGGCCAGCGCGATGGCGGCGCTCTCTGCGAGCAGCTGCAGGACAGTTGGGGGCAGCGGTCGCGGGGGCCGGATCGGGTTCGGTCCCCTGTTACCCGACCCGGCCGGTCTCCTCGACTTGCCGGAAGGCTTTTCCTACCGGACGATCTCGCGGCTCGGCGAAGTCATGAGTGATGGTTTCACCGTCCCCGACGCCGCCGACGGCATGGGATGCTTCGACCTCGGCAACGGCAGGATCGCGCTCGTTCGCAATCACGAATTGGCGCCCGGGCGATCGGATGGCGGCGGCGTGACCGGCAAGGCATTCGATTACGTCGGGCGAAGCCTGGTGCCGCTGCCGGGCGGCACGACCACCATCGTGCTCGATGCCGGCACCCTTCAGGTCGAACGCCAATATCGTTCGCTTGCCGGAACGATTCGCAACTGCGCGGGCGGGACGACCCCGTGGGGCAGCTGGCTGACTTGCGAGGAAGCGCCGGTGCGCGCCGATGGTCGCATCAATCAGGACCATGGCTGGACATTCGAAGTGCCCGCCGATGCCCCCGGCCTCGTCGATCCGGTGCCGCTCAAAGCAATGGGCCGGTTCAATCACGAGGCTGCCTGCGTCGATCCGCGCACGGGCTACGTTTACCAGACCGAGGACCGCGAAGACGGGCTGCTCTATCGCTTCATCCCCGATGTCGCGGGAAAGCTGGCCGAAGGGGGTCGTCTGCAGGCTCTCGCAATCGAGAGCGGTGTCGCTGATACGCGCAACTGGACCGCGACAACCGTGGCGCCGCAGAGTTGGCACCGCGTGCGGTGGATCGATCTGTCGGACGTCGAATCCCCCAACGACGATCTGCGTCGGGCAGGGGCAGCGGCCGGCGCAACGATATTCGCTCGGGGCGAAGGTATCTGGATGGGTGAAGGCGAGCTTTACTTCACCGCGACCAGCGGCGGTGCTGCAAAGCTGGGGCAGATTTTCCGCCTCGCTCTGAAACGCGACACGCGCTTACAACTATTTCTCGAATCGACTAGCCGGGAAGAACTCGATTTTGGCGACAATCTGACTGTCGCCCCGTTCGGGGCCCTCCTCATTTGCGAAGACCAGTATACGGACCCGCCCGCCAATCATGTGCGCGGAGTAACTGCCGGAGGAGTATCCTATCCCTTTGCACGTCTGCATGCGAACACCGAGCTTGCAGGCGTTTGTTTTTCACCCGACGGGAAGACGATGTTCGTCAATATCTACAGCCCCGCCCAAACAGTTGCCATAACCGGCCCCTGGATCTGATTGAGCCAATATTCCAGGTGAGCTGCAAAGAGCGTTCACGAGCGCTTCGTTCGATCGCGTGCAGAAATCGGTTTGTCCGCTTGCGGCCCAGATTTTCACCTTCTCCCATTCCACTTCCCTTGGCCAATGACGGCAAAGGAGAACGACTATGGGCTACTCACGATTCGATCCCGCCATGCAGAGACGCGTGGCGTGGAACGCTGGCAAGAATGTCGGCACCAAGCGCCCGCTTACGCAAAAACAGATATGGGCGATCCGCTTTCATCTCGATCGCGAAGGCCGGCTGAGGGATAAGGCGCTCTTCGATCTCGCCATCGACAGTAAATTACGCGGTTGTGATTTGGTGAAGATCAAGATTGGCGACGTGATTGCCGGCGCTGATATCCGCAATCGTGCGACCGTCATACAGCAGAAGACAAGTCGACCAGTGCAGTTCGAACTCACCGCAGATGTGCGAGCGACCTTGCTAGCCTGGCTGGAACGACGGGGCGGTTCAACCGGTGACTACCTCTTCCCAAGCAGAGTCGATCATGCCGGACACATGAGCACGCGGCAGTATGCGCGCCTTGTCGATGAATGGGTGACTGCGATTGGTCTTCGGAAAGCCGAATATGGGACGCATTCGCTTCGGCGGACCAAAGCCGCGATGATCTATCGGGCCACCGGCAACATTCGGGCGATCCAGATTTTGCTTGGTCACACCAAGATCGAGAACACTGTCCGCTATCTTGGTGTCGATGTCGAAGACGCCCTACTGCTGGCAGAGCGCACTGAAATCTGATCCATCGAGCGGTCGACCGTCGTCACCCGGTCGACCGCTTTGAAGTAGCTGCTTCGCGCAGCCGGACGTCCGATTTTAGGGTGGAAAGCGGACATTCCGACTTGGAAGTTTTCATGATAAGTCTGCAATTCCCGAAAGGAGGCTTTGGTGAAAGCAGTAATCTTCGCAGCCTTCGCGCTAATCGCAGTGACGCCGATCCCGCTCCGTGCGGAAACGGTAGCTTTGAACGGTATGGACTTGCGTTACTCTGAACAAGGCGAGGGCGAGCCCCTCCTGCTGCTCCATGGCTTCGGCTCATGCGCGGACGAGTGGGGCAGTTTAGCGGAAAAGTTAGCTGCCAAGCACAGGGTTATCAGAGTTGATGCTCGCGGACATGGTCAGTCTACAAACCCGAGCGGCAAGTTCAGTCACGCTCAGGCTGCCGATGACATTCGCGCTCTGTTGGAACATTTAGGCATCAAACAAGCCCGGGCAATAGGGTTCAGCAGCGGCGGAATGACCCTTCTTCACCTTGCGACGAGATATCCGGATCGTGTCGACAAGATGGTTGTAGTCGGCGCGACGAACCACTTCCCTGACGAAGCGCGAGAAATCCTTAAGTCTGCTACGATGGACCAGTTGCCACCGGAGGTTCTCGCGGGATTTCGTCAATGCGCGTCTCGCGGCGAAGAACAGGTCCGGGCCTTGGTTGATCAGTTTCGCGCTTTCGGCTTCAGTCAGGATGACATGAACTTGCAGGCGGCAGATCTGGCGCGGATTAAGGCTAAAACGCTCATCGTGCATGGCGACCGGGACATGTTTTTTCCAGTGACAATCCCTGTTGGGATCTACGGATCGATCAGCGGTTCTGTCCTCTGGATTGTGCCAAACGGCGGTCACTCGCCTACAGCAGGTGCAGACGAGACGCTTTTCGTAAGGGAAGTGGAGAGTTTTCTACAAAAGTAGTTGGTTAGATATTGGGATCGAGAGCAGACTTTCTCGTATGTCCGCAATGGGGTCGAAATGCTGCCAGTTTGCTTTAGGCTACGCGCTAACGACCGCGAAGGTAGCTGGGAAGGCGGGTATTAAAGCGAGCCGAACCATGGTAATTGAATGCGTTGGCGGCTTCGTGGTTTGTCCTGTAGGACCCCGTTCGAGGGGGTGATCAAAATGCAGCAAACACGCAGTGCGACGCTGGCTTTGGCATTGCTGCTGTCGGCTTGTGTGAGTCCCCGCGTCAGCGCACCGCCCCCTTCAACGCAGCTCGCAATCTCATCGGTGAGAGTGATCGACACTGAAACTGCGATCGCCTCAGTCCCTCAGGACGTACTGATCGCGGACGGCCGGATCACCGCTGTTGCGCCCGCTGGCCGACTGAAAATACCCCTAAACACTCCAATTCTTGACGGATCGGACCATTTCGCCCTCCCCGGGCTTATCGACGTGCATGCGCATATCGGGGAAGGTGGGGCGATGCCGAATAGCGAGGCAGGTCGCGAACGGGCGCTGCGTCAGTTTCTTCGCTATGGCGTTACAACGGTATTTGTTCCGGGCGCGACTGGAGCGGGTGACGCCGAGTGGCCAGTGCTGACGGAGCGGTGTCTCTCTGGCGGACTTGTGTGCCCGGGACTTTATGGTTCGGGTTCGCTGATCACCGCGCGGGGCAGCCATCCCGTCTCTACGATATTCAATATGCCGGACGATGTGCCCGCGGCAGTGACCGAAGCGCGCGGGGTTACCGTGCTGGATCCCGGGACTGACGTATCGTCCCTCATCACTGCAAAGAAGGCGGTGGGCGCCACCGCGATAAAGATCGTGATAGAGGATGGGCCTCCTCCCTGGCACCCGAAACCGCGGATGAGCGATGCACAGATACGCGCCATTGTCGCTGCTGCTCATGCGCTTTCGATGCCGGTCTTTGCTCACGTAAGCACGTCCGATCAGGTTCGGATCGCGCTCGACGCGGACGTGGACGGGATCATGCACGCACCCACAGACGTGCTGCCCGCAAGCCTCGTTCGCCGTATGGCTGATCAGGGAATGCGGTATGTACCCACGTTCTCGCTCTACGATGGCATACTGACCTGGGCTCGCAAGCAGCGGGAATCCGACCCTTATGCCCTTTCAGGCGTCCATCCCGATGTGATTGAAAGCCTCGCCGCGGCTCCTTTTCTCGCCGCAGCGGCGGAGGATGAGTCGGGAGCTATGGAGTATCTGGCCAATGCCTCCGAAAACCTGAGACGCGTGGCGAATGCTGGAGTGCCCATCGCGCTCGGCAGCGATGTGAACAACCCTTTCGTGTATCCGGGCTATTCAGCTCACGAGGAACTTTCTTCGATGGTGCGCGCCGGTTTAACCCCGGCGCAGGCATTAAGATCCGCAACCATCGGCAGTGCAAAATTCTTGCGTGCTTCAAACCGGCTGGGGCGCATTGCACCCGGGTTCGAAGCAGACCTACTGCTACTGGCGCGCAATCCGCTTGAGACCATCGAAAATAGCAGGTCCCTTGTCAGCGTCGTTGCTGACGGAAGAGTTATCTCTGACGTTGCTTCAACCCAGGATTGAGGCCTCTGCCAAGGAACTAGTCCGGATATCGCTAGGTCAAAGGCCCATGCGCTCGAATGTCCGCAATGGGGTCGTTAGATGAACGGCCGCTATCAACGTCTCGCAACAGCAAAGCCGATTGACAGCAAACGGCCCAATTTCAGCCAAACGATTTAAGGCGGCCCGTCCGGAATGGACGGGCCGCCACCGTACAAGCCGACCTGTCAGGAGGGGTCAGGCGGCTTTCTCGGTTAGTTCGTCGTCGGCGCCACCCGAACGAGCAGCTGCTTCATCGTCGCCGATGGCTTCTTCCTTTGGGGAGCCGAAACGCATGATGGCCGGAACCCAGGCCAAGGCTTGCTGCTTGACATCAGCCTCGCCGATAAACTCGCCCGAGAAGATGCGCTCGGCAGCCGATGCGAGATCCGCCTTCTTCGAACCGGCGTAGCGGCTGACAAGCTCGGGCCCACCCACGGCATCGAACGCGTCCAGAATGCGCGCCTTCGGCACGCGATCGAAGAAGTTCGCGGCCGTCGGCCTCCACCAATGCGCAATCTCGATCTCGAGCAAGCCGCCCAGCGCGTCGTGGAGCGGGAGTCCGCGCTCACCATCGGTGTTGAGGCTGGCGATGAGCGTGCGGGCGATCACGAAGCCGAGCCAGAGGCTCCGCGTTTCGTCGGGAAGCGCCCGAAAGGCGGCGAACCGCTCGACCTCGGTAGCGCCGGCACGCCAGCTTTCGTCGAGCGAACCGGTGAACTCTGCCAGCGCCGCGCTTGCCGGAGCATCCTTGGCTTCAAATCCCGAAACCGGACCATTGGCGGCCGGCCCCGCGATTGTGATCGCTTTCCTGGCCCGCCAGTCGTGACCGTCGGCGTCAGCGAGCGTGAAGATCATCACGTCGAGCGCCAAGCCGGGATCGTTGGCAAGATGGATAGCGAGGACGTCGCGGCGCTGCATAGCGAGTTCGTCGAGCACCTGCTTCGACCTCGAACTTGCCGCGCGCGGCCTTGCGCACGACGAGGTTCTGCAGCAGGCCGCGCGCGGCGATATCGGCCTTGAGCTGGGCGTCGGCAGCTGCGTCGGTGACCTTTCGGACGTTGCGCGGGCTGCCTGCTCGGGAACAGACGCGGGATCGTCGAGCGCGGCGTAGTCGAGCACTTCGAACGGCGAGCTGGGAACAGGATGAGTTGCAAAGGGAGCCGAGGGCCGGATGCGCGCTGGCGTCGCAAGTAGGCTCGTCACTGGCCGCACCGACACGACCGGAGCGGTAGAAGTTCCCCGGGCGCGTGGCGGTAGGCGGTCGATCAACGATGCAAGCTCGGTCAGATCGTGTGATTCGGTCGTCGCTGCCGGTGGGCCATCGGCGATCTTGTCGAAGACAACCATGCGCACGGGAATGCCGGTGCCGCTCGTGCGGAAGGCCCCGGCAATGCGCGTATCGAGCCGCAGCGTCACATCGGGCAATGAGCACGCGAAGCGCGATCCATCGAATCCGTCCGGCATGATCGCTACGAGACGCGCGCCGTTTCTCGACAGCCGCAACGCGCTGCGAAGGTGGCGCAAGGCCGTCGCTGAACTGACACCGCGCTCGCGGCTGCGCGCGAAAGGCGGATTCATGAGGATCCCCGTCGGCGGGCAGTGACCAAGCAGATGATCGATCAATTCACCGTCATGACTGGTCACCGCCGCTTCCGGGAACAGATGGGCAAGGTACACTTGGCGATCCGGATCGATCTCGTTGAGAAAGAGGTCGCAGCCATGCATGGTGGGCCAAAGAGCCAGCGCGCCATTCCCGGCCGAAGGCTCGAGCACCGCGTCGCTCGCCCGTAGCTGTGCCGCGCGCGTCATCAGCCAGGACAGCATGGGCGGGGTCGAGAA
Source organism: Tsuneonella sp. HG094 (assembly GCF_053819285.1). NCBI lineage: Bacteria > Pseudomonadati > Pseudomonadota > Alphaproteobacteria > Sphingomonadales > Erythrobacteraceae > Tsuneonella > Tsuneonella sp. HG094. Next base: position 2,374,743 of record NZ_JBSORA010000001.1, read on the forward strand.
CTGCTGCAGTTCGACTTGCGCTTCGCTGCGCACATGGCGCGGCGGCAAGGCGGCGTCGAGCCATTCGAAGCGCGCTGCAGCTTCGTGGACTGCAATATCGAGCCCAATCCAGCCGTGAGACCTCAGCCACAAAAGCGCACCGATTTCGATCGCATCATTGAAGTCGTCGATCGACCAGGCCGTCCCCCAGCTCTCGACGCCAGTCTCGTCGGCAAGGAGAGCAGATACGGCACTGCGCGTAAGATGGCACCCGTCAGCCAGGCGAGAGGCGATCTGTCTGCCGATCGTCACCGCCAAGGGCTCTGCACGAGGTCGGGCGGCGGGGTCTAAAAGCTCGAACTGAAGCATGGTTGGTCCTCCTGATGGAGGCATCGGGCACGAAGCCGTCTGCCGATCACGAGGCCAAAGCTCTCTCTTCTCTAGGAGGCCTGCTTGCGGGCGAGCCAGCTGACCAGCTCGTCGTTCCAGTCGGATCCGCGCCTTGAAGGACGCCGGACATGGATGGTCCGGCCTTCGCGCGCGTGGGCCTGTAGCGCGCGCTTGGCGGCCAGGTCGCCGCCTGCATCCCAATCGACGAAGAGGTGAAGCAAGGTGACGCTCTCGGGGATGGAGACGAGGGAAAAGCGCTCATTGCCCAGCGTCGCCCAGCACGGGACTCCCGTCAGCGCCCGAGCCGAGAGCGCACTTTCTATGCCTTCGGCGAGGCCCAGTGCGCCTTCGATTGGCGGAGACAGTCGGACCGCGGCCGAGTGCAGAGCCCCAAGCGCTCGCTTGGGCTTCTCGAATGCAGCCAGCCTGGGTTCGTCCAGGTCGAGATAGGTTCGGTGAATTGCGATCGGGCCTTCATCAAGGCTGACCGCGGCAATCATTGCCGGCAGAAATTGCGCGCGCCCTTGCGGGCCGAGCGGCGCGCGCGCGTGATAGCGCAGCGCCGAAGAGCTTGCCGTGATGCCACGCGCCTCGAGATAGCCCTTTGCCGGACTGCCTGGCAGCGAGGAGGCATTGCTCCAAATTCTGAGTGCACCTCGCGAGGGCGCGCGCGCGCTGTTCGCACTCTCGTGTCGCTCGGCAACAGGAACAGAAAACAGCGACGCAGGTGCCATTCCTTCGCGCCTGAGAGCCTGGATCACGCTCGCCTGATCGCACCCGGCAAAGCAATGGAACAGGATCGCATGCCGCCCCAGCGTGACGCCCAGCGAGGGGGTCCGATCGTCGTGAGCCGGGCACCGGGCCATTCCTTTCGTGCCCGACCATCGCCCGCCCCGGCTTTCGCAGAGACGGCGGGCGGTTGATTTAAGGGACGGTGTGTTCGGGATGGTGGTCCGGAACTGCATCGGGAACTCCGTATCGTTGCTCACCTCCCCGAGCGCTGCCTCTCCTCTGCGTGATAGGAACCGTTTTCCTACAGCTTGGTGTTCATCTTATGTTCTTTTGCGATTCGGGGCAATCGAGGAGAACGCATGATGATCCGCAAGCTGATTCTGGGATTGACGTGGGCGGGAAGTTTCGCGGTCGGCGGCGCAAGCGCGGCGCAGGAATTTCACATTTTCGATCACGATTATCGCTCGTCCTCAGACGTGAATGCGGCACGCAGTGAAGGCATTTCACAAACGGTCGACCGGAGGCTCGCGCCGCACGCTGTCGTTCCGGGTTATCCGGAGGCGATCTACCTGCCGCTCATTCAGGAAGCCGAAATCAGGTATGGACTGCCGCCGCGGCTGTTGCAGGCCTTGGTCTGGGCAGAATCCCGGTTTAACCCGCTTGCGGTCAGCCCAGCTGGTGCGGCAGGTCTGGCCCAGCTGATGCCGGCCACGGCGCGTGAGCTCGGAGTCACCAACCGACATGATCCTCAGCAGAACATTGATGGTGGTGCGCGCTATCTTCGACAGATGCTCGATCGGTTCGGATCGGTGCATCTTGCGCTGGCCGCCTACAATGCGGGACCCGGCACCGTGACGAAGGCAGGCGGGATTCCTAAAAATCGCGAGACGCCGGGCTATGTGAGGAGCGTCCTCGATCGCTGGATGAGCTACGCCAACTGATGATGACGAATCGAAAACGCATTACCGGACGGCTCGAATCCGGTCCGCGAGGTCTGATAATTGTGACCGAAGCTGGCGATCTCTGGGTGCTGGAGGGCTGCAAGCCGGACGATGACTTGATTGGCACCCAGGTGACAGCCGAGGGCGAGGCCTCAGGCTACGATCGCCTGCGGACGGACTGGCTTGGCGCCGCAACCGTTTAATCATCCCACCCGAAGCTTGAGGACGGGGTTTCCTGCCCTGAGTTCGTCCAGGTGATCGCTCCACCATTGAGCCATGCGCACCCGCTCTTCCCAGTGCTTACCTCGGTGATAAATACCCCTCACCGCATTGGTGTCGCCATGGGCGAGCCCGCGCTCGATGGCATCTGCGCTCCAAAGTCCGGATTCGTTGAGCATGGTTGAGGCGGTTGCGCGCAGGCCGTGGGCAGTGACCTCTTCCTTTGAGAATCCCATGCGGCGGAAGGCCGCGTTGAGGGTGTTCTCGCTCATGGGACGTGTTTCCGATCTGGCGGATGGGAACACGTATCCTTCTGAACCAAGCATCGCTTCCAGCTCCTTCAGGTAGGCGATCACCTGGCTCGACAGGGGCACAGCGTGGGCGCGGCGCGCCTTCATCTTGCCTTCCGGGATCTTCCAGACGCCTGCCTCGAAGTCGAATTCGCTCCATTCCGCGTGGCGAAGCTCACCTGGACGAACGAAGACGTGCGGCGCGACCAGCAGTGCAAACTTCGTAATCGGGTGGCCGGTGTAGTCGTCAATCGCCCGCAGCAGGCCGCCGAGTTCGGTCGGGTCAAGGATCGCGGCGTAGTGCTTGGCCTTGGGCGTGATCAAGGCTCCCTTGAGAAGGCTCGTCGGATCACCCGTGCAACGCGCGGTGGCGACCCCGAAGCGGAACACCCGGCTGGCGAACGAGCGACATTTTTTGGCCGTTTCGTGCTTGCCCGCCGCTTCGAGGCGCTTCAGCGGGGCGAGTACCTCGAATGGTTCGATCTGTTCCAGGGGACGTTTCCCGATCGAGCGAACCAGCTTGTCGAGAAAGTAGTTGGCCTTGAGTAGCGTCGCGTCGGCCCTGCCGTTGCGGACCATCATCTGGTCGATGTATTCCCTTGCCACCTCCTCGAAAGTGATCCCGGCGATGAATTCGGCCCGGATCTTTTGCTTGCGCTTCTCGAGCGCAGGATCACCGCCCTTCGATACCGCGAGACGCGCTTCGAGCGCTGCGTTGCGCGCATCTTTCAGGCTGAGGTCGGGATAGGTGCCGATCGAAAGCTTCTTCTCAACCTTCCCGATTCGATAGCGGAAGCGCCACAGCTTGCTGCCTAGCGGCGTCACTTGAACATACAAGCCGCGCTCGTCGGCGACCTTGTATGGCTTTTCTCTGGGTCGGAGCGCTCTGAGCTGGCTATCGGTCAATGGCACGTGCGGGCCTTTCTCGAATGTGGTTTACACCGAAATCCGCAAAAGGCCCGCAAATGTTCTCGGAATGCCTGGATGTTCCTGACACGTTCCGGGACGGTCCAAGGGCCAAATTCCTTGGATTTCCGGGACTTTATAGACTTTTTGGGATGTTTTGAGAAGAACAAATGGTGCCCAGAAGAGGACTCGAACCTCCACGCCCTTGCGAGCGCCGCCACCTGAAGACGGTGCGTCTACCAATTCCGCCATCTGGGCACCGGATGCGCGGGCGAACGTCGAAGCCGCCCGGCGGGTAGGGGCGGGCCGATACGAAGGGGGCGCGCGCTTGTCAACGCGCCATCATCGATTGAAGTATGGCCCGTTGCGAAAGACAGCGGGTTGCGGCAGGGCGGGCGGGCAATTTCGGCAAGGGTAAGCATGGCCAGGACGCATCCTCTCGACGGCAAGCTGGTGACGATCATCGGCGGCAGCGGATTTCTCGGCGATCATGTCGCGCAGGCGCTGCTGCGGCGTGGGGCGCGCGTGCGCGTGGCCAGTCGGCATCCGGAGAAGGCGTGGAAGCTGAAGCCGCTCGCCCAACTCGGACAGCTCCAGTTCGCGCGGGTCGATTCAACGCGGCCAGCGACGCTGACTCCGGCGGTCGCCGGTTCCGATGCCGTCATCAATCTCGTCGGCACATTCAGCGGCGACCTGATGACGGCGATCGCCGGGAGTGCCGGGAACGTGGCGCAGGCAGTGCGAGAGGCCGGAGCGACCGCGCTCGTCCATGTCAGCGCGATCGGAGCCGATGCGGAGTCGCCCGCCGGTTACGCGCGTGCGAAGGCAGAGAGCGAGACCGCGGTCCTTGCCGCGTTCCCGAATGCGACCGTGCTGCGCCCCTCGGTCCTGTTCGGGGAGGACGACAGCTTCGTGAATATGTTCGCCGGGCTGATCGCGACGCTTCCGGTGCTGCCGGTGTTCGCGCCCAATGCGCCGGTCCAGGCTCTGCACGTCGACGATGCTGCCGAAGCGATCGTCGCGGCGCTCGCCGATCCGGCGAAGCATGGCGGCAAGACCTACGAAATTGCCGGTCCCGAACCGATCACGATGCGCGCGCTGAACGAGCGGATCGCCGCTGCGCAGAACCGCAAGCGTGGCTTCATCGACGTGCCCGACGGTATCTCGGCGGTGTTCGCCGCCCTCCCCGGCACGCCGATGAACAGCGACCAGTGGGCGCTGCTTAAGGCCGGAAACGGTCCTTCAGGTGCGCTGCCCGGCCTCAAGGAACTGGGCGTCACCGCGCGGCCGCTGGGCCTTTTCCTCGATCGCTGGATGACCCGCTACCGCAAGCACGGGCGCTTCAACGAGAAGCTCGCCGGTTAGGCTTCCCCGCTTTCGTCCGGGAGCAATGTAAGCGGCTCGACGATCAGCGTACCGCCGTCGAAGCCGGTGATCCGCACGCGGGTCCCTGCGGGCAGCTCGGGGCCGCGCGCCGACCATTCGCTGTCGCCGTGCCGCACGCGCCCTTCGCCGTGTTCGATCGCGACGGCCACCGTTCCGGTCTGGCCGACCAGTCGGCCCATGCGATTGTTGAGCAGCGGGTCGGAGCTCACGATGGGCTGGTCGCGCATGATCCGCTTTGCCGAAAAGACGATGATCAGCGACAAGAAAACGAAGTTCACGATCTGGATCGGCACGCCCAGATCGAGTGCGAAAGTCAGCGCGCCGGTCGCCAACGCCGCGAGCGCGAGCCAGATCAGGTAGACGCCCGGAACCAGCATCTCGAGTCCGGCGAGCACGAGTCCGAACGCGAACCAGATCCAGTAGGCGTCGGTTTCTCCGAACCAGTTCATCGCCGCCCCCTACTCTTCCCCGCCTGTCCGCGGCACGGCGGCGCGCTGGCGCACCGGAGGGACCGCGACCCCATCAGGCGGCGGCGGGAGTGTCGCCGCGCCCTCGCCCGGCCTGATCGCTTCGCGCATCAGTTCGCCGATCCCGCCGAGCGAGCCGATGAGCTGCGTGGCCTCGACCGGGAACAGGATCGTCTTGGCATTCGGGCTCGTCGCGAACTTCGCGACCGCTTTTGTGTATTCCTGCGCGATGAAGTAGTTGATCGCCTGGTTGCCGCTCTGCGAGATCGCGTCGGAGACCGCGCGGGTCGCCTCGGCTTCGGCCTGCGCGGCCCGCTCACGCGCCTCGGCATCGCGAAAAGCGGCCTCGCGCTTGCCTTCGGCCGAGAGGATCGCCGACTGCTTCTCGCCCTCGGCGCGCAGGATACGGCTTGCCCGTTCGCCCTCGGCCTCGAGGATTTCGGCGCGCTTCAGGCGCTCGGCTTTCATCTGCCGCGCCATCGCTTCCGAGATGTCGAGCGGCGGTCGGATGTCCTTGATCTCGACCCGCGTTATCTTCACGCCCCACGGCGAAGTCGCGTGATCGACCACGCCGAGCAGGCGGGCGTTGATCTCGTCGCGCTTCGACAGCGTCTCGTCGAGGTCCATCGAACCCATCACGGTGCGCAGGTTTGTCGTCGTGATCGCCATGATCGCGCCGTAGAGGTTGTGCACTTCGTACGCGGCCTTGCCCGCATCGAGCACCTGGAAGAAGACCACCGCGTCGACCCCGACCATGGCGTTGTCGCGCGTGATGATCTCTTGTCCCGGGATATCGAGCACCTGCTCCATCATGTTCACCTTCTGCCCGACGCGGTCGATGAACGGGATGATCAGGTGCATGCCGGGATCGGCGGCGAGGGTGAACTTGCCGAACCGCTCGATGGTATAGACGAAGCCCTGCCGGACGACCTTCACGCCCGATGCGATGAAGATGAACACCACCGCGAGTATCAGCGCCAGTGTGATGATCGAACCCATATCCCGGTCTCCCTGCCTGCAGCGATATCGTAAGGCGCGCGGAGCCGCGGGCAAGGAAAACCGGACTGGCAGATGACCGATTGAAGCAGGTTCTTCAGCAGAATGTCGTCCGTCCGGCGGCGTCAGCCGTTCGTGGCGGGTCCGGTGCTCCTATCGAATCCATTTCCCCGCTGGTCGAGGCTAGCGAGAGGTCTGCGACGGGCCAGCCTAGTGCTCCTCATCGAGGAAGTTGGGGACTGCAACCACATGAAAATTGTCGCGATACTGCCGCTGCTCGCATCGACTGTGCTGGCTTCGCCTGCATTCGCGCAAACTGCGGTCAGCAGCGAAGCCGTGCCCGCCGCGACCGCTGCCGCTCCCGACCCCTCTGGCAATGGACGACAGGTCTACACCCCCGCCGACTTCGCCCGATATGCACCGAAGACCGCGCAAGACATGCTGGAACAGGTGCCGAGCTTCCAGATCCGCGATAGTGAAAACCTGCGCGGGCTGGGCCAGGCCACCGGGAACGTTTTGTTCAACGGTCAGCGCCCGTCTTCGAAATCCGACGATCTGCGTACGCTGCTGTCGCGCATACCGGCGGCGAATGTCGAGCGGATCGAGATCGTCGACGGCGCCACACTGGACCTGCCCGGCCTGTCGGGGCAGGTCGCCAACGTCGTCTATACCTCGAGCGGCGGAGTGTCGGGGCAGTTCAGCCTGACCGGGCAGGTGCGCGCGCACTACGCCGATCCGCTGTTCACCCGCGGCGCGGTGTCGGTCAGCGGCCGTAGCGGCGCGCTGGAATACGAGGTCGGTCTCGACAACAATCAGGCGGGGCGCAGCGCGGCCGGCGGGCCGACGTTGATCTTCGACGGCAGCGGCGTGATCACCGAGACCCGCAACGACGTCTGGACCAACGACTACGACGCGCCCAAGCTGTCGGGCAAGTTGACCTGGACCGGGACCGGCGGCAACCTGGCTCACCTCAACGGCCACTACCAGCGCGTCTACGGCATCTACGACGAGCGCGGCGCGCGGGTCTCTCCTGGGCTGCCCGACCGCATACGCACCGTGCGCCAGCGCAACAAGACCTGGAACTACGAGATCGGGGGCGACTACGAGTTCGGCTTGGGCCCGGGACGGCTCAAGACGATCGGCCTGCGCCGGTTCAGCCACGAACCCTTCTTCGAGGAGGTTGTGACCGATTACGCCGATGCAACGCCGTCGGTCGGCAGCGGCTACGCGCAGGTCGGCGACCTAGGCGAAACGATCGCGCGGGGGGAATATTCGTGGAAGATGCTCGGCGGCGATTGGCAATTGTCGGGCGAGGCGGCGTTCAACTCGCTCGATAACGTCGCCAGCCTTGGCGTACTGGGCGCCGGCGACGCGTTCATCTACTCGCCTTATCCCGAAGGCACTGGCGGGGTGAAGGAAGACCGCTACGAAGCGCTGCTCAGCTTCGGCCGACCGCTCACCGACACGCTGTCGATCCAGATCGTCGGCGGGGCCGAGCGCTCGACAATCACGCAGACCGGCGCGATGGGGCTGAACCGCACCTTCTTCCGCCCCAAGGGAACCCTGTCGCTGGCCTGGAAGCCGAGCGACACGTTCGACGCATCGCTCAAGATTCGTCGCCGGGTTCTGCAATTGTCGTTCTACGATTTCCTCGCCCGCGCAAACCTTAACGACGACACCGCCAATTCGGGCAACACCGACCTGCGGCCGCAGCAGGACTGGAGCTACGAAGGCGAGATCAACAAGAAGCTCGGGCCGTGGGGCTCGCAGCAGTTCCGCTTCGTCTATCGCGATGTCGAGGATTACGTCGATGTGATCCCAGTGCCCGGCGGCGAAGCGATCGGCAACGTGCCCAAGGCCTGGGCGGCGGCGATCGTTTCGACCAGCACCATCAATCTTGATCCGATCGGCCTCAAGGGTGTGCGGCTCGACGGCACGTTTGTGCTCCAGACCTCGCGGCTGCGCGACCCCTTCACCGGCGAGAAGCGCCAGTGGCGCGGGTTCGTCAACCGGCAGGCCTTCCTGTCGTTGCGCCACGACATTCCCGGCAGCAACTGGGCCTACGGCGGCGAAGCGAGCCACAATCACGTGCTGCCGCGCTACCGACGAACCGAGGTCGACCGGCTATGGGAAGGCCCGTGGTTTGCGAACCTGTTCATTGAGCACAAGGACCTGTTCGGACTGACCGTACGCGCGGAAGCGGGCAATCTCCTCAACGCCCGCTCGCGCCGCGAACGGACGATCTACACAGGCCTGCGCGGGGCAACGCCAATCGCCTCGATCGAGAGCCGCGACCGGCTGATCGGACCGATCTTCTCGCTGTCGGTGCGCGGTAACTTCTAATCCGGGCGCGCCCCCGCTAGGTGCACGGGATGATCGAGAAACGCACACTCGCGGGCCGCATGGTCGCGCCCGTCGGCCTCGGCTGCATGAACCTGTCGTGGGCCTACGGCGACCCGCCGCCGCACGCCGACAAGGTCAGGCTGCTCGAACGCGCGCTGGAGCTTGGCTATGACCATCTCGACACATCGAACATTTATGGCTTGGGTCGCAACGAATCCCTGCTGGGCGAGGCCGTATCGGAACGGCGCGCGGATTTCCTTCTGGCGAGCAAGACCGGTATCGTGATCGAAGGCGAACGGCGGGGTATCGATTGTTCACCAGCGGCCATGTTGCAATCGATCGATGACAGTCTGGCACGGCTCAGGACCGATCGGATCGATCTGTTCTACATGCACCGGTTCGACCCGAAGGTTCCCATTGCGGATGCGGTCGGCGCGCTGTCCCGCGCCATCGAGGCGGGCAAGATCGGTGGCTACGGCGTTTCCGAATGGAGTGCGGCGCATATCCGCGAGGCCCACGCGGTTCACCCGATGGCGGCGGTGCAAACCGAATACTCGCTGTGGACGCGCCAGCCCGAAATCGCCGCTCTCGAAACCACGCGCGAACTCGGCATCGCCTTCGTCGCCTTTTCTCCTGTCGGGCGCGGGGCATTGGGCGGTGAACTGGGCGACGTGCCGCAATTCGGCGAGCGCGACATTCGCCGCACGATGCCGCGATTCATGGACGACCACTGGCCCGCCAACCGCGAACGGATCGCCCGCTTCGATGCACTGGCGGAAAGAGCGAGCGTCGCCCCGGCACAGCTCGCACTCGCGTGGCTGCTGGCGCAGGGGCCGCACGTCCATGCGATTCCGGGCACGACGAGTATCGCTCACCTCGAGGAGAATTTCGCCACGCTGTCGCTCGACATCCCTGCCTCGACCATCGAGGCGGCGGGCGATCTGATCAACCATGCTACCGTCAGCGGCCCGCGCTACAGCGCGGCGATGCAGGCCACCATCGATACCGAGGATTTCGTCTAGAGCTTGCCGTAGAGCGCCAGCATCCGCGTCCAGGCCCGGTCCGCCTCCGCCTGGTTGTAGGCGGGACTGTCGGGCACGCACCAGCCGTGGTCGGCGGCGTAGACCTCGATCTCGGCCTGCACACCGGCAGCATCGGCCGCTTCGCGCAGCATGGTCTTGGCCGTCGGCTGCTTGCTGTCGTCGTTCTTCGCGATGGCGATAAGGTAGCCCGTTCCCAGTTGCAGACGGCGGTGCGGGCTGTCGGGCTTGTCGGTAACGAGGCCACCGCCATGGAAGCTCGCGGCCGCCTTGACGCGGCCGGGGACCGCCGCAGCCGTATAGATCGTGAAAGATCCGCCCATGCAGTACCCCTGGTTGCCGATCCCGCGCTTCGTGTTCACCGCGCGCTGGGCGTCGAGCCAGGCAACGAGCGCGGTGGCATCGCGGCCGATCGCGTCGGGCGCCGTCGCCTTGGTCCGCCACGGCCCGACTTTCTCGAACCCGCCCTGCGCCTGGAAGGCTGCGAAATCTGCAAATTGCGGAGCGGGCGCATCGCGGTAATAAGGATTGGCGACCAGCACGGCATAGCCGCTGCCGGCCAATCGCCGTGCCATCGCCTTCTTGGCTTCGCGCAGGCCTGCAATGTCGGGCCACAAGATAACCGCGGGCGCCGGTTTGGCCGGATGCACGAAAAAGGCATCCATGGTGCCATCGGGCGTCGGGATCGACACCATCGTTTCGGTAAGGGTGGCGGCGCCACCGCCGGTTTCTACCGACGTGCAAGCGGCCAGGCTCGCCATCGCACCGCCGGCGACGAAGGCCCGGCGATTGGTCCCTTGGCGGGCAAACTCTTCGAGATCGGTTTCATCGCACATGCATCGCTCTCCTTGCCGCCCGCCGTCACACCGACCCTAGCAGCCCGGTTGTCTTCGTCCAGCGCCGACCCGACGCAACGGCGTTGGCGAAGCAGGCAAGCTGCGGCTAGGTTGCGAGTAAGGACCGAATCACACCTGCCAAGGAGAGAGACATGCCCGCGACCCATTCCTGCCTGATCGACGGCGAACTCGTCAGCACAGCCGGGACGCTTGACGTTCTCAACCCGGCCAACGAGCAGGTCGTCGGCAGCGTGCCGGCGTGCGGCAAGGACGAACTCGACCGCGCGGTCGCAGCCGCCCGCCGTGCCTTCCAGAGTTGGCGCAAGACCTCGCCCGAGGAGCGCCAAAAGGTCGTGATGGGCATCGCCGCCGCGATCAAGGACAACGCGGACGAACTCTACCGCCTGCTGACCAGCGAGCAGGGCAAGCCGCATCACCAGGCGAAGCAGGAGATTTTCGGGGCCGCGGGCCTCGCGATGGCGCAGTCGGGGCTGAAGCTAGACGACGTGGTCAACCAGGACGACGACACTCGCCTCAGCCGGACCCGCCGCGTGCCTGTCGGTGTGGTCGGCGGCATCGTGCCGTGGAACTTCCCGGTGATGATGGCGATCCAGAAGATTGTGCCCGCGCTCGTTTCGGGCTGCACGATCGTGCTCAAGCCCTCGCCCTTCACCCCGCTCACCACACTGCGCATCGCCGAACTGATCAAGGACGTGGTGCCTGCCGGCACGGTCAACATCATCACCGGACCCGACGAGCTCGGCCCGCTCATCACCGAACATCCGGACATCGACAAGATTACTTTCACCGGCTCGACCGCGACCGGCAAGAGGATCATGGAAGGTGCCTCGAAGGACCTGAAGCGCATCACCCTCGAGCTCGGCGGCAACGACGCCTCGATCGTGCTCCCCGACGCCGATGTCTCCAAGGTGGCCGAGCAGCTGTTCTGGTCGAGCTTCTCGAACGCCGGCCAGATATGCGTCGCGGCGAAGCGGATCTACATCCATGAAGACATATACGACGAGCTGTCAGCAGCGATCGCCGAATACGCGAAGGGCGTGACGGTCGGCGACGGCAGCCAGCAGGGTACCGGAGTGGGCCCGATCCAGAACAAGAAGCAGTTCGACCGCGTTTGCGAATTGATCGAGGATGCGAAGGAGAACGGCTACAAATTCCTCGTCGGCGGCAATGTCGATCCTTCGGGTTCGGGTTACTACGTGCCGATCACGATCCTCGACAATCCGCCCGAGGATGCCAGGATCGTGGCCGAGGAGCAGTTCGGCCCCGTCATGCCGCTGATGAAGTTCTCAACCACCGAGGAAGTCATCGCGCGCGCCAATGCATCCGAATACGGGCTTGCCGGCGCCGTCTGGACCGCCGACCCGGACAAGGGCGTCGAGATCGCCGAGCAGCTCGAGACCGGCACAGTCTGGGTCAACGAATTCCTGCACATCAGCCCGCTCGCCCCGTTCGGCGGGCACAAGCAGTCGGGCTTCGGTGCCGAATACGGCCTCGATGGCCTGAAGGAATTCACCTACGCTCAGGTCATCACGGTCAAGAAGGACGCGTTCGCCTGACCGAATCCCTTCGCGCATTTCTCCCGCTTCCCTTGCTGCGCCGAAAGGTTAACAAGGGTGGCGGGAGGACTCGTGACGATGGACGACGACAGTTCGGAACGCATGGGTGGCTTCGGCGCGCTGGTCGGCTGGACCCACCAAGACCTTGGCGATCGGGTGGTGCTGCGCTTGCAGAGCAGGCACCGCGCCGGTGATCCGAAGACCGATCCGGTGGACGAATTCCACTACATCCTGACCAAGAACCAAGCGGCCGTGCTGGCAAACTTCTTGTTCGGCGTTTCCGGCAAGTTGCCGCAGCCCAAGCGCCGCGTGCGCTGGTTCCGGTAAGGTCGGCGCGCGATGGCGAAGGTGCTCGGCCTCGGCGGCCTGTTCTTCAAATCGTCCGATCCGACGGCCACCGCTGCGTGGTACACTCGGGTTCTCGGCATCGACTTCATGGACTGGGGCGGGACCGTCTTCCTGCCCGAAACGGCGGCGGCCCATCCGGGCGCCGGCACCGTGTTCAGTCCGTTCAAGGCCGAGACGACTTATTTCGAGCCGTCGCCGGAGCCATTCATGTTCAACCTCATGGTCGACGACCTTGCCGCGATGCTCGCGCACTGCGCCGCCGAAGGGGTCGAGCCGGTGATGACCATGTTCGGCGAGATGAACGGCGATTTCGCGCACATCATGGACTGCGACGGCCGCAAGGTCGAATTGTGGCAGCCCAAGCCGATCGGCTGAGCGGTCAGTCGGCGAAGAAATTCAGCTCGAGCAGCACGTTGTTGGGATCGGTGGTGAACACCTGGCGCAGTCCGATCCGCTCGATCAGGTTGCAGGTGTAGCTGGCCCCGGCGGCGTCGAGCCGTTCGATCAGGGCATCGTAGCCGCGGCACTTGAGGGCGATGTGATGGATCGGCCCGCCCTCACCGCCCGGCTCGACCGCGCGCTCGACCGAACGCGGCGCGTCCATCGTGTTGATGTGAAAGATCGCCTGCCCGCTGCCGTCGGCGATCCACGCAGCGGTGTGTCGGGTCAACGGCGGCGGCGCGTCGATGCGCGTGAGGCCGAGGATTCGCTCGCAAAACTCGACCGTCTCCTCAAGCCGGTCGGTCGCGATGTTCACGTGGTCCAGTCGCTCGACACGCATTGTCACCTCCGATTCAATGCTTCCTCGCTCTGCGCCATCAGTTGCGTGATAATGTCGGCGACCGGCTCTTCGGTCTTGACCATGCCGACCGACTGGCCGGCCATCAGGCTGCCATTCTCAACATCACCGTCGATAACGGCACGACGAAGGGCGCCGGCCCAATAATGCTCGATCTGGAGTTGCGCCTCGAGCATCTCGATCCCTTCGGAATCAAGCATATTGGCAACCTCGAGCTGCTTGGCGGTGAACGCCTCGGTCCCTTTGTTCTTGAGCGCGCGAACCGGGATCACCGGCAGCCGGGGATCGACCTGCACACTTGCCACCGCATCGCGCGCACCGGCGCGGAAGAAGGCCTTCTTGAAGTCCGGGTGCGCGATGCTCTCGGTCGCGCAGGCGAAGCGCGTCCCGAGCTGGACGCCGACCGCGCCCATCTCGAGGTAGCCGGCGATCGCCTCGCCCCGGCCGATCCCGCCCGCGACGAACACGAGGTTGTCGGCGGCGAGCTCCGGCAGAAATTCCTGCGCGAGGACGCTGGTCGATACCGGACCGATGTGCCCCCCCGCCTCCATCCCTTCGATGACGAGCGCATCGCCGCCGCTACGCAGCAGCTTCTTGGCGAGCGCGAGCGTGGGAGCGAACACGATCACTTTGGCATCGAACGCCTTAATCGCCTCGACGCTGCCCTTCGGCGGGATGCCGCCGGCGAGCACGACGTGCCCGACCCGATGCCGCGCGCAGACCTCGATCAGGTCGAATAGCTGCGGATGCATCGTGATGAGGTTTACGCCGAACGGCTTGTCGGTCAGGGCGCGCGTGGCCGCGATTTCCGCATCGAGAAGTTCGGGGGTCATCGCTCCGCAAGCGATCACCCCGAACCCGCCCGCGTTGCTGATCGCGCTGACGAGATTGCGCTCCGACACCCAACTCATGGCACCGCACAAGATGGCGTATTCGGTGCCGAGGAACGCGCGGCCGCGGGCCATGAGGGCGCTGGTCTTGGGGTAGGTCTTCATGGCGCGCGCTTAAGCGCGCTGACACGATGCGGCAAGACGTCCTGCCGTCGGCGGACGAAGCCAGATTACGACTGATCGGGCGGGCGGCTGCTCGGAATCAGATCGAGGCACCTTTCGGATCGCCGCTAATGTCCCACAGTGGAACACTATTTCCGTTTGACTCTGGTTAACCGAAGCTTAACTTCGCACTTACGGACGCGAGTCGCGTGGACTGCGTGCGGGCCAAAAATCTTTCTAAACGGGTTGTACGTCGTGTGCGTTTTGTCCCCTCTCTTTCGAGTAGGGTACGTCGTAACGTCGTCAATTGCTCGAGTGGCAGCGGACGGGGCTAGGGGTTGCTCCATCTCCCACTCTTCGCAAGGGCCCGACACAAAGCAGCTTTCTCGCCGTCCAACGTGAGGAGGATGTGCGATGGCTACCGGTCAAGCTTCATATTTAGACGCAAACGGTGCAGGAACTGCGGACGACGTCACCTATTACGATCTGACGACGAAGACCGGCGACCGAGCCAAGATTAACGGCGGCCTCTTCTTTGCGACAGCGCCCAATTCGACGTCAGGAACCGGCGTTATCAACGCGTTCGTGCGCGTTCAGGCGACCGGCAACGAAGACGGATACAACACGTCGGATCATTCGGGAACCTTCCCGAATTACGACGAGAACACCTCGCCCACCTTCACGAAGGACTTGCTGCTTAGCGACGTGCCGGAAGTCACCATCGACGGCGTCGTCTATTACGAGTTCCGGCTCGACATCAACCAGCTCAACAGTGCGCCCCTGATCTCGCTCGACAAACTGATCATCTACAAGAGCGCGCTTGCCGCCGGGTCGGCGGAAGGAACGATCGACGGCGACTGGTTCGATGACAATGCGACGGCAGTCTACGACATAGACGGCACAGGGAATACCAGCATCCTCCTCGACTATTCGCTTCAGGCGGGAAGCGGTCGATCGGACATGTTTTTCTACGTGCCGAAATCGAACTTCGGGGGGGCGGTAGAGAACCAGACCCTGGTCACGCTTTACTCAGAATTCGGCGCAACCGGAACGCTCGATTCCACGGACGGCATTACCAACGTCGACGATACCATCACCATCGACGGCGCTGTTTCGAACAACGCCGACGATTCACCCACTACCATCTACGGTAGCTACACCACCAACGACGGCTTCGAAGAATGGTCGGTGTCGAAGGCACCCACCGGTACCCCGATTTACGGGTACAAATGGCAAGACACCGATGGCGATGGGGTCTGGGACAACACGGAACTCGCCCTTGGCGGCTGGAAATTCGATTACACCCTCGAATACACGATCGAGGGGAGTGGAAATGACCCCGATACAGTCACGACCGTGCAGGGCACGGCCACGACCGACAGCACCGGTAAGTACACCATTTTCCTACCCGTCGCCGATACCTACAAGCTGACGATCACTGAAATCCCCAAGGACGGAACGTGGTTCAACACCTTCGACGGCAGTGCCACCGTAAACGCCGTCCTCGAAAACTACACGTTCACGGCAAACGACTTGCCACACAAGCAGGGCAATACGACCACCGCGGACAAGGTCAGCGGCGTGTTCGGTGTCGCAGGGCCCATGAACTTTGGAAACGCCCAATACGGCTCGATTTCGGGCACCAAGTACGAGGATGCCGACGGCTCGAACGCGACCGACGACGACCGCACGGTGTGGGAACACGAGCCGGTCCTGATCCAGCTCTACAAGGACGGGGTCAAGATCGCCGAGGAGTACACGGTCGACGGCAAGTACGAGTTCACCGACCTGCTGCCGGGCGACTACGAGGTGCGCGAGGTCGATCCCGCCGGCAACGGCTGGATCAACGTCACCCCGCTCACCGTCACGCTCGCCGACCAGGAGAGCGGGTTCGAGGTCACCGACGCCGACTTCGCCAACGTCCGCTACGGCTCGATCGCGGGCACCAAGTACGAGGACGCCGACGGCTCGAACGCGACCGACGACGACCGCACGGTGTGGGAACACGAGCCGGTCCTGATCCAGCTCTACAAGGACGGGGTCAAGATCGCCGAGGAGTACACGGTCGACGGCAAGTACGAGTTCACCGACCTGCTGCCGGGCGACTACGAGGTGCGCGAGGTCGATCCCGCCGGCAACGGCTGGATCAACGTCACCCCGCTCACCGTCACGCTCGCCGACCAGGAGAGCGGGTTCGAGGTCACCGACGCCGACTTCGCCAACGTCCGCTACGGCTCGATCGCGGGCACCAAGTACGAGGACGCCGACGGCTCGAACGCGACCGACGACGACCGCACGGTGTGGGAACACGAGCCGGTCCTGATCCAGCTCTACAAGGACGGGGTCAAGATCGCCGAGGAGTACACGGTCGACGGCAAGTACGAGTTCACCGACCTGCTGCCGGGCGACTACGAGGTGCGCGAGGTCGATCCCGCCGGCAACGGCTGGATCAACGTCACCCCGCTCACCGTCACGCTCGCCGACCAGGAGAGCGGGTTCGAGGTCACCGACGCCGACTTCGCCAACGTCCGCTACGGCTCGATCGCGGGCACCAAGTACGAGGACGCCGACGGCTCGAACGCGACCGACGACGACCGCACGGTGTGGGAACACGAGCCGGTCCTGATCCAGCTCTACAAGGACGGGGTCAAGATCGCCGAGGAGTACACGGTCGACGGCAAGTACGAGTTCACCGACCTGCTGCCGGGCGACTACGAGGTGCGCGAGGTCGATCCCGCCGGCAACGGCTGGATCAACGTCACCCCGCTCACCGTCACGCTCGCCGACCAGGAGAGCGGGTTCGAGGTCACCGACGCCGACTTCGCCAACGTCCGCTACGGCTCGATCGCGGGCACCAAGTACGAGGACGCCGACGGCTCGAACGCGACCGACGACGACCGCACGGTGTGGGAACACGAGCCGGTCCTGATCCAGCTCTACAAGGACGGGGTCAAGATCGCCGAGGAGTACACGGTCGACGGCAAGTACGAGTTCACCGACCTGCTGCCGGGCGACTACGAGGTGCGCGAGGTCGATCCCGCCGGCAACGGCTGGATCAACGTCACCCCGCTCACCGTCACGCTCGCCGACCAGGAGAGCGGGTTCGAGGTCACCGACGCCGACTTCACCAACGTCAAGTTCGGCGAGATCAGCGGTTACAAGCTGGAAGACCTCGACGGCGAGGTTGGCGGCGAGACGCAAACCTGGACGGGCGGTGCGGTAACAATCGTCCTGCTCGACGGGAATGGCGATCCGGTGCTCGATGGCAACGGCGATCCGATCACCACCACCACCGACCCGCTCACCGGCTACTACGAGTTCACCGACCTGCTTCCGGGGACCTACACGGTCGCCGAAGAGACGCCGGAAGGTAGCTACGCGGTAATCGGCGAGGTGGACGTCGGCACGGTCGAATCCGGCTTCGTGGCGAGCAACGTCAACCTCACGAACTTCGTCCCGGATCCCGAAATCGCGATCCAGAAGTACGTCAAGACGAACGTGGTCCCGACGTACCAGGACGAGGACGATCCAGACGGCTCGGCTGCCTCGACCAGCAATATCGTGCAGTTCAAGGTAACGCTCACGAACACCGGCAACGTCGCACTCACCGCGATCGCGATGGAAGACTACGTCATCGACGACGGCGTCCTCGCGACGAAGACGACCATCGACTACAACGATCCCGCGCTTGGCGCGTGGGTCGACCTCAACCGGAACGGGACGCAAGAGGCCGGCGAGGACTGGATCGCCCTCGATGGTGACGGCGACATGATCCTCGAGAATGTGGTGCTCGCGGTGAATGACGACCCAAACACCGACGAAGTCGAAGACCAGCTCGACATCTATTACTCGCTCGATTCAAGACTTGGCCAACACGAGAATACTGCCAGCGTGAAGGCCGAGGACGTCTATATCGGAAAGGAGACCAATACCGTCAGCGACGACGCGAACTACTACGTCCTCGACGAGGATTGCGTCGGCGTCGGCACGCCAGGCTTCTGGAGCAACAACGGCTTCAAGTTCTGGAACGGACACAACGGCGACGAAGACAAGCAGGAGGGCAAGCCCGGGTTTGCAGAGGACGAACTCCTATATGCGGTCGATCACGACGGCAACGGCAGCATTTCGCCGATCGATTCAAGCGGCGACGGCTTCGTCAACTTGCTGGCCAAGGATGGCCTCAACGACGCCAAGCCGCTGGATAATGCGAAGACTGCTGGCCTGCTCATTGGCGACTACAACCAGAATGGCCTGACCGACGCCAACGAAGATACCATCTTCATCAGCTATGAGGATGCAGTCTCGCTTATCAACGCATCGAACCGGCAGACGAACGGTGGCCAAGCGGATGGCATCTGGATGGTTGGCCGCGACGTGGTTGCGACGTGGCTCAACTTCCTCGCCAACAATCCCGATGCGGGGCAGACCGACTGCATCGGCACGGTCGATGGCGCAGATGGCTACCTGACTCCACGTGAATCGATCGACGCTGCAATCGACTGGCTGCAGCAATTCGCCAGCAACAAAAACTCGGACGACACGAAATCCGACGGCATCAAGAACAACGGTGACGAGTATTTGGATACTGACACCAACACCAACACCAACTTCCACGAGGCCATCAAGACGGCGATTTTCGAGTTCGACGCGAAAATCGCTACCAGCACCACATCGTGGAACTCGAAGAGTCTTCCGGGCGAAGACCTGGCGCTGTCCGGATCCCAAATCCACAGCGCACTCGATGAGTATAACAACGACGGTAAGGTAAACGGTGTGGAATACTGCTGCGACCGCGACGATGCCGAGGCGATCGATGCCATGACCCAGGTTGACGCATGGCAAGCCAGCCTCCTTGGCAGCAACGACCAGACGCTGCAGGATCAGTCTCAATTGATGTATACGCAAACGCTCGTCGCAGTCTGACGAGTGCCTGGGGGGGGCAATGTACGGACAGATGGAAGTAGAGGAACCGAAGCCCCGGATAGCAGAATGGCTGTCCGGACCGCTTCGGAGAAACCGGTCGCTCTACGTGAAGGTCGGCGTTGCTGCGGCGATGATCAACCTGTTCTCGCTGATCGTCGCGCTGTTCACGATGACGGTCTACGACCGTGTCGTACCGAACAATGCGACCGAATCGCTGATCGGCCTGACGATCGGCCTTGCGATCGTACTGCTGTTCGATTTCGTGCTGAAACTGCTGCGCTCGTATTTCGTCGATGTAGCCGGAGCGCGGGTCGACCGGGACATCGGGCGCGCGATCTTTTCGCGGATCCTCGCAATGCGGCTCGATCTCGGTCGCCGCTCAACGGGCGGTCTGGCGGGACTGGTGCGCGAGATCGAGACACTGCGCGATTTCTTCACGTCGGCGACACTGACCACGCTCGTCGATCTGCCCTTCGTGATCATCACATTGATTGCCATCGCGCTGATCGGCGGCTGGCTGGTCATGGTGCCGCTGGTCCTCATCCCGCTGGTGGTTCTTGCTGCGCTCGCCTCGCAGCCGGTCATGCGCAGGCTCGCATCGCGCACCCTGGGCGAGGCACTCGGCAAGCAGGCGGTGCTCGTCGAGACGATCGGCAGCCTCGAAACGGTCAAGTCGGCCAACGCGGGCGGCATGCTGGAGAAGCGCTGGGATGCGGCGATGCGCGGCCACTCGCAGGCTTCGCTTCGCCAGCGCCTGACGTCCAATCTCTCGATCAACGTCGCGGGCAGCGCGCAGACGATGGCCTACACCGGGATCGTCATCTTCGGCGTGTTTGCAATCGCCAACCAGAGCCTGACGATGGGCGGCCTGATCGCCTGCTCCATCCTCGCCGGCCGCGCAGTCGCCCCTCTAGGCGCGATCGCCAACCTCCTCACCCGGATCAACGCCACGCGAACGGCGTACCAGCAAATCGACCAGCTGATGGAGCAGCCGGCCGAGGGGCCGCAGACGGGTCCCGGCCTGATGCCGTCGACCGTCGAAGGCGCGATCGAGTTCCGCGACGTCGATTTTCGCTATCCGGGGGCAGCAGAACTGGCGCTGACGGGCGTGTCGTTCCGCATAAAGCCGGGCGAACACGTCGCTCTCGTGGGCCCCGTCGGGTCGGGCAAGTCGACGATCGCCAAGCTCATCATCGGCCTTTACCCACCGACCAGCGGCCTCGTGATGGTCGATGGGACCGACGTCCGTCAACTCGCGCCAGCGTCGCTGCGAGCCAAGGTGGGCGCGCTGTTGCAGGACAATGTGCTGCTCACCGGATCGATCCGCGACAATATCCTGCTCGGCCGCGAGGACGTGGACGACGAGGAAATGGTCCGCGCGGCCAAGGCTGCCTTGGCGCACGACTTCATCGCCACGATGCCCAACGGCTATGACGTGTCCTTGGCGGATCGCGGTGACGGGCTGTCGGGCGGCCAGCGGCAGGCGATCGCGATGGCCCGCGCACTCGTCGGCAGCCCGCCGGTGCTGGTCTTCGACGAACCGACCAGCGCGGTCGATACCGACACCGAAGCGCGCCTCATGGTCAATTTGCGCGAGGAATTTCTGGGCCGCACCCTGATCGTCATCACCCATCGCCCGTCGCTGCTCAACCTCGTGTCGCGCGTCATTCTGATGTCGCGCGGGCGGATTGCGATGGATGGAACCCCTGACACCTTGACGCGCAACGTCGCGCGGATCGGCAAGAGGTAGCGCCATGCTGCAGATGACCCGCTCGTTCTTCCAAGATGACGAACTCGCGTTCGAAGATGAGGAATTGCGCGCCCGCAAGTCCGCAAACCTGATTCTGTGGGGCCTGGCCGCGTTCGTGCTGATCTTTCTGGCGTGGGCGGCCCTGACCCAGGTCGACCGCACGGTGCGCGGCATGGGGCGCATCGTTCCAAGTTCGAAGTTGCAGGTGGTGTCGAACCTCGAAGGCGGCGTCGTCGAAGAGATTCTCGTCAAGCAGGGCGACACGGTGACACGGGGGCAACTGCTTGTGCGGCTCAGTTCCACGCTCAGCGATTCGCAGTTCGGGAGCACCGAGGCGAACGTGAACGCGCTGGAAGCGAAGATCGCCCGGTTGCAGGCCGAAGTCGCGGGCGGATCGCCCAGTTACGCTGGAACCGCACCGTCGCAGGTCGCGGTCGAGCAATCGCTGCACTCGGCCCGCATGGCCGAACTGTCGGGTCTTCGCGCGGCAGGCCAGGCCCGCGTCGTGCAGGCAGAACGCTCGGTCAATGAAGCGCGTTCGATTCTGGAAGCGCGGCAGTCGAATCTCGTCACCGCGCGGCGCGAGCTCGAGATGCTGCGGCCGCTGGCCGAACAGCTGATCGTGCCCAAGATGGACCTGATCAAGGCCGAGAATGCCGCGCAGGTCGCGCAGAACGAGGTGTCTGCGGCACAGGCCGCGGTCGCGCGGGCACAGTCGTCCGTGGCTGAAGCCCGCGCCTCTACCGCGCAGCAGTTCAGCGACTGGAAGTCGCGCGCCGGCATGGAATTGTCACAGGCGCAGGCCGAGTTGTCGATGCAGCGGCAGAGCCTGCCCGCGCTGTCCGACCGGGTCGATCGCACGGCTATCCGTGCGCCGATGTCGGGCAAGGTCAACCGCGTGCTGGTGACGACCGTCGGCGGCAGCGTCAGCGCGGGAATGCCGGTCGCCGAGATCGTGCCGGCAGACGACACGCTCTATGTCGAGGTGCTGGTGCGACCGAGCGATATCGCGAATGTCGGCCTCGGCCAGAAGGCTAGGGTGGAAATCACGGCTTACAATTCGGCGGTGTTCGGCTCGATGGACGGCGTGGTCACCTCGATCGCGCCCGATGCCGTGCAGAACGATCAAGGCGAGAGCTTCTACACCGTCGAAGTGCAGACCGACCAGACGCTGAAGGGACCCGACGGCAAGCCGCTGAAGATCGGTTCCGGAATGATGGCGAACGTCAGCCTGCGGGGCGAGAGCCGCTCGATCCTGAGCTACCTTTTCACTCCGATCACGCGCCTGTCGGAAAACGCCTTCCGCGAATAGCGAAAGCTGACGCGGTCATCCGACCCGGAGCTAGTCGCTTTCGTTCGCGTCGAGGCCGTAGGCGGTGTGCAGCACGCGCACCGCGAGTTCGGTCTCGTCCTCGTCGATCAGCACGCTGACCTTGATCTCCGAGGTCGAGATCGCCTGGATGTTAATCCCGCGCTCGGCGAGCGCCTTGAACATCGTGCTGGCAACGCCCGCGTGACTCTTCATGCCGACGCCGACGACGCTGATCTTGGCGATCTTGCTGTCGGTGATGATGCGGTTGAAGCCGATCTCGCCGCGCTTGTCCTCGAGCAGGGCCTGCGCGCGGGCGAGGTCGGCCATCGGAACGGTGAAGGTCACGTCGGTCTCGCCCTTGTCGCGGCCGACGTTCTGGATGATCATGTCGACGTTGATCGACGCTTGCGCCAGCGGCTCGAAGATGTGCGCCACCGCCCCCGGCTTGTCGGGCACGCGGGTGAGGATCACCTTCGCCTCGTTCTTGTCGTGCGCGATTCCGGTGACGTGCTGGCGTTCCATTTCGCCCTTCTCCAATAACTTTTCCATCTCCTCTTCGGAGACGATCATCGTGCCGGGGATTTCGTCGGCGGGTACGGCGTCGTCGCCGATGAAGCTGGAGAGGACCTGCACCCGCACGCCCTCCTTCATCGCGAGGCCGACGCTGCGGGTCTGGAGGACCTTGGCTCCGACGCTCGCGAGCTCGAGCATTTCCTCGTAGGTCACCGCCTTCAGCTTGCGCGCCTTGGCGACTATCCGCGGGTCGGTGGTATAGACCCCGTCGACGTCGGTGTAGATGTCGCAGCGATCCGCGCCGATCGCCGCCGCGACCGCAACCGCCGAGGTATCGCTGCCGCCGCGCCCCAACGTGGTCACGCGGTTGTCGTGGCCGAGGCCCTGGAAGCCGGGGATTACCGCGATTTCGCCCGCCGCCATGCTGGCGAGGAGCGCGTCCGAATCGATGTCCTCGATCCGCGCCTTGGCATGCGCTTCGATCGTATGGATCGGCAACTGCCAGCCGAGCCACGAGCGCGCCTTGCAGCCGAGCGCCTGAAGGGTGAGCGCGAGGAGCCCGCTCGTCACCTGCTCGCCGCTCGCGACGACGACGTCGTATTCGGCCGGATCGTAAAGCGGGTTCGCCTCGCGGCAGAAGTTGACCAGCCGATCGGTCTCGCCAGCCATCGCGGACACCACCACGGCGACCTGGTTGCCGCTCGCAGCCTGCTTGCGCACGATGTTCGCCACGCGCCGGATGCGCTCGGTGCCGGCCATCGAGGTGCCGCCGAATTTCATCACGATCCGGGCCAAGCGAAGCTGCTCCTGCTGGATAGGTTACCGGCGCGCTGTTAGGGGTGGCGGATGGTCGATGCAACAACCCCCGGAGATACCAATTCTTGCCCCCCGGCAACCATCCGGCCCGAAGAGGCCGCGCACTTCGGCAAGCTGGCGGCCGACTGGTGGAACCCGAAGGGGTCTTCGGCGATGCTGCACAAGCTCAACCCGGTGCGCCTCGCTTTCCTCCGCGCCGCGATCGACGCACACTGGCCGCAGAGCCGCGATTCGCTGCGTCCCCTCGAGGGCAAGTCCGCGCTCGACGTGGGCTGCGGCGCGGGCCTGCTGTGCGAACCGCTCGCGCGCCTGGGTGCCGATGTGACCGGAGTCGATGCGGCAGCGGAGAACGTCGCCGCCGCCGGCGTCCATGCCGATGGCTCGGGCCTGCCGGTGCGCTACATGGCGGGCGAAGTCGGCGCGCTCGACGTCGGGACGTTCGACCTCGTCACCGCGATGGAGGTGATCGAGCACGTCGCCGACAAGCCGGCGTTCCTGGCCGCACTCGCCGCCCGACTCGCACCCGGCGGACTGTTTGTGCTGTCGACTCCCAACCGCACCCCAGCCTCGCGCCTGCTGCTGGTAGGCGCGGCGGAAGCGACCGGCATGATCCCGCGCGGCACGCATGACTGGGACGATTTCGTCACGCCGGACGAACTGTCCGACATGCTATGGGACGCGGGCTTCGTGATGGGCGAGCCGCAGGGCATTGCGTTCACTCCGACGAAAGGCCTGCACCTGTCGGGGAACACTGCTCTCAACTACATCGTCACGGCCGTGCGGAACGCCTGAGCGGGACCGCCAGCGCCGGATCGTCGGTGAAGATCGC
The DNA here is from genome assembly GCF_053819285.1 of Tsuneonella sp. HG094. NCBI lineage: Bacteria > Pseudomonadati > Pseudomonadota > Alphaproteobacteria > Sphingomonadales > Erythrobacteraceae > Tsuneonella > Tsuneonella sp. HG094. Next base: position 2,399,127 of record NZ_JBSORA010000001.1, read on the forward strand.
ATCGACGCCGGTGGCCGCAAGCGCGGTCCACGCCGCCGCGTAATCGCCCGTCGCGCCCTCCGCGGTCCCTTTGCGCAAAGCCACGGGGAGGAAGGCGTTCTCCTTACGCAGCGTCCAGGCGTGAACCTTGAGGCCTGCCGCATGGGCGCTTTCGACGAGGCCGGTCGATTTCCCGTCGGCGCCCGCTATCAGTCGCACGTCCGGACCGATCGCATCGGCATAGGCGGCGACGTGCGCAAGACCGCTGGGCGTCAGCATCTCGGCATAGGTCAAGTCCTTCTCGTCCGCCGGGCCGGCCTCGGTCGAGACGAGCTGAACCAGCGGCACGTCGATCAGCTTGTCCAGACGCTGGAGTGGAGCGATGTCGAAGCTTTGCACGAACAACGGGATCGCCTTCCCGTCGAGCCCTTCCTTCTTCAGCGCCGCGACCAGCAGGTCGACACTGTCGATGCCCTGCTGCAGCAGGAAGGTCGGGTGCTTGAGTTCGGGGTATAGACCGACGGTTCGCCCGCTTTCGGCGGCCTTGGCGCGGACCAGCGATACGATCTCGCTGAAGGTCGGCACCTGGTAGAGACCGTCGTAGCGGGCGTTCGCGGTGCGCAAGGTGCCGAGCCGCTCCTTGGCGCGCAGCGTGCGCAGTTCGGCGAGCGTGAAATCCTCGGCGAACCAGCCCGAAACAAGCTCTCCGTCGACTTCCTTCGACTTGCGACGGTCGGCGAATTCGCTGCGGGTGGCGACATCGGTGGTGCCCGAAATCTCATTCTCGTGCCGCGCGACGAGGACGAGGTCCTTGGTCACGACGAGATCGGGCTCGATGAAGTCGGCGCCAGCGTCGATCGCCCGCTCGTAGGCGGCGAGCGTGTGTTCGGGCCGCTCACCGCTCGCACCGCGATGCGCGATGACGAGCTGGGCCTGCGCCGGAGCGGCGGCAGCGAGGGCGGCGAGCAGGACGAGCATTCGCATCGGCGATCCTCCTGGCACCGGCAGCCTGAACCTCAGCCGAGCGCCTGTTCGATGGCGGTACGCACCGCCGCCTCGCGCTCGGACCAGTCGCCGCCGATCGTGCGCCACGTGACGCCCGATTCATTCAGCAAGTGCTCCGCGACTTGCGAGAATTCCTCACGCGCCTCGTGCAATCCGAAGAAGCGGGTGTCGTCGTACACCCACGGCACGTCGGGCGCGAAGAGCAGATAGAGGTCCGCCTTCGGATAGGCGAGCAGCTCCGGCGCAGCTTCGCCGAACAGCATGCGCGACCATGCGGCGGTCATCAGCGGGTCGGTGTCGAGCAGCATCAGCGGTGACGCTGCGAGCGCCGCCTCTCGCGCCATCCTGTCCTGCTCCGCGGCGATCGCGGACAGGGCTTCGGGGGTGAAATCGGTCGAGACGGTTTCGGCGTATACCCGCCCGTATTCGGGAACGAGCGGACAGTGCCACTCCTCAGCCAGCTTTGCGGCAAGGGTCGACTTGCCGGTGCTCTCGGCACCATGGAAACAGACGCGGATCATGTGAAAGCCTCTCCCGCCGAGCGCAGGTCGGACTGCGTGGCCCTGGTCCATTCGCGCAGGCCGATCACCGCCAGCACGAGGAAAATCCCGTAAAGTCCCGCGAGCAGGTAGAGCTCACGGTTGAGGTAGAGCGCGACGGACATCGCGTCGACCGCGATCCACAGCCACCAGTTCTCGATCCGACGGAACGCGAGCAGGAGCTGCGCGGTGACGCTCATCCCGGCCACCGCACTATCGACCATCGGCAGGGCGGCATCGGTATGGCGGGCGAGCATCACGCCGACCGCGACGCTCGCTGCAATCGTCCCCGCGAGCCACGCGCTGCGCTCGGCCCACCCGAGCCAGCCGACCGGCACCTCGCTCTCCGCTCCCTTGGCCTGCAACCAGAGAACCCAGCCCCAGACGTTGGCGAGGAAGAAGAACGCCTGCAGCGCCGCCTCGGCATAGAGCCTCGCCTCGACCATCACGAAGCCGATGCAGGTGACCATCACCATCGCGGCGGGAAAGTTCCACACCGAGCGGCGCACCAGCAGCAGTATATTGGCGAGGCCGAAGACGGCGCCCGCGATCTCGAACGGGTTCACGCCAGCGCCGCGTCCCACTCGGCCGGATCGAACCCGACCAGCAATCCGCCTGGATGATCGACGATCGGACGCTTGATGCACGAGGGCTGCGCCACCATAAGACGAATCGCCTTTTCGGAATCGAGGCCTTCTTTCTGCTCGGGCTCGAGCTTGCGGAAGGTCGTGCCTTTCTGGTTGAGCACCCGCTCCCAGCCGACCGCCTGCACCCAGCCGCGCACGTGATCCTGGTCTGCGCCTTCCTTCTTGTAGTCGTGGAAGGTGTAGTCGATTCCGCGCTCGGCAAGCCAGGCGCGCGCCTTCTTCACCGTGTCGCAATTGGGAATGCCGTAGAAATGGATCGTCATGCGTTTCCTGCCTCGAAGCGGTGCACCCGCGGGTCGGCGCAGGCGAACAGCGTATATTCGGCGTAGTATTCGTCCCGCCCCTTGTGCTGCACCGCGCGGTGCTCGGCAAGCCGTCCCCATGCGCGAGCAGAGGCCTCGTCGTCCCATTCGCTGATCGCGACGACCTCGCCGTCGTCTGCGGTGTACGACTTGAAGCTGCGATAACCGGGCTGCGCGGCGGCCATCTCTGCCATGCGATCGGCATCGGCGGCATAGGCCGCAGCGTCCATGTCGGCGCGCTTGCGGTTGCGGAAAACGACGAGGAACATCAGCGCCCGCCTAGGTGCGCGTCGGCGATCGCCACCGCGAGCGCGTCGGCAGCGTCCGCGCCGGAGACCTGCGCGCCGGGCAGCAGCACCTTGAGCATGGCCTGGACCTGCACCTTTTCCGCCGCACCGGTGCCGACCACCGCTTTCTTGACCAACCGCGCGGCGTGTTCCTGCACCGGCACCCCGGCCCTGCCACAGGCGGCGAGCACCGCGCCGCGCGCCTGCGCAAGTTTCAACGTCGATTGCGGATTCTTGTTGGCGAAGACCTCCTCCACCGCGACCCGGTCGGGCGCATAGGTGGCGATCAGCGCGGCGACCGCATCGTGGAGGTGGTGCAGCCGATCGGCCATCGGCGCCTTCGCGTCGGTCGGCACCTGCCCGTTGGCGACATGGCTCAGCCGCGCGCCTTCGCTCCGCACCACGCCCCAGCCGGTGCACGACAGCGACGGGTCGAGGCCCATGATGATCATCGCGCCGCGATCACAGCTTGAGGCCAAAGCGCGAGCCGATCGCCATCATCGCGAGGTAGAGCGCCACGGTCAGCGCGCATCCCGCGATCAGTGCGGTCCAGAAGCCCCAGCCCGAGCGCAGGAGCAGCGGGATCAGGAGGAACATCGGCAGGCTCGGCAGCACGTACCAGAAGGTCGCCTGCGCATGGACCGCCATGTTCTGCGCGTCGGGCCGCGCGTGCCACAGGAAAATCATGCCGAGCACCGAGACCAAAGGCAGCGAGGCGATCAGTGCGCCCGCGGTGGGCAGCCGCCGCCCGACCTCCGAAATGGCCGCGATCATCGCCCCGGCGAGCAACGCCTTGGCGATGACCGTCCACATCAGCCGAGCTTGTCCATGATCTCGTCGCTGACCTCGTAATTGCCCCAGACGGTCTGCACGTCGTCGTCGTCGTCGAGCGTGTCGACCAGCTTGAGCAGGGTCGCGGCGTTGCTCTCGTCGAGGGCGACGGTCACGTTGGGTTTCCACGCGAGCTTCACGCCTTCGGGCTCGCCGAGCACTTTCTCGAGCGCGCCGGCGACCTCGTGGAGCGATTCCATGTCGGTCCAGATGGTGTGGCCATCCTCTGTCGTCTCGACGTCGTCGGCGCCCGCTTCGATCGCAGCCTCGAGCACCGCTTCCTCGTCGCCCGCCTTGGCCGGGTACTCGATCAGGCCCTTGCGCTCGAACCCGTGGCTCACCGCGCCGCTTGCACCCAGGTTCCCGCCGTTCTTGCTGAACGCGGTGCGCACGTTGGTGGCGGTGCGGTTGCGGTTGTCGGTCAGCGCCTCGACGATCAGTGCGACGCCGCCGGGGCCATAGCCCTCGTAGCGCACTTCCTCGTAATCCTCGCCGCCGGCCGCCGCGGCCTTGTCGATCGCGCGCTGGATGTTGTCCTTCGGCATCGACTGCGCCTTGGCGTTGTTGACCGCCAGGCGCAGGCGCGGGTTCATGTCGGGATCGGGCGTGCCCATCTTGGCCGCGACGGTGATCTCGCGCGAAAGCTTGCTGAACTGCGCCGAGCGCTTCTTGTCCTGCGCGCCCTTGCGGTGCATGATGTTCTTGAACTTGGAATGGCCTGCCATAAGTCCGTTCTTGTATGACGTGTTATCGGAACGGGGGCGCATTAGCCGCATGAGCGGGCAACCGACAAGAGGCGGCCTGCCGCCCGTATCAAGCAATCGCGCGATCCCGATCCCGCAGACCTGGCGCCGCTGGGCCGCGTTCGTGCGGCGTCCGGTGCTGCCCGACCGTGCGGACCTTTCCCCCGGACCCGCGCTGAGGACGGTCGCACCGCTGTTCGCCCTCGACATGCTGCTGATGGCGGTGCTGCTCGGGGCGGTTTCGGTGGCGGTCACCGTCGGCTTCGACATGCCCGATCACATGCTCGGCGGGCTCAAGCTCGAGCCGCTGCTCATCGCGTTTATCGTGATCGGCGCGCCGATCGGCGAGGAAATCCTGTTCCGCGGTTGGCTTTCGGGACGACCCGGGCACGTTGGCGCGATCATTGCGCTGCTGATGGGCAGCGGGGTCGCGATGGCTGCGGGCGGCACGGCGATCGCCGGCATAGCGGTGGCGGCGGGCGTCATCGCCGCGCTGATCGTGGTGTTCTGGTATCGTGGACGTCCGGCCATGGGCTGGTTCCAGCGCCGGTTTGTGTGGTTCTACTGGCTCAGCGCGCTGCTGTTCGCCGGCGTCCACCTGAGCAATTTCGCAGCGGCGGGCCCGGCAATCCTGCCGCTCGTCCTGCCGCAGTTCGCTCTCGCGCTGATCCTCGGCTACTTGCGCGTGAACCACGGGTTGTGGAGTTCCATGCTCACGCACATCCTCCACAACGCGGTGTTCATCGGGTTGGTGCTGGCGGGATCGGCAGCCGCTTAGCCGAGACCGAGCGCCGCCTTGTAGGTGTCCAGCAGCATTTCCATTTCACTGCGGTCGTCGGGCTTCATCTTCCTGAGCCGGACGATCTGGCGCATGATCTTGGCATCGTAGCCGACCGCCTTCGCCTCGGCGTATACGTCGCGGATGTCGTCGGCGATGCCCTTCTTCTCTTCCTCGAGGCGTTCGATGCGCTCGATCAGAAGGCGCAGGCGGTCGTCGGTGGCTTCGGCCATTTGGTAAGTGCTCCGGTGAATCAGAATCGGTTGGGCGGTCCGATAACCGCCGTCCGCCACGCTTTGAAGGCGGGGTGGAAAACTTCTCAGTCTGCCGCGTTCAGCTTGAGGCTGGCCTCCATCCGGGCAAGCTGTTCGGGCGTCGCCTCGCTTTGGTGCCTCACTTTCCATTCGTCCGCCGGCATCCCGTGGATGACCTCGCGCGCTGCCGCCTTGTCGCCGGGGTATCCGGCGTCGCGAATCCAGTCGGCGAGGCAGTTGCGGCAGAACCCGGCAAGTCCCATCAGTTCGATGTTTTGCGCGTCCGCGCGGTGGCGCAGGTGGCGGACGAGGCGGCGGAAGGCGGCGGCGGCCTGGTCGTCCGGCAGGGCGTCGAGCGGGTCGGAATTCGTATCCATTGCGACTAACATCCTTGTGTTGCGGGGGTGCCCTGCCATAGGCGGGCGTCATGCAGAAGCTCGAACCGCGCAACCGCAAGGTCAAGGTGCTCGCCACCATCGGGCCCGCCAGTCGCTCGCCCGACATGCTCGCCCGCCTGCTCAAGGCCGGGGCCGACGCCTTTCGCGTCAACATGAGCCACGGCACCCATGCGGACCACGAAGCGACGATCCGCGCCATCCGCGATCTCGAGAAGACCAGCGGGCGCCCGATCACGATCCTCGCCGACCTCCAAGGGCCGAAGCTGCGCGTGGGCACCTTCAAGAACGGGCAGGCGGTGATCCGCCATTCGGGCCACTTCACGCTCGACCGCAATCCCGCACCGGGCGACGAGACTCGCGTCGAACTGCCCCACCCCGAGCTGTTCGGCATCCTGAAAAAGGGCCAGCGGCTGCTGATCAACGACGGCAAGATCCGCCTGAAGGTCATCAAGGCAGAGCCCGACAGCATCCTCTGCTCGGCCGAAGTCGGCGGTGTGATCTCGGACCGCAAGGGCGTGAACGTGCCCGATGCCGAAGTGCCGATCCCGGCGCTCACCGAAAAGGACCGCCGCGACCTCGCCTTCGCGGTCCAGCAGGGCGTCGACTGGATCGGCCTGTCGTTCGTCCAGCGGCCCGAGGACCTTGCCGAGGCGAGGAAGCTGATGGGCGGCTACGGCGCGCTGTGCGCCAAGATCGAGAAGCCGAGCGCGGTGCGGCGACTGCCCGAATTGCTTGAACTGTCGGACGGGATCATGGTCGCACGCGGCGACCTCGGCGTCGAACTCGACCCCGAGGAAGTGCCGCCGCTACAGAAGAAGATCGTCAACGCCGCGCGCAATGCGGGCAAGCCGGTAATCGTCGCGACGCAGATGCTCGAATCGATGATCGAGAGCCCGACACCGACCCGCGCCGAGGTGAGCGACGTGGCCAACGCGGTCTACGACGGCGCCGACGCGGTGATGCTGAGCGCGGAGACCGCGGCGGGCGCCTGGCCCGAGGAATCAGTCGCGATCATGGACCGCATCGCCACGCAGGTGGAACGCGACGACGCCTATATCGAGCGGGTGCGCCTGCTCGACACGCCGCCCGACCGGACGACCGCCGATGCATTGAGCCATGCGTGCATGACGATTTCCGATACCGTATCGGTCAGCGGCATCATCGTGTTCACGGGATCGGGCAGCACCGCGCGCCGCGTCGCGCGTGAGCGGCCGAGCGTGCCTATGCTGGTCCTGACCCCGAGCCTGAAAACCGCGCGGCGCATCGGCCTGCTATGGGGCGCGCACGCGGTCTCGACCAAGGACATCGGCAGCTTCGAAGAGATGATCGCCAAGGGCAAGCGCATGGCGCTGCGCCAAGGGTTTGGCGAAGCGGGCAGCAAGCTGATCGCGCTCGCCGGCGTCCCCTTCGGAACGCCGGGCAGCACGAACCTGCTTCACGTCGTTACCCTCTCGGGCGACGAGTTGAAGAAGCACGCGAACTAGGGGCTGACCGGGCTGTCGTCGTCGTCCGACAGGATAAGGGCAAGCATACCCGCTACAGCGATCGCGATGATGATGAGCGCGTTGGCCCATTCGCCGCCGCCACCGAGCGACCCTTCTTCGGATGTCGGCGCACTCGCCCGAGCGACCGGTGCTGCGTGAACCGCGATTGGCGCCGCGACGAGAGTCGCAGCGATCGTTGCCAAAGTTAACTTCCTGAAGCTCATCTATTTTTCTCCGCTTGAACCACGCTGCAAGCGTTTGAGCGGACGAAACGTTTCGACATTGCGGTAGAATGTGGCTCAACCGCGACGCGACGCCGCAAGCAGGCGCGCCCGGGCTTCCGCTTCACCGATCAGCGGCAGCATCGAGTGCATGTCGGGTCCGTGGTCGAGTCCTGTCAGCGCCTGGCGAAGCGGCAGGAACAGGGCCTTGCCCTTCCGCCCGGTCGTCTCCTTGAGCACGGCGGTCAGCGAGCCCCAAGGGTCCGCACCCCACTTCAGTGCCGCAGATGCCTGGCTCAGGAACAGGCTGGTGTCGTCGTCGAAGTCGGGCTGCACGACCGGCCCCTTGACGACCTGCCACCATTCGCGAGCCTCGTCCACGCGGGAGAGGTTCGGCCGGATCGCCAACCACGCGGATTCGTCCATGCCCGCCGGCAAGCGCCCGGCGACCGACGCATAAGGCAGTTGGTGGACCATGGCGGCGTTCAGCCGGTCGAGTTCCTCCTCATCGAAACGCGCCGGTGCGCGCCCGAAGGTCGCAAGGTCGAAGCTCTCGATCAGCACGTCGCGGTCCACGATCGGCTCGACGGGCAGGCTCGTCCCGAGCCGTGCGAGCAACGCCACGAGCGCCTCGGGCTCGATGCCCGCTTCCCGCAATGCTGCACCCGACAGCGAGCCGAGCCGCTTCGACAGCTTGCCCTCGCGACCCACCAGCAGGGCCTCGTGAGCGAACGAGGGGAGCGCAGTTTTTGCTGCACCGAAACCTGCAGCATAAAGTGCGGTAAGCATCTGAATTTGCGTGGCAGTATTGCTGACATGATCTTCTCCGCGCAGCACGTGCGTGACACCCATCTCGATATCGTCAATCGCGCTCGGCAGCATGTAGAGCCACGACCCGTCGGCGCGCCGGATGACCGGATCGGACATCTGCGCGGGATCGAAATGCTGCGCTCCGCGCACACCGTCGATCCATTCGATCGGCTCGCCGTGATCGAGCTTGAAACGCCAGTGCGGCGCAATGCCCTCGGCCGCGAACCGCGCGTGGTCGGTCTCGGTGAGCGCCAGCGCCGCGCGGTCGTAGATTGGTGGCAGCCCGCGCCCGAGCAGCACCTTGCGCTTGAGGTCGAGTTCCTGCGCGGTCTCGTAGCAGCGATAGACCCGCCCCGCTTCGCGCAGGCGATCGAACGCGTCGGCGTAGATCGCCAGCCGCGCCGACTGCCGCTCCTCGCCGTCGGGCTCCAGTCCCAGCCAGGCGAGGTCCGCGCGGATGCCCTCGACGTATTTCTCACGGCTGCGCTCAGAATCGGTATCGTCGATCCGCAGCAGAAAGCGCCCGCCGTGCTTCTTCGCGAGCAGCCAAGCATGGAGCGCGGTGCGGATATTGCCGACATGGAGCTGGCCTGTCGGTGAGGGGGCAAAGCGGGTGACGGTCATGCGCGGGTCCATAGCCCAATGCGCGCTCAGGTGAAGCGGGCGCGCGCCTTTTCGAGGTCGGCCAGCATCGTGTCGATCGCGCGGTTGTCTTCCGGCGATCCGTGGTCGCGCACATAGGCTTCCAGTTCGGCCACCTCGATCCGTGCGGCTTCGATCTCTCCCGGCAGCTCCCAGCGTGCCTTGGCCATGTTCGCTTCGTAGCGTTCGGCGAGTTCGGTGGAGAGGTCCTGCGGCCGCTTGCGCGCGACGACACGCCAGCGATCGCGGGCGCGGGCAAAGGTCTTTTCGAGGTGCTTGCGCACCACCCGCACCGCGAGCGCGGGTTCGCCCGCCGCGACCATCCCGTCGAGTGCGACGAGATTGCGTTCGGTCGCCCAGCCGGCAAAATGAAAGCTGCCCAGCGCCATGATCCAGCGCGCGATCAGTTCGGTCTCGCAGGCCTCGATATAGCGGCGAACCAGAGGGAGCGAGATCGAATCTCCGCGATCGAGGAACAGTTCCGCACCGTCGTCGGGGGTGACCGTCCCGGCGCGTGCTGCTTGCGACGCGGCGATCTCGATTGCCTCGAGGTCCACACGAAAGTTCCGGAATTTCGGCCGCGCCGCGTCGACAAACTGCTGGCCCAGCGCACGCAGGTGCGGCGGTGGAGGCGGTGCGTCCGTGAACAGCAGCCGCTCGAACGCCGAGCGATCGTCGCCCTTGCCGGTCATCGCGACAATTCGAACACCGCATGTTCGGCGCGCACGTTCGCCGCCGCCGGGCCGATACTGCGGTCTCCCGCGAAGAACCACGCCTGCTCGCATTTCACACCCATCTGGGCGATCAGGTCGCGGAAGTCGGCCACGGTGACATGGTGGATGTTCTGCGTCTCGTACCAGCTCACCGGGATCGACCGGGTAACCGGCATCCGGCCGCCGAACATCAGCGCGGCGCGGGTGCGCCAGTGGGCGAAGTTGGGGAACGACACGAACGCCTGTCGCCCGACCCGCAGCAGTTCGTCCAGCAGTCTGTCGGGCCGCGCGGCGGTCTGCAGGGTCTGGCTGAGGATCGCGTAGTCGAACGCCTTGTCGGGGTACTCGGCAAGGTCGCGGTCGGCATCGCCCTGCACCACGCTGAGGCCGCGCGCGACACAGCGCTCGACGAGCTCGGCATCCAGCTCCATCCCGCGGGCGTCGCAGTGGTTCGCGCTCTGGAGGGCATCCATCAGCGCGCCGTCGCCGCAGCCGACGTCGAGCACGCGCGTTCCGGGGCGGACGTTGGCGGCGATCACCGCGAGGTCGGCGCGCAGCGTCATCCGATGAACCCCTTCACCACCCGGTCGAGCGCAGCGTGCTCGAGCAGGAAGCTGTCGTGGCCGTGCGGGGCCGACAGTTCGACGAAGCTGACCGCCGCGCCTGACGCATTGAGCGCATGGACGAGATGTCGGCTCTCACCAGTGGGATAGAGCCAGTCGGAATCGAAGCTGACGAGGCAGAACCGCGCGGTGCTGCCCGCGAAGGCCTCGGCCAGCTTGCCGCCATGTTCCTCGGCGAGGTCGAAGTAGTCCATCGCGCGGGTGATGTAGAGGTAGCTGTTCGCATCGAATCGCTGGGTGAAGCCGCTGCCCTGGTAGCGCAGGTAGCTTTCGACTTGGAAATCGGCGTCGAAGCCGAAGCTCTTGGCCCCGCTCGAACCATCTGGCCGTTCCTGCAGGTTGCGGCCGAACTTGTCGGTCAGTCCAGCTTCGCTGAGGTAGGTGATGTGCGCCGCCATGCGCGCGACGCTGAGGCCCTTGTCCGGCGCGCGGCCCGAACCGTAATAGTCGCCGCCCTGCCAGTCTGGATCGGCCATCACGGCCTGCCGCCCGACTTCGTGGAAGGCGATGTTCTGCGCCGAGTGCCGCGCGGTCGAGGCGATCACCAGCACTCGGCTCGCCCGGTCGGGGAAGTTCGCCGCAAGGCTCAGCGCCTGCATTCCGCCCATTGATCCGCCGACCACCGCGTGCAGCCGCGAGATGCCGAGCCCGTCGAGCAGCGCGATCGTACCGCGCACCATGTCGCGTACGGTGATCACCGGAAAGCGCATGGCATAAGGCCTGCCGTCCGCCGCCAGGCTCGCCGGGCCGGTCGAACCCATGCAGCCGCCGATCACGTTGGCGCAGATCACATGGAAGCGGTTCGTGTCGATCGGCTTGCCGGGGCCGACCATCCGCTCCCACCAGCCGGGCTTGCCGGTGACCGGGTGCTGGCTCGCGACATACTGGTCGCCGGTCAGCGCGTGGCAGACGAGGATCGCATTGCCCTTGTCCGCCGCAAGCTCGCCATAGGTCTCATAGGCGATCGTCACGCCCTCCAGCGCCTGTCCGCCGTCGAGGGGCAGCGGCGCGGGCAGCGCGTACGATTTGAGGGGAGAGGCGGGCGGCATGGCCGGGCGGTCGATAGAGAAGAAGCTCGCCGTGGCCAACCATCGCTTTTTCTTTGATGCAACTCCGCGCACGCTGCCATAAGCGCGCCGCGATGGCTGATCGTCCCGCCCTGAAGCCCTGGATCGAGGGCATCCACGCCTATGTTCCCGGCAAGGCCGCGGGCGCCGACGGCAAGCCACTGGTCAAGCTGTCGGCGAACGAAAACCCGCTCGGCAGCTCGCCCGCCGCGATCGCCGCCAAGGCCGAGGCCGCTGCGCCGAGCCGTTATCCCGACCCCGACAGCACCGCGCTCCGCTCTGCGATCGGCGCGAACTTCGGGATCGATCCTGCGCTGGTCGTCTGCGGCACGGGGTCCGACGAGCTGCTGGTGCTGGCCGCCGCAGCCTTTGCAGGACCGGGCGACGAAGTCCTGTTCCCGCGCTTCAGCTTCGCGGTCTACGACATCGCTGCGCGGCGCTGCGGGGCCACGCCGGTCGAGAGCGCGCATGCCGATTATGGCTGCGACGTCGATGCGCTGCTCGCCGCCGTCACCCCGCGGACGCGGGTGGTCTACCTCGCCAATCCGAACAACCCGACCGGCAGCTACCTGTCCGCTGCCGAAGTCACGCGCATCCATGCCGCGCTGCCCAAGGACGTGCTGCTGGTGCTCGACCAAGCTTATGCCGAATATGTGTCGCCCGAACTCGACGACGGCGGGCTGGCGCTGGCCGCGACGCACGACAACGTGCTGGTGACACGAACGTTCTCGAAGATCCACGGTCTCGCGGGTGAGCGGATCGGCTGGGCGACAGGTGCGCCGGAACTCGTCGCCGCGCTCAATCGCATTCGCGGTCCGTTCAATGTCACGAACACCGGGCAGGCCGCCGCGCTGGCCGCGCTGGCCGACGATGCGTTCGTCGAGCGCAGCCGGCGCGAGAACGCGGCGAACCGCGCTCGTTTCGTCGCTGCGCTCGAGCCCTTGGGTAACCGGGGCGTGAGGCCGCTGCCGAGCGAGGGCAACTTCGTCCTCGTGCTGTTCGAGGGCGCGCTGACCGCGGAGGCCGCGATGGCCGCGATCGCCGAGGCGGGCTACGCGGTGCGCCACCTGCCCGGCCAGGGACTGCCGCACGCCCTGCGGATCACCATCGGGACTGCCGCCGACATGGACGCGGTCGCCGCGGCGATCCGCGCGGCTGCGGAGCACGCCGCGTGAACTTCTCGCGGGTTGCCGTGATCGGGCTCGGCCTGCTCGGCGGGTCGGTCGGCCTCGCTATCGCCGAGAGCTTGCCCGATTGCGAGACGACAGGTTACGATGCCGACCCCGCGGTGCGCGAACGCGCCGCAGCTCGTGGCCTCGTCGGCCGGGTCTGCGACAGCGCTGCCGAAGCGGTGGCGGATGCCGAACTCGTCGTGTTCTGCGTGCCCGTCGGCGCGATGGGCGCGGCTGCGGCCGACATTGCGGGTGCCCTCCCCGCTTCTGCCATCGTCAGCGATGTCGGCTCGTCCAAGGCGGCGGTGACCGAGGCGCTGCGTGCCGCGCTGCCGGGGCACACGGTGATCCCCGCGCACCCCGTCGCGGGCACCGAGAACAGCGGGCCGGACGCGGGCTTCGCGCACCTGTTCCGCCACCGCTGGTGCATCGTCACCCCGCCCGCCGATGTCGATCAGGCGTCAATGAACCGCTTGATCGCGTTCTGGGAAGCGCTTGGTGCCAAAGTCGAGATCATGGATGCCGCGCACCACGATCTCGTGCTCGCGGTGACGAGCCACATCCCGCACCTCATCGCCTACACCATCGTCGGCACCGCCTCCGACCTCGAGCAGGTAACCCGCAGCGAGGTCATCAAGTATTCCGCAGGCGGGTTCCGCGACTTCACCCGCATCGCGGCGTCCGACCCGGTCATGTGGCGCGACGTGTTCCTGACCAACCGCGAGGCGGTGCTCGAGATGCTCGGCCGCTTCACCGAAGACCTCACTGCGCTCCAGCGCGCGATCCGCCACGGTGACGGGGAAGCCCTGTTCGACCTCTTCACCCGCACCCGCGCGATCCGCCGCCAGGTCATCGAGGAAGGGCAGGACGACGCACGACCCGACTTCGGCCGCTCGGATCACTGATCAGCTGTTCAGCGCATTCATCGCGTCGTGGACCCGGCGCTCGGCTTCCTCGCGCGGCAGACCTGGCGGGATCGGCTCGCCGAAGCGATAGGTGATCGTGCCGGGTCGCTTCCACTTGCGATGATAGAGCGGGCCGCTGTTCACCGCGACCGGCACCACCGGCACGCCGAGCAGCTTGTAGAGCCCCGCGAAGCCCGCCTGCAGCGGCGGACGTGTGCCGTGCGGCACGCGGGTGCCTTCGGGGAAGATCGCCAGGGGTCGGCCCTCTTCCGAGAAGACCTTCGCCGATGCGAGCATCTTGCGCAGAGCCCTTGCCCCCTGGTCGCGTTCGACCGGGACAATGCCATAGGCGGCGGCCGCGGCGCCCCATAGCGGGATGCGGAACAGTTGCTCCTTGGCGAATACCGCGGGCGTATCGAGCAGGGCGGGGAGATCGATCGCCTCGAAGAAACTTTCGTGCTTGATCGCGTAGAGCACCGGCCCCGTAGGCCGCTGGCCCTCTTCGCGGATCGTCACGCCGAGGAAAGCGGTCACGCACCGGCGCTGATAGCGCGCCCAGCCTCGAACCACCCGCCGGAATGCGGTAAGGCTGAACGGCCGGACGATCAGAGAGGAGCTCGTGTAGACCAGAGAACCGAGGTAGAACACGACATAGAACAGCAGGCTGCGCAGGACGGTCATCGAAGCGAACTCAGGCGGGCAGGAGCTGGGCGACGGTCGACGCCAGCAGCTTGTTGTATTCGAGGAACAGGATCCGCAGGCGCGGGCGGGATCCGACCGCATCGCGCACGATCGTCACGTCGTCTGGCAAGGCGTTGGCCAGTTCGCCCGCGGCGCGGCGCATGTGCCAGTCGGTGGTGACGAGGCGCAGCGTCTTGAACCCGCGCTCCTTCATCCACGCGGCGGTCTCGGCGGCATTGCTGCGCGTGTCGACCGCCGCGAAGCCCAGCGTCACGCAGCAGCGCATGGTTTCCTCGGGCACCTTGTAAAGCGCCACGAACTCGCGCGGCTTCACTTCGCGGTCGACGCCGGTCACCAGCATCTCGCGCGCGCTTCCCTTCGCCAGCAGGTCGAGCCCGCGCGCGATGCGTCCGGCCCCGCCGGTCGGCACGACGACGGCGTCGGTCTTCACGCCCTCGACCGGCTGCGGCAAAGCGGCGGCGAACCACAGGAAGCCCAGCGCATAGAGGATCAGGAGGAAAGCGGCGAAGCGGCCGATCATCGCACGCCCCTCACAGCATTCGTCCCAGCGCGCGCAGAACGGTCAGCCGTGCGGTCAGCATCGCGATGGCGACACCGACGAGCGGGATCGCGGCGATCAACAGCCAGTCGACCGGCCCCAGCCCGCCCCCCGCGACCATGCCCGATCCCAGCGCGGCGAACTGGCGACCGAGCACGATCACCGCCGCTGCTCCCAGCGCCAATCCGACTGCGCCCCCCGCGACCGCGTCGAAAGCGATCGAGCGCTGGAAGATCCGCGCGATCTGCGCGTCGGTACCGCCGAGCAGGTGGACGATCTCGATCGTCGAGCGGTTGCCGCCGAGCGCGCTGCGCGCCGCCAGCAGAACCGCCGCTGCGCTCGTCAGCGCAAGCAGCACCACCAGCGCGAGCGCGAGCAATTGCAGCGAGCGGATGGCCGCAAACACGGGGGCGAGCCAGGTCGATTGGGCATCGACGCGCGCCGCCGGAGCAACCCCGGCAAGCGCGCCGCGGATAGCCGCGAGCCGCGCCTCGGTTGCGGGTCCGCGCAGTTCCACGTCGACGAGCGCGGGCACCGGCACCGCATCGGTCCCGCCGCTCTCCGCGCCCAGCCACGGCTCGATCAGTTCGTCGAGTTCGCTGTCGGGCACAACGCGAATGCTCGCGACGTCGGGCAGGTTGGCAAGCGCGGCTTCGGCGGCCCGCGCCTGCCGGTCGCGTTCGACCTTCAGCGGCTCGACGATCTGCACCGTCGCCGCACCCGAGAGTTCGCCGCGCGCGGTATCGGCAAGGTTGCTGAGCGCGAGCCCGCCCGCCGCCGCGATCGTCGTCAGAGTGACCATGATCGCGATGACCCACGGCATCGGCCCGGCGAAACGCGCGTGCGGGATCAGCGCCGCGGCGCGGCTGCCGCCGAACGGCACGAGGCTGCGGGCGACCGCGCGGGCAAGAACCGGTGGGCGCTTCATCCGAAGTCCGCCTCTTCGAAGCGCCGTGCCTCGCGCCGGGGCGGGAAACGCAGCGCGCCGGTCGGATCGGACAGCCGCCCCTTGTCGAGTCGCATGATCAGCGAATCGGGCACCTTGCGCAGCAGGTGGACGTCGTGGGTCGCGACGACGACGGTGGTGCCGAGGCGGTTCAGTGCCTCGAACAGGCGCAGAAGCTTGAGCGCCATGTCGGGATCGACGTTGCCGGTCGGCTCGTCGGCGACGAGCATGTCGGGCCGTCCGATCACCGCACGGGCGATCGCCACGCGCTGCTGCTCGCCGCCCGAGAGCGTCGCGGGGCGCGCGTCGAGCCGGTGCGCAAGGCCGACCCATTCGAGCATGTCGGTGACCGGCTGGCGCAATTCACCCTCGCGCACGCCCGATACGCGCAGCGGCAGCGCGACGTTGTCGAACGCCGAGAGGTGCGGGACGAGGCGGAAGTCCTGGAACACGACGCCCAGCCGGCGGCGAAACAGCGGCAAGCGTTCGCGCGGAAGGGTAATGACGTCGGTCCCGAACATCCGGATCGCCCCCCGCGATGGCCGCTGGGCGAGGTAGAGCAGCTTGAGCATCGAGGTCTTGCCTGCGCCGCTCGCCCCGGTCAGGAAGTAGAAACCGCCGGGGTGGAGCGTGAACGAAACGTCGCTCAAAACCTCCTTGTCTGCGCCGTAGCGCAGCCCGACGTTGTCGAACGTCACGATGTCGCCCCCCTCACCGGTCACGGTCGGGCCACGGTTAGCAAACGGGACTCACGGAGAATTCGCATCGGCAGGGGGGCTATAGCCGCGCTTCCATGTGGAAAAAAGCCGCCAGCATGACGACTTGGCGTGTTGCGACTCTTGTGCGGCACCGCGGCATAGGTCAGATTCGTTCACCATGATCATAGCCTGCCCAGCGTGCGCGACCCGATACGTCGTGCCGGACAGCGCCATCGGCGCCGAGGGCAGGACCGTGCGCTGCGCAAAATGCCGCCACAGTTGGTTTCAGGACGGGCCCGAGCTCGCTGCGCCGCTCCCGCCCGAACCGGCGACACCCGATGAGCAGGTAGCCGCGCCCCCGCCCCCGACGCCCGCGCCGCCGGTCGAAGAAGCGCCGGTCGAGGAACCCGTCGCCGCGCAGCCTGTCTATCAGGAACCCGTGGCAGGGGCGCCGGTCGTCGATGGTCCCGCGCCGCAGCCCGAACCCGAACCGGTCTACCGTGAACCGCCCGCCCCGACTGTGGTCGAGGCCGGCCCGCCGCCGATCGTGGTCGAGCCCGATTACGGCGAGGAAGTCTCGCAATTCGATTACGAGCCGCCGTTCCGTCCGCGCCGCAACATGACCAAGGTGTGGACCGCCGCTGCTGTCGTCTTCGCGGCGCTGGCAGTCGGGACCGTGGGCGCGGTCAGCTATTTCGGGCTGCCCGACTGGGTTCCGGTCAGCCGGCCGACCTTCGCGCTTGGCCAGCCCGACCTCGTGCTCGATTTCCCGCGCCAGCAGCAGGAACGGCGCACGCTGCCCAACGGCACCGAGTATTTCGGAGCCAGCGGGACGGTGAAAAACGTGGGCCGGGAAACGCGCGCGATCCCGTCGATCCTGATCGTCCTGCGCGATGCGCGCGAGCGGATCGTCTATTCGTGGGAAATCGCCCCGCCCAAGGCGAACCTCGCCCCGGGGGAAACGGTGACCATCAACGAGGCGGTGACCGACGTCCCCCGCTCGGCGAAGATCGCCGAGATCGGGTGGAAGCCGGCCTGACCGCTATTCAGCCGACGGCGTCGGCCACCGGCAGGTAATCGTAGCCCAGTTCGTCGGCGACCGCCTTGTAGGTCACCTTCCCGGCGTGGACGTTGAGCCCTTCGGCCAGATGCGGATTGGCCCGCAGCGCGTCCTTCCAGCCCATCCCGGCCATCCGCAGCGCATGCGGCAGGGTCACGTTGTTGAGCGCATAGGTGCTCGTGCGCGCGACCGCGCCGGGCATGTTGGCGACGCAGTAATGGACCACGTCGTCGACCACGTAAGTCGGCTCTGCATGGGTGGTCGCGCGGCTCGTTTCGAAGCAGCCGCCCTGGTCGATCGCGACGTCGACCAGCACCGCGCCCGGCTTCATGCACTTGAGCATGTCGCGGGTAACGAGCTTGGGCGCGGCGGCGCCGGGTACGAGCACGGCGCCGATGACGAGGTCCGCCTCGCAGATCATCTGCTCGATATTCGCGCGATTGGAGAAGCGCGTCTTGGCGCGGCTCTCGAAATGGATGCCGAGCTTTTCGAGCACTTCGGGATCGCGATCGAGGATGGTGACGTCGGCGCCGAGGCCGACCGCCATCTGCGCTGCATTGAAGCCGACGACGCCGCCGCCGATCACCAGCACGCGGCCCGGCAGCACGCCCGGCACGCCGCCGAGCAGCACGCCGCGTCCGCCGTGCGCCTTTTCCAGCGCGGTTGCGCCGGCCTGGATGCTCATGCGTCCGGCGACCTGGCTCATGGGCTTCAGCAGCGGCAGGGTGCCCCCGGGGCCGGTGACGGTCTCGTAGGCGATCGCGGTCACGCCCGACTTGACGAGATCGGCGGTCTGCTCGGGATCGGGCGCGAGGTGGAGATAGGTGTAGAGCACCTGGCCTTCGCGCAGCATCGCCCGCTCGACCGCCTGCGGTTCCTTGACTTTCACGATCATCTCGCAGCCGTCGAACACGGTCTTCGCGTCGGGCTGGATCACCGCACCGCACGCGCGATAGTCCGCGTCGGTCGAACCGATGCCGAGGCCGGCGCCGCTCTCGACCCACACTTCGTGGCCGTTCGCGGTCAGTTCGCGGACGCTTTCGGGCGTCAGGCCGACACGGTATTCGTGGTTCTTGATTTCGCGGGGGCAGCCGATGCGCATGGGGGTACTCCTTTGGCCGCGCCGTTACAGTTGCAACCAGTTGCGGGCAAGCGCCAACGATTGCGAGGGGCATGGCCGCTGGCTGTGGAAACAGTCATACAGCCGTCACACAACCCGCATAGGGCCGCCGCGAAACAGTAATCGAAGTTTCATGAGGGAAACGACGCCGTGACTATCAACCGCCTCACGATCTCCGCGCTGGCGGTGGCCGCCTCGACCGGCTGGGCCATGCCCGCCGCCGCGCAGGACAATGCCGCCGTAGCCGAGGAACTGGCGCGAATGCGCGCCCAGATGGCCGCCATGGCGAGCCGGATCGACACGCTCGAATCGCAGCTTCAGGTCGCCAAGGCCGAAGCGCAGGCGGCCACCACCGCCGCCGGTGCGGCGACCGCCAGCGCCGCCGCCGCAACCGAAACGGCGAAGAAGCCGGCCGAAACCGCGATCGCGTGGAAGGGCGCCCCCGAACTCACCACATCGAGCGGCTGGAGCTTCAAGCCCCGGGGGCGGCTCCAGCTTGACGCCGGGACCGTCGGCAGTCCTGCCGGAATCAGCGATGCAAGCACAGGCTTCGGCAGCGAAGTGCGACGCGCATACATCGGTTTCGACGGAAAGATGCCTGGCGGCTTCGGCTACCGCGCGGAGATCGACGTCGCGAATGGAACGGCCGAGGTCACCGACTTCTACCTGACCTACGATGCCTCCAAGAACCTGGCTCTCACGGTCGGCCAGCACAAGCCTTACTGGGGCCTGGAAGAGGTCACGAGCGACCTGTTCACCAGCTTTACCGAGCGTGCTTCGGCCAATAATGCCTTCGGTTATGAGCGGCGCGTGGGCATCGCCGCGCAGCTGACGCAGGGCGACCTTATCGTTCAGGGAGGCGCCTACACCGATAATGCGACCGATCTGAACAACGACGAGAACAACACCTATTCGGTCATCGGCCGGGTCGTGTTCGCGCCGAAATTGGGTGGGGGCCAGTTGCATCTGGGCGCCAATGGGCAATGGCGCGATCTCAACGATGCCGCGACGAGCGTACGCTACCGCGTGCGGCCGTTCATCCACACGCCGGACATCCGCTTCGCCGACACCGGCAACATCACCGCATTGTCCGAAACCGGCTACGGTCTCGAAGCCGCCTATGTTCGCGGCCCGATCCACGCAGTGGCGGAAGGGCACTGGCAGCGCGTCGATCGGCCGGGAGCCCTGGCGAACCCGACATTCTTCGGCGGCTACGCCGAAGCGGGCGTGTTCCTGACCAAAGGCGATACGCGCGCCTACAAGGGCGGCGCGTTCGACCGGATCAAGCCGAAGAACCCGGTCGGCAAGGGCGGGTTCGGGGCGGTGCAGGTCAACCTGCGCTACGACTACCTCGACCTGATCGATGCCGGGATCGTGGGCGGCAAGCAGGACACCTACGCGATCGGCCTGGTCTGGACGCCGACCGATTACACCCGCTTCATGCTCAACTACGGCCACGTCGAATACGACCGCGCATTCCTTCCCGCCGCGGGCGGCGACCGTTCGTACAGTGTCGACGCGGTCGGCGCGCGGGCGCAGTTCGATTTCTGATTTCACCGCAAGAAACCTGTCATCCCCATGTCACATCCCGCCGCTAGCGGCGCGAACGACCAAACCGAGGGCACAACCGAAATGACCACCACCAAGACCATCGCGTTCGCCACCATTTCCGCGCTTGCGCTGGCCGCCTGCGGCGGCAGCGGCGGCAACGCCTCCGACAGCCGCGATTCGATCCGCGCGGTTGGCTCGTCGACCGTCTATCCCTTCGCCAAGAAGGTCGCCGAGGAGTTCGTCGCCGCAAACCCCGGCATGAAGAGCCCGCTGATCGAATCGACCGGCACCGGCGGCGGCATCAAGCTGTTCTGCGCGGGCGTCGGCGCTCAGCACCCCGACATCGTGAACGCCAGCCGCCGCCTCAAGAAGAGCGAGTTCGAGGACTGCCAGAAGAACGGCGTCACCGACATCGTCGAAGTGCAGGTCGGCCTCGACGGCATCGCATTCGCCTCGGCCAAGGGCGGGATCACGATGAACCTGACCCCCGCCATCGTCTACAAGGCGCTCGCTGCCAAGCCGTTCGGCAAGGACCAGACCGCCAAGACCTGGAAGGACGTCGATCCCTCGCTCCCCGCCGAACCGATCCTCGTCTACGGCCCGCCGTCGACCTCGGGCACGCGCGACGCGATGAAGGAACTCGTCCTCACCAAGGGCTGCGAAAGCGATCCCGCGATGAAGGCGCTGAAGGACAGCGACAAGGACCAGTTCGAGCAGGTCTGCACCGAAGTCCGCACCGATGGCGCCTATGTCGACCAGGGCGAGCAGGACAACCTGATCGTCCAGAAGATCGAGGGTAACCCCAAGTCGGTCGGCATCTTCGGTTACTCGTATCTCGAAGAGAACGCCGACAAGCTGCAGGACCTGCCGATGAACGGCGTCATGGCAACCTACGAGAACATCTCGAACTTCAGCTACCCGGGCGCCCGTCCGCTCTACATCTACGTCAAGAAGGCGCACATCGGCGTGATCCCCGGACTTGCCGAGTTCCTGACCGCGTGGACCAAGGCGTGGGTCAAGGACGGCTCGCTGTCGAAGGTCGGCTTCGTGGCCGCTCCCGCCGATGTCCAGGCCGCCGCCGCCAAGGCCGCGACCGAGGGCACCGCGATGACAGCCGACGGCCTCAAGTAAGCCGAGCGCCGCTCTGGCACAAAGGAAAGGGCCCCGCCGGCGCGAACCGGCGGGGCTCTTTCCTTTTGTCCGCTGCAAGGGTCAGAAGTCGAAACCGACACGCCCGTAGAGGTAGCGTCCGTTGAACCCGAACGGCGAGAAGTTGGAATAGCCGTTGTACTGCTGGTTCTGCGGATAGGTGCCGCCGATCGCCGTCGGCCGGGCCCCGAACGGCAGGCGATCGGGGTAAACGTCGAACACGTTGTCCGCGCCCACCGCCAGGTGCAGCCGCTCCATCACGTCGAAGCGGAACTCGACGTCGGTGATCCACTTCGCGCTGAGGATCACGTCGTCGGGGCCGAGCGCGGTGAAGCTCGCCTGATTGGGGGCCAGCGGCAAGGCGGAACCGGGCGCAAGCACCTTGCCGAACCGCGTCGAACGGAGGGTGAAGCCGAACGGCTCGATATCGCCGTCGAGGCTCAGGACCACCTTGTCCTTGGGCTGGCCATCGGTGAAGCGCAGCGATTCGAGGCGGCCGAACAGGATGATGTTCGGGATCGACGCGAGCGGCCCCAGCGTGTTGTTGCGGGCGATGATCTTCTGGTCGTTGTAGTTGTAGGCCGCGGTCAGATTGAACCGGCCGAAATCGACCGGCAGGCGGTAGTTGAGCACCGCATCCACGCCTTGCGTACGCGTATCGAGACCGTTGACGAAGAAACGCACCGCGGTGACGGGCAGGTTCTGCGCGGCCAGGAAGGCACGGATCGACGCGTCGGCCGCCGAAGAGGTCGCGCCGAGGTTTTCGGTCAGGACCACGCGATCCTTGATCTTGATGTTGTAGTAATCGACCGTCAGCGTCATCCCGCTGATCGGGTTGGCGGTGAAGCCGCCCGACAGGTTGAACGACTTTTCGGGCTCCAGATCCTTCGATCCCAGCGCCCGCGCGATCGGGTTGGCCACCGGATAGGTGAAGATGTCCACCGGCACGCCCGAGAGGAAGTTGGTCGCGAAGCCCGAGAAGAACTGCTGGTGGACCGAGGGTGCCCGGAACCCGTTCGAGACCGAACCGCGCACCGCGAAGCCCGGCACGAATTCGTAGCGCGCCGCCAGCTTGCCGGTCAGCGACCCGCCGAAATCGGAATAATGCTCGTAGCGACCCGCGGCGGTGAGCGACAATCCGTCGATCGGGTCGGTATCGAGTTCCAGATATGCAGCGACGTTGTGGCGGCCATTGAGCGAGGCGGCCGATCCCGGCAGGCCCGGGAAGCCCTGCGCCCCGACCGCGTTGCTGCGACCGGGGAATGTGCATTGCGAGGTCGTCGCGTTGAACACACCCTGCTGGGCGGTGCAGTTGACAAGCGTGGTGTTGTTAATCGGCAGCCGGAAGAAGGGTCCGGCCCCGTAGGAAGCGAACTCGCCCGCCTCGACCTCGTACTTTTCGCGCCGGTATTCACCGCCGAACGACACAGTCAGCGGCTTGGCGAAGCCCATATCGAAGTCGCGGCCGAAATCGAGGTTGAGCAGGCCCTGGAAATAGCGAAGGCCGCCCGCGTCGAACGTGCGCGGAGTCGCACCGCCGAACGTGGCGTTGACGGTGTCCTGCACCTGATAGTCGAACTTGTTCTGCCCCATCCCCGCCGAATACTCGACGCGCCAGCCCATCAATTCGCCGCGCACCCCGGCGGTGAACGCATAGTCCGTGTAATCGGACACGATCAGCGGCAGGAATCCATCCGGCGTGAGCACCGGGGTATTGACCGTCGGCCGCGTCTGGTTCGGGGCCAACTGCGAATAGTCGACGTTCGCGGCATTCGATTGCTGGCGATAGTTCGCCGCGCTTTCGGAATCGCGCTGGTTGAAGCTACCGAAGACGAAACCTTCCCAGCCGCCTCCCACCTGGAAACCGCTGTTGACGAAGAACGTATAATCGTCGGCCTTCGGGTCGCCGAAGCGGAATTCGCGCCGGCCGAACGTCAATTCGCGCGGGTCGAACGTTGTTGCAGTCGGCTGAATGTAGTTCGGTCGCAGGTCGAAGCCGGTCCGGTTGGTGGGATCGCGGTGGCGGTATTCGGCGGTGATGTTGAGGAACCCGTCCGGCCCGAACAACGGCAGGCCGAAGTTCGTGGCATAGGAATACTGCTCGCCGTCGCGGACCTTGAGCTCGCCGTCGGTGTTGGCGAGGAAATAGCGGGTGTCGGCCGGATTGAGGATCGGCTGCCCGGCAGCGTTCGTCTGCAGCCCGGTCACGCGGTCGACACCGTCGAGGGTCGTCACGTACTTGCCGTAGGTCGCCACCGCCTTGCCGCGGTCGTTCGCGGTCTTCAACCTGACGTTGATGACCCCCGCGATCGCGTCCGAGCCGTATTGCGACGAGGCGCCGTCGCGCAGCACTTCGATCCGCTCGATCGCGAGCGCCGGGATCGCGTTCATGTCTACCGCCGCCGAGCCGCGGCCGACGGTACCGTTGATGTTGAGCAGGGCAGCGGTGTGCCGGCGCTTGCCGTTGACGAGGACCAGCGTCTGGTCGGGCGCGAGACCGCGCAACGACGCGGGGCGCAGGGCATCGGAACCGTCCGAGATCGCCGGCTGGGGAAAGTTAAAGCTCGGAACGAGCTTGTTGAGGATTTTGTTGGTTTCCGTCTGGCCGCTTTCGGTCAGTGCATCCCCGGCGAACACGTCGACCGGAACAGGCGAACTTTCGACCGTCCGCGTCGTCGAGCGCGTGCCCGTGACGATGATCTGCTGTTCGGGCGGAAGGTCGGCGGCGGCGGGATCGCTGGCCGAGTCCTGCGCCAGGGCGGGCTGCGCGGCCGCTACGAGACCGAGGAAGGCAACGGTTGCGAATAGATCTTGACGGCGGATCATGTGGAGACTCCCTGTTATCAAGCAATTAAATAACAGGGTGCGCCCGGGTGGCTTCATGTTTTGTGTGGGGTCGGTCGCGAATGCGGACGAGTGTTGCACGTTCGTAACACGGCATGGCAACTTTGCCTCCCGCTCGACTTCAAAATCGCGCGCTCGCCCGTATTCCGATGATTCTTGGCGGCGACACCGATGAAACGAGCAGATTGCTTGTCGGATGGAAGATGACGAAGGTCGGATACCGGCGTCCTGAGATGTTCCGGACGAACGCAGCCAGTTCGAACTTGTCGTTCGCTGACGTGAACTGGGCCTCAGCGTCCGAGGTCCAATGCGCGGGCACGGTCTGCTCATCCAGCAGTGTCGCCCCCACGTTCTGCGCCGAGACGTACCGGGTGCGGGCCATGACCGCCAGTTCGCCGCCTGCCAATGGAAACCCCTGCCGCGCGCCGAGGTTGGCGGTCCATTCGGGCGATGCGAACGGGCGCTCGCCGGTACAATCGACCGAATACAGGCCTGCGGTGGTCGTCAGCGTCGCCGCGCATCCGGTCAGCGGTGGGTTGGCCCCCGTCACGGCCTGGACGAACGTATAGTCGATGTATCGGGAATCGAGATACTGCACGTCGGCGAAAACGGTCGTTCGCGATGTCGGCCTCAGCACCGCTTCTCCCGCCAGTCCGCGGATGCGCGATCGGGCGACGTTGCGGGTGAAGTTCACGTTGCGCGGCGGGTTGGACAGATCGGGCTGGACCGCGCTCACATGCTGGTCGCGGTAGCTCCACCAGAACGCCTCGCCGGTCAGCGACACCACGCGGTTCGCGCTGTGCCAGCGCGCGCCGAGCGTGTAGGCGGTGACGCGTTCGGGTGCATAGGTTTCGTATCCGACC
Organism: Tsuneonella sp. HG094; assembly: GCF_053819285.1. Taxonomy (NCBI): domain Bacteria; kingdom Pseudomonadati; phylum Pseudomonadota; class Alphaproteobacteria; order Sphingomonadales; family Erythrobacteraceae; genus Tsuneonella; species Tsuneonella sp. HG094. The sequence goes on from NZ_JBSORA010000001.1 coordinate 2,423,998, forward strand.
GCGGTGTTGAGGCCGCCCGGACGATAGCCGGTCTGCACGTTGGCATAGGCGACGCCATGCGCACCCACGTCGGCCTCCGCCCCCGCCCGCCAGGTCGTAACTGCGAATTTCGCAGCGCGATCGGTATCCACTCGGTCGGCGCGGGTGATCGTGGCACCTGTATTCACGCCGTTCACGAAGATCGGCAACCGGGCGGCTGGTGCCGGTACCGGCAGCCCGGAGGCCGCCGGGCTGTCACCGAGCTGGAGCAGTGGTACCGATGGGCACGCAGGCCGTCCGCTCACCGCCACGCCGCATGCCAGCGTATAGCTGGTCGTGATCGCGCTCAGCGACTTTTCGTCCCACGAGCGCCGTACGCCGCCCACCAAACGCATACCCGGTATGATTGTTACGGTGCCATTTGCGAAAAGCGCCCGGCTGCGGGTACCGTAGCGTGAGTCGCTGTTGGCGAGCTGCGTTGAAAAGTTCGTGGCGTATCGCGCGCGGATATCCTCGTCGAAAATCAGTCCGCCGAGCAGCCACTCGACGGGGCCGGTCGTTCCAGCCAGTCGCGCCTCCACGCTGCGCTGGTCGTCGGTCTCCCGATACAGGTACCCGAACGGCGCGCCGGCCAGCACCTGGTCGAACTCGTTTCGTCGCCACGCGGGAATGACGGTCAGGGTACCGAACCCGAGATCGGCCGCGATTTCGGCATGGGCGCCGTAAAGCTCGTTGTTCTGGTATGGCACTGCCAGCTGCGCATCGAGATTGCGACCGAGTGAAGGTAGCGGCACCGTCTGGCGAAACGCCTGCGCCAGTGGATCGCGATTGCCGGTGCCGAGATCGAGGTTCGATGGCACCACGCGATACCGCCCCGCCGCCGCGTCGTAAGCGTAATACCCGAGGTACGTCGTGCCGATGCCGATACCGCGCTGCTGGGTGTAATCGCCCGACACACGCACCGTCAGGCCCTGCTGGAGCGCGGACTTCAGTTGCACGCGAAGCGACTCCTGCCTCGCACCGACATCATAGCCGCTGAGATAATTGTCCTGCGACAGCGCCTGCCCGGACACTCGCAGGGCGCCGTTCGCACCCAATGGCAGGTTGATCGCGCCTTCGAGGTTCATCGTATCGCGCGAGGCATAGCTGCCGCTGACGAACCCGCCGACGTCGCCGGCCACGGGCTGGACCGGCAGCAGGTTGACACTGCCCGCCGAGGCGTTGCGACCGTAGAGCACGCCCTGCGGACCTTTCAGGATTTCCACCCGCTCGAGGTCGAAGAACTGGCCCTGCGTGCCGTTCGCCCGCGCGACGAATACCCCGTCGTAGTTCCAGCCCACCGCCGGTTCGGTCGAGGGCGTCAGAGTGAAATTGCCGATGCCGCGCAGGAAGATGATGTTGGCGGTGGCGTTGGGAAGGACCGTGATGGCGGTCGAGAATTCGGCCAGTCTGTCGGGAGCCGTGATCGCGCCGTCGCGGACGGTCTTGCCCTCCACGACCGAAAGCGGGGCGGCGATCGTGGCCAGCGGCTCGCTTTCGCGCAAGGCCGTGACCACGATCTCCCCCGCCGACGAACCCTGTTCCTCCTGCGCCGTGGTCGCCATCGGCCAAACCGCGCATCCGCACAGCAATGCCGCGACGATCGCCTTCGTCCCGCCCCTTGTCATTCCCGCTGTCCCATCAGCCGCATATCTCACCCCGATCATGCCCTGCCGTTCGGCGATTGGCGATGCCCGCAACCCGATGGTTTGCCGATGTTTTACCGAGGATCGAATCACCATCCGCTTGCGTGACGTAACGGAACAGGGCAATTTCGGTCGAAGGGCAGGAGGCGGGCGGCCGGCCATGGACGCACAATCATCCATCGAAGCGAAGGGTCCGATCGACCTTGCGCGTGTGTCCGCCTTTCGCGTCGGCACAGCGAGCGTTCAGCCATCGCGCCTCGTCATTTCCGGTCCATCCGGGGAGGTCTCGCTCGAGCCGCGCGTGATGCAGGTGCTCGCCGTGCTCGGCGAAGCGCGCGGCGCGACCGTTTCGCGCGATACGCTGCTCGATCGATGCTGGCCGGGTGTCGTCGTCGGCGAGGATTCGGTCCATCGGGCGATCGCCGAAGCCCGGCGGGCGCTTCGCGAGGCGGGCGCAGAATCCGGCATCGAGACGGTTCCGCGTGTCGGCTACCGCCTGGAAGTGGCGAGCGAGCCCGACGTTGCCGGGCAACCGCCTGGGGCGAGACCGGAGCTGATGGCCCGGCGCGGACTGGTGGTCGGCGCAGCAGCCATCGGTACGGTAGCGGCCGGCGGCTGGTGGGTCATGCGTCCGAAGCGCGATCCCCGGGTCACGACGCTGCTTGAGAGCGCCCGACAGGCGCTGCGCGAGGAATTGCCCGATCGCAATGCGCAGGGCCTCGGCTTCCTGAAAGAAGCCGCGGCCCTCGCCCCCAACGATCCCGAAGTGTTGGGGCTGTTATCGGTCGCGTGGCGAAACGCCTCCGAATACGGAGCCGCGGGCGAAGCTTCCCAAGCGGCTGAACAAAGCGAGGCGACCGCGCGCAAGGCACTGGCAATCGACCCGGACGAAGGAAACGCCCTTGCGGCGCTTGCCACGCTCCAGCCGTTCTACGGCGATTGGGCCGCCGCCGAGCGGCGCCTGCTCAATGTGCTCGACAAGGCACCCGACGCGCTGCCCGCGATCAGCCACCTGACGACCCTCTATCAATCTTCGGGGTACTTGCAGGCGTCCGACGACCGCAACCTGTCTGCGCTGAGGCTCGACCCGCTGTCACCGGTGTTCCAGTTTCGCGGTGCGCTCAAGCACTGGATCGGTGGGCGTCTCCCGCAAGCCGACGCGCAGATCGACCGTGCCATCGAACTGTGGCCGCGCCACCCGGCGGTGTGGAACACACGGCTGATGATTTACGCCTACACCGGCCGCGCCGATGCCGGGCTGGAGTACCTCGAGAGCGAGAGCCAGCGCCCTGCGACGGTCCCGCCGATGGCGATGGCGCTATGGCGCGCGGTGCTGGGCGCGCTCGCAAGCGGCGATGCGGCTGCGCGCGACCGGGCGCGCGCCGCGAGCATCAAGGCGGCGCAGCAGAGCGTGTCGGGCTCAAATACCGCGCTGATGTATCTCGCCCACTCGGGCGAACTCGACACCGCGTTCGAGGTTGCCAATGGATTCCTGCTGCGGCGGGGCCCTTACGCAGCGAGCGGCCAGGTCGGCGATCGTCAGACCTGGGTCACCGACCAGGCATGGCGGCGGACGATGTTCCTGTTCACCCCCGCGATGCTCAACGTGCGACGAGATCCGCGCTTCGCCGGCCTGGTCGAGGGTATGGGGTTGACCAGATTCTGGCGCGACCGCGGCGAGGAACCGGATTATCCGGCGTTCGACGCGCGGCAGGCGAAAGCGGCGACCTGAGCGCGGTCGCCCCTTCCCGGCGTCAGAGCGGATTGCCGTCCTTGTCGCGGTAGATATCGCGGCGGCCGACATGGTTGGCGGGGCCGACGAAGCCATCCTCCTCCATCTTTTCGATCCACTTCGCCGCCGTGTTGTAGCCCACGCCCATCTGGCGCTGGAGCCACGATCCGGATGCCTTCTGGTGCTCGAACACGATCTGGCAGGCCTGACGGTACTTGCGCTCTTCGGGGTTGTCGGATGCCGTCAGCTCGTCGTCGAAGCTGAAGCCGAAGCCTTCCTCCGGCTCCTCGGTCACGGCGTCGACATAATCGGGTCTGCCCTGACCGCGCCAGTGCACCGCGACCTGCTCGACTTCCTCGTCCGACACGAACGGGCCGTGCACGCGGACCAGCGCGCCTGTGCTCGGCTTGTAGAGCATATCGCCCTTGCCCAGCAGCTGCTCGGCGCCCTGCTCGCCCAGGATCGTGCGGCTGTCGATGCGGCTCGTCACGTTGAAGCTGATGCGGGTCGGCAGGTTCGCCTTGATCACACCGGTGATGACGTCGACCGAGGGGCGCTGGGTCGCCATGATCAGGTGAATGCCCGCCGCGCGGCTCTTCTGGCTGAGCCGCTGGATCAGCACCTCGATCTCCTTGCCGACGGTGACCATGAGGTCGGCCAGCTCGTCGACGATCAGCACGATCTGCGGCAGCGCGGCGTAATCGAGCTGCTCTTCCTCGAAGATCTCCTCGCCGGTGTCCGGATCGAAGCCGGTCTGCACGCGGCGGCCCAATGGCTTGCCCTTGGCGATCGCGGTCTTCACCCGCTCGTTGAAGCCGGCGATATTGCGCGCACCGATGCTCGACATCATGCGATAGCGGCGCTCCATCTCCTCGACCGCCCACTTGAGCGCGCGGACAGCCTTCGACGGCTCGGTCACCACCGGCGAGAGCAGGTGCGGGATGTCGTCGTAGCTCTTGAGTTCGAGCACCTTGGGATCGATCAGGATCAGGCGGCAGTCGTCGGGCGTGAACTTGTAGAGCAGGCTCAACAGGATGCAGTTGAGCCCCACCGACTTGCCCGAACCGGTCGTGCCCGCGACCAGCAGGTGAGGCATGGCGGCAAGATCGGCCACGATCGGCTCGCCCGCGATATCCTTGCCGAGGATGATCGGCAGGCTGCCGCGCGCGTTCACGAAGGCGTCGCAGGCGGCGAGTTCCTTGAATGCGACCGTCTGGCGGTCGGCGTTGGGCAGTTCGATACCCATCACGGTCTTGCCCGGGATCGAGCTGACGCGCGCGCTGATCGCGCTCATGTTGCGGGCGATATCCTCGGCAAGGCCGATCACCCGGCTCGCCTTGATGCCGGGCGCGGGTTCCAGCTCGTACATAGTGACAACAGGGCCGGTGCGGACCGCGGTGATCTCGCCCTTCACGTTGAAGTCGTCGAGCACGGTTTCGAGCAGGCGGGCATTGCGCTCGAGCGCCAGCTTGTCGAGCTTGGGCGCGGCGTGGACCGGCGGTTCCTCCAGCAGGTCGAGGCTGGGGAGCTGGTAGGTCGCGAACAGGTCCTTCTGCGCCTTCTTGCCCGCTGGCTTGGCAGCGCGCGGCGCGGCGGCGGGATCGGCGATCTCGGGCGCACGGCGTTCGGTGATCTGCGGCAGCTCGGCCGGCTCCGCCTCGCGCATCCGCCGGGCACGCTGCTTCGGTATGAAGGGCAGGTCCACGTCGGGCATCGTCCGAGCCCGCGTCAGGAACCGCGGCAGGGTGAGGAGCTGGATCCAGTCGATCGCGAACACGCGGGTGATCCCGGCGACACCGCCGCCGAGCGCGAGAAGCGCGAGGGCAAGGATGGCCCAGCCCGACGCGGTCTCTCCGAGGCGCGCAGCGATCGCCTCGATCGCGCCCGCGCCGAGAAGGCCCACGATCCCGCCCATCGATGCGGGCAGCGAGCCGCCCGGGCGGTCAAACGTGAGCGCCAGCACGGTGCCGATGAGCGCCATCGAAAGCAGCAGCAGGCCGAATGGGCGCCACCAGCGGGTCCGGGTCTCGCTCTCGAATTCGTCGTCCTCCTCGACCTCGCGCCACAACTTTCGCGCGCCGATGTAGAGGAGCGGCAACAGCAGCACGGCGGTGACGCCGAACAGGAAGAACACCCGCTCGGCCACCCACGCGCCCAGCGGCCCCATCCAATTGCGGAAATCGGTGCCCGCCGCCGCAGTCGACGCGCTGGCATCGGTCTGGGCATAGCTCGCCATGGCGAGGCCGAGGAACAGCATCGCGCCGAACAGCGCGGCGGCACCCGCCATCTGCCCCGCCCGGCGCAGCGAGCGACGGAACGTGGCGCGCCAGTCCGTGGCCGGTGTCCGACCCGCGGCGCGGCCCATCGCGCGTGATGCCATGTTCGCTTCCCCTTGAACGTCCGGCGGACATTATCGCAGGCGCGCGAGTCCGCCGTCAAGAATCCTTCGGCGAACCGAGGTTTAAGTGTCCTGCTTGAGCGCCAGCCCGTCGATCGCGGCCCAGCGGCCCCATCCCAGTTCCTTCGCCCGTTCGAAGGTCATGCCCCCGAGCGCGATCACCGGCATTTCCGCCAGCGCGGCAAGCGCATGGAACTTTTCGGGACCGAGCGGCGCAATATTGGGATGCGTCCGCGTGGCAAACACCGGCGACAGCATCGCTGCGTCGGCGCCAGAGGCATTGGCGTGCGCGATCTCGTGCCCGTCATGCACCGCCGCGACCCGCAGCAACTCGGGCGCCTCGCCGATCGCTTCGGGCGGGCCGTAGGAGCCTTGCGCGCCCCATGCCCGGGCCTGATCGTCGCTCCCCGAGAGGATCAGCAGGTGGCCTCCGTCTGCCACGATCGGCACCAATTCATCGAAGCGCAGCCGCCGGGCGCGTGGATCGAGGTGGTAGTGGCGATAGACGAACGCCGACTTCGGCGGCAGCGCCCGCAGCGCGCGCGGCAGCAATTCGTCGTTGCGGGCGTCCGACAGGAGCCACAGGTCAGGGAGTGTCTGGCGATCGCCCATGACCTCGCTATAGCGCATCCCCGCTATGAACGCAGCGTTACCCCTGTTCGCAATCCACGACCGTATCGACCGCGCTTGCCGGATCGCCCGCCGCGAGCCCGGCGACGTGTCGCTGGTCGCGGTGAGCAAGACCCAGCCGCCCGAGGCTATCGAGTTCCTCCTGCGCGAAGGGCACCGCCTGTTCGGCGAGAACCGCGTGCAGGAAAGCGAGGCCAAGTGGCCCGCCCTGCGCGAACGCTGGCCCGATGCCGAGCTTCACCTTGTCGGACAGCTCCAGTCGAACAAGGCCGAGGACGCGGTGCGCCTATTCGACTGCATCCATTCGCTCGACCGCCCCAGCCTCGTCACCGCGCTCGCCAAGGCCTTCGACAAGGTCGGTCGGCAGGTGCCGTGCTTCGTGCAGGTCGACGTCGGCGAGGAACCGCAGAAGGGCGGTTGCCCGGTGGCCGAGCTGCCCGCGCTCCTGACGCAGGCGCGCGACGCCGGGGTGCCGGTCATCGGCCTCATGTGCGTGCCGCCGTCGGACATCGAACCCGCGCCGTTCTTCGCCTTCCTCGACAACCTCGCGCGCGACAACGGCCTGGCCGAACTGAGCATGGGAATGAGCGGCGATTACGAGACCGCGATCCAGCTCGGCGCGACACACGTGCGGATTGGCACCGCGCTGTTTGGCGCGCGCGGCTAGTTCCCCCCAAAATGAAAGGGCGCCCCTTGCGGAGCGCCCTTTCGCTTTTTCAACCGGCTGCCGCGATCAGAAGCTGAAGCGCCCGGTGATCCCGTAGGTCCGCGGTTCGGCGAGGAACTGCGAGAACAGCTGACGGCCGCCCGGATACTGCGGGTCGACGAACGGAGCCGAGGTGGTGCCCGCCTGGAACGGCGAGTTGAACGCGACCTGCGCATACTGCTTGTTGAACACGTTCTGGGCCCAGAATTCGATCGCCCACTTCTCGTCCGGTCCGCGGACGCCGACACGGGCGTTGAACAGCGCGTACCCGTCCTGCTCCTTTTGCGGGAACAGGTCGGAACCGGTGTTGTAGTCGCTGGTCATGCGGCCGTCGAAGTAGACAAGACCGCTGAGCCCACTCGGGGTCAGTTCCGGCGTCCAGGTGACGCTGCCGGTGGCGACCAGCTCGGGCGCGTTCGACAGGTTGTCGCCAGGCAGCTTGCGCAGCGCCGGATCGAGCGGCGCGCCCGTTTTGTTGCCGACGAGGTCGGCCCGATACTTCGTGCGCGCGTAGGTCAGGCCGGCCGCCACGCGGAAATCCTGCGCCGGATTCATCTGCGCTTCGAGCTCGAAACCCTGCGTCCGGACGCCGTAGGTCACGTCATCCGCGGCGCACGAACCGGTCGTCGCGCTCGCATCCTGGTCCGCAGCCGAGCCCCCGACGAGGTTGTCGCACCCGTTGATCGTCTGGACCAGGAAGACCGTGCCGTTGAACGTGTTTAGCTGGAAGTTGCTGAAGTCCGAACGGAAGGCCGACAGGCTCAGGCTGAACGGCCCGGTCGCATACTTCGCACCGATTTCGTAGCTGTTGACCAGTTCGGGATCGAACTGGAGCCGGCCGACGAGTGCCTGCGCGCCGCCTTGCGAAGCGAAGGTCAGCAGCGGAATTTTCAGCGCCGATCGATCGAGGTTGAAACCGCCTGCCTTGTAGCCCCGGGCGAAGCTGCCGTAGAGGAGCAGATCGTCGGTCGCCTTGTACGACAGGATCGCCGTGCCGGTGAACTCGTCCTCGCTGCGCGAATCGTTGATCGACACCCCGTTCAGTTCGGCGGTCGAGTTGCCCTGGCAGGCGAGGCCGATCAGGCCCTGCGACACCGCGGCGAGCGCAGCGACCCCCGTGAACGACCCGACGAGTCCTTGCACGGTCGTACAACCGGTGTTGTCGTTACCGAAGGTGGCCGAGAAGTCCTTCTTGTCGTTGGTATACCGCAGGCCGAGGGTCAGATCGACGCGATCGGTCACGTGCACGATGTTATGCGTGAACAGCGCCCAGTTATTGTCTTCCTGGAAGTAATTGTCGATCGTCGACCCGCGGTCGTTGATGCCGTCAAGCGCATCGAGGGCGGCATAGATCGCGGGCGACGCGGCGCCGAACGCGGCCGGCCGCGCAGCGACGCAACCCGGTGACGTGGGCGAATAGAGCCCGGCCAGACCGCCGCCGGAGATCAGGCGGCAGGTGGCGAACCGGCCATACTGCCTGCCGAACCGCAGGTTGTCGCGCACGGTCAGCTTTTCGTTGGCATAGAAGCCGCCGATCAGCCAGTCGAGCTTGCCGCCGAGTGCTTCGCCTTGCAGCCGCAGTTCTTGTGTAAAGGTATGGAACTGGCGATATGCCTCGTCGCTTTCGCCGCGATAGAGGATGTCGACCGCGCTGTAGTCGGTGTCGGACGCCTGGCCCGAACGGTACTGGCGGTAGCCGGTGATCGAGGTCAGCGTTGCCGCTCCGAAATCGTAGTTCAGTTCACCGGAAACGCCGTAGTCCTTGGTCACGCCGGCAAAGCTGCGGCCCGGCGAAACGAAAATCTCGCGGCTGTAGCCCTGGTTGAGACCCCGAAGCGGTTGGCCAAGGTCCCGCAGCACGTTGACGATGTTGTTGCCATCGGCCTGAGGCAGGTTCGGCGGAGTGCCCGTGGCCCCCGTCGACAGCGGGGTCGACGGGTTATTGAGGTTGCCGATATACTCGTTGACCGTCGGGCCGACATAGGTCGCCGCGCAGCACTTCTCGTCGCGGTAGGTGTAGTCGCCGATCAGGCGGAACGACAGCGAGTCGGTCGGCTCGAAGAGCACCTGGCCGCGCACGAAGTAGCGATCGCGATCGTTCACGTCGGTGTTGTTGGTGGTGTCGCGATAGAAGCCGTCGCGCTTCACCCAGATTCCATCGAGCCGGGCGGCGATCGTTTCGCTGATCGGACCGGTCACGCTCCCGCCGATACGCATGTAATCGTAGTTGCCGTAGGTGACTTCGCCGGTGGCGCCGAAATCGAACGATGGCTTCTTCGAATAGATGCTGATGAGGCCGGCTGACGAGTTGCGCCCGCCGAGTGTGCCTTGCGGGCCGCGCTGCACTTCGACGCGCTCGATCTCGCCGAGTTCGTTGAGGCCGATGCCTGACCGCGAGCGGTAGACGCCGTCGATGAAGACCGGGACCGAGCTTTCGAGGCCGGGGTTGTCGCCGACCGTGCCGATGCCGCGGATACGCGCCGAACCGTTCGCTTCCGAACCGGTCGAGGACACGAGGAGGGACGGAGCGACCTGGTTGAGCTGGCGGATGTCGTTCGCGCCGCTGTTCTGGAGGACTTCGGCATTCACGGCCGAAATGGCGACCGGCACGTCGGCGAGCGACTGTTCGCGGCCTTGCGCGGTCACGATGATGACGTTGCTGTCGTCTTCGACTTCCTGCGTAGGAGTATCGGCGTCCTGCGCAAGCGCACCCTGGGGAAGGAGGATTGCACTCGCACCGGCAAGGGCGAGCGCACGCAAAGATACCGTCGTTTTCATGGTTAGGTTTCCTCTCCTGAAGCTACTTGGCGAGCTTTACGTGCACGTTAGGTCGTCGGTCGCGGAAAGGAAACGAAATTGTCGCAAGAGGCCCACTTCCTTGCAAAGTGTTGCAGCCGTGCCGCGTTTTGGGTTTTCAAAGGGCCGCGTAACCCGGCGTTAGCCATTGGCACGCGCGAAATGTTTACGCGCAGCGGGCATTCCCAATCTTCCAAGAAGGAGAATGTCCGTGGGCCGGATCGTCGCCATCGTCGCCTTTGCCAGTGCCGCAGCCCTGTTGCCGGTTTCGGCCATGGCTCAGGATGCAGGCGATCCAGAGCGCGCATTCGCACGCGCGGCACGCAGCTTTACCGCCTGCCTCGCCAGCGAGGCGGAGGGCGGCAGCCGCGTTGCGCCAGATTCGGATACCGTTCGCACAGAAAAGCCCTGTGTTATCCAGGAAGGCGCCTATCGGGCCGCCAACATTCGCCTGCGGATCAGCCGCGGCCAGACGCCCGAACAGGCAGCCACCGATACCGACGAAGATGTCCGCGAAGGCCGCAGGCTCGTGCTCGAAGGCCAGGTTTCGCGCTACGCGATGGCGCGCTGATCAGGCGTTTTCGAGCGCTGCCTGCCGCTCGTCGCTGGCGGCCTCCAGGAGCGCGGACTCGATCGCCTTGAGCCGGGCCGGAGCCGTCACCTTGCCGCCGGTCAGATCGGTCACATAGAAAGTGTCGGCCGCGCGCTCGCCGTAATTGGTAACGTGCGCCGAATTGACAACCAGCCGGTTCTCGAACAGCGCACGCGACAGCCGGTTGAGCAGCGCCGCGCGGTCGCGCGCGTTGACTTCGATCACCGTGAAACGGCCAGACGCCTGGTTGTCGAACGTGACCACCGGTCGCACGTCGAAGGCGATCGACCGGCTGTGCGGTAGCGGCCGCTTGGCGAGCTGTGGCACCAGCGGCGTGCGGTTGGCCAGCGCATCCGCGATCGCGGTCTCCAGCCTGCGCAATTGCGCGTCCTCGCTGAACGGGCGACCATGCGGGTCCTGCACCAGGAAGTTGTCGACCGCCCAGCCGCTGCGCGTGGTGTGGATGCGCGCGTCGATGATGTTCGCCCCGGCGAGGTGGATGCCCCCTGCGATGCGATAGAACAGTCCCGGATGGTCCGCTGCGATAACGGTAACGAGTGTCGCGCCGCGCGCGGGATAGACCTCGCAGTGTACGGACAGATTGTCCTTGTCCTCGTGGCTGATGCCGTAATGGACGAGGTTGAGGGCGATGATGTCGTCGGGCTCCGCGATCCAGTATGAATCGTCGAACCGGTCGCCGTAGAGCCGCAGCAGTCCCACCCTGTCACCGAGCCTCTCGGCGACCGCCTCCTTCTTCGCCTCGACCCGCGCCTTGCGGCCATGCTTCATATGGCCGAGCCGCAACCGTTCGGTCGCCGCGTCGCTCAATTCGCCGAGGAGCTGCCCCTTCCAGCTATTCCAGGTGCCGGGGCCAACGGCACGGATATCGACCGCGGTCAGGATCATCAGGTTCTTGAGCCGCTCGACGCTCTGCACCTGGCTGACGAAATCCTCGATGGTCTTGGGATCGGTCAGATCGCGCTTGAAGGCGGTCGCACTCATCAGTAGGTGCGCGCGCACCAGCCAGGCGACGAGCGCGGTTTCACCTTCGTCGAGTCCGAAGCGCGGGCAGAGCTGCTCCGCCACCTCGCCGCCCAATACCGAGTGGTCCCCGCCCCGGCCCTTGGCGATGTCGTGCAGCAGCACGGCGACGTAGATCGCACGGCGGCTGGCGATCTCGTGGATCAGCCTGGTCGCGCGCGGATGGTCGGCGGTGAGTTCGCCCTTCTCGATCCGGTTCAGCAACCCGATTGCGCGAATGGTATGCTCGTCGACCGTGTAGTGGTGGTACATGTCGAACTGCATCTGCGCGTTGACCCGGCCGAAATCGGGCACGAACCGGCCGAAAACGCCAGCCTCGTTCATCCACCGCAGCACGCCCTCGGGATCGTTGCGACCGGCAAGCACATCGAGGAACAGCGCGTTGGCGCGCGGATCGTTGCGCGTCTCGCCGCGGATCAGCCCGGAATCGCGCGCCGCCTGGCGCATGGTATCGGGATGGATCTCGAGGCCGTTCGCCTCGGCAAGCTGGAACACCTCGATCAGCCGGACAGGGTCCGCCCGGAACCAGTCGTCGCCCGGTGCCGCGATGCGACCGCCGAACACTCGGTAACCTTTGAGATCGCGCGCGCGGGGTCGGAATCCCGCGAGAAGGCCCTTGCGTTCGCGGGTCCTGGCGAACTGGTCGTCGATGTGCGCGAGGAACACGCCCGTGAGCGATCCGACGCGCTTGGCCTGCAGGAAATAGAACTGCATGAAGCGCTCGACCGCGCTTTTGCCGGGGCGGTCGGCAAAGTTCATCCGCGCGGCGACCGCGCGCTGGAGGTCGAAGGTCAACCGGTCCTCCGCGCGGCCGGTCAGAATGTGCAGGTGGCAGCGCACCGCCAGCATGAATCCTTCTGCGCGACGGAAGCTGCGATACTCGGCGGAGGTGAACAGGCCGACGTCGACCAGCTCGGCCGCGGCGCGCACCTTGTGGATGTATTTCCCGATCCAATAGAGCGTCTGCAGATCGCGCAGGCCGCCCTTGCCGTCTTTCACGTTGGGTTCGACGACATAGCGGCTGTCACCCATCCGCTTGTGCCGCGCGTTGCGCTCGTCGAGCTTGTCGCTGACGAACTGCTTTTCGGTGCCCTTCACCACTTCTTCGGCAAAGCGCCGCTGCGTTTCGTCGTAGAGAGCCTGGTCGCCCCAAACGTAGCGCCCTTCGAGCAGAGCGGTGCGGATCGTCAGGTCGGCGCGCGCCATGCGGATCGTCTCGTCGACCGAGCGGCTCGAATGCCCGACCTTGAGGCCGAGGTCCCACAGGTAATAGAGCATCGCCTCGATCACCTGCTCGCACCACGGCGCGTTGCGCGTGGGATGGATGAAGGCGATGTCGACATCCGAATGCGGCGCCATCTCGGCGCGGCCGTATCCGCCCACCGCGATCAGCGCGAGGCGTTCGGCGGTCGAGCGGTTCACCGAAGGATAGACGTCGGCGACAACATGGTCGTGTATCGTCCGGACAAGCTGGTCGATCAGGAACGAGTGGCCGCCGGTGATCTCGTGACCCGCGCTGGGCTTGTCTTCCAGCCGCCGGTCGAGCTCCGCCCGACCCGCTTCGAGCGCGGCCTTCAACGCCTCGACGATCGCCGGGCGTGCCTTGCCCATGCCGCTTTCGGCCAGCGTCGCGATCGTGTCGGCGAGCGCGCGCCGGTCGATGACCTCGCGCTGGTTGGGGACCCGCTGCTGGTTCAAGCCGCTCCCGATCCCGCTTTCGCCGCTTCGGCCAGCGGCTGGTACTTTGCCCTCAGAGCCGGCTTGTCGATCTTCTCGGTGCCGAGGCGGGGCAGCGCGTCATCGACCGCCCAGAGGAATTGCGGCACCTTGAACTTGGCCAGCCGCTCGCAGAGGAATTCCTTGAGATCCTCCGCGCCCACCTCGTACCCGTCCTTGACCACATAGACGGCGGCCGGAATCTCACCCATCCGCTCGTCGGCGACCCCGAACACCGAGCACTCGGCGATATGCGGGTGCGCGTAGATTTCCTGCTCGACCTCGATGCAGCTGATGTTTTCGCCGCCGCGGATGATGATGTCCTTCTTGCGATCGACGATGAACAGATAGCCGTCCTCGTCGACGTAGCCGAGATCGCCCGTACGGAAATAGGCATCCGAAGTATACGCCGCTTCGGTCGCTTCTTCGTTGCGCCAGTAGCCGAGGAAGTTGCACACCGACCGGAAGCTGACTTCACCGACCTTGCCGCTCGGCAGCGCCTGTCCCGCATCGTCGAGGATCGCCATGTCGACGAGCGGGGCTGACGCGGTGCCGGTGGAGCCGGGCTTGGCGATGTAGTTCTCGTTGAGGTTGCCGCAGCCGACTGCGTTGGTCTCGGTCAATCCGTAGCCGAGCAGCGGGTAGCCGCCTGGGAATGCCTCGCGGATCTTGGTCACGTGCTCGGGCGGACGCGGGGCGCCGCCGGCGGCGAAACTCTTGCATTGCGACAGGTCGTACTTGTCGCGGTCGGGGTGGGTGGCCAGTTCGAAGCTCATCAGCGGCACGCCGACGAAATAGGTGATCTTCTCCTCGTCGAGCAGGCGGAGCGCTTCGGTCGCATCCCACTTGGGCATCAGGACCAGCTTGCGCCCCAGTGCGTAGCTCTGGAGGAAGAGCGGGATTTCGCCGGTGACGTGGAACAGCGGCACCGCCACCAGCGCACTCGGCTGGACTGTCGGCGCTTCGTTACGCTCGGTGAGGATCTGCAGCACCATCGCGGTCTGCGCGACGTAATTCATGATTCCGCTGACGACGCCGAGGTGGTCCGAATAGGCGCCCTTGGGCGATCCGGTCGAACCCGAGGTGTAGAGGATCGTCGCAAGGTCGTCCGGCCCCAGCACGCCGAGCATCTCGGTCGCGGTATCGCCTTCGGCCCAGACCGCCTCCAGTCCGCGCGAGGGCGGACCGTCGTGCGTGATGACCACGACCTTGGCCGTATGATCGACCCCGTCGAGCCGCGCGGCCCGCTGCGGGTCGGCGAGCACCAGCGAACATTCGCACAGATCGATGCCGTAGCCGAGCTCTTCCCCGGTCCACCAGCCGTTGAGCAGGGTCGCGCAGCCTCCGCCCATCAGCACGCCAAGATAGGCGATGATCCAGTTCGCGGAATTGCGCGCGGCGATGCCGACCCGGTCGCCACGCTGCATTCCGTGCACGGTGACGAGACCGTGGGCCACGTGGCGCGCCGCGTCGTAGATCTCGCCGAAGGTCATCCGGAGGTCGCCGTCGACGATGAACAGCGTGTCCTTGTGCTGGGCGCTGAAGTGGGCGACGTAGTGGGCCAGCGTGGGCGGCGCGTTGACGAAGGCCGGCATCGACACCCCGCGCCGTTCGACCATGCGGGTTTCGAACATCTGGCCCGCCTGCGTCTGCGAATGCGAAATCCGCTGGATGTCCTTGTCGAGCTCGCTGGCCATGGTCTCGGTCGGTCCTCTCGTTGCCGTTTGCTTGCCGGGGTTTCGCTGCCTCGCTCGCTATGCCAAAGACGCGCGCGAACTGGCGGCCGACGCCGGTCTGTCGCATCAAGGGTAAGGACCAATCGTGCTGCTGTCACTACTGGCGGAGACGTCTCAGGCGATCCACTTCGAGGACCTCGGACTCCGTAAGGGAATCGACCTCGGGTTCTTCGAGTTGCGGTTCTATTCGCTCGCCTACCTTGCCGGAATCGTGCTGGGCTACTGGCACCTGACGAGGATGATCAAGGCACCCGGCAGCCCGATGGCCCAACGCCACGCGGACGACCTGTTCTTCTATTGCACGATCGGTATCATTCTCGGCGGGCGCCTCGGCTACGCGCTGTTCTACTCGCCCGATTTCTACCTGCTCACCCACCCGCTCGAGTTCTTCAAGCTGTGGGAAGGCGGGATGAGCTTCCACGGGGGCGTGCTCGGGGTGCTGGTCGCAATCGCGTGGGTATGCCGCCAGGGCAAGATCAGCTTCCTGCGCACCGCCGACTACATCGCGGTCAACGTGCCGTTCGGGATGCTGTTCGGACGCCTCGCCAACTTCGTGAACGGCGAGCTCTGGGGCCGTCCGACCGACGTGCCATGGGCGATGATCTTCCCCGAGGATCCGACCCAGCTTCCGCGCCACCCGAGCCAGCTCTACGAGGCCGGCCTCGAGGGCGCCCTGCTCGTCGTCGTCATGCTGTTCCTGTTCTGGCGGACGAAGGCCCGCTGGCGGCCCGGCCTGCTGGTCGGCGTATTTACCGCCGGGGTCGCGCTTGGCCGCTTCATCGTCGAGTTCTACCGCGAGCCCGATGCGCAGCTTGCCGATTTCGCCCGCTCGTCCGGCCTCAACATGGGCCAGTGGCTGACGATCCCGATGATCCTGCTCGGCGTATTCCTCGTCGCCCGCGCCCTGACCCGCCCGCCGCTCGGCAGCCAGGGGGCCCAGCCCGCGGCCGCATGAGCAGTTCCGATACCCCGCTGGCGGACGTCTTCCGCCGGCTGATCCGGGCGACCGGGCCGATAAGCCTGGCGCACTTCATGGCGGAATCGAACGCCCGCTACTATTCGAGCCGCGATCCCTTGGGCGCGACCGGCGATTTCGTGACCGCGCCCGAGATCAGCCAGATGTTCGGCGAACTGATCGGCCTGTGGCTGGCCGATATGTGGATTCGCGCTGGCCGGCGCGACCCGATCGCCTATGTCGAGCTGGGACCGGGTCGCGGCACGCTGGCCAAGGACGCCATGCGCACGATGAAGCGTTACGGCCTCGTTCCCGAAATCCATTTCGTCGAGGCGTCGCCCGCTCTGCGGGACGTTCAACGCGAGGCAGTGCCCGAGGCTGCCTTTCATTCCGACCTCGCGAGCTTGCCGGCCGACTGCCCACTGCTCATCGTGGCCAACGAGTTCCTCGACGCGCTGCCGGTCCGTCAACTCGTCCGCGCGGCGGAGGGCTGGCGCGAGCGGATGGTCGGCCTCGATGGAGACAGCTTCATTCACGTCGTCGGCGCGCAGCCGATGGACGCTGCGGTGCCGCCCGCCTGGCGCGAAGGGCGGCAGGGCACGATCATCGAGACGAGCCCGGCTGCCGCAGCGGTGGTCTACGAAATCTCCGGTCGCCTTGCCGCGCAAGGCGGCTGCGCGCTGCTGATCGATTACGGCCACACCGACAACCGGGCGGGCTCGACGATGCAGGCCGTCCGCGCGCACCGAAAGGTCGATCCTTTCAGCGCGCCGGGCGAAGCAGACCTCACCGCCCACGTCGATTTCGCGACGCTCGCGCGGGCCGCGCAGGCCCGGGGCGTGAGGTGGATGGGCACCCCCGCGCAAGGCCAGTGGCTCCGCGCGCTGGGCATCGAGACCCGCGCCGAGGCGCTCGCGACCCGCGCCCCACACTTGCGAGCGGAACTTTTCGCAGCCCGCGATCGCTTGTCCGCCGACGACCAGATGGGCACGCTGTTCAAGGTCATGGGTCTTGCTGCACCCGGTTGGCCGCACGGCGTCGGCTTCGAAGGAGAATGAGACCGGTGCTACGCCTCGTCACCATCGCGGCCGTGCTGTTCGCCGCCACACCGCTTGCCGCCGCGGATTCGATCGACGGCCTTTGGACCACCGCCGACCGTTCGGGCCAGGTGCGGATCGGCGATTGCGGAACGACGCGTTGCGGCAAGCTCGCGCGGTTCCTTACGCCGCCCCCGCAGGGTCCGGACCAGCGCGACGTCAACAACCCCGACCGCAGCCTGCGCTCCCGCCGGATCATGGGGCTGCCGATCCTGACGGGGTTCAAGGCAGACGGCGCCGTATGGCGCGGAACGATCTACGATCCCAAGAGCGGCAAGTCCTATCGCTCGATCCTGCGACGCAAAGATGCCGCCACACTCGAGGTCAAAGGCTGTATCGGCCCGTTCTGCCAGACCCAGCTCTGGCGCCGCGCAGACTGAAGGTCGCGCCGACGGGCCGTGTGCCAAAAGGTCAGGTGCGGATCGACGCCACAGGGATGTCGAGATCGATCTCGATACCGCCGGGCAGGAACCGGCGTTCGATCTTCCCGCCTAGCTGACCTTCGACCGACATCTGCACCAGCCGCGAACCGAACCCTTCCTTGCCCGGCTCGCTCAACTGCGGCCCGCCCGTCTCGCGCCAGGTGATGCGCGCGCGGCCATCATCGTCGGGACAGTCGATCGCGATCTCGACCGTACCGGCTTCCAAGGAGAGCGCCCCGTATTTGGCCGAATTGGTCGCCAGCTCGTGGAAGATCAGCGCGAGCGGCGTCGCTGCCCGGGTGCCGATCGCACAGTCTCGCCCGGTCAGACTGACTCGCCCGTGGCCGTCATCGTATGGCGCCATGAGATCGCGCATGAGGCCCAGCAGGCTATCGCCCTTGGCGCCTTCCACCGGCCGGACGAAATCGTGCGCCCGACCGAGCGCGCGGATCGTCGCCACGAGTTCGTCTGCGAATTCGCGCGCAGCTTCGTGGCGGCGGGCACGGATCGAGACCAGCCCGGCGACCACCGCGAAGATGTTCTTGATCCGGTGAGACAACTCTTTCGCGAGCAGGTCGCGCGTGTCGGACAGGCGGTGGCTGTCGTCGATGTCGGTCAGCGTGCCGTACCAGCGCGAGACTTTGCCCGACGAGTCGGCGACCGCCAGCGCGCGCGACAGGGTCCATCGCCACGAACCATCCGCTTGCCGCAGCCGGTATTCGCTTTCGTAGGGCTTTCCGGCCTCGTAGCTTTCCCACCACGAGCCGAACGCCTGATCGGTCTCGTCCGGGTGGACGACCGGGCGCCAGTCGTCGGTCAGTTTCGGCTGAGGTTCGCCGGTCACCTGGTCCCAGCGCGAGTTGAAGTAATCGAAATTGCCGTCGCCGTCGGCCGACCAGATGATCGCGGGTAGGAGGTCGGCGATCTCGCGCATGGTGCGCTGGCCCTCGCTTTCGCGCAATTCCGCCGCAAGGCCTTTGCGCCGCGCATCGAGCCGCCGCATCACGGCCTGCGCCAGCACGCGCAGCCCCTCGCTCTGGAGATCGGTCAGTCCTTCGGGCCGCGCTACGCGGTCGATCACGCATAGCGCGCCCAGCGATGCACCCTCGGGCGAAATCAACGGCGAACCGGCGTAGAAGCGCACGTGCTCGTCGCCGGTGACGAGCGGATTGTCGATGAACCGGGCATCGTCGGTCGCATCGGGCACGACCATTTCCTCACCCGAGAGCATGGTGTGCGCGCAGAAGCTCTCGCTTCGCGGCGTGCCTTCGAGCTCAGCGCCCTCGCGCGCGATGAACGATTGCCGATCGCGCTCGACGATAGTGACGAACGCCAGCGGTGTGCCGCATAGCCGGGCGGCGAAACCGGTGATCGCCGTCAGCTCCGGGTCGTTCTCGAGCGCGGCATGGCGATAGGCCTCGAGCACGGCCACGCGCTCGTCTTCCCCGCTGAGCAGGGCTGAAGGCTCCACACTCGAAGGCGGGCCAGAAGATTCTTCGAATTTCACAGATTGCGATCCTGGGCGGCAGAATTATCCCAATTCTCACCCATCTTCAAGACTTTGCTTCGCAACCTTAACTTGCGCGCAAGTTGTTAGAAACACACCGAATTGATCGCCGTGGGTCTATGCTGCAAGAATGGCCGCCGTTCCCGCTGCAACCAGCAGCGCGCCCCCGAGAAGCGCGATCGATCGCCCCCACGGAAGGAGCTTTTCGGCCGCCACCAATACCGTCAGGCCGGCGACCCAAGCGAGGTTCATGATCCCGCCGACGAACAGCAACAGCATCAGCGCCCAGCAACACCCGGTGCAATAGGCGCCGTGGATCAGGCCCATGCGCAGCGCACCTACGGTACCAGGCCGGTACCTACGTGCGAGGAACTCCGCCGGATTGCGGCAATGCGACAGGCATGCGCCCTTGAGCGGCGAAAGCTGGTAGATACCGGCGGCGATCATCACGGCGCCGGCCAGTTTGGTACTGGCGAGCCCCATCGTCTCGGCCGCGACGACACCCCATGCCTGAAGAACGACCTGAAGCCCTGCAGCACCTGCCGAAAAGACCGCCCAGATGAGGAGGTAGCCGAGCAGGAAGGCGCCCGTCGGCGGTGCGGGTGCGTCGTCCGGCGACCCGGCGGCGGCGGCCCGCGAATAGAGCAGCACCGTCGGCGCTGCGGACGGGAGCATCATGGCGACCATCATCACCAGCCACATCGCGAAAACGATAATCGACTGCGCGGCCGGCGATGCCATCGTCATGCCTGCCATCGCCGGACCGGGTTCTGCCGGGCGGAACGAGAACCCGGGCGCCATTGCCATCCCGGCACCGCTGGCGAGCCACCCCCACGCGAGCAGGACGAGCACCGCGAGCGCGCCAAGCGTGACCAGCCGATGCCATTGCAGCACCCGATCGGTCAGTCGGCCCATTTCTCTGCTGCCCGTCAGCCGTACACAACCCCGTGGCTGTCGAGATGGAGGTGGGCGAACTGGCCGTATTTCGATGCGATCTCGACCGGCACCGGACCGTCCGATTGGCTCGAGGCCGAACCGATGTCGGCGTATTCGTATTCGAAGCCACTCGGCAGGTGGATACGGGCGCGAACCTCGGACCCGTCGACCGGGCTGCGGATCGGTTCCCCGTCCATCTGAACGACGTCGGGAATCCGCATGGTGCCCCTGCGACCTTCGACATCGACCGCGAATTCGATCGGTACGAACATCGGCGGGTGCATCGTCTCGACCGTCGAGGAGAAGACCGCGAACATCGTCGCGAACGGATCGGTATCGGCGCCGGTCATGATGGCCAGAAGGGCGGCCCGCTGCGCCTCGCTCGCGCGCTCGTCGACGAAGGCGACCGCCTCGCCATGACCTTCGTGGATCGGTCCGGGCCACTTGAAGATCGCGCCGATCCTGAGGCCGGCGAGGTCGACGTCGCCATACACCCCTTCGTCGATCTCCATTCCGAATACCGCGTGGCAGTGGCCCTTGTCGGGCAATCCGCCGAACTGGCAGTTGCACCCGTACTCGCAGGTACAGTTGACGAGCTGCCGTCCCTTGAGCTTCCAGTACGCCATGGCCTGTCTCCTCTGGGTCGAAGCCTCCTAGCAGAAACGGAGCCCCAAGGCGAGCTTGCCCGCCCTGCGCACGCGTGCGAAAGCAGGGCCGGGGGAGAGAGCCGCACTCGTGACGGGCGAACGTGTATCTGTCGGCGACGCGCCATCGATCCTGTCGCGGATCGTCCGCCGTCTGCTCATCGCGCTCTACCGCTGGAAGGGCTGGCGCATCGAGGGTAGCCACCCTGGCGTCCCCAGGTTCGTCATCACCGGCGCGCCGCACACCTCCAACTGGGACTTCGTGTTCTTCATCGGTGCAACCCACACACTGGGCATCGCGCCGGGCTTCATGGGTAAGAACACACTGTTCAGGTGGCCGATGAAGCGCTTCATGCGCGACATGGGCGGCATCGCGGTCGACCGCGCCCGACGCGGATCGAACTACGTCGAGCAGGTCGCCGCCGAATTCGCTCGGAGGAGCGAGCTGGCACTGGTGATCGCGCCCGAAGGCTCGCGCAGTTCGGACGGGCACTGGCGCTCGGGCTTCTGGCATATCGCGCGCGCGGCCGGCGTTCCGATCGTTCCCGCATGGGTCGACCATGACACGATGACAGGCGGTGTCGGTCCGCCGCTCTGGCCGAGCGACGATCTCGCCGCCGACCTCAAGCGCATCGCCGCATTCTATCGCGAGAAGCGCCCCGATTGCGCGCGGTTCGAGCGCCTCGAGGAAGCGGCGGAGAGGTTGGCCCACGATGATTGAAGCGCTGCTCGGCAATGCCGCGATCCTGCTCGGAGCCGTCCTCCTTCTATGGGTCGTCGCGGTCCGGATCGACGACGTGTCGTTCATCGACAGCTTCTGGGGTGGAGGCATGGCACTGCTCGCGGCGGTGAGCTGGCTGCGGCTTGCCCCGGCCGGACCGCTCGCCACGCTGATTGCGGCCATGGCGGCGGCATGGGGCGTGCGACTGGCGATACACCTCTATCGCCGCTGGCGCCGCGAGGGCGAGGACCCGCGCTACGCCCGGATGCTCAAGAAGCCTCGCGAGCAGAGGCGCTTCGCCAGCGCCGCGCTGACCCGCGTGTTCCTGGGACAGGCGGTGCTCCTGTTCCTCGTCTCCAGCCCCGCGCAACTCGGCATCCTTGCGGCGGGGAGCGAGCTCGGCATCGATGCGCTCGCGCTGGCGGGATTGGCGTTGTGGCTTGTCGGGGTATTCTTCGAATGGGTCGGCGACTGGCAGCTCGCCCGGTTCCGCGCGGACCCGGCGAGCAAAGGGCGGGTGATGGACCGCGGCCTGTGGCGGTACACTCGGCATCCCAACTACTTCGGCGATGCCTGCGCGTGGTGGGGCATCTGGCTCGCTGCTGCGAGTGCGGGCTGGTGGGTCGCCGCGTGGACAATAGTCGGGCCGCTGTTCCTCACCTTCACGCTCACCCGCTGGTCCGGCAAGCCGCTGCTCGAGGCGGGCCTTGCGAAGCGCCGGCCCGGTTACGCCGATTACGTGGCGCGGACCTCGGGCTTCTTTCCGCTGCCGCCTCGCAAGCGCTGAACGCACTGCCGAAATTCATCGCCGCGGCCTTCACGCGGCGACTGCGGGCACCTAAATTGCCGAGAGAGATTTTTGACGGGAGCGAATCATGGCCGATGTGGGCGCCATGCACGATGAGCGAAGCGCACTTCTGCAAGTCGCCAAGCGGCTGATCACCGAGCGCGGGCACGAGGTGTCGCGCACCGCCCTGGCGGCAGGCGCGGGCATTTCGCGCGCGCGCATCGAAGCGATCTTTCCCGATGAAACCGACCTGTTCGACGCGATCGTCGAAAGTTGGTTCGCAAAGAACGTCGAGGTGATGGAGGAGGTCGTCGCCAGCGATCTTCCGCCCAACCGCAAGATGTACGAATTCTTCGCGCGCCGCTTCGTCAACCAGCGGGAGCGTTTCCGGCGCGATCCCGAGGCATTCAGGGTTCACTGCGAGCTTGGCGCTGCGAACTACGATCGGGTGCGCAGTTACATCGACCTTGCCGATCATTACCTGTGCGAACTGATCGCGCAGGCGCAGGCCGAGGGTGCGTTCGCCGGGCTCGCGATCGACGAGGCGCTGAGCCTCATCAACCAGATGACGCATCCCTACACCAACGCCGAAGTGATGACCTACATGGAGTCCCGTCTCTCGGAAGAGAAGCTCGCGCGGATCGTGGATACCCTGTTCACCGGGCTGTCGAGCGCCGATGGGGGCGCGCGCGGCGTGAAGGGCCTGCGCGCGGCCTGATCACTGACCTATCATTGTCACCCGCCCGGTTGCGGGCAGCCGCACCACGTCGCGGGCGCGCAGGTATGCCTCGATCGCATCGAGATCGAGCGGGCCGACGGTCACGTCGGTCCCCTGCTCGAGCACGGTAAATCCATCCCCGCCCCCCGCGATGAAGTTATTGACCGTGACGCGGTAGCGCGCCGCCGGATCGAGCGGCTGGCCGCGGAAGGTAGCGGCGACGACGCGCTGCCCTGCAGGTCGCGCCGGATCAAGCGTCATCGCGAACCCTTCGCTGACCGCAAGCACGCGCGTCTCATTCGATTCGTTAGGGTTGCCCAATTGCTGTTCGAGCATGGCGAGCACCTGCGCGCCGGTGAGCGTCATCGTCACCAGTGTGTTTCCGAAAGGCTGGACGGCATAGATGTCGCCGAAGGTCACCGTGCCGTCGGTCTTGGGCACGAGGTCGGTACGGACCCCGCCCGGGTTCATGAACGCGAATTGCGCGCCCGCCGCTTGCGTCGCCGCGAGCTGCGAATCCGCGATGAGGTTACCCAGAGGATTCTCGGACTTGCCGCGAAGGGCGGGACCTGAAATGCGCCCGACCGCGCGATTGGCGACTTCGGCCGACGCGGCGACATAGCGCCCGACGTAAGCAGCGGTTTCGGCATCGGCCACGGGCGCGTCGAATGCGGGATTGGCGGGGCGTCCCTCTCCCACGCTCTGCACCGGCACGTTGCGTGCGGTAATCCCGACCACATCGTTCCTCGCGGGATCGATGGTCAGGGCGATATCGGTCAGCATCCGCCCCCATGAGCTGGCGCTGGTAACGGTGAACTTGCGCACCGGATCGACCTTCGAGAAGTCGCAAACGTAAGCCTGGTGGGTGTGACCCGAGATGACCAGGTCCACCCGTGGATCGACCCGCTGAAGGACCGTGCGCAAGTCGCCTGCCATCGCGCCGCAACCGGCATAGCTGTCTTCGGGCGCGACCTCGAACCCCTGATGGATCGCGACCACGATCGCATCCGCACCTTCGGCCAGCACTTTGGGCACGAGCGCATTGATCGCATCGGCTTCGTCCCCGAATGTAATTCCCTCGATGCCCTTGGGATCGACGATCTGCGCGGTGCCCTTGAGCGTCAGACCGATCACTCCGACCGTCACCGCGTTGCGGCCGCTCCCGAAGCGCTTGATGCCGTAACCGGGGAACAGCGTGGAGCCGTCCGACATCCGGACGTTCGCAGCGAGGATGGGGTAGTCGGTCCCGCCGAAGTCGGCCTCGACCGCGCACGGGGTGCGCAAGGTGAACTTCTCGCAACCGCCGTTGCGCAGCCGCTTCAGCTCCCGCCAACCGCGATCGAACTCGTGATTGCCCACGCTCGCGAAATCGAGCTTGATGCGGTTCATCACACCGATCGCGGGCTCGTCGAGAAACAGCGAGCTGGCGAGCGGGCTGCCGCTGACGAGGTCACCGGCGGCCACCGCCATGCTGTATTCGTTCTGCGCGCGAAGCTTGGCAACCGCGGTCGCCAGCCAGGCCGCCCCCCCGGTGTAGACATCGGTCCTGCCGCCCTTCCCGTCATCGAGGGTCATCGGCCGCCGTGTCGGCTCGAGATTGCCGTGAAAGTCGTTGAGGCCGATCACCCGAACCGTGATGGGAGCCGAAGGAGCGGACGGGACCGTGGCACAGGCCGAAAGGCCGAGCGCGAGCGAGACGGCGAGCGTGGTGCGAAGCATGGCAGCCCGGTTGCCCGAGCGAGATTGCGGCAACAAGTCAAAAGATTCGCTGGCGGTTTGTCGCTTTAAGGGGAACGCCAGCCTCCGCGCGACCGTTCGGGGCGTGAAGGGCTGGACGGGGCTTACAGGAGGCACACGCCATGCAGCTCGACCAGACTGCAACCATCGCCCTGCTCGCAATCGTCGTTGTGGCGATCGCGGTTCTCTGGCTGCTCTTTCGGATGCGCCGCACCGCGTCGCTGCGCGATCGCTTCGGCCGCGACGAGTACGATCGTACCGTCAACGAACTCGGCCGGGGCAAAGCCGAGCACAACCTCATCGAGCGCGAGAAGCGCGTCGCGGAGCTCGAATTGCGTCCCCTAGGACCCGACGAACGCAGGCGGTTCACCGAC
Organism: Tsuneonella sp. HG094; assembly: GCF_053819285.1. Classification (NCBI taxonomy): domain Bacteria; kingdom Pseudomonadati; phylum Pseudomonadota; class Alphaproteobacteria; order Sphingomonadales; family Erythrobacteraceae; genus Tsuneonella; species Tsuneonella sp. HG094. The sequence goes on from NZ_JBSORA010000001.1 coordinate 2,448,907, forward strand.
GACTGGCACGCAGCCAAGGCTGGTTTCGTCGACGATCCGGCGGTTTCGGTGCTCGCTGCGGACCGCACTCTTGGCAGCGTCATGGGGGCGCGCGGGTTTCCGGTCGACGACTTCTCGGCCCGCTACGAAAGCCTGACGGTCGGTCACGGCGAAGTCGCCCGCCATTATCGCGCGGGCCACGACATCGCCCTGAAGCAAACTGACGGTCAGGCCACCACCGAAGACTTGCGCCAGGCGATGATCCATTACGAAGCGCTGTTCGACGAACTCGTCAGCGAGGAGCCGCCCCGGCCCGATGGCTCGGTCAGCCGTCAGGCGCAGATGAGTTGATCAAACGTCGAGATTCGCCACGTTCAGCGCGTTCTCCTGGATGAATTCGCGTCGCGGTTCGACCACGTCGCCCATCAGGCGGGTGAAGATTTCGTCGGTCACGTCAGCGTCCTCGACCTTGACCTGCAATAGCGCACGGTTCTCGGGGTCGAGGGTGGTCTCCCACAGCTGCTCGGCGTTCATTTCGCCGAGACCCTTGTAGCGGCTGATCGACAGACCCTTGCGGCCCGCGACGAGCACCGCGTCGAGTAGCTGCGAGGGCCGGGTGATCGCGCCGTCGAAAGCAAGCGGTGTCGCAGCGGCCTGTGCGTCGGGAGCGGCCTCCATTTCCTCGTCGGCGACTTCCGGCTCCGGCTCCGGCTCGGCACCGGTGCGCGCAAAGCGGCTCGCCTTGGCAAAGGATCCCGCGTGTTCGGCGGCGATGCGGTGGAGCTTGCGGGCTTCGGCGCTGTCGAGGAATTTGGCGTCGATTTCGTGCGCGTCGGTGACCCCGCGCCAGCGACGGGCGAACGCGATCGAGCCGTCGTCGCGGCGCACCACCGACCACGCTGCCTCGACATCGCCCATCGCGAGCCGTGCCGCCGCACCATCCAGCGCCGCCACCCGGCCCGCGGTGTCGAGTTCGGGATTGAACACCCCGGCAAGCGCCATCTGCTCGATCACTTCGGGTGCATACTTGCGCGGCACGAAACCCAGGAGGCTGCGGATGCGCAGTGCGTAATCGACCAGCGTGCGCAGGTCCTCACCCGAACGCGCGCCCTCGGCGGTCTCGAGCACGCGGCCCTGCAGCCCTGCCTCCACGAGGTGGCGATCGAGCGCGCCCTGGTCCTTGAGATAGACCTCGCTGCGGCCCTTGCTGACCTTGAACAGCGGCGGCTGCGCGATGAACAGGTGCCCGGCCTTGACGATCTCGGGCATCTGGCGGTGAAAGAAGGTCAGCAAGAGCGTGCGGATGTGTGCCCCGTCCACGTCGGCGTCGGTCATGATGACGATCTTGTGGTAGCGCAGCTTCTCGAGGTTGAACTCGTCGCGCAAGCCGGTGCCCATCGCCTGGATCAGCGTGCCGACTTCCTTCGACGAGATGATCCGGTCGAACCGGGCCCGTTCCACGTTGAGAATCTTTCCGCGCAGCGGCAGGATCGCCTGGAACTTGCTGTCGCGGCCCGACTTGGCTGATCCGCCGGCGCTGTCACCCTCGACCAGGAACAGTTCGCACTTCGACGGGTCGCGCTCGCGGCAGTCGGACAGCTTGCCCGGCAGCGAGGCGACCGACATCGCGCCCTTGCGGCTCATTTCGCGCGCCCGTCGCGCGGCTTCGCGCGCGGCAGCGGCGTCGATGATCTTCTGGACGATCTGCTTCGCGTCGGCCGGGTTTTCCTCCAGCCATTCGTTCATTTTCTCGCCCATCAGCGATTCCAGGGGTTGGCGCACCTCGGACGAGACCAGTTTGTCCTTGGTCTGCGACGAGAACTTAGGATCGGGCAGCTTGACCGAGACGATTGCGGTCAGCCCTTCGCGCATATCCTCGCCCGTCAGGCCGACCTTCTCCTTCTTGAGCAACCCGGTGCGCTCGGCATAGCCGTTGAGCGTACGGGTCAGCGCGGCGCGGAACGCGGCGAGATGGGTGCCGCCGTCGCGCTGCGGGATGTTGTTCGTGAAGCAGAGCACGTTCTCGTAGTACGAATCGTTCCACTCGAGCGCGACGTCGATGCCGATGCCGTCCTTGTTGGCGCTGACCGAGATCGGCTCGGGCACCAGCGGCGCCTTGTTGCGATCGAGGTATTTCACGAACGCGGCGATCCCGCCCTCGTAGTAGAGGTCGTGTTCGAGCGGCTCCTCGTGCCGCAGGTCGCGCAGCTTGATGCGCACGCCGGAATTCAGAAACGCCAGCTCGCGATAGCGATGCTCGAGTTTGTCGAAGTCGTAGTCGGTCACGTTCTTGAACGTGTCGTTCGAATGCATGAAGGTCACCCGGGTGCCATTGCGTTCCCGCCCCGGTCCCTTGACGATCAGCGGCGCAACGGCGTCGCCGTGCTCGAACCGCATCCAATGCTCCTTGCCGTCGCGCCAGATGGTCAACTCGAGCCATTCGCTGAGCGCGTTCACCACCGACACGCCCACGCCGTGGAGGCCGCCGGACACCTTGTAGGCATTGTCGTCCGAGGTGTTCTCGAACTTTCCGCCCGCGTGGAGCTGGGTCATGATGACCTCGGCCGCCGAGACGCCCTCTTCCTTGTGCATGTCGACCGGGATGCCGCGGCCGTTGTCCTCGACCGAAACCGACCCGTCGGGGTTGAGTTCGATCAGTACGAGGTCGCAATGGCCGGCCAGCGCCTCGTCGATTGCGTTGTCGCTGACCTCGAACACCATGTGGTGGAGGCCCGAACCGTCATCGGTATCGCCGATGTACATTCCGGGCCGCTTGCGCACCGCGTCGAGGCCCTTGAGGACCTTGATCGAGTCGGCGCCATAACCGTTCTTGTTGGGGGTGTTTTCGCCCTCGGCGGGAGTGTTTTCTTCCATGACCATCATATAGGCATCGAGGGGCCGACTGGAAACCTTTTCGCCCCCCTTCCATCCACAGGCGAATGGTGCTGAAACGCGCGTCAGGATCAGGGGAGATTGACTTGAGATACGCAGCTTTCACGGCCCTCGCCGCCGCCTTGGTCGCCTCGACCGCCATGGCGCAGATGAAGATCGAGCCGATGGGCCCGCTGCGCCCCGATCAACAGAAGTTCTTCGAGCTCTACAAGGAGATGGTCGAGACCGACAGCTCGCTGCCTGACGGAAGCTGTACCAAGGTCGCAGCGCAGGTCGCCTCGCGCCTGAAAGCGGCGGGCTTCACCGACGACCAGCTCATCGCGTTCTCCGTTCCCGAACACCCGAACGACGGCGGGCTGGTGGCCACGCTGCCCGGAACGTCGAAGACGCTGGAGCCGATGTTGCTGCTCGCCCACATAGACGTGGTCGCCGCGCGCCGCGCCGACTGGGAGCGCGACCCGTTCAAGCTCGTCGAGGAGAACGGTTACTATTACGCCCGCGGGATCGCGGACGACAAGTTCCAGGCGGCCGTGTGGTCCGATACGCTGATCCGGCTCAAGGAATCGGGCGCCAGGCCCAAGCGCACGATCAAGATGGCGCTGACGTGCGGCGAGGAGACCGACAACGCCTTCAACGGCGCGGAATATCTGGCGAAGGAGCGCCGCGACCTGATCGATGCGGCCTTCGCACTCAACGAAGGCGGCGGTGGCAGGACCGATGGTAACGGCAACCTCGTCGTCCAGACGATCCAGGTCGGCGAGAAGGTCTATCAGGACTACAAGCTGACCGCGACCAACCCTGGCGGCCACTCGAGCCGTCCGGTGCCCGAGAACGCGATCTACGACATGGGGCGCGCGCTCGAACGGATTTCGCGGCACGAATTTCCCCCCGAGCTCAACGATACGACCCGCGCATTCTTCGCCAAGGCAGGCGGCGCGCGCTCCGACGACATGGGCAAGGCTATGGTGGCGATCACGAAGGACGTGAACGACAAGGCCGCGCTCGCGGTGCTCGACCGCGATGCTTCGTTCCACTCGATGCTGCGGACGACCTGCGTGGCAACGCTGATCGACGGCGGCCACGCGCTCAACGCCCTGCCGCAGAAGGTGACGGCAAACGTCAACTGCCGCATCTTTCCCGGGCACACCCGCGCGGAAGTTCGCGACGCGCTTGCCGGCATCATCGCCAACGACAAGATCACCATCGCCTATGGCCGGGACGATAAACCGGTGGCCAAGGCGCCGCCGCTCGATCCCGCGCTGATCGGGCCGATGGAGAAGCTGGCGGCGAAGTATTTCCCCGGCGTGCCGGTCATCCCGACGATGTCGACCGGAGCGACCGATGCTGTCTATACCGGCGGCGCGGGGATCCCGACCTACGGCGTGCCCGGATCGTGGGGCGACCCCGACGGCAACGGCGCGCACGGCCTCAATGAAAGACTCAACGTGCGCGGCATCTACACCGGGCGGGACTACCTGTTCGACCTGGTCAAAGCGCTCGCCGGATAGTTGCGACTTGCCACCTGATGCGGGTCGGCTAGCCTTCAGGCAATGACACGAGAGGATATCGCCGCCGCCCTGTCCGAGCCGTTCGGTTCGTTCGCGCAAGTGCTAGCGGACTGGTCTGCGGTGCAGCCGGACAGCCCCGCGATGCGGGACGAACAGGGCGAACTGAGTTGGGGCGATCTGGGCGACCGGATCGAGCGGATCGCCGCACGGTTGCAGGCCGACGGCCTGATGCCCGGGCAATCGGTGTCGATCCTCGGCACCTCGACAGTTCCCTATGCGCTGGTGTTCTTGGCAGCGGTGCGCGCGGGCGGTGTCGCCGCGCCGCTGACAACCGGCGCCTCGCCCGAACAGCTCGCGGGAATGGCGGCGGACAGCGGTGCCACGCACATCTTCATCGACCGGGCCAAGTTGGTCGAGCTTGGTGAGGATTGCTTTCCGAGCCTGACGAAGATCGTGCTCGACGAGGAACTCGACAAGTGGATGGCCCCGGCCGGGACCCGTGCCGCGCCATTCGCGCCGGAGCCGGGCGATCCGTTCACGATCATCTATTCTAGCGGCACTACGGGCATTCCCAAGGGCATCGTGCATTCGCACCAGATGCGCTGGCGGCAGTTCGCGACGACCGCAGCGAGCCTGCTTGCGGCAGGGGGAGACGTGGTCAGTCTCGCCTCGACGCCGCTTTATTCGAACACCACGATGGTCGCTTTCCTCGGGCCGCTCGCCGCGGGCGGCATAGTGCGTGTTATCGGCAAGTTCGATAGCAAGCGTTGGCTCGGCTACGCCGAAGCCGATCGCACGGCCATGACGATGCTCGTCCCCGTGCAGTACCAGCGCCTGATGGACGAGCCGTCGCTGGGCGAGTTCGACCTGTCTGCCATGCGCCTGAAATATTGCACTTCCGCCCCGTTTTCGCCCGATCTCAAGCGCGAGGTGCTCGCCCGGATGCCGGGGGCGCTGATCGAGATCTACTCGATGACCGAGGGCGGCGTGGTCACGCTGCTCCACGCGCACGAGTTTCCGGACAAGCTCCATACTGTCGGCCGGCCGGCCCCGGGAAGCGAGCTCAAGGTTCTCGACGACGCCGACAACGAATTGCCTCCAGGCTCCGCCGGGCACCTCGTCGGGCGATCGGGCACGATGATGTCGGGCTATCGCAACCAGGAAGGGAAGACCCGCGAAGGGTACTGGATCGATCCCGCCACTGGCTTAACCTGGCAGCGGATGGGCGATATCGGGCGGATCGACGCAGACGGGTTCGTCGAACTCGTCGGGCGCGCCAAGGACATGATCATCTCGGGTGGGTTCAACATCTACCCGGCCGACCTCGAAGCGGCACTGGAAGCCGACTCGCGCGTGGCCGAAGCCGCGGTGATTGGGATGCCGAGCCGTGCGTGGGGCGAAACGCCTGTCGGCTTCGTCCGGCTGGCGTCCGGTTGCCCGGATAGCGAAGTGGCCGACATCATGTCGGCCACCAATGCGAATCTGGGCAAGACCCAACGGCTTGCCGCGCTTCACCCGATCGGGGAAATGCCCCGCAGTCACATCGGTAAGCTCCTCAAGACAGAGCTGCGCGCTTTGGCCGAGGACTTCGAACGGGTTGCCTGAGCGATTCGGCGCTCAGGCGAATTGCGTTTATTCGATCAGGCGATGGTCGCGCCGACGGTCAGGATGCTGATGGTCGTCGCGGTGAGGAAGGCGAGGACGTGTGAAGCGAATTTCATGGGTCGATTATCTTTCTGGCTTTGGCGGCACCCCTGTGACACCGCACTCGAGTAGTAATAATATTACGCTAATCTTTTCACAAATGACAAAATATCGTGAGCAGTTGCGCGGGACGCAACACACTCGAGGCGCTCGCGAACAAGCCTGCATACGAACGCGCGATCGCTGTTCTTGCGACTAGCGCGAGCGCACCGGATCAAGCGGGAAAGACGAGGCGGCGGCGGAAGGGAGAGATCGGCCACCGCCCCGCTTTCGGCTCGCGGCCGCAGGCTGGGCCGGCGGGGGCGAGTGCGCCTCGGGACCCGGGGGGACGTGGTCGGAGGCAAGCGCCGGGCGGCCTATTCAGGGGGGAGAGAGGGTCGGCTCACCCGGCACGGGGCGAAATAATGTTACGCCCCTCTTTCTACAAATGAGAAAATCACGCAGCATGTTGCAATTCACGCAACTGCCCATGTAAATCGCTGATTCCGAAAGAACACGGCCCAGCGAGGGTATCGCCAGACCGTGTCGAAATTGCCAATCGATGCGCGATCAGCCAGCGGGCGGAACGGTCAACGCCGCATAACGCAATCGATGCCGTTCGATTTCGCGCATCGCTTGCTCCATCGCTCCCCGCTCGCAGTCCGAATACGCGGCTATCGCAAAACTCGGGGAGGCACAGGCGCTACGGACTTTTGCCCGGACCCGCTTCTTGAGCGCGTCGACGTGATCGGAGCGAGTGAGATCGAGGTCTTTGTAGTTCACGCGCACTTGAACGCTTTCAGCGGCAGCAGGTGTCGTTACGATCGCGGCTGCGACCAGGGCGAGGCTTCCGATGAGAGTCTTACGCATTCGCGAATTCCTTTCTTCGCTACTTGCGCTTCCAAGCGACCTGCCCCCAAGCCTTCCATCACCATTGTGCGCCGCACCATTCTTTTCGCAAGCGCAAAAAACGCGTGATCCGGTGCAGAAAGCGCTGCCATTGCGCCCAAACCACTCTCCGGAGCCATTTCTCGAGACAATTGAGGCGTTTAGTCCTCCCGAGAACTCGCGACCCGTGCATGACAGGCCCAGTCGATTGCAGTTTGCGCAGGCATCGGGACCATGAACGGTGCAATCGAGGCAAGTTCCGTCCCTGCGCGGGTCTGGACCTCGGGACGCACCCCGCTTAACGCGCGGCCATGACTGCTACCCCCGTCCCCGATTCCATCCTTATCGTCGATTTCGGCAGCCAGGTGACCCAGCTCATCGCGCGCCGCGTGCGCGAGGCGGGGGTCTACTCCGAGATCGCGCCGTTCACGCAGGCCGAGGAAGCATTCGCCCGGCTGCAACCGAAGGGCATCATCCTGTCGGGCTCGCCCGCCGGGGTGCCAGAGGAAGGCAGCCCCCGTGCCCCGCAGGCGCTGTTCGAGGCGGGCCTGCCGATCCTCGGCATCTGCTACGGCCAGCAGGTCATGTCGCACCAGCTCGGCGGCAAGGTCGAAGCGGGCAACGCGGGCGAGTGGGACGGCGAGTTCGGTCGCGCGTTCCTGACGGTCACCAAGGATTGCGCGCTGTTCGACGGCCTGTGGCAGGTCGGCGAGCGACACCAGGTGTGGATGAGCCACGGCGACAAGGTCACCCGCTTCGCACCCGGCTTCGAGATCGTCGCCACCAGCGACGGCGCACCGTTTGCGGTCATCGCCGACGAAGCGCGCCGGTTCTACGGCACCCAGTTTCACCCAGAGGTGGTCCACACCCCCGACGGCGGCAAGCTGATCGCGAACTTCGTGCACAAGGTCTGCGGCCTTCCCGGCGACTGGACCATGGCCGCCTATCGCGAGACCAAGATCGCGCAGATCCGCGAGCAGGTTGGCGACAAGCGCGTGATCTGCGGCCTGTCGGGCGGGGTCGACAGCTCGGTCGCCGCGATCCTGATTCACGAAGCGATCGGCGACCAGCTCACCTGCGTGTTCGTCGACCACGGCCTCCTCCGCCTCAACGAGCGCGAGCAGGTCGAGACGATGTTCCGCGACCACTACAACATCCCGCTCGTAGTGGTGGATGCCGAGGCGCGGTTCATGGCGGGGCTCGAGGGCGTCACCGACCCCGAGAAGAAGCGCAAGTTCATCGGCGCCGAGTTCATCAACGTGTTCGAGGAAGAGGCGCGCAAGATCGGCGGCGCGGACTTCCTCGCGCAAGGGACGCTCTATCCCGACGTGATCGAATCCGTCTCGTTCACCGGCGGCCCCTCGGTCACGATCAAGAGCCACCACAACGTCGGCGGCCTGCCCGAGCGGATGAACATGGCGCTGGTCGAACCCTTGCGCGAACTGTTCAAGGACGAAGTGCGCGTATTGGGCCGCGAGCTCGGCCTCCCCGAAATCTTCGTCGGGCGGCACCCCTTCCCCGGCCCCGGCCTCGCGATCCGCATCCCCGGCGCGGTCGACAAGGAGCGTTGCGATATCCTGCGCAAGGCCGACGCGGTCTACCTCGAAGAGATCCGCAGCGCGGGGCTCTACGACGCGATCTGGCAGGCCTTCGCGGTGCTGCTCCCGGTCCGCAGCGTGGGCGTGATGGGCGACTACCGCACATACGACCACGTCCTCGCCCTGCGCGCCGTCACTTCGACCGACGGCATGACTGCCGATGTATACCCCTTCGACAGCGCCTTCCTCAGCCGCGTGGCGACGCGGATCGTCAACGAGGTGAAGGGGGTGAACCGGGTGGTCTACGACTACACCTCGAAGCCCCCGGGGACTATTGAATGGGAGTAAAGACTCCCGTCACGGATATACTCTGCCGCCTGCACAACGCGCTCGTCCAGCGCTTCGGGCACATGAAGCGCACCGCAGCCGACCGGCGCGCGCCCGAGTGGGCGCTGGTGCAGGGGCTGATCGGATCGCGGATGCCGAGTTCGGCGTCCAGCGCAGTGGCGGACCGGATGCTCACTGAGCATGGCTCCTGGGATGCGGTGGCTGCGCTGTCGCCCGAAGAACTGACCGCCGCGCTCAAGGGTGTGCGCTTTCCCAACCAGTCGGCAAAGCGGGTGCACGGGGTGCTCAGCGCCATCCGGGAGAGAGTTGGGACGGTGGACCTGTCGCTTCTCGATGGAATGAACACGCCCGATGCGATCGCCTGGCTCGAGAGCCTGCCGGGCACCGGCCGCAAGATCGCCGCGCAGGTGGTCAACACCACCACGCTCGACCGGCCCGCGCTGGTGCTCGACACGCACCACCTGCGCATCCTCGCGCGTCTCGGCCTGATCGCCGAGGGCGAGGACACCGCGAAGGCCTACGATGCGCTGATGCCGCAGCTCCCCGAGGAGTGGGACGCAGGCACGATCGATGAGCATCATATGCTGATGAAGGAACTCGGCCGCGCGATCTGTACCCCGAAGAACCCGAAGTGCCCGGACTGCCCCGCGCTGTCGCTGTGCCCGACAGGACAGGCGCGGACGTGAACTGGGGAGCGGCCGACCGCGCGGTCGCCGCCGCCATCGTCGATCGCCGTGCATCTCTCGACCCCCCGATCCTGGTCGGACTGGCCGGAGCGCAAGGTTCGGGCAAGACCACGATGGCGCCCCGCCTCGCTTCGCTGCTCGACGAGGCGGGCCTTTCTACGGCTGTCCTAGCGCTCGACGATTTCTACCTGACGAAGGCCGAGCGCGCGGCGCTCGCTCGCGCAGTGCATCCGCTGCTCGCTACACGCGGCGTGCCGGGGACCCATGATGTCGCGTTGCTCTCGGACACGCTGAACCACCTGCTAGCAGGCAACGATGCGAAAACTCCGATCTTCGACAAGGCGATCGACGATCGCGCAGGCAGCCGTGTCATCGCGGGGCCGATCGATATCGTGCTGCTCGAAGGCTGGTGCATCGGCGCGCGGCAACAGGCTGAAGCGGCGTTGGCCCACCCGATCAACGCGTTTGAACGCGAGGAAGATAGCGAAGGCGTCTGGCGGCACTGGGTCAACGACCGCCTGGCGCACGAGTATGCAGCGCTGTTCGACCGGATCGACTTGCGAACGCTCCTGCGCGCACCGGACTTCGAGGTCGTCGAACGCTGGCGCGGCGAACAGGAAGCGCATCTCGGCTCCAAGGGTATGCCGCGTGGAGAAATCGCCCGTTTCATCGCGCACTACGAGCGGATTACCCGCGCGATGATCGCCGACGAACCGGCAGACATTGTCATCGACCTCGATGCGGATCGCACGCCGCTGCAAGTCCGCGGCCGCCGCGCCTGAAGCGCTGGCGGAACGGGCACCCTCCGCCGCCGTTACGTCTCGGTGAGCCGATGGTGGACGGTGCCACGATCCAAGGAGAGGTCATGATGAACAGGAAAGCCATTCTAACCGTTGCCGCACTCGCCGGTGCGGTCGCTCTGGCGGGCTGCGCCACGCTCGAGGAAGAGGCGGTCGACGCGACGTCCGACACCTACAAGGCTACGTTGACCGGCGCCAACGAAGTCGGCGGGGGCGATCCCGACGGGTACGGCCGTGCCGAAATCTCGGTCACCGACGGCTTCGGCCAGGTCTGCTGGGAGATCAAAGACGTGACCGGCATCGACGCGCCAACCGCTGCGCACATCCACTTCGGCCGCGCGGGTACCAACGGTCCGCCGGTCTTCACCCTCGAGCGGTCGAACGAAGGTCGCTGGCAGGGCTGCAAGGACGCCCGCGAGTGGACCCAGAACCGCCTGCAGGGCAACCCCGCCGACTTCTACGTCAACGTCCACAACGCTGCGTACCCGAACGGCGCGATCCGCGGCCAGCTCAGCGACAACCAGTAAGCTACCAGGCGTTCCCCGCCGCGACCGCCGCGCGCTCTGCCGCCGACGACCGGCGACCGACCACGGCGTTGCGGTGGGGAAACCGTCCGAAGCGGGCGATCATCCGGTAATGATCGCGCGCGAATGCGAAGTTCTTCGGACTGGCACGGAAGTAGGCGAGGCTGGCCCGCTGATCGGCAATGGCCTCGCTGTGCATCAACGGCATCCCGACGAACGACCGCGCATCGCGGTCCAGCTCCCTATGCCATCCGCGCTCAATAACGCCTTTGGCGATAGATCGAGCGAGCGCGTCGGTGGCGAAAGCGCCGATAGTTCCGCGATGGATGTTCCTCGGAACCTGGTCGAACAGCAGGATCGCGGCGCGCGCGGTCAACGGGTCACGCAGGAATTCGGTCGCGGGCCGGGTCGCCAGCATCGCCAGGTCGCGAGCGAACCGGCGGCGCAGCGCTTCGTCGACTTCGCCGGGGCCACCGTACCAATCGGCAGGGCCGAGTTCGTGAAACCAGAAATGCAGCAGGTCCGCCGCCCAGCGGCGCGGGGCGGCGGTCAAGGCGGCGCGCTCAGTTTGCGAGGGTGTAGGGGACGAACTCGGTGAGGAACACGTTGCCGGTGTACATGCCGGTCGACGTATCGAAACTCGTCACGATATCCTGGCGGCAGAGCTGCGTTCCGTGCATCCGCACCAGCAGCGCATCCGAATTGTCGAGATCCCGCGGATTGGCCGTGCGGTTGACCCAGATCGTCCGCCCACGCCCATAGACGACGGCGGTATTGTCGATCACCGTGGAATCGCGGTTGACGAAGGTGTTGATGCAACTGGTCGGGGTACCCGCAACGCGACCTTCCAGTATCTTGGTCAGCTTGGCCTCGCCCGTCAGGCGGTCGGCGGCGACCGACGGGCCGGCGACGATCGCGGCGGCAAGGGCGGCAAGAGCTACGATACGCATGGCTTACTCCTTATCGATCAAGGGAGGGGCGGGAATAGGGGACGAAGCTGTCCAGGAAGACCGTCGGCCCGCCGATATGGGACAGGCGATCGCGCAGCTCGACGTGATCCAGCCGGCAAAGCTGCGAGCCCCACTTCTCGAAAACGGGAAGGTCGGAATCATCGAGCATCGCCGGGCTGGCGGGACGATTGACGTAGAGCGTGCGGCCCCGACCGAACACGAATGCGGTGCCGTCGACGATCTGCATCGAGCGGGCATCGCTATCGGAAATGCAATCGACAGGTGAACCGGCCACGCGACCGGCAAGCATTTCCGCAAGCTCGGCCTCACCCTTCGCAGGCCGGTCCTGCGCGGCAAGCGGCGCCCCCGCCAGAAGCAGGATCGCAAGGACCGCGCGAGGCAAAAGCTCAGTCATGCCCGCCTGATATCACGCCTCGGCTGAACGCGGGCTGACATTCGTGTCAGCCCGTTCCGCCCACAGTCATGCCCGAGACAAGCAGCGTCGGCTGGCCAACCCCCGCGGGCACACCCTGACCCGCCTTACCGCACATGCCCACGCCTTCATCGAGGGCCATGTCGTTGCCGATGCCGACAACCTTGGTCAGCGCCGAGGGGCCATTGCCGATGAGAGTCGCTCCCTTGATCGGCGCGCCGAGCTTGCCATCCTCGACGAGGTAGGCCTCGGTGCACGAGAACGTGAAATTGCCGCTGACGATGTCGACCTGCCCGCCGCCGAAGCTCTTGGCGAAGATACCCTTCTTCACGCGGCTCAACAGTTCGGCCGGATCGTCGTTTCCGCCGCGCATGAAGGTGTTCGTCATCCGCGGCATCGGCGCATGGGCATAGTCCTGTCGCCGCCCGTTGCCGGTCGGCGCGACACCCATCAGCCGCGCGTTCATGCGGTCCTGCATGTATCCCTTGAGGATACCGTCCTCGATCAGCACGTTTTCCTGAGTCGGCGTGCCTTCGTCGTCGATCGACAACGAGCCGCGGCGATCCATGATGCTGCCGTCGTCCACGACAGTGACGCCCGGAGCGGCGACGCGCGTGCCGATCCTGCCCGAAAATGCGCTGGTGCCCTTGCGGTTGAAATCGCCCTCGAGCCCGTGGCCGACCGCTTCGTGCAGGAGCACGCCCGGCCAGCCGGGGCCGAGCAGCACGGTCATGTCGCCTGCCGGGGCGGGGACACTCTCGATGTTGACCAGCGCCTGATCGACCGCGGCATCGACCGCACGGCGCCATTTCACCGGATCGAACAGGTCGTCATAGAGATACCGGCCGCCAAATCCGAAGCTGCCTGTCTCGCGCCGCCCGTTCGCCTCGGCCACGACGTTGACGTTGAGCCGCACGAGCGGGCGCACGTCGCGCGCGACGAAACCGTCGGGACGGACGATCTCGATCGTGGTCCAGCTTCCCATAAGCGTTGCGGTCGCCTGCACGATGCGCGGATCCCGCGCGCGGGCCGCCGCGTCGATCTCTTCCAGCAGTCGAATCTTGCGCTCGATCGGGATACCATCGAGCGGACTCTCTTCGGTGTAGAGGTGGCGGTTCGAGCGGGCAGGCGGCGCGGCACGCGCATTCTTGGCCGGATCTAGCAGGCGAAGCGTCTCGCCTGCCCGGCGGATCGCCGCCGCGCTGATCTCGCTCGCGTGCGCGAAGCCGGTCATCTCGCCCGACACGCCGCGAAGGCCGAAGCCCGAGTCGCGCGAATAGTCGCAGGTCTTCAGCCGCCCGTCGTCGAAGACGAAGGCCTCGGTGGCCATGAACTGGAGATAGAGCTCGCCGTCCTCGCAGTTCGACAGGGTCTCGGCGGCAAGCGCCTTCGCCTCGTCGGGCGTGAGCTGGCCGGAGCCGTAGAGCAGCGCGTGGGGATCGGCGGTCATGAGCGCCGATATGGGCGCACCGCCGGGGTAAAGCTAGGCCGCGCCTTCCGAAATGTCGGGCAGGCTCGCCTGGTCGGCGCCGTCGGCCGGCCCGCCCTCGAGCACGAAGCGCCGGTCGCAATAGCCGCAGTCGACGTAGCCGTGCTCGTCGATCTCGAGCCAGACCTTGGGGTGGCCGAGCGCGGCGGGGCGGTAGTTCGCGCCGCTGCGGATGTCGGTCGCGCCATCGCACCACACGCGGGCATGGTCGACCTTGCTGACTTCGGGCGGAGGCAGGCTCATGAAGCGGGCCGTTACCCATGTTGCGAGCGCGGTGCAACGCCTCTAGGTGCCTCGATATGACGACACCCCCCGCGATCCGCATCGACAGCCTCCAGAAGCGCTACGCCGGGATCAAGGGTGGCGAAGGCAAGCACGCGCTGAAGGGCGTCAGCTTCGATGTGCCGCAGGGGGAGATTTTCGGCCTGCTCGGCCCTAACGGCGCGGGCAAGTCGACGCTGATCAACATCCTCGCCGGGCTGGTCATGAAGACCTCGGGCAGTGCGGAAATCTGGGGCTTCGATATCGACGCCAATCCGCGCAACGCCAAGCGATCGATCGGGATCGTGCCGCAGGAGATCGTCTTCGATCCGTTTTTCACCCCGTTCGAGGTGCTGGAGAACCAGGCCGGGTTCTATGGCATCGCCAAGACCTTGCGCCGTTCGGAGGAGTTGCTGGCGGCGGTCCACCTTGCTGACAAGCGCGATGCCTATGCCCGCACGCTGTCGGGTGGGATGAAGCGCCGGCTGCTGGTGGCCAAGGCGATGGTCCATTCCCCTCCGATCCTCGTTCTCGACGAGCCGACCGCGGGGGTCGACGTCGAACTGCGCCGCCAACTCTGGGAACTCGTGACCCGCCTGAACCGCGAGGGCGTGACGGTGGTCCTAACAACCCACTACCTCGAGGAAGCCGAGGAGCTGTGCGACCGGATCGCGATTATCAACCACGGTGAATTGATCGCCAACAAGCCGACCCGCGAACTGGTCGGCATGATGGGCGAAAAGGTGGTCGAGATCACCGTCGACCGCGACCTTGCCGCGCCGCCCGCCCATGCCGCGTTCAAGAAGAGTGCGAAGAAGGGCGACCGGACGATCGAGATCACCTACGACAAGGACAAGATCACCGCCGGGCAGGTGCTCGGCCTGGTGCAGGAGCAGGGTTTCGTGATCGAGGACGTGACGACGCGCGAGGCGGACCTCGAGGACGTCTTCGTCCAGCTTACCGCGGCGGGTTAGCGATCAGCGCAGGATCCGGTCGGCAAGGCCGGCATCGCGGACATATTGCACCGTCCACTGATGCGGCAGGCTCTCTTCCATCGGCGTGGCGCAGTGCCTGCACCGACTGACCGTGCCGCCATGGATGCGCCGGACCTTGTTCAGGTCGACGCTATGCCGGCCGAACGCGCACGCGAGGTGTGCGATTTTCATGTGAGTTGCGACCCTTCCCATCCTTATCCCCTGTGATGCCACGGATATCGCGGGTCCGCGGAGTCGCAACGGAGAATCGGCGAATCGTTCATTTATTGCCGCATGTTGATGAATCGGCGGGCTTTCACCGGTAAATTGCTGCGCGTCAGGCGTCTTTCCACAGCACGCGGCTCCAATCGCCGAAAATGAGCCACTGCGCGGGCGGGGCAACAAGGTAGGCGCTGTCCCAGGCCGCATCGAGCAAGGCTACCGCGTGCCGCTCCCACACGTCGCGAGTCAGGCCGACCGACCAGCCCTTGCCGTCGGGCACGAACAGAAGATCGCCATCCTGCTCGACCCGGTCCGCAAGCAGCCCGGTCATAAACTCGGCCATCTGTTCGCGCTCGTCGATGCGCGGGCTTGTGTGCACGCCTTCGAGTACCTGCCATGGAATGTAACTGTAGCCAGCCGGAACCCACCCTGGGTTCCACTGCGGCTCGGTGCCGAGGCGATAGACGCGGAATTTCTCGTTCGCCGCTTCCATCGCAGAAAGTGCTGGCTCGATCCCCTCACGGAATGCTCGCGCGGCGAGCCGCTCGTGCATGAAGCGACGCCGCTCTTCCAGCGCCTTGCGGCGGTCCGCGTCCATCCGATCTCTCTGCCGTGGCTTGCGCCGGGCGGCGCGGACGTGTTGAAGCACGAACCATGAGCGTTTCGCAACATGACGTCATCATCATCGGCTCGGGCGCGGCCGGGCTGACTGCCGCGCTGGCTCTCGCCGAGACCCGCAAGGTGCTGGTGCTCGCAAAGGGCTCACTCACTGGCGGGTCGACCGCCTGGGCGCAGGGCGGCATCGCCGCCGTGCTCGATGCAGGCGATACCTTCGAGGACCATATCCGCGACACGATGGTTGCCGGGGCGGGTCTCAATCGGCTGGAAACGGTCGAGTTCGTGATCGAGAACGCGCCCGCCGCGATCGACCGGCTGATCGAGCTTGGCGTTCCGTTCAACAAGGACCGCGATACCCTCCACCTCACCCGCGAGGGGGGGCACAGCCATCGCCGCATCGTGCACGTCGACGATGCGACCGGCTGGGCTGTGCAGGAGGCTTTGCTGAAGGCGGCCGAGGCCAATCCCAACGTCACGCTGCTGCCCGGCCGCACCTGCATCGACCTCATCACCGGGCGTCACGGCGAAAAGTATTCGGGTTCGGGCCGGGTCTGGGGCGTCTATGCGCTCGACGAAGCGACCGGCGCGGTCGAAGCGCACGTTGCGCGGGCGACCATCCTTGCCACCGGCGGGGCAGGCCGCGTCTACCAGTTCTCGACCGCGCCGCGCGGCGCGACGGGCGACGGGATCGCGATGGCGTGGCGGGCGGGCGCGCGCGTCTCCAACATGGAGATGATGCAGTTCCACCCGACCTGCCTCTACAACCTCGACATCAAGAATTTCCTGATCACCGAGGCGGTGCGCGGCGAAGGCGGAGTTCTCAAGAACCCAAAGACCGGCGAACGCTACATGCCGTCCTACGACGAGCGCGCCGAGCTCGCCCCGCGCGACATTGTGGCGCGCGCGAACGACGACCAGATCAAGCGTCACGGACTCGACTTCGTCCATCTCGACATCAGCCACCAGCCCGCCGAGTTCGTGAAGGAGCACTTCCCGAACATCGACGAAAAGCTGACCAGCCTCGGCATCGACATGACCAGGGAGCCGATCCCGGTCGTGCCCGCGCAGCACTATACCTGTGGCGGCATCCTGATCGGCCTCGATGCGCGGACCGACCTTCCCGGCTTGTGGGCGGCGGGGGAATGCAGCGAGAGCGGGCTCCACGGGGCAAACCGCCTGGCCTCCAACTCCCTCCTCGAATGCTTCGTCTTCGGCGAGGCAGCGGCCAAGGACATCCTGCTCGCGTGGGACGAAATGGACGAGCCGCCTGCGATCCGCGACTGGGATGCCAGCCGCGTGACCGATTCCGACGAGGAAGTCGTCATCCAGCAGAACTGGACGGAGATCCGCCGAATGATGTGGAACTACGTCGGCATCGTCCGCACGACCAAGCGGCTCGAGCGGGCGGCGCACCGGATCGACCTGCTCGCCCGCGAGATCGAGGACTATTACGGCGCGTTCCGGGTCACCACCGACCTCATCGAACTCAGAAACCTTCACCAGTGCGCCGACCTTATCGTCCGCAGCGCACTGAAGCGGCACGAGAGCCGGGGACTGCACTTCACCCTCGACTACCCCCAGACCGACGCGATCGCGCGCGACACAGTGCTGGTGCCATGACGGATTGACCACCTCCCCTTGGTGTCTTATCTACGCAAGACACCAAGGGGAGCTCGTTCAAATCATGCCGAAATTCGCAATTCTCGCCAGCGCCGCGATGGCCATGGTTGCCGCTCCCGCGTTGTCCGTCGAGGCCGATTTCGCGGCGAAGGCCGAGGCAATCGTCGAAGCGGCCTACCCTGCGACCGGGCCCGGAGCCGCAGTCGTCGTCACCGAGCATGGCAAGGTCGTCTATTCCGGCGCCTCGGGCATGGCCGATATCGCCGGCGGCAAGCCGATCACCGCCGACACGGTGTTCCGAATCGGCTCGCTGACCAAGCAGTTCTCCGCCGCCGTGGTCCTGCAACTCGTCGCCGAGGGCAAGCTCTCGCTGGACGATCCCGTGACCAAGTTCGTTCCCGGCTACCCGGGGTCGGGCGGTAAGGCGACGGTGCGGCAGTTGCTCAACCACACGTCGGGCATCCAGTCGTACACCGGCATTCCCGGCTGGATGGCAGGCGACAAGCCCGCAATCGCCTTCACCACCACCGCTCTGATAGGGGAATTCCGCGACCAGCCGGTGGAATTTCAGCCGGGCGAGAAGTGGAACTACAACAACTCGGGCTACGTCCTCGTCGGTGCAGTGATCGAGGCGGTCACCGGCAAGCCGTGGTGGCAGGCGGTCGACGATCGTATCGTCAAGCCTCTGGGTCTCACCAGCATCCGCTATGGTGGTGAAGAGGAGACCGTCGCAGCCTTCGCTACCGGCTACAGCGCTGCCGGCGAGGGC
Source organism: Tsuneonella sp. HG094 (assembly GCF_053819285.1). NCBI lineage: Bacteria > Pseudomonadati > Pseudomonadota > Alphaproteobacteria > Sphingomonadales > Erythrobacteraceae > Tsuneonella > Tsuneonella sp. HG094. The sequence continues at coordinate 2,467,089 of NZ_JBSORA010000001.1, forward strand.
AAATACGAACCCTCGCGCAAGATCGACATGAGCGTGCCGCACGCTGCCGGGGCGCTGATCGGCACGGTGGGCGACTTTGCCCGATGGGCCCACGCGCTGCATCACGGCAAGGTGGTGAGCCCCGCGCTGTACGCAGAGATGATCGCGCCGACCAAGCTCGCCGACGGTACCAGCGCACCCTATGGCTACGGGATCGCGCAGTCCGATGTGCGCGGCCTGCCCGCGTTGACCCATAGCGGCGGCATCTTTGGCTTCGGCACGAACAGCATCTACCTGCCCGACAGTGGACTGGCCGTGACGGTGTTTACCAACGCTGATTCGGGCATCCAGTCGGCGGGAATGCCGATGCTGCGGATCGCCGCCGAGGCGATCGGCAAGCCGTTCCCGGTATTCGCCGAGGTCGCGACCGACCCCGCCGCGGTGGCGCCGATGCTGGGCGTCTATGCGATCGAAGGCGGCGAAAGCACGCGGCTGTTCCATCTTGTCGACGGCAAGCTTCACACGCGCCGGACCGGCGCATCCGACAGTCCCGTGTTCGCGGCAGGCGGCAACCGGTTCTTTTACGGTGCCGAAAGTCTCAACTGGTTCGAGGTCGTGAAGGAGGGCGACGGCTATGCCATGCTTATGCACCAGAACGGAGCCGAGGCGGCCGAGCGGGCGGTTCGCACCGGGCCGGTTCCGGAAGTAGCCACGGTCGAGGTCGCGCGCGAGACGCTCGCGTCCTATGCCGGAAGCTACACGAGCGCGCTCGCGCCAGTCGCGGTCGCCCAGCAAACTGACGGCTCGCTCACACTGGCGTTCGGGCCGCAGCCCGCCTTGCCCCTGCAGCCGCTGAGCGAGACCGAATTCGCCATCGCAGGGGTCGATGCGAAAGTGGTATTCGTGCGCGACAGCGGCGCGACGACCGGATTGGTCCTGCACCAGGGGGGCCGCGAACTGCCCGCAAAGAAGGACTGATTGACAGGCGGTTAGTCCACCCTAGTCTCCCGGCCGCGGCGAAAGGCGCCGCCTGGACCGGGGATTCCGCAGCATGACCGCCACGACCGCCGAGGCCCGCACGTTTCTCGGCCAGCCGATCGGCGTCGCCTACCTTGCGATGACCGAGGCGTGGGAGCGGTTCAGCTTTTACGGCATGCGCGGCCTGCTGGTGCTCTACATGGTGCAGGAAATCCTCCTGCCCGGGCGGATCGAGAACGTGGCCGGGATGGACGCCTATCGCGCCTGGATCACCAGTGTGTTCGGCGAGTTGAGCACCCAGGCCTTCGCCAGCCAGACCTTCGGGCTTTACGCCGGGTTCGTCTACTTCACCCCGATGTTCGGTGGCCTGATCGCCGACCGCTGGCTTGGCGCGCGCAGGACGGTGATGCTCGGTATCGCGTTCATGACTTTCGGCCATATCGCGATGGCGTTCGACGTCAGCTTCCTCGCCGCGCTGGTCCTGCTGGTGATCGGTTCGGGCCTGCTCAAGGGCAACGTCGCGGCGCAGGTCGGGCACCTTTATCCGCTGCGCGACGAGGCCAACCGGGCCAAGGGCTACACGATCTTTTCGACCGGCATCAACATCGGCGCCACGCTCGGTCCGTTCGTTTGCGGGTTGCTTGCACAGGTCTATGGCTGGCACGTCGGCTTCGGCCTAGCCGGTCTCGTCATGCTGATCGCTGCAGCGGTCTACCTTGCCGGGTGGAAGCATTTCGCCGACGATACCCCTCGCCACAAGCGCGCGGAGCCGGGCCCGCCGATGGCGGCGAACGACTGGTCGATCGTCGGGTTGGTGGTCCTGGTTCTGACGCTCAACCTGGCGACCGGGCTCGTCTATGACCAGACCAGCAACGTCGGGCTGATTTGGGTGTCCGAACAGGTCGACCTGATGACCTCGGCGGGGCCGGTTCCGGTGCCGTGGTTCACCTCGGAGGACGCGCTCGCCTCGATCGTGATCGTGCCGTTCCTCATCTGGCTTTGGCGCGCGATGGCACGGGGCGGCGAGGAACCGCACGACTTCACCAAGCTCGCGCTCGGCGGCGTCGTCATGGCGGGATCGGTGCTGGCGATGGCGGCGGGCGCGCTACAGGCGGAGACGAGCGGCAAGGCATCGATCCTGTGGCCGATCCTCGCGTTCTTTTTTTCGGGCGCCGGCTTCATGTTCTTCTGGCCGGTGCTGCTGTCGTTCACCTCCCGCCGCGCTCCGTTGGCGGTGAACGCGATCATGATGGCATCGGTCTACCTCACGTCATTCGTGACCGGGGTCGTGTCGGGCTGGCTCGGGCGGTTCTACGAGCCGATGGGAGCCGTGAAATTCTGGCTCATGCACGCCGCGATCGCGTTTGGCGGGGCCGCCCTGCTGTTTGCGCTCGGGCCGTTCCTGCGGCGGCGAATGGACCGGCTGGCGGAGGACGAGTCCGCATCTATCGGCGAGCGAGGATGACCAAGTGTTTGAAATAATGTTTCAAAAATTGTGCTCTGAGCGATTGACTTTTGCGCACGCAGCCGCATAATCCACCTCGGAAAGCGCTTGGTCCGCAGTCACCCGCGATCCTGATCGACCATTGGACCCAAACTCGCTTCGCTATTCTATAAAAGAAAACTCGGTCGTACCTCGTGCGATTTGGCCGCTCTGGCCGATCATCCGTTCGAACAGAGAGGATGATCACATGGACAAGGTACTTTTGACGGGCGCCGCGGCGCTGTTCCTTGCATTTCCCGTTTCATCGGCCGCCCAGGACCAGATGGTGGTTCGAGGCGACGAAACCGCAGTCCAAGCTTGGGTCTCGGATGTCGGCGACCAGCTCGACCGGCGACTGGCTAGCGCCCCGGCGCGCATTGGCACTGCTTCGCCCAACGGCGCCGCGCAGATTCGATTCCGCCGCGGGGTCGACGGTCGGCCAACCGACGTTCGCCTGATCAACAGGAAAGGAAACGGGTTTTTCCGGGCCTATGCCGTGCACACGGTGAACCGGCTGCAGAACCTGCCGGCGCTGCCGCCCACCCATGCGGCATCGACCGAGATCATCGCCAACATCGTCGTCGCCGACAGTGCGTCGCATCGTGAACGACTGGAGGAGATGATCGCGGGCTGGGAAGAACGGCGCATCGCTTCCGGCCCCGCCGAACGGACCGTCCTCGCGGTCGCATCCGGCAGCACAGCCTACCGTCCGAACTGACGTCGGACGGCGGTACCGCCGCTCCCCGACTGCGGAAAGTGGGGGGCGGTGGTACTATCCTTCAGGCCTGCTCGAACTGGGCGACGGTCCGGGCCGACAAGTGGAGCTTTCGGGCGTCTCGTCGGTTTATCGGGAATGGTTTACCCGTCCCCGGCTTTCCCGCCCCGGTCCGTCGCCCTCGCGATCGTGCTTCCAATACTGCTGTCAGCGTGTTCTTCGGAAGCGACACCCCCGGATGCGAGCGCCAGCGCTGCGACCGGTGCGGAAGCGTCGGCCAGCGAGACCGCCCCGGTCGTGCCGGTCACCCAGTCGACCCCGGTCGCCGACCCCCAGGCCCAGGGCAGACGCCACCAGTACACTTCGCTCAAGGATTGCCGCGTGATCCGCGAGGAACGCGAGGAAATGCCCTTTGTCGAGACCGAATGCACCGGGTCTGCGGGCTGGAATATCCGTATTTCCGATTCGGATGCCCGCCAGCGGATGTCGCTCGTCGCTCCCGGCGGGGCTGTGACGAAGCTTGCGCTCGACCGGATCGGCGGTGGCGCGTTCAGTTCCTTCGGCTCGACCGCCGAGTGGCGGGGCGCGGCCTCGGGTGATTTCGCCCCCGACGGACTCGTAGTGCGCTACAACGTCGCGGAGAACCCGCACCCAGCACCCGAGACCTCTTACCTCCTCGCAGTCCGGCTCGAAGGGACGCCTTGCATCGTCCGCGTGGTGTCACCGATGCCCGGTCAGAACGATTCGGCGCGAGGTGCTGCGGACTCTCCCGGGGATTGCACCGCCAGATGAAGGTTGCGCCGGATTGCCGTTCCCGATTCGAAAATTGCCGCCCCGGATTCGATCGATTCATCGATCTCAGGGGACAAAAAAAAATTCGTAAAAAGTCTTTTGCCACTTGCGCAGCGCGCGGGCCGTGGAAATCCGGCGCGTCGCGGCGTTGCAGTCGCATAATACACCCGCCGTTGGAGGGCCCGAACGGGGTTAATGCGCGATTGACCCTATTGCGTGTGAGTCCGGCTTGATTCACTATCTGTTGTGGTTGGTGACCAAGGGGGACCCACAAGACCTAGTTTTCGTGCGCCGCGCACACCATATGTGCCGGATAGCGAGAACTGCGCCTTGCGGGAGCGTTGGACACCATCGCCGGGGACCGATCTGGGGATAAGTTTTCACCCATCGGCCCGGCGAAAATGGTAGTCGGGGCGCTTCGCTCCGAATCGAACGAATGCGGAACAAGGGGGTCGCGATACCACCGGTTCCGAAGGGCAACGGACGGGGCACAGATGGACTTCAGAACTGGGAACGAGGCGGCCATGGGGCTCGAGGAAACGACTGTCGATGCCGACACGGCGACTCCGGGCGAAACGGCCGCTCCCAAGCATTCGGCGGTGACGATGGAACGCAGTGACAAGGGTAGCGAGGCGCTCGTCGCCGACATGGCCGCAGGCGCCATGGCGGAGGCTGTGAAAGCGGTCGCGAAGGCGCCCGAGGCCGACAGCAAGAAGATCGCCGACCGGCGCTTCACCATCGCTACCGATGCATCGCGCGATGCGCTGCTGACCGACTTCGGCAAGGACACGCTGACCGATCGCTACCTGCTGCCGGGCGAAAGCTACCAGGACCTCTTCGCGCGCGTCGCCGATGCCTATGCCGACGATCAGGATCACGCGCAGCGGCTCTACGACTACATCTCGAGGCTGTGGTTCATGCCTGCGACCCCGGTGCTGTCGAACGGCGGTACCAGCCGTGGCCTGCCGATTTCGTGCTATCTCAACTCAGTGAGCGACAGCCTCGACGGCATCGTCAACACCTGGAACGAGAACGTGTGGCTGGCCAGCAAGGGCGGCGGCATCGGCACCTACTGGGGCAACGTGCGCGGGATCGGCGAGCCGGTCGGCCTCAACGGCAAGACCAGCGGCATCATTCCCTTCGTCCGCGTGATGGACTCGCTGACCCTCGCGATCAGCCAGGGCTCGCTGCGGCGCGGATCGGCCGCGTGCTACCTCGACGTCTCGCACCCCGAGATCGAGGAATTCCTCGAGATCCGCAAACCCTCGGGCGACTTCAACCGCAAGGCGCTTAACCTGCACCACGGCGTGCTCGTCACCGACGAATTCATGGAAGCGGTGCGTAGCGGCGACGAGTGGATCCTCCGCTCGCCCAAGGACGGCAGCCCGCGCGGCAAGGTCGATGCGCGCAGCCTGTTCCAGAAGCTGGTCGAGACGCGCCTCGCCACGGGTGAGCCGTACATCGTGTTCTCCGACACGGTGAACCGCACGATGCCCAAGCATCACCGCGATCTCGGCCTCAAGGTCTCGACCTCGAACCTGTGCTCGGAAATCACCCTGCCCACCGGCATCGACCACCTCGGCAACGATCGCACCGCGGTCTGCTGCCTGTCGTCGCTGAACCTCGAGACGTGGGACCAGTGGGAAGGCGACAAGGCCTTCATCGAGGACGTCATGCGCTTCCTCGACAACGTGCTGCAGGACTACATCGACCGCGCGCCGGACGAGATGGCCCGCGCCAAGTACTCGGCCGCGCGCGAACGCAGCGTCGGCATGGGCGTGATGGGCTTCCATTCCTTCCTCCAGATGAAGGGCATCGGCTTCGAAAGCCCGATGGCCAAGGTCTGGAACCTGAAGATGTTCAAGCACATCGCCGCCAAGGCCGAGGAGGCGAGCCTGGTGCTCGGCCAGGAGCGCGGACCCTGCCCCGACGCCGCCGACGCCGGCGCGATGGAGCGGTTCAGCTGCAAGATGGCGATCGCGCCGACCGCCTCGATCAGCATCATCTGCGGCGGCACTTCGGCGTGCATCGAGCCGATCCCGGCGAACATCTACACCCACAAGACGCTGTCGGGCAGCTTCATCGTGAAGAACCCGTACCTGGAAAAGCTGCTCGAAAAGAAGAGCAAGAACTCCACCAACGTGTGGAACTCGATCCTCGAGAAGGGCGGCTCGGTCCAGCACCTCGACTTCCTCACGCCGGAGGAAAAGGCGGTCTACAAGACCTCGTTCGAGATCGACCAGCGCTGGCTGCTCGAATTCGCGGCCGACCGCACGCCGTTCATCGATCAGGCGCAGAGCCTCAACCTCTTCATCCCGGCCGACGTCGACAAGTGGGACCTCGCGATGCTCCACTTCCAGGCTTGGGAGAAGGGCATCAAGAGCCTCTACTACCTGCGGTCGAAGAGCGTGCAGCGCGCCGGTTTCGCCGGCGGGGTCGAGGCGGACAACACGCCCGAAGCGGCGAAGTACGAACTGCCGACCACCGACTACGACGAGTGCCTCGCCTGCCAGTAAGGCGTTCGGTTATGCGCAAGATGAAAGCGGCCCGCCGGAAACCACCGGCGGGCCGTTTCGCGTTCTACTCGGCTTCTTCTTCCTCAAACTGCACGGCGTTTGCGCCGGTTGCGCTGAGGCGGACCTGGTCGCCTTCGACGCCGGCGACGAGGCCCAGCGAGATGTAGTGGTGGTGGCCGCTGTGCGCGCCTTCGGCACCTTCAATCTCGGCGCCCGAATCGGCCTTGGTCAGCTTGATCCGGTCGCCATCGACATGGTCGACAGTGCCGACGTGGACGCCGTCTGCGCCGATCACTTCCATGTGTTCGCGGATGTCATGCTCGCTCATCGCTGGTCTCCTTGTGCGTGTGCCGGAGAAGCGAGCGGCGCAGGCGTTGGTTCCGCCTGTCACGCCCCCACAAAGTGGTACGCCCCTCCGGACGAATCCGAAGGGGCGTGAGGGTTGCGGGACGGTGCCCCGCGAAAAGGGGAAAAACGAAGACACCGCCCCGCGTTTCCCTCACTACGGCCGGAGGAGCTCGATTCCTTGGTCCGGCCGTTGATCGGTTAATGAGCGAGAACCACGCCGGTTCCGCACATGGTTATCCCCGCATCAATCGACACTATTGCCTTCGAATCGCAGCCGTGATTCCCTATGTTGGAGGTTCGCGCGATCCGCAGAATCACGCGGTCATGTCCACACGGGGAACACAAGATGTCGCTGCTCGAAGCTCGCAAGACCTACAAGCCCTTCGAATACCCGTGGGCCTACGAATTCTGGAAGCGCCAGCAGCAGGTGCACTGGCTGCCGGAAGAAGTGCCGCTGGGCGAGGACTGCCGCGACTGGGCGCAGAAGCTCTCCGATCACGAGCGCAACCTGCTTACGCAGATCTTCCGTTTCTTCACCCAGGCCGACGTCGAGGTGCAGGATTGCTACCACGACAAGTACGGCCGCGTGTTCAAGCCGACCGAGATCAAGATGATGCTGACCGCGTTCTCCAACATGGAGACGGTGCACATCGCGGCCTATTCCCACCTGCTCGACACGATCGGCATGCCCGAAAGCGAATACGGCATGTTCCTCGAGTACGAGGAGATGAAGGCCAAGCACGACTACCTGCAGGAATTCGGCGTCGACACCGACGAGGATATCGCCCGCACGCTCGCCATGTTCGGCGGCTTCACCGAAGGGCTGCAGCTGTTCGCCAGCTTCGCGATGCTGATGAACTTCCCACGCTTCAACAAGATGAAGGGCATGGGCCAGATCGTCAGCTGGTCGGTGCGCGACGAAAGCCTCCACTGCGAAGGCATCACCCGCCTGTTCCACGCCTTCGTGCACGAGCGCCAATGCCTGACCAAGGCGGTGAAGGAAGACATCATCGACGCCTGCCAGAAGACGGTGCGGCTAGAAGACGCCTTCATCGACCTGGCGTTCGAGCAGGGGCCGGTGCCGGGCATGAGCGCGAAGGAGATCAAGCGCTACATCCGCTACATCGCCGACTGGCGCCTGGGCCAGCTCGGCTTCCAGCCGATCTACATGGTCGAGGACCACCCCCTCCCCTGGCTCGCCCCGCTGCTCAACGGCGTGGAGCACGCCAACTTCTTCGAAACCCGCGCGACCGAGTATTCGAAGGCGGCCACCCGCGGCAACTGGAACGACGTCTGGTCGAGCTTCGACTCGCGCCAGAAGGCCAAGGCCGGCGAACAGGCGAACGATGTGGACGAGGCGAGAGAGCCGGACATGTTCGGCGGAGAGGGCGGGAGCGTGGCGGCGGAGTGAGTCGTCAGCTTCTCTCGGGCGGCATAGCTTTTGGGATCGAAAGATGCCCGCAATGCGGCGTGTCTAATCCGCTTTTGGAAAAGGTCGGTCAAGCCCACCGACATTACGCTAAAAAAGGCTACGACGCGACGGAGTATTGGTATTTTACCTGTCGGTGCTCAAAATGCCGTAATCACGTACTTTTTTACGGTTATCGTAAAGATGAGAGCAAGTCAGAGGCGCTGGACAAGATTGAACTCACAATTACTCGCAGTTTTCCAGGTTTAGAGCGAGCGGCGGACGAACTCCCCTCTATGGCGGCGAAGTTTTACCAGCAAGCGATCGAGTCTAAGCACGCCCCTGATGGCGCGTTGATGTTAGCGGCATCTTCAATCGACGCGATGCTGAAGGATAAAGGGTACCAGGAAGGCGCGCTGTACGACCGCATAAAGAAGGCCAATTCTGACGGGCTTTTGACGGCGGAAATGGCCGCGTGGGCTCATGAGATTCGTTTGAGTGCTAACGAGCCGCGCCACGCCGATGAGACTTTTTCTGGAGCCACGCCGGAAGATGCAGAACAAGTGCTGGCGTTTGCAAAATCGCTTGGCGAATACCTTTACGTCCTTCCTGCTCGAGTTAAGCGTTGGAAAGACCAGGCCCGGCAAGCAGAGCAGGTATGACTAAGGTATCAGTCTCTAAGGTCTCATTATGCTCCTACCCCAAGAGCCCGCTTGCCAGCGCATTTAGACTCGATCCTGACCGTGAGGGGGCGGCGATTCGGGACCATCCTCGCCGACCCGCCCTGGCAATTTCCAGAACTGCGCCGGCAAGGTCGCACCCGCGTATCCGTTGCGCTGAGACTCGCCCACCCCCGGCCCCTCCCGCAGGCGGAGGGGAGTAGTTTGTGCCACTTCCCAGATGCAGCGCGGCCAGTCCCCCTCCCGCTTGCGGGAGGGGTTAGGGGTGGGCCTGCGCTGACGCCCGCAGCCGCTCCACCGCCAGCCGGATCGCGGTGACGACGCCCTCCACGTTCCCGAACACCTCGGCATTAGCGAAGCAATGTGCGCGCGCCGAACTCACTATGGTGAAATCTTTCAAGGCACTACGCGCTCTTCCGAATTGAATAAGGGCAACTACGTAGCTAACCATCCTAACGGTATCGGAAGGCGGGAAACGATGAGCGTCAGGGAAGAACCAGGAGGATCGTTCGATCTCGAGCACTGCATCGCAGTACTCGAAAGCGTGCTCGAACGATGCGATGCCGCCCACCAGTCGCGGGCCGCGCTTCATATCCATCAAGCGATCGAGTCGCTGAAGCGCGAACGTGATTAACCGATATCAAGTTTGATTCCGACGAGACCCCTTCCCAAGCTAGCTTGCAAGGTCCAAAGCACACTCTCGATCGCAAAAGAACGATAAGGGTTATGTGGGATGCCGGAAAGCGACTCTGCTCGCCTGTCCCGAAGTGAAAAGCGCGATCGGAAGACTGATCACGAGAACGACTTTCACCGCGCCGACGACTTGCGCGCCATCGCTATGCACCTGCTCGAAATAGCCGCACAGGACGATCCGGCGCCCTCGGTTCCGTCGGACAAACCGCGCACCGGTCGCGCTTCGCCCCCCAAGCGGGACAATAGCAACGAGTTCCTGAAATCGCTTGCCCGCTTCATCTATCAATACCGCCGCCGGCGCGAACAGTATTTCGATCCCGAACTGTTCGGAGAACTTGCCTGGGACATGCTGCTCGACCTGTTCATCGCCAAGGTCGACGGCAAGCGCGTCTCGGTGACCAGCTTGTGCGTGGCGTCCGCGGGTCCGTCGACCACCGCCCTGCGCTATATCACGTTGCTCACCGACGAAGGCCTAATCAGGCGCGAGCAGCACGAAGGAGATGCGAGGGTCAAATTCCTCGAGCTTACCGACGCAGGGTTCGACGCGATGCGCCGCTTCCTGGCGGGTGAGGTCGCGGCCTACCGTGGCCGTCTGCCCTTCATGATACGAAGCTGACACCCACGAACGACGCAGGTCGGATCATTTTCCTACACCCCCGAATTGTGCTCCACCCTCGCGGATGAGCCCGCTCCGCTGCCGCTCCAAAACGCCTGCAAAAAAGCCCCTCCCGCCCCGGCCCGGAGTTTCCTCCCAGGACAGTGTGACACGTGTGACATGCCCTCGGCGAAAAGGCCCGCGCCTTGCCGCCGCAGGGTCAGCCCTTGAGCATGTCCATTCGCCCCGCGTCGCCCACGCTGCTGCCGCCGTCGACGTCGAGGATCGTGCCGGTGACGTAGCTGGCGGCGGGCGAGCAGAGGAATACCGCCGCCTCGGCGATCTCGTCGATCTCGCCCCAGCGCTTCAGCGGAATGCGGTTTTCCATGGCCTCGCGCATGCCCGGCACGGGGGCGAGGCGGTCCATGCCCTCGGTCCCCGCGATCGGGCCGGGCGAGATGCCGTTGACGCGCACCGCCGGGCCCCACTCGATCGCCAGCGTGCGGATGACCTGGTTGATCCCCGCCTTCGCCGCGCAGGCATGGATCTGCAGCGCCATCGCCTGCTCCGCCTGCCCCGCGGTGATCGCGATCAGGCTCGCCCGGTCGGCCAGCAGGTCGTGGCAGGCGCGGAAGGTGTTGAAGGTGCCGAGGAGGTCGATGTCGATCACCGTCTTGAACGCGTTGGCCGACATGCCGAGCGCGGGGGCGAGGAAATTGCCCGCCGCCCCCGCGATCACGATGTCGAGCTTGCCGAACCGCTCCGCCGCCTGCTCCAGTCCGCCGCGGATCGCTGCGTAGTCGCGTACGTCGCACGACAGGCCGAGCGCGCCACCGCCGATCGCCTCGGCCGCGCGAACGGCCTTGTCTGGATCGCGTCCGCACACCGCGACCTTTGCGCCGAGTGCGGCGAAGCGCCTCGCGATGCCGAGGTTGATCCCGCTCGTGCCGCCGGCGACGAAGGCGACCTTGCCTTCGAGCAGGCCGTCGCGAAAGGTTGCGCCCTCCATCACATCGACCGCGCGATGAGCATCTTCATGATCTCGTTCGACCCGCCGAAAATGCGCGTGACGCGGCTGTCGCGAAACATCCGCGCGATGGCGAGGTCGTTGATGTACCCCCAGCCGCCGTGGAACTGGAGGCACTTGTCGACCACTTCGCCCTGCAGCTCGGTCAGCCAGTACTTGGCGATCGAGGCGGTCGTCACGTCGAGCTCGCCGCGCAGGACCTTGGCGGTGCAGTCGTTGACGAAAACCTTGGCCGCGGTCGCCCGCGCCTTGAGGTCGGCGAGCACGAACTGGGTGTTCTGGAAGTCCCAGATGGTCTTGCCGAATGCTTTGCGCTGCTTGACGTATTCGACCGTGGTGTCGAGCGCGCGCTCGATCACCGACATCGCGCCGATGGCGATCACCAGCCGCTCCTGCGGGAGTTCGCCCATGAGCTGATAGAATCCGCGCCCCTCGACCCCGCCGAGCACGTTTTCTGCCGGCACGAAGACGTCGTCGAAGAACAGCTCGCTGGTGTCGGCGGCGTCCTGCCCGACCTTGTCGAGCTTCTTGCCGCGGCGGAACCCCTCGGCTCCCTCGGTCTCGAGGCACATCAGGCTGATACCCTTGGCGCCTTCCTTCGGGTCGGTCTTGGCGACGACGATGATGAAGTTGGCGAGCTGGCCGCTGGAGATGAAGGTCTTCGCCCCGTTCAGGCGATAGCCGTTGCCGTCCCGAATCGCGGTGGTGGTGATGTTCTGGAGGTCGCTGCCCGCGTCGGGCTCGGTCATCGCGATCGCGCTGATCAGCTCGCCGGTGACGAGGCGTGGCAGCCACTTCTTCTTCTGCTCCTCGGTCCCGTGGCGGACGACGTAGGGCAGGATGATGACGTTGTGCAGAGATGCGGCAAACCCGTCGACGCCCTTCGCCGCCTGCTGGTCGAGCACCACGAGGTCGTGGCGGAAATCGCCGCCGTGGCCGCCGTATTCGACCGGCACCGTCATGCCGAGCAGGCCGGCTTCGCCCGCCTCGCGCCAGAACGCAGCCTCGACCATGCCGTCCTCGCGCCACTTCTCGACCCGCTTTTGCGGCGCGTGCTGGTCGTAGAACTTGCCGACCGCATCGCGGAAGATGGCGATCTCCTCTTCAGCCATGAACTCGGGTTCGGGCACATCGATCACAGGCACGCAATGATCCTCTCGATTTGATTCTTGTCTTGGCCGAAAGGTATCAGGCGGGTAGCGAACCGCAACGCAATTTCCCGCTTACGTAAAGGGCAGTCATGGAAACGAGTGGGCCCACTTCGCAGAGCTACATCAGCCAGCGCACCCGGTTGCACTACGCCGACTGGGGCAATCCCGATGCGCCGCCGCTAATCCTGCTCCACGGCGGGCGCGACCATTGCCGCAACTGGGACTGGACGGCGCAAGCGTTCCGCAAGGACTGGCACGTGATCTGCCCGGACCTGCGCGGGCATGGCGACAGCGAGTGGAACAACAACGGCACCTACACCACGATGGGCTACGTCTACGACCTTGCCCAGCTCATCCATCAACTCGGTCTCGCCCCCGTGACGATCGTCGCGCACTCGCTCGGCGGCAATATCGCCACGCGCTACACCGGGCTCTATCCCGACAACGTCCGCAAGCTGGTCACGATCGAAGGTCTCGGCCCCAGCCCGAAGATGGTCGAGGAACGCCGCGCGCGGCCCTACGGCGAGCTATGGACGAGCTGGATCGCCAAGAAGCGCGAGTCCTCGTCGCGCTCGGTGCGCAAGTACGCAACCTTCGAGGACTGTCTCCAGCGCATGCGCGAGGCGAACAGCTACCTCTCGGCCGAACAGGCCCGCCACCTCACCCTGCATGCGGTGATGCGCAACGAGGACGGTACCTTCAGCTGGAAGTTCGACCCCCACCTCCACGCATGGCCGCCCGACGACGTGCCGACCAAGGGCCAGCACGCACTCTGGGCGGCGATCACCTGCCCCACGCTGATGATCTACGGCGCGGATTCGTGGGCGAGCAATCCGGAGAAGGACGGCCGGCTGGCGCTGTTCGGCGACAACGTGACGGTGAGCGAATACGAGCGCGCGGGCCACTGGGTGCACCACGACAGGTTCGAGGATTTTTTGAGCGAGGTGGGCGCTTTCATCAGCTAGCTCACGGACCGGCCTGATCGTATCGCCCGGCGGGTCGACCGTTGATGGTCGCGCCATGGCGTGCCACAGGGGTGCCGGTCGCGAAGGAGGTCTCGATGTCCCGAGCGCAATTGCCGCAACTATCCCGCCCGTTCCTGACCGACGCCGGGCTCGAAACCGACATCGTGTTCAACCGCGGCATCGACCTGCCGCATTTCGCCTCGATCACCCTCCTCGCCAGCGTGCAAGGGCGCGAGGCACTTGCCGACTACTTCCGTGGCTTCCTCGACCTTGCCGCGCGCATGGGGAGTGGGTTGATCCTGGAAAGCGCCACGTGGCGCGCAAGCGCGGACTGGGCGCAGCCGCTCGGCCTGTCGCCCGACGAACTGGACGCGCTGAACCGCGAAGCGATCGCCAAGCTCGCCCGACTGCGCGATGACTATGCAGACCGTGTGCCCGACGTGATCGTCAGCGGCTGCCTCGGCCCTCGGGGTGACGGATACGACCCCGGGCAGGCCATGAGCGTCGACGAGGCGGCGCAGTACCACTCCCGCCAGGCAAGTGTCCTCGCGGGCTCAGGCGCGGACATGCTGTCCGCCATCACGATGACCAACATCCCCGAAGCAACGGGAATCGCCCTTGCGGCCCGCGAGCTCGGCGCCGAGGTGGCGATCAGCTTCACGGTCGAAACCGACGGGCGCCTTCCGACCAGCGACACGCTCGCCGAGGCGATCACTGCGGTCGACTCGGCGACGGACGCATATCCGGCCTACTACATGATCAATTGCGCGCACCCGACGCACTTCGCGCACTCGCTCGACGAAGGTGCGGCGTGGACCCGCCGCATAGGAGGCATCCGCGCGAATGCCTCGCGATGCAGCCATGCCGAACTCGATGCGATGACCGAACTCGACATGGGTGATCCCGACGAGCTGGCGGCAGAGTACCGCGACCTCATCCGCGCATTTCCCGGCATCCGCGTCATGGGCGGATGCTGCGGCACCGACCTCCGCCATGTCACGAGGATTGCCGAAGCCTGCCTCGCGTAGGCACCGCGAAACTCAGACGATCGTGCCTGCCTCTCGCAACTGCGCGATCGAACGGGCATCCATGTCGAGCGAACCGAGGATTTCATCGGTCTGATCCCCCGGCATCGGCGCCGGTTCGGGTGTGGAGGTCTCCGTCCCCGAATAACGCGGCGCGGGCGCAGGCTGCATCGCGCCGCCGACGTCCACGAACGTCCCGCGCGCCTTGTTATGGGGATGCTCCACCGCCTCGCCCATGGTCAGCACCGGTGCGTAGCAGACGTCGGTGTGTTCCATCAGCGCGTCCCACTCGGCGCGGGTCTTCGTCCTGAACAGTGCGGTGAGCTTGGCCTTGAGCGGACCCCATTGCTTACGGTCGTGCTGGGCATCGAAGTCGGTGTCCTCGGCGAGGCCCGCGAGTCGCCGCAGCTCGGCGTAGAACTGGGGTTCGATGCTGCCGATGGAGACGAACTTGCCGTCGGCAGTCTCGTAGGTGTCGTAGAAGTGCGCGCCGGTGTCGAGCATGTTGGCACCGAGGTCCTCCGACCACACGCCCATCGCCTTCATCCCGTGCATCATGCTCATGAGAACCGCGGTGCCGTCGGTCATCGCGCAGTCGATCACCTGGCCCTCGCCCCCTCGTGCAACGTTGAGCAACGCAGCGACCATGCCGAAGGCGAGCATCATCCCGCCGCCGCCGAAATCGCCGACCATGTTGATCGGCGGCGTGGGCTTGCCGCCCGCCCGGCCGAAGTGCGCCAGCGCCCCGGCGAGCGCGATGTAGTTGATGTCGTGCCCGGCGTAGGGAGCATAGGGTCCGGTTTGGCCCCAGCCTGTCATACGCCCGTAGACGAGCTTGGGGTTGTCGGCGAGCAACTCGTCCGGCCCCAGCCCGAGTCGCTCCATCACCCCGGGCCGAAACCCCTCGATGAT
Source organism: Tsuneonella sp. HG094 (assembly GCF_053819285.1). Lineage (NCBI taxonomy): Bacteria > Pseudomonadati > Pseudomonadota > Alphaproteobacteria > Sphingomonadales > Erythrobacteraceae > Tsuneonella > Tsuneonella sp. HG094. Next base: position 2,482,356 of record NZ_JBSORA010000001.1, read on the forward strand.
CCCGTCGGCACTCGCCGCCAGCCGCCGCGCGAGCGCGACGCCTTCCGCGCTCTTGAGGTCGATGGCGATCGACTTCCGGTTGCGGGCCAGCACATCATGTCTGGTGATCGGCATCGAGCCGCCCCGCGTACCGCTCTTGCGGTCGATGCGAATCACTTCGGCGCCATGGTCGGCGAGCATCATGCCGCAGAACGGGCCGGGGCCAATGCCGGCGAATTCGACGATACGGATGCCTGAAAGGGGACCGGCCAATCGTTCTCTCCATTTTCCTCGACTTGCGCCCTTGCTGGCCCGCACTTACGTGTCCGTCAACAGTGACACGCCGAGAGGATCCAATCATGGGCGAGGCCTACATCATCGACGCGGTGCGCACCCCCCGGGGGATCGGCAAGCCGGGCAAGGGCGCATTGTCGCACCTCCACCCACAGCATCTGGCCGCGACGGTCCTCAAGGCGATCAAGGATCGCAACCATCTTGACACCGCCACGGTCGACGACATCGTCTGGTCGACCAGCAGCCAGAACGGCAAGCAGGGCGGCGACCTCGGGCGGATGGCGGCGCTGTCGGCGGGCTACGACGTGAAGGCGAGCGGCACCACGCTCGACCGCTTCTGCGGCGGCGGGATCAGCAGCGTGAACTTCGCGGCCGCTTCGGTAATGAGCGGCATGGAAGACTGCGTCATCGCGGGCGGGACCGAGATGATGAGCTACACGGCTGCATTTGCCGCCGAGCAGGCCAATGCCGGTCTGCCGCCGCGGCTGATGGGCAGCGGGCACGAGGCGCTCGACGAACTCCACCCCCAGACCCAGCAAGGCGTCGCGGGCGATGCGATCGCGGCGATCGAGGGGATCGACCGCGAGGCGCTCGATGCGCTGGCGCTCGTCAGTCAGCAGCGTGCCGATCGGGCGATTAAGGAGGGTCGCTTCGCAAAGTCGGTCGTGCCGGTGCATAATCCCGACGGCAGCCTTGCGCTCGACCGCGAGGAATTTCCCCGCCCCGAAACGACCGCGGAAGGGCTCGCCGCACTGCGGCCGAGTTTCGAGGCGATGGCCAACTTCGACACGGGCAACGGCCGCACCTTCGGCGACCAGGTGAAGCGGCGCTACCCCGACCTCGAATGGAAGGGTGTGCACCACGCCGGCAACTCGTCGGGAGTGGTCGATGGCGCTGCGGCGCTGCTGATTACGTCGCCCGAGTACGCGAAAGAGAATGGCCTTAAGCCCCGCGCCCGGATCGTAGCCTACGCCAACCAGGGCGACGACCCGACGCTGATGCTCAATGCCCCAGTCCCGGCGGCAAAGAAGGTGCTCGCCAAGGCGGGCCTCACCAAGGACGACATCGACGTCTGGGAGATCAACGAGGCCTTCGCCGTCGTTGCCGAGAAATTCATCCGCGACCTCGACCTTCCGCGTGAGAAAGTGAACATCAACGGCGGCGCGATGGCGCTGGGCCACCCGATCGGCGCCACCGGATCGATTCTCGTCGGCACCGCGCTCGACGAACTCGAGCGCTCGGGCGGCCGCTACGGCCTGATCACCATGTGCGCCGCGGGCGGCATGGCCCCGGCGGTGATCATCGAGCGCATCGAGGGTCAGTTCGAGAGTTGACGGAACGGCTTGCCCGGGGTCCGAAAGCGCGACAGACCTCGGGATGTGAAACGTATCGAACCGATAGAGTGGTTGCGGGGAATCGCCGCACTCTGGGTGTTCGGGTATCACGCCAACCTGCTGACCATGAGCGAGAAATACTTCGACAGGCCATCGGTGGGTTCGATCGCGGAGTGGGGACACCACGGGGTCGAAGTGTTCTTCGTCCTCAGCGGGTTCGTGATGGCCGTCTCCGTCCCGCGCACGGCGCGATGACTGGCAGGGTCTGCGCAGGTACGCGGTGCGCAGGATCTTTCGAATCTTCCCTGCCTATCTCGTCGTCTTCGTCCCGCTGACTGTCGTAGCCTTCGTCACCGGTCTCGGCACGCCGACGAGCGGAAGCGTCAGCGATTTTGTCCTCGCCAACGCGCTGCTGCTGCCGCGCGATGACCAGACATCCTTCGTCCCGATCGTCGCCTGGACGCTCGTCCACGAACTGATGTTCTATGCGGTTTTCGCTCTGGCTTTCGTTCGGCGTTGGCTGGCGATCGGTGCGCTCGGTATGTGGGGCGGGCTCTGCCTTGCGGCGCATCTGACCGGAACTCCCCAAGGTTGGCAGATGCAGTTGAGCCTGCTCAATCTCCTGTTCCTTGCAGGAGTGGCCCTTGCACAGGTCGCGGGCGACCGCATCGGCAGCCCGCGTGTCGGGCACCGCCTTTGGACCGCGCCGTTGAGCATTCTCGGCCGCTGGTCATACGGTCTGTACCTCGTTCACTATCCTGTCCTCGTCGCGATCGCGATAGCGCTGACGAAGCTTGGCTGGCCGGCGTGGGCGATGTGGATCCTGGGGTTCTTCGTGTCATTGGGTGCGGCGGGAACGCTCTACCTTCTCGTCGAAAAGCCGGGGATCAAGGCCGGCAAGCGCCTCTTGGCGATGAGCGACAGCAATATCCGGCCCGCCACCGGCGAGTAGGTGAGGTCCCGCCCGTCGAACGCTGGACATCGTGCGCACTCAGTGCTATTTAGTTTCAAACGAAACTACCACTCGGAGACCCTGCATGGCCGACCTGTTCGAGAACCCCGCCGGACTCGATGGATTCGAATTCGTCGAGTTCTGCGCGCCCGAGAAGGGCGTCCTCGAGCCGGTGTTCGAGGCGATGGGCTTTACCCGCGTGGCGCAGCACCGGTCGAAGGACGTGCACCTGTGGCGCCAGGGCGGGATCAACCTGATCGCCAACTACGAACCCAGGAGCGCCGCGTGGTTCTTCGCCCGCGAACACGGCCCCTCTGCCTGCGGCATGGCCTTCCGCGTGCGCGACGCGCGCAAGGCCTATGCCCACCTCTTGGAAAAGGGCGCGGAGCCGGTCGCGGTCGAGACGGGGCCGATGGAACTGCACATCCCCGCGATCCGCGGCATCGGCGGCGCGATCCTTTATCTGGTCGATCGCTATGCCGACGAAAACGGCGACGGCCTCAGCATCTACGACATCGACTTCGATTACCTGCCGGGCGTCGATCGCAACCCCGAAGGCGCTGGGTTCGACCGCATCGATCACCTGACCCACAACGTCTACGGCGGGCGGATGAAGTACTGGGCGGACTACTACGAGACGCTCTTCAACTTCCGCGAGATCCGCTATTTCGACATCAAGGGCGAGTACACCGGCCTCACCTCCAAGGCGCTGACCGCACCCGACGGAAAGATCCGCATCCCGCTCAACGAAGAGGGCAAGGGGGGCGGCGGCCAGATCGAGGAATTCCTGCGCGAATTCAACGGTGAGGGTATCCAGCATATTGCGCTCATTTGCGACGATCTTCCGGCGGCATGGGACAAGCTCAAGACGCTCGGCGTGCCCTTCATGACCGCACCGCCGAACGCCTACTACCAGATGCTCGACGAGCGGCTGCCCGGCCACGGCGAAGACAATGAAGCGCTGCAATCGCGTGGAATACTGCTCGATGGAACGACCGAGGGTGGCCAACCCCGTCTCCTGCTCCAGATCTTCGCGCAGGCACAGGTCGGCCCGGTGTTCTTCGAATTCATCCAGCGCAAGGGCGACGAAGGATTCGGCGAAGGCAACTTCAAGGCGCTGTTCGAGAGCATGGAGCGCGACCAGATCGAGCGCGGCGTGCTCGAGGTGAAGGAGCCGGCGGAATGAGCGCGAACCCGATCAAGCTGGGCGGCATCCACCACACCGCCTATCGCTGCAAGGACGCGAAGGAGACGGTCGAATGGTATGGCCGCGTCCTTGGCATGGATTACACCACCGCGTTCGCCGAGGACCACGTCCCCTCGACCGGCGAATACGACCCCTACATGCACGTGTTCCTCGATGCGGGTAACGGCAACGTGCTCGCCTTCTTCGAGCTGCCCAACCAACCGGAAATGGGCCGCGACGCCAACACCCCCGCCTGGGTCCAGCATCTCGCCTTCAAGGTCGGCAGCGAGGCGGACCTGCTCGCCGCCAAAGAGCACATCGAGGCGCAGGGCATCGACGTGCTCGGGCCCACGCACCACGGGATCTTCAAGTCGATCTATTTCTTCGACCCCAACGGGCACCGCGTCGAACTTGCGGCCGATATCGGCACGGACGAGCAGTACGCCGAGCTGAGGCGCGTCGCGCCGATCATGCTCGACGAGTGGAGCCAGACCAAGAAAGCTCCCCGCCACGCCGACTGGCTGCACGCGATCGCGCGCGAGGAGAATGCAAAGGGCTGATTGTTTTCGATGAATCAGCCGCAAGGGCGCGTTGCAATGCAGCATTCTAGCGGATAACACGTAAGGCCTTCGCGCCCCGCCATTTTCCAGAGTCCGCTGAACCCATGCACCAGGTGTCCGTCCTCGATTGCACGCTGCGCGACGGCGGATACTACAATGACTGGAATTTCGAGCCGGCATTGGTCAGCGAATATCTCGCGGCGATGAGTGCGGCCGGTGTCGACGTGGTCGAACTCGGCCAGCGCTTCATCGGAAACAGCGGCTTCAAGGGTCCGCACGCGTTCACCACCGACGATTTCCTGCGCAGCCTGCCGATCCCGGATGACGTCCACGTCGCGGTGATGGTGAACGGTGCCGACCTGCTGCGCGATGCCGCGGTCGACGACGCCCTTGCGACGCTGTTCCCCGAAACCGCGCAGACCTCGCCGGTCGATATCGTTCGGGTCGCTTGTCACCTGCACGAAATGGCCGAAGCGCTCGCTGCAGCCGACTGGTTGGCGGAGCGTGGATATCGGGTCGGTTTCAACCTCATGCAGATCGCCGATCGCACGCGGGACGAGGTCGTGTCGGTCGCACGCCTGGCGGCCGGGCATCCGGTCGAAGTGCTCTATTTCGCCGACTCGATGGGCTCGATGACACCGCGTCAGACGGGGCAGATCATCGGCTGGTTGCGCGAAGGTTGGCCGGGGCCGATCGGCATCCATACCCATGACAACATGGGGCTGGCGTTGCAGAACTCGCTCGCGGCGATCGCCGAAGGCGCAACGTGGATCGACGCCACAGTCACCGGCATGGGGCGCGGGCCCGGGAACGCGCGAACCGAGGAGCTCGTTATCGCCCTCGAAGGCGAGGATGGCCGGAAACCGAACCACGTTCCGCTTCTGTCGCTGGTCGCCAACCGGTTCCAGCCGATGAAGGCGAAATATGGCTGGGGCTCAAACCCGTTCTATTTCCTGTCGGGCAAGTACGGCATCCACCCGAGCTACATCCAGGAGATGATGGGCGATTCGCGGTACAGCGAGGAAGACATCATCGCGGTGATCGATCACCTGCGCCGCGACGGCGGAAAGAAATACACGGCTGCATCGCTCAACACCGCGCGGTCGTTTTTCGGCAGCGAGTCGCCCGATGCCGGCACTTGGCGCCCAAGCGAGGCGTTTGCCGGCCGGGAGGTGCTGCTCCTCGGCGCGGGGCCGGGAGTCGATCGGCACGCCTCCGCGCTGTGCGCGTACATCGAGCGGGCGCGGCCAGTGGTGATCGCGGTCAACACGCGGGGCGGCCTTCCCGAGAGCCTGATCGATCTGCGGGTCGCCTGCCATCCCGTTCGCCTCCTCGCCGACGTTGCCGAGCATGCGGCCCTTCCCCAGCCGCTGATCACACCCTTTGCGGGGCTGCCCGAGTCCGTTCGGGAAGCGCTCGCCGGCAAGGATGTGCGCGACTTCGGCATCGCCATCGCGCCCGATACCCTCCATTACACCGACACCGGGTGCACGATCTCCAGTCCGCTGGTCGCAAGCTATGCCCTGGCGGCACTCGCGAGCGGGCGAGCGGCGCGGATCCTGCTCGCGGGGTTCGATGGTTTCCCGCGCGGCGACCGGCGTAACGACGAGATGGAAGCGATCGTCGAACGCTACCTCGCTCGCGCCGACGTTCCGCCACTGGTCGCGATAACCCCGACCGCTTACCCGCTGCCCGTGCAGTCGGTTTACGGAATGTGACGCGGAGCATGAGCTTGCGAACCAGACTGGCCGACGGGCGTTCCGCCACCGGCATCTTCAGCAAGACGCTGGATAGCGCGTTCGTCGAGGCGGCGGGCCTGGGCGGGCTCGACTTCATTATCCTCGACATGGAGCACGGGCCCGTCTCGCTCGAACTGCTGCACCATCACGTTCGGGCCGCCCGGTTGACCGGGATGGCGCCGATCGTGCGGGTTCGCGGCGTCGACGCCCATGCAATCGGTTCGGCCCTCGATGCGGGGGCCGCGGGCGTACAGGTGCCCAACGTATCGACTGCCGAAGAAGCGCAAGCGGCTGTCGCCGCGGCCCGCTTTCATCCGCAAGGCGCGCGCGGCGTCTGTCGCTTCGTCAGGGCGGCGGAATACGGCGGCCGGGAGAAAGCGGACTATTTCGCCGGCGCGAACGAGGCGCTGCTCGTCCTGCAAGTCGAGGGGGTCGCCGGCATCGCCAATCTCGACGCCATTCTCGATGTGCCGGGTTTCGACGTGCTGTTCGTCGGACCTTACGACCTGTCGCAATCGGTCGGACTTCCCGGCCAGGTGGATGCACCCCCGGTCGAGGCGGCCATCGCCGACATCGTCCGCAGCGCGACAGCGGCGGGCAAGGCGCTGGGTATCTTCTGCGATACGCCCGCAGCGCTCGCCCGCTACCGGGAATCGGGCATCCCCTACATCGCCTATTCGGTGGACGTCGGCCTGTTTCGCGATGCGGTCGCAGCTATCGTGGAGACTCGGGCGTGAGCCGTGTCGTCGCCATCGTGCCGGTCCGCAAAGGTTCGCAGCGGGTGCCGCGGAAGAACGTTCGCGCGTTTGCTGGCACCACCCTGCTCGACCTCAAGCTCGAGGTTCTCAAAGGGATCTCGCGGGTGGACGACGTCATCGTCAGTACCGACTGCGAAGAATGCATGGGGATTGCCCGCACCCACGGCGTGCGGGTGCAGCAGCGCGACGATTACCATGCCGGCTCGACCGTCACCAACGACGTCCACTGGCGCCATATCGCCGAGTCGACGCCCGGCGAGGTGGTCTTCATGACTCAGGTCACCAGCCCCTTCGTACGCCGGTCGACCCATGTCGACGCGATCGACCGGTACCTCGATTCGCTGGACACGTTCGACAGCCTCAATTCGGTTACCCCGGAAAAGAAGTTCCTCTGGCATGACGGTGCGCCGCTCAACTACGACGTCGACAAGACGCCCAAAAGCCAGGACCTGCCCGATATCGTCTCGCTCAATTTCGCGATAACGCTGATTGCCCGCGAACTGATGATTGCACGCGGCAATGTCGTCGGTGCGCGGCCGCAGTTCATCACGCTCGACAAGACCGAGGCGATCGATATCGACGACATGACCGATTTCGCGGTGGCCGAAGCGATGTTCCGCGAGCTGGGGCGCGACTGGCTGCTCGATTGACGTGACCGCCCCGTATCGCACCGCCCCCTATCGCACCTACGTGTTCGACTGCGACGGTGTGATCCTCGATTCCAACCGGCTGAAGACCGAGGCATTCCGCAGCGCCGCGCTCCCCTACGGAACGGAAACGGCCCAGGCACTCGTCGATTATCACGTCGCCCACGGGGGAATTTCGCGGTTCGTGAAATTTCGCCATTTCCTCGATGCAATCGTACCGGGCGCGCAGGGTCCGGGGCTTGAGACGCTACTCGCTGCCTATGCCGATGCGGTTGCCGATGGACTGCGCAGCTGCGCGATCGCGCCGGGCATCACCGATCTGCGCGTGAAGACGGCGGGCGCCCGCTGGCTGATCGTGTCAGGGGGATCGCAGGACGAACTGCGCGCGGTTTTTACCGAGCGAGGACTTGCCGGAATGTTCGAAGGCGGGATCTTCGGCAGTCCCGACACCAAGGACGAAATCCTCGCCCGTGAGTGCGCATCGGGCAATATCGAGGGCCCCGCCTTGTTCATCGGCGACAGCGTCTACGACTGGCAGGCAGCAAGCGGCGCAGGGATCGATTTCGTCTTCGCTACCTGGTGGACCGAAGTCGCCGACTGGCAGGATTTCGTGGCCAGGCAAAGCCTCCGAACGATCGGTTCTTTATCGCAGCTCGCCGTCTGACTGCACAGAAACTATTTTCCTACAGGCCCCTGCCTGTATATCTGGTTCCGCGTTTGTTCCTCCAGCAAAGGACCGCGCATGCCGACCCCCATTCAAGAACCTGCGAAATACGTGACCCCGGTCGCGATCGGATTTGCCGATCAAAGCGGTAACATCGCCCTCGTTTCGGCAACCACTCCCCTGCCGACGAGTTCGGGCGATAGCGACAGCGCGACGCCGACGGCGCCCCTGGCCGGACAGGCCGCGAGCAGCACCGTCGTCGGGCCCTTCGTCCCCGGCATTCGGCTGCCGATCCACCTGCAACTGAGCGGAAGCTGGACCGGATCGGTCACGCTGCAGCGCTCGACCGATGGCGGCGCGTCGCGCTTTCCCCTAACCGTCGCGGGGCAGCCGTGGGCCCGCTTCACCGGCAACGCCAACGAAGTCGTCTGGGACGAGAGCGAGGATGGCGCGACCCTGTGGCTCGACATCGCGCTCCAGAGCGGCACCGTCCAGTATCGGATCTCGCAATGAGCGCGCTGGACTTCGCCGCGCGCGGACTTGCCGCCGCCGCCCGCGCCAGCGAGCCGCGCCTGTTCGCGGCGCTTGCCGACGCCCCCGTCCCGGCCGACGTCTCCCGCATCGAGAGTGCCGGGCACGCTGCCCCGGGCTTCGGCATCGCGAGCTACGTCTGCGACGGGCGCGCGGACCCCGCCTTTGCGGCCGCCCACCCCGCTGCCTGCTTCCGCGTCGCCGACGGACGGACGTTCCGGCTGGCCGGAGCAGAGGACGGCTTCGTCACGCCCGAGATGTTCGGCTGCCCTGCAGCCGCGCCCGGCGTCAACCAGCAGCCGCACATCCAGGCCGCGATCGACTATTGCATCGCGATCGGCCTCAAGGGTGTTCGCTTTACCCAGCCGCGATACGAGTTGTGGTGCCCGCAGCGCACCGGCTATGCGGCGGGGCAAGGATACGACCCGCTGAACCATTCCGGCAATTTCATGGTGATCGCACCGGGCGGGGCGATCGCGTTGCGCGGAATGAACGCCGGCCGCACGATCCTCCACTGCAAGGGCCCGAGCGGCGGCGACCTTCTCGACGACTATCAGGTCGTGCCGGTGTCGAGTTATGGCGGTGACTGCATCTGGCGCGGCGCGGCGATCAAGCTGTGCGGCACCGCTACGCCATGGACCGCGCGCCTGCCCGATGCGCAGCTTGCCCACATCGACGTGCGCGATCTTGCCATCCGCACCGGCATGAAGGCCGCGATCAACAGCGACTGGCCTGCGCTCGCCGCGACCCACCCGTCCTATACGCCCGCACGCTTGAACTGCTGGGACATCTCCAACAAGTGCATCTACTCCCAGCAAGACCGGCAGGTCGGCAACTTCCACTTCGAGAACTGCGAGTTCAGCGGATGGCTTGGCGAGGCGATGTATCTGCCCGGCGCCGGCAACTCGCCCGATCGCACGGTGGGCAGCGAAGTCGTCATCCGTAACTGCGTCGTGCGCGAAACCAATGGCCAGGCGCTTAATCCCGGCGGTCCCGTGCGGTTCGAGGTCGACGGCTTCTTCGCCGAAAACTGCATCGCCGGGTGGGAAGGCCTCGCCGGCAACAACACCCGCATCGTCAACGCCAGGTTCCGCAACTGTCGCAGCGCGGGCGTCGCGGGCGGCGACGGCTTTGCCACACCGCTGCGCGCCGACGGGTCGCTGCCTGTCTGCGAGATCGACATCACTTGCGAAAATTGCGGCGACTTCATGCTCGGCAGTTTCGTCCAGGGACGGCTGACGCTGGTCGATACGTCGCTGACCCTTCAGGCGTTCAACCAGTTCGGCAGCATCAGCGAGGTGCGCAACACCGCGGTAGACGTCACGACGACGGTCCACGCGAAGAGCGTGAGTTGGGCGTTACGGTTCGCCGGACTGGCAGCCGCCGGCAGCAAGCATGTGGCGAACAATTCGATCCGGCTGCAGGCCAAGCGGAGCAAGGAGGCCGTCGCGGCGGGCCATGCGTTCGGAGCGCTGCTCAACCAGGCCTATTCGCTGGGCGACAACAACGTCGCCTACCTGCGCGGGCACGCGAACGGGATCGGCGGACTGACCGGCATCACCGATCGTACCGTATCGGTCATCGACGAAGGCATCGTGATGGGCGGCAACGGCTTCGGCACCTCGTTCGATCCGACCACCACGAGTTCGCCCGAGATGGGGAGCGGCTTCATGCGGGCAGCGGTCTTTTCGGGATCGACGACCTACAACAACGTGAACCTGCCCAGCCCGTCGAGCTACAACCACGGCAGCGAAATCGTCGTCTACAACCTCGAAAACTCTGCCGGAAAGCTGATGGCCGTTCGCGACAGCGGGGTCGAGCGCGCGCTGGTGGGTTTCAAGAACCAGGCCCGTTTCCGCTGCAACCGGCTGACCGGGCAGTGGGATCTCGTCAATCCCGTGCTCCCGCAAAAGGCCACCGCCAGCATCGACATCGCATCGACCGCCCTGGGGGCCGAGAGCGGTCCCTACACGGTTCCGGCAAGCGGCTGCCGCGCATGGCACCGCGCCGATGCCGGGATCAGCCAGAGCGGAACGATGCCCGCCGGCTTCGCGATTGCGCGCGTACGCCCCCGGACCGACGCGATCGACATCTGGGTCCGCAATGTTGACGGCGCCAATCCCGCCGATCCGGCGGCGGCGAACTTCACGGCGCGCTGGTGGATCGATCCGGGGTAAAAGTTGCACCAGCTCGGCTAGATGCGGCAAAGGCTTGGCGGGCGACGCTTTTGCGGTCTATAGACCAGCCGACCTCACAGTGGGCACAGGTGTCGACCTCGTTTTTTGAAAAGAATTTGATGGAAAAGCTATTAAGACTTTTTTCTAGGATGTTGGGAGAAAGATTTTCTAGAGAAACTCTTTTTTCTCCTGAGTTTCAGTTGCTTTTTGTATTCTTTGGTGCCGCTGTTTTACTATCAGCTATCATTATTTTGAGATTAGTTTTTATTGGTGAATTTTGAATTTCTCATATCGTTTTAGAATTGAAACTTTAGCAGCCGGCCGGCCTCGCTCAGTTTACATCGGCTGCCCTCGGGTCTATGCACCTTGCACTTAATCTATCGATCGCAGGATGGATTATGCTATGACATTCAACATCTTGGTCGTTGATCCGCGATCCGCGCGAGGCGACTCCCTTGCGAGATTACTCCGATGCCAAGGCCTTTGTACCAAGGCCGTCAGCAGTGCTCAAAAGCTTTTGGACCAAATATCTCGACACTCAAGACCAGTCAGCGGGAGCGGCCGACATGAAGGCTTGATCTTAATTCCCGATGATGGAGACCATATCTCAAACACGTTGAAAAAAATTCGCAACCAAGGCCACGACTTACCGGCAGCGGCGTATACTACGTCAAGTCTCAATTCACGCAAGGTGTTTGAAGCTTACTGCCTTGGGGTCTTTGACTATTTTTCTCTTCCAAGCGACGAGCTTACAATGCCTTCTCGAATCCGAGAAGCGATAAGCAAGTCAATGCTCACTTACAAGAATGCCGACAAAGCTGCATTAGCGTCTGAGAAAGTTAGACTCCTATCGCCGCGCGAACTAGAAGTGATGGAATTGTTAGTTGTAGGTGAGTCAAGCAAAGAGGCAGCGAGAGCTCTTCGAATAAGCTTCAGAACTGTTGAAATTCATCGACAATCGGTTATGACTAAGTTTAGCGCCAAAAACACGTACGAAGCTGTCGCAATTTATGTATTGTCCAAAATTTCTAACGAGGCTTTTGCTCATCGCAGTGTGAACTGATTGATGACGTGAACTAAAACTGAACTGTGTAATGGTACATCAAACTTTAAACCAGAGCCGTCAGCCTTCTGCCATCGAATAACAGCTTGTATTGGACCAATCACTCCAATCTTTATACTGACGTGCTCACCTGCTTTGGCAGTGCCCGACTCGCTTACCCGGCACCCGCTTTCTGAGAGATCAAAAATTGTTACGCTGAAGCTACCTCGCGTCGTAAACAACCGACCAAGGATGGTGACAGGGTGCCGCTCTTCCGCCCTGTCGATCGCCACGCGCTCCACCTGTGCTTCGGCTGTAGGTGTCAGCTTCGCCGTTTCTTTCGAACTATAGAGTTGAGTGTAGAGTTGTTCTGCGGATGTCCAAAAGCTCTTTTCCGCTCCAAGATTGATCGCCGGCTTCCCATTCAGCCAGCAAGCCCATATTTCACCCGATCGCATTACAAAGAATGGGTTGTCGGACATTGGTTCTCAGCCAAGTGGAGCCGGGAGGGCAGCATCCACTGGCCCGTCGTGACAAAAATGTCGAGTGAATGAATGGGGGTCTGCCCAGATAATGCACTCACGGTCCAAGGGGGGGCAATCCATCCAGACGAACGCTCCGCCCGTCCGCCGGGACGCGGCAACGCCAAGCTCCTCATTGGACGCAATCGCGCACGCCGCCGCCAGCGCGAATTCCCGGTCTTCGGCCCACCCAGTTTGCGGCGCGTCCAGGAAGGCTTGCTCGCTCATCCGGCGAAAGCTAGCCGATGCCGCGTTTGCGCTCGACCGAAAGTTTCCCGGTCAGGCGGAGCGTTCCACCGTGGTCACGCCGGAGCACTTGTCGGCCGTCTTTTCTCCCCCGCCCAGCATCGTCACGGCGAGGAAGCCGCCGATCACCAGCGCGATGAAGCCCGCGGTGACGAGGCCCAGGTACTTGTCGATGAACCGCTTGATCGGTGCCCCGAAGAACCGGAACAGCACGCCCACGATCATGAAACTGATCGCGCGGGAGACGATCGAGCCGAGCAGGAACAGGACGATGTTCATGCCCATGAACCCGGCGGTGATCGTCAGCAGCTTGAACGGAACCGGTGTCGCGCCCTTGGCGACGAACAGCCAGAAACCGTACTCGTTCAGATAGCAGACCGCCTGCGGAAAGCTTTCGGTCAGGCCGAGCGCGGCGAGGAGCTGGGTGCCGACGGTATCGTAGAGCCCCCAGCCGATCGCGTAGCCGAGCATCCCGCCGAGAACCGAGGCGATCGTCGCCACCGCGGCGAAGCGGATCGCCTTCTTCGGTTCGGCAAGGCACATCAGGCCGAGCAGCGGGTGCGGCGGAATCGGGAAGAAGCTCGCCTCGACGAAGCTGAACATCGCCAGCCACCACACCGCGTGCCGGTGCGCGGCCTTTTCCATCGTCCAGTCGTAGAGCTTGCGGAGCATGGACCTGTGTCCCTCGAAGAAAGTCGCGCGCCTCTACGCCAAGGCGCCCAACGGCACAATCATGCGCGGTTAATAACCTATCTGGCACTTTTTGATTGACATCGTCACGCTCTTTGGTTAGAGAAGCGGAACATCGCGATAGTGTGATTCGCCGCTGAGGCGGCCTGAACGGGCGGACCATCGGGTTTTGCCCGTTCCTGCGTCCGCTATCGCCTGCAGGGACGGAACAGAGATCGATGGCAGACAACGACAGGGAGCGCGCGCCGATATGGGTGGAGCGCTTTCTCGACGCACTTCGCGTCGGCGACAGCGTTCGCGCCGCTTGCCGGGCGGCCGGCGTCACCACCTCGACGCCGTACCATCGGCGCGTCGCGAACCCGCAGTTCCGCGCCGACTGGGACGCAATTGCACCGCTCGATGGCCGCAAGACACGCCGCGTCGGCCCCGCCCCGCGCCGCGACGCAGCCAAGATCGAACGCTTCCTCGATGAGCTCGCCGAAACGTCCAACGTCGCCGCGGCCGCCGCGGTGGCCGACCTGCCGGTGAGCAAGGTCTATCGCCTGCGCCGCACCGACCCGGATTTCGCCCGTCGCTGGTACGTCGCGCTGTCCGAAGGGTACGACAACCTCGAAATGGAGCTGTTGCAGCACCTGCGCAACGGAGGCGAACCCGCCGCAGACGCGCCGAAGCCGAAGTTCGACGTTGCCACCGCACTGCGCTGCCTGACGGCGCATCGCGAAAGCGTGGCGCGCGAGAAAGGTCGGCGGACCCTTGCCGACGAGGTCGCCACGATCTCGGCGATCAACGAGCGGATCGATGCGATGCGCGCGCAGGCCCGGGAAGGCGAAGCCGCGATCCGGCGTGCGCGCAAGGCCAACGGATCGAAGGGGACCACTGATGCCTAAGGCTAGATTGCGGCACCGCGCAGTGTCGCGCGGCACCTGGCTGCGGCGCGCGGACGAGCATGGCCGAGCCGACCGCGAAGAGCTCGCCCGGCTCCTCGCGCCGCACGAGCTTGCCGCGCTCGGCAGCTATTACTGGGAAGGCTGGGCGCGCGACGCGCAGCTTCCGCCGCGCGATGCGTGGCGCACCTGGCTGATTTGCGCCGGACGCGGCTTCGGCAAGACCCGCGCCGGGGCCGAGTGGGTCCGCGACGTAGCCCGGCGTGACGGCAACGCGCGGATTGCCCTGGTCGGCGCGTCGCTGGGCGAGGTCCGCAACGTGATGGTCGAAGGGGACAGCGGGGTGCTCGCCGCTTCGCCGGGGGCGCTGGCCCCGGTATTCGAACCGAGCTTGCGCAGGCTCACGTGGGAGAACGGCGCGATCGCCTGGCTCTATTCGGCGGGCGAGCCCGAGGCGCTGCGCGGCTCGCAGCACAGCCACGCGTGCCGGTCAGAGCCAGAAGGAATTTTTCGTCAACGCTGCATTTTCGCGGTGCGATGCCCTGCTCCATCCGGTCATCGAGGGAGAAATCGCTACCGAACCGGTCGCGCCTGAGGAAGGCCAGGGCTGGCTGGTGGCCCAGAACGCCAGCGGCGCATTCGCCGGACGTTCCGGAATGTTCGCCGTGCGGCAGTGGGGTGCATGGCAGTTCTTTTCACCTAGCGATGGCATGATTTTATTCGATCGCTCGACCGGCCAGCAGGTCCTTTTCGCAGGAAATTGGCGGCGCGCCGGTCCGCTCGATCCGCCGAGCGGAGGCCAGACCGTCGATGCAGAGGCAAGAACCGCAATCAACCAGATCATTGCAGCAATGTCACACTGCGGAATAATAGGTGAAATTTGATGGGAACCCGCCTTGGGAATCGACGTTTAGGCCGCACAAGGAGGGTCTTCAGACCGGAATTTTTCAGAGGCGCACTGGAAACGATGCGTAACTGCAACAGTCTGGTTTGATTGCCTGCTTGCCTCCCATGTTGGGAAAAGTTAGAAATCGAACCGCTCGATGGCTCAAAGTTCGCTAAAAAGGGGAATTACATAATGCGGAAACTCGTCATTGGCTTGGCGATGGCATCGACTGCCATAGCTTCGCCGGCACTCGCGCGCGATGGCGCCTGGTACGTCGAACTCGACGGCGGTCCCATGATCGTCGAAGACATCGACTTCGATGTCGCAGGCGTTGCAGATTCTGTCACGACCGACACCCACTACGGTTACGACTTCGGTGGCATCGTCGGTTACGACTTCGGCTTCATTCGTCTTGAAGCGGAAGCGGGATACCGCGCCGCGGACCTCGACACTCTGAGTTCGACCCGTCCACTGTTCCCGACTGCAGCTCCGGCCGGGACGTATGCGGCTGGCGGTGACATGAGTGTGCTGAGCTTCATGTTGAACGGTCTTGTCGACTTCGGCCCGGACGACGGCCTTCAAGGCTTCGTCGGTGGTGGCGTCGGCGTTGCCCGCACTAAGGTCAATGGCGCTACTGTGGATGTTTCGAGCCCGGGCTGGCTCGACGATTCGGACAGCGGCTTCGCTTGGCAGGCCTTGGCAGGCGTTCGCGCACCACTGACCGACAGCATCGACGTTGGGCTGAAGTATCGCTTCTTCAACACAGCGGGTCTCGACCTCGTCGACACGAGCGGTCGCGACGTTGAAGGCAAGTGGCGCTCGCACTCGCTGCTCGGCACCATCGGGTTCAACTTCGGTGGCGCTCCTGCCCCGATGCAGACCTGCTGGGACGGCACGCAGCTGCCGATGGACGCGACCTGCCCCGCTCGTCCGGTGCCGCCGCCGCCTCCTCCTCCGCCGCCGCCGCCGGTCGTTGCTCCGGTCTGCAACAAGGGCCCGTACATCGTGTTCTTCGAGTGGGACAAGTCGGACATCACTCCGGAAGCCGCGACGATCCTCAACAACGCGGTTTCGGCCTACGCCAACTGCGGCAGCGCCGCGGTCATGCTGGCCGGTCACGCCGACCGTTCGGGTTCGACCTCGTACAACGTCGGTCTGTCGCAGCGTCGCGCCGATGCGGTCCGTTCGTACCTGAGCGCCCGTGGCGTTCCGGACACCCGGATCTCGTCGGAAGCGTTCGGCGAAAGCCAGCCGCGCGTCCCGACTGCGGACGGTGTCCGCGAACTCCAGAACCGTCGGGTGGAAATCTCGTACGGTCCGGGTTCGGGCATGTAAGTTTCGAGCCAGTCTCGAAAAATGGATCAGGGGCCGGAGAAATCCGGCCCCTTTTTCGTTGGGGTGAAGAACGCTTTGGAGGCCGCCATGAAATTTCCCGTCAAGACCGCCACGATCTCTGCTTTCGCGCTAGTCGCCCTGGCTGGGTGCAGCACGTTGGCAGACGCTCCCACCGACCGTATCGCGTCCGCCACATTGTCATCACCGACGGGCATCCCGATGGGAACGGCCCAAATCCTTGCGCAAGGCGACGAGGTGACGCTTGCAGTCGCATTGACGGGTGTTCCGGCGGGTGCGCACGGTATCCATCTGCACGCGGTCGGAAAATGCGCGCCATCCGACTTCTCGGGTGCAGGAGGCCATCTCAATCCGCTCGGCAAGGCCCACGGATCGGCTAATCCTTTGGGCAGCCACATTGGCGACCTACCGAACATCACGATTCAGTCGGGTGGTAGCGGGTCGCTGGCTGTCGAGCTCGCGGGTACGCGGTCACAGATCGATGGCTGGCTGTTCGATTCTGACGGCACCGCAATCGTGCTGCACGCCGATGCAGATGATTACCGCACCGATCCTTCGGGCAACTCGGGCGGTCGGATCGCCTGCGGCGTCCTCAGCAAGACGCGCTGATCGAGCTTTCCGGTTCCGCCGATCAGCTTGCGGTCCGCGCCCGCTCCTCGACCGTAGCTTCGGCGGCAGGTAGCGCACGGTAAGCGTAGATCAGCAAGCCCATCGAAATCGGCGCGACCGCAATAAGCGAAAGCACGCCCGTCCGCATGCTGCCGGTCAGGTCCGATATCTGGCCGACCATGTACGGACCGATCGCCAACCCGACGAGCGTCGTAGCGAGGAAGAATGCGGCGGTTGCCGTCCCGCGCATGCTGGGCAAGACAAGGTCCTGGGTGGTTGCGGCCGCCGCTCCCAACGCAGTTGCGGCAAAAAGGCCAGCGGCGAAGTTCATCGCATAGAACACGAAGCTGCTGTCGGTCGTGAACCCGACCCAGATCGGAACGATCGGCGCCAGGATGCCGAACATGATAACAAGAATGCGCCCGGACGGATTGCGCGCCCGAAGCGCATCCGACATGCGCCCGCCGAGGATGACCCCGAGGAACCCTGAAATCGCCCCATTCGCGCCGAGGATAAATGCCAGTTCCTCCTTGGGCAGTTTGAGCACCGTTTCGGCGTAGGGTGCCGCCCAGAACGCCAGCGCGTAGGCGCCGAGCGAAACCAGCCCGTAACCAAGCGCGGTGCAGATGAAAGCGGGCGTCCCCCAGATCAATCGGAATGTTGCCGGGTCGGACCGGCGAAGCGTGGCTGCCCACGAGAACACCGCATAATAGCCGAACGCCATCGCGGACCATTGCGGAATATTGCCAGTCAGACCGATCATCGCCAGCGCAAGGACGACCATCGCGCCCGCGAAGACCAGGTTCGAGACAACGGCGAGTGGGCCGCGCTTCGCCGCATGCCATACGGTGAACGGCGGCAGGAGCATCGACAGATCGGACAGGAAATCGCGCAACGGATGCCGACCGCCCGGATTGACAGGTGCACGGGGCGGCTCCCTCAGCGTGGCGACCCACACCGCCATCAACAAGCCGGGAAGTCCGACCGCCAGAAACGCCGCCTGCCAACCAACCAGACCTCCCCAGCCGCCGCCGGGATACGCGTCGTTCCATACCTGAGAAATCTTGGCGCCGATCAGCAATGACACGCCGCCGCCAAGGTAGAGACCCGAGGAATAGATCGCGAGCGCCGTTCCGCGCTTCCTGGCCGGAAAGTAATCGGAAATGAGCGAGTAGGCCGTCGGGCTCGCGCTGGCCTCACCCACGCCGACGCCCATCCGGGCGAGCGAGAGCGAGAGGTAATTCTTGGCAAGACCCGAGGCAGCGGTCATCGCCGACCACAGCGCCAGGCCGATGGTAAGCAAGCGCACCCGGTGCCAGCGGTCCGCCAGCCTGCCGAGCGGCACCCCGAACAGCGCATAGAAGACTGCAAAGGCCGCACCCCCGAGAAACCCCAGCTGTCCGTCGGTCAGCCCAAGGTCTGCCTTGATGTCGACCGCAAGGATGCTGAGGATCTGCCGGTCGATGAAATTGAGGATGTAGACGACGACGAGCGTGAACAGGACATACCAGCTGTAGGCGGGAACGCGCTCCGCATCGTTGGCGGTCTCGACAGCCGCTATCCGATCATCCGCCAATTTCCGACCTCGCCCGTTATCAATCGTTTGCGTACCGCGTGCTATCGGCAACGCCCGCCGCGGCAAAGCCTTTTCGCCGCAAGCGGCAACTGTCGCACAATCCGCATGCCAGACCTTCCGGGGTCGGGTCGTAGCACGACCAGCTCATCGCCGGATCGAGGTCGAGCCGCGCCGCTTCATTCGCGATGTCAGCTTTGGTCATGTGCTGGAGCGGCGCATGGATCGTGAACGGCGCGCCTTCCACTCCGGCCTTGGTGCCCAGCCGCGCAGTCTCGGCGAAGCTCGCGATGAATTCGGCGCGGCAGTCCGGGTAGCCGGAATAATCCAGGGCATTGACCCCGATGAAGATGTCGCGAGCGCCGGAGCTCTCCGCAAAGGCCGTCGTCAGCGCGAGGAAGACAAGATTGCGCGCGGGCACATAGGTGACCGGGATATCATCGCCCACCCCATCCTTCGGCACAGCGATGTCGCTGGTCAGGGCAGACCCGCCGAAGGTACGCAGGTTCAGCGGCAGGATAACGTGCCGATCCGCGCCCAGTCGTTTGGCGATTGCCCTCGCGGACTCGATTTCCCGGACATGGCGCTGGCCATAATCGATCGTCAGTGCATGCAGACCGAAGCCCATCTCGCGCGCGATGCCCGCAGCGACCATCGAGTCTAGGCCGCCCGACAGCAGCACGACGGCGATCTTCCGTTCACGATCCATTGGCCTCCGCTAGGCGTTCGTCGCGCCAGCGGCAATGGCAGCTAGCGGCAGGCTCCGACCCGGCGCCCCTCGGCCGAAAATTCGAACGGTGCACCGGATGCGATCCCCTGGCTGTCAATCTGCACGAGCGCCGCGCTTTCGCGCCGGATGCTGGTGCGCCCGTAGCCATTGCCGCGACACGTGTACTGCACCGTCACCGCATTCGCGCCATCTTCGACGACGAAGCGACTGCAGCCTGCCCCGCCATGCTGAAGCTGGATCAATTCGAGTCCGGACTGGATGCACACGCGGCGGCTCTCGCGGCCGTCGCGAAAGCGGATCTCCCATTGACCGTCGGTGAGCCCGCTCAGCATGGCCAGCGACGGTCCCTGCGCAGCGGCAGGGCTGAGCAACCCGGCAGCATAGAAGCCGGCCGCGATCATGATGAATCGCTTGCCGCCAGCACTCTTTCGCATTTCAGAAAACTCCGCTCTGCGCCCGCGAATTAAAATTGGGCGCCTCATTATCACAAACCAATGGTGGCGATAAAGTGTTCCTTGTGAGCGACGAACCGATCAGTCCCTGATCTGGAACTCGCGCGAGCAAAACGCACAGTCGACGACGATGAGGCCGTCGGCGTTGCGCATCTCCGCGCGTTCCTCTTCGGGAAATCGCGCGATCACCTTGGCATAATGTTCGAGCGAGCATCGACACCCGCGGGTGACTGCGGCCCCCCGCTCGACCCGCACCTGCTCTTCTTCGTGGAATAGACGCCAGATTATCGCTTCCAGTGACAATTCGGGGTCGAGCAGTTCCTCGTGCCGGACGCTGCCCGCCAAGACAGAGACGTGCTCCCACTCCGGGTGGTCCATCCGCACGTGCAACCGTTCGCGGCCCTCTTCGCCATCGGCGAGGTGCTGCACGAGCAGCCCGGCCGCGACGGCACCGCCCGCACCCGATCGCACCGCGACCCGGATGAGCGTCGGCACCTGTTCCGACTGGCTGAAATACGCCTCGCAAGCGTCGCTGAGAGATTCGCCTTCGAGGGGCACGATGCCCTGGTAACGCCCCTCGCCTTCGGGAAGATCGAAGGTGATCGCGAGATAGCCTTTGCCGAATAACGCGTAGAGCGAGGGATTGGCGCCGAGTGCAGTGAGTCGGTTATCGTCGAAATCGACGTAGCCGCGCAGTTCGCCTGCCCGCCAGTCACACACCAAGAGGCGCACTACGCCGCCTTCGGTCTGCGCCTGCATAGTCAGTTGGGCGCCGTCGTTCTTCAGCAGGCCACCGATCAGTGTCGCGAGAACAAGCGCCTCGCCCAGCAAATGCGTGATAGCAGGCGGATAGGCGTGCGCGGAGAGAATCTCCTCAAGCACGCTATCGAGCCGCACCACGCGCCCGCGTGCGTGCAGCGCTGGAATCGAGAAACCGAGCAGTTGCCCGGCGTAGGTTTCCTGTACTTCGTCGGTCATTGCGCGCCCATATGGGGGCGCAGTGGTGAAGCCGCTAGGGTTCGCGCTCAGCCGAGCAGGCCGAAGCTCCAGAGCAGGACCGACTTCTGTGCGTGGATGCGGTTTTCCGCCTCGTCGAACACGACCGACTGGTCGCTTTCGAATACGTCCTCGCTCACCTCTTCGCCGACGTGGGCGGGGAGGCAATGGAGGAAGCGCGCATCGGGCTTGGCCTGCGCCATCAGTTGTCCATTCACTTGGAAAGGGGCCATCGCAGCGAGCTTGTTGTGCGCATGGTCCTGGCCCATCGAGACCCAGGTATCGGTCACGACGATGTCCGCACCAGCGGCCGCCGCCGCCGCATCGCGGGTGAGCGTGACGGTTGAACCGGCCTGCCGCGCGAGATCAACAAATTCGGCCTCCGGCTCGTAGCCCTGCGGAACACCAACCCGTACGTTGAAGCCCAGCAGCGCCGCAGCCTCGAGGATCGAGTGCAGCACGTTGTTGCCGTCACCGAGCCATGCGAGCTCGAGCCCGGCGAGCGATTTGCCCTGTTCCTCGATCGTCAGCAGATCGGCAACGATCTGGCACGGGTGCGAGCGGTCGGTCAGACCGTTGATCACCGGCACCGCGGCGTGCCGCGCCAGTTCCTCGATCTTCGCGTGATCGTCGGTGCGGATCATGATCGCATCGACCATCCGGCTCAGCACGCGCGCGGTGTCGGCGAGCGATTCGCCGCGGCCGAGCTGGGTGCTGCCCGCATCCATGCCCAGCGCGGTTCCGCCGAGCTGGCGCATCGCCATGTCGAAGCTGACGCGGGTGCGGGTGGAGTTCTTCTCGAAGATCATCGCCAGAACGTGCCCCGCGAGCGGAGCATCGGCATCCGCGCGCCCTTTGGGCCAAGCCGATCGCGCCGCCTTGCGCGCGTGGGCATCGGCCAGCATCGCCTTGATCGCGTCCGGGCCTGCATCCGACAGGTCGAGGAAGTGCCGCGCCATCATGCGGCCGCGGACGGCTGATAGCTCGCCGCACCGGCGGAAAGCTTGTCGAAGAACTCGTCGAACTCGGCATCACCCGCCACCAGCGGCGGCAGGACGCGCAGCGTGTTGTCGCCGGCCGCGACGGTCAGCAACTGGTGGTTGTCGCGCAAGTGGGCATAGAACGGGCGGCTCTCGCCCTTCATCCGCAGTCCGAGCATCAGGCCCTTGCCGCGCACGCCGTCGAACAGTTCGGGGTAGTTGCCGATGAACTGCTCGAGCCGGCCGCGCAGACGTTCGCCCTTCTCAGTGACTTCGGCGAGGAATGCGTCGTTTGCGACGGCATCGAGCACAGCATCGCCCGCCGCCATTGCCAGCGGATTTCCGCCGTAAGTCGATCCGTGGGCGCCGATCACCATACCACGCGCGGCCTTCTCCGTCGCAAGGCACGCGCCGAGCGGGAAGCCGCCGCCTATTCCCTTCGCGGTCGCGAGGATGTCGGGCTCGATCCCGTAATGCTCATAGGCATACATCCTGCCTGTGCGCGCGACGCCGCACTGGACCTCGTCGAGCACGAGCATCAGGTCATGCTCGTCGCACAGCGCCCGCAGGCCCTGCATGAACTCGTCGGACGCCGGGCGGATGCCCCCTTCGCCCTGGATCGGTTCAACGAGAAAGCCTGCGGTGTGCGAGCCCATCTGCGCCTTCGCACTGTCGAGGTCGTCGAACTCGGCGTACTTGAACCCGGGCAGCAGCGGCAGGAAGCCTTTGTGCATCTTGTCCTGGTTCGACGCGCTGATCGTCGCCATCGTGCGCCCGTGGAATGCGTTCTTGAACGTGATCAGCTCGTACTTGTCGTCGTTCCCGACGTGCTGGTGATAGGCGCGCGCTGCCTTGATGGCGCATTCGACCGCTTCGGCGCCCGAATTGGTGAAAAACACCGTGTCGGCGAATGTCAGGTCGACGAGCCGCTGCGCCAGTCCCTCGCCCTGCGGACTGCCATAGAGGTTGGAGACGTGCATCAGCGTCGCGGCCTGCCGCTGGATGGCGCCGATCAGCCCTTCGTGGCTGTGACCAAGCAGGTTCACCGCGATGCCGCTGGCAAAATCGAGGTAACGCGTGCCGTCCTCGTCGATGAGATGGCAGTGCTCACCGCGCACCGGACGCACGCCGCACCGGGGATAGACGGGCATGAGCGGGCTGATCGACATTGCGGGAATCCTTCGAGAGAATTGGGAACTGGAAACGACAAATGGCGACCCCTAAAGGCCGCCATCTGCACCGTGTAAGGTGAGGCGCATGGCCCGGTCAACCGACCGGGCTGGCGCCGACGAGTCAGCCCTGGACGGGCACCAGGTTGACCGCCGAGTGCTTGCCTCGTCGATCGACCTCGAGGTCGAACTCGTACTTTTCGCCTTCGTTGAGACCCGACAGGCCCGACCGCTCGACCGCGCTGATGTGCACGAACGCGTCCGGCTGGCCATCGTCGCGAACGAGGAAGCCGAAACCCTTCATCGAGTTGAAGAACTTGACCGTGCCGGTCGCCTTCTCGCCGGTCAGCTCGCGCCGCGGGGCACCTGCGCCCGCACCACCGCCGAAACCACCACGGTCGCCGCCGCGATCCTCGCGCGGCGGACCGCGATCGGTCACCGGAACGACATCACCGACGATCTGCAGGTCCTGCGCCGAAATCTTCCCGCCGCGATCGACGAGGTTGAACTCGAGCTCCTGGCCTTCGCCCAGACCGTCCAGGCCCGCGCGCTCGACCGCGCTGATGTGGACGAACACGTCCTCACCGCCGCCATCCTGCGCAATGAAGCCGAAGCCCTTCTGGCCGTTGAAAAACTTGACGGTACCCTTGCCTGCGCCGACGACCTGCGGAGGCATACGGTTGCCGCCGCCGAAGCCGCCGCCACCACCGCCGCCGCCGCCCGGACGACCGCCGCCAAAGCCGCCGTAGCCGCCGCCACCACCGCCGAATCCGCCGCGGTCACCACCGCCGAATCCGCCACGATCGCCGCCAAAGCCGCCGCTGCTACCGCCGCCGAACGGATCGAAGCCGCCGCCTTCTTCGCCGAAACCGTCGCGCTTGTCCTTACCCCGACCCCGGCGCTGTCCTCTGTCGTAACCCATAACCTGAAACGTACCTTCGTAATCTCGCCGTCCATTCTTCATTCCCGAAGCGTGCGGACGGAGCACGCCGGGACGGGTCGGACAGCCTGCTGGATTGCCCGCCCCCGTGAGTCAGTGGCGGTTCATAGCCTAAGAGTCGCCCTGTTGCGAACGATTTAACGCGCGCGCGCTCCTGGACGCACGAATGTGACATTTCCGCCAGATACGGAGCGACTTGCCAGCCTGGACGACGCACGGCATGGCGCAGGCTATGGACATCCTGGCCCTCCTTTCCGATCCCGCCGCCTGGCTCGCCCTGCTGACGCTCATCGCGCTCGAGGTCGTGCTCGGCGTCGACAATCTCATCTTCATCGCGATCCTGTCGAACAAATTGCCGCCCGAGCAGCAGTCCCGCGCGCGCCGGATCGGCCTGGCATTGGCGCTGATCATGCGCATCGGCCTGCTGATGCTGATCGGCTGGCTGGTCACCCTTACCCAGCCACTGTTCGACCTCGGCATCGTGGGTGCGGCGAATCAGTACGGCGAGCCGACGTTCGAGACGGCGTTCTCGGGACGCGACCTGATCCTGCTGGCGGGCGGCCTGTTCCTGCTGTGGAAGGCCACCAAGGAAATCCACCATTCGATGGAGCCGGGCGACGATTCGGGCGACCTGCTCGACAAGACCCCCGGCGTGGCCGCCGCTGCGACCGCGACCTTCGGTGCTGTCATCGCGCAGATCATCGCGATCGACCTCGTCTTCTCGGTCGATTCGATCCTGACCGCGGTGGGCATGACCGATGACGTGCCGATCATGGTCGCCGCCGTTGTCATCACCGTCGCGATCATGATGGTCGCCGCCGATCCGCTCGCCCGCTTCATCGAGCACAACCCGACGCTCGTGATGCTGGCCCTCGCCTTCCTCGTGATGATCGGCCTCGTGCTGATCGCCGACGGGTTCGGCTTCCACGTGCCCAAGGGCTACATCTACGCCGCGATGGGCTTCTCGGTCGGCGTCGAACTCCTCAACATCTTCCAGCGTCGCCGCCGGGCGAAGAAAAAGACGGAGACGGTGCATTGAGCGATTTTCGCAAGCTGTCGGGCACGATGTACGCGAGCCCGCAGATCACAGTCGACGATGTCGCGACGGCCAAGGAGATGGGGGTGACGCTGATCGTCAACAACCGACCTGAAGGCGAGAGCGACGACCAGACGCCGGGCGATGCCATCGCGGAGGCCGCCCAGGCCGCGGGGATCGAATACCTCGCAATTCCCATCACGCACGCCGGTTTCAGTCACCCGCAGGTCACGGCGCTCGCCGATGCCCTCGCGGCGACCGAGGGCCCGGTACTGGGCTACTGCCGCTCGGGCACCCGCTCGACCTTGCTCTGGGCACTGGCCAAGGCGAGCACGGGGGATAGCCCCGATGCGCTGAGCGAGGCGGCCGCGAGCGCTGGCTATGACCTGTCGCCAGTTCGCCCGGCAATGGACTCGCTCGCGGCGCAGGCGAAGGCCTAGTTGCGGTAGTCGAGCGGCGGCTTGCGGTCGCCGAGCAGCGACTTGTAGGTGTAGCCGGCGCCTCGCGAAGCATCGAATTCGGCCCGCGCGGCGGTGCGCAGCGCGGGATCTGTGTAGAGCCGGATCGCCATCAATGTCATCGCCTTGGCCGCCAGTTGCGCGCCCTTGAAGCCGAGCGACGTGCCGCTCGCGGCCGCCGACTGCCATGAATGCGCGGGCGTACCCGGCGCCCAGGTCGCGGTGCCTAGCCCGACAGTCGGGGTGGCCCAGGAAACGTCGCCCACGTCGGTCGAGCCGTAGCCGAGCGTCTTGCCATACGGCGCGATCGTGCCCGCCGATTCGACCGGCTTGGCCTTGGCGAGGGTCTTGCCGATCTCGGTCGCGAACGCAGTCTCCTCGGCCGTCAGCGACAGCCCGCCGAGCTGGCGCAGCTTGCCGTCCATCGCCTTGGCCATCGTTTCGTTGACCAGCAGCGGGTTGTTGCCGTGGATCACTTCCCACGTCACTTCGGTGCCCGTTCCCATCGCCGCGCCCTTCGCCGCGGATTCGAGCCGGGACCACATCGCGTCGACTTCGTCGGTGCGCGAATGGCGGACGTAGTAGAACACCTCTGCCGCATCGGGGACGACGTTGGGCGCGCTGCCGCCTTCGGTGATGACGTAGTGGATGCGCGAATCCATTGTCGTGTGTTCGCGCATCATGTTGACCATCATGTTCATCGCCTCGACCCCGTCGAGCGCGCTGCGGCCCTGCTCGGGCGCACCCGCGGCATGCGCCGCCTTGCCCTTGAACCGGAACTTGGCCGAACGATTGGCGAGCGTGGTCTCCGCCGCCGCGCTGTTCTCGTCCCCGGGGTGCCAGTGGATCGCGAAATCGACGTCGCTGAACAGCCCTTCGCGCACCATGTAGACCTTGCCCGATCCGCCTTCCTCGGCCGGGGTGCCGTAGAAGCGGATGCGCCCCGGCGTTCCGGTCGCCTGCAACCATTGCTTGATGGCGATCGCGGCGGTGACCGATCCCGCGCCGAACAGGTTGTGCCCGCATGCGTGCGCCGCCGCCTTCCCTTCGATCGGATCGCGCGCCGCGACCGCATCTTGGCTGATGCCGGGAAGCGCATCGTATTCACCGAGCACGCCGATCACCGGACCGCTCGATCCCCATTCGGCGGTGAAAGCGGTCGGAATGCCCGCTACCCCCTTGGTCACCTTGAAGCCGGCCTTCTGCAGCTCTGACGCAAGCAGGGCGCTCGACTTCTCCTCTTTGTAGCCGACCTCGGCCCACTCCCAGATCTGCCGTGCGACGCGAGCCGTGTCGGCGTTCCGCGCGTCGACCAGTGCGACCGGATCGGGCGCCTCCGCGAATGCGGGCGTGGCCAGGCAAAAGGCAACGCTCGCGAGCGCGGCAAGGCGGATGGTCATGGCTTGAAATCTCCCTCTTGCCGCACAGCCTAGCGCGCTCCGTGCGGCTGTGGCAACGCTCTGCCCATGACGGGCAAGCTCATTCAGATGGCCGCCTCGCTCGCAGCGATCATCGCGCTGGCGTGGATCGCGCTGCGGTTGGGCCTCGGCGGTGATCCGCGCATCCGCGACGAAGCGCACTTGCGCGAGCTTGCCGACGAGGCGCTGCACGGGTTCGACCCCGTCGAAGTGGCGATCGACCGGGCAGGTCTCGCCGCAATCGCGCGCGATGCGGACGGCCGGATCATGCTGCTGCGCCGGCACGGAGCGCACTTCGCCTCGCGCATCCTCGATGGTCACGCCCACGTGCGTCTGGACCGCAACTTCCTGGTCGTCGGCACGAGCGACCGGCGTTTCGGCGAGGTCACCCTCGACTTGGGCGACACCGCAGCCCCTTGGGCCGCGAGCCTCAGGCGACTATAAGAGGCGCTGCGATGCCCGATTTCTCGCCCGTCGATTATGCCGTGCCCGGCTTCGTCCTCCTCGTCCTGATCGAGATGATCTGGGCGTGGCGGCTGCGCAAGGACGCCTACGAGCCGCGTGATACGCTAACCAGCCTGGCCTTCGGACTAGGCAGCACCGTGGCGGGCCTGCTGACCGGCGGGCTGTTCCTCGCGCTGTTCCTGTGGACCTGGCAATTCCGCTTGTTCGACTTCGGCCCGGAATGGTGGACGGTTTGGTGGGCGTGGCCGCTGTGCTTCGTGCTCGACGACCTCGCGTACTACTGGATCCACCGCTTCGGGCACCGGACGCGGTGGTTCTGGGCGAGCCACGTCAACCACCACTCAAGCCAGCATTACAACCTGTCGACCGCGCTGCGGCAGACGTGGACTGGGTTCTTGACGCTGGGCTTCGCGTTCAAGCTGCCGCTGGTGCTGCTCGGCTTCCACCCGGTGATGATCGCGATCTGCGGTGGGTTCAACCTGATCTACCAGTTCTGGATCCACACCGAGTCGATCGGCAAGATGCCCCGCTGGTTCGAGGCGGTTATGAACACGCCGAGCCATCACCGCGTTCATCACGCCACCAACCCGCGCTACCTCGACCGCAATTATGCAGGCGTGTTCATCGTCTGGGACCGGATGTTCGGCACCTTCGAGGAAGAGCGCCCCGACGAAGAGCGCATCCGGTATGGCATCGTGAAGCAGCTCGGCACGTTCAACCTGCTCTATTCCGTATTCCACGAATGGATCGGCATCGCGCAGGACATGTGGCGCGCGCCGTGGCGGCACAAGCTGTCGTACCTGCTGCGCGAGCCCGGCTGGACCCACGACGGCAGCCGCGAGACGAGCGACATGATCCGCGCGCGCTGGCGCGAGCGGCAAAAGGTTGCGCCCGAAAACCCGATTGCCGGACCGCGCGAGGCTGCCTAACCTTCCCGCTTCGGGAGAGGGCTAGTGGACGAATTCGACGTTATCGTGATCGGCGCGGGCAGCGCAGGCAGCGCGGCCGCCGGGCGGCTAGCGGAGGCGGGCCGCAGCGTCTGCCTGCTCGAGGCGGGCGGGCGCAACGAACACGCCTTCACCCGCACGCCCGGCCTGCTCGCGATGATGCCCGACCGCAGCATGTTTCGTTACGATACCGAGCCGATGGAGGGCCTCGGCGGGCGGATCGGTTACCAGCCGCGCGGGCGCGGCCTCGGCGGGTCGAGCGCGGTCAACGGCATGGTCTATATCCGCGGCAATCCGTGGGATTACGACAACTGGGCTGAACTCGGTTGCACCGGCTGGACGTGGGACGATGTGCTGCCCGTGTTCAAGCGGCAGGAAGACAACGCTCGCGGCGCGGATGCCTGGCACGGCGCAGGCGGCCCGCTTCATGTCAACGAGCAGATCAGCCCCAGCCATGTCGCCCAAGCCTTCGTCGATGCCGCGGCGGAGATGCAGCTTCCGCGCAACGACGACTTCAACGGGCATAGGCAGGAAGGCTTCGGCCTGTACCAGGTGACCCAGTCGAATGGCGAGCGCTGGTCGTCCGCCCGCGCGTTTATCGATCCAGTTGCGGACAAACCCAATCTTGACGTGCGGACCGGTGTCGTAATCGAGCGGATCGAGGTCGCCGACGGGCGCGCGAGCGGAGTCGTCGTACGCAAGGGCCGCTCGACCGAAACGATCCGCGCGCGGGGCGGCGTGATCCTGAGCGCGGGCGCATTCGGATCGCCGCAGATCCTGATGCTCTCGGGCATCGGACCGGGCGAGGAGCTCGGTCGCCACGGCATTGCCGTCACGCTCGACCGGCAGGCGGTTGGCGCGGATCTGCAGGACCATTGCGACTTCCTGACGAGTTACGTCCTCGACGATACCAGCCTGTTCGGCAGCTCGATCAAGGGAGTCTGGGCGCTCGCGAAGGCGTTCGTCGAGCATCGCCGCCACCGGACCGGAATGCTCACCACGAACTTCGCCGAGAGCGGCGGGTTCGTGACGATCGAGCCCGATGCGCCTTGTCCCGACATCCAGTACCACTTCATCCGCGCGATCATCCAGAACCATGGCCGCGACCGGCTGCGCGAGCACGGCTTCTCGCTCCACGCCTGCGTGCTACGCCCGCACAGTCGCGGTTGGGTACGACTGAACAGCGCCGATCCCACCGCCGCGCCCGCGATCAATCCCAACTTCCTGTCCGACCGGCGCGACATGGAGCTGCTGATGAAGGGCTCGCGGCTGATGGCGCGGATCGCCGATGCACCGAGTTTCCGCAAGCTCGGCGCGAAGGATCGCAACCCGATCGACTACGAGGACGACGCCGCACTAGAAGCGCGCATCCGCGAGGTCAGCGACACCATCTACCACCCGGTCGGCACTTGCCGCATGGGCGGGGACGATGACAGCGTGGTCGACACGCAGCTTCGCGTGCGCGGTGTCGACGGGCTGTGGGTCGCCGATGCATCGATCATGCCGCGGCTCGTCTCGGGCAATACCAACGCGCCCAGCATCATGATCGGTGATCGGTGCGCGGAATTCGTGAAGAGCGCGCTTGCAGCTTAGGGACCGCGCGAAGGCGCTCAAGCGCGAGGCGCTGACCCTGTGGGTCGCCGCGCGCGACCCCCGTACCCCGCTCGTGGCAAAGCTGCTGGCGGGGGCCGTCGCCGCCTATGCGTTCAGCCCGGTCGACCTCATCCCCGATTTCATTCCGGTACTGGGCCTGCTCGACGACCTCGTGATCGTGCCGCTGGGGATCTGGGCGGTCCTGCGGCTGATGCCCGCCCCGCTCCTCGCCGAATACCGTGCCACCGGAGCCGCGCTCGCCGAACGCCCGGTTTCGCGACCGGCGGCAGCGGTCATCGCAGGCCTATGGCTCGCGGCCGTAGCCGCGAGCGCATGGTGGTTGTTCGTCTGACCAAAGGTCAGAACTTGGCGTTGGCCCGGACGTACCAGCTGCCGCCGTTAAAGCCGAAGGGCGAGCGTTCGCCGTACTGCGCGCCGACGATCCCGCCCCACGGATTGACCGTCGGGTAAGTGTCAAACAGGTTCTGCGCGCCGACCGCCAGTTCGATACCGTCGATGACTTCGTAGCCAAGTTCGGCATCCACGGTGACCTTCGACTTCGCGAAGATCGGCAACGTATCGTCCTCGAGGTGAGCCTCGAAGTACTTGCCGAAGTAATTCGCGCGCAACAGCCCGCGCAACCGGCCCTGCTCATGGGTCAGGGTGAAGAAGCCCTTCCAACGTGGCAGGCCTTCCTCGAGCTGCCGGATACGCGTGCTGGCCAGCGTCGCCCCCGCATCGGTGACCTTGGTTTTGGTGTAGTTGACCGCCAGCGTCGCTCGCGTCGAACCGCCGTCGATCATCTCAAACCTGGTGTTCGCCACGAAGTCGACACCCTGCGTGCGGGTGTCGAAGTCGTTGTTGAAGAACGAGAATGCCGTCAAGTCTTCGAAGCCGGTGAAGTCTGCCCGGTCGATCTCGCCCGCGTTGGCGAGCTGGGTCAGGAGCTGCGCGGTCGGCGGGGTGAACGTGGACGTGCAATTGTTCGCCACCCCCTCGCGCCGCGCAAGGTAGCACAGCGCCAGCGGGAAGTTGATCGACGAAGACCGCGAGATGCGGTCCTTGAGCTTGATATTGAAGTAGTCGATCGTGACCGTGAAGTTGCCCAAATCGCCCGCGAGACCGGCGGTGAAGCTTTTCGATTTCTCGGGCCCGAGGGTCGGGCGGGTCCCGCCGAGGCCGCCGCTCGTCACGGGCGCCGCGATGTAGTCTGCGGCGATGATGCCGGCCGGGCTGAACAGCGGAAACGTGCCTTCATCCTGCAGCGCGCCGTTCGAAAACTGCGTGGTCACGTTGATGACATTGGCCTGCCCGGCGGTCGGCACGTGGAAGCCGGTCGAGTAGGTGCTGCGCACCCGTAGCGCATCGCTCAGCTTGTAGAGGCCGCCGACCTTCCAGGTGGTCGTGTTGCCGAAGCTCTTGGTATCTTCGTAGCGGACCGCGGCCTGCAGGGTCAGCGCATCGATCAGGTCGGCTTCGATATCGAGGTAAGCCGCCTTGTTGTCTTCCTTCCATGAGCCGGCCGAGTTGGTAGCGAAGCCGGGGAAACCGTTCGAGCTGGTCGAGAAACCCTGACCGAACGGATAGGCGGTGGTCGGCTGCGCGAGCGGACCCAGCGCGAACGATTCGGCCTGTCCCGCGACGATGGTGAACTCCTCGTCGCGATATTCGCCGCCGGCGGCGATGTAGACGCTGCCCGAACCGACCGGCAGCTCGTAACCGAGGCCGAGGTTGGCGACGTTTTCGGTCTGGCGATAGCCGCCGGGATAGAACTCGGTCGGCGAATTCGGCCCGAGCGAGGCGTTGACGGTATTACGGATCAGGAAATCCGCCTTGTTGCGCCCGTGGCGGAAGCTGACGTCGAAATCGAGCGCTTCGAACAGCTTGCCGCGCAGGCCCACAGCGCCCGAATAATCGGTCACGTCGCCGCCGAAGCGAGGAGTGAAGCCACCGGGAAATTGCTCGTAAAACGAGAAGCAGTTCGCGCTGGCCGTGACGGCAGCGAGTACCGTCGGATTGGGCAGCAGGCCGCCACCCTGCGTCAGCGGGATGCCCGCCGGGCAATCGCCGGCGGTGGTGTTCGTCAGGTCGCCCACGAGGATCGATGGCACGGCGTTGGGCGCGCTCGATGCGAAGCCGGTGACCGGATCGACGAGCGGGCCTGCGTAGACCCCGCCGCGGTTGGTCGGGTTGCGAAAGAAGAAGCCGCCATCGACGTTTCGGCTGGCGTAGTTGCCGAACGCATAGAGCTTGATGTCGTCGGTCAGGTCCAATCCCGCGTTGGCGTAGAGCTTCAGGTCGTCGTTGACGTTCGGCTGGCCCCAGACCTGCGCCGGATCGGCAACGGCGGTATTGCCTGCGGCGATCAGTGCAGCTGCATCGTCGCGCTGGATCGAGCGGTCGGTGGCGTTCGATTCGCCGTATTCGGCACTCAGGTTGACGAAGCCGCGATCCCCCAGCGGAAGGCCGATGTTCGCGCCTAGCTGGTAGTTCTCGCCGTCGCCCTTGTAGGTCTGGCCGTATTTCGCAGTCAGTTCGATTCCGTCGGGGCTATCCTTGAGGATGAAGTTGAGAACTCCCGCGATCGCGTCGGAGCCGTATTGCGAAGAGGCACCGTCGCGCAGGACTTCGAGCTGCTTGATCGCGATCGAGGGAATGACCGAGACGTCGGGCCCTTGCGAACCGTCCGAGATACCGCCGCCGAGGAATGCGATCACCGCGGCGCGATGCATGCGCTTGCCGTTGACGAGGACGAGCGTGTTGTCGGGCGAGAGCCCGCGCAGGTTGGCGGGGCGGACGAGCGTCGCCGCGTCGGAGATCGGCTGGGTGCTGACGTTGTACGACGGAACCGAGATGCGAATGGCGTCGCCGATGTCGTTCGGCGCCTGGCTGGTGAGCTCGGCGCCGCTGACGACATCGACCGGGGCGACCGTGTCCGCGGCCGAGCGGTCGGCCTGGCGGGTGCCGGTCACGATGATGGGCGGTGCATCCTCGTCAGCGGTGGCGGCGTCCTGCGCGGCCGCGGGAACACAAGTCCCGGCGATGGCCACGCTCGAAAGCAGTATGAGGCGAAGACTGCGTGCAGTCGCAAGCGAACGATTCATGACCGAAACCTCCCTTTGACCCGGATCGAAAGTTCCTCCCGTCGGCCTCCTCGCGCAATTCTCATGTTGATGTTTGGCAATTTTCGATGAGCCCGTGTGACTGTCCTGCAACAACGAAAAAGGGGCCGGAAGCGGCTGGCTTCCGGCCCTCGATAGGCGGTGTTCGCAGGAGGAACATCGGATGGCGGGACCGAGGAATAGGAGAGGAGTGCCCCGATCCCGCCAAACTCGGAAAGAGATTACATGTTGTAGGCACGCTCCCCGTGTTCGCGGATGTCGAGACCTTCGGTTTCGACGTCGGCGGAGGGGCGCAGCCCGATGGTATACTTGAGGCCGAGGAACAGGATCGCCGAAACGACGCCGGTCCACAGCACCGTGGTGCCGACGGCCCAGATCTGGGTCATCACCTGGCCGGCAAGGTCGAACTCGCCCGCAGTGGCAACCGGCGCGGTGTAGTCGATCCAGCCCTGGCCGCCCCAAGCGGGGTTGGCAACGAAGCCGGTGCCGATCGCGCCGACGATACCGCCGACCGCGTGGATGCCGAAGACGTCCAGGCTGTCGTCGTACTTCATCTTGTTCTTCACCGTGGTGACGAAGAAGAAGCAAACGATCGAGGCGACCGCGCCGAGCAGGATCGCGGTGCCGGGGTGGGCAAAGCCCGCCGCCGGAGTGATCGCGACCAGACCGGCAACCACGCCCGAAGCCGCGCCGAGGAGCGACGGCTTCTTGTGGATGATCTGCTCGATGATAGCCCAGGTCGCACCCGCCGCGGCGGTGGCGGTGAAGGTGTTGATGAAGGCGAGGGCGCCGAAAGCGTTGGCTTCGAGGCCGGAACCTGCGTTGAACCCGAACCAACCGATCCACAGCAGCGATGCGCCGATCATCGTCATCACCAGGCTGTGCGGTGGCATGGGCTCGCTCTTGTAGCCGATGCGCGGTCCGATCACGAGACAGCCGACGAGACCGGCGACGCCTGCGTTGATGTGGACCACCGTGCCGCCCGCGAAGTCGAGCGCGCCCCAGCCCCACAGCAGACCCATGTCGGTCGGCGCGGCGTGGAGGAAGTCAGGACCGGCCCAGTACCAGACCATGTGCGCGATCGGGAAATAGGCGAGCGTCAGCCACAGCACCGTGAAGATGATCAACGGCGTGAACTTGATGCGT
This sequence comes from Tsuneonella sp. HG094, assembly GCF_053819285.1. NCBI lineage: Bacteria > Pseudomonadati > Pseudomonadota > Alphaproteobacteria > Sphingomonadales > Erythrobacteraceae > Tsuneonella > Tsuneonella sp. HG094. Next base: position 2,516,433 of record NZ_JBSORA010000001.1, read on the forward strand.
TCCGCGAAGGCACCCACGATGAGCGCGGGCGTGATGCACGCGAAGGTCATCTGGAAGATCACGAAGACGTATTCCGGCAGGTAGACCCCGTTCGAGAACGTCGCCGCGAAGGTAGACGGGCTCACCCCGGCAAGGAACGCCTTGTCGAGACCGCCGACGATGGTCGGCCACGGCGTACCGGTCGAAGTGAAGGCCATCGAGTAGCCCCAGCTGAACCACACCAGCGCCGCGACGCAGACGATGGTGAGGACCTGCATGAGGACCGACAGCATGTTCTTGGCGCGTACGAGGCCGCCGTAGAAGAGCGCCAGCGCCGGGATCGACATGAGCAGGACGAGCGCGGATGCGACGAGCATCCACGCGACGTCGCCCTTGTTGACCATTTCGGCGGTCGGCACGAACGCGGCCGGAGCCGCCTCGGCAGCCGGCGCGACTACTGCCGCGGCAGCTTCGGTCGCAACGGCGGCGGCGTCGGTGGCGGCGGCGGTCGCCGTGGCGGCGGCCTCCTGGGCGAAGGCAGCGGTCGCGGCGAGCATCGAGCCCCCGATGGCGACCGCGCCGGTAACGAGTTTGCGGATCATCTGATTACCCCTCAGTTTCAGAGCGCGGTGTCACCGGACTCACCGGTCCGGATGCGCGTGGCGGAGGCGAGGTCGAGGACGAAGATCTTCCCGTCGCCGATCGATTCGGTGCGGGCGACCTGCTGGATCGTTTCGACCACCTGCGGCGCGACGGCGTCGCTCGCGGCAATTTCGAGCTTCACCTTGGGCAGCATGTTGGTGGAGTATTCCGCCCCGCGGTAGATTTCGGTCTGGCCCTTCTGTCGGCCGAACCCCTTGACCTCGGTCACGGTCATGCCGGCAATCCCGATGGCCGAGAGTGCTTCGCGCACCTCGTCGAGTTTGAATGGCTTGATCACGGCGATGATGAATTTCATCGATGCCCCCTCGTTAGCCGCCGGACGATCCCCGGCTTCGCATATGCAGCAAGAGGCGTGCCAGCCGCGATGGCGGAAACAAAATCAGTAATTTGCGATCGAGGGCGCCCCATTCCCCGGCAGTGGGATCAATGGCGGGTGCTTAATTCTTGATCACGTGGTCGAAACTAGGGCAGCTCAAGCTTCGCCCAGACGGGCAAGTGGTCCGATGCGACCACGGCAGTCGCGCTGTGATGGACCCCGCTGGCCACCACCTTCCACTCGGGCGAGATAACAATCCGGTCGAGGTGCGCCACCGGCTGGCGGCTCGGAAAGGTGCGGCCGGGCGCCAGCGCGTGCCAGCCGTCGCCGAACTCGCGCATTGCGCCGGTGACCATCCCCCACTGGTTGAAGTCGCCCATCAGCACGGCCGGACAAGGATGCTCGCAATCGCCGACATGCGACAGGATCGCGCGGATTTGGTCGCGGCGACGCAAGCCCGAAAGGTCGAGATGCATCCCCACCGCTCGCACGCGCGTTCCCTCGACAGCAAAGTCCCCCCGCACCGCCCCGCGCGGCTCGAGCCGCGGAAGGGCCACTGCGTGGGCCTCGAGTGGATCGAACTTGCGCCGCACGAGCAGGGCATTCCCGTGCCAGCCGAGGCTCGTCGCACCGCGCGCCACCGGCAGTGCCTTCCAGGGCGTGTCGTCGAGCGCCGCCCGGTCGATCACGCTATCGCGAGTGCCGAAGCGCCGGTCGCATTCCTGCAGCGCGATGACGTCGGCATCGATCTCGCGCAGCACCGTGAGCACGCGGTCGGGATCGCGCCGCCCGTCGGTGCCGACGGCCTTGTGGATGTTGTAGCTGGCGAAAGTGAGTTGCACGCGGGGTTCGGAACGCGCCTCAGTGGCGAACGGTCCCGGCGACCGGCTCGCCCGCGATGTAGCGGTCGGTCGGCCGGGTCGGCAGTCCGTCGATGCTGCGGGTGCGCCCGGCGAACTTCTCTTCCCACGCCGCCGGATCGGCCTGTGCATGGTATTTCACCAGCGTCGCGCGATCCTTTTCGTAATCCATCAGCGGAACGCCCCAGCCGCAGCTCGTTTGTACGCTCTCGACTGCGATGTCGAAAATCTGGCGAGTACCGGGCAGCAAGGCGAAATGCGTCGCGAGCTCGTCCCACCCGGCATCCTGCGGCAGAACCGGTCGCCCGCGACCGTAGATGCGCAGGATCAGCGCGGGCTGGCGGAAGTTGCACAGCATCAGCGTGATCCGCCCCGGATCGGCCTGCTCGGCGACGAGGTGCGCGTGCGTCTCGTTGCCCGATCCGCCGAGGTCGAGGTAGGCGACCCGGCTGGGCGAAAGCACCTTGAGCGTATCCTCCAGGCCCTTCGGGCTCAGGTTCACCCGCCCGTCCGCCGCCGCGGTCGCGACGAAATAGACCGGCTGCGCCGCGATCATCGCGATATGGTCGTCGGTCAGGCTGTCGGTGAATTCGGCCATCGCTAACGCATCAGTCCGCCGATGAGGTTGCGCACGAACCGCCCGACATAGGGCCCGGCCAAGTCGGTCGCGATCGAGCCCACCGCCGAGCTGGTCGCGGTCTTGATCGGGCTGGCGCGCGACTTCTTGCCGAGGATCGCCCCTGCCGCAATCGACGCGCCCGAGCCCAGCGCCGCGCCGGCGGCCCGCTTCGCCGCCTTGCCCCAAATACTGGTGTGCTTGCGTTCGCGCTTGCCGACTTCCTCGACGCTGGTGTCCTCGACCTCGACCGCGGTCGCGGCGGCGTCGGCTGCCTTCTGGGCCAGCACTTCCTCGGCGCTCTCGCGGTCGATCCGCTCGTCGTACTTGCCCGAGAACGGGCTGATCGACTGGATGATCGCGCGCTCCTTGGCGTCGATCGGGCCGAGGCGGCTCCGCGGGGGCTTGATCAAGGTGCGCTGCACGACCGAAGGCGCGCCGTCCTCCATCAGCGTCGAGACCAGAGCCTCGCCGGTCCTGAGCTCGGTGATAGCCTCCTCGACATCGAGCTTGGGATTGATGCGGAAGGTCTCGGCTGCCGCCTTGATCGCCTTCTGGTCGCGCGGAGTGAATGCCCGCAGTGCGTGCTGGACGCGGTTGCCGAGCTGCCCGGCGACCTCCTCGGGAATGTCGATCGGGTTCTGCGTCACGAAATAGACGCCCACGCCCTTGGAGCGGATCAGGCGCACGACCTGCTCGATCTTGTCCTGCAGTGCGCCCGGCGCATCGTCGAAAAGCAGGTGCGCTTCGTCGAAGAAGAACACCAGTTTCGGCTTCTCGGGATCGCCGACCTCGGGCAGCACCTCGAACAGCTCGGCGAGCAGCCAGAGCAGGAATGTCGCGTAAAGCTTGGGGCTGCGCATCAACTGGTCCGCCGCCAGCACGTTGATGATTCCGCGTCCCTTCTCATCGGTGCGGATGAAATCGGCGATCTCGAGCGCCGGCTCGCCGAAGAACTGCGCTCCGCCCTGGCTGTCGAGGCTGAGCACCTGCCGCTGGATCGTACCGACCGATGGCTTGGTGACGTTACCGTAGCGGGCAGACAGCGAACTCGCATTCTCGCTGGTGTGCGCGAGCATCGCCTGCAGGTCTTCGAGGTCGATCAGCAGCAGGCCCTGCTCGTCGGCGAAGCGGAAGACGATGTCGAGCACGCCCTGCTGGGTGTCGTTGAGATCGAGCAACCGGCCGAGCAGCAACGGCCCCATTTCCGAGATCGTCGTGCGGATCGGGTGCCCCTTTTCCCCGTAGAGGTCCCAGAATACCGCCGGATTGTCCGAATAGACGTAGTCCTCGATCCCGAGGTCCTTCGCCCGCTGTTCGAGGCTGGCAGCGTGCTTGAAAGCGGGCGAGCCGGGCATCGAAATGCCCGCCAGATCGCCCTTCACGTCGGCAACGAACACCGGCACGCCCTCGGCGGAGAAACTTTCGGCGAGGCCCTGCAGCGTCACCGTCTTGCCGGTTCCGGTCGCCCCGGCGATCAGGCCGTGGCGGTTGGCCCGGCCGAGTTCGAGGTATTGCTTCTCGCCGTTGTCGGCGAGGCCGATGTAGATCTGGCCCACTGCGCCCAATACTCCCGTTGCCTGTGGCAGGCGGTGTCGCAACGCACGCCGATGCGGTCAAGCGCCCTCGACAGGAAAGGCGAAGGCGCTAAGGCAGCGGAGATGGCCGGGCGCACCCCATTCGTATTGCTCGACGATGCCCGGACCGACGGCGCCGCGCCCGCGCACCTGTTCGAAGCGCCACGGGCGATCTTCGTCGCCCATCGGCCCGAAGAGGTCGCCGCCACGCTCGCCGCCGCCGATGCCGCGCGGGCCGAAGGCGGCACGCTGGCCGGATACCTCGCCTACGAGGCCGGGCTGGCGCTAGAACCGAAGCTGGCTCCGCTCGCCGCCGCCCGCACCGGAGCGGGCGGCCCACTCGTCTGGCTCGGGCTGTTCGATGAGGAAACGGTCCTCGCCCCGGACGAGGTCGCCGGCTGGCTCGCGGAGCGCGGAGGCGGTTCCGCCAGCCTGGGCCCCCTGACGCCGCAGGTTTCGGCCGGTGCCTACGACGAGGCCTTCGCCGCGCTGCAGGAAGCGATCCGCGCGGGCGACATCTACCAGGCCAACCTCACCTTTCCGCTCGCGGGCAGCTTCCGCGGCGACCCGCTTGCACTCTACGCTGCGCTGCGCGGCGATGCGGCGAGCGGCTATGGCGGGGTGGTGTTCGACGGGCAGCACTGGCTGCTGAGCCTGTCGCCGGAACTCTTCGTCAGCCTGAAGCGCGGCGAGGCCAAGGCCAAGCCGATGAAGGGCACGCGTCCGCGCGCAGCAGACGAAGCGGCCGATCGCGCGCTGGCCGAGGAGCTCGCGACCTCGGAAAAGGACCGCGCCGAAAACCTGATGATCGTCGACCTGATGCGCAACGACCTGTCGCGCGTCGCCGAGGCTGGATCGGTCTGGGTCGAAACTCCCTTCGCGGTCGAGAGCTACCCTACGGTCCACCAGATGGTGTCGACGATCCGCGCCCGCCTCGCCGACGGCAAGGGCGCGATGGACCTCGTCCGGGCGCTGTTCCCTTGCGGTTCGATCACCGGCGCGCCCAAGATCCGCGCGATGGAACTGATCGGCGAGGTAGAGCGCGATGCGCGCGGTCCCTATTGCGGCGCGATCGGACGGGTCGGGGCGAACGGCGATGCCGCTTTCAACGTCGCGATCCGAACGCTGCGGCTGACCGAGATCGAGAACGCGCACGGCAGTGCGGTGCTCGGCGTCGGCTCGGCGATCGTCGCCGACAGCGAGCCGCTCGCCGAATGGCGCGAAAGCCACCTGAAGTCCGGGTTCGCCCAGCGCTCCGCCGCCGGGTTCGACCTGATCGAGGCGATGCGCTTCGATCCCGAGGAAGGAATCGCGCTCCTCGAACTCCACCTCGAACGCATGAAAGCGAGCGCCGAAACCCTCGGCTTCGCGTTCGACCGCCATGCCGCGCGCAACCGCATCCAGGCGCTGTGCTTCGAACTGGAGGCGCCCGCGAAAATCCGCCTGCTGCTCGGCCGGAGCGGCGCAACCGCGCTCGAGGCACAGCCGCTTGGAGCGGTGCCAGACATGACCACCTGCATCGCGCTGCCCTTGCCGGTCGACGCAGGCGACCTGCGCCTCGCCCACAAGACCACCGACCGCTGGTTCTACGACGCCGGAAACGATGCCGCGCGCGATGCGGGTGCCGGCACGGCGGTATTCGTGACCGACGAGGGTCTGGTGACCGAGGGTATGACTGCCAACGTATTCGTGGAGCGCGACGGCGCGTTGCTGACACCGCCGGCTTCACTCGGCCTGCTGCCCGGCATCCTGCGCCGCTCCCTGATCGACAGCGGCGCAGCGCACGAGGCCGCGCTCACGCTCGACGACCTCGCGGACGGCTTCCTCCTCGGCAACGCGGTGCGCGGACTGATGGCGGCGAGGCTCCTACCATGATCCCCATCCTCTACGAAGACGGCGAGGCGCTGGTGATCGACAAGCCTGCCGGACTGCCGATCGAGCGGCCGCGAGCAGGCGGGCGTTCGCTCGGGGACCACCTCGCCGAATTGCGGCTGGGCTTCCAGCGCGACCCGGTCGCGGTCCACCGGCTCGATACCGATACCAGCGGTTGCCTGCTGCTCGCGCGCAATCCCAAGGTGCTCGCCCGCTTCAACCGCGCGTTCGAGGATCGCGTAGTCGAGAAACGCTATCTCGGGATTGTCGCGGGCGCGGTGGCGGAAGACGCTGGCACCATCGCGCTGTCGCTGAGCAAGATCAGCTCGGCGGAAAAAGGCTGGCGGATGATCCCGGCGAAGAAGGGCAAGCCCGCGGTCACCCACTGGCGCAAGCTCGACGTGCAGGGCGGCCTGACCCTGGTCGAGTTCCGCCCGGAGACCGGTCGCACGCACCAGATTCGCGTTCACGCGGCGTCGGGCCTCGGTATCCCACTGCTCGGTGACCCGGTTTACGGCCGCAAGGGCGGTGCACCGCGCACGATGCTCCATGCCGCCGACCTCGTCGTTCCGCGCGAAGCGAAGCCACCGATCAGTGCGCACGCGCCGTTGCCGGCCGATTTCGCGGCGCTCGGCTTCGCGGATGAATGAGGCAGACGAGGCCGTCGCGCGGGCGATGGGCCTGGTGCAGGAGAGTTTCATCGCCGCCTCGGGACCGGGCGGGCAGAACGTCAACAAGGTGGCGACCGCCGCGCAGCTTCGGCTCGACGTCTATGCCTTGCGCTTGCAGCCGCAGGTGTTCGCCCGGCTCAAGACCGCTGCCGGCAGCCGGATGACCGCTGCGGGCGAGATCGTCCTTACCGCCCGCCGTTTCCGCACGCAGGAGGCGAATCGGGCCGACGGGCGCGAACGGCTCGAGGCGATGATTCGCGGCGCGTTCGACGCGCCTGCGAAGCGCGCCAAAAGTCGCCTCAACCGGGTGGGCAAGGAAGCCCGCATCAAGGAAAAGAAGTCGCGCGGCACGGTGAAGGCCAATCGCGGCAGGGTGGAGTGGTAGCGGGCGCGCGGCCGGGTTGACTTTCGTCGCCCTTTGGACCAATGGCCGCCCCCGACGGGCGGTGCGCGTGCGCCGCCCTTGGTATTTGTGGCCCTCGGTCTTCATCGAGAATTGGGGCCCGTCAGAGAATCAGGAATTTGCCATGGCGAAGCCCGCAACCGTCAAGATCCGGCTGGTCTCGACCGCCGACACCGGCTTCTTCTACGTGACGAAGAAGAACCCGCGCAACCACACCGAGAAGTTCACCTTCCGCAAGTACGATCCGGTTGCCCGGAAGCACGTCGAATTCAAGGAAGCCAAGATCAAGTAAGCGGGTCGGGCTCCGGCGATCGGCATGGGGCATGACGGAGCCGAAATCGGCTCAGTGCGAGAAGCGAGGAAGGAGCGATGGAATTCCATCGTGACTGACGAGCGACGCTGCAATGGGCCGATTGCGGCCCGCCGCTTCGCGGTCGCCTTTCAAGCCCCGCGGGCGTCGTCGCAGCTCTCGTCCGGGACAGCCAGCCCGAACTTCGAGCCACTTCTATCCCGCGAGGCTTGAAAGGCGATCCTGCCCCATGTCGACCGCTGGAGCCCGACCCATCCTGAACCGCCGGAACCGTCAGGGTTCAGTGGTGGTTCAACGCTCCGCAACCATTTACCGGAGCATGCATACCTTGAAGAATCTATCTCGTTACCCCGTGCGCGCCGCAATTGCCGGCGCTCTCGCCGTTGGTGCGCCCGCCGCGCTGTTGACGCTTCCTGCCGCGCCGGTCGCGGCGCAGTCGAGCAGCCAGCTCGACGAAGCGGTGGCCGCCCTGCGCGGCATTTCGACGATGAAGGCGAACTTCACCCAGACCGATCGCAAGGGCCAGACGCTCTCGGGCGAGCTGACGCTCAAGCGCCCCGGCAAGATCCGCTTTCAGTACGGCAAGGGCGCCGACATGCTCGTCGTGTCGAACGGCAAGTCGCTCTACCTTGTCGACTATGAGGTAAAGCAGGTCCAGCGCTGGCCGATCTCGAATTCGCCGCTCGGCGCGCTGCTCGACCCCACCCGCGATGTGAAGCGGTTCGGCAAGCTGGTACCGGTCGCGGGCAACAACGTCGTCGGTGTCGAAGTGCGCGATCCGAAGAAGCCGGAGTTCGGCGTGATCACGCTCGTCTTCGTGCGCAACGCCTCGGCTCCGGGCGGCTTGCAGCTCACGAGCTGGGTGGCTCTCGATTCGCAGAACGGCCGCACGACCGTGCGCCTGTCGAACCAGCGCTACGGCATGGCGGTGGCTGACAGCGCATTCAGTTTCACCGATCCGCGCCGCTCGGCTGGTCGCCGCTAGGGACCGGTTCGCCGGACCACCGTGCGCTCCCCGCGACGAGTGGAATCACGGTGTTCATGCAGGTGAAAGCCACGGCGGCGTAAACCCTGTCTCGCGGGACGGTTTGAGGCGGGTTTCCCCCCTGTTGCCCGACCTCTCAAGAGGCCGCCCGCAAGCGTGACGAACGCTCAGAACGAAACCCTCGCGCCAATGCCCCCGGCGCGGGGGTTTTTTCCTTTCTTGTTACGTCCTCAGGCGCCGGCACAGGCCGTCCGGCCTGTTTGGCTTTCCTCGCATAAGCTCGGGCGCGCGTTCGCGCTTGCGGTCCGCTGGTCGCGGACCGTCTCTTGCGAAACGACCCTCCGGCTTGCGGCGCGCGGTTCCGCTGCTATCCGCGAGCGATGGTTTCGATTGCCACCTGGAACATCAACTCGGTGCGCTTGCGGCTGCCGCAGGTCGAGCGCGTGTTGCGTGAGCAGGCCCCCGACGTGCTGTGCCTGCAGGAGATCAAGTGCCAAGAGCACCAGTTCCCGGCGCAGGCGCTGGCCGATCTCGGCTACGTCTACCAGGCAGTCCACGGTCAGAAGGGTTATCACGGCGTCGCCACCGTGAGCCGCCTTCCGTTCCGCGAACACCACCGTCACGACTGGCAGGACAACGGCGAGGCACGGCACGTTGCGGTCGAGCTCGAGGGATCGGGCCTGGTGGTCGACAACGTCTATATCCCCGCAGGCGGCGACATACCCGATCGCGAAGCGAACCCCAAGTTCGGGCAGAAGCTCGATTTCCTCGAGCGGATGACGCGCTGGGCCGACGCGCTGGACCGGCCGACGCTGCTGGTGGGGGACTTCAATGTCGCCCCGCTCGAATCCGACGTCTACGACCACAAGGCGCTGCTCAAGGTCGTGAGCCATACGCCCGTCGAGGTCGAGGCGCTCGGCCGCCTGACCGACGCGCACGGCTGGGTCGATCTCGGCCGCCGGTTCATCCCCGCGCCGGAACGCAATTATTCGTGGTGGTCGTACCGCAGCTACTGGCGGCAGAAGGACCAGGGGCGGCGGCTCGACCACATGTGGGCCAGCCCCGAGCTCGCCCCGCAGGCGTTGAGCCACCGCTTCGTCGAGGAGACCCGGCGGTGGGATGCGCCGAGCGACCACGTGCCGTTGATAACGGAGTTCGCGCTCTGAGCGCCTTGCCGTCCCCTTCGTCTGGCCGCCGCGCCGCGCAGGCGATCGACGCACTGCGCCATGGCTGGCCGATTGCGATCGAGGGTGGCTCGGTCCTGCTCCCCGCCGAAACCGCCTTCGCGCCGGGCGCAACCGCCCAGCGAATGCTGATCGGCGCGGCGCGGGCCGAAACGCTCAAGCTCGCCAACCAGCGCGAGGCAGCGGTCCCGCATGCGCCGGTGTTGTTGCGCGGGGCCCACCCGTTCGATCTTTCCGCCGCGCGCGCGGTGGCCGATCCCGCGCTCGACCTCGTCAATCCGATGAAGGGTCCTTTCCGCGCCGAGCCGCTCGACTGGGCCGAGGGGGCCGCAGCCGCGCTGGAGCTGGCGCGCATCGCTGGCATCCTTCCTGCGTTCCTCGTCGATCCAGAGAATGCGGGCGAGCCCGTGACCGTCGCCCCGACGGACCTCGCGGCCTTCGTCGATCCTGCGCGACTCGTCGTCGCGGCGCGCGCGCACCTGCCAGTGGCGGCGGGCGAGGACTGCGAGATCGTCGCATTCCGCGCGCCCGACGACCTGCGCGAGCACGTCGCGCTCGTCTTCGGCCAACCCTCCAGCGATCGCCCGCCGCTGGTGCGGCTACACTCCGAATGCCTCACCGGCGACGTGCTCGGTAGCCTCAAGTGCGACTGCGGCCCGCAGCTCGATGCAGCACTCCACGCCGCGGAACAAGAAGCCCGGCAAGGCGGCTGGGGCGTCGTGCTCTACTTGCGGCAGGAGGGCCGTGGGATCGGCCTCGTCAACAAGCTGCGCGCTTACCGCTTGCAGGACGAAGGCTTCGACACCATCGATGCCAATCGCCGACTCGGCCTGCCCGACGAGGCGCGCGATTTCCCGGTGGCGGTGCGGATGCTCCGGCTGCTCGGGACGAACGCCGTGAAACTGATGACCAACAACCCAGACAAGGTCGCGGCGCTCGAAGCGGCGGGGATCGCGGTGACCGAGCGGGTGCCGCACCGACTGCCAGACAACCCGCACAACGCCCGCTACCTCGCCACCAAGCGCGACCGGTCGGGTCACCTGCTGCCCTAAAGACGCCGCGCGATCGCCTGGCCCATGCGCAGCGTGCTTCCCGGCTGTAGGTCAGACTGCCAGTCGATCTTTCCCGGCTCGAACAGTAGGACCACCGTCGAGCCGAGATAGAACCGGCCCATCTCGTCGCCCGCCGAGAGGTCGATGCCGCTTCCCGGCTGCTCGATCACGGCGTGGCCGTGCGGTTGGACGCGCCCGCCCCACACGGTTTCGATTCCGGCGACGATCATCGCCCCGACCATCACGCTGGCGAAGTGTCCCAGTTCGCCGTCGAACAGGCAGGCCAGCCGTTCGTTGCGGGCGAACAGCCGCTCCACTCCCTCGGCGGTGACCGCGTTGACGGAGAACAGGTCGCCCGGGACGTAGCGTGTGCATTGCAGGGTTCCCGATGCCGGCATGTGAACGCGGTGATAGTCTTTGGGCGAGAGGTAGATCGTGATAAACCGGCCGCCCTCGAACCGCGCGGCATCGCTCGCGTCGCCGCCGAGCAGCTCTGCCACCGAATAATCGCGTCCCTTGGCCTGCACGATCCGCCCGCCGGTCACCGCGCCGAGCTGGCTTACCGCGCCGTCGGCCGGGCTCAGCACGAATTCGGCCGCGTCGGCGAGCGGCCGCGCACCGGGCTTGAGCGCGCGGGTGAAGAAGGCGTTGAACGTGGGATAGGCGCTCGCAGGGTCCGCAGCCTCGCTCATGTCGACGTCGTATGCGTCAATGAAGCGCTTGATCAGACGGTTTTTGAGCCACGGTGTCGTACTGTCTGCAATGCGACCGGCAATCTTCGACAGGCCGTGCTGGGGCGCAAAGTGCTGCGCGCGGATGAAGGCGGAACTCATGGCTGCGCGATGGGAGGACTGAGCGCGTTCGTCAACGCAGCTGGCTGTCCTTGCTGCCGCGCCGGTTGATGAGGCTGTGGCGCACCTGTCCGTCGCGCTCGCCCTGGCAGGCGACGCAGGTCCGCACGCCCGGGACGGCTTCGCGCCTGCGAGGCGGAATGGCCTCGCCGCAATCGTCGCAGAATTCGGCGCTCTCGCCGCTGGGCGTGCGGGCGCGGGCTGCCGCGACCGCGTCTTTGACGGTGTCGTCGATCTGGTCCTGCACCGCGCCATCGCGGGTCCATCCACCGGCCATGTCGCGCTCCTCGCCCGTTCAACCCCGCGCGGGTGTAGCAGGTTCCGCGCTAGCGTTCCTCGTAGAGCTTGATACCGGTCCCGAGCGCATTATCGCCGACAGCGAGCTTGTCGCGCGACCAGTTCGCCACGAACACGCTCGACCGCCGCACACCCGGCGCAAAGCGCGCATCGTTGCCCGCGATCACAAGGCCGGTGGCCGGGTGGAGCTGGTCTTCCGCCGCGACCGCGACGAAGGCCGAGTAATTTTCCTTGTCGCGGCCCTGCACGAACCAGTTGTTGGTGATCTGGCCGACCGATCCGGCGGGAAGATCGATCATGTAGTTGGTCGCGCGACCAGCCGAATCGTCGAAGCTCGACGCCGCGATCTCGACCTGCCGGGAGCGTGACTTGACGTAGTGGCCGCCGGTCCCGCGCTCGAAACGGCTGCGGGTCACGCGCAGGCGGCCGTAGTTGCCGATGTAGATCGAATGCGCGCAGCCGGCGGAATTCTCGCAGTTGCCGAGGCCCGCGAAAGTGCTCTTGTCGATGACGATCGTGCCGTTCGGGTCGTCGTGGGTGAGGATGCCCTGCTCGCTGTCGAGGAACCAGCTTTGCGCCACCACGAGGTCGCCCTGCTCGAGCCGGATGCCCGCACCGTTGCGATCGGGCACCGCCATGCCGCGGAACACGAGGCCCGAGAGGCGCGCGCTGCGACCGCGCAGCACCAGCGCCGCCTTGCCTTCGCACGTCGCGCCGTCGAACACCGCCTTGCCCGCTTCGGCGGCGACGATGGTCAGGTCGCCCGCTTCCTGCACGGCGCACTGGCGATAGGTGCCGGATGCGACCGAGATGGTCCCGCTGCCGCCGCCGATCGCGTCGATCGCCTGCTGCAACGAGGAAAAGCCGCGACCGCTCTCGACCAGCGTGAACGGAGTGTCTGTCTGCGCTTGCGCCAGCACCGCCGCGACCGGGATTGCGGACACCGCGAGCGCGGCCAGAACGCAGACCAGCTTGAGCGAAGGGCGGGCCGGACAATTGCGCGCGAGGCTATCCATGCCGCCCGGGGTAACCAATCAAGGTTAACGGACCGTCAACTCCTTGCGCGGCGGCTCCTGCCGAACGGGCTCGCCAGCTCCGCACTGCGGCGTCCGCGCGACTTGGCTTTCTTGCGGTAGCTGGTTTCCTGGATCTGCGGGCCGTTCTCGAACAGGAAGGCGGTCACCGCGTCGACGAGACCCGGCGAGACGGCGCTACCCGCCCCTTCCTCGCGCAAGGTGCCGTCCATCGCGAGGATCATCGTGTGGGTAGCGCCGGGATTGGCGGCGCGAATGGCCGCCCCGTCGGCAAAACCGGCCTGAGGATCGCGCCCGGCGCTGACGACCAGCAGCGGCAGCGCACCCTTCCCGGCTGATCGGGACAGCGCCAGTGCGCCCTTGCCCGCCCTGGCCGGTGCCGCGACGAGGATCACGCCGCACAGGTTCTGCGTCCGTCCGGTGGCGGCGACCGCGGCCCGGCCACCCTTGCCATGGCCCAGCAGCCAGACACATTCGCCGCCGGTCGCACGCTGCGTGGCGGCGGACCAGGCGGGCAGATCGGCGGCCTTTTCGATTCGCACGCTGCCGAAACCGCGATCGCCCAGCGCCGCGGCCAGCGCCGCCAGCGCGTCGTTCTCCTCGGCGGTGGCCTTCTTGCCGGGCACGATCAGGACGGTCGCGGCAAACGGGACCGGCCGGATCAGCGTGGCCGATTGCTCGCCCAGGCCTTTCGGCAGCGTGAGTTCGTCCGCGCTCGCCGGCGCGGGCATCAGAGACAAGGCAGCGGCCATGGCCGCCACGCGCAGCACAATTCGCATATCGACAGACCCCCCGGTCCCACGATCAGGGGGAAGGTCTCACAAGTCTGCTTTCGATTCAATGACCGGCTTTGCGCGGTCAGCGCCGGGTGCGGTTCCGGTCCCGCTCGCGCTTGATCTCGAGCAGCTCGCGCATGTCGACGACCTCGCTGCGGGCCTTCATCCAGCGAACGCCAAGGATCACCCACGTCAGCATCGCGGCAGTGTAGAGCGCGATGGCGATCGCAACGCTTGTGCCGTCTTCGACCTGCGACATGGCATAGATGAACGCGCCGACGACCGGGGCGAGCGACAGCAGCCAGACGAACGTCGCGCGATAGCCGGCTGCATTCCGCGGAACGATGCGAAAGCCGAAGCCGCTTTTGTAGAGAATGAAAGGCTTGTCTTCGTCACGCATCCGCTTCGCCCTCCTTCGGCGGACGTCCCCGGCGGGGCTTGCCGCTGCCGTGCACCGCGAGACCGCGGACTTCGAGCGCCTCGCGCAGCAGCATTTCGATCTGGGCGTTGGCACTGCGCAGTTCGGCCGACGCCAGCCGCTCGACCGCGGCATGAACTGCCGGATCGAGACGGAGGGCGAAGGCCTTTTTCTGCGAACCGCTCATGCCGCGAACCCTACTGGTAGAGCGTCCCGGCGTTGACCACCGGCTGCGCCTCGCGCTCGCCGCACAGCACGACCATCAGGTTCGACACCATCGTCGCCTTGCGCTCGTGGTCGAGGTCGATGATGCCGTCGTTCGACAGCTTGTTGAGCGCCATCTCGACCATGCTGACCGCGCCCATCACCAGCTTGGCCCGCGCGGCGATCACGGCTTCGGCCTGCTGGCGGCGGAGCATGGCGCCGGCGATCTCCGCGGCGTAGGCAAGGTGGGTAAGGCCGGCTTCGTCGACCACGATGCCCGCGACCACGAGCCGGTCGTTGAGCTCGGCCTGAAGCTCCGAGTTCACCACGTCGGGGCTGCCGCGCAGGGTGACTTCCTCTTCCTCGAGGTCGTCGTAGGGGTGCCGCGCGCCCACGGTGCGAAGGCCTGCCTCGATCTGGATTTCCACGAACGTCTTGAAGTCGTCCACGTCGAACACCGCCTGCGCGCTGTCCGCCACGCGCCACACCACATTGCACGCGATGTCGATCGGATTGCCCTTCAGGTCGTTGATCTTGACCTTGTCCGAATGGACGTTGTGCGCGCGTACCGAGACTTTCTTGCGGATCATCCACGGCCAGATCCAGCGCAGCCCCTCGGTCCGGTCGGTCCCGCGATAGGCGCCGAACAGCGTGATCACCGCGGCCTGGTTGGGCTGGATCATGTAGAACCCCGACAACGCGAGAATCGCCAGCAGGAGCAGCAGGCCCGAGATACCGAGTTCGCCTCCCGCCGGCAGGTCCAGCTTGGCGCGCTGGACGAATTCGATGAAGCGCCAGACCGTCGCTGCCGAGAGCACGAGACCCACCGCCAGCATGGCATAGCCGTTGAAAGTCGCCGCAGGCCGTTCGCGGCTGGTGTTCATTCCCCCGAGACGTTGGGTCCCCTGTTCGACCGACATGACGAATCACTCCTCCGATATAAAAGTGATATCATATTTATATCGAAAGGACCTGGCGTCAACCGGATTTGGCGCCAACCTCCTCGCGATGCTCGACGGGGGCCAGCTTGCTCGCATCCATCACGATCGCATCCATCGCCTTGAGCGTGCCGAGATAGGGGCGATAATAGGCGTCGAAGCAGCCTTCGTAGAACGCCAGCGCCTCGGTCTCGCCTCCACGCACGAGCGACAGGGTGCCATAGGCGGCGTCCGTCATCCGCTTCTCGCACTCACTATCGGTGGGAACGGGCCGAGGGATCGTCGTCGCAAGCGATCGCAATCGAGCGAGTGCATCGGACGAGAGCGCAAACCGCCGGTGTTCGAGGGCATAGGGCGGGAACGGCCCTCCGCTATCCGAGACCCGGACGATCGAGGTCGCCGCGCCGTCCGCCAGAACGATCCAGCTGTGCACCGGCGCGCCCCAGGATTTCACCTCGAATGCGAATCCATCGGGCGCGGATACCGGCGAACTCGCAGGCGCAACGCCGTGTGTCGTACAGCCCGCCAGCAGGAGCGGGGCCAAGGCCCAAAACACCGGTCGCATCAGGTTCTCCTCAGGTATCGGCGCCGCGGATCGCTTCGAGGAACGCGGCGCCATAAGCGTCGAGTTTCTTCGCGCCGACCCCGGCGATCTCGCCAAGCTGGTTGCGGGTCTGCGGGCGCAGCGCCGCCATCTCGCGCAAGGTGGCATCGTGGAAGATAACGTAGGGCGGTAGGCCCGCCGCCTTGGCAATATCGCGGCGCACCTCGCGCAAAGCCTCGAACAACGGATCGCCCACCGGGTTCGCCTCACTGCTACTACCCCGCCCGTGCCGCGACCGCTCGCGCGTTAGGGGCACGACGATCTCGACCGTGCGCTCGCCCTTGAGGATGGCCTTCGCTTCGCCGCCGAGTTGCAGCCCGCCGTGCTCGGTCGCGACCAGTGCGCCGCGGGCCTGGAGAGCGCGGGCGACCGGCTGGAGCAGCCGCGCGTCGTCGCCGCCGACGATGCCGAACACGCTCAACGAATCGTGCCCGCGCTGTAGCACTCGCTCGTCGCTCGATCCGGTAAGCACCTTCTGGAGGTGCCCGAAGCCGAAGCTCTGGCCTGTGCGGTAGGCGGCCGAGAGCAGCTTCTGCGCGATCTCGGTCACGTCGGTGACACCCGGCGCGTCGAGGCAGTTGTCGCAGTTGCCGCAGGTTGCAGGCGGGTCTTCGCCAAAATGGCGTAGCAGCACCGCGCGGCGGCACCCGGCGGTTTCGACCAGCCCGGCAAGCGCATCGAGCCGCCCCCGCTCGCCACCGCGGCGATCCTCGGACAATTCCGCGAGCCGCTGGCGCGCGGTGGCGAAATCGCCCGCGCCCCACAGCATGACCGCCTGCGACGGATCGCCGTCGCGCCCGGCGCGGCCGGTCTCTTGGTAATAGGCCTCGATCGACTTGGGCACACCCGCGTGCGCCACGAACCGCACGTCGGGCTTGTCGATGCCCATCCCGAACGCGATCGTCGCGACGATGACCATGTCCTCGCTGTCGACGAAGGCAGACTGGTTGGCGGCGCGAACCGCCGGGTCGAGGCCGGCGTGGTATGGCAGCACCGGACGCCCGCTCGCGGCTGCGAGCTGGTCGGCCAGCTTATCCACCTTGGCGCGGGTCGGAGCATAGACGATGCCCGGACCCGGCTCGCTGCGCATCAGGTCCGCGATCTGGCGCACGGGATTGTCGCGGTGGCGGATTGCGTAGCGGATGTTCGGCCGGTCGAACCCGGCGACGATCAGCCCCTCCTCCGGGATACCGAGCTGGGCCAGGATGTCCGCCCGCGTGTGCGCGTCCGCGGTCGCCGTCAGCGCCAGCCGGGGGACGGTTGCGAAGGCATCCATCAGCGGACGCAGCTGGCGATAGTCGGGGCGGAAATCGTGGCCCCACTCGGAAACGCAGTGCGCCTCGTCGATCGCGAACAGCGCGATCCGGGCCGACGACAGCAGGTCGCGGCACGCCGGCTGGCTCGCCCGCTCGGGTGCGACGTAAAGCAGGTCGAGCGATCCTTCGCGGAACGCATCCATCGTCTCGCGCCAGTCGGCATCGGCGCTGGTCAACGTGGCGGCAGCGATCCCGTTCGCCTGCGCGCTGCGGAGCTGGTCGTGCATCAAGGCAATCAGCGGGCTGACCACCACGCAGGTCCCCGCCAGCATCGTGGCGGGCAGCTGGTAGGTGAGCGACTTGCCCGCCCCCGTCGGCATGACCGCCAGCGTCGAGCGGCCCGCCAGCACGCGCTCGATCACCTGCGGCTGCACGCCGCGGAAATCGTCGAACCCGAACAGTTCGCGCAGGCGCCCGCGTGCGGCGTCGAGAGGGGGAGAGGCTGCGACCGCGTCCATGCCCGGATGCCTTGGCACAGCCCGCTACGCGAAGGAAATGGCGCGCTGTGGATTGCGGCGCAATCGGGCCGCCGCTAGGAGAGCGCCATACCCCCTTCGAGGAGCCTACCCATGAAGAAGCTTGTCCTTGCCATTGCCCCGCTGACCTTCGCGCTCGCCGCCTGCGGCGGCACCGACGACGCCTCGACCACTGCCGAGGCCGACACCGTCGAGATGCCCGCCGACGAAGCGATGGCCGGCGTCACCGAGGAACCGGCGGTCGATCCGAACGCCAACGCCGCGGCCGATGCCGCCGCCGAGCCGACCGATGCCGCGACCGAAGCGACGGCTGCCGAGGCCGGCGCGAACGCTGCCGACGTCGCCGCCCGCGCGCAGGCCGCCGCTGCCGCCGCCGAGGCTGCCAACGACGCCGACGCGCCGCAGTAATCCTGTTGGGCCAGTAACCCGAAGCGGGCGAATCGCACCTCAGCGATTCGCCCGCTTTTCGTTTTCCGAAGACAGGGTATGGTCGGCGCCATGCTCCGCACAACCGCAACGCTCGCCTCCGCGCTCCTCCTGCTGGCCGGATGCGGCCCGGCCGAGACCGATCCCGGCCCGGGCGGCGTGACCGTCGGCGAAGCGAAGGCGCTCGACGAGGCGGCCGAGATGCTCGAGCAGCGCCGCCTGCCAGTCGAGGCCTTGCCCCAAGCCTCTCCCTCCGCCACAGCGACGGCGGCCACCACGGGAGAGGTGCAATGACCGGTATGGACCCCGAACTGTTCGAACAGTTCATCGACCAGCTCGAACGCTATGTCCGCGAGCGCCTGATCCCCGCCGAGCGCGAGGTGATCGAGGCCGACCGCATCCCCGAAGCGATCGTCACCGAAATGCGCGAGATGGGCCTGTTCGGCCTCACCGTGCCCGAGGAGTACGGCGGCGCGGGCCTCAGCATCTCGCAGTATGCCCGCGTCGTGAAGACGATGGCCTATGCCGCACCCGCCTTTCGCAGCATCTTCTCGATCAACGTCGGCATGTTCAATTCGGCGATCAAGACCGGCGCGACCGAAGCGCAAAAGGCCGAGTGGTGGCCGCGCATCGCCGCCGGCGAAGTCGCCTGTTTCGGCCTGACCGAGCCAGGCTCCGGCAGCGACAGCGCGGCCATGGCTACCACTGCCCGACCCGATCCTTCGGGCAACGGCTGGATCCTCAACGGGACCAAGCGTTACATCACCAACTCTCCGCAAGCCGCGGTCGGCCTGATCATGGCGCGCACCGAGAAGGAGGCGCTGCCCAAGAACGCGCACGTGTCCGCCTTCATCGTGCCGATGGACACGCCCGGCGTCAGCGTCGGTTCGGCGGACAAGAAAATGGGCCAGTCGGGTGCGCAGATCGCCGACGTTATCCTGGAAGACGTGCACGTGCCGGGCGAGGCGTTGCTCGGCGGCGAGACCGGCAAGGGTTTCGTATTCGCGATGAAAAGCCTCGACAACGGGCGCATCTCGGTCGGCGCGGCATCGACCGGCTATGCCCGCCGCGCGCTCGACAGCGCGCTGCGCTATGCCACCGAGCGCAAGGCCTTCGGCGAGCCGATCGCGAACTTCCAGTTGATCCAGGCGATGCTGGCCGACAGCGAGACCGAGATCTACGCGGCCGAATGCATGATGGCCGATGTCACCGCGCGTGCCGATGCGGGCGAGAATGTCCTGCGCAAGGCCGCCGCGTTCAAGGTCTTCGCTTCCGAGATGTGCGGCCGCGTGGTCGACCGCGTGGTGCAGATCTACGGCGGCGCGGGATACCTCGCCGAATACGACGCGGAACGGTTCTTCCGCGATGCGCGCATCTACCGCATCTACGAAGGCACGACGCAAATCCTGCAACTCCAGATCGCCAAGCACATGCTGCGCGATTTCGCTGCGCAAGGCTGATGTACCGGCTCCTGTCCGACCTTTCGCTGGTCGAGGTTTCCAGCTTCGTCGCCTCGCCCACCGTGGGGCTCTACTGCGCTCAGATGGGGGCCGAGGTGATCCGGGTCGACCAGATCGGCGGCGGGCTCGACTACGATCGCTACATGCTCACCGCCGAAGGGCGCTCGCTGAGCTGGGAGAACCTCAACCGGGCAAAGAAGTCGGTCGCGCTCGACCTGCGATCGGGCGAAGGCCGCGAGCTGTGCGCGGAACTCGCGCGCAAGACCGGCCAGCTCGTCACCAACCTGCCCGAGGCGAGCTTCCTGGGCCACGCCGCGCTCAGCGCCGGGCGGCCCGACATGATCAGCGTGCGCGTGATGGGCTGGCACGACGGGCGGCAGGCGATGGACTTCACCGTCAACGCGGCGAGCGGCTATCCGCTGATGACCGGCCCGGCCGAGTGGGATCCGCAAACGGCCCCGCCGGTCAACCAGATCATGCCGGCATGGGACTTCATAACCGGCGCCTATTGCGCCTTCGCGCTGATGGCGGCGGTCCACCACCGAACCGCGACCGGGGAGGGGAGCGAGGTGCGCGTGCCGCTGGGCGACGTGGCGATCGGCACGCTCGCCAATTCGGGCACGATGGCCGAAATGCTCTATCGCGGCGGCGATCGCCCGCGGCTTGGCAACGCGATCTGGGGCGCACTCGGCCGCGACTTCACCAGCCGCGACGGCAAGCGCTTCATGGTCGCGGTGCTGACCGCCAAGCAGTGGCGGGCGTTGGTCGACGCGCTCGACCTTGCCGTGCCGATCGCGGCACTGGAGGCGGACACCGGCGTGTCGTTCGCAAGCTCGGATCACAATCGCTTCGTCCACCGCGATGCGTTGTTCGCGATCGTCCAAGGGGCCGCCGGCGCACTCGACTATGCCGCGATCGCCGATCGCCTGACCCTCGCAGGAGCGACCTTCGAACGCTATCGCACGGCCTTCGAAGCGGCAAACGACCCCGCGCTGGTGGCAGACAACCCGCTGTTCGGCCCGTCGCCCGACAATCCCAGCGGCTTCGCCTATCCCGCCACCCGCAGCTTCGCCAATCTGCCGGAACGCGAGGCGGGCGATCCGCAGCCTGCGCCGTACCTCGGCCAGGACAGCGAGCAGGTGCTGGCCGATCGGCTGTGCCTCTCGTCCGGTGCTATCGCCGACCTTATCGACCGCAATGTCGTCGCGCGCAGCGACCGGCACCATCCGAGGAAACCCGCATGAGCAAACGCCGCGCCGCCATCGTCAGCCCCCTGCGCACGGCAGTGGGCAAGTTCCAGGGCTCGCTCGCCTCGCTCGAGGCGGGCCAGCTCGGCGCGGTGATCCTGAAGGCGCTGGTCGAGCGCAGCGGGATCGATCCCGAGCGGGTCGATGACGTCGTGTTCAGCCAAGGCTATGGCAACGGCGAGGCGCCCGCGATCGGCCACTGGAGCTGGCTTGCCGCCGGCCTCCCGCTCGAAGTGCCCGGCTATCAACTCGACCGTCGCTGCGGCTCGGGCCTGCAGGCCGTCGTCAACGCAGCGATGATGATCGAGGCGGGCCACGCCGACGTTGTCGTCGCGGGGGGCTGCGAGAGCATGTCGAACGTGGAACACTACACCACGCGGCTGCGCGGCGGGGTCCGCGCGGGCAACATGGAGCTGTGGGACCGGCTCACCCGCGGCCGTCTGATGAGCCAGCCGGTCGAGCGGTTCGGCGTGATCAGCGGGATGATCGAGACCGCCGAGAACCTGGCGAAAGACTACGGCATTACCCGCGAGGAGGCCGATGCCTTCGCCGTCCGCTCGCACCGGAACGCCGCTGCCGCGTGGGATGCAGGCAAGTTCGATGCCCAGCTCGTGCCGGTTGACGTGCCGCAGCGAAAGGGCGATCCGGTCACATTCGCGAAAGACGAAGGGTTCCGCGCCGACGCCAGCATGGAAAGCCTCGGCAAGCTGCGCGCGCTCGAAGGCGGCGTGGTGACCGCGGGCAACGCCAGCCAGCAAAACGATGCGGCGGCCGCCTGTCTCGTGGTGGCGGAGGACAAGCTCGAGGAACTGGGTCTCGAACCGATGCTGTGGTTCTCGGGCTATGCGGCGGCGGGCTGCGACCCCAGCCGGATGGGCATCGGCCCGGTACCGGCGGTCGAGCGGCTGTTCGCGCGCACCGGTCTCGGCTGGGCCGACATCGAAATGGTCGAACTCAACGAGGCATTCGCCCCGCAGGCTCTCGCGGTGCTCAGGGGTTGGGGCTGGTCGGACGGCGACAGCCGGATGGACCTGCTCAACGTCAACGGATCGGGCATCAGCCTCGGCCATCCGATCGGCGCAACCGGCGGGCGGATCCTCGCCGACATGGCGCACGAGATGCACCGGCGCGGCGCGCGCTACGGCCTCGAGACGATGTGCATCGGCGGCGGCCAGGGCATCGCCGCGGTGTTCGAACGCGCGGGCTGATACGCACGTTTGCCGCGGCCGTGCGGCGATGCTAGTTTCATTCGAAACCATGGCCACGATCGCACAACCGTATGACGACTTCGCCGCGCTGCCGGACCTTCCGGCGGACGTTTTCACCGCACCGCTCAAGCGACCCGCGCATGTGGGCGAGGACTGGCTCGAACCGCGGCAGGCCGATTACTCGTCCGACGACGACGCGATCTGGAACGACCTGTTTGCCCGCCAGATCGACGTGTTACCGGGCCGCGCCGCGAGCGCCTTCATGGCAGGCCTGCAGAAGCTGAACCTCAATCGCGGCGGCGTGCCGGAGTTTGGCAAGCTCTCCGAGGACCTCTCGGCGCTGACCGGCTGGTCGGTGGTGCCGGTGCCGATGCTGATCCCCGATCACGTGTTCTTCTGGCACCTTGCCAACCGGCGCTTTCCGGCGGGGAACTTTATTCGCACGCGCGAGACCTTCGACTACATCCAGGAGCCCGACGTCTTCCACGACGTGTTCGGCCATGTGCCGATGCTGACCGACCCGGTCTATGCCGATTACATGCAGGAATACGGCCGCGCCGGATGGAAGGCGATGCGCTATAACCGGCTCAAAGCTCTCGGTGCGCTCTACTGGTACACGGTCGAGTTCGGATTGATCGAGGAAGCCGGCGGCATCAAGGCCTACGGTGCCGGCATCCTCTCGGGCCCCACCGAAGTAGTCTTCGCTACCGAGGCGGCGAGTCCCAACCGCATCATGCTCAATGTCGACCGCGTCATGCGGACCGACTACGTGATCGACGACCTCCAGCCGACCTACTTCGTGATCGAGAGTTTCGAGGACCTCTACCGCCAGACGGTGGAGCGCGATTTCGACCGTCTTTATCGCTCGCTGTCGCCGGGCTTCACCTACGCCAACAGCGCGGTGATCGACCTCGACAACGTCGTGCACCGCGGGACGCAGGAATACCTGCTGCGCGGCGGACGCGGGAGCGGCGCAAAGCCGGCCTGAAGCCCCAAAGGAAAACGGCCCCGGATTTCTCCGAGGCCGCTTCCTGTTTGCGATTAACCCGAAAGGATCAGGTCGGATCGGTGGTCGTGCCGTCGGCCTGGTCGGCCGCTTCGCCAGCTTCTTCCGCCGCGTCCGCCTTGTCTTCGGCGGCGTCGGTCACGGCGTCGGCCTGGGCGTCGGTCATCGCGCCGGCGTCTTCGGCGGCTTCCGCCTGCTCGTTCACGACTTCGGCGGCCTGCTCACCGGCGTCTTCGGCCGCATTTTCCTTCGGACCGTCGCAAGCGGCGACGGTGAGACCGAGGGCCAGCGCCGACGAAATGGCAATGAGTTTCTTCATTTCTCTCTTCCCCTTTTTGGATGGGGGGCCTGCATACTGCGCCGACCCTCCGGTTGTAAGTCTAAAATAAGGCAGCTTCAGCGGACCAGTCGCATCCGGGTGAACGAAAGCGCGGCGAGGGCGGCGATCGCCCCGGCCATGCTCGCAAGCAGCGCCGTCGGGGTGATCCCCACGAGCAGCGATTCCCGGCTCACCAGGATGCCGAGCACCAGCGCGCCAATCTCGCCGACGATCACGTTGACGAGGATCGAGCGCGCGTCATCGTCCCGCGTCAGGATAGACGCCAGCCACGACAATACGCCGCCAACGGCCAGAAGAACGATAAAACCCACCTGATACTCGCGCCTACGTTGCAGTCCTGACGCTCACAAACAGCGAAAGGCGGGTTGGTTCCGGAGAATGCGACGAAACGATGGCAACCGGCCCTCAGGCAATCATCCGAGGGTGAGCCAGGCGAGCGCCGCCGCTCCGACCACGATGCGGTACCACGCGAACGGCGCAAACCCGCGACGCGAGACATAAGCGACGAACACGCGGATCACGATCATCGCCACAACGAATGCCGACAGGAATCCTGCGGCGATCTCGCCCCAGCCGATCGCGGCATCGCCCGCCAGCAAGGCCGGATCGTCGAGGATCTTGACCGTCGCCGCGCCCAGCATGGTCGGCACGGCAAGGAAGAACGAGAACTCCGCCGCGGTCTTGCGTCCCACGCCGAGCGCCAGCGCGCCGAGGATCGTCGCGCCCGAACGGCTCGTACCCGGGATCATGGCGAGGCACTGCGCGAGGCCGATGAGCATCGCGGTGCGCATCGGCATTTCGGTGACGCCGGTGTCCTCGCTCGCAGGGATCGTCCGTTCGAGTACGAGCATCGCAATCCCGCCGACGAGCAGCGCGCTCGCGACGACCAGCGGACTGCCGAGCATGACGTCGATCGCATCCTTCGCCAGCAAGCCGATCACCGCCGCGGGCAAGAACCCGGCGAGGATGTTGCGGACAAAGCGAATGGACTCGCCCTTGCCGCGCAGCAGTCCGACGCCGGTGAACCAGAACAGGTTGCGATAGGTCACCAGCACCGCGGTGATCGCGCCGAGCTGGATCACGATGTTGAACTGCGACCATTCCTTCGGGTCGTAGCCGAAGATGGCCTGCGAAAGGATCAGGTGCCCGGTCGAGGAGACCGGAAGAAACTCGGTCAGCCCTTCGAGCATGCCGAGCAGGATAGCGGTGAGGATCAGACCCATGGGTCCGCGAACAAGCGGCATCGGCAGGACAAGTCAAGCGACCTGCCCTGCCGATTCCGGTCTTACCAGATGCGGATGCGCTTTTCCGGCGGCAGGTACAGCGCGTCGTCGGCGGTCACGTTGAACGCCTTGTACCATTCGTCGAGGTTCCGCACGACGCCGTTGGTGCGGTACATTTCCGGGCTGTGCGGGTCGGTGCGCAGGCGGTTGCGGGTGTTGTCGTCACGCTCCTGCGCGCGCCACACCTGCGCCCAGGCGAGGAAGAACCGCTGGTCGCCGGTCAGCCCGTCGATCACCTTGTCGGGCTTGCCATTGAGATGCAGCTTGTAAGCGCGGTAGGCGAGGCTGAGCCCGCCGAGATCGCCGATGTTCTCGCCCAGCGTCAGGCGTCCGTTGACGCAGGTCTTGCCGTCGTCGAGCGGACAGAACGCGTTGTACTGCGCCACGAGCGCATCGCCGAGCTTGTCGAACGCCGCGCGGTCGGCGTCGGTCCACCAGTTGCGCAGCATGCCGGTGCCGTCGGACTTCGATCCCTGGTCGTCGAACCCGTGGCCCATTTCGTGGCCGATCACGCCGCCGATCCCACCATAGTTCACCGCCGCGTCGGCGGTGAGGCCGAAGAACGGTTGCTGGAGGATGCCGGCCGGGAACACGATCTCGTTCTTGGTCGGGTTGTAGTACGCGTTCACGGTCTGCGGCAGCATGCCCCATTCGGTGCGGTCGATCGGCCCGCCGAGCTTCGACAGGTTGTCTACCCGAGCCCATTCGCCCGCCGCCATGCGATTGGCGAGCGGAGTGCCCGCACCGATCGCGAGGCCGGGATAGGTCTCGAGCTCGTCGCGGTAACCGATCTTGGGATCGAACGCGTCGAGCTTGGCGATCGCCTGCTTCTTGGTCTCCTCGCCCATCCACGTGTTGTCGGCGATGTTGAGCGCCATCGCCTTCCGCAAGTTGGCGACCAGATCGACCATCGCGGCCTTGTTCTGGGCCGGGAAGTAGCGCTGCACGTAGGAGGCGCCGACGAGTTCGCCGAGCAGCCCTTCGCTTTCGGAGATCGCGCGCTTCCAGCGGGCACGCTGTTCCGGCACGCCGGTCAGCAGCTGCTGGTTGAACGCGAACGAGGCGTCGTCGATCGCCTTGGGCAGGACCGAGGCGTTGCCGTTGAGGAAGCCCTTGACCATCCACGCCTGCAGCACCTCCACCGGAGTCGCGCGGAGCAGCGCCATCATCGCGGGCGTGCCACCGCCGATCTTGGCGACGGTCGCTTCATCGAGCTTGAGCGCAGCGATTTCCTCCGCGGTCGGCGGCAAGTCGCCGACGAGATAGCGATCCGTGCTCGCCACGCCCGACGAGGCGAGAAACGCGGCGGTCGGGAATGCCGGGTCGAGCGCGGCAAGTTCGGCCGGGGAGAGCGCGTTGTAGGTCAGGTCGCGGTTGCGGCGCACCGCGCGGTCCCACGCAACGGTGCGGGCAATCTTGTCCTCGAAGGCATAGACCTGACCCGCCATCGCGGCGGCGTCGGCATAGCCCGCCTGGCCGAGCAGGAAGGCGATGTACTCGCGGTACTTGGCCTGGATGCCCTGGCCCTTTTCGGTGGTGTCGAGGTAATAGTCGCGATCGGGCAGGCCGAGGCCGCCCGAACCGACCGCCACGCTGTAGCGGTCCGGCTCCTTGGCATCGACCGTCACGCCCGCGCCCATCGGTGAGGGATAGCCCGTCTTGCCCCACAGGTCCGCCAGCTTGGCGAGCGTGTCCGCCCCCTTGATCGCATCGATGTAGGGCTTGGCCGGGGCGAAACCCGCAGCCTCGATCGCGGCGGTGTCGAGGAAGGCGTTGTAGCTGTCGACGATGCGCTTCTCGTCGGCCGAGAGCATGGCCGGGTCCTTGGCGACCAGTTCGTCGACCAGGGTCTTGACGTCGCTCGTCGATTTCTCGCGCAGCAGGTTGAACGCGCCGAAGCGGCTGAATTCGGCTGGCAGCGGGTTGGCATCGAGCCAGCGCTTGTTGGCGTAGGCGAAGAAGTCGTCACCCGGATCGATCGACTTGTCGAGCGCAGCCGGATCGAAGCCCCAAGTGCCGAAGCTCATCGTCGGCAGCGGGGTCGCCTCGGTGGGCTTTGCGGCAGAGGTGGTGGCGGGCGCATCCTGCGCGAACGCCGGGGCGGCGATGGCGAGCGCGAGCGCGCTGGCGCCGGTGGCGAAAATCTTGCTGATCATGTCTGTCCCTTGTCCCCAAGCGGGCTCAGGTGGCCCGGCTGATGCGGTTTACCGCAAGCCGCCGGAGCGCCCCGCGTCAACGCCGCTCGTCGGCGGCTGCGCGCACTTGGTAGATGAGGGTCGCTGAGGCGGCGATGAACGAGCCCGCTGACGCAGAGTTTCAGGCCGCCTCGGTCGCGCCGAACTGGAGTTTTGCCAATCGCGCATAGAGACCGCCTGCAGTCGCGAGCACGCCGTGACTTCCCTGTTCGACGATGCGCCCTTCGTCCATCACCACGATGCGGTCCGCCGCGCGCACGGTGGCAAGGCGGTGGGCAATCACAAGCGTGGTGCGATCCGCCATCAGCCGTTCCAGCGCATCCTGCACCAGCCGCTCGCTTTCGGCATCGAGTGCGCTCGTCGCCTCGTCGAGCAGCAGGATCGGCGCGTCGCGCAGGATCGCGCGGGCGATCGCGATGCGCTGGCGCTGGCCGCCCGAAAGCTGGGTACCGTTCTCACCGAGGAACGTGTCGAGCCCCTGCGGCAGGGCACGCAGGAACGTTTCTGCGTTGGCCGCGCGCGCGGCTTCCCAGATCGCCTCGTCGCTCGCGTCCCAATTCCCGTAGCGCAGGTTGTCGCGCGCGTTGGCGCTGAACAGCACGCCTTCCTGCGGCACGAAGGCCATGCGGCGGCGGATCGCGGCAGGGTCCGCGCTCGTCAGCGGCACCCCGTCGAGGCGGATGGTGCCCGCCTGCGGATCGTAGAACCGCTCGGCGAGCTGGAAGATCGTGCTCTTGCCCGCACCCGACGGTCCGACGATGGCAACCGTCTCGCCCGGCTGCACCTCGAGCGTGAAGTCGCGCAGCGCCGGGCTTTCCAGCCGGGTGGGGTAGCGGAAGCTGACGTTGCGAAAGGAGATCGCCCCGCGCGGCGGCTCGGGCAGCGCCTCGGGCCGGGTGGGCGGCGCGATCGCCGGTTCCTCGTGCAGCAGTTCGGCAAGGCGGCTCGCCGCACCAGCCCCGCGAAGCAGGTCGCCGTACACCTCGGTCAGCGCGCCGAACGCACCTGCGACGAGGCCCGCGGTGAGCACCACGGCAGCGATCGTGCCGCCCGAAATTTCCCCGCTCGCGACCCCGACCGCGCCGCGCCACAGCAGCAGCACGATCGCCCCGAACACGATCATGATGACCAGCGCAGTCATCGTCGCACGGATCAGGATGCGCCGCCGCGCGGTGGCGAAAGTGCGCTCGACCGCGTCGCGGAACCGCTGGCCCTCGCGCGCTTCCTGGTTGAACGCCTGCACGACTTTCATCGCACCGAGCACTTCGGTGACTATCGCGCCGATATCGGCCACCCGGTCCTGGCTCGTGCGCGATACGGTGCGCAGGCGGCGTCCGAAGATCGTGATCGGGATAATGATCGCAGGGATCACCAGCACCATCCACATCGTCAGCGTTGGCACCAGCGTGAACAGGTAGATCGTGCCGCCGATCGCCATCAGCGAATTGCGCAGCGCGACCGAGACGGTGGTGCCGACGACCTGTTCGATCAGCGTGGTATCGCTGGTCATGCGGCTGGAAATTTCCTTCGGGCTGTTCTCCTCGTAGAAGCCCGGGGCAAGACGCAGGAGATTGTCCTGCACCCGCTGGCGGATGTCGGCGACGACCCGCTCGCCCAGCCAGCTCACGAAATAGAACCGCATCGCAGTGCCGAGGCCGAGGACCACGACCACGCCGAACAACAGGCGCACCGCGTGCTCGATCCCCGCGACATCGCCGCCGGACGAGAAGCCCTTGTCGATCAGGACCTTGAAATAGGCCGGGATGGCCAGCGTCGCCGCTGCCGTGATCGCCAGCGCGACGAGTGCCAGGGCAACCTGGCCCGGGTAATTGAGAGCCTGCCGCCAGATCATCACCAGCGGCCGGATGCTCCGCGCCTTGGGAGGCGGGGTCGCCGCCTCGCTTGCCGCTTCGCCGTTTTCGGCCGGGGCCGCCTGCTCGCTCTCGTCCATCTCTTGCCCCATAAGGGCGAGCCAAGGCGAAATCCACTGGTGCCGTCCTTTGGGAGCATAACCAACCATTGTGCGTTGCACAAAGAAACGAATCGGCGCACGATGCACCGCAACATGCGTCCGGCAGAGGCGCCAGCAGGGGAATTCGGATTGCTTTACCACGCCTATGAAATGCAGCGCGCCTGGCTCAACGGGGTCAGCGCCTGGGCTTCGGTCGCTTCGGAGCTGATGACGAACCCGCGGTTTCCGATGGGCTATCTCGGCATGGCGCCGATGGCGGCCAGCGCGCTTGAGGTGTTCGCCCATGCCACCCAGCCGCGCGGCAAGCCCGAATTCGGGATCGATGCTGTGGTCGTCGACGGGCATTCCTACACCGTCACCGAATCGATCGTCCGCCCCCGTCCCTTCGGAGACCTACGCCGTTTCACCCGCGACGGATTGCCCGCAGACGCGCCCAAGGTTCTGATCGTCGCGCCGATGAGCGGCCACTACGCCACGCTGCTGCGCGGCACGGTCGAGCGGATGTCCGAGACCAGCGATGTCTACATCACCGACTGGGCCGACGCGCGCATGGTGTCGCCCCGCGAAGGCCGGTTCGACCTCGACGACTACATCGACTACCTGATCGACTTCCTCGCCTTCATCGGGCCAGGCACGCACGTTATCGCGGTGTGCCAACCCTCGGTTCCCGCGTTTGCCGCGACTGCCGTGATGAACGCGGCCAAGCACCCTGCGCGTCCGGCCACGCTCACCATGATGGGCGGGCCGATCGACACACGCTGCTCGCCGACCTCGGTGAACGACCTCGCGATGGAGCGGCCGATCGAGTGGTTCCGGCACAACGTGATCGCCACGGTGCCGATGCAGTATCCGGGCGGCGGGCGCCGGGTCTATCCGGGCTTCCTGCAGCTTGCCGGGTTCATGAGCATGAACCTGGGCAACCACATGATGAGCCACTACGAGATGTTCAAGCATCTCACCGTGGGCGACGATGCCAGCGCCGACATGACCAAGGCCTTTTACGACGAGTACCGCTCGGTCTGCGACATGACGGCGGAATTCTATCTCCAGACGATCGAGGAAGTGTTCCAGAAGCACTCCATCCCGAACGGGACCTTCGTTCATCGCGGCAAGGCGGTCGACCTCGGCGCGATCACCGATACGGCGCTGCTCGCGGTTGAGGGTGAGCGCGACGACATCTCGGGCATCGGCCAGACCAAGGCGGCGCTCGAACTGGCGACGAACCTGGCCAAGTCGAAGAAGCAGTACCTCCTCGCCGAGGGCGCGGGCCACTACGGCATCTTCAACGGCAGTCGCTGGCGCACAAAGATCGCCCCCGAGGTGGAGGCGTTCATGGCGCGTCACGCGTCGAGGAAGCTGAAGGCGGTCGCCTAGCCCGCCGATGGCGGCGGCAGGTCTGGCGACGGCTTCGGCTGCCGTCCGAACAGCCGCCGCAGCACCCGCCGCGCCATCAGCAGCAACCACACGGTGAGCGCCAGCAGCACGAGCGCGATGGCGCCCGCGGCGTAAGGATACTCGTAGGTCGCCCACAGCAGCCCCGCGGTCGCGACGTCCTCCACCGAGGAGACGACGACGTTGCTGAACGGTTCGGGGCTGGCGTTGACCACCGCCCGCGCCCCTGCCTTGCCGCCATGCGCCGCGAGCGCCGCTCCGCCGCCGAGGATGAAGGCGATCGCCTGCGTTGCGGGATCGCCCGGGTCGACGATCGCCAGCGCCAGCATCGCGCCGCCGACCGGCCGCACGAAAGTATGCACCGCGTCCCACGCGCTATCGAGCCAGGCGATCTTGTCGGCGAAGAACTCGGCAAAGGCGGCGAGGCCAGCCACGCCCATGACCCACGGGTTTGCCAAGACGTCGAGCGCGGCGAGGTGTTCGGGGATCGGCAGCGCGCCGAGGCGCATCGCCATGCCGGTGGCGAAGATCGCGAGGTAGAGCCGCCAGCCCGCCAGCAGGCTGACGCTGCCCGCGATGCCGAGGATTTCGATCAGACCCATGCGCGTGTCTCCCCCGCGGTTACCCGCGAGGGAGATGCGCCTGATTGTCGCTTAATTCAACGCGCTTAGAAAACCTCGAACAGGCCGGCCGCGCCCTGGCCGCCGCCGATGCACATGGTGACGACGGCGTACTTCACGCCGCGGCGCTTGCCTTCGATCAGCGCGTGGCCGGCGCAGCGGGCGCCGGTCATGCCGAACGGGTGGCCGATCGAGATCGAGCCGCCGTTTACGTTGAGGAGTTCGTCCGGAATGCCGAGCTTGTCGCGGCAATACAGCACCTGCACTGCGAACGCCTCGTTCAGCTCCCACAGGCCGATGTCGTCCATCTTGAGGTCGAAGGCCTCGAGCAGCTTGGGGATCGCGAAAACCGGGCCGATGCCCATCTCGTCGGGCTCGGTGCCCGCGACTGCCATGCCGACATAACGGCCCAGCGGCTCGAGCCCGCGCTTCGAGGCGACGGCCGCTTCCATCACCACGCACGACGACGAACCGTCCGACAGCTGGCTGGCGTTGCCCGCGGTGATCACCCCGCCTTCGCCCATGACGGGCTTCAGGCTGGCAAGCCCTTCGAGCGTGGTGTCGGGACGGTTGCAGTCGTCCTTGTTGGCGGTGACTTCCTGATAGGAGACTTCCTTGGTCTCCTTGTTCACGATCGCCATGTTGGCGGTGCACGCGACGATCTCGTCGTCGAACTTGCCCGCCGCCTGCGCGGCCGCGGTGCGCTGTTGCGACTGGAGCGAGTATTCATCCTGCGCCTCACGCGAGATGCCATAGCGCTTGGCGACGACTTCGGCGGTGCCGATCATCGGCATGTAGATGTGCGGGTGCATCTCGAGCAGCTCGCGATCGGGCTCGATGAACATCTTGCCGCTGCCGACCACCTTCGAGATCGATTCGAGACCGCCCGCGACGCAGATGTCCATCCGGTCGACCGTCACCTGCTTGGCGGCGGTGGCTATGCTCATCAGGCCCGACGAGCACTGGCGGTCGATCGTCATGCCCGGGACCGAGACGGGCAGTCCCGCGCGCAGACTGGCGAGCCGCGCGACGTTGCCGCCGGTCGAGCCCTGCTGCACCGCGCAGCCCATGATTACGTCGTCGACTTCCGCGCCGTCGATCCCGGCGCGCTCGACCGCGGCCTTGATCGACCACGCACCGAGGGTGGCGCCGGTAGTGTTGTTGAACGCCCCGCGCGCCGCCTTGGTCAGCGGAGTGCGGGCGGTGGAAACGATAACGGCGTCACGTGACATGGTGAAATTCCTGCGTTGTGTTGGTTGATCCGATCCCGGGGAGGAAGTCGGTCAGACGAAGAACTGGCTCATCCACTCGGCGATCAGGGCGGGCTTGTCCTCGCCTTCGATCTCGATCGTGGTTTCCATGGTTTCCTGCCACTGGCCGGGGCGCTTTTCGACCAGTTCGAGCAGCTTGAAGTGGCCGCGCACCCGCTTGCCCGAGCGCACCGGGGCGAGGAAGCGCACTTTATTGCCGCCATAATTGACGCCCATCTTCACCCCGTCGGGGCGCGGGCAGTCGGATTGTGCGCGCAGCATCGGGATCAGCGACAGGGTGAGGAAACCGTGCGCGATCGTGCCGCCGAACGGCGTCATCTTCGCGGCTTCCTCGTTGATGTGGATGAACTGATGGTCACCGGTCGCGTCGGCGAACTGGTTGATCCGCTCCTGGCTGACCTCGACCCACTCGCTCGTGCCGATCGTTTCGCCGACCTTGGCGGCTAGCTCCTGCGGGGACATGCGCCTCTCCTTTTGACTTGCCGTAAACGTAAAGCGGCACGTCAATGGCGCAATTCGGCCGCCAGCGCAACGCGCAAGTCGGCACGGCTTTCATGCCGTCATACGGAGGGTGTGGCGGGACGCTCCTGTGTGGGCGCGCGGCGGTCTTGGAGCCCGGCCCAGCCCGGGGGATGGCGAAGAAGCCATCGTTGTGCCGGCCGCTCGACCCCGTGGAAGAGGGCGATCGAGGCAATGAGGACCAGCGCCAGATAACCGGCCAACTGCCACCATCCCAACATCAACGACGCATCCACCAACAGCAGCTTGAAGACGATGAACAGGCCGTAGTGGGCGAGATAGGTCGAATAGCTGATTTCCCCGAGATAGAGCAGCGGACGGGTGCGGCACAGCGCCGAAAGCGGATCGCGCCCGCACGCCAGTACCAGCACCGCCAGGGCGAACAGCGCCGGGACGGTCGCGGTCTCGGCCCAGCCAAAAACGAGCGCGAGGGCTGCTATCACCGCCCCGGCCGCTCCGGCGACGAGCGGAAGGCCCGGCCGATCGCGCCAGACCAGCCAGGCGCGCGCCACCACGCATCCGAGCGCGAATTCGCCAAGGCAGCGCAGCAGGCCGAGTTGCGGTATGGCCTCGCCCAGCGTGTCGTGGCCCGCGGCTGCGTAGATTGCCCAGATCGCGCCGCACAGCGCCGCTCCGACAGCGCCGAGCGGCAGGACCCTGGAAGGAACCTTCGCCAGCGCGAGCGCTATCAAAGGAAACGCGAGATAGGCGCCGGTCTCAGCGCTGATCGACCACGCGGGGTGGTTCCAGGTGAGCTCGGGCGTCAGCCCCCAGTTCTGCATCAGCAGCAGGTGAAGCGGCAGTTCGCCGACCGGGTAGCCCGCTGGATCGCGGCCGCTCGCGACGAGCAGCACAACGAGTATCACGAACCCGGCAAGGACGACCGCGTGGAGCGGCCAGACCCGGGCAAAGCGCTTCCACAAAAACGCGCCGATCCCGCCCGCATCGCCGACGCGTTCGGCGTAGTTGAACCAGATCACGAAGCCCGAAAGGACGAAGAACAGATCGACCGCGAGATAGCCCTTGTCCATCACCGCGAGCGCGGCAGCGGGGACGATCCCCGCCAGCGTTTCGCGCACGTGGAACAGCACCACCAGCCACGCGGCGATACCGCGGATGCCGGTCAGTGCGTCGAGGTGTCCGCGCTCTTCCCTCACGACGCCACCGCAGCCGGCTTTACGGGAGGCAGCATGCGCGGGCGACCGCGGCGCGTTTGCGGATCGGTGCGGGCGACGTAGCTCCACAGCGCGCATTGCACGCCCAGCAGCACCAGCACGGTCGGCTGGAATGCGATGCCGACGAACAGCGAACCGACAAGCGCGATGACCTGCCCGATCTGCAGTGCGGTCGCGAGTGGGGCCTGCCAGGTCTCACCCTCCGCGGCGCGCGCCCGATACCGCGAGCGAATCCGCTGCATCTGCCACAGGCCCGAGAGGTGCAGTGCGAGCCACAACGCAAGGCCTGGCCAGCCTTGCTCGCCCAGCATCTCGAAATAGGCCGAGTGATAGGCGCGGCCGCGATCGACGGTTTCCACATAGCGCGTGGCGCTGGAATTCGGACCGGTGTCGACCCGGACCGGGATGCGATAGGCAAAGCTGTTGCCGCGGTAGGCGTCGAACCCGCCGCCCAGTGGATGTTCGATCGCGTAGTCGATGGTCCAGTTCCACACCGCCACGCGGGTGGAAGCCGATTCGTCCTCGTCGTGGGTCTCGATCGTCGACATCCGCGCGAGGTAGCTCTGCGGCAGGAAAGGCAGCGAAACCAACGCCAGCGCCGCCGCGCTGCCGATATAGAGAAACCGTCGCTTCGCGTCGCGCAGCGCCAGCACCGCCAGCACGCCGATGCACAGCAGGCCGGTGCGCGCCTCGGTCCCGACGACGATGAGCAGGCAGGCGAACACCAGCGCGGCGGCGAACAAGCGCACCGCGCGGCTCGGCGGGAAAATGGTCCCATGCCGGGCGAGCCAGACGATAAGCGGGATCAGCGCGATGGAAACCATCGCAAGCGTCGAGCTTTCGTAGAGCCCGGTGTTGTTCGAAACGAACAGGTGAAGGACGCCATAGCCGCCCCCGCCTGCCAGCGTCTTCAATGCCCCGTCGATGATGATCGCCGCCGCGGTGAGCACGAGCGTGAGCACCGCCGCCTCGATCCTGAGGCGGGTGGTCAGCGTCAGCGGCAGGAAGATCGCGAAGACCAATGCCTTCCACACCCAGGCCCACTTCGCCGCGGCATCGACCGGGAAGTCCGCGGTCATGGTCGTGACCGCACACCAGGCGAGCAGGATCGCCATCAGCCATTGCCGCCCGGAGAACCGCGCGCCTTCCTTGCGATCGGCCAGCAGCCAGCCGCCGAACGCGGCGCAGAAGGCGATCAGGGAGACCGGCAGCGCGTTGACGAAGCGCCAGCCGATGTCCTGCGGGGCGAGCGTATCGATGTAGATGTAGGCGAGCACCCACACGAACGGACGGCGGACGCCGACCGCCATCATTGCGGCGATGAACCCGAGCAGCGCGAGGTCTATCACGGCTTGAGGTCCGTCTCTGCGACGGCATCCGGGCCAGGCTTTGGCTCACGGTCGAGATCGTCGCGGCGCATCAGCCGCAGCACCATCAGCAGCAACAGGCCGTGCGTCAGCGCGAGGGCGAAGAGGTCGATCATCGTTGCCGCCCGCGCTAGCAGGACGCGGTTGACGGCCCGTTAAGCCTGTCGTGCGACAAGCGTGGGCATGACCCGCGTGCTGCATGTCCTCGACCATTCATTGCCGCTCCACAGCGGCTACACATTCCGCACCCGTGCGATCATGACCGCGCAGGCGGCTTCGGGCTTCGACGTGCGCGGGATCACCGGGCTGCGCCATGCAGCAGATGGCCCCGCGGCAGAGGTGGCCGACGGCCTGCTGTTCCACCGTACTCACGGCGAGGCGAGCGGCCCCGCCCCGCTACGCGAATGGCGCGAAATCGCCCGGCTGGCCGACGCGATCGTGGCGCTCGCCCGCGACTGGCGGCCCGACGTGCTGCACGCGCATTCGCCCGCACTCTGCGGCCTTGCCGCTGTGCGGGCGGGCCGCGCGCTGGGCATTCCGGTGGTCTACGAGATCCGCGCCTTCTGGGAGGATGCCGCGGTCGGCAACGGGACTGGCCGCGCGGGGTCGGTAAAGTATCGAATGACCCGCGCGCTCGAGGACCGCGTGGTCGCCGATGCCGACGCCATCTTCACGATCTGCCACGGCCTGCGCGACGATCTCGTGGCGCGCGGGCACCCTGCCGGCAAGATCGGTCTTTCGCCCAACGGGGTCGACATGGCGCTGTTCGGAGATCCGCCGCCGCGCGACGAGGCGCTCGCCGCCGAACTCGGCTTCGGCGCCGACGATCCAGTGATCGGCTTCATCGGCAGCTTCTACGACTACGAAGGGCTGAACATCCTGATCGACGCGCTGCCGCTGCTGCGCGAGCGGCATCCGGGTGCGCGGCTACTGCTCGTCGGCGGCGGGCCGATGGATGCGGCACTGCGTGCGCAGGCGGCTGCCTCGCCCGCCGCCCGCGCGATTCACTTCACCGGACGGGTGCCGCATCACGATGTCGAGCGGTACTATTCGCTGGTCGACGCGCTTGCCTATCCGCGCAAGGCCAGCCGCCTGACCGAGCTGGTCACGCCGCTGAAACCGCTGGAAGCAATGGCGCAGGGGCGGATCGTCGCGGCGAGCGACGTCGGAGGCCATCGCGAACTCATTGCCGACGGGTGCACCGGCGTGCTGTTCCCGCCTGATGATGCAGAGGCCTGCGCCGACGCGCTCGCCGCGCTGATCGACGCGCGCCATGCCTGGCCCGCCCTGCGCGCGGCTGCCCGAGCCCACGTTGCCGAACGGCACGACTGGGCGGCAAACGTTCGTCGTTATCAGACCGTTTACCACCACCTGCTAACGCTAGCGGCCAATGAGTCGCTATCCGCCGTTGCCTGACCGGGTGCGGACGGGTTCACAGGCCGGAAAACGGGGTTAATCGAGTGGCGGACAAGTCGAAGCGCAGGGCGGCCGCGAAGGCTCCGATCAGCGCTCATCCGGCGTTCCCGGCGATCGTCGCTCTGTGGTTCGCCGCGCTTCTCGGTCTCGGCAGCCTGGTCCTGCCGGTGCAACTGTTCGAACGGGCGAGCGAGGTCATGGGGCTCGCATCCGTCGTCGCTGCCGCGCAGGCGCCGCTCGGCGTGACCGCCCGCATCCTCGTCGCCGCGACCGCCGCCGGTTTCGGCGCGACACTTGGCCTCGTGCTGGCCGGACGCCTTGCGGCCGCGAGCAGGTCGCGCCCCGCCCGCAAGCGCGGTTCCGAGCAGCGCGTACCGGCCAATCGGCCGATCTCCGCTCACGAGGAGTTCGGCGATCCCGATTTCGCCGACGACGATTTCTCGCCGCGCGATTTCATGCCCGGCCGCCGCGAGCTGTCGGTTAGCGAAGACGGTGCCGGCAGCGAATTCCTCGAAGCGGCTTCTCTGCCCCGCTATGCGGAGCCCGAATCTCCTGCCTTCGAGTCGGAGCCGGTCGTCGCGGAAGAAGTCAGCGCCGAAGAGATCATCGACGAATTGCCCGCCGAATACCCCATCAATTCGCTCGAGCTCACCGGGCTCCACGAGGAGCTTGAACCGGCGGACGTTCCTTCATGGCAGGGCGCAGCCGCCCCCGTTCCGCAACCGCAACTCGACCCGAATTCGGAGGAAGCCTCCATGCGCGATTTCGCCGCCACCTCGACCCCGCAGCATAGCGCGCCCGCTTCCGGCAGCGAGCCCATCGCCGCGCTGGTCGCCCGGTTTGCCCGAGCGCTCGAGCAGCATCGCGAAAGCGCCCGCGCGGAAGACGCCGCGGCTGTTGCACCGACACCCGAACCGCTCGTCGACCTGACCTTCGCGCTGGGCAGTCGCACCCCCGAACCCGAGGTGGTCGCCGAGGCCGTCGAGGTGCCAGCCCGCGCACTCCCGACCGCGCCGCGGCCGGTTGGATGGGATGCCGCGGACGACGATCATGACGACGAAGAATTCGCCGACGAGGGCGACGACGGCTATTCCTCGCTGCTCGCGATGAAAAACCCCAACGGCCTCCCGCGCGAAGCCGTGCGGATCGAGGACGAATCGTCCGAAGACGACTTCGTGCCCGAACCGGTCGTCGTCTTCCCAGGTCAGGCCGCGCGCGAGGCGACCCCGTTCGCCTCGCCTTCGCCGCTGCGTCCGTTCGATGCCCCGGCGGCACGCGTCGAGGCCCTCGCTTCAGTTGAAGCCCCATCGCGCGGGTTCGCCCCGGCAGCGCCAGCGACGCGCGACACTGAGCGCGCGCTGCGCGAAGCGCTTGAAAAGCTGCAGCGGATGAGCGGCGCCGCCTGACACTTCCCGCTGTGACTTGAGCGAGCGGGCGATAGCCCCGCTTTATCCGGCGCAAATCCCTTCGCGGTTGCGGAAAACCCTTCGTTTCTTCATTGCCGACTGCTGCGATAACTTTGCTGCGCGGGGCGGCAGGGCGAGTCGCGCTTCATTGCCCGGTCGTGTAGAATGCGCGTCCGGGCCACGACGGGATGGACTGCGACGCGATGGCTTTTCCGCCGCCACAGGGGCTGTACGACCAGAAGAACGAGCATGACGCGTGCGGCGTCGGCCTGCTGGCGCACATCAAGGGCGAGAAAACGCACCGGATCGTCAGCGACGCGCTCGAAATCCTCGCCAACCTCGACCACCGCGGCGCGGTCGGCGCCGATCCGCTGCTGGGCGACGGTGCGGGCATCCTGATCCAGATTCCCGACCCGATCATCCGCAAGTGGGCTGCAGCGAACGGCCACGACCTGCCCGCACCGGGCGACTACGCGATCGCCCAGTGCATGATGCCGCAGGACGACCGCGCGCGCGCTTTCGTGAAGGAGCAGTTCGAGAAGTTCATCGTCAAGGAAGGCCAGCGCCTCGTGGGCTGGCGCGAGGTGCCGACAACGCTCGACGGGCTCGGCAAGGCGGTCGTCGCCTCGATGCCGGTCATGCGCCAGTGCGTGATCGCGCGCGGCCCCAACTGCGCCGACCAGGACGCGTTCGAGCGGAAGCTGATCGTCATCCGCAAGCAGACGCAGAACCCGCTGCGCAAGCAGGAAGAAAAGCTCGGCATCCCCGGATTGAGCCAGCTCTATATCCCGAGCTTTTCCAGCCGCACGATCGTCTACAAGGGGCTGCTGCTCGCGACCCAGGTAGGCAGCTTCTACGACGACCTGCGCGATCCCGATTGCGTCAGCGCGCTCGGCCTCGTGCACCAGCGGTTCTCGACCAATACGTTCCCCAGCTGGCGACTTGCGCACCCGTACCGGTTCATGGCGCACAACGGCGAGATCAACACCGTTCGCGGCAACGTGAACTGGATGAACGCCCGCCGCCGCACGATGGAATCGCCGCTGCTCGGCGCGGACCTCGACAAGCTGTGGCCGATCATCCCGCACGGCCAGTCGGACACCGCCTGCCTCGACAACGCGCTCGAACTGCTGTTGCTCGGCGGGTACGACCTCGCCCACGCGATGATGATGCTGATCCCGGAAGCATGGGCCAAGGCTCCACTGATGGATCCCGAGCGCCGCGCGTTCTATGAATACCATGCCGCGCTGATGGAGCCGTGGGACGGACCCGCCGCCGTGTGCTTCACCGACGGCCGCCAGATCGGCGCCACGCTCGATCGCAACGGGCTGCGCCCGGCGCGTTTCGTGGTGACCAAGGACGACCTCATCTGCCTCGCTTCGGAAAGCGGCGTGCTGCCGTTCGCCGAAGAGGACATCGTGCGCAAGTGGCGGCTCCAGCCGGGTCGGATGTTGCTCGTCGACCTCGAACAGGGCCGCATCATCGAGGACGAGGAACTGAAGGCGCAGCTCTCGTCGGCGCAGCCCTATGCCGAATGGCTCGAAGCGGCGCAGTACAAGCTCGACGATCTCGACCACATCGAGCCCGAGCTGTCGGCCGTGCCCGAACCGGCGACCGACCTGCTGGAGCGCCAGCAGGCCTTCGGCTACACGCAGGAAGACGTGACCCGCTTCCTCGAGCCGATGGCGCAGCTCGGCGACGATCCGATCGGGTCGATGGGCACCGACACCCCGATCGCCGTGCTGTCTTCGAAGCCGCGCCTGCTGTTCGACTATTTCAAACAGAACTTCGCGCAGGTTACCAACCCGCCGATCGACCCGATCCGCGAGGAACTGGTCATGAGCCTCACCAGCATGATCGGCCCGCGCCCGAACCTGCTGGGCCGTGATGCCGGCACGCACAAGCGGCTCGAAGTCAGCCAGCCGATCCTCACCAACGACGATCTCGCCAAGATCCGCTCGATCGAGGCCGCGCTCGACGGTGCGTTCCGTTGTGCGACGATCGACATCTGCTGGGACGCGAGCTCGGGTGCCGAAGGGCTCGAGCTGGCGCTCAAGGAAATGTGCTGGGCGGCGACCGAAGCAGTGCTGCAGGATCATAACATCCTCGTCCTCAGCGACCGCGCGCAGAGCCCCGGCCGGATCGCGATCCCGGCGCTGCTGGCGACCGCGGCGGTCCACCATCACCTCGTCCGACAGGGCCTGCGGATGCAGACCGGCCTCGTCGTCGAGACCGGAGAAGCGCGCGAAGTGCACCACTTCTGCGTGCTGGCGGGCTACGGCGCGGAGGCGATCAACCCCTACGTCGCGTTCGAGACGCTGGAGGACATCCGCCAGACCAAGCTGCCGCACCTCGAGGCCAAAGACGTGGCGAAAAACTATGTCAAGGCGATCGGCAAGGGCGTGCTCAAGGTCATGTCCAAGATGGGCATCAGCACCTACCAGTCCTACTGCGGGGCGCAGATCTTCGACGCGGTCGGCCTGTCGAGCGCGTTCATCGACACGTATTTCACCGGCACCGCCACCACGATCGAAGGCGTGGGCCTGGCCGAAGTCGCCGAAGAAGCGGTGCGCCGCCACGCGCTCGCCTATGGCCACAACCCGATCTACGAGCACATGCTGGATGTCGGCGGCATCTACCAGTACCGCCTGCGCGGCGAGGACCACGCCTGGACGCCGGGCACGGTCGCCAATTTGCAGCACGCGGTGCGCGGCAACAGCCTCGACCGCTACGAGGCGTTCGCGAAGGATATCAACGAGCAGTCCGAGCGGCTGCTGACGATCCGCGGGCTGATGGAACTGAAGCCGGCCGAGAAGCCGCTCGACATCGACGAGGTCGAACCCGCGGTCGAGATCGTCAAGCGGTTCGCCACGGGTGCGATGAGCTTCGGCTCGATCTCGAGGGAGGCGCACACCACGCTCGCCATCGCGATGAACCGCATCGGCGGCCGTTCGAACACCGGCGAAGGGGGCGAGGAGCCCGACCGCTTCGTGCCGATGGCGAACGGCGACACGATGCGCTCGAAGATCAAGCAGGTCGCCAGCGGCCGCTTCGGCGTGACCACCGAATACCTCGTCAATTCGGACGACATCCAGATCAAGATGGCGCAGGGCGCGAAGCCCGGCGAGGGCGGCCAGCTGCCGGGCCACAAGGTCGACAAGACGATCGGCAAGGTCCGCCATGCGACTCCGGGCGTGGGCCTCATCAGTCCGCCGCCGCACCACGACATCTATTCGATCGAGGATCTCGCGCAGCTGATCCACGACCTCAAGAACGTGAACCGCCAGGCACGCATTTCCGTCAAGCTGGTGTCCGAGGTCGGCGTCGGCACGGTCGCCGCAGGCGTTTCGAAGTGCAAGGCCGACCACGTGACCATCTCGGGCTACGAGGGCGGCACCGGCGCCTCGCCGCTGACCTCGCTGACCCACGCCGGTTCCCCGTGGGAGATCGGCCTCGCCGAAACCCAGCAGACGCTGCTGCTCAACGACCTCAGGAGCCGTATCGCGGTGCAGGTCGATGGCGGCCTGCGGACCGGCCGCGACGTCGCGATCGGCGCGCTGCTGGGCGCTGACGAGTTCGGCTTCGCCACCGCCCCGCTGATCGCGGCGGGCTGCATCATGATGAGGAAGTGCCACCTCAACACCTGCCCGGTCGGCGTCGCGACCCAGGACCCGGTATTGCGCAAGCGCTTCACCGGCACGCCCGAGCACGTGATCAACTACTTCTTCTTCGTCGCCGAAGAACTGCGCGCGATTATGGCCGAGATGGGCTTCCGCACGGTTCAGGACATGGTCGGTCGGGTAGACCGGATCGACATGAACCGCGCGGTCCGCCACTGGAAGGCGCACGGCATCGACCTGTCGCGCCTGCTCCACCAGGTCCAGCCGGTGGAAGGGCACACGCTCTACCACTCGCAGGAACAGGACCACGCGCTCGGCGGCGCGCTCGACGTCGAACTGATAGCGGCTTGCCGCGACGCGATCGACAAAGGCACCCCCGTCCAGCTCGACCGCGCGATCCGCAACGTCAATCGCACCGCCGGCGCGATGCTGTCGGGCGAAGTCGCCAAGTCGCATGGTCACGCGGGCTTGGCGCCCGAAACGATCCGCATCGAATTCACCGGAGTCGCGGGGCAGAGCTTCGGCGCCTGGCTTGCGCACGGGATCACCCTGCGGCTGACCGGCGATGCCAACGACTATGTCGGCAAGGGCCTCTCGGGCGGCCGCATCGTGGTGCGCCAGCCCGACGGCGTCGCGCGCGACCCCGGGG
The DNA here is from genome assembly GCF_053819285.1 of Tsuneonella sp. HG094. Lineage (NCBI taxonomy): Bacteria > Pseudomonadati > Pseudomonadota > Alphaproteobacteria > Sphingomonadales > Erythrobacteraceae > Tsuneonella > Tsuneonella sp. HG094. The sequence goes on from NZ_JBSORA010000001.1 coordinate 2,558,407, forward strand.
CGAACATCATCGTCGGCAACACCGTGCTCTACGGCGCGATCGCGGGCGAGGCCTACCTCGGAGGCGTTGCGGGCGAGCGGTTCGCGGTGCGCAATTCGGGCGCGATCGCAGTGGTCGAAGGTTGCGGCGACCACGGCTGCGAGTACATGACCGGCGGCGCGGTGGTGGTGCTCGGCAAGACCGGTCGCAACTTCGCGGCCGGGATGAGCGGCGGCGTCGCCTATGTCTACGACGAGGACGGCGCGTTCGCGAAGCTGTGCAACACGGCGCAGGTCGAGCTTTCGCCGGTCGAAAACGCGCGCGACGAGGAGGATGGCACCGGTCGCCCGCTCCAGCGTCCGCGTTCGGTCGACGACTTGGGCCTCGGCGATATGCTGCGCCACGACGCCGAGCGGCTGCGCGTGCTCGTCGAGCGGCACAAGCTGCACACCGGCAGCAAGAAGGCGGGCGCCATCCTCGACGACTGGGACAATGCAGTAGGCCGGTTCGTGAAGGTCATGCCGACCGACTATGCACGGGCGCTCAAGCAACTCGAGGCCGAACGGGCCGAAGCTGAAATGGAAGCGGCAGAATAATGGGCAAGGAAACCGGCTTCCTCGAATACGAGCGCAAGGATCGCAGCTACGCCGATCCGAAGGAACGCGTGCGCCACTACAAGGAGTTCGTCGTCCCCCACGCCGAACCCGACCTGCGGCTGCAGGCGGCGCGGTGCATGAACTGCGGCATCCCGTATTGTCACAACGGGTGCCCGGTGAACAACCTGATCCCCGACTGGAACCACCTCGTCTACGAGGCGGATTGGAAGAACGCGCTCGAGGCGCTCCACAGCACCAACAACTTCCCCGAATTCACCGGCCGCGTCTGCCCCGCCCCATGCGAGGCGAGCTGCACGCTCAACATCGTCGACCAGCCGGTGACCATCAAATCGATCGAATGCGCCATCGTCGATCGCGGGTGGAACGAGGGCTGGATCGTGCCCCAGCCCCCGGCCGAGAAGACCGGCAAGCGCATCGCGGTCGTCGGCAGCGGCCCCGCGGGCCTCGCCTGTGCGCAGCAGCTTGCCCGCGCGGGACACTCGGTCACCGTGTTCGAGAAGAACGACCGCCTCGGCGGCCTGCTCCGCTACGGCATCCCCGACTTCAAGATGGAAAAGCACCTCGTCAACCGGCGAGCGGTGCAGATGGAAGCCGAGGGCGTGAACTTCCGCACCAGCACCGAAGTCGGCGTCGACGTGTCGTTCGCTTCGCTCAAGGAGAACTTCGACGCGGTCGTCCTGGCTGGCGGCGCGGAAGAGCCGCGGCGGCTCGGCATCCCCGGGGCGGAGCTGCCCGGGGTGCGCCTCGCGATGGAATTCCTCACCCAGCAGAACAAGCGCAACGCCGGCGACGACGAAGTGCGCGCTGCGCCGCGCGGCAGCCTGGTGGCCACGGGCAAGAAGGTCGTCGTGATCGGCGGCGGCGATACCGGCAGCGACTGCGTCGGCACCAGCAACCGGCAGGGCGCGGAAAGCGTCGTCCAACTGGAAATCATGCCGCGCCCGCCCGAAAAGGAAGACAAGGCGCTGACCTGGCCCGACTGGCCGCTGAAGCTGCGCACGTCCTCCAGCCACGAGGAAGGCGCCCAACGCGACTGGGCCGTGCTGACCAAGCGCGTCGCAGGCGAAGGCGATACCGTGACCGGCCTCGAATGCGTCCGCGTCGAGTGGAAGAACGGCCAGATGGAAGAAGTCGCGGGCAGCGAGTTCACCATTCCCGCCGACCTCATCCTGCTGGCGATGGGTTTTACCGGCCCGATCAAGGCGGGCATGGTCGACCAGGCCGGCGTCGCGCTCGATGCGCGCGGCAACGTCGCGGCGAACGTGACCGACTATGTCACCAGCGATCCCCAGGTCTTCGCCTGCGGCGACATGCGCCGGGGGCAGAGCCTCATCGTATGGGCGATCCGCGAAGGCCGCCAGGCCGCCCGCGCGGTCGACCTGTCGCTGATGGGAGCATCGGAACTGCCGCGCTGAGCCCGCCGGGCCCGGCTGCACAGGCGCTATCCGTCTCAATTTGCTTGCGGGCCTTTCGCAAAGACGGGTAGGCGCGCTGTTCCGCCCGTACCCCCGCGGGCGCAGTTCTGGACGGGAGTGCCCCTTCGTGCACCGCAAGATTGGTCTCATGCTGGGCGTGGCGGCAAGCTGCACCCTGGTCGCAGCGTGCTTCGGCGGAGGCGGTGGCGACACGCCCACGCCAACGCCCACCGCAACCGCAACGCCCACCCCCACGCCGACCGCAACGCCCACGCCGGTCGCCTTCGGCTTCGCCTCGGCGTTTGAAGACAGCGTGACCAATGCTTCGTACGTGTTTGCCTATTTCGCGCCCACCGGCGGGACCGAAACCTGGAACGACGGTTCGCGCCAGAACGGCACCAGCACGATCAAGTACGCCGTCTCGCCCGAGAGCGTCGCGTTCACCTGGCCCGATGCGGCGACTCTGGCGGGCTTCACCGGCGCCGACCGACAGACCGCGACAACCACGCTGCGCACCTATCGCAACGGCACGAACGCCATCACGCTGGAACTGCCGTTTCAGAACGTGCTGCGCGTGACCTACGAAAAGGTCGAGAACTTCACGCGCGACAGCGTTGCGGGTCTGCTCCGCAGCAACCGCGTGACCTTGTTCTTCAACGAAGTCACGACGACCGCCGCGATCGCGACCAACCTCGTCTACACCGGCACCGCGACGGTTGCCGGCGGCACGCCCAAGACGACCCCGCCGGGCGTGTTCAGCGCGCAGCCGACGACGCTGACGGTCACCGCCAGCGACAAGAAGATCGCCGCTACCATCACGATCGTCGAGACCGTCGGCGGCACGGCCACCGTCCGCGCGGTCCTGCCGATCTCGGCGACGCTGGGAACCGGCGACGCGTTCAACGGCACGATCGACGACACGACCAATGCCTTCAAGGGCACCTTCGTCGGTGCGCTCGCTGGACCGAACCGCGAGGAAGCCTTCATCATCTTCAACGTGGCCCACACCGACGGTCGCGAATTCATCGGCTCGCTGATCGCGGACTGATCCTCGATCTGGCGGCGGGTTGCCTCAGCCCGACGCCATCGCCGAGCTGTCCAAAGCGCAGGCCGACGCATCCGGCGCGGGCAAGCTGCCCTTGGCCTCTTCCTGTGCCTTCACGAGGTCGGCGCGGAAGGCCGGATCGGACTGGAGCCGCGCGAAGGTCGCGGCGGCGACGGTGCGGCCCGCCTCGACATCGCTCAGCCAGTGGACGTTGCAGACGCGGCGGCTGTCGCCGTGGTCGATGCCGCGTTTCATGATCGCCGCCGCGCGCGCCGGGAAGACCGCCGCCAGCACCAGCGCGTCGCCATACCCGATCGCGCTGTGGCCGCTGGGGTAGGAGCCGTTGGTCCTGAGCGCGGCTTCCGCTTCGGGCGTGCAGGTCGGCGCGTTGTTCACGGTATAGGGCCGCGCGCGCATGTGGAGCTTCTTCACGCCGCTGGTCGAATCGCCGAAATCGGCGGTTACGCGGCGCAGCAGGTGCGCGATCGCGGGGGTGCCGGCATCCGAGATCGCCACGCCCGCCGCGCAGGAAAACGCGTGCGGCACCGCGCCGGGGCCGAGGTCGGCATCGCGCCCGGCAAGCGCGAACCGCGCCGATCCATACAACTTGAGCGCGGCCGCGTTCGCAGCGCGGTCGCGGGCGAGCGCCTCCGACCCCTCGGCAGGCGGCGGACCGACCAGCGTCTCGCCGCCCGGCAGCGGGCCGCCGAGATAGGCCGGGCCCATGTCGAACAACGGGCGCGAGGTCGCGGCAGCACTCGGAGCATCGGCCGAGGGGGCGGGGGCGTCGGGAGCCGCCATCGTGGCGGCGCAACTTGTGGCGAGGAGGGCGAGAAGTCCCGGAACGAAGCGATTCATCGCTCCCTGATGCTACGCCGCCTTTGGCAACGGAAGCGAAAATACGCGAAACGATTTTCCTACAGAGGGGGACCAGTGTTTGGGTGCCGAAATGATCGCCGACCCACTCCTACGCCACCGCCGCTCCGCGCGATTCGCGAAAGTCATACATGCGGCCCGCTGTACGGCCGCAAACCTTTGGGACTGCGAGAGAAATGTAGACGCGTTCCATTTCGGAAAACCGGCCGGTCAGTGTGACAGGTCCCAGTCTATCGTACCCCTCCCATGCTCTTCCAGGAAGGCGTTGGCGCGGCTGAACGGGCGCGAACCAAAGAATCCGCGATGCGCCGACAGGGGACTCGGATGCGGACTCCGGATCACGAGATGGCGCGAGCCGTCCTGCAACCCGGGAATGCGCGCCACCTTGCCCTGCGCGTGGCTGCCCCAAAGGACGAACACCGTCGGATCGGGCCGTGCGGCGACCGCTTCGATCGCCGCGTCGGTCAGCGCCTCCCAACCGCGCCCCGCATGACTGCCCGCCTTGCCCGCCTCGACCGTGAGGCTGGTGTTCAGCAGCAGCACGCCCTGCTGCGCCCAGTGCGTCAGGTCGCCGTGAGCGGGGCGCGGCAGGCCGAGGTCAACTTCCATCTCCTTGTAGATATTCGAAAGGCTCGGCGGTGGGCGCTCGCCGTGGGGGACCGAAAACGCGAGACCCATCGCCTGTCCCGGTCCGTGGTAGGGGTCCTGACCGAGGATCACGACTCGCACCGCATCGAGCGAGGTCAGTGCGAATGCCTTCAACCGGCTGCCGCGCGGCGGGTAGACGGTCCTGCCCGCCGCTTCCTCCGCACTCAGCCAGCCGCCGAGGCGCCGAGCCTCGGGCGCCGCGAGCACGGGCTCCAGCACCGGCCGCCAGCTTTTGGGGATCGCCTCGCTGCCCATCGGCCCCGGCTACGCCCCCGTTTGCGGCTGCGCCAGCGGCCCTTTCCCTCTATCCCCGATGCGCCTAAGGCCTTGCCCCGATGACTGTCCATTTCCACGAAGAAGACCTGCCCGCCGGGCTCGAATTTGCCGACGGCCCGATCGCTGTCGATACCGAGACGCTCGGCCTGATCACCCACCGCGACCGGCTGTGCGTGGTCCAGCTGTCCGACGGGCACGGCGACGAGCACCTGGTGCGCTTCAATCCCGGCAGCAAGTACGATGCGCCGAACCTCAAGGCGCTGCTCGGCGATCCCGGCCGGTTGAAGCTGTTCCACTATGCCCGGTTCGATCTTGCGGCGATGTACTTCTACCTCGGCTTCATGGCCGCGCCGGTGTTCTGCACCAAGATCGCCAGCAAGCTGACGCGCACGTACACCGATCGCCACGGGCTCAAGAACCTCGTCTCGGAACTGCTCGCCGCCGACATCTCGAAGCAGCAGCAGCTGTCCGACTGGGGCGCCCCGGTGCTTACCGACGCTCAGCGCGAATACGCGGCGTCCGACGTGCGCTATCTTCACCGGCTGCAGGAAGTGCTGACCGAGCGCCTCGCGCGCGAGAACCGCACCGAGATCGCGCAAGCGTGCTTCGATTTCCTGCCTACGCGGGCCCGGCTCGACCTGGCCGGCTGGGCCGATCGCGACATGTTCAGCCACGATTAGGGCGTTCGCGCGTTAGGCCAATGCAATGACCCTTTCCCCCCGCATCGAGACCCAGGAGGCCAAGGCGCTGCGCAGTGCGCGCCAGCACTTCGCCGCGCCCGGCGGATCGCACGACAAGGTCGTCGCGTTTCTTGCTCGCGCCCTGCCGATGGGTATCGGGGTGATCGCGGCGCTGATGGTGGTGACGCCGCTGTCCCCCCGCGGCGAAGTCAGCTTTCTGCTCGACCGCAACAAGGTGCAGGTGATCGACGAGCGGCTGCGGGTCGACAATGCGATGTATCGCGGTGCCGACGCGCAAGGCCGCCCGTTCTCGTTGACCGCGGGCGAGGCGGTGCAGCGCTCCGGCGCCGAAGGCATCGTGCGCCTGAGTAACCTCGTCGCGCGCATCCTGCTGCCCGAGGGGCCCGCCAGCGTAACCGCGACCAGCGGCCAGTACGACATCCGCGACGAAGTGATGAGCGTGCCCGATGGCGTGCGGGTGGTCGCCTCCGACGGCTACCGGATGACCGCGACAGGCGTCTCGGTCGATATTCCCGAAAAGCGCATGGTCGGTTCGGGCGGGGTCAGCGGGGCGATCCCCGCCGGCACGTTCTCGGCCAACCGGCTCGAGGCCGACCTCGATGCGCGCACCGTCACCCTGTCGGGCAATGCCCGGCTCAACATGGTCCCCGGCAAGCTGAGGATGCCCTGATGAAGTCTCACGCCAGCACCGCGGCCCGCTGGGGCCTCGCCTCGTTCCTCGCCACGGCGGCGGTGTTCGCCGGGATCCAGGCGGGCGCGCAGGGGATCGCCGGGCACAATTCCAACGCCCCGGTGAACTACGCCGCCGACAGGATCGAATTGCAGGACAAGCAGAACCGCGTGGTCCTGTCGGGCGGGGTCGACATCACCCAGGCCGGCCTGCGCCTGCAGGCGGCGCGGACCCAAGTGAACTACTCCGATGCCGGGTCGCTCAAGATCCAGCGCATAACCGCGACCGGCGGGGTAACGGTGACCCGCGGCGGCGAGCGCGCGGCGGGCGATGTGGCGGTCTACGACTTCAACCGGCGGGTCATCACGATGGCCGGCAACGTTCGCCTCAACCGTGGCGGCGATACACTCAACGGCGGAAGGCTCGTGATCGACCTCAAGAGCGGCATCTCGAGCGTCGACGGGCGCGCGAACGGATCGTCGTCGGTGACAGGCAACGTCAGCGGCTCGAGCGGCGGCCGGGTCAGCGGGTCGTTCAGCGTGCCCCAAGGCAACTAAGCGCAACCGAGACAGGTCAGAACGCGCGGGGATGGATGACCACCCCGATCGTCTTCAAGACGATCAGGGCATCGGTCCACAGGCTCCAGTCTGCGATGTATTCGAGGTCGGCGTCGAGTCGGTCGACAAGGTGTCGTTCCTCGTCCGTCGCCCCGCGATAGCCGCGAATCTGCGCCAGTCCGGTCAACCCCGGCTTGAGCGTGTGGCGGTTCCAGTATGCCCCGTCGACCTCCCAGAACAGCTTGTTGCCCGCCTGCGAGCCGATCGCGTGCGGCCGAGGGCCGACGATGCTCATGTCGCCGGCGATCACGTTGAAGAGCTGCGGCAGTTCGTCGATGCTGGTCCGGCGGATGAAGCGTCCGACCCGTGTCGTCCGGTCGTCGTCGCGCGCCGTCGACCGGTTGCCCGCGTGATCGGATGCCTCGCTGCGCATCGAACGGAACTTGAGCATGTCGAAGAACCGGTTCCCCCGGCCGAGCCGCGGCTGGACGAACAGGATCGGGCCGCCATCCTCCAGCTTAATGGCGATCGCGGTGAGCGCCATCACCGGCGCGAGGACGATCGCAGCCCCGACCGCCACCACGCAATCGAACCCGCGCTTCATCACGCGCTGGCGCAGGCCGAGCGGACCGGTCGAGACCACCAGCGAGCGCCAGCCGTCTTCGACGGCAAGGCCGATCGGCGCGAGATCCTCCAGCCGGTCGGTCACGATCTCGCCGCGCACGCCCGCCGCGCGCAATACTCGCGACCAATCGCTGCGAGTCTCGAACGGACAACTCACCACGACCCGGTCCATGTTGAGCAGGTATCGCCCGAGACGATCGAGCGCGCGCGGACTGGAGGAATCGGGCACGACATCGAGGTTGCCGGCGTCGAGGCGGAACGCATTCGCGAGCGGCACAGCAGGGCCGCCGGCGTCGATCACCAGCGTGTTGATGACCCGCATTCCCCACGAGCGCCGGATCCACGACGCGAGAGCGACCCGGCTCACCAGGAGCATGGAGGCGGTCGTCACCAGGCCGCCGGTCAGGACCACGCGCGAAAACACGGCAGTGCTTTTCGCAAAGAACGTCACGAACAGCAGCAGCGCGGCCGACAGCGCCAGCGCCCAGATCGCCTTGCGTGCGGCGAACTGCCACGTCTGGAGCGAATTGATCGAGTAGGTCGGCTGGTAGAGCGCCAGTGTGAGATAGAGCGGCAACAGCAGTTGCGCCTCGAACAGGTTGGATCGCGACGCCCGTCCGAAAGCATACGCCTCGCTCACCAAGGCGAACGATCCGAGCAGGATCGCGACATCGAGCAGGACCATGAAGAGGTAGATGCGCACCCGCCGCCGCTCGAGCGACGGCACCAGCGGTATTGCCGCGCCCGTCTTTGAGTGGTCGTTCACAGGCGCATTCATGCTCCGCTCCGCGATGACCGGCTCAACTCGTGTGCTACTTCGCCGGTACTATTGCAGCGGGTCGCTATCACACTTTTGCGCTGCATTGCAGCAACATGCATGCAGTAACCACTGTCGAGCGCCCCGGCAAACGAAACTATCGGGTCGGAATGCCGGACCCCCGCTCGGCCGGTCGCTGGCCCATGCCGGCCATGCCCGCCATCGCCTGGGCGATCAGCGTCTCGCTCGCCGCGCTGTTGGCAAGGAGCTCGCGGTGGAGTTCGACCAGCCGGGCAACCAGCCTCTCGAGCCGCCGTCCGCGCCACCGTTCGAGCTGGACCGAGATGTCCGGCACGTCCTTGAAGAAGACCCGCCGTGCTTTGCTTTCGGCCTGCACGAAATCCTTCACCCGTCCCCCGCGTGGAAGCCGCGCATTGAGCTGGGCGAGCTGCGCGGCGCGGCGCTCGAAGGCCAGCAGCAGGCCGACCGGATTGATCGACAGCTCGCGAAAGCGCGACAGCTCCGCCGCGAGCCGATCGGTCTGGCCGGACAGGACGGCATTCACCAGCGGCATGAAACCGTCGTCTTCGGTGCGCGCGCCGATCGCGTCGAGCGCCTGCGCGTCGGGAGTTACGGGTGCTTCGGGCGCGGCATCGAGATAAAGCGCCAGCTTCTCGATCTCGGACTGGGCGAGGCGCACGTCGAAGCTGGTCGCCCGCGCGATCCGCTCCGCGAGCTGCCCGGACATGCGCAAGCCGCGCTCCTCGCCCATGGTGCGGATCGATTCGCGAATCTGCGCCAGGTCCGGCGGGTAGAACATCGCGACGAGCGCATCGGCGCGCCCTTCGAGGAGCTTCGCGCTGCGGGCCTTGTCGGTCGCCGACGTTGCCACCACCAGCACCGGGCACGGCGCCCCCTCATCGGCGTCGATCGCGGCGAGGTGGTTGGCCAGCGCATCGTGCGCCTCGTCGCCGCTCGCCCGCACCACCACGTGCCGCGCTTCGGCAAACAGCGAGGTCGAGCGTGCTTCGTCGGCCAGCAGAACCGGATCGCGTCGCAGGTCCGCGCCTGACAGCTCGATGCGTTCGCCCGGATTTTCGAGCATCGCTGCGATGCGCTGCGCGGCGGCGGCGGCACCGGCTTCGTCGGGCCCGCAGAAGAAGTAGGTCTTGCACGCCCGCACCGCGCGGGGGGCGACAGCGGCGAAGTCCTTCTGGGTCGCCTTCATCGCTGCTCGCGCAGGGCGAGCGCGAGCCGGCTGGTGATCTGCGAAGCGACTTCCTTCGACAGGTTCTCGAGCGCGGTCTGCTCGGCCGCGATGGTCGCGTACTCGCTCGACACGACGTCGATGCCCGCATCAGATCCGGCGGTCTCGTCGAGAAGGATTGTGCCGTTCGACAGGTCCACAAGCTGGTAGCGCGCGCGCAACGTGCGCCGTTCGCGGCCGACCGTGTCGTCGCTCAGCACGCCGAGTCCCTGCAGCTTGTCATCCAGCGCGACGTCGAGCCGGTAGCGCGCGGCGGCCTGTCCGCCGGCGCCGAGCCGGTCGACCAGCGCATTACGCACGAGCCAGCCCGCCTGGCCCTGGATCGCCGGCACCTCGACCGAGGCGAGCTGGCTCGCGACCACCCCGCTCGACCCGCCCGCGTACATCGGCTGGAGGCCGCATCCGGCCAGCGCGAGCGACGCCGCGACGAGGGCTGCGAGACGCGTCATGCGACGATATTCACCAGACGGTCGGGCACCACGATCACCTTGCGCACGGCTGCTCCTTCGAGCGAACGCTGGACCTTGTCGGAGGCGAGCGCAAGAGCTTCAAGCTCGGCCTGCGGCAGGCCCTTGGCAACCGTCAGCGTATCGCGCAGCTTGCCCTTGACCTGCACTGCGATGGTGACCTCGTCCTCGACCAGCAGCGCGGGATCGACCGCTGGCCAGTCCGACTGCGCGACGAGGCCGGGCTGCCCGAGCTGCGACCATGCCTCTTCCGCAAGGTGCGGCATCATCGGCGCGACGAGCTGGACGAGCGTGCGGATCGCAAGGCTGCGGCTGGCGGAATGCGCGGCCTTTTCGACCGCACTGGTCAGCTCGTAAATCCGCGCGACGGCCTTGTTGAAGGCCAGCGCCTCGATATCGCGGCCGACCGCGTCGATCGTCTGGTGGAGCTTGCGATCAATCGCTGCATCGGCACCCGAAACCGCTGCATCGTGTTCGCCGAACAGGCGCCAGAGGCGCTGCACGAAGCGCGAGCAGCCTTCGATCCCCGCTTCAGACCACGGCAGGTCGCGTTCGGGCGGGCTGTCGGACAGCATGAACCAGCGGACGGCATCCGCGCCGAAGCGGTCGATGATCGTGTCGGGATCGACGACGTTCTTCTTCGACTTCGACATCTTGACGACCTTGCCGATCGTCACCGGCGCGCCATCGGCGAGCAGGGTCGCGCCGTTGCCGGAGCGGGCCACTTCGTCGGGGCCGAACCACACGTCGCGATCGGTGTCGCGGCGCGAGTAGGTCTCGTGCGTCACCATGCCTTGCGTGAACAGCGAGGCGAACGGCTCGGCGAAGTCGATCAGGCCGATGTGCTTGAGCGCGCGGGTCCAGAAGCGGGCGTAGAGCAGGTGCAGGATCGCGTGCTCGATGCCGCCGATGTACTGCTCGACCGGCAGCCACTTCGCCACCTCGTCGCGGTCGAACGGCTTGTCGCCCGGCTGGCTGGCGAAGCGCAGGAAGTACCAGCTCGAATCGACGAAGGTATCAAGCGTGTCGGTCTCGCGCGTGGCCGCGCTGCCGCATTGGGGGCAGTCGACGTGCTTCCACGTCGGATGGCGATCGAGCGGATTGCCCGGCGTCTGGAAGTCGACGTCGTCGGGCAGCACGACGGGGAGCTGCGCCTCCGGCACCGGGACGATGCCGCAGGTGCCGCAGTGGATGAACGGGATCGGCGTGCCCCAGTAGCGCTGGCGGCTGACGCCCCAGTCGCGCAGGCGCCACTGCGTCTCGCCCTGGCCCCAGCCCTCGTGCTGCGCCTTGGCAGCCACCGCCGCCTTCGCCTCTTCGACGGTCATCCCGTCGAGCCAGCGCGAATTAACGATCCGCCCCGGCCCGGTGTAGGCCTCGCTGCCGGTGAACACCTCGCCGTCATCGTCGCCGTCAGCCACGACGCGGTGGACCGGCAGTTCGTATTTCCTTGCGAAATCGAGGTCGCGCTGGTCGTGCGCCGGGCAGCCGAAGATCGCCCCGGTGCCGTATTCCATCAGCACGAAGTTCGCGACGTAGACCGGCAGGTGCCACGCCGGTTCGAGCGGGTGCGACACCGAAAGGCCGGTGTTGAAGCCCTTCTTCTCCTGCGTCTCGATTTCCGCCGCGGTGGTGCCGCCCTTCTTGCACTCGGCGATGAACGCGGCGAGTTCGGGCACGTTCTGTGCCATGCTGCGGGCAAGCGGATGGTCGGCGGCGATTGCCACGAAGCTGGCGCCGTAAAGCGTATCGGGCCGGGTGGTGAACACCTCGATTCCGGTCGGGCTGTCGACCAGCCTAAACGTCGCGCGCAGGCCCTGGCTCTTGCCGATCCAGTTCTCCTGCATCAGCCGGACCTTGTCGGGCCAGGTATCGAGGCTGCCGAGCCCGTCGAGCAGTTCCTCGGCGAACTGGGTGATCCGCAGGAACCACTGGCTCAGCTTGCGCTTCTCGACCTCAGCGCCCGAGCGCCAGCCCTTGCCGTCGATGACCTGCTCGTTGGCGAGCACGGTCATATCGACCGGGTCCCAGTTGACCTCGCTTTCCTTGCGGTAGACGAGGCCGGCTTCGTAGAGCTTGAGGAACAGCGCCTGTTCGTGCCCGTAGTATTCGGGGTCGCAGGTCGCGAGCTCGCGGCTCCAGTCAAGCGCGAAGCCGAGGCGCTTCAGTTGCGCCTTCATGTGATCGATGTTCGCGCGGGTCCAGCCGCCCGGATGGACGCCCTTTTCCATCGCCGCGTTTTCGGCCGGCATCCCGAACGCGTCCCACCCCATCGGGTGGAGCACTTCGTGTCCGGTCAGCTTCTTGTAGCGGGCAAGGACGTCGCCCATCGTGTAGTTGCGCACGTGGCCGATGTGGATGCGCCCCGAGGGGTAGGGGAACATCTCGAGCACGTAGCTCTTGGGCTTGTTGCTGGCGCTGTCGGCCCGGAATGCCTCGGCCTCGTCCCAGGCGCGCTGCCACTTCGCATCAGCGGATCCGGGTTCGAAGCGTTCGGCAGTCATGAAATTCGCATACCTGTGATTTGTCGTCAGGCGAAGGCGGAAGCGAAGCTGGCCAAAGGCCAAATTGGGGCCATCGAGAATCGGCGCGCGGTGACCTTCCGGGTCGTGAGCACCGGAAGCGGAGGCGGCCTCGCTTTGCAGGCCGCCTCGCGGCAAATCAGGAGGCGATCGCCTGGCGGCGCAGCGCGCGCGCCTTGGTGAGAATGATGTCCTCGAGCTTCTGCACGGTGGCCGCCTGGACCGGAGCATCGACCCACTGGCCGCCTTGCGACACCTGGCGGCTCGCAGCGACGCGCACCGCATCGGCGCGCAGGTCCTGGTCGAGAATCGAGACGGTCATCTTGACCCGCTCACCCGGGTTGCGCGGGTTGGCGTACCAGTCGGTCACGATCACGCCGCCATTGCTGTCGGACTGGAGCAGCGGAGCAAAGCTCACGGTTTCGAGCGCGGCGCGCCAGAGGTAGGCGTTGACGCCGATCGTCGTCACTTGGCTGGCGGCGAGGTCGGCCTTGGGGCGCTCCTTGCCACCGCACGCGGCAAGCGCGGCAAGCGCGGCGATGGCGACAGCGGCGCGAGACAGACGGACGGGGCGCGAAGGGGCGGTCATGCTCAAGGAAAGGTCCTCATGAGGTAAGTCGTCATCGCCTCTAGTGCGCCCGCGCGATGCGGGCAAGGCGTCGTCGGCACTAACCGTCCGGAGCGCTGAATAGCCGCTTAATCGCCCAAGCCGGAGTTTTGTGCGGTCAAGGCAACACATCCGCCGCGAACCGCATTGCGGATGTGGAAAAGCTGGAAAAATCATTGGGATGAATCTATGAAATATGCCCGCCGGAACGATCCGGGGTGAGTCGGTTTCAGGCGAAACCGGATGACTCATGGATCGTTCAGTCTCGCTGGACAAAGGGATGAGCGAGATGCTGGCGGGGAGAACGGGAAGGCTTTTGGCGTGATTCACGCGGGGAACAGTGCGGGGCAAAAGGGTGGCGGAGCCGGTCGCGGCTCATCGCTGCTGCTTGCGGCTGCGCTGCTCGCGGCCGTCCCGACCGCGGTTCTCGCGGTTCCCGATGATAGCGTCCCTGCCGCACCGAGCATGGCGCGCTTCGCTCCATTCACTCCTGCCAATGTCGATCCGGCAATCGCCCGGCGCGTCGCTGCCAAGATGGCCGCGCGCGGACATTCGATGCGCTTCACCCCCGCCGGCACCGCGCTCGACAGCGATCGCCGCGCGACGGTTGCGATCCGCGTCGCTCCCGACGAGGCGCGCGCGATTTCGGTGCGCAGCGCCATCGCCGCCGCGCAGGGCGAACCGGGCAACGGCCCGTCGATCGCGACCCTCGCCCGCGGCCGCTACAACCTCGGCATTTCGCGCGGGTACGAAAGCTTCGCGAAGACCACCGCCCCCGCACTCGACCTGAAGAAGATCGAGATGCCCGACCTTGCCAGCTACCGCCCGCGCGAAGGCGCCAAGGAAGCGCCGGGCCGCCTCCAGCCGCGCCTTGCGCTCGAAGCGGTCAGCGAAGCCGGTCGCAGCCCGCGAACGCTGGCCGGTGCCGGCGAGCAGGCTGTCGATCTCGGCGCCGGATACCGTCTGTCGCGCAACCTCAACGTCACCGCCGGCCTGCGCCTGTCGCAGGACCGCGATCGTCTCGCCCCGCTCACCGACGCGGTGCGCGACGACCAAGCGGTTTACGTGGGCACGCAGTTCCGTTTCTGACGTCGCCGCCCGGAACTCGTGAATTGGTATGAACGCCCGGCCATGTGCCGGGTTTTTCATTGCGAATCCCCGGCGGTGGCCTAGTCAGAAGCCTGGAGAGGCAAACCTGACAGGCAAGGAGCCGACATGACGCGCGTGGCAATCGTGACCGGGGGTACCCGCGGTATCGGCGAGGCGATCAGCCTCGCGCTTAAGGAACAGGGGCGCACCGTCGTCGCCAACTACGCCGGCAACGATGCCAAGGCGAAGGCGTTCGCCGACGCGCACGGGATCGCGGTCTATCGCTGGGACGTGGGCGATCACCAGGCCTGCATCGACGGGTGCGCGCAGATCGAGGCGGACATCGGCCCGGTCGATATCGTCGTGAACAACGCCGGCATCACCCGCGACGGCACACTCGCGCGGATGAGCTTCGACGACTGGAACGACGTCATGCGCATCAACCTCGGTGGGTGCTTCAACATGGCGAAGGCCACGTTCGGCGGCATGGTCCAGCGCGGCTGGGGCCGGATCGTCAATATCGGCTCGATCAACGGGCAGGCCGGCCAGTACGGCCAGGTCAACTATGCCGCGGCCAAGAGCGGCATTCACGGCTTCACCAAGGCGCTGGCACAGGAAGGCGCCAAGAAGGGCGTCACCGTGAACGCGATCGCCCCAGGCTACATCGACACCGACATGGTCGCCGCGGTGCCCGAACCGGTGCTGGAAAAGATCGTCGCCAAAATCCCCGTCGGCCGCCTCGGCCAAGCGGACGAAATCGCCCGCGGTGTGGCCTTCCTGACGAGCGACGCAGGCGGCTTCGTCACCGGTTCGACGATGAGCATCAACGGCGGCCAGCACATGTACTGACGGGCGGAGGCGCGGTCACGTCGGCGCCGGGGCCGCACAGAATGCGGCACCGCCCGGCTCGGCCGGCGGGTTGGCGGCTGACAGCCGACAAACCCATTCGATGCCCGACTTCGCCGGGGCAGGCTCTCGGCGGCGGCTTTCCCCTCGCTATCCCCTCACTTCCACGCAAACAGCAACCGCCCCTCGCCCAGCCGCTCGAGCACATCGCCGATCGCATCCTGCGCCACCGCGAAACAGCCCTGGCTGCGCCCGACCAGTCCCTGCGCCGAGGCCATCGCCTCGCTCACATATTCCGCGCCGTGGATCACGATCGCGCGCGGCTGCGCGAGGTTGTTATCCGGGTCGAGCCCGGCCAATCTCCGCGAGCGGCCGTGCTTGCCGATGTATTCCGCGCCAGTGAGGTAGGCGCCGCGCGAGGAGGCCTCGGAATCGGGCACATTGGAAAAGCTCTGGAGCCACCCGCTGCGCGCCGGGTCCGAACCCTTGCCATGCGATACGAGCAGCGAATCGACTTTGCCGCTTTCGAGGTCGACGAGGTGCAGACGCGGCTCTCGCGAGGGTTGCGAAAAGTCGACGATGCCGATCCGGTCGCGGTGGACGATCGAGCCGCCATGCCGGTCGAGCGCGGCCATCGCGCGCGGATAGAGGCGCGGCATGGCGAGGTCGGGTTCGGCGCGCGAAGCGGCTGGGAGGATCGCCGGCAGCGGCGCGGCGAAAGGCGCGGGCCGCAACCCGCTCGAGAGCAGCGGCAGCGTCAGCCCGACCGCCGCGACACCCGCGCCGGTGAGGAACCGGCGTCGCTGCGCCGCGTATGGAAGGCCCACCTCGTCCATCCATCCGCCCCTACTGGATCGCGCCTGTATGGCGGCGTATCGCGTTGTTGTGCAGGCGACAGGTTCGCCTTAGCGCTCTGGCGATGGCCACACCGTACCACCCGCCGGTCAAGCGCTCGGTCGAGATCGCCGGACACAAGACCTCGATCAGCCTCGAGCCGATGTTCTGGGACATGCTCCGCGGGGCCGCTGTGCGGGAGGGGGTCCCGCTAAATGCTCTCGTCGCGCAGATCGACGAGGAGCGCATCGCCAGCGCCACGCCGTGCGGGCTAGCGGGGGCTATCCGGCTCTGGCTGGTTTCAACCGAGCGGGAAGGCGAGGCCGAGCGCCAAGCCTAAAGCGGCGCAGACGGCGAGCGTGGTGAGAATCCCGCGCTTGAACACGAAGATCAGCCCCAACGCCACCAGGGCAATTACCCCCGCGCGCCAGTCGAAGCCCCATCCCGGCACCGAGGTATCGAACGCCGGGAACAGCACGTGCCAGCCGAACCACAGCGCGAGGTTGGCGATCACTCCCACCACTGCGGCGGTGATCGCCGCCAGCGCGCCCTGCAGCGCCGGGCTGCGCTCGAGCCGGTCCATCCACGGGGCGCAGGCGAAAATCCACAGGAAGCAGGGCGCGAACGTCACCCATGTCGTCAGCGCCGCCGCCGCGACCGCGCCGGCCAAGGGCGTCAGCGGCGCGGCATCGCGCCAACCCGCGAGGAAGCCGACGAACTGGGTCACCATGATCAGGGGACCGGGCGTCGTCTCCGCGAGGCCGAGGCCATCGGCCATCTCGCCGGGCCGCAACCAGCCGAGCCCGCCCGCCGCCTCCTGCGCCATGTAGCCGAGCACCGCGTAGGCCCCGCCGAAGGTGACGACAGCAAGCTTCGAAAAAAACGCGCCGACGTCCCACAGCACGTGGTCAGTGCCCAGCGTTGCGGCGACCAAAACCATCGGAGCGGCCCAGATGGCAAGCCAGGCCACGACCGTAATGGCGGTGGAACGCGCCAGTGACTGTCCACTTGGCTCGGTGCGCGCTTCGGCTTGCGGGGCGTGGGTATCGAGCCATTCGGGCCGGATCCGCGCCACGACCGCGCCGATCACGCCCGCGATTGCCACGACCACCGGGAACGGTGCCCCGGCGATGGCCAGCGCGAGAAATGCGACCACCGCCAACGCCTGCTTGAACCGGGTCCTGAGCGCCCGCCCGGCGACCCGCCAAAGCGCCTGCGCGACGATCGCGAGAACCGCCGCCTTGATCCCGAGGAACAACGCGGCGAACCAGCCGAGCCCGGCCGCCGCGACGTACAGCATCGACAGCGCCAGCATGACCGCCGCACCGGGCAGCACGAACAGCAGGCCCGCGACCAGCCCCCCGCGCACTCCGTGGAGGCGCCAGCCGATCCACGTCGCGAGCTGCTGCGCCTCGGGTCCTGGCAGCAGGTGGCACAGGTTGAGCGCGCGCAGGAACGCGCCTTCGTCGACCCACTTGCGCTCGTCGACGATTTCGCGGTGCATCAGCGCGATCTGCCCGGCGGGCCCGCCAAAGCTGAGGGCGCCGACGCGGGCGGAAGTTCTGACCAGTTCGGAAAAAGAGGGGGCCAGGGCAGGTGTCATGCGCGCTCCTTCGGACGAAATTCGCCCGCTGAACCGCGACGCTTGGGCACCGTCCGTGCCTGAGCGGGAGGCCGCTTTGCCCCGCTACCGATGCACTAGCACGCCGATTTCGGCCCGCAATAGTGCGCCAGCATTAAAAAAGCGGGCGGAGCCCATCAAGGGTTCCGCCCGCCTCTCGCCCCGTCAGGAGCGATCCAGTCCCGTTGCTCCTTTAATAGGTCGCCGGGGGATCGCTGGCGGGGAAGCTTTCATCGCTGGCCTGGTCCGCCTTGTCCCAGTTGGCCGCGGTATCGTCTCGCATAGCATCAGGTCCGGCTTCGCGCACCTGATGAATGTTGCCTTCGTGCCCCTGGCCACCGGCAAAGGCAGCGCGGGAATCGTGGCCGGCGACATTTTTCCTGTAGTACTGGTAACCTACATACCCGAGCGCGCCGAGCGCCGTGAGTTTGAGCAGCATTGCGAACCTCTCTTTCCGTTTACCAGCCAACGCCGGTGAACCGGAAAAGTGTCCCGCGATCGTGGCCGAATCGACGAATCGAGTGCCGCCTCGATTCGTCACCGATTCGCGGCTGCGATCATTCGTCGCCCACACGCTCCACCTGCGCACCGACCAGCGCGAGCTTTTCCTCGAGCCGCTCGTAGCCGCGATCGAGGTGGTACAGGCGGCGCACCTCGGTCTGCCCTTCGGCAGCGAGGCCCGCGATGACCAGGCTCATCGAAGCACGCAGGTCGGTCGCCATAACTTCTGCGCCGGTCAGCTTGGCCACCCCATGGACGATCGCGGTGCGTCCCGAAGTTTCGATGTGCGCGCCCATGCGGTTCAATTCGGGCACGTGCATGTAGCGGTTCTCGAAGATGGTCTCGTTGAGAACGCTCGTGCCTTCGGCCACGGTGAGCAGCGCCATGAGTTGCGCCTGCATGTCGGTCGCGAGGCCCGGATAGGGGGCGGTGGTGAGGTTCGCGGCCTTGAGCTTGCCGTCGGCGGCGACGCGCACACCGTTCTTCGCTTCTTCGGCATGGACACCGATGTTGCGCAGGGCGTGGAGCGTCGAGGACATCTCCACCGCATTGGCACCCTCGAGCAGGACATCGCCGCCCGTGATCGCCGCCGCGCAGGCGTAGCTTCCCGCCTCGATCCGGTCGGCCATCACGCGATAGGTCGCGCCGTGGAGCCGCTTGACGCCGTGGATCGTCAGGTCGGAGGTGCCGACCCCCTCGATCTCGGCCCCCATCGCGACGAGCAGGTTGCACAGGTCCACGACTTCGGGCTCGCGCGCGGCGTTGAACAGGCGGCAGGTGCCGCTGGCGAGGACCGCCGCCATCAGCGCGTTTTCGGTCGCGCCGACCGAGACGACGGGGAAATCGAACTCGCCGCCCGGCAGACCGCCGTCGGGCGCGTGCGCGGCGACATAGCCTTGCGCGATCTCGATTACCGCTCCGAACGCGGCGAGCGCCTTCAGGTGGAGGTCGATCGGCCGGTTGCCGATCGCGCAGCCGCCCGGCAACGAAACCTTGGCCTGGCCCATCCGCGCGAGCATCGGCCCGAGCACGAGGATCGAGGCGCGCATCTTGCGCACGAGATCGTAGGGCGCGACGGTGCCGGTGATCCGCGTCGCTTCCAGCGTCATCACACGGCCGAAATCCTCGGGGCGGCTGCCCTGGATCACGGTCGTGACGCCGAACTGGTTCATCAGGTGCTGGAACCCATCGATGTCGGCAAGGCGCGGCAGGTTGCGCAGCGTCAACGGCTCGTCGGTCAGCAGTGCGCAAGGAATCAGCGTGAGAGCCGAGTTCTTCGCGCCCGAGATCGGGATGGTCCCTGACAGGCGCTTGCCGCCTTCGACGATGATCTTGTCCATGCGCTTCGCACTAGCGCGATTCCGGATAGTCGCAAGATCGCTGGTTGCGCGGCGATTCCGCTATCCGTATCGCCCCGCCATGAGCAGTCGCAAACCGATCCGCAAAGCCGTGTTCCCGGTCGCAGGGCTCGGCACCCGTTTCCTGCCCGCCACCAAGGCGATCCCCAAGGAAATGCTGCCGATCGTCGATCGGCCGCTGATCCAGTACGCGGTCGACGAAGCGCGTGAGGCCGGGATCGAACAGATGATCTTCGTCACCGGCCGCGGCAAGAGCGCGATCGAAGACCACTTCGACATCGCCTTCGAACTGGAAAAGACGATGTCGGATCGGGGCAAGGACCTGTCGGTGCTTGCCCCCACCCGGCTCGGGCCGGGCAACTGCGCCTACGTTCGCCAGCAGGAACCGCTGGGCCTCGGCCACGCGATCTGGTGTGCACGCGACATCGTCGGCGACGAACCCTTCGCGATCCTGCTGCCCGACGAGCTGATGCACGGCGAGCCCGGCTGCCTCGCGCAGATGATCGCTGCCTATGACGAAGTCGGCGGCAACCTCATCTCGGTTCTCGAAGTCCCGCGCGAGGATGTCAGCAGCTACGGCGTGATCGCTCCCGGCGCCGAAATCTCGGCTACCCTGACCGAAGTGACCGGCCTCGTCGAAAAACCGCCGGTCGCAGAGGCGCCGTCGAACAAGATCATCTCGGGCCGCTATATCCTCCAGCCCGAAGTCATGCGCACGCTCGAAGCGCAGGAAAAGGGCGCGGGCGGCGAGATCCAGCTCACCGACGCGATGGCGCGGATGATCGGCGACCAGCCGTTCCACGCGGTAACCTTTGCCGGGCGGCGCTTCGACTGCGGCAGCAAGACCGGGTTCGTCGAGGCAACCCTCGCGCTGGCGCTGGAGCGTGAGGACATGGGCGAAGAAGTCCGGCGCATCGCCGAGCGCCTGCTCGCAGATTAGCGCGCCGGCACCACCGCGGCCTGGCGCGCGAGCCAGTACCAGCGGCCGTCCTCCCACAGGTAGACGTTGGTATAGCGCCGCAGCAGGGGCACCGCGCCGTATGTCCGGCCCAGTTCGCTGCCTGCGGTGGGCGTAAACACCTCGCGCCCGATCACCACCGCGACATTGCCGCTGATCGAGACGTCTTCGGCGATCCGTTCGAACCGCTCGGCGGCGATCCCGCCGGATCGCATACCGGAAAGGAACTGCGCCCGATCGAGGACGCGCCCGGTCGGGGCATTGATCCGCAGGTTGGCATGGGTGAGCGCGCTGAGGCCCTCCACATCCGCCGCCGCGACCATCGCGCGCTGCCGCTCGTCGATCGCCCGCACCGATTCGATGGAACCGACCGGCTCAACAGTGGCACATGCGGCCAGGGCAAGCGCTGGTGCGAATGAAGCAATGCGCGCAGTGACTGCCATCATGCCTCCGCGCGCGCGCGCGCCGCGAACTCGTCGCGCAGCTCGCGCTTGTAGAGCTTGCCGTTCGCTTCGCGGGGCAAGTCGGCGCGGAATTCGAACAGGCGGGGAATCTTGTGGCGGGCGAGCTGCGGCGCAAGGTAGCTGCACAGCTCGCGTTCCAGCTCGGGGCCGGCCTCGCCCATGTCGACCGGCTGCACGACCGCGACGACGCGCTCGCCAAGGTCCGCATCCGGCGCACCGATCACTGCTGCGTCCATCACCTTTGGATGGCTGGCGAGCAGGTTCTCGATCTCCTGCGGATAGATGTTCACGCCGCCCGAGATGATCATGTGGCTCTTGCGATCGGTGAGGAACAGGTAGCCGTCCTCGTCGACGTGCCCGATGTCCCCCAGCGTCATCCAGCCAGCGGGGTGCATGGCATCGGCCGTCTTTTCGGGGTCGTTGTGATAGCTTGGGAGGACCGCATTCTCGAAATAGATGAGTCCGTCCCGGCCTGGCGACAGCTCCTCGCCGTCCGGGCCGCAGACGTGCAGCGCGCCGAAGATCGCCCTGCCGACCGTCCCCGGCCGCTCGAGCCAGTTCGTCGAATCGACCAGCGTCATTCCGATGCCTTCGGAGCCGGCATAGTATTCGAGGATTATCGGACCCCACCAGTCGATCATCGCCCGCTTGATCGGGACCGGGCACGGGGCAGCCGCATGGATGGCGCGGCGGTGGCTCGACAGGTCGTAGCGCGCCTTCACCTCGTCGGGCAGCTTGAGCATGCGGCCGAAATGCGTGGGCACCCATTGGCTATCGGTGACCCGGAAGCGCTCGATGGCCTGCAACGCTGCCTCGGGCTCGAACTTCTCCATGATGACGACGGTGCCGCCGAGCCGATGGACGGTCGAGGCCCACCCGATCGGGGCCGCATGATAAAGCGGTGCGGGGGATAGATAGACAATCGATCCGTCGGTTGGCATCCCGGCGCCCACCGTGGCGAGGCCCATGAGGGCCACCGGCGCCGTGGGGGACGGGTCTTCGGGCGACTTGGGCCGGACGCCCTTGGGCCGACCGGTCGTCCCCGAACTGTAGAGCATCGTCTGGCCAGCGGATTGGTCGGCGATCGGCGTTTCCGGTTGTCTCGCGAGCGCGGCGGCGAACGATTCGTCGCCGTCGGCATCCATGGCGATCACCGCCAGCTCCGGGTGCCCTTCGCGAATAGCGCAAAGCGCTTCGGCGAACTTGCCCGACGTGATCAGCAGCTTCGCGCCGCTGTCGGCGAGGATATAGGCGATCTCGGGTGCGGTCAGCCGGGTCGAAACCGGCACCAGCATCGTACCCGCTCGCTGCGATCCCCAGATCAGCGTGAAATATTCGAGCCGGTTCTCCAGCAGCACCGCGAACGCGTCACCTGCGGCAAGGCCGCGCGCGCGAAGCAGGTGGGCGAAGCGGTTCGCCGCTGCATCCATCTCCGCAAAGGTCATGCTGGCACCGCTGCCTGCCATGATCACCGCCGGGTGATCGGGTCTGGTGCGCGCGTGCTCGATGGGATGCATCGTGTTGTCGTCTCCCGCGTCGTGGTCCCGAGGCTCGGGTGGCCTCTTCGACTGCGGAAGGTATCGCCTGCAGTCCGTCCGGCAAGCGAAAAGGCGGCCGCATATCGGGTCGCCATGACAAGGAAAAAGGGCGGCTGGCTTTCGCCTGCCGCCCTTGTCCTACACCCTCTCCGTGTTCTTGCCGTGTCCCGCGGTGCGACGGGACGGCCGTATTTCGGTGCTTACTTCGCGGCGAGCGCGATGCCGGCCGACGGAGTCGCCTCTGCCATGTACGGGATCGGGTTCACTGCTTCGCCCGAAACGCGCACTTCGTAGTGCAGGTGCGGGCCGGTCGAGCGGCCGGTCGAACCGACGTAGCCGATCACGTCGCCCTTGCGAACGCGCTCACCGGCGGCAACCGCCAGGCGCGACATGTGGGCGTAGCGGGTCTCGAGCTCGGCACCGTGGCCGATCGAAACGTAGAGACCGTAGCTGGAAAACCATTCGGCCTTGCCGACGACGCCATCGGCGGTGGCATAAACCGGGGTACCAGTCGGCGCGGCGAGGTCGATGCCCTTGTGGGCGCGGGTGCCGCCGAGAACGGGGTGGGTGCGCAGGCCGTAGCTGCTCGAGGTGCTGCCGACGGCGAGCGGAGCGCGCGACGGAATGGCGACGCCGGTGGTCGGAGCGACCGGGTTCGGCGCGTTTACACCGTCGAGCGACTGCCAGCTCGAGAAGAGCTGCTTGAACTGCTCGTCGGTGGAATTGATGCCGGCGGCGCGGGCATCGCGCACCGGGGCGGCGATATCGGCGGAAGCGGCGGCGCTGGAATTGGCGAGAGCGGGCGTGGCACCCATCGAGAAGAACGCACCAGCTGCAGCAAGTGCAGCGAAAATGCGACGCTGGATAAGGTTTGCGACCAAAGTACCCGTCCTTTATCTTGCGACACCCCCCGGCGCCGCGCGAACCCGTTTGCGAAATCTCCGCCAAGGCGGGCTTCGCGACAATTTTCAGAGACTGATCGGAACCCCCCGCCGTCTCGTGGATTGTGGATTAACCGGTGAAACTTTTACGAAGCAAGTGCAGCACACGCACTGAGCGACAAACCGGCTGCCGAACGCGCCGAGTCGTTGAATGGAGGCTTCAAGCCCCCACGAAAGTGCCTGCGGACCAATGAAATCCAGAGATTTTCCGGGTCGATCCGACGCTTTTCGGCGCACGCGTTAAGATATTTGACGCCCACGGCGACATGGCGGATTTCGTCGTCAAGGATTCGTTCGAGCACTTTCGCACCATGCCAGTCGCCCTGCGCACGGACCCGTTCGAGGGTCGCGGGCGTGACGTCGAGGCCGCGCGCCTCGAGCACCATCGGCACGATCGCCAATCGCGCCGCGACATCGTGCGCTGTGTCCTCCGCCGCCTGCCACAATCCGTCGTGTGCGGGCAACGCGCCATAGCGGCTGCCCATCGTCGCGAGGTGACGCTCGAGGATCGCGAAGTGC
Source organism: Tsuneonella sp. HG094 (assembly GCF_053819285.1). Lineage (NCBI taxonomy): Bacteria > Pseudomonadati > Pseudomonadota > Alphaproteobacteria > Sphingomonadales > Erythrobacteraceae > Tsuneonella > Tsuneonella sp. HG094. The sequence goes on from NZ_JBSORA010000001.1 coordinate 2,582,104, forward strand.
ATCGCCTCGTCCGCCGCCACGGCCAGGAAGTCACTGACGAAACCCTCGCCCATCTCCCCTCCGAAGCGTCCGGCCACGTCGAGCGCGAGGTCGATGGCGACGAATTCGATGTGCGCAAGCGAATGCCACAGCGCGATCCGGTTTCTCTCGGAGCCGGCCTTGCCGCGCTTGGGCATCTGTTTTGGCGGAAGCAGCTCGGGCGCGGCCGGACGCGCCGGGCGATCGGGCATGGCCCCCGGAAACTCGAATCCGAGCCGCCCCAGCCGCCAGTCGCGCGCGACCTTGCGCGCCGCCATCGCCTTGGCGCGCGGGTCGGCGGTCAGCAGCGCGGTGCGGATCGCCTCGCCAACCGGAATGAGTTCGGTCACAGCGCTTGCGCGGCGGCGAGCACTTCGTCGGCGTGGCCCTTGACCTTCACCTTGTCCCACACTCTCGCGATCCGGCCATCAGCGCCGACCAGGTAGGTCGTGCGGACCATGCCGATGAACTTCTTCCCGTAGAGCTGCTTCTCGGTCCAAATGCCCAGCGCATCGGACAGCCCGCCCTCTGCCGCATCGGTGGCGAGCGGCACGGTGAGGCCTTGCTTCTCGATGAAGCCGCGATGCTTTTGCGCGCTATCCTTGCTCACCCCGAGCAGCGCCACCCCTGCCTTGGCGAAGTCGCCCGCGAGCGCGGAGAAATCCTTCGCCTCGGTCGTGCAGCCGGGCGTATTGTCCTTCGGGTAGAACCAGATCACCACCGGCTTCCCCGCGAAATCCGACGGGCGCACCGTGCCGCCCTCGGGCGTCACCATGGCGATATCGGGCATTGGATCGCCCACGGCCGGCTTGCTCATTCGAAATCTCCGTCGTCCATGCCCGGCAGCGGTTCGCCCAGCGAATCGGCCCAGGCCTTGCCGACCTCCTGCCGCGCGAGAGCGAATGCGTGCAAGAGCGCAGGAACGTCGGCCATGCCGCAGGCCTCGGCCAGCGCGGCGGCAGCGGCGGGCGGCGGCTCGGCAAGGTCGGGTGCGAGAAGGCGTCCTGCGACCAGCAGCCGCGACATGAGGTCGAGAGCGCCTGTGAGTGCGTCGGGTACGAGTCCGGCCCCGGCCAAGCCGCCGAGCGCGGTGCGCAGGTCGGGGTCGAACGCGGTGCGCTCGCGCAACTGCAGGAAGTGGATGAGGAACTCGAGGTCGACGAGCCCGCCGCGCAGCAGCTTGGCGTCGAGCGGCCCTTTGGCCGGCTTGTGCGCAGCCATCTCTGCCCGCATCGACAGCACGTCGGCCTTGAGCTTGGCGGCATCGCGCGGCGCCGCGAGGACACCGTCGATGGTCGCCTGCAATTCGGCCTTCGCCTCTGCCGAGCCGGTCAGCGGCCGCGCGCGGGTGAGCGCCATGTGCTCCCACGTCCACGCCTCCTCGCGCTGGTAACGGGCGAAGCTGGCCAGGCTGACCGCGAGCGGCCCTTGCGCTCCTTGCGGCCTCAAGCGGGTATCGACCTCGTAGAGCGCGCCCTCGGCGGTCGGCACGCTGAGCGCCGCGGTCACCCGCTGGGCGAGGCGATTGAAGTAGTGCGTCACACCGAGCGGTCGCGGACCGTCCGATTCGCCCTCGAATTCGCCCGAGAAGAGGTAGATCAGGTCGAGGTCGGAGGCGTGAGTGAGCGCGCCGCCCCCCAGGCGCCCCAGACCCAGCACGACGAGCTCGCTACCCGGCACCCTGCCGTGGACCCGCTCGAACTCGCGCGTCGCGGCCTCTTGCGCGACGCACAGCGCGGCCTCGGCTGTGCGGCTGAGAGCCCCTGCGATCGCGAGCGGATCGTGCGCTGCGGCGATCGTCTGCAGGCCCAGCGCGAACCGCAACTCGCCGGTCACCCGCCGGATGCGGTCGAGTTGCTGCTCGTAGTCGTCGCCGTCCCCCGAGCCGTCCATGCTCGTCGCGATTTCGGCAGCGGTGCCCGGCAGGTCGAGCGCCTGCTGGCCGATCAGCGTATCGAGGAGGTCGGGCCGCCGACCCAGCTCGTCGGCGAGCGTCGGCGCGAGGACGAGGATGCGGGCGAGCTGGTCCATCAAGGCCGGGCGCTGGAGCAGAAGGTTGAACAGGTTGAGCGCGCTCGGCGCGGCGCCCAGCACGCGCTCCCACCGGGTGACCGCCTGGTCGGGGTCGGGCGCGGCGGCGAACCGTTCGAGCAGGACCGGCAGCAGCGCATCGAGCGCGGCGCGCGCGGCTTCGGACCTCAATGCCCGGATGCGCCCGTCGCCCCACCCGGTGATGCGTGCCGCCAGCCGCTCCGGTTCGGCATAACCGAGCTCGCCTAGCCGCTTCTCCAGCCCGTCGCCCCGTGCGACCACGGTGGTCGGCGAGCATCCGTCCTCGGCGATGAGCGCGTCGTAGCGCGACGCCACGACGCCCGTGACGTCCGCCAGCTCCGCGACCAGCGCCGCGCCGTCCGCCATGCCGTCGAGCCGCGCGACCCCGTCGAGTGCCGCACCCGAAGGCAGAGTGTGGGTCTGCTGGTCGGCGACCATCTGCAGCCGGTGCTCGATCGTGCGCAACCGGTCGTATGCTTCGCCCAGCGCGCGGGCATCCTCGCCGCTTATGATACCGGCTGCTGCCAGCGCATCGAGCGCGGCGCGCGTCCCGCGAACCCGCAGCGACGGATCCCGGCCGCCGTGAATCAGCTGGTGCGTCTGCGCGAAAAACTCGACCTCGCGGATACCGCCGCGGCCCAGCTTCACGTTGTAGCCCGGCCCCGGCGTCGATGGCCCCGCGTGACTTGCGCGGATGCGGGTGGAGAGCCGCCGGATGTCCCCGATTGCGCCGAAATCGAGGCTGCGGCGCCACACGAACGGGCGGATCGCGGCGAGGAACCGCTCGCCCGCCGCGACGTCGCCCACCGCCGCCCGCGCGCGGATGAAGGCCGCGCGCTCCCACGCCAGCGCCGAGCTTTCGTAATGCGTCAGCGCTCCGTCGAGCGAGATCGCGGGCGGGCTGACCTCGCTCGCCGGACGCAGTCGCAGGTCGACGCGGAAGACGTAGCCGTCGCTTGTCACTTCGCTCATCAACCGCACCGCCTCGCGCGCATAGCGCTGCGCGGCTTCGGCGGGCTCGTCCCGCGCCCGGCGCGGCAAGGTAGCCGGATCGTAAAGCAGGATGGGGTCGATGTCGGAGCTGTAATTGAGCTCGCACGCGCCATGCTTGCCCAGCGCCAGCGCGATCATGCCCGCGGGCTGAGCATCTGGCACGCGTGCTTGGATCGCCGCCGCCAGTGCCCGGTCGAGCGCGCGGTCGGCGAATTCAGACAGCTCGGTCACGACCGTCGTGAGCGGAAATGCCCCTGCCAGGTCGCCTATCGCGAGCGCGGTGGCGAGCGCCAGCTTCTCGCGCCGCAGGGCGACACCGGTCGATCCGGCGCCCTCGCCCGCCCGCTTGGCAAAGACGAGCGCCTCATCGCCGTGTCCACCTTCAAGCAATGCGGCAAGGTCCGGCTGACGTTCGAGTGCACGGGCGAGGAACGGCGCATTCTCCTGCGCCCGCCCAATCGCCGATCGCCAATCGCCTGCCATTCCCCCGGCCCTGCCCGTCCCGACCGGCGCTGGCAAGCGCGCGGCCTTGCTAGAGCGCCCGTGCTTTGCAAGAAGCCCGCCACGCAACGAGGAATTATCGCATGAAGGTTCGCATCCTGCTCGGCGCCGCCGCCGCGCTCTCGCTCGCCGCCTGTTCGATGACCGCCACCGGCGATGCCGAGGCATCTGGCGCCGCGCTCGATGTGCCCGAGGTCGCCCCGGGGACGCTGTCCGAAGCAACGATCAAGGCCGTCACCGAGCGGCTCGCCTCCGACGAGTTCGAAGGCCGCGCACCGGGAACGCCGGGCGAGGAAAAAACCATCGCCTACCTCATCGAGCAGTTCCAGAAGGCGGGCCTGAAGCCGGGCAACAACGGATCGTGGACCCAGCGCGTGCCGCTGGTCGAGATTACCGGGCAGAACTACGGCCCGCTGACGGTGACTGGAAAGGACGGCAAGGCGCAGTCCTTCACCTACGGGTCCGACTGGGTCGGCGCGACCTACCGCGAGAACGCGCAGGTGGACCTCAAGGACAGCGAACTGGTGTTCGTCGGCTACGGCATCGTCGCACCCGAGAAGGGCTGGAACGACTACGCCGGGCTCGACATGAAGGGGAAGACCGCGGTCATCCTGATCAACGATCCCGATTACGAGACCGAGGGGCTCGCGGGCGAATTCGGCGGCCGGGCGATGACCTATTACGGCCGCTGGACCTACAAGTACGAGGAAGCCGCACGGCAGGGCGCGGCGGGCGCAATCATCGTCCACGACACATTCCCCGCCGCCTATGGCTGGAACGTGGTCGAAAGCTCGTGGTCGGGACCGCAAGTCTACGCCCAGCGCGCCGACAAGGGTGCCAGCCAGACGATGATGAACGGCTGGGTGCAGAAGCCTGTCGCCGAGAAGATCCTCGCCGCGGGCGGGCAGGACCTCGCCAAGCTGGCGGCGGCGGCGAAGGCCAAGGGCTTCAAGCCCGTCCCGCTCGGGGTCAAGGTCGGGACCAAGTTCGGCAACGCGATCCGCACCTTCGAATCGCAGAACGTGATCGGCGTGCTCGAAGGCTCCGAGGCCAGGGACGAATACGTCCTTTACACCGCGCACTGGGATCATCTGGGCCGGTGCAAGCCCGACGCGAGCGGGGACGACATCTGCAACGGCGCGGTCGACAACGCGACCGGCACCGCGGCGCTCGTCGCGCTCGCCGAGGCCAATGCCAAGGCTGGGCCTGCCCGCCGCAGCCAGGTGTTCCTCGCCGTCACTGCCGAGGAATCGGGGCTGCTGGGCAGCGAATACTACGGCTCGAACCCGGTCTTCCCGCTCGCCGCGACGGTCGGCGGGATCAACATCGACGGCATGCCGATGGCGGGCCGCGCGAAGGACGTGGTCGCGATCGGCGGGGCCAAGAGCCAGCTCGATGCCTTCCTCCAGGCTGCGACAACCGGCGAGAAGCTGACGCTCGATCCCGAACCCACGCCCGAAAAGGGGTTCTACTACCGTTCGGACCACTTCAACCTCGCCAAGGTCGGGGTGCCGATGCTGTATCTCAAGGGCGGCGAGGACCTCGAACAGGGCGGCAAGGAGGCCGGCGCCGCGTTCGCCAAGAACTGGACTGAGAACATCTATCACCAGCCGGCCGACGAATACGATCCGGCGTGGAACTGGTCGGGCGCGATGCAGGTGCTCCAGCTCTACTACCGGATCGGGCGCAGCATGGCGATGAGCACGAGCTGGCCGAACTGGAACGACGGCGATGAATTCCGCGGCGCGCGCGACAAGTCGTGTGCCGGCGACGGCGGCTGCTGACACCCGCACCATGACCGCGATCATGCCGCCCGAATGGGCGCCGCAGGACTGGCTATGGATCGGCTTCCCGCACGATGCCGACGAGTGGCCCGAGGTGCTTGCAGCCGCGCAGGAGCAGATCGCCGCGTTCGCCAATGCCGTTGCCGACAGCGGGCAGGCGGTGCGCCTGCTGGTGCGCGACGCAGCGAACGAGGCGCGGGCGCGCAGTCTGGTCTCGAGCGCGGTCGCGCTCGAGCGGCGGACCTTCGGCGACGTCTGGCTGCGCGATACCGGACCGCTGGTGCGGAGCGACGGCGTGGCGGTGCGCTGCCGCTTCAACGGCTGGGGCGGCAAGTACCTGATGGCGGGCGATCAGGAGATCGGCGCGGAGATCGCGGGCGAAGCCGGTCTCGACGTCATCCAGTCCGACTGGATCCTCGAAGGCGGGGCGATCGACGGTGACGGCACCGGCCTCGTCGCGACGACCGAGCAGTGCCTGCTCAACCCCAACCGCAACCCGCACCTCTCGCGCGACGAGATCGAGGCGCGGCTGGCGCGCGATCTGGGCTTCGACCGCGTGCTGTGGCTCGGCGACGGGCTGCTCAACGACCATACCGACGGGCACGTCGACAACCTTGCGCGGTTTGTGGGCGCCAATCGCCTCGCGCTGCCGCGGGCGACCGGTCCCGGGGAGCCCAACGCCGCGATCTATGCCGATGCCAAGGCGCGCGCCGAGGCGTTCGGGGTCGAGGTTATCGAGATCCCCTCGCCCGGCCTCGTCACCCGCGGGGACTTCATCGAGCCGGCCAGCTACGCCAATTTCGCGATCACCACGAACCTTGTGGTCGTGCCGACCTTCGGCTCGGTCCACGATGCCGACGGGGTTGCGGCGATCGCCGCGCTGTTCCCTGATCGCGCCACGATCGGCCTGCCGGGAGACGCGGTGCTGGCGGGCGGCGGCGGGTTTCACTGCGCCAGCCAGCAGATGCCCCGGCTCGAATCAGAGGCATTAACCCGGAATTAGGGAGTCGGGCGCAGCTTCGCCTTCATGGCCCGAGCAGTAGCCCATGTCCTGACCAGCGAGTCGCCCGCCCTCGAGGTGGTGCGCTTTACGCTGGTGACGGGATCGACGCTGGCACTGATCTTCGCCGGCCGCTTCCTTCCCTTCTAGGCGCTCACCAGCTTCAGCGCCGCACCGCCGGCCGCGAGGCCCAGCACCGCGCCGGCAATCCAGCGCCATGCGCGCGGGTCGATGCGGCCGAACGCCTTGCCGCCCACCCAGTTGCCGACGAAGACCGCCGGATAGAGGCCGAGCGCAACGAGGAACTCGCGCCATGTCGCAACGCCCAGCGCCAGCGCGCTCAACGCCCCCGCACCCTGCGTGACGAGGAACACCGACATCATCGATGCTCGCGCGGTTGCAGGCGCGATCGGGCGACGGAGATAGAACGGCACAACCGGCGGCCCCGGCATCCCCGCAAAACCGGTGAGCAAGCCCGAGGCGACGCCGGTCGCCACCGTCTCGCCGCGCGCGGGCCGCTCGTGCGGGCGGGGCGGCAAGAGGACCGCAACGAACGCCCCGATCGCGACGAGCGCGATAAGCAGCCGCGCGACTTCCGGTGTCACTGCCGAAAGCGCCAGCACCCCGAGCGGGATCGCCAGAAGCGCCACCCCGGCGATGACCCACGCCGACCGCTCGGTTTCGGCGACCTGCTTGCGCAGCGAAACCATGCTGATCATGAAGCCGAGCCAGTTGCCCGCCACCACCGCCTCGGCGGGCGGGATCGCGAGGCCCAGCACCGGCACCAGCAGTATCGCGAGCCCGAACCCGGCGAGCCCGCGAACGAAGCCCGCGACCAGCGCCGCCGCCAGCCCGGTCGCAATCGCCGCGACGGTGAGCCCGAGGATCAACCCGGCAGGAGATCCGGCGCGGTGGCCTCGCCCACCAGCATCGCCAGCGCGTCGTCGAACGACATCACCTTCTGATGCTCCGCGCCGAGCGTGCGGACGGCGACGGTGCCTTCCTCGGCCTCGCGCTTGCCGACGACCAGCAGGTGCGGGACCTTGGCGAGGGAGTGCTCGCGGACCTTGTAGTTGATCTTCTCGTTGCGCACGTCGGTCTCGACGCGGATGCCCGCTGCCACCAGCTTCGCGGCGACGTGATGCGCGTAGTCGTCGGCGTCGGAGACGATCGTCGCCACCACCGCCTGCGTCGGCGCGAGCCACGTCGGCAGCTTGCCGGCGAAGTGTTCGATCAGGATACCGATGAACCGCTCGTACGAGCCGAAGATCGCGCGGTGGAGCATGACCGGGCGGTGCCGCTCGCCGTCCTCGCCGATGTAGCTCGCGTCGAGCCGTTCGGGCAACACGCGGTCGGACTGGATCGTCCCGACCTGCCAGGTCCGGCCGATCGCGTCGGTCAGGTGCCATTCGAGCTTAGGCGCATAGAACGCGCCCTCGCCCGGCAGTTCCTCCCATCCGTATTCCTCGGTGGCGAGCCCGGCATCGATGACCGCTTGGCGCAGCTCGCTTTCGGCCTTGTCCCAGTCCTCGTCGGAGCCGAACCGCTGGTCGGGGCGCAGCGCGAGTTTGACCGCGTAGGTGAAGCCGAAGTCCTTGTAGACCTTGTCGGCAAGCTCGCAGAAGCTGCGCACTTCCTCGACGATCTGGTCCTCGCGGCAGAAGATGTGGCCGTCGTCCTGGGTGAACTGGCGCACTCGCATCAGCCCGTGGAGCGCACCGTGCGGTTCGTTGCGGTGGCAGCAGCCGTTCTCGACCAGCCGCAGCGGCAGGTCGCGGTAGCTCTTGATGCCCTGCTTGAAGATTAGCACGTGCGCCGGGCAGTTCATCGGCTTCAGCGCCATCCACTGCGCGTCGTCGGAAACGATCGGTCCCTCGTCCTCGGTGTTGGGCACCTCGTCGGGGATGACGAACATGTTCTCGCGGTACTTGCCCCAGTGACCGGACTTCTCCCACTGGCGGGCGTCCATCACCTGCGGGGTCTTCACCTCGCGGCAGTCGGCGCCCTGCACCGCGCGGCGGATGTAGTCCTCCAGCATGCGGTAGATCGTGTAGCCCTGCGGGTGCCAGAACACGCTGCCGTGCGCCTCTTCCTGCAGGTGGAACAGGTTCATCTCGCGGCCCAGACGGCGGTGATCGCGCTTGGCGGCCTCCTCCAGCCGGTGGAGGTGCGCGTCGAGCTGCTTTTTGTTGAGCCAGCCGGTGCCGTAGATCCGCGTGAGCTGCGCGTTCTTCTGGTCGCCGCGCCAATAGGCGCCCGCGACGCGCGTCAGCTTGAAGGCAGCGGGGTCGAGCTTGCCGGTCGAGGGGAGGTGCGGACCGCGACACATGTCGAGCCAATCGTCACCCGAGCGATAGACCGTCAGTTCCTCGCCTTCGGGAAGCTCGGCCGCCCATTCGGCCTTGAACGTCTCGCCGTCGGCCTGCCACTTGTTGATCAGTTGCTGGCGACTCCAGACCTCGCGCGTGAGCGGTTTGTCGGCGCGGATGATCTCGCGCATCTTGTCCTCGATCGCCGGAAGGTCGTCGATCGAGAACGGCGTGCGGTTCGCAGGCGCCATGACGTCGTAATAGAACCCGTCGTCGGTTGCCGGGCCGAAGGTGATCTGCGTGCCGGGCCACAGCGCCTGCACCGCTTCGGCAAGAACGTGGGCAAAGTCGTGCCGGGCGAGTTCGAGCGCGTCGGCCTCGTCGCGGCTGGTTACGAGCGCGAGCTGGGCGTCGCCCTCGAACGCGCGATTGAGGTCGCGCAACTCTGCCCCCGAACCATGATCCACGCGCGCCGCGAGCGCAGCCTTGGCAAGGCCCGGACCGATCGCCGCGGCAATATCCGCCGGGGTACTGCCCGCGGGCACTTCGCGCACCGATCCATCGGGCAGGCTGATCTTCAGAAACTCGCTCATCGTCCTCGTACCGTCGTTTGCCGCGCCCATGGCAGAAAGGGCCGCGCGCCGGAAGCGTCAGTTGGGTGAAGCGGTTGCGGGAGGAAGACGCCGGTCCGCCCGCAACCGGGCGGCGGCAGGTCTTGCTAGCGCACGAAGCTGGCAGACGCTGGCCGCCCCCGGGTGACCGGGGTGGTGGTAGTCGTCGTAGCTGCGATACGGTGCGCCATGGCCGCTCACATAGCGACGAGGCGTTAACGGCTCAACCCTTGGCCGGGATTCAAGCCGTGAAGCGCCGCGCGCCGTAGGCCGCGACCATCCGGTGGGTCCCGGCGAGGGTCGCCGAGCGGGCGCGGACGGGGTCGCTGAAGCGCCATTCGCACGCAGCCTGCGCGGGCGTCAGCTCGACGGCCATGTATCCCCGCCGCGCTGTATCGGCCCATTTCATGCCCTTGTTATGACCGACCAGCGATGCGGCGAGGTCGGCGGGGCGGATCATGCCAAGGCTCGATTCGAAACCCGGTGACGTGACCGACTGTCCGGCGAACTCGACCCCCACGCCCTCGCCTTCGTGCGCGAGGTCGAACGCCCAAGCATTGTGCGAATCGCCCGTCAGCGTGACGAGGTTGGCGTCGGCCGAGCGCGCGGCCGCAAACAGTCGCTTGCGCGCCGCCGGGTAGCCGTCCCACGCGTCCATGTTGACCGGCAGTCCTGCGCGCGAGGTCATGGCTGCGGCGGTCAGTCGCCGCCGGACCGCCGCGGGTACATCGGTCCCGATCCGCTCGAGCAGGTCGGGCGGGGTCGAGAAGCCGCCCATGATCACCTGCTGCACGAGCACCTGCCACCTGCGACCGCTGCGCACCGAGGAAGCGAGGCCCGAGGCGAGCCATTGCTCCTGCGCCCCGCCCATCAGCGTGCGTTTCGGGTCGGCCCAGGCTCCGTCGCGCAGTGCGGCGAGCGCGGCGTCGAGCCGCTCGGGCGGCACGCCGGCGACCGCGCCGTTCACGTCGATCGGCTTGTCGCGCGCGGTAATCCGGGTCTCGATCCGAAACAGCGTGGCGAGGTCGCCGACGTCGTAGCGCGCCCACGGCTTGTCGGAGACCGGCAGCCACTCGCTGCGCGCCTTGATCGCCGCCTTCGTTCGTGCCGACCACGACCCCTCGCTCTCGGACGAATGGTTCTCCGCCCCGCCCTTCCATGCATCGTTGGCAGTCTCGTGATCGTCGAACACCGCGACCATCGGGTAGAGCTGGTGCAGCCGCATCAGGTCAGGATCGAGGCGGTAGCTGGCATAGCGGCGGCGGTATTCGGCCAAGTGCACGAGTTCGCTCGGCGGCTCGATCTGCCGTCCCGAAACGGTCTGCGCGGCGCTCGGATAGATCCCCGCCGCATATTCGTAGAGGTAATCGCCGAGATGCACGGCGAGGTCGAACTCGTCGGCCTGCGCGGCGTGGGCGTAGCCGTTGAAGTACCCGAAGCCGAGGTTCGAGCAGCTGAACACTGCCATGCGGAAGCGGTCGGTCGACCCTTCGGGCAAGGTCTTCGTGCGGCCGACCGGAGAGAAGCTGCCGTCGGGCGCGACGAAGCGGTAGTGATACCATCGGCCGGGCGCGAGGCCCCTGGCAGTCGCCTTGGCGCACCAGTCGTTGGCGGGCATTGCGGTCACCGAACCGCCGCTGGCGATTTTCGTGAACTCCGCGCTTTCCGACACCTCGAACCGCAGCCGTGTGGGGTGCGAACCGACGTAACGGGTCCACAGCAGCACCGATTTCGCCGCCGGCTCTCCGCTCGCGACCGCATGGGTGAAACCCCCGCCGATCTGCGCCACCAAAGGCGCCGCACCGACCAGCCCCGCGCCGAGCAGGCCACCCCGCAGCAAGCTGCGCCGGTCGAGTGCGGGCATCGGCACGGCGGCGGGCGGTTGGCGGGTGGGCATCGTCTCTCCCCTTTCGGTCGCAGGACCAGTGCCCGCATCGCATGACGGTTTGCGGTCAGCAAGGGCACCATCCAAATGTAAAGGTCGCTTGACTCAGATCCATCCTAATGTAAAGCGAGCTTGTCATCTGTTCGAGGTTTTCCGCCATGACCGCCCCTGCTTACATACGCCGCTATTTCTTTCGCCTCACGGGCTTCATGGCCGGGTATATCGGCGCACTCGTCGGCGGGCTGCTGATGGTGCGGGACGGGGCGCCGGACCTGGCGCGCATCGCCGTCGCGCTCCTGACCGCCGGAATGATCTGCGGCGTGTTCTGGGCGATCTTCCGACTGATCGCCGAATGCGACGACGAGTACCAGCGCCACCTCCTCATCAAGCAGGTCCTGCTAGCGACGGGCGCGATGCTCGCCATCACGACGCTGTGGCAGTTCCTTGCCGTGTTCGATGTCGTCGACAGCGGCCCGCAGTGGATCGGCGTCATCTGGCTGGCCCTGTTCGGTATCGCCGCGCCGATCGTCCGGTTTCGCTCGTGAAGAACCGCCTCAAGGCCCTGCGCGGCGAGCGTGGCTGGAGCCAGCAGGACCTGGCCGACCGCCTCGGCGTCAGCCGCCAGAGCGTCAATGCGATAGAGACCGGTCGGTACGACCCCTCGCTGCCGCTCGCGTTTCGGATCGCGGACGTCTTCGCGATTCCCATCGAGGACATCTTCCTTCGCGATTGAAGGTTGATTCCCGGAGCTTGAGCCCCGACTTGCCCTGGCATGGAACCAGCCATCCGTTTCCACGCTCTGCCTGACGGGCGCCGGATCGCCTTCCGGCATCTCGCGGGAGACGGGCCGGCGATCGTCTTCCTCCCCGGCTACATGTCCGACATGGCGGGCGGCAAGGCGACCGCTGTGATGGATTGGGCGCACGGTGCGGGGCGCGAATGCCTGCTTCTCGACTATTCGGGCTGCGGCGATTCATCGGGCGATTTCGCCGACGGTACGCTGTCGCGCTGGTGCGGCGAGGTGGTCGAACTGGTCGAGGCGGAATTGAACGGACCGGTCATCGTGGCCGGGTCGTCGATGGGCGGATGGCTCATGCTGCTGGTTGCCGAGGCGCTCGGCGACCGGCTTCACGGCCTCGTCGGCATCGCCGCTGCCCCGGACTTTACCGAGTGGGGCTACGACGAGGCGCAAAAGGGAACGCTGTCGGCGGGGGAGAAGGTTCTGGAGGACAACCCCTACGGTCCCGAGCCGACCCCGACCCATCCAGGCTTCTGGCGCGACGGACAGGCGAGCCGCCGCCTCGATGGCGCAATCGCGCTCGACTGTCCGGTCCGGCTGATTCACGGGATGCAGGATGCGGACGTGCCGTGGGAAATCTCGCAGCGGCTTGCCGCCGGACTGCGTTCGACCGACGTTCACCTGACGCTGGTCAAGGACGGCAACCACCGGCTGAGCCGCGAGCAGGACATCGCCCTGCTCCTGCGCACGATTGCCGCGCTCTAGGACGTGACCATGCTCCCCTTTCTCCTTCCGCTCGCGCTGATGCAGGTCGGCCCCGCGCCGACGACCTCGCCGATCACCGCGGTACCGCCGGAACTGCAGAACCGCCCGCCGCGAGAGGGCGTTCGCACCGCGCCGCTGATCGACCGGGCCAACAGCCGCCCGGCGATCGACCAGTGCCTGCAGACCGCGCGCACCGACGCCGCCAAGGCGCTCAAGATGGCGGAGGAATGGGTGTCGCGCACGAGCGGAACCCAGCGCGCCACCGGGCGCCATTGCCTCGGCGTCGCTGCGGGCTATCTCGGCGACTGGGAAACCGCCGCGACCGCGTTCACCGCCGCCCGCGAGGAGACCACCGACACCCGCTTCCGTGCGCGGATGGGCGCGCTGGCGGGCAGCGCGCTGCTCGCCCAAGGCAAGCCGGACGAGGCCCTCGCCGTGCTCGATCCGGCGCGCGCCGAAGCGGCGGGCGAAACGGAGCTGACCGGTGCGATCGACCTCGACCGGGCCACCGCGCTGGTATCGCTCGGCAAGCTCGCCGAGGCCTCGGCGGCGCTCGCCGAAGCGCGCGCGATGGCGCCGGACGAGCCGCACGCCTGGTTGCTCTCGGCCACGCTGTCGCGGCGACAGGACGATCTCGTCGCGGCGCAGGCGCAGATCGAGAAGGCAGTCGAGCTCGATCCGCGCGACCCGGCGATCGGGCTCGAGGCCGGCGTGATCGCCGCGCTCGGCGGGCGCAACGAGGCAGCACGCAAGTCGTTCGAATCGGTCATCGCGGCGGATGCCGACGGTCCTTATGCCGCACCCGCCAAGGCTTACCTCGCGCAGGTAAGCGAATGATCCCGCTTTCGGTCCTCGACCTCGTCCCGATCCGTGAGGGCGGTTCGCTGCCCGAGGCCTACGCCGCCACCGCGCGGCTCGCGCAGGTCGCAGAAGCGCAGGGCTACGCCCGCTTCTGGGTCGCCGAGCATCACACGATGGAAGGCATCGGCGGCGCCGCCACGGCGGTCGTGCTGGCCCACGTCGGCAACGCCACCTCGACCATCCGCATCGGGTCGGGCGGGATCATGCTGCCCAACCATAACCCGTTCGTGATCGCCGAGCAGTTCGGCACGCTCGACGCGCTGTTTCCGGGGCGGATCGACCTCGGGCTCGGCCGCGCACCGGGTGCGGGTCCCGAGCTGCAGCGCGCGCTGCGCAAGAACCTGCACCAGGCCGCCGAGTTCTTCCCGCAGGACGTGGTCGAGCTGCGCGCGCTTCTTGCGGGCGACCCGCAGCTGCCGATCCATGCGACGCCGGGGCGCGGCGCGCATGTCGAGATGTGGATGCTCGGCTCGAGCCTGTTCGGTGCCGACCTCGCCGCGCAGCTTGGAATACCCTACGCATTCGCTTCGCACTTCGCGCCCGACCACCTCGACGCTGCGCTGGCGCTTTATCGCGAGCGCTTCCAACCCTCGCCCTGGCTCGAAAAGCCCCGCGCGATGGCGGCGATGACGGTGTTCACCGCCGAGACGGATGCCGAGGCCGAGCTGATCGCATCGAGCCAGCAGCAGAGTTTCGTACGGCTGCGCACCGGCGAGCCGGGCCGCCTGCCCCCGCCGATCCCGAATTATCGCGAAACGCTGCCGGTGGCCGCGCAGGGTCTCCTCGCGCACATCGGGCAAGCGAGCGCGGTCGGCTCGCCCACGACCGTGCGCGAGGCGATCGGCCGCTTCGTCGAGCGAACGCAGGCCGACGAGATCATCGTATCAGGCGCCACCTTCGATCCGGCGGTGCGCGAACGTTCGCTCGAACTGACGATGGAAGCGCTCGCCGGATAATCCGCGCCGCTCGCGCGTAGTCCTAGCATGCGGGCGGCTTTCCGGGTTGCAGCCCTCCGCGCAAGGGCGTAACGCGCGCCAGATTGCTGCGAGTTGCGGCAACAATATAATAACAGCCCGCACCTCCCGACGGGCTGACGGAGCACGCAGGATGGCCGCCAAAGCCGCTGATTCGAAAGCCCGAACCCCGCGCCGCCAGGCCGGATCCCCTTCCCTCGCCGCGGGCCTCACGAAGGGCCTCGCTGCCTGCATGGCCGAGTCGCTGCTGCCCGGAGACGCCGGCTTCGACTCCCGCCTGCTCGCCGACGCTGCAGCGTTCGTCGGCGAAGCCGCCGCGACGCGCGAGGAGTGCGAGCCTTCGATCGTCATCGCCTCGGCCAGCGAAGAACGGCGCTTCATGCGCATCGCGGTGATCAACGACGACATGCCCTTCCTCGTCGATTCGGTGGCGGCGACGGTGGCCGCGCACGGGTTGTCGATCGACCGCCTGCTGCACCCGGTCGTGGCCGTCCGGCGCGATGCCAAGGGCAAGCTGGTCGAACTCCCCAGCGGAGCGGCTGCGGGTGAAGCGCGCGAATCGATGATCTACGTCGAGACGCCGCGCACCGACGCGCGCCAGCGCCGCGAGTTGGAGCGCGATCTTACCACGACGTTGACCGACGTACGCGCGGCGGTCGCCGACTGGCCGAAGATGCGCGAGACTATGCTCGAGGATGCGGCCCGGCTGACCGACGGCGAGGGCGCTGCTCTGCTCCGCTGGCTTGAAGGCGGGATGCTGACCCAGCTCGGCCACCTCACCCGCCGCCGTGACGGCAGCCACACCAACGTGCTCGGCATCTGCCGCAAGAGCGCCAAGGCGATTCTCGCCGACGTCAGTTACGACCGCGCATTCGCGTGGTTCGACGATCCCAAGCTCGGTGGTGGTCGCACGCCGCTGATCATCAAGGCGAACCGCCTGTCGAACGTCCACCGCCGGGTGCCGCTCGACCTGTTCATCGTGCCGCTGTTCGAGGACGGGAAAGTCGCCGCGCTGTCGATTCACGCGGGCGTGTGGACGAGCGCCTCGCTCGCCACCCCGCCTGCGCAAGTTCCGCGTCTTCGCACCCAGCTCGCCGATCTCAACGCCAAGTTCGGTTTCGACCCGCAGGGACACGCCGGCAAGGCACTGGTCCACGCGCTGACCGCGCTGCCGCACGATCTCGTGATCGGCTTCTCGGACGCCGACATAGAGCGCGTCGCGACCACCATGATGAGCCTCGTCGACCGGCCCCGGCCGCGGCTGGTGCTCGTCGAGGCTCCCCTCAGCCGCCACCTGTTCGCGTTCGTGTGGATGCCGCGCGACATGCTGTCGACACAGGTGCGGGGCCGTATCGAGGACCTGCTCGAGGAAGGCGCGGGCGCCAAGGCGCTCGACTGGAGCCTGCAGGTCGAGGGCGGCAACCTCGCGCTGCTGCGCTACGTACTGGACTACCGTGAAAGCACCGGGTCGCCCGATGCCGACGCGATCGAGGCCGCGATCCAGGCACTGCTGCGCGGCTGGGGCGAGGCGGTCGAGGGCGAACTCGTCGCGACCGGCGAAGAATCCTCGCGCGCCGCGGCTCTGGCAGCGCGCTTTGCCGAGGGATTCCCGACCGCCTACCGCACCAGCTATGGGGCGGCCGAAGCAGCACAGGACATCCGCCGCCTTCGCCGGCTGAGCGCGGTCGATGCGGAAACCGCCGGGGTGCTGCCCCAGCGCGACGCACGGCTTTATCGCCACCCCGATGACGCCGAAGGCCGGATGCGGCTCAAGGTCTATCAGCACGCGGGCGCGCTCGCGCTGTCCGACGCGGTGCCCGCGCTCGAGAACTTCGGCTTCCGCGTCCTCGAGGAAGTGCCCACCGCGCTCGGCGCGGGCGAAGACGGTCAGGCCCGCCAGGGCACGATCCACGATTTTACCCTGCAACTGGCCGAGGGCGAGCAGGCCGCCGCGATCGCCGAGCGGGCCGAGACGATCGAAAACGCCATCGCCGCCGTGCTCAACGGCGCGGCGGAAGACGATCCGTTCAACCGGCTCGTGGTCGGTACGGGTCTCTCCTCGCGTGAGGCCGACTGGCTGCGGGCGTTCTACCGCTACCTGCGCCAGGCCGGGATGGGCTTCACCATCTACACGGTGGTCGATGCACTGAAGCGCGCGCCGCAGGTCACCCGCTCGCTGATCGCGCTGTTCGCCGCGCGGCACGATCCCGCCTTCGCGGGCGACCGCGACGCCGAAGCCGCTCGCCACGAGGACGCGATCCGCAAGGGCCTGTCCCAAGTCGCGGCGATCAACGACGACCGCCTGCTGCGGCAGTACCACGCGCTCATCGGCGCGATCCTGCGCACCAACGCGTTCGCCCCGGCGGCGCGCGAGGCGCTCGCGTTCAAGCTCGATTCCGCGCTCGTTCCGGGGCTCCCGAAGCCGGTGCCCTACCGCGAGATCTTCGTCTACTCGCGCCGGGTCGAGGGCATCCACCTGCGCGCCGGGCCGATCGCCCGTGGCGGACTGCGCTGGTCCGACCGGCGCGACGATTTCCGCACCGAGATCCTCGGCCTGATGAAGGCCCAGCGCGTGAAGAACGCGGTCATCGTGCCGACCGGCGCGAAAGGCGGCTTCTATCCCAAGCAGCTGCCCGATCCGTCGCGCGACCGCGAAGGCTGGGGGGCCGAGGGTAAGGCCAGCTATCAGGTCTTCATCCGTACGCTGCTGTCGATCACCGACAACATCGTGAACGACAAGGTCGTCCACCCCGATAGCGTCGTCATCCGCGACGGAGAGGACCCCTACTTCGTGGTCGCCGCCGACAAGGGCACCGCGACCTTTTCCGACGTCGCCAACGCGATCGCCGAGAGCGAGCATTTCTGGCTCGACGATGCCTTCGCGAGCGGCGGCTCCAACGGCTATGACCACAAGGCGATGGGCATCACCGCCAAGGGCGCGTGGGTCTCGGTCCAGCGGCACTTCCTCGAAATGGGCATCGACGTGCAGTCGGACACGACGCGCGTCGCCGGCTGCGGCGACATGTCGGGTGACGTGTTCGGCAACGGGATGCTGTTGTCGAAGGCGATCAAGCTGGTCGCCGCGTTCGACCACCGGCACATCTTCCTCGATCCCGATCCCGATCCGGCGGCAAGCTGGAAGGAGCGCAAGCGCATGTTCGCGCTGCCGCGGTCGAGCTGGGACGATTACGACAAGTCGCTGATCAGCAAGGGCGGCGGCGTCTATGCCCGCTCACTCAAGCGTATCCCGCTTTCGAAGGCGGTGCAGGCCGCGCTGGGCGTCGACGCGAGCGAGATGGAGCCCGAGGCGCTGATCTCAGCGATCCTCAAGGCGCCGGTCGATCTGTTCTGGTTCGGCGGCATCGGCACCTACGTGAAGGCCAGCCACGAGGCGACCGCGGAGGTCGGCGACCCGGCCAACGATTCGCTGCGGATCGACGCGATCGAGCTGCGCGCCAAGGTCATCGGCGAAGGCGCCAACCTCGGCGTGACGCAGGCCGCGCGGATCGAGTTCTCGCAACACGGCGGGCGCATCAACACCGACTTCATCGACAACTCGGCCGGGGTCAATTGCTCGGACAACGAGGTCAACATCAAGATCGCGCTCGCCGCCGCGACCCGCGCGGGCAAGCTGAGCGAGGCCAAGCGCAACACGCTCCTCGCCTCGATGACCGACGAGGTCGGCGACCTGGTGCTGGAGAACAACCGGCTGCAGGCGCTCGCGCTGTCGATCGCGCAGGCGGGCGGCGCTCCGGCTGTCGCGGCGCAGGTCCACCTGATCGAGGCACTGGAAGAGCGCGGCGCGCTCGACCGCCGGACCGAGGGGCTGGCGGCGAGCGACGTGTTCGTCCGCCGCGCGAAGGACGGCAGCGGCTTGACGCGGCCCGAACTGGCCGTGCTGCTCTCGTCGGCCAAGCTGCTGCTGCAGGATGCGCTGGAGAAATCGACGCTGGTCGACGACCCGGTGCTCGAAGACCTGCTGCTGGCCTATTTCCCGACGCCGATGCGCAAGACTTGGAAGCGCCAGATCGAAGGGCACCAGCTCCGCCGCGCGATCATCGCGACCCAGCTTGCGAACAAGATGATCAACCGGCTCGGCCTCGTCCACGTATTCGAACTGTCCGAGGAAGAAGGCGTCGGCCTCGCCGACATTTGCGCCGCGTTCGTTTCGGCCGCACGCCTGTTCGGCGCCGACGCGCTGTGGGAACAGCTCGAGACGGCGAAGATGCCGGAAGACGCGCGCATCTACCTGTTCCGGCACACCGCCGGGGCGCTGCGCAGCCAGATGGCCGACCTTATCCGTGCGGGTGCCAGCACGACGATGCCGAGCGAGATGATCGCGCGCCTCGAAAAGCGCGTGACCGAGCTGTCGGGCTCGACCGGCGAGCTGCTCGCGCCCGCCTCGCGCGGTCAATCAGAGCGTCTGATCGAGGAATTCGTGCGCCTCGGCGCGCCCGAGAAGCTCGCCGCGAAAGTCGCGCACCTGTACGACATCGACGGGTCGATCGGCCTCGCGGCGCTGTCCCGCGATGCGGACATCGGCGCGCGCGCACTGACGAAGGCGTTCACCGACCTCGGCAATCGCCTTGGCCTCGACTGGGCGCAGAGCACCGCGGCGATGATGAATCCGTCGGACGTGTGGGAGCGATTGCTCGTGGCCGGGCTCAGCCGCGATTTCCAGCAGATGCGGCTCGACTTCCTGCGGCGGCTGTCGCGGCGCAAGGGCGCGAAGGAGAATCCGGTCGCGACCGTGTCTGCTTGGGCGGCCGATCACGAAGCGGCGATCCGCCAGTTTCGCGGCGTGATCGCACGCGCGCAGGGGCAGAATCCGGTCGCCCCGGCGATGCTCGCGCAGATCGCCAGCCAGGCCCGCAACCTCCTCGGTCGATAAGCGGTAGCTTGACGAGGGGACCATTTGCGGCAAATCGCCGCAAATGGACCGGGCAGATATCGTGATCGTGGGTGCGGGGCACGCGGGGGCGCAGGCCGCCATTGCGCTGCGCCAGCAGGGCTTCGAAGGGTCGATCCTGATGATCGGCCGCGACAGCGAACCGCCGTACGAACGGCCGCCGCTGTCGAAGGAATACCTCGCGCGCGACAAACCGTTCGAACGCATCCTGATCCGTCCGACGGCGTTCTGGGACGAACGCAATGTCACCCTGCGCCTTGGCGCGGCGGTCACCACGGTCGATCCGCAGGCGCAGTCGCTCAAGCTCTCCGACGGAAGCGAAGTCGGCTACGGCAAGCTGATCTGGGCAGCCGGCGGCGATCCGCGGCGCATCTCGTGCTCCGGCTCCGACCTGTCGGGCGTACACACCGTGCGCGACAAGGCCGATGCCGACCGGATCATGGCCGAGCTCGACAACGGAGCGAAGCGCGCGCTCGTGATCGGCGGCGGGTACATCGGTCTCGAGGCGGCGGCCGTTCTCACCAAGCTCGGCTGCAAGGTCACCCTGCTCGAGGCATTGCCGCGCGTGCTGGCGCGAGTCGCCGGCGAAGCGCTGAGCGACTTCTACCAGAACTACCACCGCGACCACGGTGTCGACATCCGGCTCGAAGCCAAGGTCGACAAGCTCGAAGGCGAGAACGGCTGGGTCCGCCGGGTCGTGCTCGAGGACGGCGAGGCAATCGAATGCGACCTCGTGGTCGTGGGCATCGGCATCGTGCCGGCGGCAGGTCCGCTGCTGCTCGCCGGGGCAGCGGGCGCGAACGGCGTCGACGTCGACGAATTCTGCCGTACCTCGCTGCCCGAAATCTATGCCATCGGCGATTGCGCGGCGCACGCGAGCGCTTGGGCCGAGGGATCGGTCATCCGGGTCGAATCGGTGCAGAACGCCAACGACATGGCGACCACCGTCGCCAAGCACATCATGGGCACCGAAGAGCCGTATCGCGCCTTCCCGTGGTTCTGGTCGAACCAGTTCGACTTGCGCCTGCAGACCGCGGGCCTCTCGATCGGGCACGATGCCACCGTGGTGCGGGGCGATCCGGGCGAAGCGAAGTTCTCGGTCATCTACCTCAAGGAAGGCCGCGTGATCGCGCTCGACTGCGTCAACATGACCAGGGACTATGTGCAGGGCCGCAAGCTGGTCGAGGCGCGCGCCGCGCCCGAACCCGAGGCGCTGGCCGACCCCGAGCGGCCGCTCAAGGAACTGATCTAAGCTCTCCCAAGGCCCATTCAGCGGCCTCGGCCACGGCCGGATCGGCATCGTCGACAAGCGCCGCGACGTGCGAATCAATCGCTCGATCTGCCGAGTTTCCCGCCGCGATGAGACAGTTTCGGACGAAACGGTTGCGCCCGATCCGCTTGATCGGGCTCCCCGAGAACAACGCGCGAAACCCGGCATCGTCGAGCGCGAGCAATTCGGCGAGGCGCGGCGCGACCAGTTCGGCGCGCGGCAGGAACGCGCGGTTGGCGGCGGCCGCATTGGCGAACTTGTTCCATGGGCACACGGCAAGGCAATCGTCGCAGCCGTAGATGCGGTTGCCCATCGCCTTGCGGAACTCGTGCGGGATCGGGCCCGCGTGCTCGATGGTCAGGTACGAGATGCAGCGCCGCGCATCGAGCCGGTAGGGCGCAGGGAACGCGTCGGTCGGGCATGCGCGCTGGCATGCGTCGCACGAACCGCAGCGATCGTCGTGCGGATCGTCCGGCGCGAACTCGATCGTGGTGTAGATCGCGCCGAGGAACAGCCACGAGCCGTGTTCGCGGCTGACGAGGTTGGTGTGCTTGCCCTGCCAGCCGAGCCCCGCCGCCTGCCCCAGCGGCTTTTCCATCACTGGCGCGGTGTCGACGAAGACCTTCACCTCCGCGCCCGGCACTTCGGCGACCAGCCAGCGCGCCAGCCGCTTGAGCGCTTTCTTGACGGTGTCGTGATAATCGCGGCCCTGCGCGTAGACCGAAATGCGCGCCCGCTCGCCGTCGCCCTCCAGCGCCAGCGGATCGCCTTCCGGCGCATAGCTCATTCCCAGCGCGATGACGCTGCGCGCGGCGGGCCACAGCCCTTGCGGCCCCGACCGTTCGGCAGCCCGCGCGGCCATCCACTCCATCGTCCCGTGCGCGCCCTCGGCCAGCCAGGTCGCCAGCCGAGCAGCCGCAACCGGGTCGTTTGCGGCGGGAGCGATACCCACCGCGACGAAACCTTCCTCGCGCGCCCGCCCGAACAGGCGCGTGCGAAGGTCATCGGCTTCGACGACGTTAACCAATCTTGGGGTTGCTCCCGTTCACGTGCCACGGTTAACCCGTGACCATGCATGCACCGCTAAGCGCAGACGGCTCCGTGAGCAACGACCGGCCGACCGTCCGTGATGGGACTCTGGCCGTCGAGGCGCCCCTTGCAATCGAGGCAAGGGGCCTCGTCAAACGGTTCGATTCGACCGTGGCTGTCGACGGTGTCGACCTGTCGGTGCCGCAGGGCGCGATCTACGGTGTGCTCGGCCCCAACGGCGCGGGCAAGACGACGACCTTGCGGATGCTGCTCGGCATCATCGATCCGGACGAGGGCGTACGGCGCATCTTCGGCCACGACCGGCCGCACGATATCGCCCGCCTGATCGGCTACCTGCCCGAGGAACGCGGGCTCTATCCGTCGATGAAGGCGTACGAGGCAATCGGCTTTCTCGGCGCGCTGCGCGGTATGCCGCTGGGCGAGGCTAAGCGGCGGGGCCGCGAATTGCTCGAGGAGCACGGACTCGGCCACGCCGCCGACCGCACGATCCGCCAGCTTTCCAAGGGCATGGCGCAGACGGTCCAGCTTCTCGGTACGCTGGTCCACCGGCCCCGGCTGGTGGTGCTCGACGAGCCGTTCAGCGGACTCGATGCGTTGAACCAGGGCAAGCTCGAAAAGATGATTCGCGGCCTCGCGGCGGACGGGACGACGGTGATCTTCTCGACCCACGTCATCGCTCACGCCGAACGGCTGTGCGAAGGCGTCGCGATCATCGCCGGGGGCAAGGTGCCCTATGCCGGCAGCGTCGATGCGGCGCGCGACCGGATCCCGGCGCAGGTCCGGCTGGAAACCGCCTCCGTCGGCGGCCCCTGGCGCGCGGCGCTACCCGCCGATGCCCGGCACGAGGGGAATTACTGGCTGTTCTCGCTGCCCGAGAGCGGAATCGAGCCGCTGTTGCGTGCGCTGATCGAAGGCAATGCGGGGATCCTTTCGCTGTCGATCGAGCGCGCGGGCCTCCACGATGCGTTCGTCCACATTGCCGGCGAAGCCGCGGCGCGCGCGCTGGAAGAAGAGAGCCCGGTGGAGCAGGTCCGATGAACACCGCACCGAACGATACGGCGGCGGCCCGCCTCTCGCTGCTTCAAGCCGCGCTGGTGGTCGCCCGGCGCGATTTCCTCGCGATCCTGCTGTCGAAGGCGTTCCTGTTCTTCCTGCTCGGCCCGGTGTTCTTCGGCCTCATCAGCGTCGGCGCCGCTTCGGTCGGACGCAAGGCCGCCGAGAATTCGGAGCCGCCGGTGCTGGCCGTGGCGATGAGCCTCGGCAACTCGATGGCGATCGTCCACGCGCGCGACCGGCTAGCCCCGCTGGTCGACCTGCCAAAGATCGCCCGGATCGAACGACCGACCGACGATCCGGGCACGCTTTTGCAGCAGCAAGGCAACAACTACGGCGCGATCCTGACGGGAACGCTCGACGCACCGCGCCTGATCGGGACCAAGGAGCGCATCGAGCGGTGGGAGGGCGAAGCATCGCTCCTGATCGCCAATGCCAAGGGGGCCGAGGCGACCTATCCCGAGGTCGCCCTCGAACCGACCGCGACCAGCGGAGCCAGTCGCAAGAGTGCGCTCGCCGGTACCGCGACCGCGGCACTGACGCTGTTGTTCCTGCTGACGATGCTGCTCGCGGGCATGGTGATGTCGAACCTCGTCGAGGAGAAGGCGAACAAGATCATCGAAGTCCTCGCCGCGGCGATACCGATGGACGCCGTTTTCCTCGGCAAGCTGTTCGCCATGCTGGCCGTCAGTTACGTCGGGATCGCCGTCTGGGGCGGCCTCGCCGGCGTGGCGATTGCCGCCGGCCTTCTAGAAGTTCAGTCGCTGCCGACGCCGGCGGTGGGCTGGGCACTCTTCCTCCCGCTGTTCCTCGTCTATTTCGCGATGGCGTACCTGCTCATCGGGTCGGTATTCCTCACCATCGGTGCGATGGCGCCCACTGTGCGCGACGTGCAGACGCTGTCGATGCCGGCGACGATGCTGCAGCTCGCGGTGTTCTTCCTCGCGACCTATTCGACCAGCGACATCGGGTCGCCCGCAGAGATGTTCGCGATCGCCTTCCCCTTCAGCAGTCCCTACGCGATGGTGAGCCGGGCGGCGCAGCTGTCGGCGCTCTGGCCGCATGCTCTCGCAATCGCGTGGCAAGTGCTCTGGGTGATCGTGTTCGTCCGCTTCGGAGCGCGCCTGTTCCGCCGCCGCGTGATGAAGTCGGGACCGTCTCCAGAGGGCAAGCGGGGGCTGTTTCGGCGCAAAATCGCGCCGACCTGATCGGTCCCGAATCGCAACTGCTATTGACACTGCAGTAAGCAGGCGCAGGATAGCGCCCGGACGAGAGGTGGCCCGGAGCGGAGTCGCCCTGAGCAGGAGAGACCCCGATGGCAACCCAGCTTGCCGCGCCGCCGACGTGGACCACTTCCCCGCGTGCGGCCGATGCGCTCGAACAGGCGCTGCGCGACAATCCGCAGGCGATCCCGCAGCATAGCGAGGCGGGCGACGTCAGCCGGTCGGACATCTACGTCGAGGACCGCTGGCAGCCGATCTTCCGCGACCTGCGCGCCAAGGGCGACGTCCACAAGGTCGAGCACAGCCCGTTCGGCCCGCACTGGAACGTGGTCAGCCACCGTGCGATCCAGCACGTCGAGGCGCTGCCCGAGCTCTATTCCTCGGCCGGGGGCATCACGATCCTCGACCGGCTGACCGACGAGCAGTTGGCCGAGCTCGGTCGCGACCGGTTCGAGCTGCCGATGTTCATCGCGATGGACCGGCCCAAGCACACCGGCCAGCGGCGCACCGTCGCGCCCAAGTTCACTCCCTCGAACATGGCCGACATGGAAGGCGAGATCCGCGCGCGGACCGGCGAGCTGCTCGACACCCTGCCCCGGCGCGAGGTGTTCGACTGGGTCGATACCGTTTCGATCGAACTCACCACCGGAATGCTCGCGCTGCTGTTCGACTTCCCGTGGCAGGACCGCCGGCTGCTGACTTTCTGGTCCGACTGGGCGGGCGATACCGAGATCGGCCTGATCCGCCAGCTCGACGACCGGCGGCTCGGCATCATCCGCGAGATGGGCGCCTATTTCACCCAGTTGTGGATGGAGCGGGCGCAGAAGGAACCGACGCCCGATCTCATCTCGATGATGATCCACTCCCCCGCGATGAACCAGATGAGCCCCGAGGAATACATGGGCAACCTCATCCTCCTCATCGTCGGCGGCAACGATACCACGCGCAACACGATGAGCGGCATCGTCCACGCGTTCGACAAGTTTCCCGACCAGCGCAAACTGTTCGAGGAAGACCCTTCGCTGATCCCCAACGCGGTGCAGGAATGCATCCGCTACCAGACCCCGCTGGCGCACATGCGCCGTACGGCGAGCGAGGACAGCGAACTGTTCGGGCAGACGATCAGGGCGGGCGAGAAGCTGCTGCTGTGGTACATTTCGGGCAACCGCGACGAGACGGTGTTCGAGAACCCGGACAAGCTCGACATCACGCGAGAGAATGCGCGGCGCCATGTCGCATTCGGCTATGGCATCCACCGCTGCGTCGGCGCGCGCCTGGCCGAGCTGCAGCTCAAGGTCCTGCTCGAGGAGATGCACGCGCGGCGGATGCGGGTGCATGTCGCGGGCGACGTCGAGCGGGTGCGGGCGAACTTCGTCCACGGCTTCCGCAAGCTCGAGGTCGAGATCACCGAGTTCTGACGCGGTTCAGCGAACCGTGCTAATGGTGCGTCCATGACCACCGCTACCCGCCGCTCGCTGATGTCGTGGCTCGGCGCCACGGCGATCGCTCCCGCGCTTGCCGCCTGTGGCGGCTCGCCCGCGCAGGCGAAGTCGTGGCCCAAGGGGCTGACCGACGCCCAGTGGAAGGCGAAGCTGACGAAGAACCAGTACTGGATCCTGCGCGAGGCGGGGACCGAGCGGCCGTTCAGCCACCCGCTCGACAAGGAAAAGCGCAAGGGCACGTTCCTGTGCGCCGGTTGCGCGAACGAACTCTATTCGTCGTCGACCAAGTTCGACAGCAAGACCGGCTGGCCGAGCTTCTGGAAGCCGCTGCCCGGCGCGATCGCGACCGACACCGACTACAAGATCGGCATGCCGCGCACCGAAGTGCTGTGCGCCGATTGCGGCGGACACCTCGGCCACGTGTTCGACGACGGGCCGAAGCCGACCGGCAAGCGCTATTGCATGAACGGCGGCGCAATGACCTTCCGCGCGGGCTAGCGACCTCGCGATACGCACGAAAAAGGGCGGCGAAACCGAAGTTCCGCCGCCCTGATTTCCATCCGCGTCGGTGTTAGCGGATGCGCTTGCGCTGCACCAGGTTGGCGATCGCGAGCAGGATGATCGCACCGACGATCGCGACGAGGAACCCCGGAAGGTTGAACGTCTGGATCGTGGTGTCGATGCCCAGCAGCGGACCCGCAAGCAGGTTGCCCAGGATGGCGCCGACGATGCCGACGATGATGTTCATGATGATGCCCATCGACGCGTCGCGCGCCATGACCATGCTGGCCAGCCAGCCTGCGACACCGCCGACGATGATTGCAATGATCCAACCCATATTGCGGCACTCCTCTTTTCATTGCGCCCGGAATCAAGCTCCGTACGCGAACATGAACGGCGCTCAAGGCAAGGCGTTCCCCGGCTGCGATGAGCGGGCGAAGGAGGTTATGGGTATTTGGCTTCGGTTCAGCCGCAGAGCGGGCCGGATCAGTACTTCAGCTGGCGCTCGTAAAGGTCGCGATAGTGCTGGATGCGCGTGACACGAAGGCCCTGCATCCCCGAACGGTCGACCGCGCGCTGCCACGAGGCGAATTCTTCCAGCGTCAGGCCATAGCGCTCGAGGACGTCGTCGATCGACAGCAGGCCGCCGTTGACCGCGGCCACGACCTCGGCCTTGCGGCGCACGACCCACCGCTTGGTGTTCGGCGGCGGCAGGTCCTCGATGCCCAGCGGCTCGCCGAGCGGTCCGATGACCTGAGCGGGACGGATTTTCTGGTTCTCGATCATTGCGTTCCCTGTGCGCCCTTGACCCTGTCGTCCACGGTGGCGGACATTATTGCCGCGAGCGCTTTCACGCCTCCTAAAGCACCGAGGTTAACAGGGGGTTCGCCGAACCTTTCGGCATGCAGGATAAAATCGGCCTGCCCCTGGAAGCTGCCGCCTGCCGCGGCCGGACGGCTCACGAGGGCGCGCAGGTCGCGCGCCGCCGCGAATCGTATGACCAGCTCGTTCCAGTCGAGCGGGCGGAACGGATCCCCCTGGCCGACGGCGGCGGGCATGATGGCTGCTTCGAACATGCACCCGCTCTAGACCGCCATCGGTCAAGAACCGGTAAATCCGCCATTTACCCTCGGTTAGGACCCGCACGAACCGCTGGGGCGGCAAACTGGCGCATATTCCCTCTCCGGTGTAAGGGCGCCGCCGTGAACGCTGCCGTCGTCCTGTCTCCCTTGCTGGAACCCGCAGCCGCCGCTGCGCTGTTCGACCTGCCGCGCGCCGCGAATGCGTGCCGCATCATTGTCGCGATGTCGGGCGGGGTCGATTCGTCGGTCGTCGCCGCGCTCGCCGCGGCGAGCGGCGCCGAAGTGATCGGCGTCACCCTCCAGCTCTACGACTACGGCGCGGCGACGGGCCGCAAGGGCGCGTGCTGTGCAGGCGACGACATTCGCGATGCACGCGCCGTCGCCGACCGGCTCGGCATCGCGCACTACGTGTTCGACCACGAGAGCGCCTTTCGCGAGGACGTGGTCGAGCGGTTCGCCGACGACTACCTCGCCGGGCGCACGCCGGTCCCCTGCATCCGCTGCAACATGGGCCCGAAGTTCACCGACCTGTTCCGCATGGCGCGCGAGCTGGGCGCCGATTGCCTTGCCACCGGCCACTATGTGCGCCGCGTCATCGGCACCGCAGGTCCCGAGCTTCACCGCGCCTTCGATCCGGCGCGCGACCAGTCTTATTTCCTCTACGGCACGACCGACGCGCAGCTCGAATTCCTGCGCTTCCCGTTGGGCGGGCTACCGAAGGCCGACGTGCGCCGCCTCGCCGAGGCAGCTGGCCTGCGCAATGCGGCCAAGCCCGACAGCCAGGACATCTGCTTCGTGCCCGACGGCGACTACGCCAAGATCGTCGGCAAGCTGCGGCCCGAGGGTGTGCAGGAGGGGCGAATCGTCCACGCCGCCACCGGCGAGCCCCTCGGCACTCATCGCGGGATCATCCACTTCACCGTGGGCCAGCGCCGCGGGCTGGAGATCGGCGGCCAGCCCGAGCCGCTCTACGTGATCGGCATCGACGCCGACAGCGCCGAGGTGCGTGTCGGGCCGAAGGCGATGCTCGGAGTCGCGGCGGCGCACCTGATCGAGACCAACCGCATCGGCCCGCTGCCCGAAACGCCGCTCACCGCGAAAGTCCGCAGCCTCGCCAAGCCCGTTCCGATCGCACTGGCAGGGCCGCTGGGCGACGGCGCGCCGACGACGATCCGCTTCGCCGCGCCCGAATTCGGCGTCGCGCCGGGGCAGGCGGCGGTGATCTATGCGGGCGACCGGGTGGTCGGCGGCGGGTGGATCGACGCGACCGAAGCCGCGGTTCAGTCGTTCCAGGGATCTAGCACGCAGCCGTAACCCGGCTTGATTCGCGCGGTATCGCTGACGAGCAGCAGCCGCGCGGTCACGCTCTTCGCCGAATCGTCCTCGGACAGCGAGACCAGTTCCATCCCCCCGATCTTGTCCTTCGCGCAGTCGTCGAGCGGACGGCCCGCGACGAAGCGGCACGAGCAGGCGACCCGCGCGCTGTAGGCGGTCGCCGCGTTGGCGTAGCCGGTCGCGGCGGTGCCGAACGCCAGCCACAGCGCCAGCAACGCGACGACGATCCCGCCGATCCAGACGAGGCGATTTGCGCCGAACAGCCGACGCTTCGTCCGCTTTGCCGTTGCCAACCCGATTTCCTCCGTGCGAATGCCCGCCGCGCCGATGCGCCTCTCCCCGCCCCTTATCGCCGCCCTCGCCGCGCTGCCAGCCCTGCTGCTGGTATTGGCCGGATGCTCGTCGCAAGCCCCGGCCCCGCCGCCGCTTACGAAGGAAGCGCTGGCCGCCGTGAAAGCGAACCCCGGCGCGCCGAACGAACAACTCGCGC
Source organism: Tsuneonella sp. HG094 (assembly GCF_053819285.1). Taxonomy (NCBI): domain Bacteria; kingdom Pseudomonadati; phylum Pseudomonadota; class Alphaproteobacteria; order Sphingomonadales; family Erythrobacteraceae; genus Tsuneonella; species Tsuneonella sp. HG094. The sequence continues at coordinate 2,610,951 of NZ_JBSORA010000001.1, forward strand.
GCGAGATCGACGACCTGTTCGCCAAGGACGGCCTCGGCGAAACGCGCGCGATCGTCGTGATGCACGGCGGCACCATCGCCGCGGAGCGCTATGCCCCCGGATACGGACCCGATACGCGGTTCGTGAGCTGGTCGATGGCGAAGACCGTGACCGCCGCGATGATCGGACTGCTGGTGGCCGACGGCCGCCTGACGCTCGACCGGGCGCCGCCGCTGCCCCGCTGGCGCCGATCGGGCGATCCGCGCGGCGAGATCACGCTGCGCCAGCTCCTCCAGATGCGCAGCGGACTGCGGCACACCGAATCGGGCGATGTGCCCTACGAATCGAGCGAAGTGCGGATGCTGTTCCTCGACGGGCGCGACGACATGGCGACCTTCGCCGAGAGCCAGCCGCTGGAGGCCGAGCCCGGCGCGAAGTTCGAGTATTCTAGCAACACGACGGTCATCCTCGCCGACATCGCAGCGCGCGTGCTGACCCGCAGCGACGATCCCGAGCTGCGCCGCCGGGCGGTCGCCGACTACCTCCAGACGCGATTGTTCGGGCCGCTGGGCATGACCTCGATGGTGCCGGAATTCGACCAGGCGGGCACGCTGGTCGGCGGCAGCCTGATGCATGGCACCGCGCGCGACTGGGCGCGCTTCGGCGAATTCCTGCGCAACAAGGGTTCGTATCGCGGAACGCAGATCCTGCCCCGGCGCTGGGTCGAGTTCATGACCGCGCCGAGCCCGCGTCAGGCCAACTACGGCGCGCAGACCTGGCTCAACCGGCCCGTCAAGGGCGACGACGATCCGCTGTTCGCGAACCGAGGGCCGAAATCGCTGTTCGCGATGATCGGCCACATGGGCCAGTACGTTCTCGTCGCGCCCGACCGGAAGCTGACCGTGGTGCGCCTCGGCCATTCGGACGATGCCGAGCGCCCGCCGATGCTGCAGGAACTGGCCGACGTCGTCGAACTCTACCCCGGCAGGTAGAGCGTTCCCTCGATCACGGTGACGCACCCGCCCGACAGCCGCACGAGGTCGCCGTCGAGGGTGCAGCCAAAACTGGCCCCGCGCGCACTGGCCTGCCGGGCGAGGAAACTCGGCATCCCCAGTCGCTCGACCCAGTAAGGCGTCAGCACCGCATGGGCCGATCCGGTCGCCTGGTCCTCACCGCCGACGCGAGTGAAGACGCGGCTGACGATGGCTTCGGCGCTTCCCGCCGGTGCGGGGGCGGTCGCAGTGACTTGCCAGCCGAGACCGCGCAGGGCCGCGAAATCGGGCGCGAGACGTTCCACCGCGTCTGCCGAGCGGTAGATCGCGAGGGCATAACCGTCTTCGTTGAAGTGCATCTCCACCGGCTCGGCGCCGAGGAACTCGGCGAGCTCGGGCAACTCGCGCGGCGCAGTAGAAATGGCTGGAAGCGCGAGCTCGCGCCGTTCGCCGTGGGCCGTTACTTCGAGCATCCTGCCGTCGGGAGCTACGAAACGGGCATTCCCTTTGCCCTGCGACAGGACGACGTGCCCCGCCGCCAGCGTCGCGTGCCCGCAGAGGCCGATGGGCCGCGCGCCATCGAACCAGTGGATCGGTCGCACGCCCGCGCCATTCTCCGGTTCCACGAACGCAGTCGCCGGCAGGCCGAGTTCGGCCGCGATGGCCTGCATCGTTTCCCTGGTCAGCGAGCGGCCGGGCAGCACGACCCCCGCCGGATTGCCGCTGAACGCTCGGTCGGCGAATGCGTCGACCTGCCAGTACGGCAGGCCGGTCACCCGTCGCCTTCGAGCCGCGAAAACTGGTCTTCCTCGACCAGCGGGTTGTCGGGCTCGTCGACGTGGCCTTGCGGATCGATGTGGATCAGCAGCTCCATCTCGGGGAACTTGCGGCAGAGATCCTCTTCCACACGGTCGATGATGTCGTGCGCCTCGCCAACGGTCAGGTGCGCAGGCAGGTCGACGTGGAACTGCACGAAATCGTGCGCCCCGGCTGACCGCGTTCGGAGGTCGTGAAGGTTCGACAGCTCGGGATGCTCGGCGGCGGCGGCGACGAACTGCAGGCGCTTTTCCTCGGGCCACTCGCGATCGAGCAGCTGGTCGATCGCCTCGCTCGCCGCGCGCCACGCGCCGAGCAGCAGCCACGCCGCGATGCCGAGCCCGAACAGCGGGTCGGCCATCCCGAAACCGAGATACTGGTCGAGCACCAGCGCGGCGATGACCGAGAGGTTGAGAAACAGGTCCGACTTGTAGTGCAGGTTGTCGGTCGCGATCGCGAGCGACCTGGTCTTGCGAATCACGTGCCGCTGCCATGCGAGGAGAACAAACGTCGCCAGGATCGCGATCACCGAAACCGCGATGCCTTCGTTCGCCGCACTCGTATCGTGGGTGCCGGAGAGCAACTGCGTCATCGCGCGGAAGGCGATCGCGGAGGCCGAGATCGCGATCAGCATGACCTGGAAGATCGCCGCCAGCGCCTCGCCCTTACCATGGCCCCAGCGGTGCTCGCGGTCGGCGGGCTGGGCGGCGAACCACACGCCCCACAGGGTCACCAGGCTGGCGATGAGGTCGAGCGTGGTATCGGCGAGGCTGCCGAGCATCGCGGTCGAACCGGTCTTCCACGCGGCCCAGCCCTTGAGAGCGCCGAGAAACAGCGCCATCGCGATCGAGGCAAAGGCGGCGCTGCGGGTCAGGCGGGCGCGCTCGGCGCGGGCTTCGGGCGTCATGGGTAGAGCAGCGTGCTGCTCCACCCCGCGCCGTCTCGCACGAAGCGGCGGCGGTCGTGGAGGCGATTGGGGCGGTCGAGCCAGAACTCGATGGCTTCGGGCGCGAGCGTGAAGCCGGTCCAGTACGGCGGACGCGGCACTTCACCCGCGGCCTTGCAGGCATCCTCAAGCGCCTCGACCCGGTCGAGGTAGGTCTGCCGGTCGGCGAGCGGACGCGACTGGTCGCTCGCCGCGCTGCCCACTTGGCTGACGAAGGCGCGGCTGTGGAAGTAGTCGTCGGCCATTGCGGGCGAGACCTCGGTCAGCGGGCCTTCGATGCGGATCTGGCGGCGCAGGCTTTTCCAGTGAAACAGCAACGCGGCGCGCGGATTGGCGAGGATCTCAGCCCCCTTGCGGCTCTGCGCGTTGGTGTAGAACGTGAAACCGTTTTCGCCCCAGTCCTTGAGCAACACCATCCGCACCGAGGGCATCCCGTCGGGCGTGGCGGTGGCGAGCGCCATCGCGTTGGCATCGTTCGGCTCGCGGTCGCGCGCCTCTGCGAACCACGTTCCGAACAGGCCGAGTGGGTCCGAATCGGGCAGCATGGACCGCTCAGCGTCGGTCATGCGCTTCTCCCGGATTCGATAGGGTTGCTGCCTGGAAGGTGACACGAAGTATACGCCAAAACGGGCAGGGGACGGCAGCAGCGGTTGGGACGGGACAGGTCATGGGCCGGGCCGGTCTAACCGCCGTGTGCCTTGTAGGAAAGCCTCGCTTCTTGCGCGCGTCCACTGCCTCACCTAGCTAACACGCCATGGCCGATCCCTATGCGACCCTTGGAATAGCGCGCAGCGCGAGCGAAAAGGACATCAAGTCCGCCTATCGCAAGCTCGCGAAGGAGCTGCACCCCGATCGCAACAAGGACAACCCCAAGGCTTCCGAGCGATTTTCGGAAGTGACCCGGGCATACGACCTGCTGTCCGACAGCACCAAGCGCGCCCAATACGACCGCGGCGAGATCGACGGCGAGGGCAATCCCGCCAATCCGTTCGGCGGCATGGGCGGCGGGAGTGGCGGCCCCTTCGGTGGCGGGTTCAACGGCGGGTTTCAGGGCGGCGGCTTCCGTCCCGAAGACCTGCGCGGAATGGGCGGAAACGACGGGGTAGACCTCGGTGATCTCTTCGAAGGGCTGTTCGGTGGCGGCGCCGCGCGCGCCGGGCGGGCCGGCGGATTCGGCGGCGGCGGCTTCGGCCAGCAGCGTCGCCCGCCCCCGCCGCAGAAGGGCGCGGATATCGGCTATCGCCTGCGCGTGTCCTTCGTCGACGCGGCGGCACGCAAGGACCAGCGCATCACGCTCGCCGACGGCAAGACGATCGATCTCAAGCTGCCCGCCGGGGTCGAGGACGGGACCCAGATGCGCCTCAAGGGCAAAGGCGAGCCGGGGCACGGCGGGGCGGGCGACGGGATCGTGACGATTTCCGTCGATCCGCACCCGTTCTTCCGCCGCGACGGAGACAACATCCGGCTCGACCTGCCGATCACGCTGGCCGAGGCGGTCGCCGGCGGAAAGGTCAAGGTGCCGACCGTCGACGGCCCGGTCATGCTGACGATCAAGCCGGGCACATCGAGCGGCACGACCATGCGGCTCGGCGGCAAGGGGTTCACGAAGAAGGACGGCAAGCGCGGCGACCAGTTGGTCACGCTCGAGATCGACCTGCCCGACGATGTCTCGGAACTCGCCAAGCGGCTCGACGGTTGGCAGGACGAACGCAACCCCCGGGCAAAGCTCGGGGTTTGAACGGGTCGTCGTTCGTACACGCGATCGGCCTCAACCAGCGAAGCGGCAGGCCAAGCACATCCGACGATGAGTGAAGAACCGGTTCTCGATACCATTGTGTCCGCGCCGGTCGAGCGGCCGCTCCTCAAGCTGTCTCCCGAGGAGCGGCGCAAGGATGCGCTGCATCACCGCCCCGGCTTCCGCAGTGAGGTGATCAGCCGGGTCGGCCCCGGCACAAAGGTGTTCGAGATCGCGAAGCGCGTGCTGATCGGAGCCTACAACGACGGCTTCATCCACGCGGGCAACCTTGCCTACATGGCGATCATCGCGATCTTCCCGTTCTTCATCCTGGGTGCGGCGATCTTCTCGATCCTGGGCGAGGAGAGCGAGCGCGCCGCGACCATCACCACCGTGCTCTACGCCCTCCCGCCGATCGTGAGCGAGGTGATCGAACCGGTCGCCCGCACCGTGGTCGAGGCGCGCAGCGGGTGGCTTTTGTGGCTCGGCGGCCTCGTCGGCCTGTGGACCGTATCGAGCCTGATCGAGACGATCCGCGACATCCTGCGCCGCGCCTATGGCACCCCCGCCACCCACGCGTTCTGGAAGTATCGGCTGTGGTCGGCGGGGGTCATCTTCGGCGCGGTGGTGCTGCTGATGGTCAGCCTGATCGCGCAGGTGCTGATCGGCACCGCGCAGGAAGTGATCGACGCCTACATCCCGCGCCTTGGCGATGCGATCGATGCGCTGCGCCTGACCCGCATCGTGCCCGCGCTCGGGCTGTTCGGATCGCTCTACCTGCTGTTCTACACGCTTACGCCCAAGGCCTATCGCAAGCGGCGCTATCCCAAGTGGCCCGGCGCGCTGGCTACGACGCTATGGTGGATCGGCGTCACGGTCGCCCTGCCCCCGGCGATCCGCAGCTTCTTCAGCTACGATGCGACCTACGGGAGCCTCGCCGGTATCATGATCGCTCTTTTCTTTTTCTACCTCGTCGGACTAGGGATGGTGGTGGGTGCCGAGCTCAACGCCGCGCTCGCCGAGACGCCCGAGGAGGCGGAAAACCGGATCGGCCAGGCCGATGACCGGGCACGGCGGGCGGCGGCGAAGGAACTGGCACGGATGGAGCAAGAGGGAATCGGATGAGCGGGCTGATGCAGGGCAAGCGCGGGCTGATCATGGGCCTCGCCAACGACAAGTCGCTGGCCTGGGGTATCGCGCAGAAGCTGGCCGAACAGGGCGCCGAGCTTGCGTTCTCGTACCAGGGCGATGCGCTGGCCAAGCGGGTGGTCCCGCTCGCCGCGCAGCTCGGCAGCGACTTCTGCTTCGATTGCGACGTGTCCGACATGGCCGCGCTCGATGCCGCGTTCGATACGCTGAAGGCGCGCTGGGACAGCCTCGACTTCGTGGTCCACGCGATCGGCTTTTCCGACAAGAACGAACTGCGCGGCAAGTACGTCGACACCAGCCTCGACAACTTCCTGATGACGATGAACATCAGCGCCTACAGCCTTGTCGCGGTGGCCAAGCGCGCGTCGGAGATGATGAGCGCGGGAGGCAGCATCCTGACCCTGAGCTATTACGGCGCGGAAAAGGTCGTGCCGCACTACAACGTGATGGGCGTGGCGAAGGCGGCGCTGGAAACGAGCGTGAAGTACCTCGCCAACGACCTCGGCCCCGACGGCATTCGCGTGAACGCGATCAGCGCCGGCCCGATCAAGACGCTGGCGGCGAGCGGGATCGGCGATTTCCGCTACATCCTCAAGTGGAACGAGCTGAATTCGCCGCTCCGCCGCAACGTCACGATCGAGGATGTCGGGGGCGCGGGCCTCTACCTGCTGTCGGACCTGGCGAGCGGGGTCACCGGAGAGACGCACCACGTCGACGCGGGCTACCACGTCGTCGGCATGAAGCAGGAAGACGCGCCGGATATCGCGCTGAGCTGACAAGCGCAGCACACGAGGAAAGGGCCAGACAGCAAGACGGGGCGGCGCGAAGATCGCACCGCCCCTGCTCAGGTTATTTGACGCCGAAACCGCCCGTCACGATACGCACGGTCCGCAACAGGATCAGAAGGTCGAGCCAGAGCGAGAAGTTCTTGATGTAGTAGAAATCGAACCGCAGCTTGTCGTGGACCGAATTGAGATCGGCGACATGGCCCTGGTTGACCTGCGCCCATCCGGTGATCCCGGGCTTGACGATGTGCCGGTAGCTATAGAACGGCAGCTCCGCCTCGTACCAGTGCGACAGGGCGATCGCTTCGGGACGCGGGCCGACCCAGCTCATTTCGCCGCGCAGGACGTTGAACAGCTGGGGAAGCTCGTCGATGCGAAACCGGCGGATGACCGCGCCGACCCGGGTAATCCGGTCGTCACCGGCGGCAGTGATCGAAGCCTGCTTTTCGTCGCTCCGATCGTGGCGATCGCGCATCGAGCGGAATTTGTAGACTATGAAGATCTTGCCGCCTTGCCCGATCCGCGGCTGGCGGAAGAATACCGGCCCCGGCGAATCGAGCCGGATCGCCAGCGCTGTACCAAGAAGGATCGGAAGCAGGAGCGGCAAAACCAGCAAGGCTGTCACCCGGTCGACAAGCGACTTCACGTCGCCGAATGCGCGGTTGGGCAGCAGCGAGCCGAGCGAATTTTCGGAGAGGTGCTCGATATCGACTTTTCCGGTCAGCACTTCCTCGACCTGCTTGCTGTGATAGACCGGGCACCCGTGCAGCGCAGCGTCGGCCAAGGCGCGCTCCCATTCGTCCGGCAGGTCTGCCCGCAGGTCGGCGACGAGGCCATCGGCACATTTCTTGGGATCGAACTGCGGGTTGTCCATCGGCACGAACCGCGCCCACTCGATGGATGCGAGCCGGTCGATGTTGCCGTAAGGCACCAGCCGAAACGTCGGTCGCCGTCCGCGGCCGAGCGACGTCGCAAAGACCATCGCCATCAGCGAGGCGAGGCTGAAGCTCGAGACCATGACAACGACCGAATACGGAACGCGCAGGGCAAGCAGCACCACCGCCGCCGCGGTGTAGGTCGTGATGTACAGCGGAAGGTCGCTCTCGACGCGCGAGAATCCGGGGAACCCGCGCATACGCCGCGACATGACCAGTCCCGCGACGAACGCCACGGCCGTCGCCATCATCGTATTGTTGAGCGCGGCCTCGTTGATCCTGAGGTCGCGCACGGCAAAGACGAGCGTCGAGGGCATCAGGACGGCGACGAACAGGCCGGTGAAGAACTGGAACGAGAAGCGCTCCATCATCGTCCGGTCGCGCGCGACTGAAATCATCTGCATTGCGACAGCCAAACCGTGAGTTGCATACCCCGCGCCGTGGATGCGCCTGCACAGCGCGCTCCACCCAGCGCGCCCGGCAAGCTCCCGGGCCTTCCGACCCTGCACGACAGCGGGCCGTCCCTAGTGACGCGGTAACGCACTGTCTATCGAATCCGACTAACGGCCGAGATCGACCGCGACGGAAATCCGCCGACCAGGTGCAAGCGAGCCGAGGTCGAACGGTTCCCCCGTAAGGGCGTGGCTGAAGGCTACCGCAACGGTCCCGCGCGTGAAATCGAGCCTGACGTTAAGCGGCAAGCCCGACGAATTGAGCTCGAGCCCCGCCGTTCCGGCGGCTGTATCGCGGTCCGGGGCGGGGACGTCGATCTCGAACTGGTCGCGAGCAGAACCGACAACCCGTCCGCCGGCGACAAACGCTCCCCCCGTGGCCCCGCCACGTCGCTGCACGGGATTCGCGCCCCGAATGGCCGCCGTGTCGGGTGGTGCACTGCCCGGTCGGCCGAGCGCGGATATTGCGTGGGTCAAACCGTTCGCGCTTCCTTCTAGAGTAACCGAGAATGCGACTGAACCCGATGCGCGCGGTCCTGCTTTGGCATCGGCCTGCGCACGCATCGACCGCCCCGAAAAGGCCTTCGCGTTCTTGCCGCCGACGAAGCCCTGGCGCCGCCGGACAATGCCGTTGCGAACCTGGTAGCGGTTCTCCGACAGCACGACCCCATCGAGCGACCATTCGTCATATTCGCTGTCGTCTATGTCGATCAGGTGGCTCGGCGCGTACCCTTCGACCGTGGCGATGAAGGCATGGAGGGCGTGGCTGTTCCCGCGCAGCCTCAGGGGAATGCCCGCCTCCACAGTCGCCTCGACGTGAAGCCCGCGCACGAACCAGCCGGACAGGTCGGCCCCGATCGCGGTCGCCGGGCTGCGCGCGCCTTCGCCTGCCTGCATCACGAACAGGTTCTGGATGTGATTCGCCGCCCCGCGCCCGCGCATCCCGATCCGCACGCTCTGGACAGTCAGGTCATTGATCAGCGCGACGTTGCCGGCGACCGCCAACCCGATCGCTTCCGGCGCATCGCGCAGCCAGAGGCCCTCGATGATGCTCTCGGTACCCAAAGGCACCTCGTTCGCCTGATCGCCCAGCGCCAGCACGCTTTCCAGCCCGCGCTGGCCGCGGCCGTAGAGCGCAAAGCCCGACAGCATGACCTTCTGCGCGCCGTTGCCGCGGGTCGAGAACCAAGCCCCGCGCGTTCCGTCGCGACAGATGAACGCCGAGGTCTGGCGCCCCGTGCCGATGATCGTCGTCGCCGGGTAGAGCGTGATCTGCCCGCACAGGTAGGCGCGATCGGCCATGATCAGGGCGCGCGGCAGTCGCTGGCCTCCACCAGTCGATGCCCAGTCGATCGCTGCCTGGATTGCCCGGGTATCGTCGGTTCCCCGTCCGGACGCGTCGGGCGCATCGCCCTTCGCACCAAAGCTCTCGAACGTGCGAATTTCGGCAGCCGGCCCGACAGGCCCCGCCGCACCGAGCGCGGGCGCTGACGACGCCAGCCCGGCGATCGGCGCAGTCGCTATCAGGGCGCGGCGAGACAGGGTCATCGCGTCTCAGCCGACAGGGCCGCGACGACTTGCCGCACCGCCGCAGCCGCAGAAAACTGGTCCTGTGCCAGTGCGCGCGCACGATCGGTCATCGCGTGCCGATCATCGGCCTCGTCCACCAAGCGCACGGCAAGCGTGGCGAGGTCAGCGCCCGTCGGATCGACCGACACGGCACCCACCGCGTGGTCGCGGATCATCGACACGATGTCGTTCGCAGGGTTGACGCTCGCCAGCACGGGAAGGCCGCAATGCATATAGCTGATGAACTTCCCCGGAATGTTATGGGTCCGGTGATCGTGCGCCAGCGTCAGCAGACCGGCGTGCGCCTGGGCAAAGACGCCCGGTATCTCGTCCGGATCGATCTCGTCGTGCATGACGACGTTCGCCAGTCCCTCGTTCTCGACTGCGACAGCCATGCGGGCCGCTTCGCTCCCCCGGCCGACGAACAGGAAACCGATGTCGCTGCGCCGATCAAGCTCGCGGGCGAGGTCGAGCATTTTGTCCATGCCCTGCGCAATGCCCATGTTTCCGGCGTATACGAATACCTTGCGACCGGCGAGCGGCCCGACCGACAGGTCTATCGAGCACGGCCGAAGGATCGGCGGCGCCAGCCAGTTGGGCAGCACCTCGACCCGCGCGCGGCGGGCGTGCGCGGCAACGAACTCGGCGTTGCCCGGCGTCTGGATGCCGATCACGTCGCACTGGCTGTATTCGTAGTCGGCCACTGCCTGCAGCACGCGAAACCGCCAGTTACGTCGGATCAGGCCGAGGTCGAGCATCCACTGCGGGAATATGTCGCGCAGGATCAGGTAGGCCGGGCACCCGCTCGCCGTCTTGAGCGAGCGGACCAGCGGACCATGAAAAATCGAGGGAGAGTAACACACCACTCCATCGAACCCGGCCAAATCGACCGGCGAACCGCGTAGTGCCCGGCGCATGGCGAAGGGCATCAGGAACTCGTTCACGGTTCGCCGAGTGTAGGAAATGTCCTTCATCTCCGGTGCCCGCAACCGGTAAATCTCGACCCCTTCGTCGCTGGCCGACGTCCACGACTCCGCCTGACCCGGCATCGGCATCAGCACGACGGGTTGGTGTCCCTGGCGCGCGAATTCGCGCGCCAGATCGCGCATCTGCACGGCACCCGACGAGCGCTGCGGCGGATAGGCTTCGGTGACGAGGGCGAGACGCATCAGCGGACAGTCGGCGTCAGTAGCGCTTCCAGACGACCCGGTTCACGTAATCGGTGTAGCTGTGGACGATCCGCACGACCTTGTCCGACACGTTGGGCATTGAATAATCGGCCGGCTGGCGGATAAGGCGCGTGTCGCCCCGGGGCTGATCGGCGAGGATCGCGAGGCCCTGCAGAATGCGTTCGGCGTCGAGCCCGACCATCATCGCCGCAGCTTCCTCCATTCCTTCCGGCCGCTCGTGCGCCTCGCGCAGGTTCAGGGCCGGGAAGTTGAGGATCGAGGCCTCTTCGCTGATCGTGCCACTGTCCGACAGGACCGCCCTGGCGGCAAGCTGCAGCCGGTTGTAGTCGCTGAAACCGAGCGGCTTCATCAGTCGCACTCCGTCGGCAAAGGAAATCCCGGCCGCCTCGATCCGGTTACGGGTGCGCGGGTGCGTCGACACGATGACTGGCAAGCCGAACGTCTCGGCAACGGTGTTGAGCGCGGCGACCAGTTTGCGGAACGCACCCTCCGGCTCGACGTTCTCCTCGCGGTGCGCGCTGACGAGGAAGTAACCGCCTTCCGCAAGTTCCAGCCGGTCGAGGGCTTCGGATGCGTCAATACGGTCGCGGAAATGGGTCAGGACCTCGAACATCGGGCTGCCGGTCTTTATCACCAATGCCGGATCGAGCCCTTCGCGCAGTAGGTAATCCCGCGCGATGTCGCTGTAGGTCAGGTTCACGTCGGCGGTGTGGTCGACGATCCGGCGGTTGATTTCCTCGGGAACACGCTGGTCGAAGCACCGGTTACCCGCTTCCATATGAAATGTCGGCACCTGCCGTCGCTTGGCCGGAATCACCGCTGTGCAACTGTTCGTGTCGCCGAGGACCAGCAGGGCGTCAGGCGCGTGTTCGGCAAGCACGCCGTCTACTCTGGCGATCACGTTGCCGATCGTTTCCGCCCCGGTCGCACCGGCCGCTTCGAGAAATACGTCGGGTTTACGCAGACCGAGATCGTCGAAGAAGATCTGGTTGAGCTCGTAATCGTAGTTCTGGCCGGTGTGGACCAGCGTGTGATCGCAGTACCGGTCAAGCGCGACGATCGTGCGCGACAGCCGGATGATCTCCGGCCGGGTACCGACGACGGTCATGACCTTGAGCTTCTTCATCGCGCCATCATTCCGTCGGTTCGAGCGAATAGGCCACTGTATCCGGCTTCTCGCGATCGAAGGCTTCGTTCGCCCACAGCACGACGATCATCTCGCCCGGGCCGACGTTGGCGATGTCGTGAGACCAGCCCGGAATGGTGTCGACCACCCGCGGCTCATCGGCCGAGGTTTCGAATGCGTGCTCCTCGCCGGTCAGCAAGTGGCGAAAGCGGAACCGCGCCCGTCCCTGCACGACAAGGAACTTCTCGGTCTTGGTGTGGTGGTAGTGCCCACCGCGCGTGACGCCCTCGCCCGCCGTGAAGAACGAAACCTGACCGGAACCGGTGGTCCGCAGCATCTCCGCGAAGCGGCCGCGCGGGTCGGCGTGGACCGTAAGCGGATAGGAAAACCGCTCCGGCGGCAGATAGCTGACGAACGTCGCATAGAGCGCGCGGTTCAGGCCGGTGCCCACGTTGTCGACCGTCAGGCTGCCAGGCACCTCGGCATAGAACCGCATGCGATCGGCAACCTCGCCCACCGTCGTGTCATAAACCGGGGCCGGTTCGATGCGATGCGCGCCGGCGGGATAAGGACCATCGAGCCATTCGGCGATCATCGCGACGACATCGTCGATATAGATCAGGCGCAGCGGGGCGGCCGGGTCGTTCACCGGCAAGTCGAGGCCGCGCGCCGCGTTGTGCGCGAACGTCGCGACGGCAGAATTGTAGTTCGGCCGGCACCACTTGCCGAAGATATTGGGGAACCGCACGATCGCCGCGTGCGAGGGCAGCGCCTCGAACGCCTGTTCGCCGGCGCGCTTGCTCAATCCGTAAGCGCTATCGCTTCCAGCCTGGATCGACGAGGCGAGGAACACGGGCGGTGATGGTTCGGCATTCCTGACAGCTTGCGCAAGCACTTCGCAGAGGCCGCGGTTCACCGCGTCAAACGCGCCCGGATCGGTTGGGCGGTTCTCTCCCGCGAGATGCACCACGGCATCGGCTTGCCCCACAAGCGCGGGAAGCTGCTCCGGTCCCGTGTCACGTCCGTAACGGAGGATGTCGTGGCCTAGTTCCTCCATCCGGACGATCAGGTTGCGTCCGACGAAGCCATTGGCTCCGGTGACCAGAACCCTCACGCGGCAGCGCCCGCAGCCTCTGCCACCACCTGACGGATCAGCGGCAGCTCCATCAGCAACGAATCCAGCGCCTGCCCTTCCAGCCGGGTGGTGTTGTGCGAATTGTAATCCTCCGAGCGCGAGATGCGCTTCTCCCCCTCTTCGACGAACTTGCGATAGTTCAGGTCGCGCAGGTCGGGAGGCACGCGGAAATACTCGCCGAGATCCTCGGCCGAGGCCATCTCCTCGCGGCTCAGGAGCACTTCGAACAACTTCTCGCCATGACGCGTGCCGATCTCGCGGACCGGATGATTCGGTTTTCCGGCAAGGATCCGCAGGCGGTTGGCAAGCTCGTGGATTGTGGCCGCAGGCGCCTTCTGGACGAACGTATCGCCCGGTTCGCCGTTGGCGAAGGCATAGAGCACCAGGTCGACCGCGTGTTCCAGCGTCATCATGAAGCGCGTCATGCTCGGGTCGGTGACAGTGATTTCTGCATCGCGGGCGATCTGGTCGACGAACAGCGGGATGACCGAACCGCGCGACGCCATCACGTTGCCGTACCGCGTGACCGAAATTACCGTATCGCGCGCGTTGCGCGATGCGGCGACGGCGACCTTTTCCATCATCGCTTTCGACATGCCCATGGCATTGATAGGATAGACTGCCTTGTCGGTGCTGAGGCAGACGACCCTCTGCACGCCATTCTCGACCGCCGCGCGCAGCACGTTGGCGGTGCCATGCACGTTGGTTTTCACCGCTTCGAGCGGGTGGAATTCGCAGCTCGGCACCTGCTTCAGCGCCGCGGCGTGGAAGATGAAATCGACCCCCCGCGTAACATCGAGCGCTGCGACGTAGTCGCGCACGTCGCCGATATGGAACTTCACGTTCGACCGCTGATAGCGGTTGCGCATGTCGTCCTGCTTCTTCTCGTCGCGGCTGAATATGCGAATTTCCTCGAGGCCGGCGTCGAGAAAGCGAGAGAGCACCGCATTGCCGAACGAACCCGTTCCGCCGGTGATCAGGAGGGTGCGACCCTTGAACTTGTCGTCAATCACGCGCGACCCCTTCGTTGGCAAGGTCGCGCAGCGCGGCCCAGGTGCGGTTGGCGGTGACATCCCAGTCGTATAGCGCTGCGCGATCGCGCGCGGCCTGGACGACGCGATCCGCAAGTCTCTCGTCGGACAAGACAAGCTCCAATTGGCGGCAGAAATCGGCCGGATCGTAAGGAGAAAAGTAGGCCAAGTCTAGGCCGCCGATTTCCGGCATCGGCATGACGTCGGACGACAGCACGGGCCGACCCGCGCCCATCGATTCCAGCAAAATGTTGGGGCAATTCTCGCACGACGAGGCGAAGACGTTGACTTCGGCATTGTTATAGAGCGCAGGCAGCTGGTCGTATGGCACTCCCCCGGCCAGCACCACGCGATCGGTGAGGCCCGACCGTTCAATCAGCGCCCGCACGTCGGCTGCGGCTTCGTAGTTGTCCTCACCCGCCAGCACCAGCCGGTACTGGTCGCGCAGCGGTTTCGGCAGCATCGCGTACCCTTGCACGACCTCGATGTGGTGCTTGTACGGTTCGAACCGCGATACATAGAGGATGTAGGGACCATCGCCTGCGACATCAGGCCGAGGGAGGCGTGTGCTGGCGGTGAGGAAGGGTCGCGCGATGCCGTGCGAAATGGTGACCGTCTTCTTCAGTCTTCCCAGTCGCTCGATCTGGTTGCGCCCGAATTCGGAAATAAAAATGACAAGGTCGGCGCGCTGCATGCTCGACAACAGGCTGCGGCGAAGAAGGAGGTTGCGCACTTTCTGCGGCCCCCACTTGAGCCGGTCACGCATCGCCTTGTCAAAGGGAAGCATGTTCCTGAACATGGTCACCGTCCGGCAGCCGTCGGGCACTATTGTGTTGAGCAGGCCGCCGGGGCTGAACAGGATATCGGCCTCGCTCTCGGCCAGGATGCGGGGCAAGCGAAAACGCTCCCAGAACAGCCGCAGAAGCGGGTTCTCGACCGGCCAGCGGGTCGTTCCGCGAACGATCGCAGGATGTTCGGGTAGCGCGAGCCCCGGTGGCGCGAACACGAGAATTTCAAGCGCGGGATCATCGGGCACACGCTGCAGCAGGTTTCGTACGTACGTCTGCCCACCTCCGAGGCGCGCGGAATACGCGTTGATGACGATCTTCATGCCGATGTTCGCAACAGCAGGGACGCGCAGGCGGGGAGGCTCAGCGCCTCTCCCCTGATGTCCGCGTGCCGATCGCGACCGGACGGCGCGGCACCGGTTGCTGGCGGCCGCGAACGGGCCCAGGGCCGGGGCCGAAGGAGCCGGAGCCGGAGCGGCCTTGGAAACCCGGACCGCGCCGCGCATCGCGCGACAACATCGCCTTCACGAACATCCGCAATACGAGCAGCGGCAGAAGCTGCGTGAGAGCATATCCGAGCACGACATTGGTCAGTTCTCCCGGCATCAGGCCGACCAGAGTCCACAAGGTGTGAACGTATATCACCACGTCGATCGCAAAGAGACTGTCGGCTTTTCTCGTGCGTTCACGAAACAGGCGAACGTACCAGCGCATAATGAGGAAGCACATGAGGCCGTAGGTGACGGCAAACCCGACGATCCCCGCCAGCCAGCCGAAGTTGATGATCCATTCACCGAGGAAAGTCGGGGTGAGATTGGAAAGACCCTCCCATGCGTCACCTGCGTAATACTTGGTCAGCCACACGCCACCGGTATCGGGCTTGCCCGGATATATGCTGCGCGGGATCATGTTGGTGACGAGTGATACGAAGGTCGACCCGTGGGCGAGGACCAGCCGCGGTGACTCGTCGATCAAAGTCAGCGGTTCGATGCCGTAGGAGAACGCGTTGAGGCTGAAGCTTTCGGTCGAGTTGGAAAGTCCTGTCGACAGTTGCCCGTCGTCGAGCTTGAAGCCGTTGCGCGCCACGCCCAGGACCGAAGCCGCAAGCGACAGCAGGACGACCATACCTGCGGCCACCGGCATCCGGATCGGACGCTTGAGGTAATGGAAGCAAACAATCATCAACGCGAATACATTGAGCAACCCACTGCGCGAGCCCGAGAGCAAACCCAAGGCGAGCACGATAGCGAGATGGACCGCGTAGGCGGACCACCAGCCCGCCGTCTGGCGTCTGTGAAGTCCGATCGCGAAATAGACGATATTGAAGACAGTCAGCGTCGCGATGAGCGTTCTTGCCCATCCGAATCCGCTCCAGTCCGCAACCCGGGTGTTGACCGAGTTCACGTAGCCCGCAAGGCCGCCAAACTCGTAGATCATCGCCATCTGCGATAGGATCGCCGGGGATGACAGGACCCAGATTGCCACGGTAATCACGCTGGTGTTGCGCGCTTGCGTCCAGCGTGGCCGGTCGAGCGGGCGGTACTGGACTGCCGACGCCTCCGTGAAGGTCACAAGAAAGATCAGGGAGAGCGGCACCAGCATGAGCGCGAGGACAAACTGGCTCGGCGGATCGAACAGCGCGCCGACATGGAAGAGGACGAAGAATGCCAGCAAGAATTTCGCAGGCGAGAACGTGTCGGCATTCGACGTCACCGCGATCATGCCTGCGCCAATGACAAAAAGGGCAATGATCAAGAGCATCGGCTGACTACCCGTATTCCCTGACAGTTATTTGCCGGTTTCGGGTGAGGCGGAGACGTTATCGGTACGCGAAAACGGAACCGCACCGCCGGCGACCACAGCCCGGTAATCGGCGACGAGTTCGCCGCGCGTTCGCCTGTCCATACCGGCAAGCCAGATAATGACAACTCCGAGCATTGTCGAAAGCACGAGCAGCGGGTGCGGCCAGAGCGAGCCCTCCCACGAAGGCAATGCGTGGCTGGCGAAACCGAAGCCGGTCGTAACCGCAGCCATCACGGCAAGCAGACGCGGGGAAAATGCCGTGTCGAAATGACGATTGCTATACCACGCCGCTGCGAGCGCGCTCGCGGTCGCACCCGCGAACTGCGCCCAGGCCATCGCGACGATTCCCGCGAAATGCGCCGTGGCAGCGAGGACCGCGAGGTTCAGCACTGCCCCGATCGCGAAGACAACGCTCACCCGCGAAGTCACGCGAGCGCCATGGATGCCAATTTGGGTGACCAGGATCACCGCGAGCCAGACCTGCGCCATCATCAGGATACCGACCAGGCCGGTCGCCGCGCGATACTCGGGCGGGGCGAATAGTGCCGTCAGCAGTGGTCCGGCAAGCGATGCCACCCCCGCAGCAACGAACGCCACGATACAGATATGGGCAAGCGCGGGCGCGAAGCGGCGCCTCTCCTCGCTTTCGAGCATGCGAAAGGCAAGCGGTTCCCACGCCAGTCGGAATGCATAGACCAGCAGTCCGAATGCCGCCGCAACGCGCATGCTGACACTCGCGACGGCAACGGCACTGACGGCAAAGAAGAAGCTCCAGACGATGCGGCTACCCATGGTCTGCAACCAGTTGAGCAGCACCGCGGGCATCGTCGGGAGGCTGTAGGCGGCCATCTCGCGAATCCGTCCCGGCCTTTGCGGCTTGCCGAATGTCGAACGCCAGATAGCGACGAGAACAACGGTCTTGCCGATTGCCAGCCCAGCGAGCGCGCCGAGAATGCCCATGCCTTGAAAGACGATGAGATAGATACTCGATGCTGCTGTCACGAGCACATCGACAAGCGAGATCGCGCCATACGCAAAAGGTCTGCTAGCAAAGCGCATCGCAACGAGCTGAATGCCGAGCACATGCGTCACGAGCCCGGCAAACAGGATCAGCGGAATGTACCGGGTGACGTCATCGGGAATGCCGATCGCGAACGCAGCCGCGACCAACCCAATCGAGATCGCCAACCCCGCAGCAGCGAGCCCGAGTGCACCCCAGTAAAGCTCGCGGACGCGGCCCTCCTGCTCGGCGCGAAAATAGTCGCGCGCGACCGCCGATTCTCCCTGCAGCCCGATCGTCAGCACCGCCAACTGGTGCAGTGCCAGCAGGATTTCGAGCTGACCGTAATCTCCCTGGCTCAGCGTGCGCGTGTACAGCGGCACCAGCAGGAACGACGCGAGCCGGCTCAATGCTCCGGCGATACCGTAAACGAGGAATTGACGGGCGAATTTCACCGCACTCCAGCCTCGCGCGGAGCCTCCCACACGAATCCGACAACCCGGACGGCCTCATTCTCGAAAATGGTGTCCTCCCCGATCAGGCCATCGGGTCGATCGGTGTCGAAAAGCGTGTCAAACAGGTCTTTCTGGAGGACCGCCACGGTTAGGCGATATGCACGAACCAACCTCTCGCAGGCAGATTTCCGCAGGTTTGGAAAAAGCGTGTAGGTTTCGCTCACAGTCATCCCGCAATAGAGTTCGCCAACGGCGATCAGGTAGCTGAACTTCCAGTCGTTGATGAGGAGCAGCTTGGTCAGTTGCTCGTTGTTGGAACACAGCCGTACATTCTCATCAGGTAGGCGCGCACGGATCGCGTCGGCGACCGCGTCCGTGGTGCTGGGCTTGAATGCGATGCGTCCCGCGAGAAAACGCGACAGGCCGACCTGGCCCGCAGTCATCAGTGCAAAAAGGGCGCCAAGCACCATGGATGCAGTCGTCCCCATGACGGTCCATACCCACGCGAAGCCCGCCAGCGTGATCCAGGCCGTCATCGCCTCGACATACCGCTCGGGTTCGCCGAGAAACCGCGTCACCCGAAAAGAAATCGCCGCCATCGCCGCCATGCCTGCCAGCGCGAGATCGGTCGCCAACGCGACGGCCGGCTCGGCATGATAGAGCGGAGAGAAGCGCGCAGCGATCGCCGCGAGGGCCAGTGGATTGAGAAAGATCGCTACGAGCAGCGAATTCTCGTAAGCATAATGGGCGCCGGCCACGGGGTCTCGAACAAGGCGCCGCGGAATGTCCCACACCAGATCGCGCCAGACGCTGTACCGTCGTTCGAGAATGAACTTGGGCGCAAGCTCGCCCGCGTAACCGCGCACAAAGCGCCAAGTGTAGCGCAGGTAACTCACCGAATATCGCGGATGCACCGCAACAAATAGCACGAGCCCTCCGGCAATGCCGAGCAGATGGGTCGCGTCGTAGCGGATCGGGACAAGCAGCGTGCCCACGATCAGCAGGACCTGCATCGAGAACGTATTGAAGGCGAAAATCAGGTATGCGCAACCGGTCATGGCGACCCACGCCCAGGTCGGCGGCAGGTATCCCAGTTCGAGAGCGGCAAACGACGCGAAGAACGCGGTGACCAGAAGCATCCCGGTCCCGCGCGAACTGAAGCCGAAGTTGCGCGCGCTCAGCGCATGGAACCATTGCGGACAGAATGCGAACAAGGCGATGGCCGCAGCCGGTGCCCACTCGTCCATCCCGGCCGAGCGGCAAAAGACCGTCGCCACCAGCGCGAAAAGCCCCACGTGCAGCGCATTGGCGACCGGGTTCAGGAGGTACGGCGCAAAGTCCAATGCGCGATCTGGCAGCCGGGCGAGAAGGAAGTGCAGGTACATCGGATTGGCTCCGAGTGCCGGCTTGTTAAGGAGATCCGGAATGCGCGTGAAGAACGCACCGTACTTGCGCACCTGCCGCACGAGGAAAAGGTGCGCTGGGCTGTCTGACCCGATCCGGGAGCCGATGTACGCCTGCACGAACGACAGCAGGAACGCTCCACCGAGAATGCCGAGGATCGCGAAGACTTGCGCGGGTGTCAGGCTGGCAGTCATGTGGATGGTCGCCGAGAGCGATCAGCCGCCGATGCGGCGGATCGGACGCGCAGGATTGCCGACGACCACCGTATGCGGCTCGACGTTCTTGGTCACGTTGGCGGCAATGCCGATCAGTGCACCGTCGCCGATCTGCGTACCGTTTACCGTCGAGCAGTTCGGCGACAGGATGCAGTTCTTCCCGATAACAGTGCTCCCGGATAATTCGACATGCGCGGTCAACTGCGTATTGGCGCCGATCCGGCAATTGTGGGCGATGTGGACATGATCGTCGCACTTCACGTTGTCTTCGACCACTGTAGGCAGGATCGTGCCGGCACAGATGGTATCGAGCGCTCCCACTTCCACGTCGTCCCCGATAACCACGCCTCCGAGATGGGGCAGATGCTGCAGGTTTCCGCTTGCGTCAGGTCCGACGCCAAAACCGGGGAGCCCGATTACCGCGTTGGCCTTGATGAGGGCATTCCGCCCGATCGTTACGTTCGGGCCGATCACCACGCCCGGCCAGACCAGCGCGCCCGGGCCGATCCGGGCGGATGGATGGACGTAGCTGCCGGGCATGAAAGTCGAATGCGGCCATCGCGCATTCGCTTCCTCCGCGCCCAGCGCGCCCGTCCAGTAGGCACCAAAATAGTCGAACAGCGCTACGGCAATTGCCGAGAATGCGACGCGGGGCGTGTCGGTATATATAGAGGGTCGATCAATACGGCCACGCGCGGCGGACGGCAGCACCCACAGCATGTCTGCAGGAGCCCGTCCGATCCGCTCGGCGAGTTTGTCGTCGAACTGATCGCGAAAAGCCAGTTTGCCCGATAGCGGGAGCTCGAGCGTGGTTAGCCCGTCAACGCGCTCAAGCGAGTCCGCGTTAGCAATTTCGCAGCCGCAGATTATCTCGATGGCGTCCCGCTCGAGCGGGTTGGGTGCGATGCGGGTCATTCGTAGACGTGCCGGTCGAAATAGGTTTCGGGATGGATAAGGAGGTACACCAGTGGCGGCGCATCCTCCAGATGCTCGGCCAGCGAGCGCTGATCGCCGTCGATCCGTTTCCCGTCGCGATAGGCCTTCCAGCGCGTCCATTCGCTGTCGGTCACGTAAAGCGAGCGGTTGAACAGGTCGAAGCCGCCGTTTTCCTCGTAGGCTTCGTACAGCGCCCCGAATTCGCCCGCTTCGCGATCGCGCCAGAAGTCGAGGTTGTTGATCCCGGTCATCCCGCCGTGGCTGGCGATGCCGACTACGCTATGCCCGAACATCGTCTCCATCACCGACAGGTCGCGGCGCAGGCACTGCTCGGCATCCTCTCCCCAGATCGCCGCCTGGTCCTCGATCTCGCTGTGGTAGCCGAGCTCGTGACCGTCCGCCGCTAGACCCTTCAGGATGCGGTAGTTGTCGAAATCGAACGGATTGTACTCGCGGGCATGCAGGCGGACGAAGAACGTCGCCGGAATGGCCAGCCGCCGGTAGATTTCGCCGAGCCGCTCCGCCTTCTTGACCGAAACGTCGATGTCGATCCGATTGACCAGCGTGCGTTCGGGCACCTGTCCGCTAGCGCGCAGCGCGACGTAATCGCGGCAGTTGACGACGGTGTAACCGGCGTCGAGCGCGGCACGGTACTGACGCTCGATGTAGGCGAACGTGAACGGATTGCTCATCCTCCGACTCCAGCGAAGGTGGTCCCCAGCGCGGCTTCCAGTTCGCCGCGCTCGGGGAAGTTGACCAGAACCCCGCAACCCTTCTTCTGGTAGACCACCATCGCACCGACGGCGACCGAAGAGGCGCCCCCTTCGCGCACGGCGCTCGAGAGATCGTCGACTGTGCTCGCGCCGCCCTGGGCGATGACAGGGATCGAAACCGCAGCGGACACGCGGCGGACAAGTTCGACATCGAACCCGTCCCAAGTTCCTTCGCGTTCGATCGCCGTCAGCAGGATTTCACCTGCCCCGCGTCGTTCAACCTCACGCGCCCAGGATACCGGATCGCCCGATTGCCGCCGCCGCCCACCGTGGCTGTAGATCGCCTCCCTGCCCCAAACCGTGCGCCCCACATCGATCGAGGCCACCACCGCCTGGCTGCCATAGGTCTCGGCGATCTCCGTCAGCAACTCGGGACGGTTGTAGGCCGCGCTGTTGACGATGACTTTCTCGAACCCGATGCCGAACACGCGTGCGGCCTGCTCGAAACTCGTCAGGCCTCCGCCGTAGGACAGCGGCATGAAGCACTCGCTTGCAATATCGGCCAGCAAATCGAAGTCGGGCCCGCGACACTCACGCGAGGCCTCAATATCGAGCACCGCAAGCTCGTCGACCTCGAGCTCGTTGAAGATACGCAGCGTGTTGCACGGATCGCCGATGTAATCGGTTCCGCGAAACCGCCGGGTCTTCACCAGGCTCCCGTGGCGCAGCAGCAGCGCCGGAATGACACGAACCCTCAGCATGGCAGGCTGACGAACGCGCTGAGCAGGCGCATGCCGAAGCGGTGGCTCTTTTCCGGGTGAAACTGCGCGCCGTACACGTTGTCCCGCGCGATGCCCGCCGCAAAATCGATCCCGTAGCGGCACGACAGGATCGTGTCCGTCGGGTCGGCAGTTTCCACCGCGTAGGAATGGACGAAGTAGAACCGCGTCTCTTCCTCGTCGGTCATCCATTCGGTGAGCGGTGAGGCATTTGTCCGACGCACCACGTTCCAGCCCATGTGCGGTACCTTGAGGCCGTCACCGGCCGGAAATCGCCGCGCGGTGGCGGGGATCAGGCCGAGGCCGGGCAATCCGCCTTCCTCGCTCGCGTCACCGAGAAGCTGCATTCCGAGGCATATGCCAAGAAACGGAACATTGCCGGTGCGCGCGCGCTCGCGCAGCGGGTCGGCGATGCGCAGGTCGTTTATCCGCCGCATCGCAGCGTCGAACGCGCCGACGCCGGGCAGCAAAATCCTGCGCGCGCGTTCGATACTGCCCGCGTCGCTGGCAACCTCTGTCTCGACCCCGATCCGGCGGAACATGTTCCGCAGCGAGCCGATGTTGCCCATGCCGTAATCGACGATGAGGACCTCGCTCATGTGTCCACCGTCGGGGTCGGGAAACAATACTTGAGGTAGAACGAGCGAGGCACGAGATTGGCATCGGCGAGCAACCGGAACAGCGGCCGGAACCGCTCGAAGCGCTTCTTGTAGGTCGGGAACTCCCACCACGAATGCGGCGTGTCGGCCATGATGGATGCATACTCGTTTTCCGAAAGGCCGAGCCGCTTGCGGAAATACGCAACCAGCTCTTCCTCGACATGCGGCGGCTCGTTGTAGCGCGCCCACGCCTCTTCACGAGACATCTGCCCGTTGCGGACCAGAGCGGAAAGGGTGTTGTTCCGGAAATCGCTGTCGAACTTTTGCGGCGCGTAGACCGAGTGAAAGAAGGCAGTCATCCGGTTTTCTAGGTGATGCCCACCGTAGTATTCCCAACCATAGTCGCGCTCCAGCAAAGCGCGCGCATCCTCCTTGGAGTAGTCCATATACCAGAACGGCCGGATCTTGCGCACCCGGGCGAACAACGCCGCGTAGAGCATTCGCTCGAAAGTCATCAGCGGATAGCTCTTCATCCGCCGCTTGCCGAATCGGCGATGGATCGAACGAATGTACTGCCCATCGAAGTAGTTGCGCCCGACCGGGGTGATGCCCTCGGTCACGAAACTATGCCCTTCCAGCACATATTGCACGCCGTGCTTGATCGCCGCGCGGTTCATCGTCTCTGCAAGCGCGAGATCGGTCGACGCCTCGATCTCGGCCACGCCAGCGCGAAAGAAGGACAGGAAGATGTCGTCTGCCTCGCGGTTGTCGACAACGTGCGTGTGAAGATCGACGTCGAGCGCGTTCAGCACGCGGCGAATGTTTTGCGTGGCGATCGCGGTGTTCCACGTGTTGTCGTAGTGTACCGCGAGGGGACGCAACCCCCATTCCTTGACCGCCAGATGCACCATGTAGCTGCTGTCGGTACCCCCGCTGACGCCGATGATGCAGTCGTACCTTTTACCCCTGCCGGCGCGCTTGATCTCTTCGATTATGCACGCCAGCTCGCCTTCGCCGCGCGGCTGCCCGGTGCCGTATTGCTCAACTAGCTCGTCGACTTGGCGGCAGTAATTGCAAACTCCGCCGGCATCGAACACGATGTTCGATACCCGCTCGTCGTAGATGCAACGCGCACAAACAGTGAGTGACGTGTCCGCCAGCAAGGCAGGGGTTGCAAGCGTCATCGATCGTGCCGGAACCGCCCCGAATAGGCCGCTTCCTCGGCGTGGAAGAACACCGGCGCCATTGCACAGTCCGCCACAATGGTGCGCACTTCGTCCTCGCTAAAGCGTCGAGCGTTACTGGGACTGTACCAGTCGAAGTTGGTTACCAGCGAAGTGTCCCAGCCCAGTTCAGGGTTCCAGAAACACTTGAGGAAGTTCCAGTAAATGAACCGCTGAATGTCGATCGGGCCGCTTTTGATCCCGAGCAGGGGTATGGCAGGCGCATCGAAACTGACCTCAAGCGCGGAAAGGCGCTTGCCGAGTTCGGTCAGCTGTTCGGACATCTCCCACAACTGCTCGCTCGTCACTTCCTTGCAGTGGAGACGGAAGTAATCGTCTAGCAATTCGCGCGGCAGCGCTTTCTTCGCGTAGAAATAGCAGGCGAACTGGCCGTCTTCCGACGTGATGCGCGAGAGTTCGCCGAAGGTCGCTTCGGGGTCCTCGGTGTGCATGATGACCTGGTCGCAGCTGACGTAGTCGACCGCGCCGTCCGCGAACGGGGTAGCGGCGATGTCGCCTTGCAGGAACACGAGGTTCCCCCGGTCGCCGAACAGCCGGCTGGCCTGCCGCGCGGCGTCGGAGAAATCGATGCCGACCACCAGAGCGTGCGGCGCGAGGTCGGCGAACCAGGCCGCCTTGTAGCCGAGCCCGCACCCGGCATCGACGATGACCCGGCAGCCCGCAAGGTGCGCCGACAGCGCGCCTTCGTCGGCAAACCCGTAGAGTTTGAGATACCAGTCGCGCTGGAAGGCGTAGAAATCCTCCAGCGAACTCTCGGCGCCGGCGTACTTCTCCCACTTCTCGCTGAAGACCTGATTGGTCTGCTGCTGGTTCTCGGCCTGCGACGTGGCGACGAGTGAGGCGAAGTTGCCTTCGAGCGACAGCGGCGAACGGGTCGCTGCCGAAAGGCGGGCTGAGAGGCTGTCGGTCATGCGATGGTCCGGGTCATGGTTGGGGGCTGCCGGCGATGCGCGCGGGTGTGCCGAAGGCCTTTGCGCCAGCCGGAACGTCGTCGAGGACCAGGCTGTTGGCGCCGATGATGGCCCCGGTGCCGATCGTCACGCCCTTGGCGATGATGGTGTTGGGCCCGATGTAGCAGTTGTCGCCGATCGCGGTAGCGGCATAGGCATTAGGCGCGCTGCCGCCCGATGTCGCCCACTCGACGGTGTCGTGCGAATAGATCTGGACCCCAGCCGATATCGAGCAGTTGCTTCCGATCGACAGTCCGCCGCTGCCGTCGAGGACGGTGAACGGGCCGATCCAGGTGTCGCGGCCGACCGTGACGTTGCCGAACACGTGCGCGCTGTCGTAGACCGACGTGCCGTCTCCGAACCCAAGCGAGCGGGCCTTTTCCCAGCGGTCGGACACGTAATCGCCGAAGGGCAGCGTGCGGGTGTGCGCCGCCGACACCTCGCTTCGCCGCGCCGCCAGGAACGCGCGCAAGTCGGCGAGGAGGCCGCTCACAGGACCTGCTCCAAGTACTCGTTCACGTTCAGGAACGACCAGATCAGCAGACGCCGGTTCTCGCGCCCCTCGAGGTGGTCGGCCACCAGCGCGTGAACGGTCTCGCGGTCGAGGACGTCGAACAGCTTCGCGTCCCGGCCGCACAGTTTCTTGCGGACGAAGTCGATGCTCTCGCCCTTGAACCAGCTCGCGTCGGGAGAGGAGAAGCCCTGCTTTTCCCCCTTAACGATGTCGTCCGGGATATAGCGCGCCATCATGTCGCGCAGGATCTGCTTGCCGTCGTTGGTCTTGCGGAAATAGTTGGTCTGCTTGTCGCCCGCCTCGTTCTCGTCGACGCGGATCACGTCCTTCAGCTTGTTGAGCTTGAGCGACACCGGACAGCGCATGGCGAAATCGACCAGGTCGTTGTCCATGAACGGCACCCGCGATTCCAAGCTGTGCGCCATCGACAGCTTGTCCTCCACCACGAACAGGCCGTGGAGGAACGTCTTCGCTTCGAAGTAGAGCGAGTGGTTGATGTAATCCTCTGGCCGCGACAATTCGTTGTCGTGGGTGTCGAACACCTCGCGGAAGATCTGCCGCGGATCGACCGACGCATCGGTCAGGCCGATCGGAGCGAACAGGCGATCGCGGTTCTCGGTGTCCACCAGCCGCTGCCAGTAGTCGTAATACTGGTCGACGTAGTGATCGAAATCGCGGTTCACTGCGGCGCGGTAATAACGCCACGGATAGCCGCCGAACAATTCGTCGCCCCCCGCGCCCGACATCACGACCTTGACGAAGCGGCTGGCGAGGAGCGCGGCGTAGTAGTTGGGGTAGGACTGCCCCACCCGCGGTTCTTCGAGATGCCACGCGAGCGACGCAAGGCTGCGCTCCATGTCGCCGGCCTTGAGTACCATCTCGTAGTGCTCGGTCTTGAAGCGCGCGCTCATCGCCTCGGCCTTGGTGCGTTCGTCGAATGCGAGCTCGATGCCGGAGGCCGAGCTGAGATCGAACCCGCAGGTGAAGGTCTTGAGGTTCGGGAACGAAGAGGCCGCGACCGCCGTGATCGAACCCGAATCCATGCCGCCCGAGAGGTAGCTGCCGATCTCTACGTCACTGATCAGCTGGCGCTCGACGGCTTGGGTGAACAGCCGGTCCAGTTCCTGCCGGTATTCGCGCGGATCGGCCGGATTCTCGGGCTCGCTGAACCGATAATCCCAGTAGCGCGTCTGTACGAGCCGGGCACCGGAGTGGCCGAGATCGAGTGTCGCATATGTTCCAGCCGGCAGCATCTCGATGCCTTCGAGCAGCGTGCGGTCGGTAAACAGGTTCTGGAACGTGAAATATTCGTACAGCGCGCCGCCGTCGAGCCTGCGCTCGAACGCCGGGTCCGCGAGGATGGCCTTCTGCTCGGAGGCAAAATAGAAGCGCTTCCCCTGGCGGGCAAAATAAAGCGGCTTCACCCCGTAACGGTCGCGGGCCAGTAGCAGGCGGCGCTCCTGCCGGTCGTACAACGCGAAGGCGAACATGCCGTTGAACCGGGCGATCGCATCGGCGCCCCAGTGCTGCAACGCCACCAGGGCGACTTCGGTATCGCTGTTCGAGCGGAACCAGTATCCGGCGGCTTCGAGCTCCGCGCGGAGTTCGCGGAAGTTGTAAATCTCGCCGTTGAAGTTGAGCACGTAGCGATGCTCGACGCTGACCATCGGCTGAGCCGCGGCTTCGGACAGGTCGATGATCTTGAGCCGCCGATGCCCGAACGCGACCGGCCCTTCCGCCCACAGGCCGGAGGCGTCCGGTCCGCGATGGACCAGTGCATCGCGCATCCGGATCGCCAGGTCGCGATCCACCGGTTTGCCGTCGAGCCGGACAAGGCCGGCGATGCCGCACATCAGTCGGGGCCCTTCCGCACCTGCTCGATCACGTAGTCCTGCTCGTCGGTCGACATTCCGTGGAACAGCGGCAGCGAGATCGAACAGTCGTTAGCAGCGAAGGCCTGCGGGAAGTCGGTTTCCGCGAGGCTGTACTTCTCGCGGTAGTAGGTCAGCATGTGGACCGAATGAGTAGCCGGGCGCGTCGAGATGCCTGCCTGCTGCAGCCGCTCCATCCATGCGTTGCGACGCTCGTTGATCGACTTCACGGTGTCCGGAGAAATCTCGTCCGGCATGAACAGGCAGGGATAGCTCTGGTAACCGTGCTCGCAGCCATCGACGTGCGCGGGCGTGCGCAGCCAGTCCAGGTCCGCGAAGGCCTCGTCGAAGCCTGCGGCGAGCCGGCGCCGTTCGGCGACGATGGCCCCGGCGCGGTCCATCTGCGCCGATCCCAGCGCGGCCTGGAAATCGGTCATCCGCTGGTTGTAGCCCGCGAGCGGGTGATCGGCGAGCAGGTAGGGTCGCGCACCGAGGTGGCGCTGGAGGTCCGACATGGCCGCGCCGTGGTCGCGCAGTTGGCGCACCTTCTCGGCGAGCGCGTCGTCTTCCAGCGTGATCATCCCGCCTTCGCCAGTGGTGATCGCCTTGCGCGGATGAAAGCTGAACGCACCCGCATCGGACAGCGTGCCGACGTGACCGCCGTTGTAGGTCGCGCCAAAGCCGCAGGCTGCGTCTTCAACGACCCACAGGCCGTGCTTTCTGGCGATCGCGTTCACCGCGTCCATATTGGCCGCGAGGCCGAAAAGGTGGACGGGGATGATGCCCACGGTCCGCTCGGTAATCAGGCTCTCGATCTGGTCGACGTCGATGTTGAAGGTGACGAGGTCGATGTCGCAGAACACAGTCGTCGCCTGCTGGTGCTCGACGATGTTGGCGGTGGCGATCCATGTGAACGCGGGCACGATCACTTCGTCGCCCGGGCCGAGGCCCAGCGCGACCGCAGCGAGATGCAGCCCGGTGGTGCAGCTGGTGACTGCGACCGAATGCTTCGCGCCGGTGAATTCGGACCACTTGGATTCGAACTCGCGGACCTTTGGACCCTGCACCAGCCACCCGCTGCGCAACGGCTCGAGCACGCTCTCGATCTCGGCCGGTTCGAGCGCCGTGCGGGCGATGGGCACGTTCATGGCGGGCCGATCGCTCACGCCGCGAGACCTACGGCACGGCGACGCGCGGCCACCTCTTCCTTGTGCGCGGCGCGCCAGTCGATCAGGCGGCGCAGGCCGTCGTCGAGGTCGATAGAAGCGGTGTAACCGATTTCCTCGGTCGCCTTCTTCGGCGAGCCGATGCGGTTGCGAACGAGGGTCGCCTGACTGCGCGGCGCGTAGACGATCTCCTTGTTGCAGCCGGTCAGGTTGAGCAGCCGTTCGGCAAGTTCCTTGAGGCTCGTGCGCACGCCCGTGCCGACGTTGTAGAATTCGTCCTTCGCGTTGGCGTTCATCGCGCAGACGTTGGCGCGCGCGCAATCCTCGACCGCGACGAAGTCGAACGCTTCGGACCCGTCGCCCATGATGGTAGGCGCATCACCGCGATCGATCGCGTCGAGCATCTTCATGATCACCGCGATGTAGGCGCCGTGATAGTCCTGCCGCGGTCCGTAGACGTTCATGTAGCGCAGGCCCACGTACTCGAGGCCGTAACGGTGGTGGTAGGCGCGTAGCATCGCCTCGCCGCAGATCTTCGTAGCCCCGTAGAAGTTCTGGTTGTTGAACGGGTGGTCCTCTCCCATCGGATCGGTGACCGCATCGCCGTAGACCGAAGCCGACGAGGAATAGACCAGCCGCTTGACCCCGTTGCGCACGCAGGCGTCCATGACGTTGAAGGTGCCGCCGACGTTAACGTTGAAAGCCGAGCGCGGAAACTCGTGGCACTGGAGCAGCCACAGAGCGGCAAAATGGAACACGCCGTCGACGCCCTGCATTGCGGCGTCGAGAATGTCGGTGTGGAGGATGTCACCGCCGATCTCAAATATGCGGACGCGCGGATCGCGCAGCGCTTCGGCAAGGTTTTCCTGCCGACCGCGCGCGAAATTGTCGTAGATCACGACCTCGCCCACATCCTGCTGGAGCAGCTTGTCGACTGTGTGCGACCCGATCAGGCCGGCCCCGCCGATTACCAGCAGCTTCTTGCCGCTTACATCCATGATTTACCGTTCCTTTTGTGCGCCCAGCGTATTCGGCGCTGGCACTAGAAGATCACAACGCCTTTGCAAGGGCATCGACGACAGTGTCGATGTCCGCTTCCGAAAGGTAGGGGTGCATCGGCAGACTGAGCACGGTGCGCGCCGCCTCGTCGCTTTGCGGCAGGTGCGCCGCGGGATCGGCCACCGCAGGCTGCTTGGCCAGCGGCAACGGATAGTGGACCGTAGTTGGCACGCCGGCCGCCTGCAGCACCTGCTGCACGCGGCCGCGCTGCTCCACACGCACGGTGTACTGGGCCCATGCACTGACGTTGTGCTGGAGGACGGTCGGGGTGCCAGTCACGCCGCGCGCATTCAGCTTGGCCGAATAGGCCTGCGCCACCCGCTCACGCGCAGCGAGCTCATCATCGAGGATCGCCAGCTTGGGCAGCAGGATTGCCGCTTGCAGGGTATCGAGCCGGCTGTTCACGCCGACACGGATGTGGTGATAGCGGCGGTCCTGGCCGTGGCGTGCGATCTGCCGCAGGCGCACGGCAAGCTCATCATCGGAGGTGAAGATCGCGCCGCCGTCGCCATAGCACCCGAGCGGTTTCGACGGGAAGAAACTGGTGCAGGCGATCGTGGTGAGGTTGCCCGAGCGGTGATCGTGATAACGCGCACCGAAGCTTTGCGCGGCATCCTCGATCACCGGCACGCCTGCGTCGGCGGCAATGGCATTGATCGCGTCGTAGTCGGCGCACTGGCCGTACAGCGAAACCGGGATGATCGCTTTCGTCCGGGAGGTTAAGGCTGCGGACAGCTGGGCCGCGTCGAGGGCGTACGTCTCCGGGTCGATGTCGACGAAGACCGGGCGCGCGCCGAGCACCGCCGCGGCCTCGGCAGTGGCGATGTAGCTGAAGCTCGGCGTCACGACCTCGTCGCCCGGCTCCACACCCAGCGCCATCAGCGCGATCTGCAGCGCATCGGTGCCGTTGGCGCAACTGATGCAGTGCGAGGCGCCGCTGTATCGGGCGAGTGCGGCTTCGAGTTCGGCCACCTCGGGCCCCAGAATGTACTGGCCGTGCGCCAGCACGCGCGCGATGCCGCCCTCGATTTCGGCGCGCAAGCGGTCCTGCTGGGCGGCCAGGTCGACGAAAGGGATCACGGTTTCGCATCCTCGCGCACGACTGTGTCGTCGCTCAGGCGATACCGGGCGCCGGTATGCGGACACGTTGCGGTTCCTTCCCCAGAGCGCGGCAGGTCGAGCTGTTCCCCGTATTCGCTCATCCAGCCGATGCGGCGCGCGGGCACACCCACCATCAACGCGTAGTCGGGTACATCGGCGGTCACGACGGCACCCGCGCCGACGAAAGCGAAGCGCCCGATCGTCGCCCCGCACACCACTGTGCAGTTGGCGCCCAGCGTCGCCCCGGTACGGACCAGCGTATCGCGATATTCGTCCTTGCGTTCGATCAGGGCGCGCGGATTATGCACGTTGGTGAAAACCATGCTCGGCCCGCAGAAAACCCCGTCTTCGAGCGTGACGTTGTCATAGACAGAGACGTTGTTCTGCACCTTGCAGCGATCTCCGATCGTAACGCGGTTGCCGACGAACACACCCTGGCCAAGCGAAACGCCACGGCCAATGCGCGCACCGCCGCACACATGCGCGAAGTGCCACACCCGGCTGCCTTCGCCGATCTCGGCGCCATCATCCACGATGGCGCTTGCGTGGACGAAGACGTCGGTCATAGATCGATGAACGCCGGGTGGGCTTCTCCGTCGCCCGCCTGAACGATCTCGGCACCACGGATCGCGGCAACCGCCTCGATCGCCAGACGATTCTCTTCCAGCCCAAATCCGCGACCGGCGAGGATTTCCTCGTAGCTGCGGGTGTGGAGATCGGTAAATCCGCCCGAAAATTCGATTTCCTGCCTGTCGACGGTGATCGAGCGGTACGTCCGCTGGCCGCGCGCGCGATCGGCCTCTGGCACGTCGTCGATATCGAGCGACATGAACCAGCGCACGCGGGCCCGTTCGAATTCGAGATAGCCCCCCGAGCGCGAATCTTGCTTCAGGAACACGCGGTTGTCCTGCAGCTTGCCGAACAGGAAGCCGAGCATGTCGAAGAAGTGGACGCCGATGTTCGTCGCGATGCCGCCCGACTTCTTTTCGTCGCCCTTCCAGCTCTGCTGATACCAGCGCCCGCGCGACGTGACGTACATCAGGTCGACTTCGGACTTGGTGTTGTCGGTGCGGGCGAGTGCGGCCTCGCGCAGCGCGACGATTGCCGGGTGCAGCCGCAGCTGCAGGATCGTGTGTATCCTGCGACCGGTATCCGCCTCGATCCCCGCCAGACCGTCCAGGTTCCAAGGATTGAGCACCAGCGGCTTCTCGCAGATCGCGTCGGAGCCCGACCGCAGCGCGAAGCGGGTGTGCGAATCGTGCAGGTAGTTGGGCGAACAGACCGAAGTGAAATCGATTGCGTCACCGGCACCCTCGCGGCGCAGGCGATCGATATGCCGGTCAAACCGCTCGAACTCGGTGAAGAAATCCGCCTCGGGAAAATAGCTGTCGATGATACCGACCGAATCGTTCGGGTCGAACGCCGCGGTCACCCGGTGGCCGACATCGCGGATCGCCGCCATGTGGCGCGGCGCGATGTAGCCCGCAGCGCCGATGATCGCGAAATTTTTCATTGTGCGTTGGTACCCTGGGGATCCGCGACCGGCGTCTGCGGCAAGAGAGTGCGCCGCCTACAACATGGATTCGCCGATTGAAAGCGTCCGATGCGTCGGCGGCAACATGCCGCCTCATGCATCGAGTGTTTCGACCGTCATGCGCGCCAGTGCGAGCGACGCTGTCAGACCCGGGCTTTCGATGCCGAGCAGGTTGACCACGCCGGGGAGTCCATGGATCGCACTCGTTTCGATCACGAAATCACCCGCCGGATCCTCGCGCCCACCCAGCTTGGGCCGGATGCCCGCATAATCGGGGTGAAGCCGATCGCGATCGACGCCAGGCCAGTAGCTGGCGATGGCCGCGGCAAACTCATCGCGCAGCAACGGATCGACCGCGTAGTCGAGCCTGTCGATCCACTCGACATTCGGTCCGAACCGCGCGCGGCCCGCAAGGTCGAGCGTCAGATGAATGCCAAGCCCGCCCGGAACCGGCACGGGATACACCAGCGAGGTGAAGGGTACGGCTCCGGCGTAGGAGAAATAGTTGCCCTTCGCCCATTCGCGGATCGCCGGGCGATCGGAGGAATACCCGTCGATTTGGGCGGCCATGTCAGGAGCTGCGAGACCGGCAGCGTTGACGATCCGGCGCGAGGTGAGCGCGGCCTGCGCATCCTCGCCGACGAACACCGCCCATTCGCCGGCCCGGCGTTCGATACGTCTTATGCGGCTGTGCATCGCCAGGGTCGCACCCGCCGCTTCGGCGTGTCCTGCCAATGCGAGCATGAAACCGTGCGAATCGACGATACCGGTGCTTGGTGAGAACAGGGCCGCAGTACCATTGACCGCCGGTTCGCGCGCGGCCAGTTCTCCGCGGGACAGGAGAGCAAGAACTTCCACTCCGCTGGCCGTCGCGCGTGCTCGAATCGCCTCGAGAGCCTCTTCCTGGCCCGTTCCGGTCGCGACGATCAACTTGCCGCACCGCCGGTGGGCAACGCCATACCGATCGGCGAACGCATATAGCAGGTCGCGCCCCTCGACACAGGCGCGCGCCTTGAGAGATCCGGGCGCATAGTAGATTCCGGCGTGGATCACCTCGCTGTTGCGCGAGCTGGTTTCCATCCCGATGGCGTAATTTGTCTCGGCAAGCACTACCGAGAAACCTGCGATGGCCGCTTCACGGGCCACCGCCAGGCCGATCGCCCCGCCGCCGATCACCAGCAGGTCGACGTCAGCCATTCGGACGCACTCTCAGCCGACCCGGCGGAGGTCGAAGTCCTCGATGACGAATTCCGATCCGCCCGCTCCGAGCTGGCTCGAAACGAACAGTTCGATCATCTGGGCTGGACAGCCCGTCGGGACGATTGGCCCGGATGACCCTGCGGCATCTGCGTCGATCCCGGCGACCGGGCCTTTCCATATGGTCGCTCCCGAGCCGCCGATGCATTTCATCTCGAACTGGGCGACCGCGTCTTTCCCGCCGTAAGCCGAAGTTCGTCGCTCGAAATGGCGATAAGTGCCCGGCGCCAGGAACAGGACACGGCGCAATGCAGGAGCGCGGTTGGTGCCTGCAGAGGCATAGACGGTCGCCTGCACCTTGCCGCCGCTACCAGCACGCAAGTCGGCACCGGCGGCGCCGTCACCAATCCCGCTCCACGCGAACCAGCCGATTGCCGCGTCGATCGTGGCGCGATTGAAGGCCACCGTTCGGGTGACATCCGGTTTCGATCCCTTCACGCGACCATACGTACGGCGGGCCAAGTCGATTTCGCCATCCTGCGCTAGGCTGGAGGCAAGCTCGGGACCCAATTTGCCATATACCGGAGCGGCAGAGCGCGGGTCGGCGCGAAGCAGCATTTCCGCGGTGATCTTTGGCCCGCCTTTCTCGTGCCGCATGACGTATTCGAGATACTCGGCCACCCAGGTGTTGCGAGTCTCAAGCAGCCGCGGCAGCGCGTTGCGTAGCTCGACATTTTGCAGTTGCGCAGAGATGATCGGAAAAACCTGCTCGCGTCCCTGGTCAACGGTCGTCAGCGCGGTATCGAGATGATCGAGCGCCGCGTCGGGTTTGCCAGCGCGGGCCGCGTATTGGGTCAGCAGGAGCTGCGTGAGCGGGTCACGGCGCGAAACATGGCCTGAAACTGTCGCGAGCGTTTCGGCCTTCGCCCCTTGCTTTGCCCCTTCGTAATAGAAAGCCAGCGCCCGCAAGGCGCCAGGATTCAGCGGATTGCGCAGGAGGGCGGCCTGCGCCTGGCCGACGATGCTTGAATCGCGAATGGCCTTTGGATCGGTCAGGGTTCGCGCAGTCCACAAGGCTATCCGGGCGTCATCGGAACCGAGCATCATCTCCGACATGATGGGATTGCGACGGTCGTAGATCGCCCTGCCAGCCTGCACGGCGGAAACTGCCGCCAGCACGAGCCCGCATACGACGGCGAAGATCAGTCGGGGAAGCTTCGTCCGATCGAACATTCGCAGGCGCAATACGATACCGGGGCGGTCAGTCTTCCGCCTGTTTGCCATAGCCGTAACCGTAGCCGTAGCCGTATCCATAGCCCGCAGTCCGCTCGTCGAGCTTGGTCACCACTGCGCCAAACACGCGGGCGTGCGCCTGGCGCAAGCGTGCGAGGGCAGAGCGCAGCCCTCGCACCGCGACGCCGTGCGATTCGATCACGAATGCGACGCCTTCCACCGACCGCGAGATCAGCGGCGCGTCGGCAAGGCCGAGCAGCGGCGGAGCGTCGATCACGATGTGGTCGTATGAGGGGCTGGCGAGCGCGATGAGTTCGGCGAGGCGATCGCTGCTGAACAGTTCGGCGGCGCTCGGGGGGGTCGGCCCGGTGCTGACCAGCGAGACTCCGCGGCTCGAGGTTTCCTGGACCAGGCTGCGCCAATCGTTTTCGCCCGACAGGAAGTTGCTCACACCGCGCTTGTTCTGCGCGTCAAGCAGCAGGTGGCACGACGGAGACCGCAGGTCGCAATCCAGCAGCAGGACGGAGCGACCGGTTCGGCCGATCGTGGTGGCAAGCGCGACGCTTGTCGTCGTCTTGCCTTCCTGCGCACGCGAACTGGTGACCATCATCGACTTCGGGAAGCCGTGCGCGGTCGAGAACGCCAGGTTCGAATAGACGCTGAAATACGCCTCCGAGAGTTCGGACTTGCCGTCCGCCAGCAGGTCCTTGGGTGCGTCGGTCGCAGATTGCGGCACGCTGCCGAGCAACGGTACCCCCAGTAAGCGGCCAACGGCACCGGGCTCGCGCAGACCTTCGTCGATCTGTTCGAGAGCGATGAGCACCAGGAAGGCAACGCCGAGACCGCCGATGAAGGCGAGCGCGAGGTTGACGAACGGGTTGGGGGCAGACGGCGCCCCGGGCACTTCTGCCCGATCGATCACCGAGATGTTGTTCACCGCAACACCCGCTACGCCGATTTCCTTGTAGCGCTGGAGCAGGCTGTCGTAGAGTTGACGGTTGGTGTCGGCCTCGCGGCGGAAGATATTGTATTGGATCGACGACGACTGCTGCTGGCTGAGTTGCCCCTTGAGCGCGGCGACACGGTCGCGCAGCGTCGCTTCGCGCGCCGCAGCTTCCCGATAAGCGGTCGAACGGGTGGAAGAGACGCGTCCCTCTTCGCGGGCGATCGCACTGTCGAGCGACTGGATCTGCTGCTGCACGGCACGTGCCGCGGGATAGCCGGGTTCGAACTGGACCATCATTTCGGCATAGCGTGCCGCAAGCTCGGCGCGGCGCTGGCGCAAGTTTGTAAGGCCGACGTTATTGACGCTTTCTTCCATCGGGCCGCGCTGGCCCACGCGGCTTTCGGCGGCGATACGGTCGGCGGTGGCCTGGGTGAGAGCGCTGTTGAGCGCTTCGAGGTCACTCGAAATGAGCGTTCGATCAACCATCGTGCGCCCATCGGGCGTTACGCTATTACCAAGCGAGACGATGTCGTTCGCCGCGGCATAGGCAACCGCACGGCGCTCGGACTCCTCGAGCTTCTGCGCCAGGTCCGCCAGTCGTCCTTCAAGGAACTTGCGCGCATCGGATGTCGACGCGAAACGGCGGTCGGTGCTCTGGGCGATAAATTCTTCGGCCCACTTGTTGGCAATCGTCGCCGATAAGTCCGGGTCGGCGCTGGTATAGCGGATATCGACCAACCGCGACCGGGTGATCGGCGCGATTTCGACCTTTTCGAGCAGAAGATCGATCACTTCGTCTTCTTGCTGGTCCCGCGACGCCCGGGTTTCGCTTGCGCTGGCACCCGACAGGAGACCCTGATCGGCGTCAACGCCATGCGCCGCGAAGAACGCCGGATTGTTCGCCAGGCGCAAACTGCGCGCCACGCGCTGGGCAAGCGACCGCGCTTCGAGGTTCGAATACTGCGTCTGGTAGAACTCCTCGTCGCGGGTGGCGTTGGTCGGCTCGATCCCCTCGACGTTGGTGATGTTCTGCTCTTCGCGACTGATTTCCAGCCGTGTAGTCGCGGTGTACTGCGGCGTCATCAGCAAGGTCGCCACCACGCCAAGCGCGAGTGCGGCAACGATGATCCCGATCACCACCCAGCGCCACCGCACCAGACGATGCCAGTACTGCAGCAGGATCGGCGCCTCCCGGTTCTGCTCATCGGGCAGCATCTGGTCTTCGAACGCCAGGTTGTCGTTATAGGCTGCGGTGATTTCGTTCATGATCTGCGATCCGTCCGCTTTTCGTCGCGGCTCAATTGTTGTTGGCCAGGGTGACGATCAGCGGCGCGAGCAGCGTCGGCGCAATACCGATGATGTCGCGGATCAGGCGCCGCTGGGCGCTGTCGCCGACAATGATCACATCGTTGGGGTAGATCGCCGGATCATCGTAGTTGCCGCGCTCGATCCCGCGGATGTCGAACAGTCCGGCCATCTTCTGTCCATTGACTTGCCGAAATACCAGCACCTCGTCGGTCTTGGCGAACTCGTCCAAGCCCTTTGCCCGCGCAACGGCGCGAACCAGCGTCATCTTGCCGATCAGGGGGAAGTTCCCCGGCTCACGCACTTGCCCGGCTACCGTGAAGGTCTGGCTGACTTGTTCCTTGAGATTCACCGAAACCCGCGGGTCGCGCACGTAATTGGCCCGCAGGCGATCGGCCAGGCGGGTTTCGAGTTCGGCCGGGGTAATCCCCAGGGCATCCACCGTGCCCACCAGCGGGAAGGCCACGCGACCCGCTCCGTCAACCCGAACTTCGCGCCGCTCCATCCCCTCGATGCCGAACACGCCGATGTCGAGCACATCGTAAGCGCCGATGCGGTAGGGCAGAGTGTCGCCAGTGAAGTCGCCTACGGTCGGCGCCGGCAGCTCACCCGAATTGACGACTTGGATCGAGGATGTCGGCCCAGACGCACCCTGCAAGGGACCGACCGGCCCACGCGACGCGCATGCCGACAACTGACTGGCGGCGATCAACACCGCAAGCAGGCGGAAAAACAACATGAAACTGTAACCCGTTCAAAGCATGCTTGAGATGCGGCGGCTAAAGTAAATGAACGCCGATTGCCAGCCCTAAGCGGGTGCCCCGGGCTTTTTCGCAAAGGCGCCGCGCCAAACCCACACCGCCGCCAGCCCCGCGAATGCCGAGATCGCCGGGGTGCGCAGCGGATAATCGACGATGCTGGCACCCGCAAGGATGGCGAGGACCACAAGTCCCGCGCGGCCCAGCTGCACCCCGGCGTCCGCGATGCGGGCGCGCAGGAACAGGCGGATCGCGGCGAACAGCGCGAATCCGGCTGCGACGGCCACGATGGCAAGTGCAGGGACACCTCCTGTCACCGCCCATTCTAGATAATCGAAATGGGCGTGATTCAAGTAAGTGGGGGCAAGGAACGATCGCGGCTCCGCCCGAAAGAATGCCTCAACGAACGTTCCGGCACCGGAACCGAAGGGGAGGTATTCCATCGCCAGACGGCTGACCGGACCCAGCGATGCCACGCGCATTTCGCCTAACTCTCCGGATTCGAGCAGGCGGCGCAGCGATTCCGCGCGCGACAGGAAAACTGTGACGCCGATCAACACGGTGGTCGCGACGCCGAACCCGGCATAGATCACGCGATTGTCGGCGAGAAGATTCTGCCAGCGATGCTGTTTGGGCTTTCGCGACTTGGCAGGCGCAGGCTCCTGTTTCCGGTAGACCAGCAAGGCCGCCAAGAGACCCACTATACCGAACGCGAGCCCCGCCCGCGAGCCGGTTATGAGCAGGACGGGAATGAGGGTGAGAGCAGCAGTAGCGGCTACGATCGTCCGGAAGCGGCGCTGGCCCGCATCAAGTGTGCGTCCGCTGGCGAAAACCGCCAACAGCGGAAACAGGCATCCCAGGAATACGGCCTGATGGTTGCGATTGGCGAAAAGCCCGTTTGCTGCACCCGCATTGTGCACGATGTACAGTTGGAACGCGCCAGACCCCCCGACCAGCTGGAGTGCGCCGAAGAGTACCGAAAGCAGGCCGATCGCCAGCACGACCTTGACCATTCGTGCGGATTGCCGCCCGTCCAGCCTTATCGCAAAGAGAACCACCGAAACCGGGACCATCAACGCGAAAAGCGCATTCCATGTACGCGGCGGCGCAATGGACAGCGGGCGCCAGACAGACCCCAGATCCGCGGCGCGATCAATATCGGCGATCAGTTCGCGTTGCGGCAGGGCCTGCCACACCGCCGGCGGCAGCGGCACGAGTTGCAGCCCGACAAGCGCCACGATTGCTCCGAGAATTGCGAGCAGCGAACGAAAAGGCCGCATGTCCGCGGCCGTCGTCTTGTATGCTGCAACGGCAAGCATTACTGCCGCGAGCGGGCGCAGGATCACAAGCGAGGTGATGTCGTCGCGCGCGCCGCCGCCCATCAGGAAGGTCGCCAGAATCCACAGCGCAAGCGCCCAGAATTTGCCCTCATCACGCGACCGTAATGTGTGGAAAAGCTTCAACCTGCGCCCTCGACCGCCCCCTTCGCGGGGAACAAATTCATCGCAAGCCGCGCGCCTTAGCAGATTGCCTGTGCGGCACAAGAAGGCCGTTTCCGGGCACGAGGCAATAGCCGGGCGCGAATGCAAGAATCGGCACATTCGCTAGGAAGGCTCGCGGTTGCGCCACTCCCCGGCCTCGCCTAGAGGCGCGCCAACCAAATCAGGCAATTGAAAGGCGTACGTTGGTTGCTTCGGGTCAAGCGGTAACGGTCATCGGTCTGGGCTATGTCGGGCTGCCCCTGGCGGTGGCACTGGCGCGCCATGTTCCGACCACGGGAATGGACGTGAGCGTGCAACGCATCGCCGAGCTGCGCGACGGCTTCGACCGAACGGGCGAGATAGACGGCGAGCGGCTCGCCGCGAGCACTCTCGCGCTGACCGACGATCCCGCCGCCTGCCCGCCGAGCGACTTCTACATCGTGACCGTTCCGACGCCAATCGACGCCGCGAACAGGCCGGACCTGTCGATCGTCGAGGCCGCCTCTCGCACCGTCGGCGCGATGCTGCCGGCGGCGGTCGCAGCGGGCAAGACGCCGGTGGTGGTCTACGAAAGCACCGTCTACCCCGGCGTGACCGAGGACTTGTGCGGACCGATCCTCGAGGCGGTCTCCGGGCTTCATTGCGGGGTCGACTTCATGCTCGGATACAGCCCCGAACGGATCAATCCGGGGGACCGCGAGCATACGGTCGACAAGATCACCAAGGTTGTCTCGGGCCAGGACGACGCGACGCTCGAGCGGGTCGCCGAACTCTACGGCGCGGTGACCACCGGGGGCGTGTTCCGCGCCGCCTCGATCAAGGCGGCCGAGGCGGCCAAGGTGATCGAAAACGCCCAGCGCGACATCAACATCGCCTTCATGAACGAGATCGCGCAAATCTTTTCCAAGATGGACATCTCGGTGTGGGATGTCCTCGCGGCGGCACGCACCAAGTGGAACTTCCTGCCCTTCTCGCCGGGCCTCGTTGGCGGTCATTGCATCGGCGTGGACCCCTATTATCTCTCGCATCGCGCCGAGGAACTCGGCCACGACCCGCGGGTGATTCTAGCCGGTCGAAGCACCAACGATGCGATGTCCGAATGGGTCGCCGATCGCCTGCACGAAACGCGCGGCGGCAAAGCCGGCCAGGCACTGGTACTCGGCCTGACCTTCAAGGAAGACGTGCCCGACCTCCGCAACAGCAAGGTCGCCGACCTGGTCGCGGCGCTCGCGCGGCGAGGTCATGCGGTAACCGTCCACGATCCGCACGCCGACAGTGAGGAAGCAGTCCACGAATACGGGATCGAACTGTCCCCGCAGGCACTGGAGAGCGGCTACGATCTCGTGCTGTTGGCGGTGTCACACATGGAATACCTCGCCATGGGAGCAGACAAGCTCCGGGAGCGAGTCCTGCCGGGCGGCACGCTCGCCGATCTCAAGGGCGTCCTCGGATGCGCGGCCGACTGGACGCTTTGACGATGCGTACGGTCCTCGTCACGGGAAGTGCCGGATTCATCGGCTACCACCTGTCGCAACTTTTGCTCGACGAAGGTTTTCGCGTCGTCGGTTTCGACGGGATGACCGACTACTACGACGTGCGGATCAAGGAGCGGCGGCACCAGATACTGCTGCAGAACCAGCACTTCACGGCGCACGTCGGGATGCTCGAGGACTTCAACGGCCTGCGCGACCTCATGGTGGCCGACAAGCCCGATGTGATCGTGCACCTCGCCGCGCAGGCAGGGGTGCGATACAGCCTCGAGAACCCGCGCGCCTATATCGACGCTAACATCGTTGGCACGTTCAACGTGATGGAATGCGCCCGCGAACTGGCGGTCGATCACCTGCTGATGGCGAGCACCAGCAGCGTCTACGGCGCGAACGAGGACATGCCGTTCGACGAGCTTGAGCGGGTCGAGACACAGATGACGCTGTACGCCGCGACCAAGAAGGCCGGCGAATCGATGGCGCACAGCTACGCTCACCTGTGGAACCTGCCGACGACGATGTTCCGCTTCTTTACGGTTTACGGGCCGTGGGGTCGGCCCGACATGGCGCTGTTCAAGTTCACCAAGGGCATCCTGAGCGGCGAAGCGATCGACATCTACAACAACGGCGAGATGTATCGGGACTTCACGTACGTCACCGACCTCGTCCGGGCCATCCGGTTGCTGGTCGACACGCCGCCGGTGCGGCCCGAGAGCAAGGACGCGATCGAGGACGGCGACAGCCTCAGCCCGGTCGCTCCGTTCCGCGTCGTCAACATCGGCAACAGCGACAAGGTCCGCCTGCTCGACTTTATCGAGGCCATCGAGGAAGAGTGCGGGGTCGAGGCGAAGCGCAATTACATGCCGATGCAGAAGGGCGACGTTCCGGCGACCTGGGCGAACGCCGAACTGCTGAAGCGGCTGACGGGCTATCGCCCCGCCACCGGCTATCGCGAAGGCATCAGGCGATTCGTCGCCTGGTACCGCGAATACTACGGGGTCTAGCTCGCCAACCGCAGCGGCGGCGGCGGTTCCTTGTTCGCAGATTCGGGCCAGATACCGCGCGTATCGTAAACCATCGCGCCGCTGCGCTCTTCGAGCGGGACGACGCGGAACAGGTCGTGGTCGACCAGCACGATCAGCACCCCGCAGGTCTCCAGCGCGGTGTCGAGATCGACCAGTGTCGCGCCCGTGTCGGTGAACTCGACCGGCAACCGGGCGGCGTAAGGCTCGACCACCCGTACGCGATCGCCGAACTGGCGGGCGAGGTTCGCTGCAACGTAGCGCGCCGGGCTCTCGCGGAAGTCGTCGATGTTGGCCTTGAACGCGAGGCCGAGGCAGGCAACCGGCACATGCGGGTTCGCCTCGACCAGCGCGGCGGCCTTGGCGAGGACGTGGTGCATCTTGGCGTCGTTGACTTCGCGCGCGGTGCGGATGACGCGCGATTCCTCGGGTGCACCGTGGACGATGAACCACGGATCGACCGCGATGCAGTGCCCGCCCACGCCGGGTCCGGGCTGGAGGATGTTCACCCGCGGGTGCCGGTTGGCGAGGCGAATCACCTCCCACACGTCGAGGCCCATGCGGTCGGCGATCATGCTGAGTTCGTTGGCGAAGGCGATG
Source organism: Tsuneonella sp. HG094 (assembly GCF_053819285.1). Taxonomy (NCBI): domain Bacteria; kingdom Pseudomonadati; phylum Pseudomonadota; class Alphaproteobacteria; order Sphingomonadales; family Erythrobacteraceae; genus Tsuneonella; species Tsuneonella sp. HG094. The sequence goes on from NZ_JBSORA010000001.1 coordinate 2,652,951, forward strand.
TTCACGTCGCGGTAGGCATTCTCGACCAGCTTCGTCATCTCGGCGCTGCGGGCATCGGTGGTGACGCAAGTGCCGCGCACGAAGAGCTTGTAGAACGCCAGCGCCTTGCGCGCGCAGCGCGGGGTGATCCCGCCGATCGAACGGTCGTTGTGGGTCAGTTCCTCAAGGATCCGACCCGGTAGCACCCGCTCGGGGCAGTAGGCGATGGAGACGTCGGGTGTCCCGGCGCTCAGGCCGGGCATGGCGAGGTCGGGTCGCAGCGCAGCGAGCCGGTCGCGCAGCGCCTCGGTCGTGCCGACCGGCGAGGTCGATTCGAGGATGACGCAATCACCCTTCTTGAGCACTGCGGCGAGGCTGGTCGCAGCGGCGATCACGTAGGAGATGTCGGGCGTGTGGTTGCCGTCCTTCTCGAACGGGGTCGGCACCGCGATCACGAACACGTCGGCAGGCGCGATCTCGGTCGCGGCACACAGCATCCCGCGCTGGACGACGCCGTGGACGAGGCCGTCGAGGTCGACCTCCTCGATATGGATTTCGCCGCGGTTGATCGTGTCGACAACGGCCTGCGACACATCGACTCCGGTCACGCGGCAATTGGCGCGGGCGATGATCGCCGCTGTCGGCAGGCCGATGTAGCCGAGCCCGATGACGCACACTTCCGGATTGGTATCGCCGCGCATTGTTGATCCCGCGAATTGCATTGCGGGTCCGCACTACGGCGGAGCGGTAAACATAGCGGTAACGCTGTCTCAGCGAGCGGCAGCAAGGACCTCGACGATGCGTGCAGCCGAATGGCCGTCGCCGAACGGATTATGCGCGCGGGCCATTGCCGAATAGGCGTCGGCATCGTCGAGCAGGCGCGTGGCCTCGGCGACGATGCGGTCGGGATCGGTGCCGACGAGGCGCGCGGTGCCCGCCTCGACCCCCTCGGGCCGCTCGGTCGTCTCGCGCATCACGAGCACCGGCTTGCCCAGCGCGGGCGCCTCTTCCTGCACGCCGCCGCTGTCGGTCAGCATCAGGGTCGAGATATCGATCAGGCGCGCGAAGTGGGGATAGTCGAGCGGCTCGATCAGCGCGACGTCGTCGAGGCCAGCCAGCCGCTCGTTCATCACCGCGCGCACGTTCGGGTTGAGGTGAACGGGGAAGATCACGGCCACGTCGTCGCGCGCGGCGAGGCGCACGACGGCCTCTGCGATGCCTTCCATCCCGCCGCCGAAGTTTTCGCGGCGGTGGCTGGTCATCCCGATGATGCGCTTGCCCTGGAACCGCGCCTCGAGGTCGGCGAGACCGGCGGCGAGCTGCGGCTCGCGCTCGATCTTCGCGGTGACCCAGCGGAGCGCGTCGATCACCGTGTTGCCGGTGACGTGGATGGTGGCCGGGTCAATCGCCTCGCGGTGCAAAGCGGCGGCGGCGGTCTCGGTGGGGGAAAAGTGCAGCGCGGCGAAGCTGCCGACGATCTTTCGGTTCACTTCCTCCGGCCACGGGTGGTGGATGTTGCCAGAGCGCAGTCCTGCCTCGACATGGGCGACGGGAATCTTGCGGTAGTAGGCCGCCAGCGCGCCCGCCATCGCGGTCGCGGTATCGCCCTGCACCACCACCCAGTCGGGTCGCTCGGCATCGAGCACCCGGCCGATCCCGGTGAGGAGGTTGGCGGTCAGCGTGTCGAGCGTCTGGTCGGGCTGCATGAGGTCGAGATCGTGGTGCGGCACCACACCCGCGATCTCCAGCACCTGGTCGAGCATCCCGCGGTGCTGGCCCGACACGCAAACCCGCCCGTCGAACCGCGCGTCGGCGGCGAAGGCATGGACGAGCGGGAACATCTTGATCGCCTCCGGCCGGGTGCCGAAGACGGTGAGGACCTTGAGCGGGCGTGTCATGCCGGCCGCATTAACCACGAAACGTTAAGGGCAGGCTATCCCGAGATGTGCGCGGTCACTTCGGCCCCTGCATGATCGGCGCGGCATCGCCCGGAGGCGTAGCGGGCGCGGTCGTGGGCGCCTCGCCCGGCAGCGGTGCGCTCCGTTCGCGCTCGAGCCGCTCCATGTATTGCTTCTCGAGCTCCTCGACCCGCGCCTGCTGTTCGGCGGCATCGGTGTCGATGGTCGACAGACGCTCGGCCCGCGCGGCGGAGATCAGTTCCGAAAAGCGCACGTCCGCACTCTCGCGCTTGTCCGCATAGAACGCGTTTATGAGCTGCTGGGTGCACCCGGTGAAGCCGCCCGCGCCAGCCGTCGAGCACGACATCGTACCCGACTTGCCGACGAGGTCGAGCCGCTCGACCCGACGAGCCCAGGCCATGTTGGCCGGGTCGTCGCTAAAGCGCAGCGCCTCTGGAATGCGGTAGCGGTCGTTCTCGGGCAGGCGGGCGACGACGAGGATCTCGTCACTGGAGGCCTGCGGCGCGGCGTCCTCGCCATAGACGATGACCATGCGGACCTTGTCGCCGCCGGTGTCCTGGGCGGCGGCGGGCACCGCGAACGCGGAGGCTGTTGCGGCGAGCAGCGGCAGGGCGAAACGGCGGATCATCGGTCGTATCCTTTTTATGCGGCCCGAAGGAGCCACAACGGCAGTGAATGCCTTATGAAGCGCACGGGCGCCGGGCAAGGTTCCTCAGATGCGCTCTGCAAGGCGGATCGCAATGCGGCAGCCGAGCCGGATCGCACCCGACAGCAGCGGATAACCGGGGGCGCGTTCAGCCCCGGCCGCCAGCGCCGCTTCGCGGTGCGCGCGCTCGTCGTCGCGGAACTCGGCGATCATCGCCGACAGCTCGGGATCTTTGCCGTCCTTCTCCAGCGCATCGAGCTGCGCCGAGTAATGCCGGTCGATCTCCTCCTCAACCGCGGCGGTGCAGGCCATCGCAGCTTCGGGCCCCATGAGCGCGGTCGCCGCGCCGAGCGCGTAACCCGCCGAGTGCCAGAACGGCTGCAAGGCCGTGGGGCGGACCCCGCGCGCCGCCATCAGCGCGTCGAACGCCTCGCGGTGGCGGCGCTCCTGCTCGGCCATCGCGGCGATCTCGCCCGCGTGCGGCGCACGGTCGCCCATGACCGCAAGCTGTCCGGCATAGATCCGCTGCGCGCCGTATTCACCCGCCTGGTCGACGCGGATCATGCGCGCTGTGTCAGGCACCGCGGCGCTTTCCGAGGAGCACGAAAACCGCCAGCCCGCCGACGGTCGAGATCAGGAAGTTCCACCCCGCGAGCGAAATCCCGAAGAGGCTCCACTGGACCTCGTCGCAGCGCACCAGCGGCGCGTTCATGATCGCTTCGAGCGGATCGCCCCCGCCCGACGATACCGTGGCGCAAGTCGTCAGCCCTTCCCACCAGCCGTATTCGACCCCGGCGTGGAACGCCCCGATCGCGCCCGATACCAGAATCGCGACCGCAGCAAGGGCGATCCACACCCGTTTGGGCGCGACGACGAACGACAGCAGCGCGAGGCCGACGGCAGCGAAGTGCGGATAGCGCTGCCACCAGCACATCTCGCACGGATGGAGCCCGAACCCGTATTCGGACACGTAGGCTCCGGCGAGCAGCAGTGCGGGCACGGCCAACGCGAGCCGCTGGGCGCGCTTCATCGAGGAGCCTCGCATCAGTTGCGGCGCGCCACCGCACTCGGCGACGTGCGGCGGAGCGTGTCGAGCGCGTAAGTCAGCTGGAAGTCCTCCACCCCCTTGGCCTTGAGCTGTTCGGCGGTGAGCTGGAAGCGCGGATCGTCCTTGCGATCGCGCTCCATGTCCTCGTCCTTCAGCGCCGCCTCGTTGACGAGGTGACCGCGCAAGTCCGATTCGCGCAGGCGGAACTTCTCGCGCTTGGCGAGGTCAGGATCGCTGAGCTGCGGCACCATGATGTCGGGCTTGATCCCGCCTTCCTGCACCGAATGGCCCGACGGCGTGTAATAGCGCGCGGTCGTCAGTTTGAGCGCGGCGGTGCGGCCTAGCGGCAGCAGCGTCTGCACGCTGCCCTTGCCGAAGCTGCGGTCGCCCATGACCACGGCGCGGCGCTGGTCCTGCAGCGCGCCCGCGACGATTTCGGATGCCGAGGCGCTGCCCGCGTCGATCAGTACGATCACCGGCACGCCCTTGGCCATGTCGCCCTTGAACACGCTTTCGGCTTCATACTGCAGCGATTCGCCCCGCGCGCGGCCGCGCTGGGAGACGATCTGGCCCTTTTCGAGGAACAGGTCGCTGAGCGCCACCGCCTCGTCGAGCGAGCCGCCGGGGTTCTGGCGCAGGTCGAGCACCAACCCGTTCACCCGGCCCGAAGACTCGCGCTTGATCGCGTTCCAAGCGGCGAACACGTCCGAGCCGACGTCGCGGCTGAACTCGTTGACCGAGATGTAGCCGATGTTGCCCGCTTCGAGCTTGTGCGTGACGGGTTCGAGCTCGATCACGCCGCGCGTCACGGTCACGTCGAACGGCTCTTCGCGACCGCTGCGGAAGATCGTCAGGCGGATGCTCGAGCCCGAGGGGCCGCGCATCTTGGCGACCGCGTCGTCGAGCTCGCCGCCATAGACCAACTGGCCATCGAGGTGGGTGATGAAGTCGCCCGCCTTGATGCCCACCTTGTCCGCCGGGCTGCCCTTGAACGGGCTGACGACCTTGACCGCGCCGTCTTCCATCACGACCGACAGGCCGAGCCCGGAGTAGTTGCCGTCGATCATCGTCTCGAGCCGCTGGAGATCGCCGCCGTCGAGATAGGCGGAGTGCGGATCGAGGCTGGCGAGCATCCCGTCGATCGCGCCGCGGATCAGCTTGTCGTCCTCGACCGGCTCGACATAGCTCGCCTTGATCCGCTGGTAGACCGCGAACAGCTTGGCGAACTCGGGCGAGGCCTGGCTGTCGACCTGCGCAAGGCCGGCGGTGGTCGCCGGGATCAGCGCGATCGCGCTGACCAGCGCGGCCGAGCGCACCAGGGCGGAAAGGCGGGTGGAGACAAGCTTCATCGCGAAAATTCCTGTGGCAGTAGGCGCCCTGTGTATCGCGCGCGGGGGGTTAACGCCAGATGAGGCAAAGACGGCGGTACGGTGAGCCGAAGCCGCTCATCGAACGAACTCGGCGGGGTTCACCGGGGTTCCGTCCTTGCGCAACTCGAATCCGACGAGCGGCCGACCGGCATCGGCGACCCCCAACGGCGCACCACGCACGAGCGTTTCTCCGACCGCTACTTCGACCCGCGCGAGGCCGGTCACGAGGCTGGTGAACCCGCCCGCGTGATCGACGATCACGATCCGCCCGAAACCGCTGAACGGGCCCGCGAAGGCGACCCGCCCGGGCGCCGGGGCGACGACCTGCGCCCCGCTCGCAGGTGCGAAACGGATGCCCTTGCTTAGCAATCCGGCCTCGTCCGGCGCGCCGAACCCAGCAACCGTCCGACCGGTGACGGGCACCTGGAAATCGGGTGCGCGAACTGTCGGCGCAGGCGGTGTTGTCTCGGCTGTGAGCACAACGCTCGCATCAGGACGCGCCGGGCGCAGCAGCGGCCCCGGCAGCGTGGCGAGCGTCTCGCGCAGCGTGCCCGCAGCATCGAGCCTCCCGACCAGCGTATCGAGATCGCGCACCTCCTCCGACAAAGCGAGCGCGCGTTCCGCCTCGCGTGCGGCCTCGCCGCCAACGCGGCGAGCGTCGAGCCGCTGCTTCGTTTCCAATGCGGCGAGTCGGTTGCGCCGCTGGGCGAGCTTGCCCTCGCTGTCGCGCAGCGCGCCGAGCGCCGATCGCGATTCGCGCTCGATCGCTTCGGCCCGTTCCAGTTCGCCGCGTAGCGAGGCGGTGCGGCGGCGGACTTCGGGTAGCGTGGTGTCCAGGATGGCGCGCAGGTACACCGTTTCGCGAAGCGACCCCGGCCGCAGCACCGCGAGCGCGAGCGGGCGGCGCGCGAGCTTCTGCAGGCCCGCGGTCAGTTTGACGAGCGGTTCGCGCCGGACTGCAAGGCGCCGTTCGAGCGCCTGCCGTTCGCCGCTCGCGAGCGACATGCGGGCGCGCGCAGCGGCGATCCGGGCTTCCGATTCCTGGATGCGGGCGGCGACCGCGGCGGCTTCGCGCGCAGTCTTCTCGCTGGCTTCGCGGGTTGCGCGCGCCGCGCCCTCCAGCTGCCCTGCGCGCACTGCAGCGGCGCGGGCCTGGTCGCGCGCCTGCGCAAGCGCGCTGCGCGTTTCGCCGACGTTGCTGTACCCACCGCCGAGCTGCCCCGTGGCCGAGCTTGCGCCCAGCCAAAGCGCGGCGGCGGCCGTCAGCAGCGCGGTCAGGGCAAGCGCGGTTCGCATCGGACCCCCTCTAACCCGATCAGCCGCTACGATGGTAGGGGTGTCCGGCGACGATGGTCGTCGCGCGATAGAGCTGTTCCATCAGCATGGCACGGGCGAGCAGGTGGGGCCACGTCATCGCGCCCATCGCCAGCAGGAGGTCGGCGGCCGCGCGTTCCTCATCCGAATGCCCGTCCGCCGCGCCGAGCACGAACCGCGTCTCGCGCACGCCCTCGTCGCGCCACCGGCCGAGAATCGCGGCGAATGCCTCGGACGAGAGGGTTTTGCCGCGTTCGTCGAGCAGGACGGTGCGCGTCGGAGTGAGCGCATCGGGCACGCGCCCGCCGGTCTCGGGCAGCTCGGTCAGCCTGATCGGCCAGGTAATGCGCTTCTCGTATCGCGCGACCAGCTCAGCCTCGGGCGAGCGGGCGATCTTACCACGGGCAATGACGTGGAGCTGGATGTTACGCGGTTCCGGTCGAGGGCAGTTTCTCGTCGCCGAAGCCCCACATGCGCTCCAGGTTGTAGAAGCTGCGCACTTCGGGGCGGAACAGATGGACGACGACGTCGCCGGCATCGATCAGCACCCAGTCGGCGGCGGGCAGCCCTTCGACGCGGGCGGAGCCGAAGCCTTCGGCCTTGACCTTTTCGGCGAGCTTCTGGGCCATCGACGCGACCTGGCGCGTCGAGCGGCCCGAAGCGATCACCATGTGATCGGCGATCGAGCTTTTCCCGGCGAGCGGGATCGAGACGATTTCCTGCGCCTGGTCGTCGTCGAGCTGCGCCATGACCAGCGCATGGAGCCGGTCGGCGGGCTTGTCGGACGTATTATCGGACTGGGGCATGCCGGATCCGGTTGAGCCGGCCGCGGCCGGCGAGGGTTGCGCCTGATGCATAGGCGGTGAGCGAGCTCCTGAGAGATGTTGCGAACGGCACGGAGGCTACAACGCGCATCATCCCTGCAGGGTTTCCCCCGCAAGGATGGATCGGCCGGGATCAGCACGATGGAGAGTGGCGGCCGGCCAGCGGACGAACCGGCAACGGGCCGGCATGGATCGACAATCGAACCGCGTCAGCACTTGGGCCGAGGCACTCCGTACGCCCGCTTCGTTGGTGATACCGCGCGGCGGGAACGGGCCTCCCCGACGGCGGACCGATACCTGCGAGCGGCACCGGCAACCCGCAGCATACCGTTCATTGCTATGCGCCGCAACGCCGATCGGACCCACGCCCGATTCGGGGCGGCGATGGTGACATTCCTGCCTCAATCCACGCGGCGGCGCGTTACATCGTCGCGCACCTGCGCGCGAGCGAACCGGTCGGCCCAGTGCGGATTTGCCTTGCGCAACGCCGTCGCGGAAATGGGATCGGGATCGAAGCGGACCCACGCCATCGCGGGCAGCGCCAAGCCGCTGCGACCAAGCGCTCGGGGCGACACGCGGTGCCGCCCGAGCAGCGCCATCGCAGGGCTGGCGAACGCCCTCGCCTCGAAGCCGGGGCGCGCGAAGACCGCGATCGGCACCAGCCGGGCTATCGTGCGCCAGTCCTTCCAGCGGTGGAACTGGGCAAGATTGTCCGCCCCCATGATCCAGACGAAGCGCCGCTTGGGATAGCGCCGGATCAGCGCCTTGAGCGTATCCACGGTGTATCGCGTGCCCAGGTCGCCCTCAATCGCCGTCACCCGGATCGGCGCACGGCGCGCGGCCAGATTCGCCGAGGCGACCCGGGCGCGCAGCGGCGCCATCCCCGCCTGCGGCTTCAACGGATTGCCCGGCGAAACCAGCCACCAGACCTCGTCGAGGCCGATGCGGTCGATGGCCGCGAGGCTGATCTGCCGGTGACCGCGATGCGCGGGATTGAAACTGCCCCCGAGGAGGCCGGTGACGATCATGCCGGACAAAACGGCGTTCGTCCGCCCTCAGCCGCGCACCTGGCCGGTGCCGCGCACCAGCCACTTGTAGGTCGTCAAGCCTTCGAGCGCGACGGGCCCGCGTGCATGGAGCCGTCCGGTCGCGATACCGATCTCGGCACCCAGCCCGAATTCGCCCCCGTCGGCGAATTGCGACGAGGCGTTGTGCATCACGATCGCCGAATCGACTTCGGCGAGGAAGCGCGCCGCTACGCCTTCTTCGTCGGTCACGATCGCGTCGGTGTGCTGCGAGCCGTGCGCGGCGATGTGCGCCATCGCTTCGTCCGGCCCGTCGACCACCGCGACCGAGACGATCGCGTCGAGGTATTCGGTGTTCCAGTCGTCGGCCGTTGCCGGAGCGACCCGCGGGTCGACCGCCTGCGCGCGCGCGTCGCCGCGCACCTCGCAACCCGCTTCGATCAGCGAACCAAGCAGCGCGGGCGTATCGGGATAGGCGGCGTCGATCAGCAGCGTCTCCATCGACCCGCAGATACCGGTGCGGCGCATCTTGGCATCGATCACGATCGCACGTGCCTTGGCCGGATCGGCGGCGGCGTGGACGTAGGTGTGATTGATCCCGTCGAGATGCGCGAGCACCGGGACGCGGGCATCGGCCTGCACGCGCGCGACCAGCCCTTTGCCCCCGCGCGGGACGATCATGTCGATCAGTCCAGCCGCCGCGAGCATCGCGCCCACCGCCGCACGGTCCTGCGTCGGCATGAGCTGGACCGCCTCGGCCGGCACGCCCGCACTCTCGAGACCGCGCACCATCGCTGCGTGGATCGCGCGGTTCGAGTGGACCGCCTCGCTTCCCCCGCGCAGCAGCACCGCATTGCCCGCCCGCACGCACAGCGCGGCGGCATCGGCGGTCACGTTGGGACGGCTTTCGTAGATGATCCCGATCAGCCCGATCGGTATGCGCACGCGTTCGAGCACGAGGCCGTTGGGCCGTTCGTCGCGCGAGATGACCGCGCCGGTGGGATCCGGCAGTGCCGCGACCGCATCGACGGCATCGGCGATCCCACGCAGACGCTCTTCGTCGAGCCGAAGCCGGTCGAGCATGGCGGACGATAGTCCGGCCGCGGCTCCCGCGGCGACATCGAGCGCATTGGCGGCAAGGATCGCCGCGGACTCGGACCGCAGGGCGTCCGCCGCCGCCGCAAGCCCCTCGGCGCGCGCTTCGCTCGACAGCGCGCCGAGCGTGCGCTGCGCGGTCCGCCCTGCCCGGGCGAGCGCTGCGACCATCGCGGTCGTATCGGAGGGGGCATCGTCGAGCGCCATGAGTGCCGCTCTACCACTCGCTCGCCGCAAGACCAGCGAGGAAAACTGCGGGCCGGCAAACCCCTGACGCGCTTCTATGTTCCCGCGTTGATTCGAATATTTCCACCGTTTGGAACGTTTCATCCCGCGACTCGCTCGACTCGCCCCGAGTCCGCCCGAGTCGATTCGACCTCTCACATAACAACTGTTAGCCGCCTGCCGGGATAAGAACGGGACATAGGGGTCGTACCTCACATGAACGCAGTCGCTGGCGGTTGGCTCAATCGCCTGCGCACCTGGTTTCCGGACCGCGAGTTTTTCATGCGGTCGCAGGGACAGGTTCGCTTTATCAAACTCACCAGCAGGTTCCAGATGATCGTCGCGGGCGCGGTGCTCACCGCGCTCGTCGCGTGGGGCCTGTCGATGGCCGTCATGGGCTGGCTGCAGTACCGCGCCGCCGCCGACCGGCTGTCGCTGCTCGAGCGCGAGGCGCAGGTCGCCAGCTCCGAAGAGCGCGTCGGCGCCTACCGCAAGAACATCGGCGCGATCGCCGCCGATCTCGAACGGCGCCAGGACTTCATCGACGAAGCGACCGAGTCGCTTCCGGCGGACATCGTCGCGGGCGATACCGTGAGCGATTCGACGACCGAAGCCGGCAAGACCATCGACAAGGTCAGCGCGATGATCCCCGAGGCGGCCGCGCTCGCCCGGATCGAGGCGCGCCAGCTTGCCTTCGTCGAAAAGCTCACCCGTTACGCCGACCGCCGGTCGGAACGCAGCGCCGCCGCGATCCGCAAGCTGGGCCTCGATCCCAGGGCGATGGTCCGCTCGGCCAGCCGCGCCGCGATGGGTGGTCCCCTGGTCAAGCTCGCGACCAATCGCGACGGTTCGATCGACCCGCGCTTCGAGCGGCTCGGTCTCAGCCTCGCGCGCATGGAAGCGCTCGACCGCAGCCTCGCCGGCATCCCGCAGTACCGCCCCGCCGCGGTCGAGATGCTGACCTCGAGCTATGGCTTCCGCCGCGATCCGTTCACCGGCGAATCGGCGATGCACTCGGGCCTCGATTTCCGCGGTCCGGTGGGCGCGGCGATCTACGCAGCCGCCAAGGGCCGGGTCAGCTACGTCGGCCAGAAGAGCGGTTACGGCAACGTGGTCGAGATCAGCCACGGCAACGGGCTCGTCACCCGTTATGCCCACATGTCCAAGTTCCATTCGCGCGTGGGGCAAGAGGTCGCCGTCGGCGACGTCATCGGCGCGATCGGATCGACCGGCCGTTCGACCGGTCCGCACCTCCACTTCGAGGTGCGCGTCAACGACCGCGCGGTGAACCCGCGCCCCTTCCTGGAGGCAGCCCCCCATGTTCTCAAAGAAGCCCGACGAGTACAGCCCGACGCCCGTGAGCCCGCCCGTGGCTAGGCCGAGCGCGAGCAGCGGCTCGACCTTCTCGATCATCGGTAGCGACGTCGTCATCCGTGGCGACATCGAGGCGACCGTGGACCTGCACATCGACGGCCGGATCGAAGGCGACATCAAGTGCGCCAGCATCGTCCAGGGCGAAGGCAGCCACATCGAGGGTGCGGTCGAGGCGGAAACCGCCCGGCTCGCCGGTAGCGTCAGCGGATCGATCACCGCGCGCGAGCTGGTCGTGCTGCGCACGGCGCGGATCAGCGGCGATGTCCATTACGACGCGCTGACGATCGAACAGGGTGCGGCGGTCGAGGGTCGCTTCGCCCACCGCGTCGCTGGCCGCAGTGCCGCTCCCGCGGCCAAGGCTTCTGGCGCACCTGCCGCTGCAACGCCCCCGTCGGACGACAGCGAGCCGAAGCTGACGCTCGCCAGCTAATCGTTGAATCTGGCCGCGCGCGGCCCTACCCCGCGCGGCCATGAGAATACTCGTCACCGGAGCAGCCGGGTTCATCGGATCGGCAGTCAGCGAAGCACTGGTCGCGCGCGGCGATGCCGTGCTCGGGATCGACAATCTCAACGACTACTATCCGGTCTCGCTCAAGCACGACAGGCTCGCCCGCGTCGCCTCGGCGCCGGGCGGCGAGCGGTTCGCGTTCAAGCAGGTCGATATTGCCGACGCAGAGTCGCTCGACGCGGCGCTAGCGGGCGAACAATTCGATGCGATCGTCCACCTCGCCGCGCAGGCGGGTGTCCGCTATTCGATCGACAACCCGATGGCCTATGCCCGGGCGAACATGGTCGGCCACCTCGCCATGCTGGAAGTCGGGCGGGCACGCGGCACGCGGCACATGGTCTATGCCAGTTCGAGCTCGGTCTACGGCGGGAACGCCAAGCTGCCGTTCTCGGTCGCCGACCGCAGCGACCACCCGGTTTCGCTTTATGCCGCCAGCAAGCGCGCCGACGAGCTGATGAGCGAAAGCTACGCCCACCTGTTCCGCCTGCCGCTCACCGGCCTGCGCTTCTTCACCGTCTACGGCCCGTGGGGCCGGCCCGACATGATGCTGTGGAACTTCACCAACCGGATCCTGTCGGGACAGAGCCTGCCGGTGTTCAACGACGGCGACATGTACCGCGACTTCACCTTCATCGACGACATCGTCGGCGGGGTGATCGCGTGCCTCGACCGGCCGCCGGCCGATGACGGTGCGGAGAAGGCGGGCGGCAGCCGCGGGCCCCACGCGCTCTACAACATCGGCAACAACCGGTCGGAGCACCTGATGAAGGTCATCGATCTGCTCGAAGCCGAATGCGGCCGCAAGGCGACGCTCGAAATGCTGCCGATGCAGCCGGGCGACGTCCACAAGACCTACGCCGACATCGACGCGCTGACCGAAGCGACCGGCTATCGCCCGTCGACTCCGATCGAGGTCGGCGTACCCGCCTTCGTGCGCTGGTACCGCGACTACACCGGGGCCTGATCGGCCATCACTTCGGCCCGCAGGGCCTTGCGGTCGAGCTTGCCGATCATCGTCTTGGGCAGGTTCAGGCGCACGTCGACCCCGCTCACTCGCTCATGCTTGCCGACGCGCGCGTTGAGCCACTCGGCGAGCTCCGCGCCCGTGGCGGGCACGCCATCGTCGATAGTCACGAATGCGCGCGGCATCTCGCCAAGGTAGGCGTCGGGAAGGCCGAGGACGAGTGCCTCCTTGACCGCGGGATGTTCGAGCAGGACCGCTTCGACCTGGCTCGGAAAGACCTTGAAGCCGCCGACCGCGATCATGTCCTTGATCCGGTCGACGATCGCGATGAAGCCGTCGGCGTCGATCTCGGCCACGTCGCCGGTACGCAGCCAGCGGGTGCCGTCCGCCTCGACGAACGCATCGGCCGCCGCATCGGGCCGGTTCCAGTAGCCATGCATGACCTGCGGCCCGGCGACCACCAATTCGCCCGGCTCTCCCGCCGGAGCGGCGCGGGTCGCGTCCTCCTTGTCGAGCAGGCGCACGCGGGTGTGCGGCAGGACCTGGCCGATCGTACCCGACCGCCGCTCCCCCTCGTAGGGATTGGTCGAGACCACGCCGCTCGATTCGGTGAGGCCGTAGCCTTCGACCAGCCGCGATCCCGTCCGCCGTTCCCACTCGTCGCGCACCGGCGCCGGCAGCGGTGCCCCGCCCGAGATGCAGACCCGCAACGATGAGAAGTCGGTTCTCGCGAGTTGCGGATGGTCGAGCAGCGCCTGGTACATCGTCGGTACGCCGGGGAAGGCGGTTGCTCGCACCCGCTGGAGCGTTTTCAGCGCCTGCTTTGCGTCGAACCGCGGCAGCATCGCGATCGTCCCCTTGTTGGCGACGGTGCGATTGAGCACGCAGGTGTTGGCGAACACGTGGAACAGCGGCAGCACGCCCAGGATCACGTCGCGCTCGCCCTGCCGTGGATCGATCGCCTCGACCTGCAGCGCGTTGGTCGCGAGGTTGGCGTGGCTCAGCATCGCGCCCTTCGGCCGCCCGGTGGTGCCGCCGGTGTATTGCAGCAGCGCGAGGTCGGCGCGGGCGACCGGCGGCAGTGCGACATCGGGCCGCGCCAGCATGTGCTCCCATCGCACGACGTTGGCGCGCGCCGGGATCGTGGCCAGCGCCTTGCGCCCGAGTATCGCCAGCGCGATCCGCTTGGTCCACGGCAGCATTGCCCCAAGGCTGCCGACCACCAGCGTTTCAAGGTTCGAGCCGTCGAGCACCTTCAACGCGGTCGGCAGCAGGCTCGCCACATCGACCGTCACCAACAGTCGCGCGCCGGAATCGGCAACCTGCGCCTCGAGTTCCGCGGCGGTGTAGAGCGGCGAGAAATTGACCACCACCGCGCCTGCCATCATCGCGCCGTAGTAGGCCGAAAGGTAGATCGGCACGTTGGGCAGGAACAGCCCAACGCGGTCGCCCTTGCCGATGCCGCGCGCGCCGAGGCCCGCAGCCACGCGGCGCGCCTCGTCCAGCACATCGGCATAGGAAAATCCGCGCCCCATGAAATCGATCGCGCACGCACCGGGCGCGTCGCGGGCGGCGCGTTCGAGCAGGCCGGGCACGGTCAGTTCGGGTAGCGGCACATCCCAAGCGCAGGGGTGCGCGTATTGTACGGGCGAGGGATGATCGGGCGCGCTACTGACATCCATGTAAAAAGGATGGGCCAAGCGCGCCCGCTTGGCAAGTTATGCCAATGGAAACGTCAGCCCTCGCTGGCTTCCTCGGCGCGCTTGGCTTCGAGCCAGGCGGCGGCTTCGGCTTCCTGGCTGGCTTCGACCGCCGCCTTCGCCGCCGCATCGCGCTCGGCGCGCAGCTCGGTGATCAGCGCGTCGCGGTCGGTGCCGAAACGCGCGTCGCGGGCGACGGAATCTTCCTCGATTCCCGCCTTCTTGGCGGCCTTGGCGACCATCGCATCGAGCTCGCGCTGCGAGCACAGGCCCAGCGTGACCGGGTCCTTCGGGTTGATATTCTGGATGTTCCAGTGGCTGCGCTCGCGGATCGCGGTGATCGTGTTGCGAGTGGTGCCGATCAGCTTGCCGATCTGCGCATCCGACACCTCGGGGTGGTTGCGCAGGATCCAGGCGATGCCGTCGGGCTTGTCCTGCCGCTTCGACACCGGTGTGTAGCGCGGACCCTTGGTGCGGCTGACCGCGACCGGCGCCTTGTGCATCCTGAGCGAATAGGTCGAGTCGGCCTGACCCTTCTCGATCTCCTCGTTGGTCAGTTCGCCCGCGTGCACCGGATCGCGGCCGGTGTACTTGGCACCGGCGAGATCGTCGGCCATCGCCTGCACTTCGAGGATGTGAAGGCCGCAGAATTCCGCGATCTGTTCGAACGAGAGTGCGGTGTTGTCGACCAGCCAGGTGGCGGTCGCGTGCGGCATGAGCGGCTTGGGTTGGTCGGCCATGATCGGGTCCTGAAAATAGAAGGGCCGCCCCTCGCGGGGCGGCCGTGTGGCACCGATCTAGGCCATAGGGGGCGGGAGAGCAAGGCCTCCCGGCTTCGCTCAGGCAGCGGAGGGCAGGCTTTCTCGAGCCGAGCGCCAGATCCGGCGGCCACCCACGAGGTTGATCACCACCCGAGCGGCAGTTGCGGGGCGCGGCATCCGCGCGATGATTCCGGGGTTGTTGCCGACGAACCCGGCTTCCCAATCCTGCAGCATCGTCCCTGTCCTTCGCCTGCCTCGGTCATGCAGACGATAGGGCAAAGATGCGAAATCCGTGCGACGGTTCGGGGTCGTTTGCGCGTCAGTGTGACGGAACCGTGTCAATCGGTCGCCGGGATCGACACCATCAGGATGCGGCGACTTCCAGCACGATCTTGCCGACGAGGTCGCCGCTTTCCATCAGCGCGTGCGCCGCGCCGACTTCGGCGAGCGGGAACGTGCTGTGCATGACCGGGCGCACCGTCCCATCGGCGACGAGTGGCCAGGCGGTGCGGTGGATCTCGTCCGCCAGCAGCGCCTTGAAATCGTCGGTGCGCGGGCGGAGCGTCGAGCCGGTCAGCGTCAGCCGCTTGCGCATGACCAGCGCCATGTTGATCTCGGCCTTCATCCCGCCGAGCACCGCGATGGTCACGTGGCGGCCGTCCTCGGCCAGGCACTCGAGATTGCGCGCCACGTAATCGCCCGAAACCATGTCGAGCACCACGTTGACGCCCTTGTCCTGCGTGAACGCCTTCACTTCGGCGACGAAGTCCTGCGTCTTGTAATCGATCGCGAGATCGGCGCCGAGATCGCGCATCACCGCGCACTTGTCCGCGCTGCCGGCGGTAGCGATCACGATCAGGCCGAATGCCTTGGCGAGCATGATCGTCATCGTGCCGATCCCGCTGGTGCCGCCGTGGACGAGGATCGTCTCTCCCTCCATGGCCCAGGCGCGCTCGAACACGTTGTGCCAGACGGTGAACAGCGTTTCGGGCAGCGCGGCGGCCTCGGCCAGCGAGAGTCCCTCCGGGATGTGCAGGCAGTGCCGTGCATCGGTGAGGCAGTATTCGGCATAGCCCCCGCCCGGCGTGAGCGCGCAGACCTCGTGGTTGAGGAGTTCGGGTTCGACACCCTTGCCGATCGCGACCACGGTACCTGCCACCTCGAGTCCGCAGATCGGCGAAGCGCCCGGCGGCGGCGGATAGAAGCCCTGCCGCTGGATCACGTCGGGCCGATTGACCCCGGCATAGGCGACCCGGATCAGCACCTGGCCCGGCCCGGGCTGCGGTACGGGAATTGTCTCGGGACGAAAGACATCCGGCTTGCCGGGCGCATCGTAACCCATCGCGGTCATGGTTTCGGGAATGGCCTTGGCCAACGTCACGCCCCTTGCTTACCCCTGTTGCGCGATTGCGACAGCGCAACGCAACGCGCCGGGGACTAGCGGGACGGGCCATTGACAGCAAGCGGGCGAGCGCGCGATGCTGCGCTGCAATGGACGACCTTGACCGTCCCCGGCCGAAAGGCGACGCGGCGAGCCTCCTCGCGAAGGAGGACCTTTCCCCCTATTCGCAGGACGAGCTGCAGGAGCGGATCGCGCTGCTCGAGGCCGAAATCGTCCGCGTGGAAAAGCATCGCCTCACCGCCGCGGCGCATCGCAGCGCCGCCGACGCCTTGTTCGGGAAGCCATCCAGTTGACGCGTCCGGCCTCGCATTTGCCGGGCCGCTTCCCATATCGGTGGCAATCGCCACGTTATGCCGAAATTAACCCTCGGCCCGCACTCTTTCCGCCCGGCGGCGGAGAGCAAACCCAAGCGAAAGATACCTGAATGCCCAGTTTCGCCCAGCACCTCGAAAAGACCCTTCACAGCGCTCTTGCCGGCGCGGCGGAGCGGCGCCACGAATACGCGACGCTGGAGCACCTTCTGCTCGCGCTGATCGACGACGAGGATGCCGCGGCGGTCATGGTCGCCTGCGGGGTCGATCTTGCCGAACTGGGCGAAGTGGTCCGCCGCTACCTCGACGAGGAATACCAGAAGCTCGAGACCAGCGACGAGGCCGATCCGCAGCCGACCGCCGGGTTCCAGCGGGTTATCCAGCGCGCAATCCTTCACGTTCAGTCCTCGGGCAAGGATACCGTGACGGGCGCCAACGTGCTGGTCGCATTGTTCTCCGAACGCGACAGCTACGCGGTCTATTTCCTGCAGCAGCAGGACATGAGCCGCCTCGACGCGGTCAGCTACATCAGCCACGGCATCGGCAAGGGCGGCAAGCAGCTCGAAAGCAAGCCGCCGCAGGGCAGCGGCGATAGCGAAGGCCCGTCGGAAGCCAAGGCGGAAGCGAAGGGCGGCGGCAAGGACGCGAGCGCGCTCGACCAGTTCACCGTCAACCTCAATGAAAAGGCCAAGGGCGGCAAGGTCGATCCGCTGATCGGACGGGGCCCCGAGGTCGATCGGACGATCCAGATTCTCTGCCGCCGGAGCAAGAACAACCCGCTCTATGTGGGCGATCCCGGCGTCGGCAAGACCGCGATCGCGGAAGGCCTCGCGCGCAAGATCATCGAGGGCGACGTGCCCGAGGTTCTGCAGGACGCGGTAATCTACTCGCTCGACATGGGCGCGCTGCTCGCCGGCACCCGCTATCGCGGCGACTTCGAGGAGCGGCTGAAGCAGGTCGTGAACGAACTCGAAAAGATGCCCGAGGCGGTGCTGTTCATCGACGAGATCCATACCGTGATCGGCGCCGGGGCAACCAGCGGCGGGGCGATGGACGCGTCGAACCTGCTCAAGCCCGCCCTCAGCGGCGGGACGATCCGCTGCATCGGCTCGACCACCTACAAGGAGTTCCGCAACCACTTCGAAAAGGACCGCGCGCTGCTGCGCCGGTTCCAGAAGATCGACGTGAACGAGCCGACGGTCGAGGACACGATCAAGATCCTCAAAGGCCTGCGCAGCGCATTCGAGGATCACCACAAGGTCACCTACACGCCCGACGCGATCAAGACCGCGGTCGAGCTGTCGGCGCGCTACATCAACGACCGCAAGTTGCCCGACAAGGCGATCGACGTGATCGACGAGGTCGGCGCGATGCAGATGCTCGTGCCGCCGTCGAAACGGAAGAAGAAGATCACCGCCCGCGAGATCGAGGCGGTCATCGCGACGATGGCGCGCATCCCGCCCAAGAGCGTGTCGAGCGACGACAAAAAGGCGCTCGAGCATCTCGAACGCGACTTGAAGCAGGTCGTCTATGGCCAGGACGCGGCGGTCCAGAAGCTGTCGACCGCGATGAAGCTCAGCCGCGCGGGCCTGCGCGACCCGGACAAGCCGATCGGCTCGTTCCTGTTCTCCGGCCCGACCGGCGTCGGCAAGACCGAGGTCGCCCGCCAGCTCGCCAGCATCATGGGCATCCCTCTGCAGCGCTTCGACATGTCGGAGTACATGGAGCGGCATAGCGTCAGCCGCCTGATCGGCGCGCCTCCGGGTTATGTCGGATACGACCAGGGCGGCCTGCTGACCGATGCGATCGACCAGCAACCGCACTGCGTGCTGCTGCTCGACGAGATCGAAAAGGCGCACCCCGACCTGTTCAATATCCTGCTGCAGGTGATGGATAACGGCCGCCTGACCGACCACCACGGCAAGACGGTCGATTTCCGCAACGTCGTGCTGGTCATGACCACCAACGCGGGTGCGAGCGACATGGCGCGGCAGGGCATCGGCTTCGGCGACGTGTCGAAGGAGGACGCGCAGGACGAGGCGGTGAAGAAGATGTTCACCCCCGAATTCCGCAACCGGCTCGATGCGATCGTGCCGTTCAGCTATCTCGGCCGCGAGACCGTGGCGCGGGTGGTCGACAAGTTCATCCTTCAGCTCGAACTCCAGCTCGCCGACCAGAACGTGCACATCCAGTTCGACAGCGATGCGCGCGGTTGGCTGGCCGAAAAGGGCTACGACAAGCTTTATGGTGCCCGGCCGATGGCCCGCCTGATCCAGGAAAAGATCAAGCAGCCGCTCGCGGAAGAACTGCTGTTCGGCAAGCTGTCGGGCGGCGGCGAGGTCCACGTGAGCCTGAAGGACGGCCAGCCCGCCTTCGAGCTGACTCCGGCCCCGCCCAAGGTCCGCCCGCCCAAGAAGGCCAAGCCTGCCAAGGGCAAGGCCAAGCCCGCAGGCAAGGCGGACGAGAGTGCCGACGTTTCTAAGGGCGACAGCGAGAGCTGATCCCCGAACAACGAACGACAAAGGGGCGCGCGGCGGGAACGCTTCGCGCCCCTTTCGCTTGAATCGACCGATGGCGCGCGACTTCGCATGGATCAGGCCCGAGCCGCACGGCATCCATGTCGTCCCGGCCGACACCTGGATCGACCCGTCACGCCCTGTCGTTCATGCCCTCGTGACCCACGGTCACGCCGACCACGCGCGCGGGGGCCACGGCGTCACCGTGGCGACCCCCGAGACGCTGGCGATCATGGAGCTGCGCTACCGCACGGGGACAGAGGACGGAGAGGGTCTGGTCCGGCACGAGGCGGTGCCGGTGCCCTACGGCGAATCGATCGAACTCAAGGGCGGCGTGCGCGCAACGTACGTTCCCGCCGGACATGTGCTCGGCAGCGCGCAGATCCTGCTCGAGCATGCGGGAGAGCGTGTGGTCGTGACGGGCGATTACAAGCGCCGCCCCGATCCGACGTGTCCGCCGTTCGAGGTCACGCCTTGCGACATCTTCGTGACGGAGGCGACCTTCGGCCTACCGTTGTTCACCCACCCTCCGATCGCCGACGAAATGAAGAAGCTGCTCGACCGGCTCGCCGCGCATCCCGATCGCTGCGTGCTCGTGGGTGCCTATGCGCTGGGCAAGGCGCAGCGGGTGATCGCCGAGCTGCGCGCGGCGGGCCACCACGAACCGATCTACCTTCACGGCGCGCTTGAAAGGATGTGCCGCCTCTACGAGGAATTCGGCGTGAACCTCGGCGAACTGCGGCTGGTGAGCGACGCGGCCAAGGACGACATGCGCGGTCGCGTCGTCATGTGTCCGCCCTCGGCGCTCAACGACCGCTGGAGCCGCCGCCTGCCCGACCCCATAACCGCGATGGCGAGCGGATGGATGCGCGTCCGCCAGCGCGCGCGCCAGCGCAACGTCGAGCTGCCGCTCGTCATCTCCGACCACGCCGACTGGGGCGAACTCACCCGCACGGTCGAGGAAGTGAACCCGCGCGAGACCTGGATCACGCACGGCCGCGAGGAGGCGCTCTTGCGCTGGCACCAGTTGCACCAGCGCAAAGCCCGCGCGCTGGCGCTGGTGGGCTACGAGGACGAGGACGACTAGGGACGGTGGAGGAACTCGCCGCCCTGATCGACGCGCTGGTCTACACCCGCAGCCGCAACGAGAAGCTGCGGCTGA
Organism: Tsuneonella sp. HG094; assembly: GCF_053819285.1. Classification (NCBI taxonomy): domain Bacteria; kingdom Pseudomonadati; phylum Pseudomonadota; class Alphaproteobacteria; order Sphingomonadales; family Erythrobacteraceae; genus Tsuneonella; species Tsuneonella sp. HG094. The sequence goes on from NZ_JBSORA010000001.1 coordinate 2,673,094, forward strand.
TCGCCGAATACCTGCGCGCCACGCCTGATCCCGATCGCGGATGGGCGCTCGCGGCGCTGACCGACGGGCTCGACTTTCCTGCCGTCAAATCGTCGGCGATCCGTACGATGCTGATGGATCGGATCGACCCCGTGCTGTGGACGCTGAGCCGCGATTTCGTGGGCGATACCGCTGAGACTGCGAGCCTGTTGTGGCCGTCTCCCGCCGATCCTCCCGACCCGCCGACCGTCGGCGAAACGGTCGCCCTGCTCGCCGCGATGAACCGCAAGTCGGTTTACACCGAACTGCCCGCGCTGATGGACCGGCTCGACAGTTCAGGCCGCTACGCGCTGCTCAAGCTCGCCACCGGTGCCATGCGCATCGGCATTTCCAGCCGACTCGCGAAGGTCGCGTTCGCGCAGGCGTTCGACGTCGGGGTCGAGGAGGTCGAGGAGCACTGGCACGGGCTGACTCCGCCCTACGCGCCGCTCTTCGCCTGGGCCGCGCACGGCGAGGCACCGCCCGACACGGCCAACATGCCGACCTTCCGCCCTTTCATGCTGGCCCACCCGCTCGAGGACACGGTCGTCGACCTCTCCGACTACGCGGCCGAATGGAAATGGGACGGCATCCGGGTCCAGCTTGTGCGGATCAGCGGCGAGACGCGGCTCTATTCGCGCGGCGGCGACGATATTTCGGCGACTTTCCCCGAGCTGCTGGAGGTGCTCCCGATGGACGCGGTGCTCGACGGCGAACTGCTGGTGCGCGGTAGCCATCAAGGTGGGGAGGAAGGCGGCGCGGCGAGCTTCAACGCGCTGCAACAGCGATTGGGGCGCAAGACCGTCGCGAAGAAGATGCTCGCCGATTATCCCGCGTTCGTTCGCCTCTACGACGTGCTGATCCTCGAAGGGCGGGATCTGCGCGAACAGGGCTGGAGCGATCGGCGCGCGGCGCTCGAGGCGCTGATGCCGCGCCTGCCCGACAGCCACTTCGACCTCAGCCAGGTGATCGAGGCTGCGCACTTCGACGACCTCGCGGAAGTCCGCAGCCGCACCCGCGACGACGCGATCGAGGGACTAATGCTCAAGCGCCGCGATTCGCCGTACATCGCCGGGCGGCGTGTGGGCCTGTGGTACAAGTGGAAGCGCGATCCCCTGCTGATCGACTGCGTGCTGATGTACGCCCAGCGAGGCAGCGGCAAACGCAGCAGCTTCTATTCCGACTACACCTTCGGCTGCTGGGACGGCGATCCCGATGCGGGGGCTGAGCTGCTGCCGGTCGGCAAGGCCTATTCGGGCTTCACCGACGAGGAACTGAAGAAGATCGACCGCCACGTCCGCACCCACACCACAAATCGCTTCGGCCCGGTGCGCGAGACCGACCGCAGCCTGGTGTTCGAGGTCGCGTTCGATTCGGTGCACGAGAGCAAACGCCACAAGTCCGGCCTGGCGATGCGCTTCCCCCGCATCCACCGCATTCGCTGGGACAAGCCCCCCCACGAGGCCGACCGGATCGAGGCGTTGAGAGGCCTGATCAGGGATTAAGTCGCGCCGCGCGACTCGTCTGCCAGCGCGGCCATGTGCGCCTTCGCGTTCTCGACGTAGTGCGCCACGCCCATGCGCATTCCCATGACGGCCATGTCGTCGAGGTCGCGCATCTTGCGCGCAGGCCGCCCGCCCCACAGCTCGCGCTCGGCCATGACCTTGCCCTCGGTCAGCATCGCTCCCGCCGCAAGCATCGCATGGGGGCCGATCACCGCCTTGTTCATCGCGATCGCGCCGAGGCCGACGAAGCCGCGATCCTCGATCCGGCAGCCGTGGAGCATGACCATGTGGCCGACGAGCACATCGTCGCCGATGATCAGCGGGCTGCCATCCGGGTCGCCCGGACGCGCCGGATCGCCGTGGAGCACGCTGCCGTCCTGGATGTTCGTCCGCTTGCCGATCACGATCCGCGTGGTGTCCGCGCGCAGCACGCAGTTGTACCAGACCGAGCTTTCCGCCCCGATCGTCACGTCGCCGATGATCGTGCAGCCGGGCGCGATGAAGGCGCTGTTGTCAATCTGCGGGCTCTTGCCGTGGATCGGCACGATCCGCACGCCGGGGCGGTGCATGGTCACAGGAATTTGCTCCAGTTGAGGTCGGGCAGGATCGACGCGAAGTCATCGGTCCAGACAGGGTGTCCGGTGTCGTCCAATTCCGTCCATTCTGACGCGCTCGACCGCTGCAGCGCGGCAAGGCGCGCCGGATCGCGCGACAGGGCGATCCAGATCGACGGCGTCAGTGGCATTTTCACGCCGATATCCGTCCGCTGGATCGCGGCAAGTCCGTTCGCCCGGGCAATGGCCGCGATGGGCGGGGCAAGATCGATATAGCGGTTGGAGATGTGCACGAGCAGAAGGCCATCGTCCGCCAGGCTGTCGAGATAGACCTTGAACGCCTCGTCGGTCAGCAGGTGGAGAGGGACGGCGTCGGAAGAGAATGCGTCGATCGCCAGAAAATCGAGCTCGCCTTCCGGTGCTTTGGCGAGTTCGAGCCGGGCGTCGCCGATGACGATGTCCGCATCTGGCGCGCACCGCTCGATGAAGGTGAACCGGCCGTTTCGGGACAGCGCGAGAACTGCCGGGTCGATTTCGTAGATCGTCCAGGTCTGGCCGGGTCGACGGTAACAGGCCAAGGTACCCGTGCCGAGACCGACGATGCCGATACGGGCATGGCTGCCCAGCACGGCATCCCCCGCGCCAAGGGCAAGACCGACGCCCGACGTGCGACCGTAATAGGTCGTAGGCTCAAGCTCTCGCCCAGGCGTACGAAGCTGGATGCCGTGGAGCGTCGTGCCGTGCGCAAGCGACCGCGCGGTGGCATCAACATCGCGCACCGAGTAGATGCCGAAATAGCTGCGGCTGCGATCTCCCGAAAGGCTGGTGCGGACCTGATCGGTCAGGCCGACCGCCAGCATGGTGAGCGCAAGAAGTCCGGCGAATGCGAGTCGCCAACGCACGAGCAGCAGCATGAGGACGGCGACCACGGCGAGCGCGCTCTGTATGGCAAGCGGGGAGCGGTGCTCTGCGCCGTAAGCCCGCGCTAGCGCAGCGACCGCGAGCAGGCACACCGCAAGGACGAGGGCCATGGCCACTTCGGGACGGTCGCGCGACACGGAAAGGCGCTCGGTCCACCGGGCATAATGCGGCACTGGCACGAGCAAGGCAGCCGCCACGATCAGCAGGGGGTGCTCCCATGTCCAGTCGAACAGCACGGGCGCGATCAGCGCCGTCAACGCTCCGCCGAGCGCGCCCCCAGCCGACATGGCGAGGTAGAACAGCGTCAGCCGTGCCGGGATCGGCCGCGTCTCGTAAAGTCGCCCGTGGAGCGCCACGGCGACGACGAACAGCAATGCCACACTCACCAGCGCGGCTGCTATCGAGCCCTTGGCGCCCAGCAGGATCATCGCCGCGCCCAGCACCATCACCAGCGCGGCTGACGAGCGCATGACGATGTGTGCGATCTTCCTGGAGGCGGCAAAGGCGATCGAGAACGACAGCAGATACAGCCCCAGCGGAATGACCCACAGCAGCGGCATCGCCATGATGTCGGTGGTCAGGAACGTCGTCGTCGACAGCATCAGTCCCGACGGGACCGCCGAAAGCGCCAGCCACAGGAGGATTATTCGGCCGGAGACGGGGTCGTCGTTGTCGGGCGCTTTCAAAGACGCATCGGTCTCCGTTGCCGGCAACGCTCGCGCTGCGAGGAACACGAGCACGACGAGCACGGCGTATCCGATGGCCCAGCCCGCGCTTTGCCACCGCAGCGGCAACAGCGGCTCGACGAAGAGTGGGTAGGCCAAGAGCCCGGCAAAGCTGCCTAGGTTGCTCGCGGCATAGAGCGGATAGGGATCGCCGGCGTCCGGATCGGCGGCATACCATCGCTGCATCAGCGGCGCCTGCGCCGACACGGCGAAAAACAGCGGTCCGATCGTGACGAGGAACAGGAGCGGCACCCACAGCACTTCTGCACCCGGTGCAGCGGGCGGCAGATCGGCAAGCGCGATGGGCAGGGTTAGCGCGGCAACGACCAGCACGGCGATGTGCACGATGGCCTGCCGACGCAGGTTCAGGCGGCCGAGCGCATGGGCATAGGCATAGCCGGCGAGCAGCAGCGCCTGATAGACCAGCATCGCGCTGTTCCAGACATTGGGCGCTCCGCCGAGTCGGGGCAGCGCCATGCGCGCCACCATCGGCTGGACGAGGAAGAGCAGGAAACTGCCGAGCAGGATTGTCGCGACGAAGGTGGTCCGGCGGCGTGCGTTCATCCCGGTTGCGTCCAGCGCCTGCGATCGATCGAATAGACGATCGTGTCGCGCAGGGGCGGTTCGAAGCGATTGTCGGCATAGTCGAGCTCTGCGCGGCGGCGCATCCCCAGCCGCTCCATCAGGCCCCAGCTCGCGGTGTTCTCGATCACCGTCAGCGCGACGACCTCGTCCGCGCCGAAGCGGCCGAAAGCGGCATCGAGCGCGGCGGTCGCGGCTTCTTTTGCGTAGCCCTGGCCCCAGGCGTCTTCGCGCAGGCGCCAGCCCACTTCCATCTCTCCGGTCACCGAAGAGCCGGGCGCATCGGCGCGCTTGAGGCCGCAAAAGCCGAGGATCGCCCCATCGTCATTGCGCTCGACAATCCAGAAGCAGAATCCGTTCGCCGCGCTGCATCCCGCTACCCGGTCGAGCAGCGCCTGCTTGCCGCCGTCGTCCATCGCCCCGCCGAGCCAACGCATGACCGCAGGCGTATTGGTGCCTTCGAAAAAGAACGCAGCATCGCCGTCGCGCCAGTCGCGCAGGGTCAGCCGCTCGGTCCGGATCGCGAACTCAGCCATTGAGGAGCCGCGCGGCGTGCGCGGCGTGGTAGGTCAGCACGCCCGAGCAACCGGCGCGCTTGAATGCCATCAGCGTTTCGAGGACGAGCGCGTCGCGATCCCCCGCGCCCGCCGCAGCGGCCGCCTCGATCATCGCGTACTCGCCGCTCACCTGGTATGCGAAGACCGGCACCTCGAACCGGTCCTTCACCCGCCGCACGATGTCGAGATAGGGCAACCCCGGCTTGACCATCACGCTGTCTGCGCCCTCGGCGAGGTCGAGCGCAACTTCGCGCAAGGCCTCTTCCGCATTCGCCGAGTCCATCTGGTAGCTCTTCTTGTCGCCCTTGAGCAGCCCGCCTGAGCCGACCGCATCACGGAACGGGCCGTAGAACGCGCTCGCGTACTTGGCGGCATAGGCCATGATCTGGACGTTGGGGTGCCCGTTCATCTCGAGCGCCATGCGGATCGCGCGGACCCGTCCGTCCATCATGTCGGACGGGGCGATCACGTCAGCGCCGGCGTTCGCCTGGTTGATCGCCTGGTCGACCAGCACCGCGACGGTATCGTCGTTGACGACGTAGCCCGCATCGTCGAGCAGCCCATCCTGCCCGTGGCTGGTGTAGGGATCGAGCGCGACGTCGGTCAGCACGCCCACGTCGTTGCCCACGGCGTCCTTGATCGCCTTGATCGCGCGGCACATCAGGTTGTCGGGATTGAGTGCTTCGACCCCGTCATCGCTGCGGCGGTCGGCCTGCGTGTTCGGGAACAATGCGAGGCATGGAATGCCGAGATCAAGCGCTTCTTTCGCACGTTTCGCGATACCGTCGACCGACCAGCGCGAGACGCCGGGCAGGCTGGCGATCGGTTCCTCGACCCCCGAACCCTCGGTCACAAACAGCGGCCAGATTAGGTCGGCGGGGGTGAACACCGTCTCGCGGTGGAGCGCGCGGCTCCACGCTGAAGCGCGGGTTCGGCGCAGGCGCAGGTTGGGATAGGCGGCGGTCATGGCCTGCGCTGTTGCCGCAACCAGCGACTTCGCGCAATCGCGCGCGGTTACTCGCCGACGCGATCGATCTCGCGCAACGGCTCCTCACGCGAAGCCTCGGCGGCGGCAGGCACCAGCGGAGTCAACGCCGCGCCGGTCTCGACCTGCTTGAGCTGCGCGAGCACGCCCTTGAAGCGGCGAAGGCTCTCGCCGCTCAGCAGCGCGCGCGTGACGAACTGCACAGATCCCGGATCGACCGCCGCGCCACCGCGATACATCTCGTAGTGAAGGTGCGGACCGGTCGAGAGGCCGGTCGAGCCGACGTAGCCGATCACCTGCCCGCGCCGGACGCCCTGGCCCGAGGACACCGCCATCCGGCTCATGTGGCAATAGCGTGTCTGGATGCCGCCTGCATGGTTCACCCGCACCGCGTTGCCGCAGCCGCCCGCGCGCCCCGCCGACGCCACGACGCCATCGGTCACCGCGACGATCGGCGTGCCGTAGCTCGCCTTGAAGTCCATCCCCGCGTGGCGGCGGAAATAGCCGAGGATCGGGTGGCGGCGCATACCGAAGCGCGAGGTCACCGCGCCCGGCACCGGGGCCAGCAAGCCGCTGCGCTGCTCGCCCGCGCCCGACGCTTCGTAGAAACGCCCGTCGCTGCCCCAGCGCATGAGCTGGGTGTGCGGCTTCCCGCCGCGATCGATGCCCGCGTACAGCAATTGCCCCGCCTGCCGCTCGCCGGTGGCGGCGCGCTTGTAGGAGAGGATCATGTCGAAGGTGTCGGTCGGTCGAACGCCTTCGTCGAGGTCGACCTGCTCGCCCAGTGTCTTGAGGTACTGCTGCACCGCGCTTGCGGGCGCTCCCGCCGCGCGCATCGAGCGATAGAGGCTGTCGCCCGCGACCCCGCGAATGCGCAGCGGGGTGTTGTCGACCCGGATCGCCTTGCGTTCGAGCGCGAGTCCGCCACCCGACCGCTCGATCTCGAGAGCTAGGTCGAACCGCGCGCGGAAAGCCAGCGCATCGAGAGGGCGCGGCGCACCCGGTGCCGGACGGCGGCCGAGGGTAATGTCGATTCTCGTCCCCGGAGCGATGTCGCCCAGTGCCATCGCCTGCGACACGAGGCCCGAGGCGCGCGCGATGTCCGCGCTGCCGAGCCCGGCGCGCTGGAGCATGCGGGTGAAGCTGTCGCCGGCCGCCAGCGTGGCGGACACTTCGAGGCGCGGCCGCTCGGGCGCGGCCTTCAGCGGTACGACCTTCGCCGTCGCGCCCATCTGGCGGCCGCTATCGGCGCCGAGTGCCAGCGGCATGATCATCTGGCTGCGGAATTCGTCGCGCACGGCATCGTCGACCCGGGTCGCGGGCGCGGCTTCGAGCGGAGCGATGCCCGGCCAGAACGCAAGACTGAGCGCCGAGAGGCCTAGGAACGTTCCGAGCCCACGGAACCAGCGGCGGCTGCCGATCGCCTCGGCAAGGTCAGGCGCGAGGTCGACGTCGGCAAGGCGCTCCTCGGCCCTCCAGCGCCAGGCGTCCCAGCGCTCGGCAAGGCTACGAACGCGGCGGAGGACCTGCGTATCGGGTTCGGGCGCGATCTGCGCGTGCGTCAGCGCAGCGGCGCGCCAGCCCGGCACGCCGTCGGCGGGGCCATGCCCCGACGCATCGCTTTCGCGCGGTTGAAACACCGACGCCCTCCACTCAAGCAGGTCGCGCGACGGAGATCCAACCCGGCGCGACCCGGAACCCGGCGGGTCCCGTGCCCGAACTCCCTCGCCGATTGAAGTTAACATCGCCCTAAATTCGGACGATCCGACTCCCCTGCGCGGCGAGTTGTGGGAGGCCGGAGCCGGACGGTTGCGGGCCGGGAACGGCGGTGCCACATTACGCCGCGTGACGATCAAGGCGGTCCTCGGGCCGACAAACACCGGCAAGACCCACCTCGCCATCGAGCGGATGTGCGGCCATTCGAGCGGCGCGATCGGTTTTCCGCTGCGGCTGTTGGCACGCGAGGTCTACGATCGGGTCGTCGTGCTCAAGGGCGAAAAATCGGTCGCTCTGATCACCGGCGAGGAACGGATCGAACCGCCCGACGCGCGCTATTTCCTCTGCACTGCCGAGGCGATGCCGCGCCTGGGTGGAGGTCACGCTTTCGTCGCGCTCGACGAGGCGCAGCTCTCGGCTGATCGCGAGCGCGGGCACATCTTCACCGACCGGCTGCTCCATGCGCGCGGACGCGAGGAGACGATGCTGCTCGGCTCCTCGACACTCGAACCGATGGTCCGCGCGCTGGTGCCCAAAGCCGAGATCGTTACCCGCCCGCGCTTCTCCACGCTGCGCTATGCCGGGACGACCAAGCTCAGCCGCCTGCCGCCGAGAAGCGCTGTGGTCGCGTTCTCGACCGAGCAGGTCTATGCGGTGGCGGAGATGCTGCGACGGTTCCGCGGCGGCGCGGCGGTGGTGATGGGCGGCCTCAGCCCCGAGACGCGCAACAAGCAGGTCGCGCTCTTCCAGTCAGGCGAGGTCGACTACATCGTCGCCACCGATGCGATCGGCATGGGCCTGAACCTCGACGTGCGTCACGTCGCGTTTGCCGGTCTCTCCAAGTTCGACGGGGTGCGCCAGCGCCGCCTGACCCCCCCCGAGATGGCGCAGATCGCCGGTCGCGCCGGGCGGCACCAGACCGACGGAACCTTCGGCACGCTCTCGGGCATGGGAGGTGGCCAGTCGCCCGAGTTCACTGACGAGGAAGTCTACGCGATCGAGGAACACCGCTTTGCCCCGCTGACCGCGCTCTACTGGCGCGAGGCGGAGCCGCGGTTCGATACGCTGGGCGCGCTGATCGCCGACCTCGAATCGCCGCCGCCCGAGGCAGGCCTCGTCCGCGCGCCCGAAGCGATCGACCTCGCGGTGCTCAAGCGGCTTGCCGAAGACCCGATCGCCCGCGACGTCACGACACCGGGTGTCGTGCGGCGTCTGTGGGAAGCGTGCTCGCTTCCCGATTTCCGGCAGAGCGGAGCCGACACCCATGCGCGTTTCGTCGCGCGGCTGTGGGAGGACCTACGGCACGGGCACCTGGGGGCGGACTACGTCGCAGCGCGCATCGCCGAGCTCGACCGTCCACAGGGCGATATCGACACGCTGCAGGGCCGCATCGCCGCGATCCGCAGCTGGGCCTATATCGCGCAGCGACCGGACTGGGTGCTCGCCCGCGACGAGATGGCGGCGCGTGCGCGCGCGGTCGAGGCGCGGCTGTCGGATGCGCTCCACGCCCGCCTGACCGAACGTTTCGTCAACCGAAGGACCGCGATCCTGATGAAGAGCCTCGGCACCGACCCTGCCCTGCTCCCCGTCGCGCTCGCGTCCGATGACGTCGTGACGGTGGAGGGCGAGGCAATCGGACACCTCGAGGGATTCCGCTTTGTGGTCGATCCCTTGGCGAACCACGCCGATCGCCGGATGCTGCTGGCGGCAGCGGAGAAGGCGCTGCCGAGGCTGCTCGGACAGCGCGCGAAGGCGCTTGCCAAAGACCCGTCCGGCGTGGAACTCAAAGGCGGCGCGCTGCGCTGGAACGGGCGCGAACTGGCGCGGCTAGAGCAGGGGCGTTCCGCGCTCGCTTACCGTCTCGTGGCGTCGCGCGACCTTGCGCAAGTCCCCGACTCAGAACGCCGCGCCCTCCTTGTCGCGATGGAGCGATGGCTCGCGGAACGGCTTGCCGCGCTCGCCCCGCTGGCCGCGTTGGAAACGGCGGCGCGCGATCCGGCTGCCGGCAGCCAGGCACGGGCGTTGCTGCTCCATCTAGTCGCCGCGCACGGGTCCCTGCCGCGCGAACGGGCGGGGATCGAGCACCTGCCGCGCGAACAGCGTCCGTACCTGCGCCGCCTTGGCGTCGTCTTCGGCGCGCTCGATGTGTTCGCGCCTGCGCTCCTCAAGCCTGCCGCACGGCGCGCGTTCCAGGATGCGGGGATCGATCGGCGGCCGCTCCAGCCGCACATGCCCTCGGTCCTGCCGAGTGCGCGCAACCTGCCGACCGGCTACCGTCCTGCGGGTGAGCAGGCGGTCCGGGTGGACGTGGCCGACAAGCTGGTGCGTGCGGCATTCGACGCGCGCACGAAGGCGCGTGTTCGCCATTTCTCGCTCGAACCCGCATTGGCCGTTTCGACGGGGCTCACGGCGGAAAGCTGGGTGCGGCTGCTCGGCACGGCAGGGTTCAAGCTCCAGCGCGGTCGCCGCCTGGCGCCCGGCGCGTTCGGCCCGCCGGCCCCCGATCGCTGGACCTGGCGACCCGCCCCACGCGAACGCTCGCCGGACAAGCCCAAAGCACGCGAGGGCAGCGCTTTCGCCGCGCTCGCCGACCTCGCTCTATGAGGATCGACAAGTTGCTGTGGCAACTGCGGCTGACAAAGACGCGCGGTCTCGCGCAGGCGCTCGTCGGCGAGGGACACGTGCGGCGCAACGGCTCCCGTGTGCTGCGCACCAGCCAGGACGTGGCAATCGGCGATACGATAACCTTGCCGCTACCCGGCGGGGTTCGCGTGATCGAGATCGTTGCCCTGCCCGCCCGCCGCGGACCGGCGTCCGAAGCGCAGGCCTGCTATCGCGCGCTTGACCGCGGACCCATTGGCGGCATAGCAGCGGACGACCACCAACCGCCTGAGAGGGGCTAGAGGCAATGACCTACGTCGTCACCGACGCGTGCATCAAGTGCAAGTACACCGACTGCGTCGAGGTCTGCCCGGTGGACTGCTTCTATGAGGGCGAGAACATGCTCGTCATCAACCCTTCGGAATGCATCGACTGCGGTGTGTGCGAGCCCGAATGCCCGGCCGAGGCGATCCTGCCCGATACCGAGGACGGCTTGGAAAAGTGGCTGGAGCTGAACACAAAATTCTCTGCCGAATGGCCGAACATCACCCAGAAAAAGGAACCGCCCGAGGACGCCGACGAGCATAAGGGCGAAGCGGACAAGTTCGACAAGTTCTTCACCGCGGAACCGGGCGAAGGCGACTGATCCCCCGGCTCAGGCCGCGCGTTATCCTTCCGTAACACGCCATCCCGCGCGCTCGGCGCGCGGGGGTGGAAATTTTGTTGCGAACGTGTTATATAATCCAACAAGCCCGCTGGTGAGCGATTCCCGGCGACAAGCAAGAAGTTGGAAAGGGCGCAGCACTTCAACGCATTGACTGGGTTTTCGCGGCCGGGCGCCCTGCTCGGACGAGAAGGAAATTTGGTCGCGTGGTCGTCCTCGTCCGCACGAAAGGACCATAGATGGCGAGCCAGGCCCCTGCCTTCGAAGTCGGTGATTACGTTGTTTATCCCAAGCATGGCGTCGGCCGTGTGGTGGAGCTTCAGAGCGAGGAAATCGCCGGCATGAAGCTCGACCTTTACGTCCTGCGCTTCGAGAAGGAGCGGATGACGCTCCGCGTGCCGGTCAACAAGATCGAATCGATCGGCATGCGCAAGCTCTCCAGCGACAAGACGCTCAAGGAAGCGATGGAGACCCTGAAGGGCAAGCCGAAGGTCAAGCGCACCATGTGGTCGCGCCGCGCGCAGGAATACGAAGCGAAGATCAACTCGGGCGACCTTGTGTCGATCGCCGAGGTTACCCGCGACCTGTTCCGTCCGGAAGATCAGCCCGAACAGTCGTATTCGGAGCGCCAGATTTTCGAAGCGGCCTCCAGTCGGCTCGCCCGCGAGCTCGCGGCGATGGAAAAGACCGACGAACCGGCCGCGCTGGGCAAGATCCTCGCGGTGCTGCGCGAGCACGCGCCGCAGTATTACGACCAGGCCGAAACCGCCTGAGTTCGATCAACGGTCGACTGGACACGACGAAGGGCCGCCCGCAGGGGCGGCCCTTTTCGTTTGTGGCGTTGCGAGGAGCCGTTTGCTGTATTATATCGGCAATACGCCAAACCGGTCACGCAGGAGAGTTCGACCATGCTGCACAAGATTCTGCGCGGGATCGCTCCCGCAATTGTATTCGCCGCCGCGTTCGCCACCAGCGGCTGCGACGGCAACATTTCGATCAACGGAGAGAACGGCGTGCCGCTCGCGGAGCTCGACACGGCCGGCAAGACGCCGACCGGGATCGTCCTGGCCGGGCCCGATTCGGTGATCGTCACCCAAGGTAGCGAACTGAAGATCGAGGCCAGCGGCGATGCCGAAGCGGTCGCCGCGCTGCGCTTCTCGCTGAAGGACGATACTCTCGGCATCATGCGCGATTCCGAAGCGAAGAAGACCGAGGGCAAGGCGCGCGTGATGGTCACGCTGCCGTCGCTCGAAAAAGTCGTGCTTGCGGGTTCGGGCACGCTCGAGGCTGCAGCACTCTCGGGCGAGGCGGAGATCACGATTGCCGGCAGCGGCACCGCGAAGACCGACGGCGTCGATGCGAAGTCGCTGGAAGTGACGATCGCGGGCAGCGGCACCTACCGCGCCTCGGGCAGGACCTCCGAGCTCGAACTCACCATCGCCGGGTCGGGTGCGGGCGACATGGCCGGGCTTACCGCTGACACCGCCGAAGTCACCATTGCCGGGTCGGGCAAGGCCGCCTTCGCCTCCGACGGCACGGTCGAGGCAAACGTGATGGGTTCGGGCGACGTGACGGTGAGCGGCAATGCCAAATGCACGATCAAGTCGATGGGCTCGGGCACGCTGCACTGCAATCCCGCCAACACCACGACCGTCGATGCCGCCCCAACCGGCCCCGTTCCCCCGGCACCGCCCGCGCCGCCGAGCGCCCCGGCGACCCCCGAATAGGTTCATCGAACCGCAACACCCGTTGACCTAAGGGCCGCGCATCGAAAGGATTGCTCGATGCGCGGCCCTGCCCTTGTACTTCTGCCCCTGATGGCGTTCGGCCTATCCGGCTGTCTCGCCAAGACCGCATTCGACGTCGCAACCGCGCCCGTGCGCGTAGCGTCCAAAGCAGTCGACATGGCGACCACGAGCCAGTCCGAGGCCGACGAGAAGCGCGGACGAGAAATCCGCAAGCGCGAGGAGCGCCTCGGTCAGCTCGAACGCAAGCGCACCAAGCTCGAAAGGCAGTGTCTCGAAGGCAATCGCCGCTCGTGTGACGAGGCGGCTTCGGTCAACGCGGAGATCCGCGCGCTCATGCCGCAGGTCCCCTACGAGGCCGACCCGCAGCGCTGACGATCAGGCCGCGGCCCGCCGCAACCGGTCGTTGATCGCTCGGCCTATTCCTTCTTCCGGCACCGGGGCCACCGCTACCCTCGCCTCGGCCGCCGCCGCCGCCAGGTGCAGGCAGCGGTAGAGCCGCGACGCCGCTTCAGACAGGTCGCCCTTGCGCGACAGCGAGGTATGCCCCTCGATCGGACCGAACCCTATCAGGAACTCGCCGTCTTCGGCCACGAGAACGTCCAGTCGTACGGGCTTGCCGGGCGAATAGTGCTGCAGCAGCTGGCCCGGTGCCTCGATCTTGCGCGAGGCGACGTCCATCGGCGGGCCGATCAGGTCGGTGATCTTTTCGCGCGGCACCGGACCTTCGCGCAGAAGCTGCCAGCCGCCTTCACGCACCGCGACGATCGTCGATTCCAGCCCGTGCGGCGAAGGGCCGCCGTCGAGCACCGCGTCGATTCGCCCTTCGAGCGTGGCCATGACATGGTCGGCGCTTGTCGGGCTTACCGTGCCGCTGCGATTGGCCGAAGGGGCGGCGAGCGGCAGCCCGGTGCCCTCCAGGACTGCGCGCATGATCGGATTGGCAGGCGCGCGCACGGCCACGGTCGGCAGGCCCGCGGTCACCGCAGGGGCGAGGCCCGCATCCGCGCGCAGGGGCAACACCATCGTGAGCGGTCCGCGCCAGCAATGTTCGGCCAGCTTCAATGCGCGCGCATCGAAATGGGCGATCCGCTCGGCAGCTTCCAGGCCAGCGACGTGGACGATCAGCGGATTGAATTCGGGGCGGCCCTTGGCGCGGTAGATCGCGGCCACCGCATCGTCGCGATCGGCGCGACCTGCGAGGCCATAGACCGTCTCGCTCGGCAGCGCGACGAGACCGCCCGATTCGAGCAGCGCGGCCGCGCGGGCGATCGCTGCCGCGTCCTCGCCATCCAGCCATTTCGTAGCGTGCTTGTCGCCCATCGGCGCGCGCTATAAGCGGTTCGCGTCGCGCCGCCAGAGGAGACTTGCCCGCATGTACCGCCCCGCTACCGCCGACCAGCTGCTCGCGCTCGACGTTTGCGCCGGGATCGGCGAGCTGGCGCAGGCCGAACGGTTCGCCGCCGCCGAGCCCGACATGGTCGAGGCGATCGTCGCGGGGATCGGCGAATTCGCCGCCGGAGAATGGGCACCGCTCAACCGTGTCGGCGACCTCGAAGGCGCGAAACTGGAGAACGGTGTGGTGCGCCTGCCCGACGGATTCGCCGAGGCCTACGCCCATTATGTCGAGCAGGGCTGGAACGCGATCGCCGGTCCGGCCGACTTCGGCGGTCAGGGGCTGCCGTTCAGCCTCGGCGTCAACGTTCTGGAAAACCTCGGCACCGCGAACTTTGCGTTCAACCTGCTGCCGATGCTGACCACCGGTGCGATCGAAGCGCTCGAGCATCACGGATCGGACGCGCAGAAAGCGCTCTACCTGCCGAAGATGATCGGTGGCGAGTGGTCGGGCACCATGAACCTGACCGAGCCGCAAGCGGGCAGCGACCTCGGCGCTCTGCGCTCCACCGCGACCCCGATAGCGGACGGCGAACACGCGGGCCGCTTTCGCATCGCGGGGACCAAGATCTTCATCACCTGGGGCGATCACGAGCTGGCAAGGAATGTGGTCCACCTGGTCCTCGCCCGCCTGCCCGACGCGCCAGAGGGCAGCCGCGGCATTTCGCTGTTCGTGGTGCCCAAATATCTGGTCAACGCCGATGGTTCGCTCGGCCCGCGCAACGACCTGCGCGCGGTCAGCCTCGAGCACAAGCTCGGCATCCACGCCTCGCCGACGTGCGTCATGAGCTTCGGCGACAACGGCGAGTGCATCGGCGACCTCGTCGGCGCGCCCAGTCGCGGCCTGATGGCGATGTTCACGATGATGAACAACGCACGGATCAATGTCGGCAACCAGGGCGTGCAGGTGGGAGAGCGGGCGACGCAGGCAGCGATGGCCTATGCCGCCGAGCGCGTGCAGTCTGCTCGCGCGGGAGGTCCGGGCAAAGCACCGGTCGCGATCATCGAGCATCCCGACGTGCGCCGGATGCTTCTCCGCATGAAAGCGCTGACCGAGGGCGCGCGGGCACTGCTCTATTACACCGCCGGGCAAGTCGATCGCGGTACGCTGGGCGACGCGGCGGCCGCGGCGCGGGGCGAGTGCCTCGTGCCGATGCTCAAGGCGTGGGGCACCGACATCGGCGTCGAGGTCGCGAGCATCGGTGTGCAGGTCCATGGCGGGATGGGATTCGTCGAGGAGACCGGCGCCGCTCAGCACTACCGCGACGCACGGATCGCTCCGATCTACGAAGGGACCAACGGCATTCAGGCTGCGGACCTCGTCACCCGCAAGCTGGGCCTCGAGAACGGCGAAGCGCTGGATGCACTGTTCGCCGATATCGCGCGCGACGCATCCGACGAAACGGGTCTGGTCGTGCTGGCCAACGAATGCCGGGCAATCGCAAAGTGGATGCGCGAGGACGCCTCGATCGACGACCGGCTCGCAGGGTCGGTACCCTTCACCGCGATGAGCGCCGTCGCGGTCGCGGGGTGGCAGCTCCTGCGACAGGCCCGCGCCGTGGGCGAGGGTGCCGCCCCCTCGCTCGCCGCGACCAAGCCGGTCACTGCCCGTTATTTCCTGAGCCAAATCGTGCCCGAAGCGCTCGGGCTGTCCGCCAGTGCGCGGGGCGGAGCGGACCTGCTCTACGCTTTGTCCACGGAGGCCCTGACAGCATGAGCGATCCGCTGGAGCGCATCGCTGCGGCGCTGGATCGGATGGCTCCGCTGCCACCGAATGCGACCGACTGGACCGCCGCCCCCGCTTACGTGTGGGACGGCAGCGCCGCGCGCGCCGTGCCGCGAATCGAAGCGCCCTCGCTCGACCAACTTATCGGGATCGACCGCCAGAAGGCTTCGGTTGCAGAGAACGTCGCCCGGCTTGCCAGTGGCCATGCGGCGCATGACATGCTGCTGTGGGGCGCCCGGGGAATGGGCAAGAGCGCCCTCGTCCGTGCCGCGACCGTCGCCGCCCAAGGGCAAATGCCCGAACGGCTCGCGCTGGTGCAGGTCGCCGCCGATGCGTTGCCGACGATCCCCGCTCTGTTCGCCGCCCTCGCGGGGACGACGCGCAACTTCCTCGTCTACCTCGACGACCTCGGCTTCGCGGACGGCGACACGGTTGGCCCACGGCACCTGCGCAGCTGGCTCGAAGGCGGGGTCGAAGCGCGGCCCGCCAACGTTCGGCTCGCCGTCACCAGCAACCGCCGCGCGATCGTGCCGCGCCACCTCGCCGAGCAGGACGACCCTGTGAACCCGCGCGACGCGGTCGACGACCTGCAGGCACTGGCTGACCGGTTCGGACTTTCGGTGGGTTTCCACGCCGCGAGCCAGGACGATTACCTCGGCATCGTCGCCGCCTATGCCGAGCCGCTGGGCCTGGCGTTCGACCCCGCGGACGCGCTCGAATGGTCGAAGCGCCGCGGTGCTCGCTCGGGGCGCACGGCGTGGCAATACGTCACCGAGCTTGCCGGACGCGCCAGCCGCCGCGTCTAGGGCCATGAACCCTTAAGGAACCGGTTGGCGGGCGTAGTCCTCTTCGAAGGTCGCGCCCGCACCGCGTAGTTCGCGCTGGGGAGGCAAGCGCTTGCCGGTCACACGATCGATCGCACCCGACGGCTTGGCGCCGGGCTCGGCAACCCGCCACACAATCCCGGCGGTGTCGTCGGTCACCAGCAGCGCTCCGTCCTTCGCGAAGGTGACCCAGGTCGGCCGGCCCTTGGTGGTCCTCCCGTCGGCAGCAAGGAAACCGCTGAGAACCGGCACCGGCTTGCCGGTCGGATTGCCGCGACCGTCGAACGCGACGTAAACGACATCGTAACCCGACTTGGGCTCGCGGTTCCACGATCCGTGCCGCGCGATCACCGCACCCGCGCCGAACCTGTCGCCGAGCGTCGAGCCGTTGCCGGTGAACGCCAGCCCCAGCGCGGCGACATGCGGGCCCAGTGCGTATTCAGGCAGGCGGATATAGTCCGGATTGAAACCCTCGGGCGTCGGCGCATCGACGCGGTCGTCGAAGTTGCTGCGCCACCAGACCCACGGCCAGCCGTATTGCGCGCCGATCGGCACGTTGGTCAGGTAATCGGGCACGAGGTCCGAGCCAAGCATGTCGCGCTCGTTGACCGTGGTCCACAACTCGCCGCTCCACGGCGAAAGCGCGAGGCCGTTGGGATTGCGCAGCCCGCTCGCGAACTGGCGCTGGCGCCCGTTCGTCAGGTTGTAGTCCCAGATCGCCGCGCGACCCTTTTCGACGTCCATTCCCTTTTCACCGACGTTCGAGGCAGAGCCGACCGCGACGTAGATGTGGTTGCCGTCCGCCGAGAGGAGGATGTTGCGCATCCAGTGATTTCCGCCGGGGGGCAGGTCCATCAGCTTCTTCGGCGTGCCCGACAGCGTGGTCGCACCCTCGGCATAGGAGAATGCGAGCAGCGCGTCGTGGTTCGCGACGTAGAGCGTGCCGTCCTTGTAGGCGAGACCCGAGGGAGAGGAGAGAGCTGGATTGCTGAGCAGCGTCTTCTGCTCGGCGCGGCCGTCGCCGTCGGCATCGCGCAGCAGGGCGATCTGGTTGGCAGATGGACCGCCCGCCCCCGCCTTGCTGAACAGCAGACCGGCGATAAACCCTTCGATGCCGCCCGATCCTTGCGAAGGGGGGCGGTTCGTAAGCGCCACCAGGACATCGCCGTTGGGCAGGACCAGCATCGTGCGGGGATGATCGAGCCCGTCGGCGAAACGCGTCACCGCGAGTCCCTCAGCCGCGGCAGGCACTTCGTTCGCCTTCCAGCCCACCGGCTCGGCAATGCCGACCGTGGGGAAGCTCTCGTAGCGCGGACGCAGAAGTTCGGGCTCGGTCCCGGCCACGTCGCCCACCTGCTGCCGGGCAGTATCGGGTGTCATCAGGTAAGCGACCAGGCCGAGTATCACGAGGACTGCGACGAGGACGCCGGCGAGGATCTTGCGGCCGGTGCTCATGCCGGCATGGTTAGGCGAGGCGAGCGCTTGCGGCAACGCCATGCTGCGCTACATCGCACGCCATGTACGATTTCCGCGCCGATGCCGCCCTCCCCAAGCCCGAACTCTTCCGCGACCTCGTACAGGCGGCCGACGCCCTGACAACGGGCGAGCCGGACGGCGTGGCCAACATGGCAAACGTCGCCGCGCTGATGGGCGAGTTCCTGCCCGCGCTCAATTGGGCAGGCTTCTACCGGGTGGTGGACGGCGAACTGGTACTGGGCCCCTTCGTCGGCCGACCCGCGTGCATCCGCATCGCGTTCGGCCAAGGGGTGTGCGGCGCGGCGGCGGCGACCGGCGCGACCCAACTCGTACCCAATGTCCATGCCTTTCCTGGCCACATTGCTTGCGATGCCGCCAGTCGCAGCGAGCTCGTCGTGCCGGTGCTGCGCGATGGCGCGGTCATCGCGGTGATCGATCTCGACAGCCCCGAGCTTGCCCGCTTCGACGCCGAGGATGCCAGCGGAGTAGAGGCGCTGGCGGCGCTCCTGTCCGCGCGGATCTAGCCGCCCCGTTTCGGGACAGGACGCACGCGGCCGCTTGGGAAGCCGGTCGAGACAATGCTAAATTTTCCGTTAACGCGTTCGAATCGGGTCACTGCATCCGTTGGCGCCGGAAGGGGAAATTTGCGCATGTCCGCCCACCGCTTTCTGACCATGACCGCCGCTGCAGGCGCACTCGCATTCGGCACGCCCTCGCTCGCGCAGCCCGCCGATGGCCCGCTGGTATTGCCCGGCGAGCCTGTCGCCGCGCCCTTGCCCCCGCCGCCGCCGCTGCCGCCGTTCCTGGCGCCGCACGCAGCCGCTCCCAGTTGGGACGAGGACGCCGGGTATCCTCCGGCGCCGCCTCCGCTGCCGCCCATGGTTCATCCCCTTCCCCACGGCGGACATCCGATGGCGCCGCAGATGGCGTACCATCCCGGTGCCCATCATCCCGGCTACGGCCCGCAGTTCGACCGCGACGCCTGGTTGCTTCGTTGCCGCGAGAGCATTCGCGGGGTGAGCAAAAAGGATCGCGCGGGCGTGATCGGCGGCCTGCTCGGTGCTGCTGTCGGCGGAGCCATCGGCAACCGCGCGTGGGATTCCGAGCGCCTTGCCGGCACGCTGCTCGGCGCGGGAGTGGGCGGCCTTGCCGGGGTTGCGATCGGCGCTGCCATCGGAGCCGCCGGAGACCGCCGCCGCGAAGACGAATGCGCCGCGCATCTCGATGGCTACCTCGCGCGCGGCTATCCCGGCTACAGCTATGGCTATGGCCAGGTCGCATACGTGCCGGTCATGGTGCAGGTGCCGCAGCGCGCGGTCGTCCGCGAATACGTGACCGAGGAAGTGATCGACGAGCCAGTCGCCGCAGCCAATCCCGCCTATCGCCCCACCCCGCAACCGCAGCCGAAGATCCTGCCCCGCCCCGCGCCGCGCAGCGACAAGCGGATCAAGCTGATCAAGGGGAGCTGAGCGCGAGCGTCGCCGCGGGGGCCGCCGCTGGGCCGAAGTTGCGCCGCGCAACTCGCGCCGGATTGCGGCCACGTTTGGCCTTCGCTTCCTTGGCCCCATTTTCGGGCGCGCCTTGGGCGATCGTGTAGGGCTCGCACACCAACGGCGTAACTGTATCCGCAGTGATGTCCTGGCCTGCCAGTTCCACGATGCACGTCTGGCCCGGACGGCCGACCACGAGCTGCGACGGTGCCGCCCCGGCGTTGAGCTCGACCAGGCCGTCGAACCCTGTCAGCGACATCTCGTCCGATGGCAGGATACGGACCGGCGTACCGGGCGCGATCGGGCGCCCCGCCGGATCGACCAGCGCGCGCATCACCGGACGGAACGTGACCGCATCGATCCGCACGATCGCCACCGCCCGACGCGGCACGCGGATGTGGTGCGTCGCCTCGCGCACGACGGCCTCAGGGGGTAGCTGATCGGCATCGACGTCGATCTTCACGGTCGCTTGCGCGGGAATATTCTCAACCAGCAGGCGACCCGACTTGCTCGTCCGCCCGACGAAGCGGTTATCGAGAGTGACCGGGATGCCCTCGACGTCCCCGGCGCGGACCAGCGCGTAGCTCGACCCGGTGCTGTTGCGCGCATAGAGTGCTCCGCCCGCCAGCATCAGCGTACCGCGCGCGGTCACCCGACCCGCAAACCGACCACTCACCTGCTCCGCCTCGGCAACGACGCGGGCGAACGACGCGCGGTGAGTGAGTTGCGCGTGAAGACTGGTGTCGTCATCGGAGACCGATGCGGACGCGCGGTAGCCGATGTCGCCGACCTCGATATCGTCCTTGCTGTACGACGCCGTGGCGCTCGAGCGTCCGGCGTTGCGCGCGGCATAGGCGCTGACCCGGTGCCCACCGCCGAGATCGAGCGCAAGGCCACCGGCAATGCCGAAACCGCTGCGCACACGGGTGCGGCGATAGTCGGCCGAGCCGAAGAAGCGCAATTTCTGGGTGATCGGAAGTTGCAAGCTGGTGCTCATCGAGTCGGTGCGGTCGGCAAGGCGGCCGATCGTCGGATCGGCGCGACTTTCGCGGCGAACCAGCGCGACTTGGACCTGCGTATTGCCCGAAATCCGGTAAAAAGCGTTCGCGAACAGCTGTTTCGGCGGTGCCAGGTCGCCGAGACGGGTCGCCACGTCGCGGTAAGTTGCGCCCGGCAAAGTTGCGCCGGCGGCGATGCCGAAGCGCGAACCGATCGATTCGATGCCAAAGTTGGCGAGAAAGCCGCTTCCGGCCTGCTTGTCGCGGCTGAAACGGCCCTCGACGGTCGCCTTGGCGATGCTGGCGAGGACGAAATCGGCCCGCGCACCGACGTTGGCGGTGCCGGGCGTCCATTCTCCGCTGCCTTCGAGCGTCAGACGCGACGAAAGCCCCCGCCTGTAGAAGGCGGAGGCCGCAAGGGCGCCGTAGTCGTTACTTCGCTCGCCGTATCGTCGTCGGACGAAACCCGCGTTGACCGCGTAGGCTGAGCGCTCAGGCGCCAGCAAGTCGCGCGAAACATAGAACTTGG
Source organism: Tsuneonella sp. HG094 (assembly GCF_053819285.1). Taxonomy (NCBI): domain Bacteria; kingdom Pseudomonadati; phylum Pseudomonadota; class Alphaproteobacteria; order Sphingomonadales; family Erythrobacteraceae; genus Tsuneonella; species Tsuneonella sp. HG094. The sequence goes on from NZ_JBSORA010000001.1 coordinate 2,694,105, forward strand.
CGTGCTGGACCACCTCGCGGCCCAATGAATCGCGCAAGATCGCGGTCATCTCGCCGCGTCCGGGTGCGGTCGGGATGTTGCGCAGAGTGAATTCGCCCGGTTCGATGCCTTCGACGCGCAATTTCTCGTTCGCGCCGACAAGATCGATCGTGGTCGGCACGGAAACCGTCCCGCTGAACGCTGGCAGCGGCAGCGAAACGATGTCGGGCCTCAACTCGAAGTCGGTGGCGAGCTGAATGCCGCCCAGGCGCACTGGACGCTGCGACTGACTGCCCGCGCTGATGAAGTCGCCCGCGGTCGCCACCAGTCCGCGCTTTTCGAAAGCGACCTGGAATTGGCTGTCGAGACGCGTGACCGGCGATTGCCCCGGCGCTGGATTGCTGATCGCGCGCGCGGTCGTCCCGAGCGATGTATATCCGCGCACGGCATAGGCGCTGAAGAAGCCGCCGAGCGCGCTGCCCTGCGGGCTTGCGCTGGCGGTCACGTCGTAATCGATGCGGAAGGTAGTGAGCGGCGTGCTGCTGACGCCCTCTGCCAGCTTGCGGGCACCGAGATCGCGGAAGTTCGCGCCGTCGTTGTTACGAAAGAGCGCAACCTTGAGGCGCTGGCGCAGCGGGTCGAAGCTCCATTCGTAAATGGTGAGCGACGCGAGCGCGACGCGGCCCTTCACGCCATCCTTGACCGGCAGGCCTGCTCCGCGTGCTTCTTCCGCGTCGATCGTCAGCGCATCCCCGCTGCCTTCGAGCGTGACCATGCGGCGGCGGAGTTGCCCATCGACGACGATTTCGGAGACGATCGGTCCCGTCGGCGCATCGGCGACGGATTGCTGCGTGAGCCCCTTGGGCAGCGCGAACGGATCGGCTTGTGCGTGAGCGGTTCCGGGCAGGCTGGCGGCAGCGCCTGCAGCGATCAGCGCGAGGAGGGGTCTAGCCGCAAACGGATACTGGCTGCGCATCGACCGCTTGGCCGTCGATCTGCGCGGTCACCTTGAGCGCGCCGAGCGAACAGCCCTTTCCGATCGGCCAGGCGATGGTCGAATTGCCGTGGACATAGCGCAGCGTATTGCGCTCGACCGGGACCTCAGTCCCGCCCGCGGTCTTCACCGTGATGCCGATGATCCGCGAGGTCGTGCCGCCGGTATTGGCGAGCTCGAGGCGGTTGTCGGTCACTTTCCACGCCAGGGCAGCCGGGGCGGCGCTGTCGCGGTCGACGAAGACAGGCAGGGTGAACCGGATCCGCGCCATGGCATCGGATTCTCCGGTCTGGGTCGGGTCCGGCAACTGGTCGACAACCAGCCTGAACCGCTTTTCTCCCGGCGATGCCGCGCCCTTGCGGACCAAGCGCACGATCTGGGTTTCCCCGGGAGGAATCATCGAAATGGACGGTGATACGGAAATATCGCCGCTGGGCGCGTAGGCGTCTTCGCCGCCATCCTGCGACCAGGCGAACATGCGCGCCTGCACGGCGAGCGGCCGACCCGACGGGTTGGAAAGGTACACGGTCCCGCCGGCGTTGCCACGGTCGATCTCGATCCGCAGTGGTGCGATGGACAGGCTCGCTTCCTTCCCGGCGACCTCGACGGTCTCCGACGGAGCGGCAACGACCGGGGCCGAAAGAAGCGACCCGCCCGCCAGGATCCCTGCAATGGTGCTCAGGACGATGGCGCGACGGGTCATTTCTCGGTCTCCGGTATCTTGGATCAGTAGTGCAGGGTGACGGTCAGGAGGTCCTGATACGTGCCCGCACCGACCTGGGTCAGCTGCGTCAGCTTGCCGAGGACCGGAATGGTCTGGTCGGCGCCGTTGCCGGTGCCGGTGAACCCGGTCGACGTCCAGGGAACCGTGCGGCTGCCGTCGGTGTAGATGTTGTAGTCGACAGTGGCGGCACCGCTGGTCGACTTGAGCTTGCGGACGCCGAGGGCGGCATTGGCACCGTCGTCGATGTTCACCGTGTAGGCCGCACCCGGGGTGCAGTTCACGCGGGTGTCCGACGAAGCGGTGGCACCGCCGGTCGCCGTCGTCACCGTACCGAACGACATCGGGTTGGTGGTGAGCGTGCAGGCGGTCGAGATGTTCAGCGACACCTGGATGGTGTTGGTCGCTTCCTGGCCGGTGACACCGGCAGCGAGCGCGGGGCTCGCAGCAAGGCCCGCAGCAATCGCGAGCGAGACAGCAATCTTACGCATAGTAGTGATCCCCAATCGATCTGGCTTTCTGTGCCGATTGGCCCAATGCACCAAGACCGGTTGCCAAACTGCTAATGGTTACGCAGTTTTTCGCTGTCCGTTATGGGAGAATACCTAGGGAAGTATAGTTAACGCCAAGTAAAATAGGCTGTGGAACTTAACCACGAGGCCCGAATTTTCTTGGAACGTCGAAGGCGGCCAGGCGCCTAGGCAACGGTCAGAAATGCAGGGTGACCGTGACCGTATCGATATAGGGTGCCGGACGCAGGTTGCGCGGCCGGGCTTCGCCATAGAGCGTGTGCGTCACCGGTCCCGGCAACAAAACCACACCAGTGACCATCGTTGCCGGGGTGGTGCCCCACGGAAGGGCATACAGAGGATCGCGGAACAACCGATAGTCGGCAAACCACACCTGCCCGTTCGAATCGTTGCCCCTCATCCGCCGCACCGTTCCGTCGAAGGCGAGCCCGTTGTCGATGCCGATGCTGTAGACAGTGCCCACCGGACATTCGACCTGCATGGTCGTGATCGCTCGCACTTGGGTCACGCGGCTGGCAACGATGCCGAACTGCAGCGGCCGAGTGGCGAGGCGGCACGAACTCAGCAGGTTGACCGACACCGGAACGGTGCTGGTTGCCCTGCCTTGCGCAGACGCAGGGGCGCTCACCAGCGAACTGGCGGCGCACACGGCGGCAGCGGCAATGGCAAACCTGATGTCCAAGCGTTTCGATCCCCAAACCCGGCAGCGTCTAGGGGAGAATGCTTATCGACCCATTAAGAACGATCGTCTTTCCAGCTAACGATCAGATGTCGCCGCCGGTAAGCCTTTGACAAATAAGGTCGAGCTGGTCGAGGGTTCGGTAGCGGATCGTTACCGCGCCCGAACGGGGATCCTCGTCGGTCTTGATTCGCACGTTGAGTCCGAGGAACTCCTCGAGGTGCCGCTGGACCGCCGCGATGTCGGCGTCCTTGGCCGGATCTCGAGCGACGCGGACCGGGCGCCGACCACCCTTGACCTCGATCCCCTGCCGCGCGAGCCGCTCGACCTCGCGCACCGAGAGCGACCCGTCCACCGCCTTTCGGGCGATCTCCCTGGCATCCGGGTGACCGATAATCGCACGGGCATGGCCCATGGACAGCGAACCGTCCTCGACGAGATCGAGCACCGGCTCGGGCAACTGGAGCAATCGCTGGAGGTTGGCGACATGGCTGCGCGACTTGTCGACAAGCTTCGCGATCTCGGCTTGGGTCATCCCCTCGCCCTCAGCCAGTCGCTGGTAGGCACGACCCTCTTCCACCGGGTTGAGGTCTTCGCGCTGGAGGTTCTCGATCAGCGCGAGCGCGGTGACTTCGCGCTCGTCGAGATCGCGGACCAGTGCCGGAATCTCGTGAAGCATCGCCTTCTGTGCCGCGCGCCAGCGGCGCTCTCCCGCGACGAGCTGGTAGCGCCCCGCCCCGGCTGGCCGGACGATGACCGGCTGGATAACGCCGCGCTGCGCGATCGACGCGGCGAGTTCCTCGAGTGCGGCATCGTCGAAGCGCTTGCGCGGCTGGTCAGGGTGCGGCTCGATCGCACTTACTGCGATGCTGGCGAGGCCCGAGAAGGGATAGCCTTTTAAATCCTCTCCACCTTGATTCGAATTTCCGGTGCCGCCGGTGACGAGCGGCTCTTCTCGCCGGGTCTCACCGAGCAAGGCTCCCAGCCCGCGACCGAGCGCACGGCGCGAATCGGACTTGGGGCGATCGGGGATGGTAAAGCGAATCGGATCGGCGGGATCGCTCATGCAGCTTTCCTTTCGGCAGGCAGGCGTCCGATCAACTCGCGCGCGAGCGCCATGTATGCGCGGCTTCCCGCGCAATTGTGGTCGTAGACGAGTGCCGGCAGCCCGTGGCTCGGCGCCTCGGACAGGCGCACGTTGCGGGGGATGACCGATTCGAACACCAGCGGCCCGAGGCACGCCCGGACGTCGTCGGCGACCTGGTCGGTCAGCCGGTTGCGGCGATCGAACATGGTCAACACTACGCCGATGATACCCAGGTCCGCATTGAACCGCTGCTGGACCCGCTCGACCGTCAGCAAGAGCTGCGACAAGCCTTCGAGCGCGAAAAACTCGCATTGAAGCGGCACGAGAAGGGTGTCGGCCGCGCCGAGCGCATTGAGCGTGAGCAGGCCCAGCGAAGGGGGACAGTCGATGAACGCGATATCGTGCCCTCGATGCTCGGCCAGCGCCGAACTGAGCCGCGAAGTGCGATCCTCAACGTTCACGAGCTCGATCTCAGCACCGGACAGGTCGACAGTGGCCGGAACCAAGTCGAGACCCGGAATCGAAGTCGGGGTGATGCATTCGGCCAAGGGCAGTGAATCGACTAGCAAATCGTAGCTCGAACGACCGCGGTCATCGCTTGCGATCCCCATTCCGGTGGACGCATTCCCCTGCGGATCGAGATCGATTAGCAAGGTTTTCCAACCGGTTGCGGCCATTGCGGTGGCGATGTTAATGGCCGTGGTAGTCTTGCCCACTCCGCCCTTCTGGTTGGCCACTGCGACTGTGATCATCGGCGCTTACCTTCTGCCAAGTGCCCCACGATAATCCCCGCATCCGGATCGGTTTGCGATTGTTCCACGTGGAACATGGTCCGCATGGATTTTGGAAGAGCGGCCACTTCCTGCGCCGCCGAGCGTCCCTTGGGCAACAACCATGTCGTGTCGCTTGTGGAAAAACGTTCGGCAAGGTTCAGCAAGCGGTCGAGCGGCGCAAAAGCACGTGCACTGATGACCGAATATGGTGCAGTCTGGACAGATTCGACACGCGATCCGATAACGCTGCATCGGGCCAGGTCGCATTCGCCGACAAGAGCATTCAGCCACTCGACGCGCAGCTTGCGCGATTCGACAAGGTGGACCGGCATGTCGGGCCGCATAACGGCGACGACCATTCCCGGGAAACCGGCACCGGAGCCGAGATCGAGCCATGCTCCAGCGGGACTTTGCGGTGCGTGGTCGAGAAGCTGCGCGCTATCCGCAATGTGACGCGTCCAGATCGATTCGAGCGATCCGGTTGAAACGAGATTCTGCCGCGTGTTCTCCTCGCGCAGGCGCCCCACCAGCAATGTCAGGCGCTCGAGCGCGAGTGGATCGCACCGAGCCGCAACGAAGGCCCTCGCCTGAGCCTCGTTCGAAATCATGCGGCGGCTCGCCGCGCCTGTACCAACAATGCCGAAAGGGCCGCGGGGGTGATCCCAGGCACGCGCCCTGCTGCCGCTAGACTGTCGGGCCTCGCTCTGGTCAAACGCTCGGCCATTTCGTTGGAAAGCCCGGGTACCGCACCGAAATCGAATTCCAACGGTAGCCTCATGGCGTCCGACGCCTTCAGATCGCGCAGCTCGGCCTCCTGCCGCGCGAGATAAGGCGCGTAGACTGCATCCTCAACCAACTCGACGCCAAGTTCGCTCTCCGCGAAGCCTATGGGTAGCCAAGGCCCAAGCGACTGCGCCGCGATACCGTGCGACAACCATCCCTTGACTGATTTAGCGGTGACATCGCTTCGCACCGTCACGTCGACCTGAGCAAGCTCCTTGGGAGAGATCGCTTGATTCAGACGGTTGTTCCACGTGGAACGACGATCTTCGCGGTCGAAGAACCAGTTCATTCGCTCCTTACGGACACAACCTGCTTCAATCGCGAGCGGTGTGAGCCTGGTGGATGCGTTGCTCGCGCGAAGTCGCAAGCGGTACTCCGCCCGCGAGGTTAGCATTCGATAAGGCTCGCTGACTCCGTGCAGGGTCAGGTCGTCTATCATCACTGCGAGATACGAGTTGCTCCGGTCGAGCTCCACCGGCGGTCGCCCTAGGACATGGACTGCCGCTCCAAGCCCGGCGACCAACCCTTGTGCGGCCGCTTCCTCGTACCCCGTGGTACCGTTGATCTGGCCAGCACAGTAAAGGCCTGGAATGTCGCGAACCTGCAAGGTGCGATCGAGCGCACGAGGATCGATATGGTCGTACTCGACGGCATATCCGGGCACCTCGATGTCGACCCTCTCCAAGCCAGGCATCGAGCGGACCATGGCCTCCTGCACGTCGGCGGGCAGCGACGTGCTTATGCCGTTTGGATAGACCAGATGCGTCGACAGTCCTTCGGGCTCGAGAAATACCTGGTGGCCGTCGCGATCGCCGAACCGATGGATCTTATCCTCAATCGACGGGCAATATCGTGGCCCCTGTGCGTCGATCGCGCCGGTAAACAGCGGTGAGCGAGTCAGCGAGCCGCGAATGATGTCGTGAGTGCGCTCGTTCGTTCGCGTGATCGCGCACGCGAGTTGCGGGTTGGTCCGAGCATGCGTGAGCGGGGACATGGTCCAACGTTCGGCGTCGCTCGGCTGCTCGGCCAGTGCCGCCCAATCGATCGTCCGCCCATCGAGCCGTGGAGGTGTGCCCGTCTTGAGCCGCGCCATCGGAAGGCTGGCCCCGCGAATCTGCTCGGCCAGGCGGCTCGCCGAAGCTTCGCCGATTCGGCCCCCGATCATGCGCTCTTCGCCGCGGAACAGCTTTCCACCAAGGAATGTGCCCGTGCAGAGTATGACTGCCGCGCCATTGATCCGCGCACGATCGGCCAGCTCGAGCCCAGCAATACGCCCGCCAGCCAAAAGCAGCGCGGCGGCTTCGCCCTCAACGACTGTCAGGTCGCCTTGCTGGGCAATAAGCGACTGGATCGCCGCCTTGAACAGCAGCCGGTCCGCCTGGATGCGCGGCCCCCACACCGCACTCCCCTTAGAGCGATTGAGCATCCGGTAGTGGATCGCCGCATGGTCGGCTGCGCGTGCGATCAGCCCATCGAAAGCGTCCACCTCGCGAACGAGATGACCCTTTCCGAGGCCCCCAATCGCCGGGTTGCAGCTCATCGCGCCAACCGTCTCGCGTGCGAACGTGACCAGCGCCACGCGCGCACCCATCCGTGCCGCTGCCGCCGCCGCTTCCACCCCGGCATGGCCTCCGCCAACGACGATGATATCGAATTGCGCCATAGCGCCCCGCCCTAGGTCAACTCGCCGTACGGGTCAAAATCCGACGTTTCACGTGGAACATCATTTGCCGATGCAGAACCGCCCAAACAGAGCATCGAGCATCTCCTCGGTCGATGCACGGCCCGTGAGCCGATCGAATGCCATGCGCGCAAGACGAAGCTGTTCGCCCATGATCAGGAGGCTTGCTTGACCGTCGATATCCAGCGCCGTGTGCGCCTCTTGCATGCGATCCCGCTGACGATTGTTCAAAGCAACATCCCCCGGTGCCGGCAGTAGCGATCGCCCTGCATCGGCAAGCGCAGCAAGCAACTGGGATATGCCCTCTCCAGTCGCGGAAGAGACGGAAAAGCGCGGTGCGATCTTGGTTTGATTCCCAAGGTCAGACTTGGCCAAGACCTCCCACGCGCCCTTGGGCCCCTCTCCCTCCGGCCCCAGCCATAACACGATCTCGGCACGTTGCACTTCGGCTTCGGCGCGCGCGATGCCGACGGCCTCGATCGCATCGTTCGTGGCTTCACGCAGCCCCGCGGTATCGACCAGTACGAATGGCACTCCGGAAATCGCCACAGGCTGCTCGATCACGTCTCGTGTCGTACCCGGTGTCGCCGCCACGATTGCAGCTTCCTTGTCGATCAAGGCATTGAGGAGGCTCGATTTTCCTGCATTCGGCGGACCAGCCAGGACCACGCGGATGCCGTCGCGAAGCGGCTCCGCCGACGGCCGGGCAAGCCACGCCTCGATTTCGCGCGCCAATCGCTCGACTCGAACGAAAAAGTCCGGCGGAAGTTCGCCGACGTCATCCTCGTCGCCGAAATCGAGGACGGCTTCGACCTGTGCCGAGAGCGTGAGCACGTCCCCGCGCCACGCCTCGACCTGGCGCGACAAGGCGCCGCCTGCCACCGCGAGCGCGGCGCGCCGTTGCCCTTCGGTTTCGGCCGCGAGCAGGTCGGCGAGACCCTCCGCCTCGGCAAGGTCGATCCGCCCATTGGAAAAGGCCCGTCGGGTAAACTCTCCCGCCTCGGCCCGCCTGAGTCCCGGCAGCGCCGCGAGCGCCCGCTCGACCGCCGCGACGACGGCCCGCCCACCGTGCAGGTGGAGTTCGGCAACATCCTCGCCGGTTGCGGTCGCCGGGCCTGGCATCCACAGCGCCAGCACGCGGTCGAGTTCATCGCCGGCGCCATCGTGCAAGGTCATCGTCGTCGCCCGGCGCGGAGCGGGCAAGCGGACCCCCAACGAAGTGAGCGCATCAGCGGCGCGCGGGCCGCTGATCCTGACGATCGCGATACCGGCCGGCGGGGCGCCGCTCGAGAGCGCAAAGATCGTATCCATGGCCGGATCAAGCCGATCGTGCGGTGCGATCAGGCGCCCTCGGTGCCCTTCTTGCCGCCTTGTGAGGCCTTGTTGGCCGCGGCCGCGCCTTCCATGAAATTCTGGAAGAACTTCAATCCCATCTGCCCCATCGGCGCCATCTGTCCGGCGACTTCCTGCAGCTTGTCGATGCTGCCCACACCCTTCATGGCCTTCGACATAAGGTCGACGTAGACCTCGTTCGCCTTGCCGACATCGGGCAAGCCCATGAAAGTACGGGCTTCTTCCGGGGTGCAGTCGATCTCAACGTGGACCTTCATGCGGACGCGCTCCTGCTCGTATCGGAAGGACACCTGTCACACGGGTTTGGCAAAGTCCATCGCGACCCGCTAGGATCACTGGATACGAGGAGAGCGCGATGACCGGAACGACCCAGATCCCAACCTTGGAAGAAGACGCGACCTTTCACGCCTATGTTGCCGGGAGCGACAGCGATGCGCGCGCGGCAGTCATCGTCATCCCGGAGATTTTCGGGGTGAATCCAGGCATTCGTGCAAAGTGCGATGCGTGGGCGCGAGAGGGCTATGTTGCCGCGGCCCCCGACATCTTCTGGCGCTTTGCTGCCGGCGAGGAACTTGATCCAGACGTTCCCGACCAGCTCCAGAAAGCGTTCGATAACATGAGCAAGTTCGACCCCGACGCCTGCGTCCGCGATATCGAAGCGCTGATCCACTGGCTCAAGCGCGAGCGCGGTTGCACCAAGGTGGGCCTCGTCGGCTTCTGTCTCGGCGGGCGCATGGCATATATGGCAGCGACCCGTACCGACATCGATGCATCGGTCGGGTATTACGGGGTCATGATCGACCAGATGCTCGGCGAGGCGCACGCGATCGCTAACCCGCTGATGCTGCATATTCCCACCGCCGACCACTTCGTGACGCCCGACGCGCAGTCGAAGATCCACGCCGAGCTCGATCCCCATCCCAAGGTCGAGCTGCACGACTATCCGGGCCTCGACCACGGCTTCGCTGCCGAAATGGGCAACCGCCGCGACGAGGATGGGGCCCAACTGGCCGACGCCCGCACGAAAGCCTTCTTCGCCGAGCACCTCGCATGAGCGCGGCCGCGGGTCTCGCCAATTGGCACCGTGTGCTTGACGGTGGCAACCAACCCGACGCGCTCGCCGCGATCATCCGTGACGATGCCGTGTTTCATTCGCCGGTGGTCCACACGCCTCAACACGGTCGCGCGATCGTCGTGGCCTATCTCGCTGCGGCGGGTGTGGTGCTCAACACGGACAAGTTCCGCTACGTCCGCGAGTTCTCGGACGGCAACCAGGCATTGCTCGAATTCGTGACCGAGCTCGACGGCGTGCACATCAACGGGGTCGACATCATCACCTTCGATAGTGAGGGAATGATCAAGGATTTCAAAGTCATGGTTCGCCCGCTCAAGGCGATCAACAAGGTGTGGGAGATGATGGGCGCGCAGCTCGAACGGGCCAAGGGTTGATGCGTGTCGCCGCGATCGTCTTAATGCTGATCGCCGTCACGCCAGCAGCCGCGCTGGAACCGGTGCTCAATCCCGGCGAAGACCTGGAAGCGCGCCTCGATGCCGACATCGACGGCGATGGCACCGCGGATGTTGCCTACGTTACCCGAACCGACGACTAGCGAAACCTGCAGATAGCCTACGCAGTCCATGGGGCCGAATACCTACCCCTCGACATCACACCTCTCGGCAGCGGCTCTCTGACGTTTGCCAAGGGCGTGCTGGTGTTCGAGGATCTGACCGGAGGCACCTCGGCAACAGCCTCAACGCGGCGTTACCGTTTCGACAAGGCCGACAATCGCATGCGGCTGATCGGGATGGACGCAACCTATTACAGCCGCACGTACGCGCACGACGGGTTCGAGCTGAGCTGGAACCTGCTGACCGGCAAGCTGGTGACCCGCGAACTGCGGCTCAATCGTAAGGGCGGGGACGCCGCGTACGACCCGATCATCGAAAAGACCCTCCGCCGCCCGAGCGGCAAGGTGTGGTTGTTCGATACGCCCGATCCCGACGAACTGATCGAGCAGGTGGACGGACGCTGAAGCCCGTCCACCTGCGCCGGTCGTTACTGATTCATCGTCGCGAAGAAGTCCTCGTTGGTCTTGGAATCCTTCATCTTGTCGAGCAGGAATTCCATCGCATCGACCGTGCCCATCTGCATGAGAATGCGGCGCAGGACCCACATCTTCGAGAGCTTGTCCTTCTCGACCAGCAGCTCTTCCTTGCGGGTGCCGCTCTTGCCCACGTCGAGCGCGGGGAAGATGCGCTTGTCGGCGACCTTGCGGTCGAGCACGATTTCCGAGTTACCGGTGCCCTTGAACTCTTCGAAGATGACTTCGTCCATGCGGCTCCCGGTATCGATCAGCGCGGTGGCGATGATCGAGAGCGAACCGCCTTCCTCGATGTTGCGCGCGGCGCCGAAGAAGCGCTTGGGGCGCTGCAGCGCGTTCGCGTCGACACCGCCGGTCAGCACCTTACCCGAACTCGGCACAACGGTGTTATAGGCGCGGCCGAGACGCGTGATCGAGTCGAGCAGGATCACCACGTCCTTCTTGTGCTCGACGAGGCGCTTGGCCTTTTCGATCACCATTTCGGCGACCTGCACGTGACGCGTTGCGGGCTCGTCGAAGGTCGAGGAGATGACCTCGCCCTTCACCGAACGCTGCATGTCGGTGACTTCCTCGGGCCGCTCGTCGACGAGCAGGACGATGAGGAACACCTCGGGGTGGTTGTCGGTGATCGCCTTGGCGATGTTCTGCAGCAGCACGGTCTTACCCGTACGCGGCGGCGCGACGATCAGCGCGCGCTGGCCCTTGCCCTGCGGACTGATGATGTCGATCACGCGGGCCGACTTGTCCTTGACCGTCGGATCGAGCGTATCGAGGCTCAGCTTCGCATCGGGATAGAGCGGCGTGAGGTTGTCGAAGTTGGTCCGGTGGCGGACCGCGTCGGGATCGTCGAAGTTGACGCTCTTGAGGCTGGTCAGCGCGAAGTAGCGCTCGCCTTCCTTGGGGGCGCGGATTTCGCCTTCGACGGTGTCACCGGTGCGCAGGCCCCATTTGCGGACCTGGTTGGGCGAAACGTAGATGTCGTCCGGGCCGGCGAGGTAGTTCGCTTGCGGCGAGCGGAGGAAGCCGAAGCCGTCCTGCAGCACCTCGATGGTGCCGACGCCCATGATCTGTTCCTCGTATTCCTCGTCCTCGGCGAGTTCGCGGAGGATGCAGAACATGAGGTCCTGGCGGCGCATGGTGCTGGCGCCTTCGACGCCCAGTTCCTCGGCCATCTCAACGAGCTCGGCCGGGGTTTTTTTCTTGAGTTCTTTCAGGTGCATTTCATTCGATCCGTAGATTGGAAGCGGCCGGCCGGTCGTAAGGGCTTGGGGAAAGCGCGACCCGGCCTCGGCAGGAAATGCGAGGCCGGAAAAAGCCGGTTGAGGCCGCGTGGAATAAGGCCGGCGGCAGGCGCGGTCAATCGCCGCCTTGCTCGGCTGGTCGCAGGCTCAGAAGGGCCTGACGATCACCAGCACCACGATCAGCGCCGCGAGCAAACCGGGGACTTCGTTGGCGAGGCGCAGTTGCTTGCCGGTGAGCGACCGTTCGCCGCGCGCCAGCCTCTTCGAGTAGCCGACCATCCAGCCGTGATAGGCCGACAGCACGAACACCAGCGCTAGCTTGGCGTGGAACCAGCCCTCGCCGAAGTAGCCCTGCGACCAGGCGAGCAGCAGTCCGAGCAACCAGACGATCCCGAGCGAGGGCATGAGAATGATCCTGACGAGCTTGCGCTCACGATCGATCCACATCGCTTCCTCTGGCGATCCGGGGGCGCTTTCCTGATGGTAGACGAGATAGCGCGGGAGCATGAACAGCCCCGCCATCCAGAAGATCACGAAGATCACGTGACCGGCCTTGAGCCATAGATAGGTCATCGCCAGCGCGCTTTCCATGGGCGGCATCTAGGAAACGCCATCGCGTTCGTCACCCCCTCCAGTTGCGCACCGTATCGCGCAACAGTTCGACGTGCTCGATCGGGGTGAACTGGCCGATTCCGTGACCGAGGTTGAACACATGGGGCCGGTCGATAAACGCCTCTAGGATCGCTTCGGTTCGCGCGACCAGCCGGTCGCCGCCCGCCATCAGCAGCAGCGGATCGAGGTTGCCCTGCACCGGCATTCCCGCGGGCAATTCGCGCGCGGCCCAGTGGGGATCGATCGTCTCGTCTACCCCGACCGCATCGACCCCCGTCTCGCGGGCGTAGGCCGACAGCTTGGCGCCGGCGCCCTTGGGAAAGCCGATCACTGGCACGCCCGGGCAGCGTTCGTGGATAGCGGCCGTGATCGCCGCGTTGGGAGCAATCACCCAGCGTTCGAACTCGTCGGGGGCGAGACTGCCCGCCCAGCTGTCGAACAGCTGCACCGCTTCGGACCCGGCTGCGATCTGGCCAACAAGATACTCCACCGTCACTGCGGCGATCGCATCGATTATCGCGGCAAAAGCAGCGGGATCGCGATAGGCCATCTCGCGCGTGGCATGGTGGTCTTTCGAACCCTCGCCGTTGACCATGTAGGTCGCCACCGTCCATGGCGACCCGGCAAAGCCCAGCAGCGTCGTCTCAGGGCCGATTCCAGCCCGGACCTTAGCCACGGTGGCATAGATCGGCTCGAGGCGCTGAGGGACGCTCTGGAGGCTCTCTAGGGTATGATCGGCAAGTCGGGGCGAGAGGTGCGGACCTTCGCCCGCCAGAAACTGCAGATCCTGGCCCATGGCATAAGGCACGATCAGGATATCGGAGAACAGGATCGCGCCGTCGAATCCGAACCGGCGCAGCGGCTGGATGGTTACCTCGGCCGCGGCGTCGGTATCGTAGACCAGCTCGAGGAAACCGCCCTTCTCCGCCCTGAGCGCGCGATATTCGGGCAGATATCGACCGGCCTGGCGCATGAGCCACATCGGTACTGCCTCGCCGCGAACTCCGCGCAATGTGTCGAGAAGCAGGCCGGGCATCGCGTGTTATTCCAATTCAATGAGATTCTAAGAATAAGATGAAGGAGTCTGTTGGCCCTGTGGAAACCGGGGACAGCGGCGCCCTGCCCGATTTTTCCCGCGCTGACCACAGTTTCGAAGGGTGCGAATCGCCGGAATTGCGCGTCAACAAGAGCTTGTCCCCGCTATCCCGAGGCTGTCGAAAACCCAGTCGACCTGTCCACAACGCCTCTGGTTGAATCGCGATAGCGGGCATGGAATCGGCGCATCCGCTTGTCCCCGCATTCCTCCCGTGGTTTATGCGCCCCGTTCTCCACAGGCCGCAATCGAGGGTTGATGCCGCGCCTCCACCTCCACCTGCTGTCGGATTCCACCGGCGAGACGCTGGAGATGATCGCCAAGGCCGCGCTCGCCCAGTTCGACGAGGCCGACGTCCAGCGCCATTTCTGGCCAATGGTGCGTAGCCAGCAACACCTCGACCGGATCGTGCCCGACCTCGCTGCGAACCCCGGCCTCGTGCTGTTCACGCTCGTCAATACCGAGACCCGCAAGCGACTGGAAGAGCATTGCCGCGCGCTCGGCCTACCGGCAGTTCCGGTGCTCGACGCAGTGACGGCGGCTCTCGAATCGCACCTCGGGCAGGAAGCGCACGGCAGGCCCGGCCGTCAGCACGCGATGGACGATGCCTACTTCGCGCGGGTCGAGGCGATCCAGTTCACGATCGCGCACGACGACGGAATCGCGCACGAGGATTGGGAACAGGCCGACATTGTGCTCGCGGGGGTCTCGCGCAGCTCCAAGACGCCGACGAGCATTTATCTCGCCAACCGCGGATACAAGGTCGCCAACATCCCGCTGGTCATCGAAAGTCCCCCGCCCGCTTCGCTGTTCGCGCTGCGCCATCCGCTGGTCGTGGGCCTTACGACCGCGCCCGAACGGTTGATACAGGTTCGCCGCAACCGCCTGCTGTCGATCGCCGAGGGGCGCGAGACGAGCTACGCCGATGCCGAGCGGGTGGCGGAGGAACTCCGTTTCGCCCGGCGCATGTTCGCCGACAACGACTGGCCGGTGATCGACGTCACCCGCCGCTCGATCGAGGAGACTGCGGCGGCGATCATCCGCCTCTTCACCGAACGCCAGTCGCGCCGGGGCACGCCGGATTCGGGTCCCAAGCCGATATGATCGTGCTGGCGTCGAAAAGCGCGTCGCGCCGGGCGATGCTCGAGGCGGCGGGGGTGGCGTTCGAAGCAATACCCGCCAGCATCGATGAACGTGCGATAGAGGCAGCACTCATAGGAGAACCGCCCCAAGAAGTCGCTCGCGTGCTAGCCCGCGAAAAGGCGCTGGCTCTCGCTACTGACGCTGAGCCTCGATGGGTTTTAGGCTCTGATTCTTTGGTGGTAGTCGGGGGCAAGCGCTTCGATAAACCCCGTGACCGGGATGAAGCCGCCGACCACTTGCGCTTCTTTTCCGGTAAAGAGATGCACCTCCACAGCGCGGCGGCCCTCGCGCGGAACGGGCACGTTAAGATGGACTGCGGGGATCAAGCAGTTCTTTTCGTCCGATCAATCTCTGATGCGTTCATCGATGCCTATCTGGATGCCGAATGGCCGGAGGTCGCAGCTTGTGTCGGCGTGTTCCGGATCGAGGGTAGAGGCGTTCAGTTGTTCGAATCGATTGAGGGCGATCATTTCACCGTGCTGGGTATGCCGCTTTTCAGGGTGCTTTGGGGCCTGCGTCAGTTTACCGGATTTCCTGAATGACCCGCCCCTTTGCCGAAGTTATCGGCGATCCCATCGCGCAGTCGAAATCGCCGGCGATCCACGGCTTCTGGCTGTCGCAACAGGGGATCGAGGCCGACTACCGCGCCTGTCATGTCAATGCCGAAGGACTCGCCGATTACATCGCCAGTCGTCGGAGCGATCCGGCGTGGCGCGGCTGCAACGTCACGATGCCGCACAAACTGGCGGTCATGGCGCATCTCGACCGGATCGATCCGCTGGCCGAGGCGACCGGGGCGGTGAACACCGTGGTCAACGAAGGCGGTGCGCTCACCGGTTACAACACCGATGTCGGCGGCTTCCTCGAACCCCTCGCTGAGGAACTGGCGAAGATGCACTACTTCCGCATGGCGCGCGTGCTCGGCACCGGCGGCGCGGCACGCGCGATCGTCGCAGCACTGGCGCGCGAGAAATTCGTCATCGTCCTCGCCGGGCGCGATCCCGCCAAGGCCCAGGCGCTGCTCGACGAACTCGATCCGGGGGGCGAGCACCACGTCGCCCCCCTCGCCCATTTTGCCGATCCGACCGACTTTGGCTTCGACGACCGCGACGGATGCCTCGATCTGGTGGTCAACGCGAGCCCGCTGGGCATGGCGGGCAATCCGCCGCTCGCGTTCGACTGGAGCCATGCGCCGCCGGGCGCGATCGCCTACGATATCGTCACCACGCCGGTCGACACGCCGTTCCTGCAGGATGCGCGCGCCGCCGGGCACCGCACCGTCGATGGCCTTGCGATGCTGATCGGACAGGCGGGACTCGCTTTTGAGCGCTTCTTCGGTCACGCGCCGCCGCGCCACTTCGACGCAGAGCTGCGAGCGCTGCTCACCGCATGAGCCGCCCATTCATGCGCCCCTTCATTTTGGGCCTCACCGGCTCGATCGGCATGGGCAAGTCGACCGTCGCCGCGATGTTCGAAGCTGCAGGCGTGCCGGTTTTCGATGCCGACGCCGAGGTGCGCCGGTTGCAGGGACCACGCGGCGCGCTGCTCCCAGCTATCGAGACGGCGTTTCCCGGCTCGACCGGGCCTGACGGTGTCCTGCGCGAAAAGCTCGGCGCCGAAGTATTCGGCAATCGCGAAGCCCTCGCCCGGCTCGAGGGTATCGTCCACCCGGCGGTGGCTGCCGAGCGCCACGCGTTCATGATCGAACATTCCGGAGAGCCGCTGGTCGTGTTCGATATTCCCCTGCTGTTCGAAAAGGGTGGCTGGGAAAGCGTCGACGCCGTCGCGGTCGTCTCCGCCTCCGTCGACGTCCAGCGCGCCCGCGTGCTCGCCCGGCCCGGGATGACACCCGAGAAGTTCGCGCACATCCTGTCGCTACAGACGCCCGACGCTGAAAAGCGCGCCCGGGCGGACCACGTGATCGACACCGGCACATCGCTTCGCGCGACCGAGGATGCGGTAAAGGCGCTGATCGCGCAGGTGACCGGCGGCTGACGCAGGAGGATATGCGCCCTGCCCCGATTTCCGCCACTTGCCAGCCTGCGCGAAGAGGAGGATAGAAGTCGCACATGCGCGAAATCGTGTTCGATACCGAAACCACCGGACTCGACCCCAGGACGGGCGACCGAATGGTCGAGATCGGCTGTATCGAGCTGGTCAACCGTGTGCCCACGGGCGCTACTTTCCACGCCTATTTCAATCCCGACCGCGACATGCCCGAACAGGCCGAGGCGGTGCACGGCCTCAGCGCAGCATTCCTGTCCGATAAGCCGCGTTTCCGCGACAAGTGCGAGGACTTGCTCGCCTTCATCGCCGATTCCCCGCTGGTCGCGCACAACGCCGGGTTCGACTTCGGCTTTCTCAATGCCGAGCTCGACCTCTGCGGTCTCGAGGCCGTGTGCCTTTCACGGATGGTCGATACGGTCGCCATCGCCAAGCGGCGGCATCCGGGCGCGAAGCTGTCGCTCGACGCGTTGTGCACGCGTTACGGCATCGACCGCAGCCACCGGGTCAAGCACGGCGCGCTGCTCGACGCCGAATTGCTCGCGCAAGTCTATGTCGAGCTCACAGGTGGCCGCCAGATCGGTTTCGCCCTTGCCGGCAGCGCGGTGGAGGAAACGCTCGTTTCCGTCACCACCGTCGCGGTGCGCGAACGCCCCTTCCGGCCGGCTCGGCCGCACCTCCCCTCGCCCGAGGAAATCGCCCGTCACCAGGCGTTCGTCGGCACGATCAAGGGAGCGATCTGGAGCGGTTAGAGTTGTCTAAGGAAGGTCGCAGATAAGAGGAGAAAGCGTGCCGATGGACATTCGCGTTTCAGGCCACCAGGTCGATACCGGCGCAGCGTTGCAAACCCACGTAACGGATCGCCTCACGGCCATTGTCGACAAGTACTTCAGCCGAGCGCTGTCCAGCCACGTCACATTCGGAAAGGCCCCCGCAGGCGCGTTCAGCTGCGATATCGTCACCCATGTGATGCAGGGATTGATCCTGAAAGGCCATGGCGTTGCGCAGGATGCGCACCTTGCGCTCGATCAGGCAGCCGAGAAGATCGACAAGCAGCTTCGCCGCTACAAGCGCCGGATCACCGATCGCCACCAGCAGGCCGATCACGCCCTGAAGGAAGAGACGGCGGCCTATTCGATCCTCGCGGCACCCGACGCCGAGGCCGACGAGGTCGAGGTGGGCGATGCGCCGATGGTGATTGCCGAGACGACCGCCGACATTCCCGAAAGCAGCGTCGCCGACGCGGTGATGATGCTCGACCTGCGCGACACCAACGCCATGCTGTTCAAAAACGCTGGCACCGGACGGCACAATATGGTCTATCGCCGCCGCGATGGCTCGATCGGTTGGGTCGAGCCACGCTGACGACCCCGCCAGGACCGGCGGGGGTCATCCACCCTCGCCGTTTTCCTGCCGGACGCCCTCCGGCAACTTGCTCGACTGCCTGTCCATGAACGTCATTTTCAAGTTGCTGCCCGAAGCCGTGTGGATCGATTCACCGGCGGACAAGCCCGCGATCCTTGGTGCCCTCGCGACGCGTTTCGCGAAAGTCTATGCGCTTGATCGCGCCGCTGTGCTCGAAGGGCTTGAGGAGCGCGAGGCGCTTGGCAGCACCGGGTTCGGGCGCGGGGTCGCCCTGCCGCACGCGCGCGTCGAAGGACTAACACGGCCGGTCGCTGCACTGCTCAAGCTGACCCAACCGGTCGAATTCGGCGCGGCGGACCGGATGCCGGTCGACATCGCGATCGGGCTGCTCTCGCCGACCAATGCCGGGGCGACCCACCTCCACGCCCTCGCGGCTCTGTCTCGCATGGTCCGCGACGTCGACATGCACCGCGCACTGGTCGCGGCGAGCGATACCGAGACGCTCTATGCCCTGCTGACCAATGCGTCGGACCGCGACGCCGCCTGAGCGGATGGACCACCCGACCCCCACCGGCGCGGCCCTGCACTACCGCGCGCTCGAACGACTTTATGCGGCGGCGCCGGTCAACACACTGTTCGCGTCTCGCCTCGAAATCCCCGCCGAGGGGCGTTCGCGCCTGATCTTCACCATCGATCCCAATGTGTACCACGCGGCGGGGGCAGCGCATGGAACGGTCTATTTCAAGATGCTCGACGATGCGGCGTTTTACGCCGCGAACACCCTCGTCACCGATCGTTTCCTGCTGACCACCTCGTTCAACCTGCACTTCACCAAGCCTGTGCGAGGCGGCGAGGTCGTTGCCGAAGGTCGCTGGATCAGCGGTCGCAAGCGCGTCCTCGTGGCCGAGGCGCGCCTTGTCGATGCGGAGGGTGACGAGATCGGCCGCGGTACCGGCACCTTCATGCGGTCGCGTATCGCGTTGTCCGGGCTGTCCGGATACGCGGCCGAGGTCTGATCGACCCAGTGGACGCCCGCCTGCCCGCGCATCTCGAGGTGGCGGGAATCCGCCGGCTGGCCGAATCGCATGGTGGCTTCGCGATGGTTATCGCTAAAGGTGAACGCGATGCGGGTACTATCGCGATTGTCATAATCGGTCGCGGAGAGCCTGCATGGCTATATGAAAGAATGCCAATGCTCGATGGGAACCGACGATTCGTTCACACCGTTTCGGAAGACCCGGAAAACAAACGGGAATTTTCCGAGACACTAACTCGTCGGAGCGAACGCGACCCGGATTTGTGGCTGATAGAGGCAGATGTCCCGGATAGAGAACGGTTCGTCGCAAGTTTGGTTACCTGATTTGACTTCGCACCTGCAGCATTTATCGGGCCGCTCACCTTCAGACGCAGGCGGCTCGGATGGCATTCGGTCGTCCAGCCAGCGCGCAGACGGGGGGCGGCCGGCAGGCTAGCAACGGACCCGACCATAGACCGCAGTGAACGCGGGTGGGTCCCGGCCTGCGTCATGGCGCGTCCACCGCCGATTTTCGACGGACCAATGCAATTTCATCGCTCGACGATCGCGGCGCTTGCCGCGGCGGTTGTCCTTACATTCTTCGCCGCCGACGGATCCGGCGCCAACGCTGAACCCAGCGCGATCCGCAAGACCGCAGCTATTGCCGCCACTTCGTCGCTGACCGACGAGACAGTGCCAGAAAGCCGCGCGGTCGCATTCGTTTCCACCGAAGTGGTCCAGCCGCTTCCCGGTTCGGACGAGCCGAGCACTTCCGCCAACGCGGGATCGCTGCGCGAACTCGTGGCCGACATGCCGCAAACCGCCGCGCTGTCGAGCGAGCTCGAATGCCTCGCGGGCGCAATCTATTTCGAATCGCGCGGCGAACCGCTCGCCGGTCAGCTCGCCGTCGGCCAAGTCATCGTGAACCGCGCCGAATCAGGCCGCTTCCCCGCAAACTATTGCGGAGTGGTCTTCCAGAAGTCGCAGTTCTCGTTCGTCCGTGGTGGAGCCATGCCGCGCATCGACCGCGGATCGCTGGCGTGGAAGCGCGCTTCGGCCATCGCCCGCATCGCGCACGAAGGCCTGTGGGACAGCAAGGCCGGCGATGCGCTTTTCTTCCACGCCAAGTACGTGCGACCGAGCTGGAGCCGCACCAAGATCGCCCGCGCGACCATCGATTCGCACATCTTTTATCGCTGAGCCTGGGCCTCGGCGCTCAAATTCCTTGGCGCGCCTCGCTCGGCTAACCGCCGGCGGTCAGAAGTCCCTTATATCGACCCAGACGGGTGTGTGGTCGCTGGCCTTTTCCCGCCCTCGATACTCCTTGTCGACCCCGGCGGCGAGCAAACGGTCGGCCAGTTCGGGCGAGAGGAGCAGGTGGTCGATCCGGAAGCCGTGGTCGCGCTGCCATGCACCCGCTTGGTAGTCCCAAAACGTCCAAACCCCACCGCGCGGGTTGAGCGTGTCGAGCGCATCGGTCCACCCGTCGCCGAGAAGCCGTGCATAGGCATCGCGCGATTCGGGCTGCATCAGCGCATCGGCTGCCATCGCGGCGGGCGACCAGACGTCCTTATCCTCGGGGATGACGTTGAAGTCGCCAACCACTGCGACCGGCATCTCGAGCGCCCAAAGCTCGTGCATCCGCGCGCGCAGGCGCTCCATCCACGCGAGCTTGTAGTCGAACTTGGGCCCCGGCACCGGATTGCCGTTGGGCAGGTAGATGCAGGCGATCCGCACTCCATTGACGTCGGCCTCGATGTAGCGCGAGTGCTCGTCGAGCGGATCGCCGGGCAGTGTGCGCTGGGCCTCGACCGGCGCAACACCGTCGGCGAGGATCGCTACGCCGTTGAACCCCTTCTGGCCGTGCCAGATCGCCTGATATCCGATCTTCTCGAATTCGGCGTAGGGGAAGCCCTCGTCCTGGCTC
The DNA here is from genome assembly GCF_053819285.1 of Tsuneonella sp. HG094. Lineage (NCBI taxonomy): Bacteria > Pseudomonadati > Pseudomonadota > Alphaproteobacteria > Sphingomonadales > Erythrobacteraceae > Tsuneonella > Tsuneonella sp. HG094. The sequence continues at coordinate 2,715,187 of NZ_JBSORA010000001.1, forward strand.
TTGATCTCCTGCAGGCACGCGACCGTCGGCCGCGTCTCCTCGAGCCATTCGATGAGGCGGGGCAGGCGTGCTTTCACGCCGTTGATGTTGAAGGATGCAATCCGCATCCACAGAGTTCTAGATGCCGAAGCTGGAACCGCAACCGCAACCGGCGGCCGCCTGCGGATTGGCGACTTTGAACGCCGCGCCGCCAAGCGACTCGACGAAATCGACCGTGCTTCCGGCGATGAGGTCGAGGCTGACCGGATCGACCACGAGGCGTACCCCGTCGGTCTCGCTCACCGAATCGTCGCCCTCGGCAGCGTCTGCGAGATCGAACTTGTACTGAAAGCCCGAGCAACCGCCGCCCTCGACCGACAGCCGCAGGATTGCCGGCTTGGCCTGACGCGCGGCGATCGCCGCGACGCGCTTTGCGGCATTTTCGGTCAGGATCAGCGGTTCGGCCATGACGGTAATGTAGGAGCCGCGGGGCGCGACCTCAAGTCGGGGCTTCAGGCGCTCTGGATATAGATGCGCATCGCCGCCGCTTCCTGGGCCAGATCGTCGACCTGCGATTTCACGAGATCGCCGATCGACACGAAGCCGACCATCTCTCCGTGCTGGACAACCGGCAGGTGGCGGATGCGACGCTCGGTCATCAGGGCAAGGGCATCTGCAATTTGCGTGCCCGCATCGACGGTGATCGCAGGAGCCGTCATCACTTCTTCGAGCGGCTTCGACAGGCTCGCCTCGCCCTCGGCCTCGAGGCAGTAGATAACGTCGCGTTCGGAAAAAATGCCGGCCACTTCGCCGTCTCGCATCACCGGGAGCGCGCCGATCCGGTGGCGCGCCAGCACAGACACGGCCTCGCGCATGGTCATGCCGACGTCGCAGGTGATCACTTCGCTGTTCGCGCGACCGGCGATCAAGCGGGCGATGTCCATCGGACTCTCCCTTCTGTTATCGTCCCAAGGTGGAGAAGATGACATGGACGGACGAGAAAATCCAGCGGGGGACCATTGCGCGTTTTCGGCGCGGGGCGCACAAGCGCGCGCTATGGCCAACTCACCGCTCGACGATCCCGCCAATGCCGCTTTCGCGTGGGCGCGGTGGAAGCGGCTCATGCGGGTGATGGGCGCGGCGACCGCGATTACCGTCGCGGCTCTCCTGGGCTATCTGTGGGTGTCGGGCACGGCGATGTCGATCCACTTCTACATTGCGACGGGCCTCGGCGTCGGGGCTGCGATGATGCTCATGAGCGCGCTGATGGGCCTCGTTTTCATGTCGAACGGCACGGGGCACGACGCTTCGGTAGTCGATCCGCTGGCCGACAGCTTGGCCGACAAGGACGGGAAGCGCCGCTAGCCCTCGCGCAGGCGCAGTTCCTCGACCGGCTCGCCGCCGATGAGGTGCTGCTGGATGATCTTTTCCAGACCGGCTTCGTCGCACGAGTGATACCAGACCCGATCGGGCCAGACGACCGCAATCGGCCCGGCTTCGCACACCTGGAGGCAGTCGGCTTTGGTCCGCTGGACCGTCTTGCCGACGAGCCCCAACTCCTTGAGCCGGCGCTTGAGGTACTTCCACGAAGCATCGCCCTGCTCGCGCGAACAGCACTTCTGCTTGTCCGACAGCGCGCAGAGGAAGATCTGCCGACCGACCCGTTCGCCGCCGATCTTGGCGAGCGCGGCGCGGGCCTTCCCGAGTTCGGCGGGCGCGCTCACTTCGCGGGCTTGAGCCAGCGGTCGAGCCAGCCGAACACCGTGTTGTGCCACTGGAGCGAGTTCTTGCCCTTGAGCACCCAGTGGTTCTCATCCGGGAACACGAGCAGTTGCGAGGGAATGCCCTTCATTTGCAGCGCGGTGAACGATGCCAGCCCCTGCGTGTAGGGAATGCGGAAGTCGTTCTCGCCGGTGATCACCAACATCGGCGTCTTCCACTTGTCGACGTGGAGCGCGGGGTTCCAGCGTTCGTAGGCGGCGGGATCCTCGAAGTAGGTCTTGCCGCCGTGCTCCCAAATGTCGAACCACAGTTCCTCGGTCTCGTAGGCCATCGCGCGGGCATCGAACACGCCGTCGTGCTGGACGAGGCACTTGAACCGGTCGGGCCACTGCCCGGCGATCCAGTTCATCATGTACCCGCCATAGCTCGCGCCCATTGCGCAGGCGTTCGCGCCGTCGATTTGGCTGTCGAGGGCGAGCGCGGCGGCGAGGCCCTTCTGCAGGTCCTCGAGCGGCTTGCCGCCCCAGTCATTGGTGATGCTGTCGGTGAAGGCCTGCCCGTAGCCGGTCGATCCGTGAAAATCGATCGAGATCACCGCATAGCCCTGGCTGGCGACGATGCGCGGGTTCCAGCGATTCGACCACGAATCGTCGAACGAGCCCTGCGGCCCGCCGTGGACATAGAGGATCGCGGGCATCTTGCCCTTTCGGTCGTCGAGCTTGGTGATCTGGCCCCAGACCGTGTCGCCGTTCGCCCCGTTAAAGCTGAACCGGCGGGTCACTATCGGCGCCTTTTGCCCGAGGATCGAAGTCGCCGCGTCGGTCAGCGGCATGGCCTGGTTGCCGTCGCGCGAAAGGTAAAGCTCGTTGGGTGCCCCGATCGACGCCCGTGTAAAGACGAGGCCGCCGCCAGCGAGCGGGACGACATCGCCAATGTGTGCTTCATTGCCGGCCATCAGGTCGAGCCGCTCGACCTTGCCGGTGGCCGGATCGATGCGGAACGCAGGCGTATCGAGTACGTCCTGCGCCGTGGCGATGATAGACCCGGAATCGGGCGTCCACGCGAGCGAGCCGACCGAACTATCCCACCCGGTCGTGAGTGGACGGACTTTCCCGGTCGCCAGCTCCTTGAGCATTACCGTCAGCTTGTCGGCCTCGTAGCCGGGCCGCGCCATCGCCGCCCAGGCGAGCCACTTGCCGTCGGGCGAGGGCGCGGGGAGCGTGTCGGTTGCTTGGTTGGCCTGCGTCAAGTTGATCGGCGCGCGGCCCGACAGGTCGTTGAACCACAGGTCGACATTGGTCGATCGCGGTTCGCTCGCGTCGGACTTTCGCGCGGCGAAAAACACGCCGTGCCCGTCGGCCGCCCAGGCGATTTCCTCTGTCCCGCCGAACGGCTTGGTGGGCGTATCGCCGACGAGCGCGTCCTTGCCTGAAGGCCCGTCGAGAGGCACGCCGTTGCCGGTCGCCTTGCCGCCCGCCAGCGGAAACGCGAACGCGCGGCCGTAGACGCCGGGTGTCTCCCACGAATCCCAGTGACGCACGAAGCCGACGTCGCCTTCGTAAAGGCGGCCGGTGCCAGGGCCGGGCAGGTGCGTCGCCTTGTCGTCGCAGCCGAAGGTGGTGCAGGTCCGCGCGACGTCGCCCCACACGACGATGCGGGTCGCACCGGGGGACAACGCGAAGCCGCCGACCGCTGCGGGGAGCGCGGTGACCTGCGCGATCTCGCTCACCGTGCCGTCGGCACTCACGCGCGCGCGCCAGACCTGGTCGGTCTCGCCCTCGCCGCGGTCCGAGAGGAAATAGAGCAGGCCGTCGTCGCTGAATGCGGCGCTTGCCGCGCTTCCGCCAAGGTCGAGACGGACCGGCGCGGCGCGCAAATCGGTCAGGCGGCGGACGTAGAGCGCGGTGCTCCGCGCATAGGTTGCCGGGTCGGTCGTGGTCAGCGGATAAACCGCCAATGCCCCGTCGGGGCTGACCGCCGCACCGCCCAGCCGGGGCAGGGTGACGAGGTCCTGTGCGCTCATCGGCGAGCGCGCTTCGGCCGCGGGCTTCTTCGGTTTGGCGGCGATGGCAGGAGTTGCCAGCACGGCGAATGCGGCAACCAGGGCGAGCCCGGAGATGTTTCTCATGGCGGCGGACCTAAAGCCTGCGCGCCAAGTAGGAAAGTGGTTTAGGCTGTCAGCCGCGCTTGCCGGCGATCCGCGAGATCTCGTCCTTGACCATCCGCTCGACCATCGCTGGAAGGTTCCTGTCGAGCCATTCGGAGAGCATCGGACGCAGCAGTTCGCGGGTCAGGCCCTCGAGCGAGGTCTCGCCGGAGCGGACGATCTGCGGCGGGACGCCCGGCTCGGCGAGCATGGCGAGCGCAGCGAGGTTCTCGCGCATCGATTCGCGGGCGCTGTGGGTGACCAGCGGGGCATCCGCCACCTCGCTCTCGTCGTCGACGTCATCGGACGAATCACTCGAGGTGAAATCGGGCGCCTGTTCGATGAAGTCCGCCACCGCCAGGTCGAGAATTTCGTCGGCCTCGTCAGCATCGGCAGGTTCGGGGCGCGAATCGACGTCGTCGGCCTCACGCCGCTTGCGCGTGTCGAGCGCGGTCGCGCGGTTGTCGCGAGCGATCACTTTCTTGATCGATTCGAGGATTTCCTCGACCGAAGCCTCACCTTCCTGGCGCATGTGGACCCCCCGAAACGCGCAATCGAAACCGACGACGATTCTAGTTGGTCACCGATCCCGGTGCCGAATCATCGTTAACGGGAATCTCCGCGTCGGGAGCCGGGATGTCAACGGTCCGCGTGGACTGGACGACCGGGTCGCGGTCGCGGTCCCAGTCGTTCCACTTGCCCTTGACCCGGTTGTAGTTGACCGCAGGGTCGTAGAGTGGGCCGTCGTCGCCCAGGCCCAGGTCGCGCGCTTCGGCCCGGCCCATGGCGGCAAGCAGGCTGAATCCGGCGACGTAGGCGTTGCGCCGTGCGGTGATGAGCTGTGCACGGGCGTTCACCAGCTCCTGCTCGGCATTGAGGATGTCGAGGATCGTACGGTTGCCGACGGTGTTCTCCGCCCGCACACCCTCGAGGCTGAGGGTCGCGGCATCGACCGCGGTCTGGTTGCTGGTGATGATCTGTGTCGCGGCGAGCCAGCTCGAATAGGCCGAGCGGACCTGAGCGATCACGTCGCGCTCGGCGGCGATCACGTTTTCGAGCGCCGCGGCCGAGCGGGCCTGCGCCTGCCGCTGGAGAGCCGCGGGTCGGCCACCCTGGAAGATGGGAATCGACACGTTGACGCCCGCCTGCACCCCGGTGCTGCTCTGCGGAATGGCCACCGTCGAGCCGGGAATGTCCAGCGAGCCGAGCGTGTTGCTGTAATCGCCGCCGGTGAAGATAGACACGCGCGGCAAGCGGCCCGATCCGGCGACGTCGATGTCGTACCCCGACGCCTCGGCCCGCTCGCGCGCGGCGATCAGGTCCGGGTTCTGCTCGAGCGCGACGGCCACGGCATCCTCGGGGCTGGCGGGCAGGCCGGGCAGCGGCGGGGGAGGCTGGAGGTCGTCGGGCGCCCTGCCGGTGAGCTGGATATAGGCTTCACGTGCGCTGATGAGGTTGGCCTGCGCCGAACGCAGGTCGCCCTGCGCCAGCGCCAGCCGAGCCTGCGACTGCGCGACGTCGGTGCGGGTGAGATCACCGATCTCGAACCGGTCGCTGGTCGCTTGCGTGTTGACCGTCAGCACTTCGACCTGGTTGGAGCTGAGGCCGACCAGCGCCTCTCCGCGGATCACGTCCATGTAGGCGGCGACCGTTTGCGTAAAGATCGCCGATTCGGTGCCGCGCAGGTCTGCCTGCCCGGCTTCCACCCGGTTCTCGGCCGCCTTGACCGCATTCTTCACCGCCCCGCCCGAATAGATCGGTACGCCGAGGTCGACGCTGGCGCCAAGCTGGCGATCGGGTGCAGTGCCGGTGTTCGAGCTTTGCTTCACGAACTCGATATACTGGACGTTGCCCGTCGCGTTCGGGCGTCCGGCCGACTTCTCGATCGGTACGGTCTCGTCGGTCGCGCGCTGCTGCGCCCGCGCCGACTGCAGCGTCGGGTTGGTGCGATAGGCGGCGTTAAGCGCTTCGCGCAGCGTATCGGCGTGAGCGGGGACTGCGGCGAGCGCAATGGTCGCCGTGCTGCCGAGCAGCAGGAAGGTACGCAGCTTGGCGGACATGGTCAGAAGCTCCACACCTTCGGCTTGTCGAACGCGGAAAGGCGCGGGATGCCGATTTCGGCGAGGGACAGCAGTGCGATCGCGCCCGCTGCCTTGCGCCCGATCGCGAGGCGCGTGACGCCATTTTCTACGAGGCCGGTTACCACGCGTCCGTCGTCCGAAAGCTTCTTTGCGAGCGCGTCGGGAATCTGTTCGACTGCCCCGTCGACAACCAGCAGAGTGAATGTGCCTTTCGCCTTGGCGGCGTCGGCCGGACTGGCGACGACGACGTCACCCGCGAGCCCACTGAGGAGTGCCGGGAGGTATCCGCTGCCGCCCTCGATCACGAGCACGCGGTCGGCTGCCGTCGGCTTCGCCTCGGCCAGCATCCGCGCATGGACGAGCGGCGGGGCAAGCATCGCTCCGCCATCGAGCGGAACCGCGCGGTCGGTATAGGCCACCTCGCGCGCAGCCGCGGGCACGAAATCCTCGCGCGGGACGGCGGCCATGCGCGACAGCACCCACGGCTCGTTGACCCCGCTGGTGCGCAGCTGGCTGTCGATCATCGCCCGGCGGGCGGCGGAAAAGTCGGATGCGGGGCGGGGGGCGGAGGCCATACTTGGGGAACCTGTATTAACTAGCCAACACAGTCGGTCAACTATCTGGTCATTGGCGCAAACGGTGGCAAGGGCCAAGCGCTTTGACGCCTTGGCGATGCGAACCTATCGCGACTGTGGCGAATCGATCAGGAGGAGTGTGGGTTCGATGGGCGACATGGTGGCGATCCGCGAGGACGACCTGATCGAAAGCGTAGCCGATGCGCTGCAGTTCATCAGCTACTATCACCCGATGGACTACATCCGCGCGCTGGGTGAGGCGTACGAGGCCGAGCAGGGCCCGGCGGCGAAGGACGCGATCGCGCAGATCCTGACCAACAGCCGCATGTGCGCCGAGGGGCACCGGCCGATCTGCCAGGATACCGGGATCGTCAACGTGTTCGTGCAGTGGGGGCAGGACTGCCGCCTCGAATCGACCCGGTCGTTGCAGGACGTGGTCGATGAAGGCGTGCGCCGCGCCTACAACCACCCGGACAACAAGCTGCGCGCCTCGGTCCTCGCCGATCCGGCATTCACCCGCCGCAACACCCGCGACAACACGCCGTGCGTCCTCTCCGTCGAGATGGTGCCAGGCAGCACCGTCTCGGTCGATGTCGCTGCGAAGGGCGGCGGCAGCGAGAACAAGTCCAAGTTCAAGATGATGAACCCCAGCGACTCGATCGTCGACTGGGTGATCGAGATGCTACCCCAGATGGGCGCGGGCTGGTGCCCTCCGGGAATGCTCGGGATCGGGATTGGTGGCACCGCCGAACATTGCGTCAAGCTCGCCAAGCAGAGCCTGATGGACCCCATCGACATGGGGCAGCTGAAAGCGCGCGGTCCGCAGACCGACATCGAGGCGCTGCGGATCGAGATCTTCGACAAGGTCAACGCGCTGGGCATCGGTGCGCAGGGCCTGGGCGGTCTGTCGACTATCCTCGACGTGAAGATCATGGACTGGCCGTGCCATGCCGCAGGAAAGCCGGTGGCGATGATCCCCAACTGCGCCGCCACCCGCCACGCACACTTCACGCTCGACGGCTCGGGACCGAGCTTCCTCGAGAAGCCGAATCTGTCCGACTGGCCGGACGTCAATTGGACGCCCGACGCCGCCGCCAAGCGCGTCAACCTCGACGCGCTGACCGCGGAGGAAGTCGCGAGCTGGCAGGCGGGCGACCGGCTTCTGCTGAACGGTGCGATGCTCACCGGACGCGACGCGGCGCACAAGCGCATCAAGGACATGCTCGAAAGGGGCGAGGAACTGCCGGTCAGCTTCAAGGGCCGCGCGATCTACTACGTCGGCCCGGTCGATCCCGTGCTGGGCGAAGTCGTCGGGCCCGCCGGTCCGACTACCGCTACGCGGATGGACAAGTTCACCGACACCATGCTCGAACTCGGGCTCCTCGCGATGATCGGCAAGGCCGAACGCGGGCAGGGCGCGGTACAGGAAATCGCGAAGCACAAGGTCGCCTACCTGATGGCGGTAGGGGGCGCAGCCTATCTGGTCGCTCGCGCCATTCGCGAAGCCAAGGTCGTCGGGTTCGAGGACCTAGGGATGGAAGCGATCTACGAATTCCGGGTTGAAGACATGCCGGTGACGGTGGCGGTCGATTCGACCGGGGCCAACGTCCACACGCTCGCCCCCGCCGAATGGAAGGAGAAGATCGCCCGCGAGCATCTTCTGCCGACGGCATGATCGGGTCGATGAAGCGCAGACTCCCCTCGACGCCGGGACTGGCATAATCCCGGGCGCTCGGGCAGAGCATGGGCGAATGATCGGCCACTCAGCCAGCGAACATCCAGGCGTTTCCCTGCGGACCGTCGCAGCCTCGATTGCGGGGCTGTGGGCGTGCTATTTCGTGCTCGTGACGATCCGGGCCGCGGTCGGGCTGGAACTCCAGACCGAGTTGCTGTGGCGCAGGGGGCTCGTGTGCCTCGTCGGGATGGCGGTCACCTTTGCATTGTGGCTGATCCTGCGTCTGGTCGACCGGCGATCGCTCGGGACTCAAATCGCCGTCGCGCTTATCCTTGCGATCCCGGCATCGTTCGCGATCGCCAAGGCCAACCTGATGGCTTTCGCCGACGTACAGGAAAAGGTCGAGAGCAAGATCGCCGAGCGCAACGGCTATTCGATTCGGCGCGATGCCTCGGGCAACATCGTGATCGAGGCGCCGTCCATTCCCGGCGCCGATGCCGAAGGCGCGCTCGGGCCGGACGATGCGGCCACCTCGCGGGTGGTCCTTCCGGCGGAGAACGACGGCGAGAAGATGTGGGTTCCGCTCATCGAACTGGCGACCGGGCGCTATTTCCTGCTGTTGTCTTGGGCATCGCTCTACCTCGCGTTGGGCGCGATAGGACGTGCGCGCGAGGCAGAGCGGCGAGAGGCCAATTTCCGCAGCGCCGCGAGAGCGGCCGAGCTTCGGTCCCTGCGTTATCAGGTCAATCCGCATTTCCTGTTCAATGCGCTTAATTCGCTGTCGGCACTGGTGATGAGCGGCAGGGGCGAGCGGGCTGAAGAAATGATCCAGGGCCTGGCGAGCTTCTACCGCCACAGCCTCGCCGAAGACCCCACCGGCGACGTCGAACTGGCCGACGAAGTGGCGCTGCAGCGGGATTACCTCGCCATCGAGGCGGTGCGCTTTCCCGACCGACTGCGTGTCGCGATCGACCTTCCCGGTGCACTCGCACAAGTGCATGTTCCGGGAATGATTCTCCAGCCGCTGGTCGAAAATTCGGTCAAGTATGCGGTCGCCGCGGTCAACCGTCCGGTTACGATCACGATCTCCGCGCGCGAGGAATACGGGCGGCTGGTGCTGACGGTGGCCGACGACGGTCCCGGCGTGCCCAATCCAAACACTCACGGCTTCGGCATCGGCCTCGCCAATGTGCGCGACCGGATCGAGGCCCGTTTCGGCAGCGATGCCGCCATCGTCTCGGGTCCGGTCGAGGGCGGCTATCGCAGCGAACTGCGGCTTCCGATCGGCGCCGATGTCTGAGAGTAGTGCACCCCGCGAAGGGGCAACGGATACGCTGCGCACGCTGATCGTCGACGACGAGCCGCTCGCCATCGAGCGGATGCAGATAATCTGCGCGCGCATTCCCGAATTGCAGGTCGTAGGCACCGCCAGCGACGGTGCGGCCGCGCTGCGGCTGATCGAAGCATTGACGCCCGACCTCGTCCTGCTCGACATGACGATGCCCGAACTCGACGGTCTCGGGGTCGCGCGGGCCCTGGCCAAGCGATCGCGCAAACCGGCGATCGTCTTCGTCACCGCACATGAACACTTCGCGGTCGAGGCGTTTGATCTTGAGGCGGTGGATTATGTCCTGAAGCCGGTCACGCCCGAGCGGCTGGGCCGCGCGGTAGACCGGGCGATCGCACGATCGGGCTCACCCTCAGCCAGGCCGGACAGCAAATGGCTCAGCGAGCTTTGGGTACCGCACCGATCCGAACTGCTGCGGATAGAAGTGGCCCAAGTCAGTCGCATCGATGCCGAGCGGGACTATGTGCGGCTGCACGTTGGCGACCGGTCGTACCTGCTGCTGCAGACGATCGCCGGGCTGGAGGATCGCCTCGACCCCGCACAGTTCATCCGCATCCATCGGTCCACGATCCTGCGGCGCGACTGCATTCGCGGCCTGCGGCACGATGGACTGGGCGTCTGGTCGATCGAGCTGGATGATGGCGAGACGCTGCGGATCGGCCGTACCTACATGGCCAAGGTCAAGGCGATGGCCGGTCGCTGACCGCCGCCGACTCCTGCGCCGGGCCCCAGAAACAGAGTGGCCCGGACGGGAGGGCTATTCCCATCCGGGCCAGGATGCCGTGGGGACACGGCATCCAAGGGACTTCGTTGCAGGCTAGCGTCAGCCGCCCTTGAGCGCCGTCTCACGGTTGACGAGGGTCGCCATCTGCTGCTTCGCTGAAGCGCGGGCGGCGGCGTGGCACTTCCTAACGTCGGGCGGCAGGATACGGGTTCCGGTCCGCTGGACATTGACTTCGCAGACATCCCGGGCTGCCGATTCGATGCGGCGTTCGAGAGCCTTCTGGCCGCTCACGCTCGCCAGGTTCAGGTCGTCGTAGCGGACCTCGATGCTGTTCGCAGAAGCTTGCGCACCGGCAGCGAGCGCCAAAGCGGAAAGGGCGAGAATGGTAATACGCATGGTGTGAACTCCTCATTCCAAGCAATTTTGCGTCGTATTCAATCAACCCCGATGCCGTTTCTTCTAAAGTGTACATTCTGGTCGCGCAGCATGGGGTCGATGGTCGGCCGCATCGATCCGACCATCGACCCGCCCGGATGACGAGCGCGCGACCGCGGCGGACGAACGGTTGTTGCGAACCGACGAGCGCACACCACATCGGTCTCATGTCGCTCGTCGCGATCTTCATTTTGGGGGTGGCGAACTTCGCGTTGCACCGCGCCGTGCTCGAAAGTCGCCACCCGCTGCTCGGTCGGAGTCCGTGGTACGTGCACCAGCTCGGCGGTCGCGTAACCTTCGCGACCGAGTTCCTGTTGCTGTTCGCCGCACTGCTCCTTGCGGCGCAGGGGTTGACGTGGGTTGTGCGCGTCTATGCGGGCTACGGAGTGCTCAACGCCCTTGCAGCATGGCTCATCCTCACGCGCCGCATCTGACTTCGGGAACCGTGCAGGGCGCGCATCGCTTTGCGAGCATGGCTCATTCGGACACGACCTGGCTCATCTACAACGGCAGCAGCGGCAGCCACGACGACGAGGCCTTGCAGGCCTTGGTCGCGGCATTCGGCGACGCGGGCCTTGCGCCCGACCGGGTGATCGACTGCAAGGATGGCACACCGACGGTCGCGGAAGCGAACACCGCCGGGGTCGGCCTGATCGCCATACACGGTGGGGACGGCACCTTGAGCCGGACGATAGGCGGTCTCGAAGGGTTCGGTGGTCAGGTGCTTCCCTTGCCGGGAGGGACGTTCAACCTCCTCTCGCGCGAAATCTTTGGTGAACGCGATCCGCTCGATATCGTCGGCCTGCTGGGTTCCGGAGCGCTCACGGTCAAACGGCGGACCTGCATCCGCGGCGAAGGCGTGCTGGCCTTGTGCGAGCTGCTCGCCGGACCAGGCGCCAAGTGGGCCGATGTACGCGAAGAAATGCGCGAGGCGAATATCGGCGAGGTCATCGCAAAGGGCTGGGACGCCGCGGCCACCAGTACCGTCGGCCCGATGGTCGCGCTCACACAGCCTCCCGCCGGCCGTGAAGAAGGCTATGCCGGTCTCCGCTTCTGTCCGCGTGCCGAGGGGATTGCGATCCAAGGATACGGGGCGGACGGGCTGGGCGATTATGTCCAGCAAGGCCTCGCCATCCTCAAGCGCGATTTTCGCGAGGGCCCGCACGACAAGCTTGGCCAGTCGCGATCGGTCGCGTGCCAATCGCTCGACAACGAAGCCGTGCCATTGATGGTCGACGGCGAACGCAGCGAAGGCGGCACCGCACTCAGTTTTTCGCTCGACAGCCTCGATGTCGATCTGCTTGGGATTGCGGATGGCCGATAGCACGCTGCTGTTTCACCTGTCCGACATCCATTTCGGTCTCGAACACAACCGCGCGCTTGATTGGGTCGCCGCCGAGGTCGCGGCGCGCAAGCCGGCCGCGGTGCTTATCACCGGGGACCTGACGATGCGCGCGCGGTCCCGCGAATTTGCGGCGGCGCGCGACTGGATCCTGTCGCTCGATGCGCCTGTCACGGTCGAAGTGGGCAATCACGACCTGCCTTACTTCAATCCCTACGAGCGGTTCTTCGCTCCCTACCGGCGGTTCAAGGGCATGGAATCGGTGGTCGAGAAAGAACTCGATCTGCCCGGCTTGGCCGTGGTGTCGCTGAAGACTGCGGCACGGATGCAGCCGCGGCTCGACTGGTCGAAGGGATGGGTCAGCGATACCGCGCTCGCCAAGTGCCTCGCTGCGATCGATGCGCTGCCGCCGGGCAAGAAGATTCTGGTCGCCGTGCATCACCCGCTGGTCGAAGTGGGGACCAAGGGCACCGCGCTCACGCACGGCGGGACCAAGGCGATGGGCGAGCTTGCCAGGCGCAACGTTACCGCAGTCCTCTCGGGCCATGTCCACGATCCGTTCGACCTGATCCAGCAGACGGTGAACGGCCCGGTCCGGATGATCGGGGCGGGCACGCTGTCGCAAAGGATCCGATCCACCCCGCAAAGCTTCAACGAACTCCGCTTCGAGGCCGACGGAACGCTGACGGTCGAGGCGCGCAACCTGCAGGACGTGCCGACCGAGGCGATGAAGATCGACGCGGTGCCGCCCGATGCCCTGCCGCCGCGCGAACCGGGCGAGCCGGTCGCGCTGGTCAACGCGGTGCCGCGGGTCGATCCACCGGTCCACTGAAACGGAAAGGGCGGCGCCTTGCGGCACCGCCCTCCCATTCCGCCGTCGCGGAAATTCTTAGCGCTTCGAGAACTGGAAGCTGCGGCGAGCCTTGGCGCGGCCGTACTTCTTGCGCTCGACCACGCGGCTGTCGCGGGTGAGGAAGCCGGCGGCCTTGACCGTCGCACGAAGTGCGGGCTCGTACTTCGAAAGCGCCTGCGAGATGCCGTGCTTCACCGCTCCGGCCTGGCCCGAAAGACCGCCGCCCTTGACGGTAGCGACGACGTCGTACTGGCCCTGGCGATCGGTGATCGTGAAGGGCTGGTCGATGACGAGGCGCAGCGTCGGACGCGCGAAGTAGACTTCCTGGTCGCGGCCGTTGACGGTCACCTTGCCGGTGCCGGGCTTGAGCCAGACGCGCGCGGTGGCGTCCTTGCGGCGGCCGGTGGCGTAGGCGCGGCCCTGCTTGTCGAGCTCCTGCTCGCGGAGCGGGGCATTGCTGACCTTGACCGGAGCCTGGGTTTCGGCGGCATCGTCCGCGGCGGGGGCGCCGCTGGTGATGTCCTTGAGGTCGGCGAGATCCGACACGGTGTTGGTTGAGCCAGAATCCTCGGGAGCCATTACGCGGTGACCTTGTTCTTGCGGTTCATCGAAGCGACGTCGAGCGCCACCGGCTGGGTGCCGCCGTGCGGATGCTCGGTGCCGGCATAGAGGTGCAGCGCCTTCATCTGCTGGCGACCGAGCGGACCACGGGGGACCATGCGCTCGACGGCCTTTTCAAGGACGCGCTCGGGGAAACGGCCGTCCAGCACCTTGGCCGGGGTCGTTTCCTTGATGCCGCCGGCATAGCCGGTGTGCTTGTAATACTTCTTGTCGGTCAGCTTGCGGCCGGTGAACTTCACCTTGTCCGCGTTGATGATGACGACATGGTCGCCGCAATCGACGTGCGGGGTGTAGCTCGGCTTGTGCTTGCCGCGCAGGATGTTGGCGACGATCGAGGCGAGGCGGCCGACGACGAGCCCTTCGGCGTCGATCAGGTGCCACTTCTTCTCGACCTCGGCCGGCTTGATCGACCGGGTGATCTTGCTGAGCGCCTTCATGGCTGGTCCTTGAAAAAAGCGAATGTTGCCCACGGCGATGCCGCGGGGGAGCGGCGCCATTGGCCGGCGAAGTCCAACAAGTCAAGCAAAACGGCGGGTTTGCGGGGAGGTAAAATAATACCGTTAGACTATCGATGGGCCCGCGATAAAGGCGAGCGTGGCAGGCGGAGCGCGGTCGGCGAGCCAGCCGATCACCACCGGGACGTCGTACACGTGAAGCTCCTCAACCAGCGCGACCGCCGCGTCGAGCGTGCGTGCGTCAAGCTTGAACTGCACGCCGAACTCCTCGATCGACTGCAACGCGCCCTGCCACACGAAGTGCGATTCGATGGGGCCGATCACGTTGGCGCAGGCGGCAAGGCCCGAGCCGACGACGGCGGTCGCGAGGTTGCGGGCATTGTCCGCCGTGTCGATCGGCGTCCAGATCAGCGCGGGCCCGCCCCCGACTGCACCCCCGCTCACCCGCGCTCGCGCCCGATGACGTGCATTCCCCACGCGCTCGCCGCTACGACCAGCGCGCCGACGAACTGGTGGAGCACCGCCAGCCACAGCGCGACCCCGGTGAGGACGGTCGCGATGCCGAGCAGGATCTGCACCCCGAACGCCGAATGGATCGCCACCGAGGCGCGCCGCTCGATCGGCTTGACCCGCCGGGCGAGCACGACCAGCGCCGCGACCGCCGCCCACGCCCACCAGCGGTGGAGGAAGTGGATCAGGAACGGATCGTGGAGCGCCGCCCACACGAACCCCCGGCTCGCATCGTATTCAGGGACGAGCCGCCCCTGCATCAGCGGCCAGGTGTCCGAAGCGAGGCCCGCGTCGAGTCCCGCCACCCACGCGCCGAGCAACAGTTGCACGAACAGCACCGCAGCCACCGTCCATGCAAGGCCGGTCATCCGCGCCGGCCGCGCCGCAGGGTCGCGTTCGAGCGCCCGCAGGTCGAGCGCGGTCCACACCAGCCCCGCGAGCGTGAACAGCGCGGTGAGCAGGTGGATAGAGAGCCAGAAATGGCTGACGTCGGTCATCGTCTCGTTGATGCCCGAGCGGACCATGAACCAGCCGAACGCGCCCTGCAGTCCGCCCAGGGCGAGCAGCGCGACGAGGCGCGGCTTGTAGCCCGCCGGGATCGCCCTGCGGACCCAGAACCACGCCAGCGGCAGCGCGAAGGCCATCCCGATCAGGCGTCCAAGCAGCCGGTGTGACCACTCCCAGAAATAGATGAACTTGTAATCGGCCAGCGTCATGCCAGCGGGACCGGTGATCTGCTTGTACTCGCCAATTTCGCGGTACTTGGCGAATTCCGCCTGCCACGCCGCTTCGGAGAGCGGGGGCAGCGCCCCCGTCACCGGCTTCCATTCGGTGATCGACAGGCCCGATTCGGTCAGGCGGGTGATGCCGCCGACGACGACCATGGCGACGACGAGCGCGGCGACGACATAAAGCCAGTTGGCGATCTGGCGCGGCCGCCAGCTGTCGGGTGCGGGGGAAGGGCGTTCCATCGGACGCGCCCATGCGTCCGCCGGACGCGAATCGCAAGCCGAACCGGCCCGGCAGGACTTGCGTAACGATACAGCGTTACATAGATGGACGGCTGATCATGCCGAACGTCTTCATCACCTCGATTCGGGGAAGCCTCGACCGCGCGGGTATCACCCTCAGCGCGCTATGCGTGGTACACTGCCTCGCGACGCTGGTGCTCGTCTCCGCGCTCGGCCTTGGCGGCGAACTGCTGGCGAGCCCGATCATCCATGAAGTCGGCCTGGCGCTGGCGATGATCGTCGCCGCGGCGGCGATCGGGTGGGGCGCGCTGCGCCACCGCCGCGCCGGACCCTTCGTCACCGCGATGACCGGCCTGAGCTTCATGGGCGGCGCGCTGGCGGTGCCGCACGGGTACGAGGAAGCGGTGCTGACGATCATCGGCGTCGCGCTGGTCTCGCTTGGGCACATCCTCAACTTGCGCGCGTGCCACTGTTCGCTATCTGGCGAGAATGCCTGCACCTCTGACGCTGACCGTTAACGGCGAAAGCCGCCGGACTTCCGCCGCCACCGTTGCCGACCTCGTTCGCGAACTTGGCCTGCTGCCCGAAAAGGTCGCGGTCGAGCGCAACGGCGAGATCGCGCCGCGCTCGACGCTGGAACAGGTCACGCTGTCGGCCGGCGACACACTGGAAATCGTCCACTTTGTGGGTGGTGGCGATCACCTCGCAAATGCCTCGGACGACGATTCGTGGGAAGTCGCTGGTCACCGTTTCACCTCGCGGCTCATCGTGGGCACCGGCAAGTACAAGGACTTTGCCCAGAACGCCGCCGCGCTCGAAGCGTCGGGGGCGGAGATCGTCACCGTCGCGGTGCGCCGGGTCAACGTGTCCGATCCGTCGCAGCCGGTGCTGATGGATTACATCGATCCGAAGAAGGTCACCTACCTTCCCAATACCGCTGGCTGCTTCACCGCCGACGAGGCGATCCGCACGCTGCGGCTCGCGCGCGAGGCGGGCGGCTGGGACCTCGTGAAGCTGGAAGTGCTGGGCGAGGCGCGCACGCTCTATCCCGATATGCGCGAGACGCTGAAGGCGTGCGAGGTGCTCGCGAACGAAGGCTTCAAGCCGATGGTCTATTGCGTCGACGATCCGATCGCGGCGCAGCAACTCGAAACGGCGGGCGCGGTCGCGGTCATGCCGCTCGGCGCGCCGATCGGCTCGGGCCTGGGCATCCAGAACCGCGTGACCATCCGCCTGATCGTCGAGGGCGCGAAAGTGCCCGTGCTGGTCGATGCCGGGGTCGGCACCGCGAGCGATGCGGCGGTCGCGATGGAACTCGGCTGCACCGGGGTGCTGATGAACACCGCCATCGCCGAGGCGAAGGATCCCATCCGCATGGCCCGCGCGATGAAGCTCGCCGTCGAGGCAGGCCGTCACGCCTACCTTTCGGGCCGCATGGGCACCCGCAAGTACGCCGATCCGTCAAGCCCGCTGGCAGGACTGATCTAGGGCGCTCAGTCGGCGCTCATCGCGGGTTCGCCTTCCACCCACGCTAGCGCCTCGCCGCGTCGCGCGGGAAGATAGGTCCGATATGTGATCATCGGCAGCATCGCGCTTTCGATCCGCGTTCCGGCACGGACCCAGGCCTGGTCCGCGACGACCGCCACCCGGCCGAAGTGCCGCAGCTTGCCGAAGAGCGGAATCGCGCGAGTGAGATAGGCGGGCAAGCTCGCGATCTCGAGCCCCTCGATGGCTTGCGTTTCGACGAAGATATGGACGCGCTCGTGCTTGGCCATCGCGCCCTCGAGCGCATCCATGATCGTGTCGAGGTCGGTGCCCGTAATCTTGCGCGAGACGGTCACGGCAAGGACGTCGCTTGGGCTGTCGTGCAGGGTCAGCATTCGAATGATCTCCCGATTCGCGGTTACCGTCGAGGCGGCATGCCCGCTTCAGGCGGGAGGATCATTGATGCAGGACAAATTTGCCGAATCGCGTTGCGGACAGTGACCTATAGCGATGCGGCAGGTCCGGCGAGCGCGGCGTAGTTGGGGCCGATCGTATGCGGCGGTGCCCACGGCATTGCCATCTCGCGCACCTGGCGCAGAAGGAACTGCCCGAACGGCCAGCTGCCGATGCCCGAGGCGGCGTTGATGTGGCCGAGCCAGCCCGCGTCGATGAAGCGGCTGCGCCAGATCCGCGCGAGCCGGCGGGCGCGTCCGAAGGCGATGTAGGGATCGTCCCGGCTCGCGGCGACGATCGTCGGGAACGGGAAGCTGCGCTTCATTACCGGCGCGAACGGCGCCAGGCGATCGTCGATCGCTGCGCTCTCGACCTCGGGCGGGGCGACCAGCAGCGCGCCCTTGACGGGACCGTCGGCATCGGGCTGCTCGTACTCGTTCCACCATGCGACCGCATGGCAGCCGAGGCTGTGCGCGACGAGCACCACTGGGCGGCCGGCCTGGTGGATTGCGAGGTTGAGTTGGTTCACCCAGGTATTGCGATGCGGCCTGTCCCAACCGCCGAGCTCGACGCGGCGGCAGTCCGGCATTTCGGCCTCCCACTTCGTCTGCCAGTGATCCGGCCCGCTGTTGTCGAGGCCAGGCACTATCAGGGCAAGCGGTTCGCGGGCGTCGGAATCATGCGACAATGGACGTCTCCTTGCTGCTTTTCGCCGGCCATCGTCGGCAGGCGGCGCACTATATCTACCAAATTAGTAGAGAATGTAAAATCGTCATGCGACGGGACGTTGCGCGATCCGGATAGTCCGCGGGCGGCCGAGGGGACTTCGTGCGCCAAGGCTAACGCGAAATTAACCATCGTGCGCGATCCTGCAGGGATCAGGGGGTACCGGCCATGGCCGTCAAGAATGCCGCGTCGATGACGATCTCAGAAATGCGCGAGTTCGCCAGCTTCTCGCCCGCCGAGCAGCGCTATATCCGCCGCAGCCTCGACATCGGGCTCGGGCGGCAGGATGCCTTCAAGCTGTGGGCCCGCTCGGTCGACGAGAACGCGGCGATCCGCAGCCAGTACGTCGCTTACCAGGACCTGAAACTGCTGCGCGCGGCGATCCCGGCGGAAACCGGGTTCGAGTGCGTCGAGGGTTTCATCGGCAAGCTGACCCGCGTCGCCGCGTTCGACCTTGCGCAGGACCGGATCGAGAGCTTCTCGGCCTTCCGTTTCCTATACGAGCGGCTGCTGGGGGCCGAAGCGCGGCCGTGGCTGCCGAGCGCGTTCTGCGCTGCCGCCGCGCTGCCGCAAATCAAGCCGAGCCGCCGCAAGCTGCTGCTCCAGTCGTTGTCCGAAGCCGCCGCCACCGCGCCCGGCTGGTCGGACCGCGCGCCGAGCTTCTATCCCGAATACATCGAACGCGAAGCCGCCTGAGCCCTTTTTGCCTTGGCGGGTTGGCCCCGCCGCGGCAATCTGGCTAGGGTCGCCGGGTGACCACCGCCACCCAACCCACGCTTCGCAATATGTTCGGCCTCAGCGCCTGGTTCGTCGCCCTCCCGCTGCTCGCGCTCGGCGCGCTCGCATTCGGCAAGCCCGATAACGGCGTCGGCGTCGCCATCGCGGCGCTGCTGCTGGGCGGCGCGGTGATGGCGGCGGTCTATCACGCCGAAGTCCTCGCGCATTATCTCGGCGAACCCTTCGGCACACTGACCCTCGCGCTGGCGGTGACGGTGATCGAGACCTCGCTGATCGTGTCGATCATGCTGTCCGAAGGCAGCGCGGCGCAGGCCCTGGCGCGCGACACGCTGATCGCGGCGATCATGATCACCATCAACGGGATCGTCGGCATCTGCTTGCTGGCGGGCGGGCAGGCGCATCATGAGCAGCGCTATACCCAGCAGGGCGTTAGCGCAGGCCTTGCCATGCTGGCGACGCTCGCGGTGCTCACGCTGGTGCTGCCGAACTATACTACGAGTGCGCCGGGGGCGTTCTACAACGGCCAGCAGCTCGTGTTCGTCGCGGTGGTATCGCTGATCATCTACGGCACCTTCGTGGTCGCGCAGACGATCCGCCACCGCGAGCACTTCCTCCACGATGCCGACGAGGACGACGGCCACGACCACGCGCATGAGCCGCCCGTACCGCGAGCCAAGGCGATGGCGGCGGCGGCCGCCCTGCTGGTCGCGCTGGTGGGCGTTGTGCTGCTGGCGAAGAACCTCTCCCCCGTGATCGAGGCCCAGGTCGCCGCCGCCGGGGCACCGCGCGCGCTGGTCGGCATCATCATCGCCGCGCTGGTCCTCGCTCCCGAAGGTTTCGCCGCGCTGCGCGCCGCGCGGGCCAACCGGGTGCAGACGAGCCTCAACCTCGCGATCGGATCGGCGCTGGCGACGATCGGGCTGACCATCCCGGCGGTCGCGACCGTCGCGCTGGTGCTTGGGCTGGAGCTCGAGCTCGGCCTGTCGATGCGCTCCACGGTGCTCCTCGCGCTGACGCTCTTGGTCGCCACGCTGACGCTGAGCCGCGGCAAGGTCACCGTGGTCCAGGGCGTGATCCACCTCGTGATCTTCGCGACCTACCTGTTCACGACGGTGGTGCCGTAAGTTCCTCGACGATGAGATAGGTGACCGTCGTGTCGCCGACGTTGCGGACGCTGTGCCACGGGGTGCCGTCGCTTCGATAGTGCGAGCCGGTGGCGATCTTCGCGATCCGCACCCCGCCCGCGTCGGTCAATTCCATCGTCCCGCCGCTCAGCGCATAGCCGAAGTGCGCCGGATGGAAGTGCCGCACGTGTCCTCCGCCGGGCGGGAAGGTGCAGCGCAGCGTGCGGGTATGCGTTGCCCGGTGCAGCAGTTCGCACACCGGCTTGTCGTCCCAGCCGGCCTCCAGCGCAGATGGCAGCGTCGCATCCTCGCCTGCGATCGCCGAACCGGCAAGCAGGGCGAGGCCCGGCAGGATGACCCTCATCCCCTGTACAACGCGTCCATCCGCGTGCCGTAGCGTTCGCGGATCTTGTGGCGGCGGATCTTGAGGCTCGGGGTCATTTCCTCGTTATCGGTGGTGAAGGGCTCGTCCGCGAAGGCGAACTGGCGCACTTTCTCGATCACCGAGAGGTCCTGGTTGGTCCGGTCAACCGCGGCGCGCACCGCGCTGCGGAAAGCGGGCAGGTCCTGCAGCGCCTTGCAATCGAACTTCTCGCCGTTGGCCTTGGCCCACTCGACCATCCATTCGGCATCGGGCACGATCAGCCCGACGAGGTAGGGGCGCTTGTCGCCGCTGACCATCGCCTGCGCGATCTCGGGCTGCAGGGTCAGCATCCCCTCGATCTTCTGCGGCGCGACGTTGTCGCCCTTGTCGTTGACGATCATGTCCTTCTTGCGGTCGGTAATGACGATCCGGCCTTTCGCATCGAGGTGCCCGATGTCGCCGGTGTGCAGCCAACCGTCCTGCAGCGCCTTGTCGGTCTCCGCCTTGTTCTGCCAGTAGCCGTGCATGACCAACTCGCCGCGCACGAGGATCTCGCCGTCCTCGGCGATCCTGACCTCGACCCCGCGCAAGGGCGGCCCGACGGTGTCCATCTTGATCCCCGCCTTGGGGCGGTTGCACGAGATCACCGGACCCGCCTCGGTCTGGCCGTAACCCTGCAGCATGGTGAGGCCCATCGCCTCGAAGAAGGTGCCGACCTCCGGGTTGAGCGGCGCGCCGCCCGAAACCATCGCCTTCATCCGCCCGCCGAAGCGCGCGCGGATCTTGGGCCGCAGCAGCTTTTCGATGATGAGGTCGGCGGGCCGGTCGCGCAGGCGCAGCTTGGGATGCGCGGCGATCTGCAGCGCGCGGGTCATCAGGTAGTTGGGGACCTTCCCCTGCTTCTCGATCAGCTTCATGATCCGTGCGCGCAGCACTTCGAACAGGCGCGGCACCACGACCATGATCGTCGGGCGCGTCTCCTCGATATTGCTGGCGAGCTTTTCGAGCCCTTCCGAATAGAAGATTTCCGCCCCGACCGCGATCGGCAGGTACTGGCCGCCCGTGTGCTCGTAGGCATGGCTCAGCGGGAGGAACGAGAGGAACCGCTCGTCGTCGGCGATGCCGAAATCCTCGTTCAGGACGTCCGCGGCCCCAGCCACATTGCACAGGATCATGCCGTGGTGCTGCAGCACTCCGCGCGGCGCGCCGCCGGTGCCGCTGGTGTAGATGATGCACGCGGTATCGCCGCGCCCGATCTTGCCGATCCGCGCTTCGACCGCGGCGCGCGCGGCCTGCGCATCGCCCTCGGTCATCGCGGACCACTGATGGCAGGCGATCTGGCCGCCCTGGTACTGGCGGATCGAATCGATCGCGATCACGTGCTCGGCAATCCCGGTGCGCATCATCGCCGGGATCAGCGGCTTCGCCAGCTTGTCGTTGGACACGATCACCGCGCGCGCGCCGGAATTGTCGAGGATGTGCTGGTGGTCGCGTTCGGTATTGGTGACGTAGGCCGGCACGGTGACGCAGCCGGCGGCCATGATCGCGAGGTCGGCGATGCACCATTCGGGCCGGTTCTCGGACACCAGCGCCACGCGGTCGCCGTCCTGCAGCCCCAGTGCGCGCAGGTTCTCGGCCAGGATGCAGACCGTGTCGGCCACTTCGCGCCACGTCCGCGTCTGCCAGGTGCCGC
This sequence comes from Tsuneonella sp. HG094, assembly GCF_053819285.1. Lineage (NCBI taxonomy): Bacteria > Pseudomonadati > Pseudomonadota > Alphaproteobacteria > Sphingomonadales > Erythrobacteraceae > Tsuneonella > Tsuneonella sp. HG094. The sequence continues at coordinate 2,737,207 of NZ_JBSORA010000001.1, forward strand.
CGATCTTCGTGCCGAGGAACGGGCGGTCGGCTTTGGCGTCCGCGCGCTTCAAGAACAGTTCGACGAGATTGTTGGCGGAATCGATATCGCTGAGCTGCAAGGCCCCACTCTCCTGCTTCCCGAACACCCGGGGTGCTGCCGCCTTTAACGGTCGGTCTCGGGCTTAGGCTCCCGCGGCCGTAGCGACAAGCGGTGTCACGGGGCGTCGAGCAGCGTTTCCATCCGCGGCTCGCGCGCCGATTGCCAGCCCGTGGTCGTGCGGAGCAGCGCGTTGACCTTGATCGGCGCCTCGCCGGAGCGGATCTGCGCATGGCCGAGCGCGCGCAGGCGGTCGCTCGCCGCTTCGAGCCAGGTGCCCTTTTCCACCAGGATCGTGTCTACATAGGCCATGGTGAACGGCAGCCCGAGCGCGGCGTCCGCGTCGAGCCCGAAGTCGATCATGCCGATGATCGCGCGGGTGGTCGAAACCGGGATCGTCGCCCCGCCCGCCGCGCCCACCGCGATGATCGGTTTGCCCGACGGGTCGTAGATCACCATCGGCGCCATCGAGCTGCGCGGCCGCTTCCCGCCCTCGACCCGGTTGGCGACGAGTTTGCCGTCCACCGACGGCGAGCGGCTGAAATCGGTTAGCTCGTTGTTGAGGAAGAACCCGCCGCTCATCAGGCCCGACCCGAACGCGCTTTCGATCGTCGAGGTGTAGCTGACCATCGTGCCGCTCTTGTCGACTGCGGAGAAGTGCGAGGTGCCATGCTCCTCCGGCTCGTCGCCGTCGGCCAGCGCCATCTGCGCGCTTGCGGGCACACCCGCCTTGGGGCTGGCGATCGACTTCGCCGGGTCGATGAGCTGGCTGCGCTGTGCGAGATAGGCGGGATCGACCAGGCCCGCGACCGGCACTGCGATGAAGTCGCTGTCGGCGGCGTAAAGCTCGCGGTCGGCGTAGGCGAGCCGCTGTGCTTCGAGGAAAAGGTGCCAGGTCACCGGATTGTCGGCGCCCAGCGATTTCAGGTCGAACCGCTCGAGCATCTTGAGGATCTGCAGCACCGCGATCCCGCCCGAACTCGGCGGGCCCATGCCGCACAGTTTGTAGCCGCGGTATGTGCCGCAGACCGGCGGGCGCTCCTTCGATTCGTAGGCGGCAAGGTCGCCCGCCGTCATCGGACGCGGTCGCGGGGTCTCGGCGGCCACCGTGGCGGCGATCGCCTCGGCGCGCGGGCCGGTGTAGAATGCCTTGGTGCCGCCCTTGGCGACCGCTTCGAGCGTCTGCGCGAGCGCTTCGTTCTTCACCAGAGTTCCCGCAGGGAGCGGCTTGCCGTCGGCGCCGAAGAACAGCGCGCGGCCGCTGGGCGTCCAGGCGGCGCGGTCTGTCGTCTGGGTGAGCGAACCGACGAGGCGCGGGTTCATCCTGAAGCCGTCACGGGCGAGCGCAATCGCCGGATCGAACAGCCTCGCCCACGGCAGCTTGCCGTGCTCGGCGTGCGCCTTTGCCGCGAGCGCGAGATTGCCGGGGACGCCCACGCTGAGACCGCTCTTGATCGAGGCGTCGAACGGGGGAAGCGAGCCGTCGGCGTTGAGGAACCAGTCGTTGCCCGCGCCCGCCGGCGCCTTTTCGCGGCCGTCGAAGCTCTCGACGCTGCCGTCGGCCGCGCCGCGGACCATGAACCCGCCGCCGCCGATGCCCGAGCTCTGCGGTTCCACGACAGTCAGCGCGATCATCGTCGCGATCGCGGCGTCGACCGCGTTGCCGCCCTGCCGCAGCATGGCGAGGCCCGCCTCCTCGGCGCGCGGGTCGGCGGCGCTGACGTTGCCCTGCACCGCGGTCGCGGGCGAGGTTTCGGTGGGGAGGGTGGCGCAGCCCGCGAGAAGCGGGAGCGCGGCGAGCGAAACGATGAAGCGGCGCAGCATTGCGCGCGGTGCTACTCGCTCCCGACCGCCTCCGCAATCGACGTGAAGCCGTCGCGTTTCATCTTGGTCTCCAGACCGCGCACGATCCGCTTCGCCAGGCCCGGGCCTTCGTAGACGAGCGCGCTGTAGAGCTGGACGAGGCTGGCCCCTGCGCGGATGCGCTGCCAGGCATCTTCCGCTCCGCGAATGCCGCCCACGCCGATCAGCGGCAGATCAGTGCCCGCGATTGCGCGGAAGCGGCGGATCTGGTCGAGCGCCAGCGGTGCGAGCGGCACGCCCGACAGGCCGCCGGTCTCGTCCGCGTGCGACGAGCGCAGTGGCGGGCGCGACACGGTCGTGTTGGCGACGATCAGCGCGGCGATCCCGCAGTCGAGCGCCACGCGCACGATCCGCTCGTGATCGCCCTCGGCAAGGTCGGGCGCGACCTTGAGGAAGACCGGGGGGTCGCCGGCCATTCGCTGGTCGCGGATCGCCTCGAGCAATGCTTCCAGCTCGCCGCGCGCCTGCAGGTCGCGCAGGCCCGGCGTATTGGGCGAGCTGATGTTGACCGTCAGGTAGTCGGCGGCGGGCCGAAACGTGGCGATGCCCTTGAGGTAGTCGTTGATCCGGTCGGGCGAATCCTTGTTCGCACCGACGTTGATGCCGAGCACGCCCTTGCGGTCGCGCTTTTCCAGTCGGCCGATCGCCGCGGAGGCGCCGCCGTTGTTGAATCCCATGCGGTTGATCACCGCGCTGTCTTCGGCAAGCCGGAACAGGCGCGGCTTGGGATTGCCCGCCTGCGGGCGCGGCGTGAGCGAGCCGATCTCGACCGAACCGAACCCGAGGCCGAGCATCTTGTCGGGAACTTCGCCGTCCTTGTCGAACCCCGCGGCGAGGCCGACCGGGTTGGCGAACGCGATCCCCGCGACCGTCGTCGCCAGCGGACCCGGTGCGGGCGGGGTCAGCGTGGGCAGAAGCTTCAGGCCGGCGATCGTCATCCGATGCGCGCGTTCGGGATCGAGCGCGAAGAGGGCGGGAGTGGCCAGGCGATAGAGCATTCCGATCGCCTATGGCGTGGAGGCGCGACTCTGTCGAGAATGGACCCAAAATGCGCAAAACGTCGAAAACATACAACAAAAGGTGCCCCGATTAGCCGTTTTGCGTCGCTTTCATACAATCCGCGAATCACGAATCGCCGTATCTGACCCCTGCGACCCGAAGGGCTCGAAGCTTTCTTGGCAACGAGTTCCTCCACTTTACGGCGGTCCTGGCTCCGGCTGGGACCGCCTTTTTTCTATCACAAGGAAATAATTCGCGATTGGCGCATTGTCCGGTTGCTGGAGAGCAGCCGGGATCGTAACCGCTGCCCCGGGTCGCATCGGCAGGAATCGGGGGATTTCCGGAAGCGATGCATCGCGCGCTGACCGCAGACTGGCATGCCGAACGGGGCGCGATCGACGACGCGCTGACCGAACAGGCTCTGATGCGGCTCGACTACATCGCGCCGCCAGCGGACTTGCAGCCGTACGTCACGACCTATTTCCTCTTCCGCTGCGACGAGATCGATATTCGCGACATGCAGCCTGCGGCGGTCGGCCAGTTCCAGATCTATCTGCGCGGGCACGGCGTGATGTACTATCCGCACGGCCGATCCGATCCTTCGTTTCCGGTGACGGTCCAGGGGCCGACCACCGTCGCCGCGCCGTTCGAGGTGAACGGGCCGTTCCATGCCTTCGGTGCGGCGTTGTCGGGTCTCGGCTGGGCGGCACTCACTGGCCTAGCCGCCGACAAGTCGGCCGACCGCCTGCACGATGCTGCAGGTGTTTTCGGGCATGATGCAACTGCCATCGGCGACGCCGTCCGCGCGGCGTACGAAGCCGATCCGGAGATGGACGGACAGGCGCTCGCCGACATCGTTTCGGCCTTTCTGCGACCGCGTATCCGCCGCGTGCCGCAGGGGCACGTCCAACTGCTGCGCCAGGTGGCGGGCTGGCTTGGCGGCGGGTTCAATCCGCCCACACAGGAGCTCTACGACGCCAGCGAATATTCGCCGCGCCAAGTCCAGCGCCTCGTCGCGCGCTACCTCGGGTCGGGGCCGACGCACCTCATGCGCATCTACCGCGCCACTCGCGTCGTGGCACTGCTCTCGCAGACAGACGTGAGCGAGGACCGTGTCGCCGAGCTGACCGAGGTCTTCTACGACCAGTCGCACATGATCCGCGAAATCCGCGAGTTCACCGGCCGCACGCCCGCGCGACTGCTGGCGGAGGACGATTCGATCCTGCGCACGTTGCTCGATGTGCGCAATTTCCGCGAGATCCACCCGCAGGTCGCCCCTCTCCCGCCGCTTGAAAGCAAGGGCGACGACGCCTAGGTGCAATTCGGACCGAATCATTCCGAATTGACCCGATTGCAATGCGCCTCTCGAACCTAGCCGATTACGCCGTCGTCACGATGAGCGCCGCGGCCCGCCACTGCGGCGGGGGGCGGACGAGTGCGGGCGAGCTGGCGGCCGAGACCGGCCTTCCCGCGCCAACCGTCGCCAAGCTCGTCAGCAAGCTGACCGCCGCTGGCCTCCTGCGCTCGGTGCGGGGCGCGCACGGCGGCCTGCAGCTCGCGCGCCCGGCGGCGGCGATCACGCTCGCCGACATCGTCGAGGCGGTCGAGGGGCCGATTGCGCTCGCTGCGTGCTCGCACGGCGAATGCGCGGCGGAGAGTTCGTGCACCGTCCGCCCGCACTGGCCACTCGTCAATGAAGCGCTGCATGGCGCGCTGTCGAGCGTCTCATTGAACCGTCTGGCGCAGGTGCAGGCATGACCGACGATGCAACCATGACCGATATCGCCGCCCGCGAAGCGGCCGCCCGCGCGGCGGACTACGAACACGGGTGGTCTGCCGAGATCGAGACCGAATTCGCGCCCAAGGGCCTCAGCGAAGACACCGTCCGTTTCATCAGCGCCAAGAAGGACGAGCCCGAATGGATGCTCGACTGGCGGCTGAAGGCGTTCCGCCTGTGGCAGACGATGAAGGAGCCCGACTGGGCGAAGCTCGGCTATCCGGCGATCGATTACCAGGACGCGTTCTACTACGCCGCGCCGAAGAAGAAGCCCGAACTCGAATCGCTCGACGAGCTCGATCCCGAGATCAAGGCGGTCTACGACAAGCTCGGCATCCCGATCGGGGAGCAGGAAGTGCTCGCGGGCGTGCGCAAGGTGGCGGTCGACGCGGTGTTCGACAGCGTCAGCGTGGCGACCAGCTTCCGCGCCGAGCTCGAGCGGGCGGGCGTGATCTTCCGCTCGATCAGCGAAGCGATCCGCGAATACCCCGACCAGGTGCGAAAGTGGCTAGGCAAGGTGGTGCCGCAGCACGACAACTACTTCGCCACGCTCAACAGCGCGGTCTTCTCGGACGGGACGTTCGTCTACATCCCCGAGGGCGTGCGCTGCCCGATGGAGCTCAGCACCTATTTCCGCATCAATGCCGAAAACACCGGCCAGTTCGAACGCACGCTGATCATCGCCGAAAAGGGCAGCTACGTTTCGTACCTGGAAGGCTGCACCGCGCCGATGCGCGACGAGAACCAGCTCCACGCCGCGGTGGTCGAGCTGGTCGCGATGGACGACGCCGAGATCAAGTATTCGACCGTACAGAACTGGTACCCCGGCAACGCCGAGGGCGTCGGCGGGATCTACAACTTCGTCACCAAGCGCGGCCTGTGCCAGGGCGCGCGCAGCAAGATTAGCTGGACCCAGGTCGAGACCGGCTCGGCGGTCACGTGGAAGTACCCGAGCTGCGTGCTTAATGGCAGGGACAGCGTCGGCGAGTTCTACTCGGTTGCGGTGACCAACAACTTCCAGCAGGCCGACACCGGCACGAAGATGATCCACAACGGCAGTGGCAGCCGCTCGACGATCATCTCCAAGGGCATCTCGGCGGGCAAGAGCAACAACACCTACCGCGGCCTCGTCCGCGTCGGCGCCAATGCCGAGAACGTGCGCAACTTCACCCAGTGCGATTCGCTGCTGCTGGGCTCGACCTGCGGCGCACACACCGTGCCCTACATCGAGGTCAAGAACCCCACCGCGCAGATCGAGCACGAGGCGACCACCAGCAAGATCAGCGACGACCAGCTGTTCTACGCCATGCAGCGCGGGCTTGGGCAGGAAGAGGCGGTGGCGTTGATCGTCAACGGTTTTGCGAAAGACGTGATGAAACAGCTGCCGATGGAGTTCGCTGTCGAGGCACAGAAGCTGCTGGCGATCTCGCTCGAGGGGAGCGTGGGGTGAACCTCGCTGACAAAATCATTGGAGCCCACGTTGACCGGGTCTGCTTTGGTTTAGCCCACTTTCAGCTCGGCCTGACGAAGGGCGACGAGAGCTTCACGCTGAGCTCGTCTGCCGATATTTTGCTTGAGGATGGAGGGTCAGACTTCCGCGACCAGGCTGCTCCGACGGGGCTCACCGCTCTAGTTGGCAAATATGTTAAGGGTTTTGATCTCAGCGATGCTCCCAGAGCCGGTCAACTCCGGTTCGAAGAAGGGAATGTAGTCCGAGTGGCCTGGCCAGATGTGATTTGCGACACCCTTTTCATTATTCACGTTGATGGAAGCGATGAATGGGACGCGGTCGGATGACCACCCGCAAGACCCTCCAGCTCCGCTCGCCCGACGAGACCGCCGATGCCGCGCCCGCGATCAAGAAGAAGGGGCGCGGGTGGGAGATTTCCGACAAGCGGCTCGATGCGCTGCACGACATGGCGCGCGAGATGCGGCGGCATTCGACCCCTGCGCACAAGGCGCTCGCCGAGCGGTTCGCCAAGGCCGATCTCGGCCGGTACAAGTTCACCCGCCACGCGGTGATCGGCAGCGCGATCGTCGATTTCGGCAGCCCCACGCTCGGCATGGCGATCATGCTCGACGAGGAAGGAGCCGATCCGGCGATCTCGAAGCGCCGCGACAAGAGCCTGAACGCGGTCGGCATCAAGGTGATGCGGATCGCGGCGGCCGACGTGCTCGACAACATGGACGCCGTCCTCGCCCGCATCACCGCCGGGATGCGGATGCGCATCGCCGACAAGAAGACCCGCGCCCGCGAACACGCCGCGCAGAACCCCAACCAGGACTGGTCGCGGCCAGGCAGGCGGCCCGCCGAAAGGAAGCCCGAATGATTCGAGTCCCGTTCGTTGCCGCGCTGGCGGTTACAGCGCTCGCCGCGCCTGCGGCCGCCGAAGACTTCGGCGCCGCCGCCGCCGAAGGACGCCTGCGCGGGTGCCTGCTCGCGGGCTCAACCTCCGCGCTCGACGGCGATTTGCGTACCAAGGTCACCGAGGTGCGCGCGTTCTGCGGCGCGCAGATCGCCCGCGTCCGCGACCAGCGCACGGCGGGCCTGTCGGGTGACGCCAAGGCGGCTGCCGTTCGCAAGCTCGATGCCGAGATCGCGCAGTCGATCGCCCAGTTCACCGGAAAAGATGCCAATGCTCTCGATTCGTAACCTGCACGCCACTGTCGGCGAGGCGGAGATCCTGCGCGGCCTCAGCCTCGAGGTCGGCGCGGGCGAGGTCCATGCGATCATGGGCCCCAACGGCGCGGGCAAGTCGACGCTGGCCTACACGCTCGGCGGGCGGCCGGGTTACGAGGTGACCGGGGGTTCGGTCACGCTCGGCGGCGAGGACCTCCTCGCCCTCGAACCGCACGAGCGCGCGGCGGCGGGGCTGTTCCTCGGCTTCCAGTATCCGGTCGAGATTCCCGGCGTTTCCAACGTCCAGTTCCTGCGCGAGGCGCTCAACGCGCAGCGCAAGGGGCGGGGCGAGGAGCCGCTGTCAGGCGGCGAATTCCTCAAGCTCGCGAAGGACAAGGCCGCGCTGCTCCGCATGGACATGGACATGCTCAAGCGGCCGGTGAACGTCGGCTTCTCGGGCGGCGAAAAGAAGCGCGCCGAAATGGTCCAGATGGGCATCCTCGATCCCCAATTCGCAGTGCTCGACGAAACCGACAGCGGGCTCGACATCGATGCGCTGAAGATCGTCGGCGAGGGCATCAACGCGATCATGCGAAAGCCCGACAAGGGCGTGCTGCTGATCACCCACTACCAGCGCCTGCTCGACTACGTGAAGCCCGACCGGGTGCACATCCTCGCCAAGGGCCGGATCGTGAAGTCGGGCGGCCCCGAACTCGCGCTCGAGCTCGAGCGCGAAGGCTACGAAGGGGTCTCTGAAAAGGTGGGGACGGCATGAGCTGGCTGGTCTCCGCGCTGTTCGTGCTCGCGCAAGCGAGCGGTGCCGCCACGCCGCCCGCGAACGTGGATACCTCGAAGGTCGATCCGAAAGTCGCCGCGCAGGTCCCGGTGATCGCAGGCAAGCTGCAGCAGTGGCGCGGCACCTGGGCGGCGGTCGACGGCAAGCTCGCGTGCAAGACGGTCAAGACCTCGGGCGACGAGGAGATCGACAAGATCGGCTGTTTCGCCACGCTCACCTGCGTGAAGCCCGCCTACCCCGCGCTGAAGGCGATCGCCGACGGCAAGGGCACCGCGGAAGAGAAGCAAGTGAAGATGAAGGCGAAGCTCGCCACGCTCGACCCGTGCCTGAAGCAGAACCGCGGGCAGGGCATCGCGGCGCTGGCATTGAAGCGGGGCGGCGCGTGACCTTCGCCGTGCTCCCCACCACGCGTGACGAGGACTGGCGCTACGCCGATCCCGACGCGCTGGCGGCGCTGGAGCCGGCCGCGCTCGACGTGTGGCACGAGGCCGTGCTCGCACCCGGCGAGACGCGTGCCAAGGACCTGATCCTCGATGCCGCGTACCCCGGCCTCCACCGCGTGCGGCTGGACGTAGCCGCGGGCGCGCGGGCGGAGCTGTTCGCGGTGCTCTCGGCACCCGAATACACCCGCCTCGAGGTCGAGGTGACGTTGCACGAAGGCGCGCATTTCGAACTCGGCGGCGTGACCATCGGCGGCGGCGACGCCACGCGCGAGATCGTCACCCGCGTGCACCACGCAGAGCCCGGCGGCACCAGCAACCAGGTCGTTCGCGCGGTCCACTGGGGCAGCGCGACGGGCAACTTCCTCGGCCGGCTGGCCGTCGCGCGGGACGCGCAGAAGACCGACGCCGCCCAGAGCTTCAAGGGCCTGCTGCTGTCGCGCGGAGCCTCCGCCAACGCCAAGCCCGAACTGGAAATCTTCGCCGACGACGTGAAGTGCGCGCACGGCGCCGCGATCGGCCAGATGGACGAGGCGGCGGCGTTCTACATGGCCGCGCGCGGACTTCCCCCCGAGGCCGCCAAGGCGCTGCTGGTCCGGGCCTTCGTCGCCGATGCCTTCGCCGCGCATGGCGAGCCCGACGCGCTGCTCGAAGCGGCGTTGGGCGTGCTGGAGGGCGCGGCGTGACCATGATGCAGGCCATCAGCCGCAAGGCCGATTTTCCGGGGCTCGTCGGCCCGGGCGGGCAGCCGTGGCACTACCTCGATACGGCGGCCACCGCGCAGAAGCCGCAGGCGGTGATCGACGCGGTGACCCGCGCGATCGGTGCCGACTATGCGACAGTGCACCGCGGGGTCTATTCGCGCTCGGCGCAGATGACGCTCGGCTACGAGGCGGCACGGCGGCGGGTCGCTGCCTTCGTCGGAGGGCGCGAGGAGGAGCTGGTCTTCACCCGCGGCGCGACCGAGGCGATCAACCTCGTCGCCTACTCGTATCCCGACAAGGGCCGCGTGTTGCTGAGCACGCTCGAGCATCATTCGAACATCGTGCCGTGGCAGCTCGCCGGGTGGCAGGTGGACGTCTGTCCGCTGACGAGCGACGGCCGGATCGACCTCGACGCGGCCGAGGCGATGCTCACGCCCGAGCACACGATGGTCGCCCTCGCGCACGTGTCGAACGTGCTCGGCTCCACGCTCGACGTGCGCCGCGCGGCGGACCTTGCCCATGCGGTCGGTGCGAAGCTGCTGGTCGACGGGTGTCAGGCGGTGCCGCGTCTGGGCGTCGATGTCGCCGCGCTCGACTGCGATTTCTACGCCTTCTCTGCGCACAAGCTCTACGGCCCGACCGGGATCGGCGCGCTGTGGGGGCGGGCGGAGCTGCTCGCTGCAATGTCGCCGTGGCAGGGCGGCGGTTCGATGATCGACCGCGTGACGTTCGAACGCACGACCTACGCCCCGCCGCCGCAGCGGTTCGAGGCGGGCACCCCCGCGATCGTCGAAGCGATCGGGTTTGCCGCCGCCTGCGACTATGTCGCGGGTGTGGGGCTCGACGCGATCGAGGCGCACGAGGGCGATCTCGTGCGGCAACTGCGCGATGCACTTCGCCCAATGAACGATGTGACGCTGTTCGGGCCCGAGGACAGCGCGGGCATCGTCAGTTTCGCGATCGAGGGGGTGCATCCGCACGACCTCGGCACCATATTGGACGAGGAGACCGTCGCGATCCGCGCCGGCCACCACTGTGCGCAGCCGCTGATGGAGCACCTCGGCGTGCCCGCCACCGCGCGGGCGAGCTTCGGCCTCTACAGCGACCACACCGATATCGACGCGCTGATCCGCGGGATCGAGCGTGCCAGAAGAATTTTCTCGTGACTCAGGATCTTCGCATGAATGAGCAAACCCGGTTCGAGACCGAAGAGGTCGGGAGCGTCGCGAAGCCGCCGCGCGCGAGCGTCGAAGACGCGGTCGAGACCCCTACCGAAAAGCTCGAGCGCAAGCGCGATTACCTTGAGGGATTCCTCGCGCAGAAGCCCGAAGTCGCTCACGCGGGCGAAGTCGGCGGCGATCTCTACGAAGCGATCGTCGAGGCGCTGAAGGACATCTTCGACCCGGAAATCCCGGTCAACATCTACGACCTCGGCCTGATCTACGGGGTCGAGGTGACCGAGGACGGCGATGCCAAGGTCACCATGACGCTGACCACCCCGCACTGCCCGGTCGCCGAATCGATGCCGGGCGAAGTCGAGCTCCGCGTCGGCAGTGTGCCCGGCGTCCGCGATGCCGAAGTGAACCTCGTGTGGGACCCGCCGTGGGGACCGGACAAGATGACCGACGAGGCGCGACTCGAACTGGGAATGTTATGACCGACACCAAGCTCCGCACCCGTCCCGCCGCCGTGATCCTTACCCCCGCCGCCGAGGCGCGGGTGGCCGACCTGATGGCCGAGGCGCCCGACGGCGCGATCGGCGTCAAGCTATCGACTCCGCGCCGCGGCTGCTCGGGCCTCGCCTACTCGGTCGACTACGTCAGCGAAGAGACCCGGTTCGACGAGAAGATCGAAACCCCCGGCGGCACGTTCTACATCGACGGGCCGAGCGTGCTCTACCTCGTCGGCAGCACGATGGACTGGGTCGAGGACGATTTCACCGCCGGGTTCGTCTTTACGAACCCCAACGCCAAGGGCGCGTGCGGCTGCGGCGAGTCCTTCATGGTTTGAATTCCGCCAAAAGGGGCTGCTCGGGGGGAAATTCGTGCCCTACTTTTTCAGCGCCCTGACGCAGCTCGCGCGGTCGACGTCGAGGCCGTCGCTTGCGCGGCGGGCGTCGACCCAGGTCGCGGTCGGCTGGCCGCCGGGCGCGGGCGGGTAGAGGTAGACGTCGAGCACGCAGGCCTCGCCCGAGAACTGCAGCTTGCGCGCGTCGCCTTCCCACACGTCGAGCCGCGGGGGGCCGAACTGGCGTTGCAGGCCCGCGGTGTCGGACCCGATCACGCCTTCGAGTCCGGGCAGGTTCATCACCTTGGCCGCGCGAAAGCCGCCGCTCGGCGGAGGGGCGGGGCGCGTCGCAGGGACCGCCTGCGTGCGCGCGGTCGTCACGGGCGCGGGGGTTGAGGCGACTTTGGTCCCGGTCGAGGGACCACAGGCGGCGAGCGCGAGCGGGAACAGCAGGGGCAAGTATTTCACGGGCGACCTTTACGCGAATGGACGAGGTGCGTCGCCGCCGCCGCGCCGAGCACCGGGGCGAGGAGGTTGAGCAGAGGCACCAGCAGCACGGCGGCCACGATCCCGCCCAGCGCGAGCCGTGTCAAGGCGCCGAGCGGCGGCGCGTCCTGCCGGCCAGATGACGAACGAGGCGCCCGGTGGCGCAGCCAGACCATGTCCTGCAGCTCGCGCCCGAGCAGCCAGGCGTTGACCGCCCAGAACAGCAGCGCGGTGCCGATCCCGGTGACCAGCAGCAGCAGCGCGACGGGCAGCGCGACCAGATTGACGATCACCGCCCGCATGAGCCCGCCCAGCGCATTCCGGGCGTCTTCCGCGAACGGCAGGTCGCGCGCGGCGGCGGCTTCGGCGGGATAGTGCCGCGCTTCGACCGCGTGGACCACCTGGTCGGCGAAGAACTGCAGCACCGCCAGCGCGAGGATACGAAAGGCGAGCCAGCCCGCGATGATGCCCAGCACCAGCGCGATCAGCCCGCCGACTTCGCCCCAGCCCGCTGCATAGCGCTCGATGGCGAGCGCCGCTCCGCGCCACAACGCAACCGCCAGCGCGGCGAAGATCGCCAGCGTCACCCCCATGCTCTTGACGAGCACCGCCAGCACGCGGCGATCGCCGAGCTGGCCCACGGCGCGGGCGAAAGCGGAAGGCACTCCGATCATTCCTTGCGTCCTATCGCTTCGCTACTTGAGGACGATCATTCTTTTTCGTCCTATCGCTTCGCTGCTTGAGGACGGCCTTCTCCACGCTTGGCCAATCGGGCGCAACCCGCTAGGCGCGCCGGGCTTTTCCCAGATCCGAGGATTCCCGAGTGCCCGAACCCCGTTACGACGTCATCGCCATCGGCAACGCCATCGTCGACATCATGGCCCCCGCCGACGATGCCACGATCGAGCGGCTGGCGCTCAACAAGGGCGGGATGACCCTGGTCGATGCCGACGGCGCACGCCGCCTCTACGACGCGATGGGGCCGGCGAAGGAAATCTCGGGCGGCTCTGCGGCGAACACGCTCGCGGGTCTCGCCGCGCTCGGGGCGGACTGCGCCTTCATCGGCCAGGTTGCCGACGACCAGTTCGGCCGCGTCTTCGCACATGACATCCGTGCAGGCGGCATCGCCTTTGCCACCCCGGTTCGCCCCGACAGCGAGCCGCCGACCGCGCAGTGCCTGATCTTCGTGTCGCCCGATGGCCAGCGGACGATGAACACCTTCCTCGGCGCGAGCCAGTTCCTCCCCGCCGCCGCGCTCGACGAGACCGAGATCGCCGCCGCGCGCGTGCTCTATCTCGAAGGCTACCTGTGGGATCCCGAGGAACCGCGCGCCGCGATGCGCCGGGCGATCGAGGCGGCCCGGGCTGCCGGACGCCAGGTCGCGTTCACGCTGTCCGAGGTGTTCGTGATCGAACGCCACGGCGACGACTTCCGCGCGCTGATCGCGGAAGGCCTGATCGACGTGCTGTTCGCCAATCACACCGAACTCGCGGCGCTGACCGGCGAAAGCGACTTCGAGGCGGGGATTGCCGCGCTGAAGGACAAGGTGCCGACACTGGTGGTCACGTGCGGCGCGGACGGTGCGACCGCACTGAAGGACGGCGCGCGCGCGACGGTGCCATCGGTGGCGACCAGCGTGGTCGATACGACCGGTGCGGGGGACCTGTTCGCCGCGGGTTTCCTGTTCGGGCACGTGAAGGGCGAACCGCTCGAGACCTGCCTCAAGCGCGGGGCGATCTGTGCGGCCGAGATCATCAGCCACTACGGCGCGCGGCCCGAGGCGGACCTTGAGGCGCTGATGGCCGAAAAGCTCGTCTGACCGGGCCGAGCAGCGCGGGCGCTACTGCACCCCTTCGCCGCGCGCGGGCATCGGCGCAGACAGGCGCATGACGACGAGCATGGCGACGAGCCAGACGGCGGCCGAGGTCAGCGCAGCGCCAAGTCCTAGCCAGTCGGACATCGCGCCCCACACCCAAGCGCCCAATGCCATCGCGCCGAAGGTCACCGCTTGGTAGATCGACAGGCAGCGGCCGAGGATCTCCTCAGGCGAACGCACCTGCATCGCGACGTTGAGCGTGGTGAACGCGGTGACCCACGCGAACCCGGCGCAGGCCGCGGCAGGCATGGCAGCGGGCACCGACCCGGCCAGCGCGATCAGGACGATACCCAGCGCGAAAACCAGCGTCCCGATGCCCATGACGACTTCGGTCCCGTAACGGCGGCGCAGCGGCGGGGTCGTGAACGCGGCCAGTATCGAGCAGACGCCGAACACGCCGAGCAGCAGGCCGTAGTCGATTTCGCTGCCGTCGAGGCGCTCGCGCACGATCGCGGGCAGCAGCGCCTGGTATCCGGCAAACCCGAGCCCGATAGTCGCGCCGCGCAACAACACCCGCCGCACCGGGATGGAAGACGCACAGAATCGCAGCCCGCGCGCGATCGACTCGAGCATCGGCGCCCGGACCGGAGGAGCGAAGCTGGGCCGCCAGCGCAGCAGCACCGCGATCAGGATCACGTAGCTCACCGCGTTGACCGCAAACGCAAGGCCCACGTTCCACAGCGAGATCAGTAGCCCCCCGAGCGCCGGGCCGACGCTGCGCGCCAGGTTGAAGGCGATCGAATTGAGGCTGATCGCCTGCGGCAGGTCCGCCCGGCCCACCTGTGCGCGGACGGAGGCCTGCCAGGCGGGTCCGTTGAGCGCGGTCCCGGTGCCGACGAGCAGCGTCAGCGCCAGCAGGCTCCACGGTTCGATCACTCCTTCCCACGTGATCACCGCCAGTACGCCCGATGTGACAAGCATCCCGACCTGCGCGACGAGCATGACGATCCGCCGGTCGTAATTGTCGGCGATCGCCCCGGCGAACACGCCGAACAGCAGGATCGGCATCGTCGTCGACGCCTGCACCAGCGCGATCAGCAGGTGGCTGCTCGTCAGTTCGGTCATCAGCCAGGCCGCGGCGACGCCCTGGATCATCGAGCCCATGTTCGACAGCAGGTTCGCGGTCCAGATCGCCCGGAACGCCGGATGCGCGAACGGGGCGAGCGCGCGGCCGCTGGCCAATAGTCCGGTGCGTGGCGGGGGACTCTGCGGTGCGTCCATCGCGCTCGCCGATGCGCCCCCCGCCGCGCACCGTCAACCGCGTCTCAGGCGGGTGCGGCGTCTCCGCCCTTCGAACGCCGGCGGCGCCGCTTGCGTTGGGGGGCGGCGTGCCAACCGAACCAGCAGGCCGCTCCGCCAACCGCGGCCGCGAGCGACAGGGTGATCGTATCGGGGATCGCGGCGTAGGCCTTGAAGACCTCTCCGATCGCCGCGTTGCCCGGAGTGACCCACATTACGACCGCCTGCAGCATCATGAACGCCGAAGCGATCAACCATGGGGCGCCGTGCTTGCGGTCACGGGCGTAGAGCGCCAGCGCGAACACCGTGGCGATCGTGTCGCCGACGACGATCGTGTCGAACAGCGCCTGCGGCCCCTCGCTGCCGATGACGTTGAGCCACGGCAGGTAGGCGTCGATCACCCGGCTGAACGGCGATTCGAACAGGATCAGCGGTGTCGCGAGCATGTAGCCCGCGTGGAGTTTCACGGTCCGCCGGTTCTTCAGCGCGAGATAGAACAGCGTCAGGTATGCGGCGATGGCGATGACCATGCCAATCGCGAACGAGGGTCCGGCGAACGCGATGAACTCGCCCTCGTTGGCTGCGAGACGGGCGGCAGAATGGTTGATGATCATCGTCAGCCCGACGATCAGCAGCGGGAACAGTCCGAAGCTCGCCCAGCCCATCGTCTTGTGGTAGGCGTTCATCCGTCGCTGGATGGAAACGTGCTGGACGATCAGCAGCAGCAGCCACGCGATCGCGGTCATGGCGTGGACGTGGAACGCCAGCGGCAGCGCGGTGCGGATGGGGGCGAAATAGCTCGCCCAGAAACCCGCCAGGATGACCAGCAGGACGAAGCCCACGAAATAGTGCGCGTGGCGATATGGCATTGCGGTTCCTTCCCCTCAAAAGGTGCCGCGGCCCGTTTTCTTTGGGAGACTATCAGCCGTCCGCTTCGGCGTCCATCTCGCGCGCGACCTCGCGCCAACCGATGTCGCGGCGGCAGAACAGGCTGGGCGCGTCGATCGCATCGAGCGCGGCATAGGCAGTGCCCTGCGCCTCGCGCACGGTCGCGCCGGTCGCGGTGACGTTGAGCACGCGCCCGCCGCTCGCGACAAGGCCGCCATCCGCGAGTGCGGTTCCGGCGTGGAAAACCTTCGCGCCGTTCGCTTCCGCTTCGCCGAGGTCGATCGCATCGCCTTTCGCGGGGGTGCCAGGATAGCCCTCGGCCGCCATGACGACGGTCAGAGCCACATCGCGCTTCATCTTGACCGGAGGGACCCGGGCGAGGCGGTTGTCGGCGCACGCGAGCAGCAGTTCGCCGAGGTCGTCCTCCAGCCGCATCATCAGCACCTGGCATTCGGGATCGCCGAACCGGCAGTTGTATTCGATGAGCTTGGGCCCTTCGCTCGTCAGCATGAGCCCGGCGAACAGGACGCCCGAATAGGGCGTGCCCTCGTCGGCGAGCGCGCGGACGGTGGGGGCGATGATCCGCTCGATCACTTCGCCGCGCAGCAGCGGGGTGAGGCACCGGGCAGGCGAGTAGGCGCCCATCCCGCCGGTGTTGGGGCCGGTGTCGCGCTCGCCGACGCGCTTGTGGTCCTGCGCGCTGCCGAAGGCGAGCACGGTCGCCCCGTCGGTGAGCGCGAAGAAGCTCACTTCCTCGCCCTCCATGAATTCCTCGATCACCACTTCCGCGCCCGCTGCGCCGAACTGGCCGCCGAACATCTCGGCGAGCGCACCTTCGGCCTCCTCGCGGGTTTCGGCGATGACCACCCCCTTGCCTGCGGCAAGGCCGTCGGCCTTGAGCACGTAGGGCGGGGTGAACCTGCCGAGCGCGCCGACCGCGTCGCCGAGCGAGGCGGTGCGCACATAGCCTGCCGTGGGAATCCCTGCGCGCTCGCACAGGTCCTTGGTGAAGCCCTTGCTGCCTTCGAGCTGCGCAGCGGCGGCCGAAGGACCGAACACGCGGAAGCCTTCTTCGCGCAGACTGTCGGCGAGTCCGTCGACGAGCGGCGCCTCGGGCCCGATCACGACGAGGCCGATGCGATGGTCCTCGCAGAACGCCGCCACCGCCGCATGATCCGTCGCATCGAGCGCGACCAGTTCGGCGTGCTCGGCGATCCCCGGGTTGCCGGGGGCGGCGTAGAGCCTATGTCCGGTTTCGGTAAGCAGGCGGGATTGCGCGAGCTTCCACGCCAGCGCATGCTCGCGCCCACCGCTGCCCAGCAAAAGGATGTTCATGCCCGTTCCCGATTACCCCGAAGATGGAGCCGGGCTGGTAGCGAAGGGACGGCCCGGGGACAACGCCGAGCCGCTGACGGTCAGCGAACTTGCCGGACAATTGAAACGCACGGTCGAGGACCGCTTCGGTTTCGTGCGCCTGCGCGGCGAACTGTCGGGCGTGAAGCGCGCGGCATCGGGCCACTTCTACTGCGCGCTCAAGGACGACAAGGCGGTGATCGACGGCGTGATGTGGCGCGGATCGGCGGAGCGGCTGGCATTCGTGCCCGAGGACGGTCTGGAGGTCGTGGCCAGCGGCAAGCTGACGACTTATCCGGGCCGTTCGAAGTACCAGATCGTGATCGACAGCCTGGAACTGGCGGGCGAAGGCGCGCTGCTCGCGCTGCTGGAAAAGACGCGCCAGCGGCTCGCGGCGGAGGGTCTGTTCGATCCCGCGCGCAAGCGGGCGCTGCCGTTCATCCCCGCCACCATCGGTGTCGTGACGTCGCCCACGGGGGCAGTGATCCGGGATATCCTCCACCGCCTTGCCGATCGTTTCCCGAGCCGCGTGGTGGTTTGGCCGGTGCTGGTGCAGGGCAATGGCGCGGCGGAGCAGGTCGCGGGCGCGGTGCGCGGGTTTTCCGCCCTGCCGCCCGGACACCCCTTGCGCCCCGACCTGGTGATCGTCGCGCGCGGGGGCGGCTCGATCGAGGACCTGTGGAGCTTCAACGAGGAAGTCGTCGTCCGCGCCATCGCGTCCTCGACCATCCCGACGATCAGCGCGGTGGGGCACGAGACCGACACGACGCTTGCCGACTTCGCCGCCGATCGCCGCGCGCCGACGCCCACCGCGGCGGCCGAGATGGCGGTGCCGGTGCGCCGCGAGCTCGCCGCGACGCTCGCCGATTTCGCCCTGCGCAAGCAACGCTGCGCCTTGCGCCCCGTGGAACTCGGTCGCGAGCGGCTGGAGGCGCGGGTCAAGCGCCTGCCGAGAATCGAAGCGCTGCTTGCTCCGCAGGCGCAGAAGCTCGACGACCTGTCGGGCCGTTTGCGCCAGGGCCTGCGCGACCGGGCAGGTGCGGCGCGCGAGGCCTTGCAGCACGACCGTGCGCGGCTGTCGCCCGCGTTGCTGCGCCACCGGATAGAACGCGCGCAGGACAGGCTGGCGGCGACCGCGCGGCTGATGACCTCGCTCAATCCCGATACCCTGCTCGGCAAGGGCTATGTCCGGGTGACCGGTTCCAGCGGGCAGACGCTGGTCGACGCGGCCAGCGCGAAGACGGAAACCGCGCTGACGCTGCATTTCCGCGATGGGCCGCTGGAGGTCGCGCCCCTCGGCGCCGCGCCCGCTCCCGTCCGTCGGACGCGCCCCTCCCCTTCGCCCGCCGCTCCGCCGCGGCAGGACGATTTGTTCGGTTGAGCGAGCGGTGCTAGGGTCCCTGCCATGCTGATGAAATCTGGCGACCAGGCCGCGCAGCTCATTTACGGCCCCAACGGTTTTCGCGTGATGCGTCCAGGCAACCACGTCGTGTGCGCGGTGAGCGGAGAGGCCATCCCGCTCGAAGCGCTGCGCTACTGGAGTGTCGATCGGCAGGAACCCTACGCCAGCGCCGATCTCGCCACGCGGAGGCTCCTCGGCCAAGGGAAGTAAGAGTGAAGCGTTTCGCGGTCGCAGCCGTTTCGTTGATCCTAGCCGCCTGCACCGCGGGCGGCAGCGATACCGATCCCACGAGCGTCTCGGTCGTCCAGCCGGTTCGCACACCACCTCCCGCACCAGCCCCGACGCAGGCCGGCTCTCGCAGTGCCCTCACGACGTTCGCCGTCGATGGCCAGCTTACGCAGGGCGGCTGGATTCGCGGGCAGGCCCCCGGCGGGACGCTGAGCGCTCGGCTTGACGCGCAGCCGCTGCTGCTCGATGCGCAGGGCCGCTTCCTCGCCGCGTTCGATCGCGATGCCCCGGCCAATGCCATGCTTGTCGCCACGCTGGCTGACGGGCGCGAGGTGCGCAGCCCGCTCTCGGTCTCGCCGCGCGCGTGGCAGATCGAGCGCATCGACGTCGCCCGCACGCCGGGCGGGGCGACCGAGGCATTCATGGCCCGCCGCCGCCCCGAACTCGCGCGGATCGCGGCGGCCCGCGCCACCGATTCGTCGGTCGAGGGCTGGAAGCAGGCGATGATCTGGCCGGTCAGGGCGCGGATCTCGGGCCGGTTCGGTTCGCAGCGCATCTATCGCGGGGAGCCTGCGGCCTACCACTCCGGGCTCGATATCGCGCCGGGTGCGGGGGCGACCTACGTCGCGCCGGCTGACGGAGTCGTGGTGCTGGCGGCGACCAGCCCGTTTTCGCTGGAGGGCAACCTGCTGATGATCGACCACGGCGGCGGGCTCAACAGCGCGTTCCTCCACTCGCAGGGCCTGGCGGTGAAGGAGGGCGACCGGGTGCGGCAGGGCCAGCTGCTCGGCACTGTCGGCGCGACCGGGCGCGCGACCGGCCCGCACCTTCACTGGTCGCTCGAATGGCAGGGCGCGCGGCTCGACCCGCTGTTGTTCCTGCCGCCCCAGTAAGATCCGACCGGAAACGCGAAAAGGGCGCGCGGACCGAAGTCCGGCGCGCCCTTGTCGATCAGCCCTTTAG
This sequence comes from Tsuneonella sp. HG094, assembly GCF_053819285.1. Lineage (NCBI taxonomy): Bacteria > Pseudomonadati > Pseudomonadota > Alphaproteobacteria > Sphingomonadales > Erythrobacteraceae > Tsuneonella > Tsuneonella sp. HG094. The sequence continues at coordinate 2,756,926 of NZ_JBSORA010000001.1, forward strand.
GGCAATCAGGCGGCGGCGGCCGCCTTCTTCAGCTCGCGCTTCACCTTGAGCGCGGTGGCCGACAGCTTTTCGTCGCTGGTCTTCATCAGCCACGCGTCGAGCCCGCCGTTGTGTTCGACCGAGCGCAGGCCCTGGGTCGAGACGCGGAACTTGAAGCTGCGGTCGAGCTTCTCGCTCATCAGCGTCACGTTCTGCAGGTTGGGCAGGAAGACCCTCTTGGTCTTGTTGTTGGCGTGGCTCACGTTGTGGCCGACCTGACGGCCCTTGCCGGTGAGTTCGCAGATGCGGGACATGACAAATCTCTTCGGTAAGCAGTTACGGCAGTGCCGGGAAAGGCGCGCGCTTAGCGAGAGGCTCGCGAATCGTCAACCCACTGCTAGGAGAGCGACATGACTCGCTGGCCCCTGCCCGACCCGATGAAACGTGCTCTCGCGCTCGCGCGCGAGGCGGCCGAGGCGGGCGAAGTGCCGATCGGCGCGGTCGTCGTCAAGGATGGCGCGGTGATCGGCGAAGGCCGCAATGCCCCCCGCGCCACCCACGATCCCACCGCCCATGCCGAGATCGCGGCGATTCGCGCGGCCGCGCTGGCGCTGGGCGACGAGCGGCTGACGGGGTGCGAGCTGTTCGTGACGCTGGAGCCGTGCGCGATGTGCGCCGGCGCGATCGCCCACGCCCGCCTTGCCCGCGTGACCTACGCCGCCCCCGACCCTAAGGGCGGCGCAGTGGCGCATGGCGCGCGCGTGTTCGATCACCCCCAATGCCTCCACAAGCCCGAAGTCGTCGGCGGCATCGGCGAGGGCGAGGCGGCGGTACTGCTGCGCGGCTTCTTCCGCGACCGGCGCTGACGCTAGCGCCGGATGCGGAACCGGTAGGTGAGCGCCATTCCCGCCTCGTATTGGTTGCGCGATCCCTGGCGCACGATCGGCGAATCGGCGGCATTGCCCACCAGCCTGTCGTAGCGGGCATAAGGATTGAGGCCGATCCGGGGCCCGAGGAACACGTGGGCGTTGGCCTGCGCGCCATAGGCATGAATGCCGCTTCCCGGACGATAGGCGGCAAGGCCGCTCGCGGCTGCCTCGGCCGGATCCACGCCGAACAGGCCGCGGTGGTATCGTCCGTCGCCCCAGCGCACGCGTGGACCCGCTGCGATCACGAAGCGATCGTCCCGCCCGCGCAGAACGGCGTCGGCCATCAGGTCGGCCACCAGGCCCTTGTGCGATCCGATCGCCTGCCACACCTCGCCCCGCAGCCGCAGGGTCTGCCCCAGGAACGTCTGCGCTAACGCGCCGGCCTCCACGCCGAAGCCGACCTTGCCCAGTCCCGGAATGTCGTCGCGCGAACGGGTCGGGGCGATGGCAAGCGTCACGCCCGCACCGGTGCCCAGTCGCTCGCCGAAAATGATCGGGCCGATGCCCTCGTCGGCTGCCTCGACCGGAAAGGCGGTATCCGCCTCCCAGACCTCGATAGAGGGGAACGCGCTCCATTCGCGTGCGCCGGACCCCGGATACGTGGGCGCGACGCGGGGGCCTGCTCCGATCAGGACGTTGTAGTCCGGTTTGCCCTCATCGGTGCCGGTCTGGGCCAAGGCGGGTGCGGCGAGCGCAGGCAAAAGAAGGGCGCCGACCAGCGGTAGGCGAAACGACAGGAATTTCATGGGGATCGGGCTCCGCGGGAGGGTATCGTTACAACCCGCGCCAGATGCGAAGTTTCCCGCCGTCCTTCGGACCATAGCGCGCCGCGTCGCAGGCGACCGGCAGGAATCGGCGATCGTAGCAGAGCCGCAGTTCCTGCAGCCAACCGCGCTCGTTCACCTTCACGCCGATGGCCGCGCGCGGCCAGCCGGGATTGGCGAACCGCCAGCGGTCGCGGAGCATCCCGACGGTCAGGCCGTCCTCCTTCGACAGCCGGTCGAGATCGGGCAGCGTCACGCTGTCCCACAGGATGCGGGTGACGCGGAAGTACGTCTCGGGCCGCCGCACCATGCAGCTGCCGTGCTTGGCCCACTCGTTCGCCTGCATTCGCGCAGACGGCATCATGCAGAGGTTGCGGCGGACTTCGGTGGCCAACGGCGCGCGACCGGTCGGGCACCATTGCGGCCAGCCGCTGCGCCCCCCGCGACGCCCGTCCGGCCACAACCCGTGCACCACGAGGCCGAACGATCCGTTGTCGCCCGAGCACTGCACCGCATCGGCCCGGCGCCCCTCGCGGCCCTTGCAGAACTCGGGCGCCCAGCTCAGCGCGAACGTGTATCCGGTGACGGGCACGCGGCGGACCGGCCCGTCGGGGCGAACCTGCGGGACCTGGACCCTCTGCGGGACGCGGCACTGGTAGGCCTGGGCGTGAGCGGTGCCGGTCAGAGTGACGGCAAGCACGGCTCCGACGAGGACCCTAGGCGAAGACATCGTCGATCCGCTGTCCCGGCCTCGCGAACCACGGCCGGGCCGATGGCGCGAAGAGCATCGCGGCCGCGATCACCCCGAGAGCCATCGCCGCCAGCCACAGGGGCGATACGAAAGCGAACGAGCCCGCCCGTACGACTAGAACGAGCGTTGCGGCGATCTTCGTCAGCAGGAACGCGGGCACCATCCAGCGGGCGAGGCGCAGGGCGAAGAACCACACCAGCCCGGTCGTCATCAGTGCGATGGTGAACCGCGCGCTCGACCCGATGATCGTCGCGTCGCGGATGCTATCGGTCATGTTCGGGGCATCAAGGCCCGACAGGCCGTCGAAGAGGCTCAGGATCGCGGCGAGGACGAACAGCCCCGCGAACCAGCGGATAGCCGGGGGGCGCGGACCCGTGCGGCGCTTCACAGCGGGGTGAAATCCAGCCCGATGTCGGCGGCAGGCGCGCTCTGGGTGAGGCGGCCGACCGACACGTAGTTCACGCCGGTCGCGGCCTTGGCCTTGATCGTCTGCAGGTTGATCCCGCCGCTCGCCTCGGTCGGCACGCGCCCGGCGACAAGTCGCACGGCCTCGGCCAGCTCGGCGGGTTCCATGTTGTCGAGCAGCAGGCGGGTCGCCCCGGCGGCGAGCGCGGGTTCGATCTGGTCGATCCGGTCGACCTCGCAGATGATCTCGCGCACACCGGCCGCGACCGCGCGGCGTACCGCTTCGCCCACCGAACCGGCGACGAGGACGTGGTTGTCCTTGATCATCGCCGCGTCCCACAGGCCCATGCGGTGGTTCGCCGCGCCGCCCATGCGCACGGCGTATTTCTCGAGGTGGCGCAGGCCCGGGATCGTCTTGCGGGTGTCGAGCAGGGTGCAGGCCGGGTTGTCCATCGCGCGCACGTATTCGCGGGTCAGCGTCGCGACGCCCGAGAGGTGCTGGACGGTGTTCAGGGCGCTGCGCTCGGCAGTCAGCATGGCGCGCGCGTTGCCCTCCAGCCGCATCAGGTCGGTGCCGGGCTGAACGTCCGCGCCCTCCTCGACCAGTAGTTCGATCGCCATGTCCGGGTCGAGCGCGCGGAAGAATGCTTCGGCAATCGGAAGCCCCGCGACGACGATCGCATCGCGGCTGTCCATCACTCCGGAAAACCGCGCGTCGGCCGGAATCACACTCTCGCTGGTAACGTCATGGCCGCCGCCCGGCAGACCCTCGCCGAGATCCTCCGCGAGGGTCTCGCGGACGAAACGATCGAGGTCGAAGCCGGGGATGGAGAAGGCAGCCATGTCAGCGCGTGTGGCCGTTTTTTGTTTGCGCCTCAAGCGCCGGCGGGGCCGTCCGGCCCCTTGGCTTCCGGCCTAACCGGCCGACGCGCGTTCGCGCTTGCGGGATGCGCGGTGCAGCCCGAACTTGCGACAGCCATCAATGCACGAAGCGGGCGACCACGTCGCGGTAGCTGCGCGATACCTTCACCTCGGACCCGCTCTCCAGCACCAGGAAGCATTCGCCGTTGGTGTGCGGCTTGACCTGGCGGACCTGGTTGAGGTTGACGATGGTGGAGCGATGGACGCGCTGGAAGGTGCGGGGGTCGAGCCGGCGCTCGAGGTCCTTCATCGTCTCGCGCAGCACAAGGCTGTTGTTGCCGGTCGAGATGACCATGTAGTCGCCCGCCGCCTCGATGTGCTCGATCGAATCGATCTCGACGCGGAAGATCTGGCCGCGATCCTTGATGTTGATGAGCTTTTCGTAGCGATCGGCGCTTTCGGCCGGGGCCGCGTCGTCGGCGGCGAACTGGTCGGCCGCATCGGGCGCGACTTCGCTGAGCACGGTCTTGAGCTTTTCGGCCTCTTCGGCGCTGCGCTTGTCGGCGAGGCGCTGGCGCACGCGCTCGACTGTGTCGGCCAGCTTGTCCTCGTCGACTGGCTTCATCAGGTAGTTGACGGCATTGGCCTCGAACGCGCGGATCGCGTGTTCCTCGAACGCCGTCACGAAGACGAACAGCGGCGGTTCGATCTCCATCACGCCCTTGACCACGCTGAAGCCGTCGAAGCCGGGCATCTGGATGTCGAGGAAGACGAGGTCGGGTTTTTCGGTCTTGATCGCACGGATCGCCTCGCGCCCGTTGGCGCAGGTGCCGATCACCTCGACGTCATCGAACTTGTCGAGGCGGAGCTGGAGGCCCTGGATAGCGAGCTTCTCGTCATCGACGATGAGGGTGCGGATGGTCATGCGGGGGTTCCAATCGAACGCGGCTCGAGCCGCGGGGCAGTTACGGTTTCGGAAATGGCGGGCTTCACGGCGGGCGCAGGCGCCTCGCTCTCGGCGGTTTCGAACGGGATCTCGATGATCACGGTGAAACCGCCTTCGGGCGGGTTGCGGATTTCGAAGCGGTGATCCTCACCATAGGCTTGGGCCAGACGATCGCGGATATTGGCAAGGCCCACGCCGGTCGACACCGTCCTGCCAATGCCCGCAAGTGCGCTCGATCCGCTGGCGCGGCTGGTCCCTTCGCGCAAGCCGGGACCGGTGTCCGACACGGCCACTCGCAGCCGGCGTCCGACGAGTTGTGCAACAAGCGCGATATCGGCCCCTTCTTCCTGCGGGCTGACGGCGTATTTGATCGCATTCTCGACTAGCGGCTGGAGCAGCATCGAAGGCAGCACCGCGCGCGCGGCATCGGGATCGACGCGGAATTCGGTGCGCAGCCGTTCCTCGAACCGCATCCGTTCGATACCGAGGTAGAGCTGCAGCGTCTCGACTTCCTGCGCCACGGTGACCTTGGCCCCGGGCTCGCTCACCAGGGTATGTCGCAGGAAGGCGGACAGGCGCGTGAGCATCGCGTTCGCCGGTTCGGTCTGCTTGAGCAGCACCAGCGTGGAGATCGAATTCAGCGTGTTGAACAGGAAGTGCGGGTTGAGCTGATACCGCAGCATGGCCAGCTGCGCGCTGGTCGCCTGCGCCTCCAGCCGCTCGAGCCGGTCGGCCTGCTCCTCGACCTGGAGGAAGAAATTGATCGCGTAGTAGAGCGCCGACCACGCGCCGAGCAGCGTCCCGTCGAGGAACGCGAGGCCCAGTGTGCGCTGGACGAAGGTCGTCTCGCGCGCGCTCGAGTAATAGATGCCCTGCAGCCACGAATCGATGCCCGCGAACAGCAGCACCGCGACGACGAGGACGAGCGCGGTCATCGACCACGTCACGAACGGACTGCGCTTGATCAGGTTGCCGTAGATCACGCTCAGCACGAGACTGATCGCGAAGCCGGTGATGATCTGGACCAGCACCACCAGCAACAGGTCCCACGGCTGCTCGTTGGCCACCGTCGAAAGCGCGCGCCAGACAAGCGCGCCGCCCCAGCCCGCGAACTGCAGGTTCCAGAAGGCGGCGTTCTTGTTGTCGAAGAACGGCGCGGGGCGGAAGGGCAGCATGGCCATCACCGCTCCCTAACGTAGTTCGGGCGGCGAAACAGACAAGTTTTGGCGTCGCGCGGCATCATGCGCTATGCACTCGCACCAAGGAGAGCATGCGATGGACGTGACCGAAGACACCCTCCACGGCGCCGCCGAGCGCGCGAAGTTCCGCGCAATGAAGGACGGCACGCAGGAAGACTGGGCGATCATCGGCGGCGAATACATGGATTTCGCCAAGGGGCTGCCCGACCGCGTGCTCGCCCATCTCAAGCTGCTGGAAGGCGACTTCGGGGGCTTCCCGATCTGCCGCCTCGAACACTCGCTGCAGACCGCGACCCGCGCCCATCGCGACGGGCGGGACGAGGCCTATGTCGTGATGGCGCTGCTGCACGACATCGGCGACACGCTGGGCACGTTCAATCACCCCGAAGTGGCCGCCTCGATCATCAAGCCTTTCGTGACCGAGGAAGTGCACTGGATCTGCGAGAATCACGGGCATTTCCAGGGCTATTACTACTTCCACTACCTCGGAATGGACCGCAACGCCCGCGACCAGTTCCGCGGCTCGCCCCATTTCGACGCCTGCGCCGAATTCTGCGAAAAGTACGACCAGGCCGCGTTCGATCCCGATTACGAGAGCGAGAGCCTCGAATTCTTCGAACCGATGGTGCGCCGGGTCATGGCCCGTCCGCTCGCCTCGCTCTACGCGAAAGTCGCCGACGCAGCCTAGTTCGCGGTGTCGCGGCGGAAATTGGATTTCCAGTCCGCCGCGCCATCCCGCGCCATGAGCGCCGCGACGTGCGGCAATTCGCCGCGCACTGCATCGACCCGCTCGTCCCATCCGTCGTGCGTGCGGGCGCGGAAGATCCAGCCGTCGCCGCCCGGGCCCCAGCGCTGGAAGAAGCGGACCGCGGCTTCGGGCGCGTAGCCCGCGTTGGCGAGGAGCCAAGGCATCAGCCGATCGGCCTCGCCCTCGGTCGTGCGGATGTTCCTCACGCTGCGGCCCTTGCTGCGCAGCCACAGCTTGTGGCTCAGCAGGTTGTGCGCGAACTCATGGGACAGCGCAGCTGCGAATTCGTCCTCGGCATAGCCGACTCCGGCAAACTTGCGGCCGATGATCACTCGCGCGCCGTCGGCGACCGCGCGTCCACCGCTCGAGCCGAGCTCGAAACGGGTCGGACACGCAGCCACGCCCGCAACGGTCGCTTCGCGAATGCGGCCCTGGCTATCGCGCCAGGAGAGCGCGACCTGTCCATTACGCACAAGGGCGTCGTCGACCCGATCCTGTAGTCCGGTCAGTCGCTGCCAGTCGCCTGCTTTCACTTTCGGCAGGGCCGCCATTTGCTGCCCGTCGATCGCGACGATCTCGTCATTCGGGGCAAGGCCCGCGAGCGCCGCGGGCGATCCGGGCACGACCACCTGCACGGCGATGTCGCCTGCGATGGCCGCCGCCGCGCGCATCCGCGCTGGTGCGATGTAGTTCGCCATGTCCTGCAGCAGCAGGCCGATTGCCGGCTTCGCATCGCAGAACCGCGCGTTGCCCGTGGCGAGCCGCCAGCCGATCGACTGCATGCGCAGGTCCTCGGCCTGCAGCGTCGCGAGGCCGGCGCGGTCCCCGGCCGGATCCGCGTGAGCCGGTGCGCCAAACGTCGTGCTGGTGACGACGGCCAGTAGTGCGATGAGATACCGCGCGATCACGTCGCCTTGCGAGCTTCCTCGATCGCCGCGGCAAGTTGTTCACGGCCCACGGCACCGGAGAGGACCTGGGTGCCGACCACCCAGCCGGGGGTGCCTTCGAAGCCGAGCTGCATCGCCAGCCGCTGGTTGTTCTGGAATTCCGAGCGGACGGCGGGGTTCTGCATGAACTGCTGGGCGGCGGCCATGTCCAGCCCGACCTTCTGCGCCGCGGCCTTGATCGAGGCGTCGCTCGGCGGACCGCCGGCATACAGTGCATCGTGGAACGCGGCATATTTGCCCTGCTGCGCCGCCGCGAGTGCCAGTCCTGCGGTCACGTCGCTGCCCTGGAAAATCGGCCATTCGCGCACGACGACCCGAAGGTCGGGATTGGCGGCGATCAGCGCCTTCACGTCGGGCACGCTCTGGCGGCAATACCCGCAGGCATAGTCGCTGAACTGGACGAGCGTGACCGTACCCTGCGGATTGCCGAGCACGGCAGCGGGGAACGGCCGCGTCAATTCGCTCTCGATACCGGCGAGCCGCTGGTTCATTTCCTTCGCGCGGTAGGCTTCGGCGACCTGCGGAAGAATTTCCGGGTTCTCGAGCAGCCAGTCCTTCGTCGACGCATTGCCGAAGCCGGTCAGGGCGAACGCCCACGCGCCGAGGAAACCGCAAACGAGCGCCACGAGCGCGACGGGAAGGAGCGAGACGAGCCGGTTCATGGCGCCAGCGCTACTTGCGCTTGTTCTGGCGTTCAAGCTCGGAGCGCGCCTCCAGCTCGATATCCTGTGCGCGCAGCCAGTCGGGCGAGCCGGTCGGCAGTCCCGCGACGGCGGCCTGCGCGCTCCGCAGCGCCTCGCCATAGCGGCGGTTCATCGATTGCTGCTCGGCGCTGGCAAGGCGCGCGCGCGGCATGTCGCCCTTCTCGGCATAGATCACGCCGAGCTGGTACCAGGCGAACGGGTTATAGCGATCGCGGGCGACCGCCGCCTTGAGCACGGTTTCCGCCTCGGCATGGTTGGCGGGGTTCTCGGTCGCGATCAGCGCGTGGCCGAACAGCGCTGCGATCAGCGGCGCATTGTTCGTCAGCGCGGTCGCCTTGCGCAGCGGTTCGAGCGCTTCGGCCGGACGACCCGATTCGAGCAGGACCTGCCCCTCGAGCTCGCGGAAATAGGGATTGTCCGGATCGGCCGCGATCAGCGCGCGGGTTTCGGCGAGCGACTTGTCGATCAGCGCTTCCTTGTGGAAGGCGTAGGCGCGGGCATAGCGCGCCGCTTCGCCGGTATCGCTTACCGGATAATCGCGCAGCGTCCTGGCCGGTTCATTGACGTATCCGGCGAGCTTCGCCTTGGCGAGCTGGAATCGCTTTTCGAGCGCCGGGTCGATCGGCTTTTCCCACGCCGGGTCGGCTTTGTAGACCTCGGTCAGCCGCGTGATCCGCTCACCCGACAGCGGGTGGGTGGATACGAACTGGTCCTCGTCCGACGGATTCTGGCCGTACCGGAATTCGAGGCTCTGGAGCTTCTTGAAGAAGGCGAGGCTGCCTCGCCCCGAGATGCCCGCCTTGGAGAGATACTCCGCGCCCGCCGCGTCGGCCGAGCTTTCCTGCATCCGGCTGAAGGCGAGATACTTGCCGAGCGCCGCACGCTGGCCCGCCATCATCACGCCCATCGCCGCATCGCCTGCGCCTGCGGCGGCGGCGGCGGCGGCGAGCACCAGCGACAGCAGCGAGATCCGCCCCGCCTCGGTCGCGCCGGCGGAATTGATCACATGCCCGCCGGTGACGTGGCCCAGCTCGTGCGCGATCACCCCCTGCACCTCTTCGGCGGAGGTGGCGGCCTCGATCAGCCCGGTGTGGATGTAGACCGCCTGCCCGCCCGCAACGAAGGCGTTGATACTGGAATCGCCGACGAGCACCAGGTCGACGTTGCCGGGCGCGAGGCCCGCGGCCTCGACCAGCGGGGCGGCCATGTCGTCGAGCAGCGCCTCGGTCTCGGCATCGCGGAGGATCGACTGCGCGGCCGCCGGTTGTGCGACCAGCGAGGCAGCGGCCGCAATGGCAAGCAGACGGGCGAGGAAACGCATCGACTGCCGCACTAGCGGGTTTCGCGCTGAACCGGAACTGAAGGTGGCGCGGTCCTCTTGCGGGCGAAGTCGACCAGCAGGTCGGACACGATTCCGCCCTGTGTGAAGGGGCGCGACAGGCCCATCACGATGCCCGCATGGCCCATGCCTTCGTATTCGCGCTGCTCGACCGTACCGCCCGCAGCGCCAATCGCCCGTGCGAGATTGCGCGCGTTGCGCACCCGCACCACGGTGTCGGCCGTGCCGTGGAGCAGCAGGATCGGTGGCGCGTCGGCGCGGGCGAACTCGATCGGCTGGGTCCTGTGCGGGTCGGCGACGTGGCCGAGCGCATTCTTGGCCGAATCGCTGGTGAAAGGGTAGAAATCGGCCGGCCCGGCCAGGCTGACGATCCCGCCGATCGCGCTTTGCGGCACCCCTGCCTGCGCGAGCCACTGCGGATCGAGCCCCAGCATCAGCACGTTGTAGGCCCCCGCCGAATGACCCGCCAAGACCATCGGGTCCGCGCGCACGCCATTCTCCATTGCATGATCGCGCACCCACCGCACGCCCGCCGCGGTATCGGTCAGCATCGCCGGGAAGCGCCCCTCGGGCACGAGGCGATAACCGACGAGCGCGGTCGCAAAGCCTGCTTCGCCGAGGGTCCGCGCGACGAAGCGGTAGTCTTCGGGCGCTCCGGAGTGCCAGCCGCCGCCGTGGACGAAGACGACGAGCGGATGGACGATTTGCGCGGATTGCCGGCCCGGCGGCGGGGCAGGCTCGGCAAAGGCCTGGCCGACCGGCACCCACAGTTCCACCTTCTGCGCGGCGTCGGGCCCGTATTGCCCGGTCGCGGCGAGGCGGACCGCACCGTCGCGCGAAAACCGCGCGTCGATCCAGTCGAGCGTCGCGGCCGACCCCTGGGCCACCGCCCAGCGCCACACGCCGAATCCGGCAAGCGCAAGCAGGCCGAGCACGAGTGCAATCCCCATCACCCATCTCCTTGCGCGGCCCGGCTTCATGGCTTGGGCGCCTCCTTCTGCACGGTCTTGACGATCTGCGCCGTCTCGCCGCTGGTCGAGATGCCGATCGTGCGCAGGAAGTCGCTCCCGGTCGCGAAATCGTCGCCCAGCCACAGCGGGACGCCGCCCGCCTCGATCATCGCCTTGCCGGCGACCTCCTCGGGCGAAAGCGGCCCTGCCCCGGTGCGGATGAACACCGCCGCGATGCGGCCGGGATGCGCCTGCACGGTATCGGCATAGGCAGCGAGATCGCCCTGCGTGTCGTCTCCGATCAGCGCGAACCGCATCTCGGGATAGAAGGCCAGCAGCTTGTCGAGCGCGGCGCGCTTGTGCCCGCCATGGCTTTCGGAGCCGAAGGTCGCGCGGTTGAGGCCCCAGTCGCGCAGCAGCAACGGGCCGAGCGGCAACTTGCGGCTCTGCTGGAAGGCGACGAGGTACGAGAACAGGTTCCATGGGCTCGACGAGATGTAGAAGAACGGCCGGTGGGTCGCCTCGTACCGGGTGCCCGCGCCGCCGGGTGCCGCGAGCACCGCGCCTCCGCCCAGGGCGCCGTAAAACACGTCCGCACCCGGCACGGCGATCCGCTCGTCCGGCAGTTCGGCGAGCACGCGGCGCCAGTTCTTCGCCACCGAGCGCACGCCGCCGGTGATACCGGTCTCGACGATCGTGTCGTCGATGTCGGACACCACCGCGAGGTGCGTGTCGGTGCCGGGGGCCAGCACATATCCCTCGATGCATTGCGGGCCCTCGGGAGTGAGCCAGTGAAAGCAGGTGACTTCCCACGCCGGCGCGGCGGACAGCGGCCATGCCGGTTCGAGCGGCACGTCGAAGTGGACATAGCCTTCCGCATCGGTAACCGCGTGACGTTCGATCGCGGTGCCGAGAGTGTTCCTGAGTTCCAGCCGCACGGCCAGCCCGGGAACCTCGCGCGAGCCGAACTGCGCGAGCATGGTGCGCATCGCCCGCACCCGCCCGCGATTGGCGAAAGGTGCGTCCCCCGGATCGCGGGCACGCAGGGCGCGGGCGACGATCGTCAGCCGCGTTTCGCTGCGATACCCGAAATAGGGCTGGATACGGACGGGCGCGCTAGCGAACAGGGCCATTGGCCTCGCGCTAGCGGCGCGGCGGGCGCGGGCAAAGCCCTAAGTTCCGGCGATACCGCCTGTCAGGCGACGAGCTTCCTCGCCGCCTTCTCGACCAGCGCGGTATCGGCGATCTCGCCGAGGACCACGACCTCGCCGCCGACGCGGCGGATCATGACGAGAGCGAATTCCTCGCCCTCGGCATCGATATCCTCGAACCCCAGCGGAGCGATCGCGCGCAGCTTGCGGGCCAGCGCCTCGCGCGGGGTTTCGCGTGCCGGAACCTCGCCATCGTCGGCGCGGCGGAACGCGCGTTCGGCCTGGACGACGCCCTTGAGGCCGCCGTCGGCCTTGCCGAGAAAGTCGGCGAGCGTGCCGCGCTCGATCCCCACGCGGTGCGCGTGGGTCAGCACCGCGGCATACTCGGTCAGGCGCGTCTTGTCGTAGTCGGCACCGAAGACCAGCTTGACCACCGGCGTCATCGGCGCGCGGTCCTGCATCGTCAGGCCGCTGTCTTCCATGATCTCGGCGAACTCTTCCGGCTCGGCCTGCGCGGCAAGGCTGAAGTCGTAGGCCCGGCCGACCGCGGCATAGAGCGCGGTACGACTGCGGTCCTCGCAGCTGCTCGCGGCGAGCGCGAGTTCGCGCGCTTCGGCGAGGCAATCGTAAAGACCTTCGTCGCCGCTCGGAGCGAATGCCTCGACCGGCGCGGGAGGCACGATGTCGGCGACGGTGTGTTCGAGCACAGGCTCGACCGCTTCGACGAGTTCAAACGGTTCGGACTCGACTGCGACTTGCTCGACCATGTCGACGAGCTCGAACGGCGCGTCCTCCGCGACTGGCTCCCCGAACGCCACTTCCAATTCGAAGGGCGCATCCTCGATGGCATCTTCGACCGGTGCGACCAGTTCGAAAGGCTCGTCTGCATCTTCGGCGACCGGCTCTGCGGCGTCGAATACAGGCGCTTCCAACGTCAGCGGTTCGTAGTCCGTTACTGTAGCGACCGGATCGGCGGGCTCGCCGAATTCGTCCTCGGGCAATTGCTCGAGCGGGGTCGGAGCGCGCGCGAGCCACTTGGCGACGGGGTCCTCGTCGCCGTAATCCTCGTCGTCGTCGTCGTCGAAGGAACCGGCGGAGCTGCCGCCGCCCAGCGTCAGCAGCGAAGCGAAGCGGCTCGGACCCTCGGGCTCGTCGTCGACCGCCTCGATCGCCTCGTAGAGGCTGCTCGCGCCTTCCTCGTCCTCGTCCTCGTCCTCGTAGTCCTCGTCCTCGTCGTAGCCGAAGCCCTCGGCCGACGTGTCGTCGTCGTTGCCGAACGTGGGCAGCGGGAACGGGTCGTCACTGACGGGCTGCGAATAGGATACCGACAGTGACACGGTCGGCTCGGCATCGACGCTGCCGGGGCCATCGGCCCAGTCGGTGACCGGATCGAGCGCGCGCGGCTTGGCTTCCGACGTCTCGAGCGCCTGATCGATTTCGAGGAGCAGCTCGTCGCTGGTCAGCTGGTCGGCCACTTCCTTCCAGTTGATCACGCCGTAGATGAAGTCGATCGTGTCGTCGTCGCTCGAATAGGGCAGCAGGATGCCGCGATACATGATCGTGCGGCCACGCTGGTTGACGAATTCGGCCTCGAACCCGATCGGCGCCTGGTTGGCGAGGATCTGCATGTAATGATCGGTGATGCGGGTCAGCAGCGAGCGCCCCGGGACGTCGCTCAGCCGCTGGATGTTGGAAGGGACCTCGCATTCTTCGGCCAGCATGGTTCCGAGATAGCGCACCGCCGGATCGTCGATCCCATGGGAGAAGTCGAGCAGCACCGAATATGGCCCGAAGTCGGGCAGCGAGACCGGATCGAGGTCCTCGATCGAGGGGATACTGCGGTCGACCAGCAGGCTGGCCCAGTGATTGTAGGCGCGCACCTGCATGCGGCGCTCGTCCTGCCCGATCGGGCTCGGCGGCGGTTCGTGGCCGACATCCTCGTCGGCGAAACCGTATTCCGGCTCCTCCGCGCCGTAGTCGATTGCCCCGAGCAGTCCTCGCAGGTTTTCCATGGCCTCGTGCTAACCCCCGTCCGCGACGCGCAGCGCGCGCGCCTGATGCGATTGGGCCGGTTGTGCCGGAGCGTGGTAAACATCCCGTTAAGTGCTGGCGGGAGTCTTTTTGTGCCCTACCGCTTCGCTACTCGAGGGCGGGCGCCCTACCGCTTCGCTACATGAGGGCGGGGCGCCGCGACGTCAGAGCATGTAGCGCATCTTGATGCTGAGGCTCAGGTCCCTGTCCTCCACCGCGAATACCGCGTCGGCGTACTTGGGCGGGGCCATTCGGACCGGCGCATCGCGCGAGAAGCCGAAGCCTTCCTTGGGCATCATGCCGAGCGCGCGGTCGGCCTTGCCGTTGTCGTTCTCGTCATGGAGCAGCGCGATGGCGTAGCGTCCTGGCGTCACGCCTTTGAATACGAGCCTGCCCGCCGACTTCGCGGGAACGACCAGCCGGTACGATGCGGGATCGCCCGCGCACTTGGGAAAGCGCGCGGCGTTGCCGGTCATGCAGGCGCGCACCACGCCTTTCGTCGAGCGCAGGCCGCTCACGCTCACGCCGACCTCGTGCGTCGGCGCAGCCCCGCCGAGCGCCAGCGCGCCGGCCGCCAGCGCCATCACGCCGCCCGCGCGGATCACGGTTGTGCCAGCCCGCGGTCGGTGCCGCACAGCCTGTCCCACACGCGAAAATAGAGTCCGTAGTTGCATCGATAGAGATCGTGGTGCCGTTGATGGTGGCTGGCGGTTATCAGCCACTCTCCCAACTTCGAATGAACGAGCCAGCGGGGAAACATCTCCCACCCCATGTGGTTGGTGACGCCCATCACGGTCATGATCGTGAGCACCAGCCCGAGCATCGCGGCGTGAATCGGGATGAGGAAAACGAGCGCGGGGATCACCACTGCGCCGGTGATCGCTTCCCACGGGTGAAAGCTCATCGCCGCCCACGCGGTCGGCGGGCGGCTGGCGTGGTGCACGGCGTGCGCGACCTTGAACGGCGTGGGGCGGTGCATCCACCGGTGCGTCCAGTAGAACCAGGTATCGTGCGCGGCGAGGTAGACGAGGACGCTCGCCGGCAGGTACCACAGCGGAAAGTCCGTCCAGCCCGTGTAGATGCGGGTCCAGCCGCGCTCCTGCCAGGCCCACGCGACGACGCCCGCCGGGATGCCGTAGATCGCCGCCGAGGCGAGCGACCAGCCGATCTCTCGCCGGATTTGCGGCGTCAGGCCGTTATAGAGCCCAGGCCGCACGCGCGACGTGGCCCACGCGAAGCCCCCGCTCGACAGCAGGTAGCGGACCGCGACGATCGCTGTCATCGCCAGCGCGGAGAATACGATTGCGTCCATGGCTTGCCGCGATAGCAAGCCCGCGGGGCCGGCGCATGGACTTTCGGCGAATCAGCCGGTGACGCGCCCCCACGCTCCGCAGTCGGGATCGCCCGCCACGACCATCCGGCGCAGCGCGGCGCGGGCCAGGCGCTCGGTCTCGACCTTGCGGCGTGCAGGGGCGAGCGGGTGGCTCGGCGCGGGGCGGACGATCTCCGCGTCGTAGCCGTCGGCCACGATCACCCCGCAGCAGTCGGGTTTGAAGTCCAGCCCGTCGAGTAGTGCGCGGTCGATTCCCGGGGGCACGCCCCAGTAGAACCGGTCGCAGAAGTCGAGGTAGTCGGGCCACTTGCCGTCGCCCACCAGGTCCGCGCGGCTCACCTTGACCTCCACGATCACGATTCGACCCTTGGGATCGACGCCCATGAGATCGGCACGGCGACCGTTCCTCAGTGGCATCTCGGGCAGGCACCAGATGTCGTTGCGCGCGAACAGCCGGGTGATCCCGCGGCACACGGCGATGGCATCGTGACGTTCGGTGGCAAGGGCGATCGCGGGTGAATCGGGCATGGCCCGGAAACTGGAACGAAAGCAGAACCGGGTCAAGCGCCGCAGCACGAGAATCACGCCTTGCGCAGCGGTCCCATGGCGCCTTGCTCCGGCACCAGCTCGAGCAGCGCGGCGCGCGCATGGTGGTATTCGCGCCAGAGCGTCAGCGCGGCCGCGGTCGGGTCCTGCCCGCGCGCGGAGACCGCCAGCAATGCCTTGAGCCCCGGGGTCATCATCGCGGCCAGATCGGCCACCCCGGTCGTCGCCAGGTCGAGCCGCCAGCCACCCGCGTCCTTGATCAGTGCGGGAAAGTCGCGGATGCGCACGCTCGGCTTCTCCGCCGCCAGCCCCGCCAGCATGGCGACCGCACCCGCGGCATCCTGCAAGGCAGCCCATTGCACGCTCATCGCATTCGCGCTGCGCTGGCTGCGGCTGGCGGTCTGCGTGGCAAAATCGGTCGGAGTCGCGCTCATCGTGACACCTTCGTTAACCGCTGCCGCTTGCCAAATTGCTAATGCGCGGATGGATTGCTCTTCGGTGCGCCGAACCCGGTGCGACAGATGGTCCGATTACTCCATACCATACGTTTGGAAAAACTCGCGAGACCGTTGTGCAGGCGATGACGCACTGCCATACCCTTTGTTCCAAACTGAGTGACCTTCGAGCAAGAACGAGGGCGCGCGTCGAAGGAGCGAGAGAGGATGGCCGGGAAGGTGGACAATGTCAGACGCAGCTGAACCCGGCTGGTGGACGGCTCCCGCAAGCTGGCCCGCGCGCAGCCTCGACGAATGCCGCGCTATCCTGACCGCGCCGGGCGAGCGACTCGCCATGGACACCGTGACCATTCGCGGCGTCCCGACGCGCGTATGGGCGAATGCGCCGAGGAACCTGCGCGTGCTGGCGGCGCTCGGCCGGTCGCACGGGGCGGCGGAGTTTCTCGTTTACGAAAGCGACCGGGTGACATTCGACGGCTGGCACCGGGCGGTCGCGGCGCTGGCTGCCGACCTGCGCGCGCGCGGGATTGGCAAGGGCGACCGGGTGGCGCTGGCGATGCGCAACCTGCCCGAATGGCCGGTGGCGTTTTTCGCGGCGACGACGCTGGGGGCGATTTGCGTCCCGCTCAATGCGTGGTGGACGCCGGGTGAACTCGCCTTCGGTCTTGCCGATTCGGGCAGCCGCATCCTCATCTGCGATCACGAGCGGTGGCTCGCGCTTGCTGGCAACCGGGCCGAGTTCCCCAACGTCGAAGCGGTCCTTGTCGCCCGGGCGACCGCGCCGCTCGACGCCGCCATCGCGCTCGAGAGCGTCATCGGGTCGCCCGATGGCTACGGCGACCTGCCCGACACCGACTTGCCCCCTGCCGAGATCGAGCCGGACGACGACGCGACGATCTTCTACACCAGCGGCACCACCGGCCGTCCCAAGGGCGCGCTCGGTACGCACCGCAATCTCGTCACCAATATCCTATCGAGCGGTTACTCGGCCGCCTGTGCGGCGCTGCGCCGGGGAGATCCGGTGCCCGAACCGGTGCCGCGCACGGGGCTGACGGTCATCCCGCTGTTCCACGTGACCGCGTGTTCGGCCACGCTGATGGGCGCCATCGCATCGGGCAGCAAACTCGTCTTCATGCGCAAGTGGGATGTGGTCGAGGCGTTCCGGCTCATCGAGCGCGAACGGGTGACCGCGACCGGCGGGGTGCCTACCATCGCGTGGCAACTGATCGAGCATCCCGCTCGCGAGAAGTACGACCTCTCCAGCCTGGAAGCGATTGCCTATGGCGGCGCACCGAGCGCGCCCGAACTCGTGCGCAAGATCCGCGAGGTCTTCGGTGCGCTGCCCGGAAACGGCTGGGGGATGACCGAAACGATGGCCACGGTGACCAGCCACTCGTCGGAGGACTACCTCAACCGGCCCGACAGCTGCGGCCCTCCGGTCGCGGTGTCGGACTTGCGGATCGTCGACCCGGAAACGATGGAAGACCTGCCCGCCGCCGCCGTGGGCGAGCTGTGGGCGAGGGGGCCGCAGGTGGTGAAAGGCTACTGGAATCGGCCCGAGGCCACCGCCGAGACCTTCATCGACGGCTGGGTCCGCACCGGCGACCTCGCCCGGCTCGACGACGAGGGCTTCTGCTACATCGTCGACCGAGCCAAGGACATCATCATCCGGGGCGGCGAGAACATCTACTCGATCGAGGTCGAGAACGTCCTCTACGAGCACCCCGCCGTCACCGACGCCGCGCTGGTCGCGCTGCCGCATCCAACCCTGGGCGAGGAGCCGGGCGCGGTCGTCCACCTGGCGCCGGGCACCACGGCCAGCGAGGACGAATTGCGCGGCTGGGTTGCCGAGCGGCTCGCGCGCTTCAAGGTGCCGGTTCAAATCGTGTTTTCGGCCGATACCCTACCGCGCAACGCCAACGGCAAGATCCTCAAGAAGGACCTGAAGGCCCTCTTCTGAGCCCGGTTGCGGCGCCTTCTTTACGGAGCCTAAAACGGGGTTGCGCAAAAGCCCTCTCAATTCTACTCACTCTCTCAATAGTGAACAAAACTTGAGAGAGGCGTGTATGCAGGATCAGCGGCTGGTTGGGCGGGTGGCGATCGTGACCGGAGCTGGCGGAGGCCTGGGCCGCTGTCACGCCCTTGAACTGGCCCGCCAAGGGGCGAAGGTGGTGGTGGTCGATCTCGCCGAACAAGCCTGCAGTGCAGTCGCGCTGGAGATCGCCGACGACGGCGGCGAGGCCTTCGCCTTCGCGGCGTCCGTCACCGACGAGGCGGCTATCGGGCGCATGGTCGAGGCCGTCATCGACCGCTGGGGCTCGGTCGACATCCTGGTCAACAACGCCGGAATCCTCCGTGACAAGAGCTTCGCGAAGATGGACCTCGCCGACTTCCGGCTGGTGGTGGACGTCCACCTCATGGGGGCCGCGATCTGCACGAAGGCGGTGTGGGATACCATGCGCGCCCAAGGCTATGGCCGCATCGTGATGACCACGTCGTCGTCGGGCCTTTACGGTAACTTCGGGCAGGCGAATTACGGTGCGGCCAAGATGGCGCTCGTCGGCCTGATGCAGACGCTCGCGATCGAGGGCGAAAAGTACGGCATCCGGGTCAACTGCCTCGCACCGACGGCGGCGACCGCGATGACGGGCG
Organism: Tsuneonella sp. HG094; assembly: GCF_053819285.1. Classification (NCBI taxonomy): domain Bacteria; kingdom Pseudomonadati; phylum Pseudomonadota; class Alphaproteobacteria; order Sphingomonadales; family Erythrobacteraceae; genus Tsuneonella; species Tsuneonella sp. HG094. Next base: position 2,775,616 of record NZ_JBSORA010000001.1, read on the forward strand.
ATGTGCTGTCTGCCGAGGCGCTGGCGCAGCTCGACCCGGCGTTCGTCAGCCCGGGGCTCGTGCGGCTGGTCGAAGCGGACGCACCGACCCGGACGATACTGTGCGCCGGCGCCGGCCACTTCGCGACAGCGCACGTGACCCTGACCGAGGGCGCCTACGTTGGGCGAAGCGACGACGCGGCCGGGCGTGTTGCCGCCCGGTGGCCCGCGATCACGGCGCGTAACGGCGAGATCGTGCCGTCCTATGGGTTCATGCAGGCCGAGCGCGAAGTTGCCAGCGCCGAGAGAGCGACGCTCGTTTCGACCTGAGGACGCGCTACTTTTCGCAGATCTTGCGAATACCGGCGGCCATGAAATCGGCCATGCGCGCCTTGATCGCGGTGAAGTCGTCGGAGCGGCAGAGACCGTGGGACAGCTTGTCGATGCGTCCGGTCCGGGCGAGCGTGAGCATCAACGCGCCGGTGGTGAAGTGATAGCCCCAGAGCAGGTCTTCCTCGGCAGCGCCGGGCAGCGCCTTCTGCAGCAAGCCTATCAGCCGGAGGACCACGGGATCGAAGTGCTGGTCCATCAGCTCCGCACCCCATTCCGGTGTATTCGATACCTGCGCGCCCAACTTGGCATAGTTCTGCCAGCCCTTGCCGCCTGCGATGTAGGTGTCGAGATCGGTGTCGAGAAAGGCGTGCAGTGCGCCTTCCACCGTGATTCCGTCGCCCGCAGCGGCCTCGTATTCGTCGAGCGCCCGCATTCGCCGTTCGCTGGTCACGACCGCGCGGCGCGCGAACACAGCATCGAACAGCGCCTTCTTGTCGGCGAAATAGTAGTTCAGGAGGGTGTGATGGACGCCGACCTGCTTGGCGACATCCTTCAGGGTCACGCCATGCAGCCCGTGCTGCGCGAACAGTTCTTCCGCCGCGTCGTAGATCTGCTCGAGCGTTTCGGCACGCTGCTCAGCCTTGCGTGTGCGCCGGACCGGCTTGTCCCCAGTAGTCATGGCTCGCTCACTCCCGCCAAACCCGTGCCCCGTCAAGAACGCCCTCGGGAAAAACATTCACACGCGTGTGAGCGTATATTGACAGCCTGCTGAAAGCATTGTCAAACGCAGGCCATAAAACAAACCTGGGAGAGAGACCGTGCGGCCAACCAGCCTCGATGAAGGCGCGCCGATCGGCGCTGCGGCGACGAAAAGGCCGGGCCGACCGGGGGTCGTGCTCGCGGCGCTCACTTTCGTCTACGTGCTCAACTTCCTCGACCGGCAACTGCTCGGGATTCTCGCCAAGCCGATCCAGGACGAACTGCAGGTCACCGATGGCCAGCTGGGCCTGATCGGCGGGCTCTACTTCGCGATGTTCTACTGCTTCATCGCCATCCCGGTGGGCTGGCTGGCCGATCGGACCAGCCGCGTGGGCGTGCTGTCGATCGCGTGCGGTATCTGGAGTGCGGCCACTATAGCATGCGGCCTTGCGCGCACGTTCCCGCAATTGGTCGTCGCTCGCATGGCGGTCGGTTTTGGCGAGGCGGGCGGAGTTCCCCCGTCCTATGCCCTGATCACCGACACCTACCCGCCCGGCAGGCGCGGGTTTGCGTTCGGCATCTTCAACCTCGGTCCGCCGATCGGGGCTGCGCTGGGCATCGCGCTCGGCGCGACGATCGCCGCCGTGTTCAACTGGCGCGACGCGTTCGTCGCCATCGGCATCGTCGGCATCGTCACGGCCATCGCGCTCCCCTTCCTCGTCCCCGAACCGAAGCGCGGCGCGACCGACGGCGCAGCGACCCAAGATGCGGATGCGTCCGCCCCGTTCTGGGGCACCGTGAAAGCGTTCTTCTCGAACCCGATCCTCCTTCTCGCGGCGCTCGGCAGCGGCGCGACGCAGTTCGTCACCTATGGCCTCGGCAATTTCGCGGTGCTCTTCCTGATGCGGGAAAAGGGCATGACCCTGCCCGAGATCGCGATCTGGTATGCGCTCGTGATCATTATCGGCATGGGCGGCGGCATGATCGCATCGGGCAAGCTCATCGACCGATTGAGCCAGAAATCGCGCATGTCGTTCGCGACCGCGCCCGCGGCATCGCTCGCCATCGCCGCGCCGTTCTATCTCGGCTTCGTCTGGGCACCCGGCTGGCAGCTGGCGCTCGCACTGCTGACCATCGTCATGTTCTTCAACTACTTCTACCTGTCGTGCTCGGTCACGCTGGTGCAGGAGGAGGTCGCGCCCAACCAGCGCGTGCTGGCCGGAGCCCTGCTGCTGCTGGTGATGAATTTCATCGGACTCGGCCTTGGCCCCACATGGGTCGGCGCTGCGAGCGACTGGTTCGCGGCGCGCGGTTCGACCGGCAACTCGCTCCAACTCGCCCTCTACACGCTCGCGCCGTTCTACGCGGTCGCGATCGTCCTGTTCGTGCTGCTGGCGCGGGCTATCGGGCGCCACGAACGGGCGTCGGCATAGCCGCAGAAATAATACTCTCACACGTGAGAGTGAATGTTGACAATTGCCGATTTCGCGCGTTTAAAGCGTGACGTGAGGCGGCCGAGAACCGTCGCGAATCTGGGAGAGACCAAATGAAGAGCCAATTGCTCGCGTCCGCCGCGATTGCCGCATTCCTGTCCGGTGCACCGGCCTATGCCCAGTCGGCGACGGCCGATCAGGGTCCCGCCGCCGAAGAAGGCACCAACCCTGCGATCGTCGTCACCGCGACCCGCCGCGAGGAATTGCTGCAGGACGTTCCGCTGTCGGTCACCGCGTTCCAGCAGGAAGCGATGAGTGAAAAGGGTCAGGTCGGGTACGAGGATCTGGCGCGCGAGACGCCGGGCGTGGTCATGAACAAGCCCACCGCCAACTTCAACAACTTCACCGCACGCGGCATCGCTACCAACGGCTACGGCGCGAACCTTGCCAGCAACGTCGCGATCTACATCGACGAACTGCCGATCTCGGCGAACGGCAACTCCACCATCCTCGATCCCACCCTGTTCGATGTCGAGCGAGTAGAGTTCCTTCGTGGCCCGCAGGGCACCCTGTTCGGCGCCAACTCGCTCGCGGGCGCGATGCGGATCATCACCAAGGCGCCCAACCCCGACCGGTTCGAGGCCGCGGCACTGGTCGATTTCGGCCTGACCGACGGCGACGCCTTCCGCCAGCGCTACAACGGCATGATCAACGTACCGCTGATCGAGGGCAAGCTCGCGTTTCGCGGTGTCGGCTTCCACCGCAACGAGGAAGGCTGGGTCGACAACATCGGCACCGGCGTCAAGAACGCGAACACGCTCAAATCCTATGGCGGCCGCGCGAGCCTGATGGCGACGCCGGTCGATGGCCTGTCGATCCGCGCGACCCTGATCCACGAGAACAGCAAGCCCGAGGATTCCGGCCTCATCAATCCGCTGCGCGGCGACTTTGTGCGCCTGTCCGACCGGCCCGACCGCTTCTGGGCCAAGCTCACCAGCGCGAACCTGACGGTCAACGCCGACCTCGATTTCGCCGATCTGACGAGTTCGTCGACGTACGCTACCTTCGACCAGTTGTTCGTTGTCGATCTGGCCGGCACGTTCGCGCAGGCCTTTCCCTTTGCGCTCGATGCTTATGCCTATGACGACGTCTTCGTGCAGGAAATGCGGCTTGCCTCGAAGGGCGGCGGCAACTTCGACTGGCTGCTCGGCGGGTTCTTCTACGACAAGCGCCGCGACGTCGATTACAACTACCGCTCGCGTTCGGAATTCCTCCAGGCGCGCGGCCTCACCGGTCTGCCGAGCGAGGTCTACAACCAGTTCGGCGTGCACATCAACCAGAGCGAACTCGCCGGGTTCGGTGAGCTGACCTACCGCTTCTCTGACCGGTTCTGGGTCACTGGCGGCGCGCGTTACACCGGCAACCAGACGCAAGGCTTCACCGAGTTCGGCGGCTACAACAGCAACTACCTCGTTGCCGGGATTTTCGGACTGAGCAACACGCCGCTGACCGTCACCTCGATCGCTCCGGCTGCCGGGCGCAAGCTGTCCGACAGCCAACTGTCCTACAAGGCGAGCGTCTCGTTCAAGCCGGTCGACAGCACGACGGTCTATGCGACGATCTCGACCGGCTTCCGCAGCCCGGTGGTGAACGCCAACGCCGGCCGTGTCAGCCTCGTCAACCCGAACGATATCGTGATCCCGGCGGGCGCAGATTCGGACGACCTGACGAACTACGAAGTCGGCGTGAAGGGCAGCTGGCTCGGCGGGAAGCTCACCGCCGCCCTCGCCGCATATTACATCGACTGGCAGAACATCCAGGTGCAGGTCAACCGCACGTCGGACCAGCTGCAGTTCGCCACCAACATCGGCGCCGCGGTGAGCAAGGGCATCGAGTTCGAAATGGCCCTGCGGCCAGCCGGCGGCCTCAGCCTGATCGCCAACGGATCGATCAACGATGCCAAGATCACCGAGTTGACCGCGTCGGAAGCCGCCATCTCGGGTGCGGTGGACGGTCTCCAGCTGTCCGGTCCCAAGTTCCAAGGATCGGCCACCGCTCGCTACGACTTCCAGATCGGAGCGGACAGCGATGCGTTCGTATCGGGGACGGTGCAGCACGTGGGCAGCTTCCCGGGCCTGTTCCCGAACCTTCCGGGCAATCCGACGCGGGTGAACCCCACCTTCGACTATACGGAGTCGTACGAGGTCGTGAACCTGCTCGCCGGCGTGGCGGTCGGCAACGCGAAGATCACCGGGTACGTCGAGAACCTGCTCGACAGCAAGGCGATCACCTACGTCCATCCCGAGGCATTCCTCGACAGCCGCTATGCGCGCCTGCGCCCGCGGACGTTCGGAGTTCGCGTCGGCTACGAATTCTGATCAGTCGATGATCAGGTTCGGCTTCATCACGCTGGCCGCGGGGGCGCTGGCGACGGGGGGATGCGCCAGCATTCCGCCAGCGCCCGCCGGGGCCGGGCCGCTCGCTGCGGCCCCCGCGGGTTCCTTGCGCGGGACCGCCGACGGCGACGTGCGGGTGTGGCGCGGGATGCGCTACGCCGAGGCCCCGACCGGTGCGCTTCGCTGGAAGCCGCCGGTCGCGGCCGCCGATGCACAGGGCGAAGTGGCGGCAACCGCGTTCGGTGCATCGTGCTTCCAGCCGGTCGCGCGGGCCGATGCCGCCGACATCTACCGCGACGACGCCGGCCCGCTGAGCGAAGACTGCCTCTCGCTCAACGTCTGGTCGCGGCAGGGGCAGCGCAACGCGCCGGTGATCGTCTGGATCCACGGCGGCGCGCTCGTCAGCGGCTCGAGCCGCCTGGGCATGTACAACGGTGCGCACCTCGCCCGAAAGGGCGCGGTGGTGGTATCGATCAACTACCGCCTCGGCGTGCTCGGCTTCCTCGCCCACCCGGATCTCAGCGCCGAATCGCCCGATCGCATCTCGGGCAACTACGGCCTGCTCGACCAGATGGCGGCGCTCCGCTGGGTGCGGCGCAACATCGCGGCATTCGGCGGCGATCCCGCCAATGTGACGATCGCCGGGGAATCCGCCGGCGCACTCAGCGCGATGTACCTGATGGCGTCGCCCAAGGCGCGCGGCCTGTTCGACAAGGCCATCGCCCAGAGCGCATACATGGTCTCGGTTCCCGCCTTGCGCGGGCCGCTGAACGGCCACCCTCCCGCCGAAGCGATCGGAACGGCGGTGCAGAAGGCCGTGGGTGCCTTCGATCTCGCAGCCCTGCGCGCCATGACGCCCGGCGACCTTGTCGCGAAGGCGCCGGCAGCCGGTTTTTATCCGCAAGGGACGGTCGACGGGGTCGTCCTTCCCCGACAAGTCACCGACACATTCGACCGGGCGGAGCAGGCGGCGGTGCCGCTGCTTGCCGGGTTCAACCAGGGCGAGATACGCTCGATGCGTCGCCTGATGCCGCCTGCACCGGCGGACGGAGTGGCATACGAAAAGGCCATTCGCGCCAGCTATGGCCCCGATGCCGATCGGTTCCTGGCAGCATATCCTTCGGCCAGCGTCGAGCACAGCATGCTCGCCGCCACCCGCGACGCGCTCTACGGCTGGACCGCGCAGCGCATGGCGGAAGCCCAGGCGCGCATCGGCGAGCCCGCCTACCTGTACCTGTTCGACCACGGTTACCCTGCCGCCGACGAAGCGGGCCTCCACGCCTTCCACGCGTCGGAAATCCCCTACATGTTCGGGACCATCCACGAAACCGCACCGTCCTGGCCGCACATCCCGCGCACCGGCGACGAACGCGCTCTGTCGGACGCGATGATGTCGTACTGGGTGACGTTCGCGAAGGACGCGCGCCCGACTGCGCCGAAGAGTCCGGACTGGCCTCAATTCGGCGCGATCAAGCGCTTCATTCACTTCGCGGACGTGCCGAGGATCGCCACGGATCCCCTCGGCGATCGCTTCGCGCTCTACGAACAGACGGTCTGCCGCCGCCGCGCTCAGGGGACGGTGCAGTGGAACTGGAACGTCGGGGTCGCGGCGCCTGCGATGAGCCCGGCAACGGCGGCCTGCCGATGACCGTGCCGCTGGTTCCGGGCAGCCTCCAGCCCTATTCGCTGACGGTCGACAAGTTCCTCGACCATGCGGCCAAGTGGCATCCCCTTGGCGAGATTGTGACCGCCGCGGACGACGGCGCTCCGACCCGCGCAAGCTATGCCGAAGTGCACGCCCGGGCGCAGGGCATCTCCGCCCGCCTGGCCGACCTCGGGGTCGCAACTGGAGATACCGTGGCGACGCTGGCGTGGAACAGCCAGGCGCATATCGAGGTGTGGTACGCCGCGATGGGCATGGGCGCTGTGTGCCACACGCTCAACCCGCGCCTGACCGCGGAGAGCTCCGCCGCGATGGTATCGCAATCGGGTGCCCGAGTGCTGGTCGCGAGTGCCGACCTTGCGGGGCTGGCGAGCGCCATCGCCGACAAGGCAGGCAACCTCGCGGCGGTGCTCGTCATCGACGGCGTCTCCGATTCGCTCCCTTCGCTCGCCCCGATTCCCGGTGGGGCCGTCCGGTGGGGCGAATTCGACGAGAACGCGCCGTGCGGGTTGTGCTTCACGTCGGGCACTACCGGCGATCCCAAGGGCGTTACCTACACCCACCGCGGCAATTACCTCCACACTCTGCGGATGCTCCAGGCATCCGTCGGCGGCTTCTGCGAGCCGGATTCAGTGCTTGTAGCGGTTCCCATGTTCCATGCGAACGCGTGGGGTCTGCCGTTTGCGATCCCGGCGGTGGGCGGCAAGCTCGTATTGCCGGGCCGCCACCTCGATGGTGCCAGCCTCGCCGCGCTCATCGAACAGGAAGACGTGACCGTCGCGGTCGGCGTTCCGACCGTCTGGCTCGGTCTGTTCGACTATCTCGATGCAAACGATCTTGCGGTGCCATCGCTGCGCCGGATCATGGTCGGTGGGGCCCCGATGCCGAGCGCGCTGATGGAGCGGATCGAGGCACGCGGGATTGCGGTGCAGACGACCTGGGGCATGACCGAACTCTCCCCGCTGGGAACCGCGACGCCGCCGGGTGCCGGTGCCCGCGACTCCTCGACCTCAGGCAAGCCGGCTGTGGGCGTCGACCTCATGGTCACCGATGCCGACGGCACACCGCTCGCCGACCAACGCGGGACCGAAGGCCATCTGTGGGTGCGCGGCCCCTCGGTCGTCGAGTGCTACCTCGGCCAGACTTCCCCCGCCACCCGCGATGGCTGGTTCGCCACCGGCGACCTCGCCCGGATCGATCCCGACGGCAGCCTGACGCTGACCGGCCGGTCGAAGGACCTCATCAAATCGGGCGGCGAATGGATCAATCCCGCGCAGATCGAGGCGGCGGTCGCCACCCATCCCGATGTCGCTAATGCGGCAGTCGTGGGCCGCGAGGACGACAAGTGGGGCGAGCGGCCGATCCTGCTGGTCGAGCTCGTCGAAGGGGCCGACCCGACCGATGCCGCGCTTCTCGAGCGGGTGCGGGGAGCATGCGCGGGCTGGTGGGTCCCCGACGCCGTGATTCGCCTGCCGAGCATTCCGCTCGCGGCCACCGGCAAGATCGACAAGCTGCGCCTGCGGGAGGAATTCGGACGCGCACGCGCCAGTGCGGTTCGCTGACGGGTCAAGCAAGCAAAGGGGCCGCTGAACGGCCGCAAAAGTGGGAAGGACACAGTTATGACGAACCTGCTTCCGAAGTCGCTGACCGGCCTCGTGTCGCTCGCGATCCTGTCGGTCGGCATTCCTGCACAGGCAGCGGGCACCCTGACGGAAGTCACCGCGTTCGGCACCAATCCGGGCAGCATTCGCATGTTCGAATATGTGCCGACAAACCTCACTGCGGGCAGCCCGCTCGTCGTGGTGCTTCACGGTTGCACGCAGTCGGCGGCCGACATGGACAGCGAAACGGGCTGGACGAAGTGGGCCGACCAGATGGGCTTCGCCCTGCTTTTCCCGCAGCAGCAATCGGCCAATAACAGCAGCAAGTGCTGGAACTTCTTCGTCAAGAGCGACTACCAGCGCGGCAGCGGCGAACCGCTCTCGATCAAGCAAGGGATCGACTGGTCGGTGGCGCACCACGCCATCGACACGAACCGGGTCTTCGTGACCGGGCTCAGTTCGGGTGCGGCGATGACGAACGTGATGCTGGCCGTCTATCCCGAGGTGTTCGCCGCAGGCGCGCCGCTCGCGGGCGTGCCGTTCAAGTGCGCGACGACGGTCGGCGCATCGCTGATGTGCAACGCGGGATCGGTCGGCAAGACCCCCGCCCAGTGGGGCGACCTCGTGCGGGGCGCGACCAACTGGACCGGCCCTTGGCCTCGGGTCTCCGTCTGGCACGGCACCGGCGACCTGACCGTCAACATCGCGAACCTTAACGAAACGATGGAACAGTGGACCAACGCCCACGGCGTCGACCAGACGGCGGACACGTCGGACACGGTCGGCGGCTATCCGCACAAGGTCTATCGCAACGGCTCCGGCACCGGCGTCGTCGAAACCTTCTCGATCACCGGCATGGGCCATGGCCAGCCGGTCGACCCGGGAACCGGCGCCACGCAGTGCGGCACCGCGACCGGCTACAACCTCGATGCGAACATCTGCGCGTCGTACCACATCGCGCGCTGGTTCGGCCTGTAAGGCAGGCCCAACGCCAAGGGGGCGGCCCTCTTCCGAAGACCGCCCCCTTGGCGCACCCGACAGGATTCGAACCTGTGACCTCTGCCTTCGGAGGGCAGCGCTCTATCCAGCTGAGCTACGGGTGCAGACCGGAGGCGGGCGCTTAGCAAAGCGGTTTGCGGAGCGCCAGCGGCTTGTTGCGGCTCACCTCTTCGCCTGGAAACGGGCCACTTCGGCAAGGACCATATCGGCGTGCTCCGTCCGGCATATCAGCAGGTCGGGCATCCAGGTGTTCGCCTGGTTGTAGACGAGCGGGCTGCCGTCCACGCGGCTGGCGTGGAGGCCGTGGGCGCGCGCTACCGCTACCGGGGCGCACGAATCCCATTCGTACTGGCCGCCCGTGTGGAGGTAGATGTCCGCCTCGCCGCGCACGACCGCCATTGCCTTGGCCCCGGCGGAACCCATTGGGATGAGCTCGGCGCCAATCGCCTCCGCGACAGCCACCGCTTCGGCGGCGGGCCTTGTGCGGCTGACGACCATGCGGAGGCGCGCCGGGGCGGGGGGCACGGGCGCGGGCGCATCAGTCCGCAGCACGAGGTCGAGGCCGGGAAGGGCCACTGCGCCAGTGGTGGCGACGCCGTCGATCGCCAGCGCGACGTGGACCGCCCAGTCGGTCCGCTCCTCGCCGTATTCGCGGGTGCCGTCGACCGGGTCGACGATCCACACGCGCTGCTTGGCGAGGCGCGCGGGATTGTCCTTTTCCTCTTCCGACAGCAGCCCGTCTTCGGGCCGCTGCTGCTTCAACGCCGCAACGATGAAGTCGTTGGCCGCGGCATCGCCGGCATCGCCGAGCGCCTTGCCGCTCAGCGTGCCGCTGGCGCGGACGTCTATGAGCAGGCGACCGGAGGTCTCTGCGAGGTGGGCCGCGAGGTCGGCATCGGTCATGGCGTGGAATCCGGTCACTTGAGCGGCAGCAACTGGCGGACGATGTAGTCCGCAGCCTCATCGGCGCTCATTTCGGCGGTGTTGACGCGGATTTCGGGCGCGCCCGGTGCTTCGTAGGGACTGTCGATCCCGGTGAAGTTCTTCAGCGTGCCCTCGCGCGCCTTCTTGTAGAGCCCCTTCACGTCGCGCGCCTCGGCGATCTCGAGCGGGGTGTCGACGTAAATCTCCACGAACTCGCCCTCGGGCAGCATCGCGCGGACCATCTCGCGCTCGGCGCGGAACGGGCTGATGAAGGCGGTGAGCACGATAAGCCCAGCGTCCGCCATCAGCTTGGCGACCTCGCCCACGCGGCGGATGTTCTCGATCCGGTCGGCCTCGGTGAAGCCGAGGTCGCGGTTGAGCCCGTGGCGTACGTTGTCGCCGTCGAGGAGGAAAGTGTGGCGGTTCATCATGGCGAGCCGCTTTTCGACCTCGTTCGCGATGGTCGACTTGCCCGCGCCCGACAGGCCGGTGAACCAGAGGACCTTGGGCGTCTGGTTCTTCATCCGCGCGTGATCGCTGCGGGTCACGTCGACCGGCTGCCAGTGGACGTTCTGCGCGCGGCGCAGGCTGAAGTGAAGCATCCCTGCCGCGACGGTGGCGTTGGTGATCTTGTCGATCAGGATGAATCCGCCGAGCGCGCGGCTCTGCTCGTAGGGTTCGAACACGATCTGGCGGTCGGTCGCGATCTCGACCACGCCGATGGCATTGAGCTCGAGCGTTTTCGCCGCGAGATGTGACCCAGAACCCCCTGGATCATTGACGTTCACGACGTACTTCGGCTGCTGGACGGTGACCGAGACGGTCTGCGCGCCGAGCTTGAGCCAATAGCCGCGGCCGACCTGCAGCGGGTCGTCGTTGAGCCAGACGAGCGTCGATTCGAACTGGTCGCTCGCCTGCGGCGGATCGTCGGCTGTCGCGATCACGTCGCCGCGCGAGCAGTCGATCTCGTCGGCGAAGCACAGCGTGACAGATTGCCCGGCGACCGCCTGCTCGATGTCGCCGTCGAGCGTCACGATTCGGGTCACCGTGGTGGTCTTGCCCGAGGGCAGTACGCGCACGGAGTCTCCCGGCCGGACCGAGCCGGTCGCGATCAGGCCCGAAAAGCCGCGGAAGTCGAGGTTGGGGCGGTTGACCCACTGCACCGACATGCGGAACGGCCCGTCGGCATCGCGCGACGCGGCAACCTCGACCGTTTCGAGGTGGTCGACCAGCGTCGGGCCGGAATACCACGGCGTGTTGGGCGAAGGCGCGGTGATGTTGTCGCCCTTGAAGCCCGAGATCGGCATGGCAATGAAGCGCTCGATTCCGATGCTTTGCGCGAACGCCGAATAGTCCGACACGATCTCGTCATAACGGGCCTGGTCGTAATCGATCAGGTCCATCTTGTTGACCGCGAGGACCAGGTTGCGGATGCCGAGCAAGTGGCACAGGTAGCTGTGCCGCCGGGTCTGGACGAGCACGCCCTTGCGTGCATCGACGAGGATCACCGCGAGGTCGGCGGTGCTCGCTCCGGTGACCATGTTGCGGGTGTATTGCTCGTGCCCGGGGCAGTCGGCGACGATGAACTTGCGTTTCTCGGTGTTGAAGAAGCGATAGGCGACGTCGATCGTGATGCCCTGCTCGCGCTCGGCGGCGAGGCCGTCGACCAGCAGCGCGAAGTCGATCTCCGCCCCTTGCGTGCCGACCTTCTTCGAATCCGCTTCGAGCGCGTCGAGCTGGTCCTCGAAGATCATCTTGCTGTCGTAGAGCAGCCGCCCGATCAGCGTGGACTTGCCGTCATCGACGCTGCCGCAGGTGATGAACCGCAGCATCGTCTTGTGCTGGTGCCGGGCGAGGTAGGCGTCGATATCCTCGGCGATGAGCGCGTCGGTCTCGTAGGCGGGACCGCTCATCAGAAATACCCCTGCTGCTTTTTCAATTCCATGCCCGCGCCGCCCGCGTCCTTGTCGATCGCGCGGCCCTGCCGTTCGCTGGTGGTGGTGAGGAGCGTTTCCTGGATCACCTCCGAAAGGCTCGCCGCCTCGCTTTCGACCGCGCCGGTCAGCGGATAGCAGCCGAGGGTGCGGAAGCGGATCGATCGCATGACCGGCTCCTCGCCTGCGCGCAGCGGGAAGCGGTCGTCGTCGACCATCAGCAGCATCCCGTCGCGCTCGACGGTCGGGCGCGGGGCGGCGAAGTAGAGCGGGACGATGGGGATGTCGTTGAGTTGGATGTACTGCCAGACGTCGAGCTCGGTCCAGTTTGAGATCGGGAACACCCGGATGCTCTCTCCCTTGTTCTTCCGGGCATTGTAGAGGTTCCACAGCTCGGGCCGCTGATTCTTGGGGTCCCAGCCGTGGGTCGCGGTGCGGAACGAGAAGATGCGCTCCTTCGCGCGGCTCTTCTCCTCGTCGCGCCGCGCGCCGCCGAACGCCGCGTCGAAACCGTAGAGGTCGAGCGCCTGTTTGAGGCCTTCGGTCTTCCACATGTCGGTGTGGAGCGCGCCGTGATCGAACGGGTTGATCCCGCGCTCCTTCGCCTCGGGGTTCTGATAGACGAGCAGCTCCATGCCGCTGTCGCGCGCCATCGTGTCGCGCAGCTCGTACATCGCCTTGAACTTCCACGTCGTGTCGACATGGAGCAGCGGGAACGGCGGCGGCGACGGGTAGAACGCCTTGCGCGCGAGGTGCAGCATCACGGCCGAATCCTTGCCCACTGAATAGAGCATCACCGGCTTGTCGGCCTCGGCGACGACTTCGCGCATGATGTGAATCGCCTCTGCCTCGAGCCGTTCGAGATGCGTCAGGTCAGGGCGCGGCGCGGCGGTCATGCGGGTCTCCGTGGGATCGCGGGTGCATCTGGTGATCTCGACAGCACCCATATACTCCCATATGGGAGCAAATCATGGCGATGACCCGGATCGACCGCGGAGAATTGCTTTTGCCGCTGTTCGCGGGGCTTTTCGATTCCCCGTTGTGGGCGACCTTTCTGCGCAACCTCGCCGCGCGGACCGGGGCGGACCGGGTGCACCTGGTCGTGCGGGGGCCGAGCGTGGCCGCGCCCCGCTCGCACTACCGCGCAGGGGTGGACGCAGCGGAATTATCGGCCGCCGCCGACGAAGCCGCAATGGAGGCGTTGCCGCTCGAAGCGATGCGACCCGGTCGCGTCTATGCGCTCGGCGACCTCGATGTTGTAGCGCCATCGAACGAGCGGCTCGGATGGGCCCGAATCGGCGATGCCAGGATCGTGCGGGTTGCAGGGACCAGCGGCCACACCGCCTGGCTTGCCCTGTTTGCGCGGGACCTGCGCTTCGGGGCTGCGGACAGCGTGGTCCTGAGCGATCTCGTCCCGGCTATCGCGACGGCGCTGGAGAATCATGTCGCTGTCGCACGGCTTCGCGAGCGCGCCGAGGCAGCGGAGGTCGCGCTGGCCCGCCTGGGCATCCACCAGACGCTCGTCGATTCCGCGTTCGGGCAAGCCGAACACGCCGACGCGCTGTTCCAACCACTCGAGTCTGCCCGCCGACCGTTCGCGGTCGCAACCGGGATCGCGACCACGCGTGCCAAGCCCGGCCGGCTGCCCGCGAACGCACCGAAGATCGCCGCACGGCAATTCGGCCTGTCCGCCAAGGAAGGAGCGCTCGCCATCGCGCTCGCCGAGGGAACGCCGCTGATCGCGGCCGGCCGTGCGATCGGACTGAGCGAGGAAACCACCCGCAACTATTCGAAGCGCATCTACTCCAAGACCGGCGCGCGCGGTCAGGCCGACCTGGTGCGGATCGTTCTGTCCAGTCTCGCGGTCCTCGGCTGAAACCCCAAACGAAAATCGCCCGGAGCGCGAGGCTCCGGGCGATCTCTCCCCGTCCAAAAGGATCCGGTCAAACGCTTGGGATCAGGCGGCTTCCGCCTCTTCGCCCGGATCGCGCAGCACGTAGCCGCGGCCCCAGACGGTCTCGATGTAATTCTCGCCGCCGCATGCATGGCTGAGCTTCTTGCGCAGCTTGCAGATGAAGACGTCGATGATCTTGAGTTCCGGTTCGTCCATCCCGCCATAGAGATGGTTGAGGAACATTTCTTTGGTCAGCGTAGTGCTCTTGCGCAAGCTCAGCAGCTCGAGCATCGCGTATTCCTTGCCGGTCAGGTGGACCCGCGCGCCGTCGACCTCGACGGTCTTGGCATCGAGGTTCACCGCCAGCTTGCCGGTGCGGATGACCGACTGCGAATGGCCCTTCGAGCGGCGGACGACGGCGTGGATGCGCGCCACCAGTTCCTCGCGATGGAAAGGCTTCGTCACATAGTCATCGGCGCCGAAGCCGAAGCTGCGGATCTTGGAATCCATTTCCGAGATACCCGACAGGATCAGCACCGGCGTCTGCACCTTGGCGACGCGAAGCTTCTTCAGAACGTCGTACCCGTGCATGTCGGGCAGGTTCAGGTCGAGCAGGATGATGTCGTAATCGTACAGCTTGCCGAGGTCCAAGCCCTCTTCGCCGAGATCAGTCTGATAGACGTTGAATCCCTCGGTCGTGAGCATAAGCTCGATCGCCTTGGCCGTGGTCGGCTCGTCCTCGATCAACAACACGCGCATTGGCCAGGTCCCCCCTGAGTGCCCAAATCCCCCGCGGTAACGACCCGTCAATGGGAGTTGCCGTGGATTAACCACAAAACATCTGAAGGAAAAAGGTTAACGCGCGGTAAAGCGCAGCGCCGGAAATTAACGAGTCTTTTGTGCAACAGTGGGTTGCTGTTGCCGGACCGCCTTGTTCAGGACCTCTTCCGGCACAGATTGATCGAGCTGCAAAAGTATCGAGCCGTTCGCTCCCGCGAGGCTGTAGTCTCCGCCATCGCGGTGTCCGTCATGGTGGACCACGGTGATGGTATAGCCGACTTCTGGCCCCTGTGACGAACATACTACCGCTTCCCTCAACGGTCCGGTGTGGCGGGCCAGAGCCTTCTCCAGCATCGTAGCGTCCGGGAGAGCCTGCGGAGCCACGCCCGCCAGACGCTCCAAGGCGCGGCAGTAACCGATATACATGGGCGTCGTATCGACGAGCTTTTCGTAGCCGCGCCCGATGTCGAAAGCGAAGCCGCTGATTCGGGGTGGCGGAATAGTATGATCGCCTCCGGTCGACCGGATCTGCGTGCCGCCGCCGATATCCCTCACGGGAATTTCAATCGACCGACCATCTTTTCGCAGCACGAGCAGGTGTGGCGCATCGAACCCTTTCCAGTCCGATCGCGATGGATCGAGGGCGATTCCCAGCGGCTGGTTCAAGCGATTGAATTCGGCCACGGTCATCCCGGGAAATCCTACCAGCCTGGGCTCATCGCACCCCGTCGCGACCATCACTGCGCAGGCGATGAGGGAACTCCGGGTTAGAGCGCTCACAGCATTCCCGCCAGCTTCTTCGCCCGGCGCCGCTGGACGCTGCTGCCGATACCCATCGCCTCGCGGTACTTGGCGACCGTGCGGCGCGCGAGGTCGAAGCCCTTGTCCTTGAGCAGGTCGACGAGGGTGTCGTCGGAGAGGACGTCGCGCGCGCATTCGGCGTCGATCAGCTGGCGGATTGCCGCCTTCACTGCCGCCGAGCTCGCGCCCTCGCCGTCGCCGCCCTCGTTCGTCGGTCCGGTCCGGCCCACGCCGCTGGTGAAGAAGTACTTCAGTTCGAACGTGCCGCGCGGGCATGAGAGGTACTTGTTGCTCGTCACCCGGCTGACGGTGCTTTCGTGGAGCTCGATCGCTTCGGCCACCGCGCGCAGGGTGAGCGGCTTCAACTCGCTCACACCCTTGCGGAAGAATCCGTCCTGCCGCTTCACGATCTCGGCCGCGACCTTGAGGATCGTGCGCGCGCGCTGGTCGAGCGCCTTCATCAGCCAGTTCGCCTCGGCGAGCTGGTCCTTGAGCCAACCGAGCGCGGCCTTGTCGCCGCCCGCGCCGTTGCGCAGTTCCACGTAGTAGGCGCGGTTGACCAGCAGGCGGGGCAGGGTCGCCTCGTTGAGAGCGATGTCCCACCCGCCCTTCGCATGGCTCAGAAGGATGTCGGGTATGACCGCCGCCTCGCCCCCGCCGCCGAAGCGCCGGCCCGGCCGCGGATCGTAGGCGCGCAGCTCCGCGAGCATGTCGGCGAAGTCCTCGTCGTCGACCTCGCACATCCGCTTGAGGCGGGACACGTCACCGCGCGCGACGAGTTCGAGGTTGTCGATCAGCCGCGCCATGCACGGGTCGTAGCGGTCGGCTTCCTTGGCCTGCAGCGCGAGGCATTCGGACAGCGACCGCGCGCCGACCCCGGTCGGGTCGAGCGACTGGACGACCGCCAGCGCGCGCTCGGCCTCGGCGATCGGCACCTCGAGCGCGTCGGCAACTTCGGCGAGCGGAATCGTCAGGTATCCCGCCTCGTCGAGCTGATCGATGATCGCACGCGCCACGAATTCCTCGCGCCGGTCGCCCGCCACCGCGCCGACCTGCGCATGGAGGTGTTCCGCCAGCGTCGGCCCCTCGGCGGAACCGCGCTCCGAAATGTCGGGGCCTTCCTCGCCCCCGCCAGCCGGTGCGGCCGCGCTCCAGTCGGCATCTCCGGTGTCGCGGTCGCGGTCGAGCGCCTGCGGGTCGAGGTCGAGTGCGCCCTCGCCCTCGCCCGCGCTGTCCGCACCGGCTTCGCCCGGCGTCGCTTCGAGCGGGGCGTCGGGCGCCCCATCCGATTCGCTCTCGCGGCTGACTTCGCCCATTTCGAGCAGGGGGTTGGCCTCGAGTGCCTCGCCGATGAAGGCTTCCAGTTCGAGGTTGGACAGCGCGAGCAGGCGGATCGCCTGCTGCAACTGCGGCGTCATCACCAGCGATTGCGATTGCCTGAGATCGAGACGCGGACCCAGCGCCATGTCAGGTCACAGCGTGAAGTTCTCGCCGAGGTAGAGCCGGCGCACGTTCTCGTCGGCGACGAGGGCTTCGGGCGTGCCGGCGAACAGAACCTGGCCGCCGTAGATGATGCAGGCGCGATCGACGATCTCGAGCGTCTCGCGCACGTTGTGATCGGTGATCAGGACCCCGATGCCGCGCGTCTTGAGGTCCTTCACGAGGTCGCGGATGTCGCTGATCGACAGCGGATCGATACCCGCGAAGGGTTCGTCGAGCAGCATGATCGAGGGCTTGGCGGCGAGCGCGCGGGCGATCTCGCAGCGGCGGCGCTCACCGCCCGACAGCGCCATCGCGGGGCTTTCGCGCAGGCGGGTCAGGCCGAATTCGTCGAGCAAGCGGTTAAGTTCCGCGGCGCGGGTCTCGGGGTCCGGCTCGACCAGTTCGAGCACGCAGTTGATGTTCTGCTCCACCGTCATGCCGCGGAAGATGCTGGTTTCCTGCGGCAGGTAGCCGAGACCGAGGATCGCGCGCCGGTACATCGGCAACTTGGTCACGTCCTCGCCATCCATAAGGATGCGGCCCGAATCGGGGCGAACGAGGCCCATGATCGAATAGAAGCACGTCGTCTTGCCCGCGCCGTTGGGGCCGAGCAGGCCGAGCACTTCGCCCTTGCCGACGGTCAGCGAGATGTCGGTCAGCACCGAACGCTTGTCGTACGACTTGGCGATCGAGATCACCTCCAGCCCACCGTTGGGCAGCGGGGCGTTCGCGTCCATCACGGGCTGGACGGTGGCGGGATCGGGATCGAGCATGCTCATGCGAGGCGTCATGTAGCATCCCGTGGGGCGCTGAAAACCCCCATGTCTTCGCGTTTGGCAGGTTTCGTGCATGGCGAGCGCCGGGCCGAGCGGCCTGCCCCGACCGTATGGACATGACACTATGGTTACAGGCCCTTGCCGCGCCCGTGGCAATTTGCGATACTATACGGCGGAGAGGGACAGGGGAGACAGAGGCCCATGGCCGAAGCGATCGATCGCAGCAAATCACGCGAGCGCAAGCTCGACTGGCGCAAGCGCATGAGCGACAACATCGCCTATGCCCTGCTGGTCTATACCGCGCTGCAGATTTTCGTGACCGTTCATGCCTTGAAGACCGGGACCACTTCGCTCCTTCCCTATTTCGCGCTCGTCGTGCTTGTCGCCGCGATCATTCCCGCCTGCCGCACTTTCGAAAGCCGTTGGCTGAAGATTTCGGACGAGGCTGCTGCCGACCCCGCCTATCGCGGAGCCTACCGCCGCGATCAGCTGTTCCTCTGGACGCTCGCCATCGGCCTGCCCTTCGCTTTGACGGGACTGTTCAAGGTCATCGCAACCGCGGCCTGAGCGATTGACGGCAACGGCGCTTGCCGCCCGCGCCATCGCGGCCTAGCGCCGCTTCGATGAATTCCCAGCACCTGCTAGACGCCGCCGAGGCGCTCGTATCCGCCGCGCGCCGCCTCGGCGCCGATGCTGCCGACGCCGTCGGGCGTGGCAGCCTGTCGCATGGCGTGGGGGTGCGGCTTGGCGCGCTGGAAGACCTCGACCGCTCGGAGAGCGCGGAAGTCGGCCTGCGTGCCTTCGTCGGTCGCCGCTCGGCCAGCGTGTCGAGTGCGGACCTGTCGCCCGCCGGCCTGGCCGAGCTCGCCGAGCGCGCGGTGGCGATGGCGCGGCACGCGCCCGAGGATCCCTATGCCGGTCTCGCTCCCGCCGAATCGCTAGCAAGCGGGCCGTTCGCCGATCTCGATATCGCCGACCCTGCCGATCCCGATCCAGAGATGCTGCGCGCGCGCGCGTTGGCGGTCGAGGATGCGGCGCGGGCGGTCAACGGGGTCACCAACAGCGAGGGCGGCTCGGCCACCGCGTCGCAGGCTGCCGCGGCGCTGGTGACGAGCAACGGGTTTGCCGCATGCTATCGCGGCTCGTCGCACTCGCTCGCCGCCAGCGTGATCGCCGGAACAGGGGACGGGATGCAGCGCGACTATGCCATGCGCGACGCGCGGCACCTTTCCGACCTGCCCGGCCCCGAGGAAATAGGCCGCCTCGCAGGCGAGCGGACGATCGCGCGGCTCGCCCCCGCCAGCCCGTCGAGCGGCAGCCTGCCAGTGGTCTTCTCGCCGCGCGTATCGAGCTCGCTTGTCGGGCACCTGCTCGGCGCGATGACCGCTCCGGCGATCGCCCGCAAGGCGAGCTTCCTCGTGGGGCGCGAGGGCGAGTCGTTACTGCGCCCCGAGATTCGTATCGCGGAAGACCCGCTACGCCCGCGCGGCCTGCGCTCGCGTCCGTTCGACGGCGAGGGTGTCGCCTGCGTCCCGCGCATGCTGGTCGAGGACGGCCGGGTCACCGGCTGGCTGACCAACGTCGCCAGCGCCGCGCAGCTCGGTCTGCCGCTGACCGGCCACGCCAGTCGCTCGGGCGGCGGCGCACCGGGTGTGGGGACGAGCAACATCGACCTGCTGGCAGGCGAGGTCAGCGTCGAGGAACTGATCGCCGATATCGAGGACGGCGTGCTGGTCGACTACCTGATCGGCCAGGGCATCGACATGGTCAGCGGCAACTACAGCCGCGGCGCGGCGGGATACCGGATCGTGAAGGGCAAGATCGAGGGACCTGTCGCGGGTTTCACGATCGCGGGCAACCTGATCGAGATGTTCGCGAGCCTGCGCGCGGCCGACGACCTCGAGCACTACCGCCCGGTCAACGCGCCGACGCTGAGGGTCGACGGGATGACCGTGGCGGCGGGCTGATTACTTCGCGGCGTTCGCCCGCGCGATGCAGTCGAGCACGATCTGGCGTGCTTCGGCGGCGTCGCCCCATTTGCCGACACGCACCCACTTCTCGGCTTCGAGATCCTTGTAATGCGTGAAGAAGTGCTCGATCTGCTGCAGCACGATCGAGGGCAGGTCCTGCCTTTCGCCGACATCCGAGTAGTACGGGAACGTGGTGTCGACCGGCACGCAGATCAGCTTCTCGTCGCCGCCGTGCTCGTCTTCCAGGTTCAGAACCCCGATCGGCCGGGCACGCACGACGCAGCCCGGGATGAACGGCGAGCGGCTGATGACCAGCGCATCGAGCGGGTCGCCGTCGTCCGACAGCGTGTGCGGCACGAAGCCATAGTTCGCCGGGTAGCGCATCGGTGTGTGCAGGATACGGTCGACGAACAGCGCGCCGCTGGCCTTGTCGAACTCGTACTTCACCGGCTCGCCGCCAGTCGGCACCTCGATGATGACGTTGAGGCTTTCGGGCGGATTGTCCCCCACGGGGATTTTGTCGATCTGCATGGGGCGTGCCTCTAGCGAGAGGGATGCTGCGCCGCAACATGGCAAAAGGTGTCAGGACGATCCGCCCAGCACATTTATCGTGAAGGCGATCACGCCGATATTGAACACGAAGGCGGCGAACGTGTGGAACAGCACCACCTTGCGGATCGCCGGAGCGGTGACCGCAACGTCTGACGTCTGGAACGTCATCCCCAGCGTGAACGAGAAATAGGCGAAGTCCCAGTAGTCGGGCGTCTTGGTGCCGGGAAAGTCGAGGCCTGCGGTATCGCCTCCGGTGCCTGGCTTCGCGGCGTAGAACGCGTGGGCGTAGTGCAGCGCATAGACCGCGTTGGCGAACGTCCAGATCAGCAGCAGCGTGCCGACGAGCTTGGCCATCGCGATCCAGTCACCCCCGCGGGCCGCCTCGAGTTCGCCGGTGATCGCCGCCATCGCCACCACCGTCAGCAGCGAGGTGAAGCCGAGCACGAGGAAACGGCCGGCATCGTTCTGGCGCGAATGGTCGCGCATCGCCTTGGCGTCGCACTGGCCGAGCAGCGGGTAGAGCGAAGCGAGGAAAACCAGCGCGGCGGCATTGAACGCCATGGCGATCCCGTCGCGCCAGTCGTCGGCGGGCAGCCACACCTTCTGCGCAATCCACGCGGCTGCGAGCACGCCGAGGAACGCGAGGAAGCGTGGCGGGGCGATCCGGTTGCCGAGGCCGCCAGCGGCTGCCACGCTCAGTTACCCGTACGCGGCGCCAGCAGCCGGTCGAGCGGCTGCTCGCCCACCGCCACCGGCTCGATCCACGGGTAGCGCATCCCGCCATGGTAGGGCACCTCGACCGCGTCGTAGCGGTCGCCGCGCTTCACGATGAGCTTGATCGGCGTCTTGATGCCCTTCGCATCCTTGACCGCGGTCGCCAGGCGCTCGCGGCTGAAGGCGAGGCCGTCGACCGCCATGATCGTGGTGCCGGGGTTGATCCCCGCGGCAAAGGCGGGGCTGCCCCAGCGCGTGCCGGAAACCGCCCCATCGGTGCCGACCGAGAAGCCGAGCGAGTAGCCGAAATCTCCCGCCGCGCCGACCTGCTTGGTGAACGGATTCGGCTCTTCCTTCCACACAAGGCGGTAGCCCGCCATCTCGATGCCCTTGACCGGCGCGGGCTGGCTGGGACTGCGCAGGCGGGTGTCGAGGAAGGTCGCCCAGTCGTACGGATGAATCGCGTTGAGGGCCGCGACGACATCCTCGAACGTATAGGTCTTGACGCCCCAGTCCCCTTCGCCGGTGCCGAAGAAGCGCTTCGCAAAGTCGTCGAGGCCCCTCGCCTCGCCGGTGCCGCGGCGGATCACCTGGTCCGCCTCCAGCCACACCAGCGCGGCCTCGTTGTAGTAGTCGGTCCCCCGGCTCAGCGAGGAGAACGGCTGCGGCTTGCGATAGGCGAGCGCGGGGTTGAAGGTCGTGTCCTCGACCGAGCGCCAGCCTCGTCCCGCCTGCTCGGAATAATAGCCAGCGTTCTCGGCGATCTCGCCCAGCGCGACCTCCTTGGGCTGGAGGCCCGAGCGTGCCGCCAGCACGCTGTCCCAGAACGCCGTCTGTCCTTCGTAGACCCACAGCAGGTCGCCGTTGACCTGTGTGTGATAATCGGGCGCCCACAGTGCCGCCGGGCGGCGATGCTTGCCGTTCCAGCTGTGGTTCATCTCGTGCGGCAGCAGGCTGCGCTCGTTCGCCTTGTCCTTCCAGGAAGTATAGGCGTTGCCGCTGAAGGTGTTCTCGCTCGACCGGTGATGCTCGAGCCCGATGGTGCCCAGCTCGTCGGTCAGCGCGACGAGGAAGTCGTAATGGTCGAACTGCCGCGTGCCGTAGAGCGCAGTGATCTCGGATACGAGCTTGCGGTGCGCGGGCAGCATCTCGGGCGGGGCGGCAAGCTGGCGCGGTTGGTCGGCGAATACGTTGAGCCGGACGTTCTGCCCGAGGTCGAAGTTCGCCCGGTGCGCGCCCGCGAAGACCGGCGAATCGACCAGCGTCTCGTAATCGGTCACGGCCCACTGGATGGTGCGCCCGGTCTGCTTCGCGCCGTCGAGCGCGCTGGCGGCGGTCCAGCCTTCGGCCAGCACCAGCTTCGGCACCACCCGGATGCGGCGCACCGCGTGGCCGGCGGGATAGAGGCTTATCTTTTCCCACTGCACGTTGGCGATCGCCTCTGTCAGCAGCGGCCGCCAGTCCGACCGGTCGAACGGCGAGGTGTAGGTCATTTGCGCGGTGACCATGCGGGTGCCGGCGGGCAGCGCGACGCGGAAGGCATAGGGCTCGCCCTCGTCGCGGGCCCAGTCCAGCGTGCGCGTGCCGCTGGTGAAGCGCACGTCGCCCAGGCGGTGGATCTGCCCGGTCGGGCCGTGGTTGCCGGGCAGCCACTTGGGATAGACGAGCACGATCTCGCGTGTCCCCGCAGGCACGGGGATCGCCTGCGTCGCCTTGAACGCGCGCGACAGCGTGTCGCTGGCATCGACCGTCAGCGTCATCGTGCCGCCCGGCCACGGCGTGTCGGCCGACGGCGGCAGCGCGGGCGCAGGCGCGTTCGTGCCGATCGGCGGCAGCGACCGTTCGGCATGGGCGGGAAGGGACAGCGAAAGGGCGGCGAGCGCGACCAGCGACCGGATGTGCATGGCCGCCGCCTTGGGGCATCGGTCCACCGCGCGCAACCCACCGCTCGACGAGCGACTTTCGCGTGCCAGCGGAACGCGCTAACGGGCCGCCACTATGAGCAAGACCCCGCAGGCGATCAGAGGCACCCAGGACATCTTCGGCCCCGAGGCCGAGGCCTTCGCATTCGTGGTCGAGACCTTCGAGCGTATTCGAAAACTCTACCGCTTCCGCCGTGTCGAGATGCCGGTGTTTGAACGCACCGAGGTGTTCAGCCGCGCCATCGGCGAGACGACCGACGTCGTCTCGAAGGAAATGTATTCGTTCGAGGATCGCGGCGGCGAGAGCCTGACCCTGCGGCCCGAGTTCACCGCCGGGATCGCGCGCGCGTTCATCACCGACGGCTGGCAGCAGCACGCGCCTCTGAAGGTCGCGACCCACGGCCCGCTGTTCCGCTACGAACGGCCGCAGAAGGGCCGCTACCGCCAGTTCCACCAATTGGACGCCGAGATCATCGGCGCGGGCGAGCCGCAGGCCGACGTCGAGCTGCTGGCGATGGCCGACCAGCTCCTCAAGGAACTCGGCATCGCTGACGGCGTGACGCTGCACCTCAACACGCTGGGCGACGGCGACAGCCGAGAAGCGTGGCGCGCGGCGCTGGTCGAGTATTTCCGCGCGGTGCGGAGCGAGCTCAGCGAGGATTCGCAGGAGCGGCTCGAGAAGAACCCGCTGCGCATCCTCGACAGCAAGGACCCGCGCGACAAGGCGTTCGTGGCCGACGCACCGAAGATCGACGACTACCTTTCGGCGGAAGCGCAGGAATTCTTCGCCAGGGTCACCGCCGGACTCGACGCGGCCGGCGTCGCGTGGGAGCGGAACCCGGCGCTCGTTCGCGGCCTCGACTACTACCGCCACACCGCGTTCGAATTCGTCACCGACCGGCTGGGCGCGCAAGGCACCGTGCTGGGCGGCGGGCGCTACGACGGGCTGATGGAATCGCTCGGCGGTGCGCCCACACCTGCGGTCGGCTGGGCGGCGGGCATTGAACGGCTGGCCATGCTGGTGGGGGAGCGGGGCGAGGCGAACACAGATGTGATCGTGGTTGTCGAGGACAATTCACCCAACGCACTAGCGCACGCTTGGTTTGTTCTGCGAACTCTTCGAAGCGAAGGATTTGCAGCCGAAATGATCGCCACAGGATCGCCTCGTAAGCGATACGACAAGGCGGTGAAGCGGGGAGCTCATGCAATCTTCAAATGCTCCGCTAACGGGCACGGTTTGAGCATTGATGGTCAAGCCACTTCCCGTCTCGCTGAGCTGTTGGAAAGACTGACTTGATCATCCCCGCCGAAAGGCTCGACCAGATCGCGCACCGGTTCGCCGAGCTCGAGGCGCGGCTGGCTTCGGGCACGCTCGAGGGGAGCGAGTTCGTCGCCGCGAGCCGCGATTATGCCGAGCTCGAACCGGTCGTGCGGGTGGCGGAGGCGGTCCGCACCATGCGCGGCGAGCTGGCCGAGCTCGAAAGCCTCGACGACGCCGATCCCGACATGAAGGCGCTCGCCGAAGAAGAGATCATGCGTCTTCGCAACGAGCTTCCCGCTGCCGAGCGGGCGCTGTCGATCGCCATGCTCCCGCGCGACAGCGCCGATGCCAAGCCCGCTATACTCGAGATCCGCGCCGGCACCGGGGGCGACGAGGCGGCCCTGTTCGCCGCCGACCTCTACCGGATGTACGAACGCTTCGCCGCCGAGCAGGGCTGGCGGGTCGAGCCGGTGAGCATGAACGCGAGCGACATCGGCGGTTTCAAGGAGATCGTCGCCAACGTCGCCGGGTCGGGCGTGTTTGCCAAGCTCAAGTTCGAAAGCGGTGTCCACCGCGTCCAGCGCGTGCCGGTGACCGAAAGCGGGGGCCGCATCCATACCTCGGCGGCGACCGTGGCGGTGCTTCCGGAACCGGACGAGGTCGATGTGCAGATCGAGGACAAGGACCTCAAGATCGATGTCTATCGCGCGTCCGGCGCGGGCGGGCAGCACGTCAACACCACCGACAGCGCGGTGCGCATCACCCACCTGCCGACCAACACGATCGTCACCTGCCAGGACGGCCGCAGCCAGCACAAGAACAAGGAAAAGGCGATGCAGGTCCTGCGCGCCCGGCTGTTCGAGCAGCAGCGCGAGGCCACGCAGGGGGCCGAGGCCGAGGCGCGCAAGGCGATGGTCGGTTCGGGCGACCGGTCTGAACGCATCCGCACGTATAATTTCCCGCAAGGCCGCGTGACCGACCACCGCATCGGGCTGACGCTCCACAAGCTCGAGGAAGTGCTCGCCGGGCCGGGCCTCACCGAGCTGGTCGATGCGCTGATTGCCGAGGACGAGGCCAAGCGGCTCGCCGCGTTGGGCGAATGACCGTCCGCGCCGCGATCGCCGAAGCAGCGGCCGCGCTCGCCGCGACCAGCGACACCGCCCGGCTCGATGCCGAGCTGCTGATGGCGGGTGTGCTGGGGGTGAGTCGCAGCGAGCTTCTCCTGCGGCACCTCGACCGGGTCGTGCCGCCGGCCTTCGCGGACTCTGTCGAGAGGCGGATGCGCCATGAGCCTGTGGCGTACATCCTCGGCCATACGGAGTTCTACGGGCGCATGTTCGAGGTCTCGCCCGCGGTTCTGATACCGCGCGCCGACAGCGAAACGGTCGTCGTCGCGGCTCTCGAAGCCTGTCCTTCACCGCGGCAGGTGCTCGACTGCGGCGTGGGATCGGGCGCGCTGTTGCTGACTGTCCTCGCCGAATGCCCCGGCGCGCATGGAATCGGCATGGACCGATCGTATCCGGCGATCGAAATCGCCGCCCGCAATGCGCTCGCGCTTCACCTCGATTGCGAATTCGTGCGCCGCGACTGGCACGAGCCGGGCTGGGCGAGCGATCTCGGCCGCTTCGACCTCGTGATCGCCAATCCGCCCTATGTCGAGGAGGGTGCCGCGCTCGATCCCGACGTGCGCGAATACGAACCGGCGAGCGCGCTGTTCGCCGGCCTCGATGGCCTCGACGACTACCGCAGCCTCGTGCCGCAACTGCCGGCGCTGCTCGAGCCGGAGGGGGTCGCGGTGATCGAAATCGGGCACGAGCAGGCCGACCCGGTAGCGGCGATTGCCGCGGCCGCGGGCTTCGCAATCGAACTGCGCCGTGATCTCGGCGGGCGGCCGCGCGCGCTTATCCTCCGCCAAAACTGACTTAGGGGTTGCCGAAACGCCCGGCGATGGCTAACTCCGATGCAGACCTACCGGATACGGCGTGAAGCCTCCCGGCAGGGTCTGCTCCGACATTTGCTAGGGCCGTCCGGGTGCGCAACCCGCTGGACAGGGCAAATGGGGCTCCGCTCTCCTTCCGGGAAGCGCGGCCCCCGGGATGTGCAAGGGGTCATGCGGCCTGGACCGGACCGACGATGTCCGGCAGGCCACCTAGAAGGAATAGTTTTTCCTTGAACAACAATCGTAACAACAACAACAACCGTCGCCGCGGTCGCGGTAATCGCCAGCAAGGCGGCGGCGGGGCGAACCAGAACCGGATCGATAGCCGCGCGCGGGGCAACGCGCCGCAGCTGCTCGACAAGTACAAGAAGCTCGCGCAGGACGCCGCCCATAACGGCGACCGGGTGCAGGCCGAATACTACCTGCAGTTCGCGGATCACTATTTCCGGGTCATCGCCGACAACAAGGCGCGCCAGGACGAACAGCGCGGCGGGCCGCGCCCGAACGACCGCGACTACCAGGCGGACGAATACGGCGACGATGACGATTTCGACGCGCTGCGCCAGCCGCAGGCTCGCCAGAGCGATCGTCCGAATGACCGTGGCAGCGACCGACAGGGCGACCGGGGCAACTATCGCGGCGACGATCGCCAGACCGATAGGAGCAACGATCGGGGCAATGATCGTACGGGCGACCGCCCGTACGATCGCCCTGGCGACCGGGCCGCTGAACGCCCCAATGACCGCCAGCGCCAGCGCAGCAACCGCCGCGATGACGACTACGGCCACCAGGACGAAATCGGGCAGGACACTGGCGGCGACGAAGCGTCCGAGTACGAACCGGTCCAGAACCCGTTTACTCGCGGCAATCGCGAACGCGGCCGCAACCGCGACAGCGAAGCGGCGCCCGAACAGTCGGCCGAGCGCGATGCCGAGCCGCCGCGCCGTGGCCGCGGTCGCCCGCGCAAGCAGCGTGTCGAGAACCAAAGCCCGGTGGGCAACGAAGGCGAGATCGACATCGCGGCGCTGCCGCCGTCGTTCTCCGCCAGCGAGCCTGTCTTGGACGAAGAAGGCGAGGCGCCTGCCAAGCGCAAGCTCCCGCCGCGCCGTCGCCGTGCAGCCGCCGATGAGACGGATGAGGGCGGCGAAAGCCTGAAGGCGGTCGGCTGATTTTCCAGTAGCGAGCGGTAGCGGCGCGATGCGCGTGGGCAACGATCGGCTTTCCCGCGCGTGGTCGCTGGCTCGCCGCTGGCCGCGCCTCTCTGCGCTGGTCTTCGGCGTACTGGCCGCGACCGGTTTCCCGCCGCTCGGTCTATGGCCGGTCGCGATCGTCGGGCTTGCCGCATTTGTCGGCCTGATAGCCGAAGCGAGCGGTTGGCGCCGTGCCGCGGCGCTCGGCTGGTTATTCGGCGTCGGGCACTTCACCTTCGCCAACAACTGGATCGCCGCGGCCTTCACGCACCAGAGCGAGATGCCGCAGTTCCTCGGCTGGTTCGCCGTACCGCTGCTGGCGCTCTACCTCGCCGTCTATCCCGCCATCGCGGCGGGGGTGGCGCGGGCGCTCGCCGGGACCAATCGCCTCGCGCTGGCGTTCGCATTCGGCGGTAGCTGGGCGGTGGCCGAGTGGCTGCGCAGCTGGGTCTTCACCGGTTACGCCTGGGACCCGCTCGGCCTCATGCTGCTCGGCCCGTTCGATCGCCCCGGCCTTGCCGCGCTGCTGCCGTGGCTCGGTACCTACGGCCTCTCGGGCCTCGTGGGGCTCATCGCGGGAGGCGTTGCCTTCCTCGTCGCGCGGAAGGCGTGGTGGCGGGCAATCGCCATCTTCGCCCTCGTTGCGGTCGGCATGGTCCTGCCCGGTCCCGGCACGCAGGAAGGCAGTCGCGACGTCACCCTGATCCAGCCCGGCTTTCGACAGGTCGACCTCGACGATCCGGCGAAATACGAGGAACAGTTCCTTGCCCTGGCCCGCCTGACCGCACCGCGCCGCGATGGCGGCCGGCGGCTGGTGCTGTGGCCGGAATCGGGCCTCCCCGATTACCTGCGGCCGGGCTATCCCAAGCGCTACTACCTCGCCACGACGGCCGCCGCCGACCCTGCCTATGCGCGCAAGCGAATCGGCGAGACGATCGGACAGGGCACCGTGCTGCTGACCGGCGCGGTCGATCTCAAGATCGCAGGCGGCCGCGCTGTCGGCGCCTACAACGCGGTCACCGCGCTGGGCGACAAGGGCCAGTTCGTCGGCAGCTACTACAAGGCACACCTCGTCCCCTACGGCGAGTACCTCGCGCTGCGCTGGTTGCTCGAGCCGCTGGGCGCGACGCGGCTGGTGGCCGGAACGATCGATTTCATCCCCGGCCCCGGCCCACGGACGATCGATCTCGGCCCCTACGGGCGTGCGGGCGTGCAGATCTGCTACGAGATCGTATTCTCGGGCCAGGTGATCGACCGCGCCAACCGGCCCGACTTCCTGTTCAATCCGTCAAACGACGGCTGGTTCGGCACTTTCGGCCCGCCCCAGCACCTAGCCCAGGCACGGATGCGGGCGATCGAGGAAGGTCTGCCGGTCCTCCGCGCGACCGTGAGCGGGATCAGCGCGGTGGTGGACGGGCACGGCGTCGTGCGCGCGCATCTGCCGACCAGTTTCACCGGCGGTCGGATCGACGCGAAGGTGCCGCCGCCGCTCGAGCCGACGCTGTTCGCCCGCTTCGGAAATCCGCTTGCGCTGGCGTGGGCCGGGCTGCTGATCGCGCTTTCGCTGCTTGTCAGGCGGCGGCGGGGCAGCTAGGTCCGCGCACCAGAAACGAGACATAAAGCTTTCCTTATATCGGGAT
The DNA here is from genome assembly GCF_053819285.1 of Tsuneonella sp. HG094. Lineage (NCBI taxonomy): Bacteria > Pseudomonadati > Pseudomonadota > Alphaproteobacteria > Sphingomonadales > Erythrobacteraceae > Tsuneonella > Tsuneonella sp. HG094. The sequence goes on from NZ_JBSORA010000001.1 coordinate 2,804,497, forward strand.
TCCCAAGACCATGCGTTCCGACTTCCTGTTCACGTCCGAATCCGTTTCCGAAGGGCACCCCGACAAGGTGTCCGACCAGATTTCGGACGCGATCGTGGACCTGTTCCTGTCGAAGGACCCGCACGCACGGGTGGCCTGCGAAACGCTGACCACCACGCAGACGGTGATCCTCGCCGGTGAGATTCGCGGCGAGGGGATCATGGATACCGAGGGCAACTGGGCACCGGGCGTCGAGCAGGAGATCGAGGATACCGTCCGCGCGGTCGTGCGCGATATCGGTTACGCTCAGACTGGCTTCCACTGGCAGACCCTCGACTTCTCGAACAACCTGCATCCGCAGTCTGCGCACATCGCGCAGGGCGTGGACGCGGGCGAGAGCAAGGACGAGGGCGCGGGCGACCAGGGCATCATGTTCGGCTTCGCCTGCGACGAGACGCCCGACCTGATGCCGGCGACGCTCGATTACAGCCACAAGATCCTCCAGCGCATGGCCGCCGACCGCAAGAGCGGAGCGGCGCCGTTCCTCGAGCCCGACGCGAAGAGCCAGGTCACTCTGCGCTTCGCGGGCGGCAAGCCGGCGGCGGCGACCGCGATCGTCGTCTCGACCCAGCACGCAAAGGGCTATGACGAGGGCGCAAAGGAAGCCGAGCTGCACAACTACGTCCGCAGTGTCGTGGCCGACGTGCTGCCGCGCGAACTGCTGACCAACGAGACCGTCTACCACATCAACCCGACCGGCTCGTTCGAGATCGGCGGGCCCGACGGCGACGCAGGCCTGACGGGCCGCAAGATCATCGTCGACACATACGGTGGCGCTGCCCCGCACGGGGGCGGCGCATTCAGCGGCAAGGACCCGACCAAGGTCGACCGCTCGGCCGCCTACGTCACCCGCTATCTCGCCAAGAACGTCGTCGCTGCGGGTCTCGCCCGCCGCTGCACGATCCAGATCGCCTACGCCATCGGGGTGTCGCAGCCGCTGTCGCTCTACGTCGACACCCACGGCACCGGCAGCGTCGCCGACGAGAAGCTGGAAGCGGCGATCACCAGGGTCGCGGCCGACAAGCTCGGCGGGCTGACCCCGCGCGGCATCCGTGAAGGGCTCGGCCTCAACAAGCCGATCTATCGCAAGACGGCGGCCTACGGCCACTTCGGCCGCAAGGCGACGGGCGACGACTTCCCGTGGGAGAAGACCGACCTTGGCGACGCGCTGAAGGCGGCGATCGCCTAGACCCTGCCCTTACGCACGTCGGCCATGTCGTGCGCGATCGTGCGCACGGCGAGGAAATAGTGCGCCGCCGCCCACAGGTAGATCGCGCTGCACGCCGCCATCGATAGCGCAAGCGCGAGGCCGGGTTCGTAGCCTGCCGCAGACAAGCCGTCACTGCCCAGCCCGATCAGCAGCGGACCGGCTCCACCGGCGATCCCGCCGAGCACATTCGTCAGGGCGTTCGCAGTGGCGCGCATCCGGTGATGCATCAGGTTCGCGACCGTCCCGGTGGTCATCCCGAGATAGTTGAACTGCAGCAGGGTCGAAACCACCACGAGCGCGACCAGCGTCCACAGGTCGCCGCGCGTGATCGCAAACGCGTAGAGCGGGAACGACAGCAGCAGGCTTACCGCCGGTAGCCACGCGTAGATGCGCGGAAAGCGGCCCGCGAGCCGGTCGGCCAGGATCCCGCCGCCGCCGATCGCGATCGCGGCGGGGATGCCCGCCATCAGCGCAGTGGTCAGCCCTGCCTCTCCCGTCGACAGCCCAAACCGGCGGCTGAGCAGCGCGGGGACGAATGCCAGCAGGCCGAAGCCGAGCACCGCTGCGAGCGCCGATCCGGCCACCAGGTGGCGCGAGCTGGGAATGTCCCACAGCCTCCGTACAACCGCCCAGGTCGAGGGCACGTTGCCGTCGTCTGCGTGCGCATCGTGAACCCCGCGCCCCGGCTCTTCGAGCAGGAACCACGCCAGGATCGCAAGCAGCAGTCCCGGCACGCCGGTGACGATGAAGGCCCAGCGCCAGCCCCACACCTGCGCGACGTAACCGCCACCGGCGAGGCCGATGAACGCGCCGAGCGGCGGGGCGAGCAGCAGGATCGACATCGCGCTCGCGCGGCGTTGGGGCGGATAATAGTCGGCGACGAGCGACTGGTTCGCGGGCAGCCCGACCGCCTCGCCCACCCCCACCGCGATGCGTGCGGCAAGGAGCTGGCCCCAGGTCGTCACCAGCCCGCTGGCGGTTGCGGCGAGCGACCACAGGAACGTGCCCACCGCGGTAAAGGTCAGGCGGCGGCGGCTCTCGGCGAGCCGCGCGATGAACACCCCGATGGAGATGTTGAGTGCAGCGTAGGCAAATCCGAGCAGGCCGATCTGCGCGTCGCTGAGGTCGAACTCCGCCTTGAGCGGCTCGACCAGTGCATTGACCACGATCCGGTCGACGAAGCCGATCGTGCCGATGACCGTGAGCAGCACGAGCGCCCGTCTTGGCGAATGGCTGCGGAACCGCTTCAAGGGCAGGCGCCGCCGGGCAGGCGGCAGTCGGCGATGGGCAAGGCGGCTCCTCTCAGGCGCGATAGTCTGCGACGATTCGCCCTGCTGCGGCAAGCTCTTCCTCGTGGCTCGCCTCGCGCCATGTCTCCGCCAGCGCCGCCGCCTCCCATTCCAGCATCGCGGGGTGGGCGAGCACATGGTCGACCCACGCTTGACCGCCGCCCACATCGAGCCCGTAGGTTCGCACCCGGAAGGCGACCGGGGCGTAGAACGCATCGATCGCCGTAAACGCTGTCCCGCCCAGCCACGGACCACCGAAGCGGTCCAGCGCGGTTTCGAACAGTTCGCGGATGCGGGCGACATCGCGTTCGAGCGCCGGACGCATCGTGTTGGGTGTCACCCGGACGCCGACGTTCATCGTGCAGTCGTTGCGCAGCGCCGAGAAGCCGCCGTGCATCTCGGCCACCGCGCTCTGGGCGAAGGCGCGTGCTTCCTCATCTGCGGGCCAGATGCCCGCGTGCCGCTCGGCCAGATAGAGCGCGATACCCAGCGAATCCCACACGGATCGCGGGCCGTCGCGGAGAACCGGCACCTGCCCGGTCGGCGAGAAGGCGCGAAACTCATCGTAGTTCGACGGCTTCGTGAAGGGCTCGATCCGATCGGCGAACGGAATGCCGAGCGCCTTCATCAGCAACCACGGCCGCAACGACCAGCTCGAATAGTTGCGGTTGGCGGTGATCAGTTCGTACATCGATCGGGCTCACGGGCGACGGTTGGCGAAACGTAGGACGGATCGTGCGCAAACGGCAACGGCGCGCCTTGCGCCAGTGCTGCGAGGACTGCCGCGAAGTCGGTCTTTGCGCGCCATCCGAGGCGCCGCTCGGCTCGTCCGGGATCGTACACGCGCTCGATCGTTTGCGGCAGGATCCAGCCGTGCCGGGCAAACAGCGCCGGGGCCTGCGGGTAATACCGCGCGACCACGGACGCCGCGTCGCGGGCCAGTTCGGCTGCATCGGATCGCGCGAACGGCGGCGGGGCCGAGACGATGAAAGTGTCGCAGCCGATCTCCGGAGCCCGTTCCAGTGCCGCCAGGTGCGCCTCCGCCGCATCCTCGACGGTCAACCGGCGATGAAGCAGCTCGATGGCCTTCAGGTTGGGTCCGCTCGGCACGGCGTGGGTGTCGTCGTCTTCGGGGAAGAAGCGGCTCGTGCGCAGGATCAGGACCGCCAAGCCGCTGTCGCGGTGGGCGAGGCGGCAGAGCTGTTCGGCGGCGAGCTTGGTCACCCCGTAGATGTTGCGCGGGGCGAGCGGGCCGAAGTCCTCGTCCATCCACCACGCGCCAGCGTTATCCGCGCCGGCGCGGACGTCGGCCCGCACCATTAGCGAGGTGGTGGAGGTGAACACGAACCGGTCGTGCCCCGCCGCGATCGCCGCCTCGAGCAGGTTGAGCGTCCCGTTGACGTTGACGTCGACGAACGCCTGCCGCGGATGCCGCACGATATCGGGCTTGTGCAGGGCCCCGCCGTGCACGATCGCCTCGATGCCATGCGCCGCGACCGTCCGGTCGACGAGATCGCGGTCTGCCACAGTGCCCACGACATGCGTGCAATCCGACGGGACGACATCGAGCCCGACGACGTCATGTCCCGCCGCGGTCAATCGCGGGGCGAGGTGCCGCCCCAGCCAGCCCGACGATCCGGTCAGCAGGACGCGCATCGGCGGTTCGCCTAGGCCGTGTAGTGCGCCGTAGTCTTGGCCGCGACTTCGTCGGCTGTGACTCCGGGAGCCGTCTCGAGCAGCCGGAAGGGACTGTCATGGTCGGGCCGCTGGAACACCGCGAGATCGGTCACGATCATGTCGACCACGTTCCTGCCCGTGAGCGGCAGGGTGCATTCGGGGATGAACTTGGGGCTGCCGTCTTTGGCGGTGTGCTCCATCACGACGATGATCTTCTTGACCCCGGCGACAAGGTCCATGGCTCCGCCCATGCCCTTGATCATCTTGCCCGGGATCATCCAGTTGGCGATGTCGCCGCCTTGCGAAATCTCCATCGCGCCGAGCACGGTCAGGTCGATATGGCCGCCGCGGATCATGGCAAAGCTCGCCGCGCTGTCGAAATAGGCGCTGTGGGCGAGTTCGCTGATCGTCTGCTTGCCGGCATTGATCAGGTCGGGGTCGACCTCGTCGTCGTACGGGAAGGGGCCGATCCCAAGCATCCCGTTCTCGCTCTGCAGCGTCACCTGCATGCCTTCGGGGATGTGGTTCGCCACCAGCGTCGGGATGCCGATGCCGAGATTGACGTAATAGCCGTCCTTCAGCTCGCGGGCGGCGCGGGCGGCCATGTCGTCGCGGGTCCAGGGCATGAGTGGAAAGTCTCCGTTGATGGGGCGGCGCTGCGGGCGCGCTAGTTGAGAGGCGAGGGCACGAGGAACCAGCCCTTGCCGATCAGGGTGTCGAGCGAAAGCGCCAGCGCCGGATCGCGCAGGTACTTGAACAGTTCGTCGAAATCGGCGCGTTCGTCACCCGCCAGGGCGACCACGCAATAGGCCTTGGCGAAATCGTCGCGTCGGGTCTGCTTGCGCTCTTCGGGAAAGCGAAGGAGCACGAGTTCGTCGCGACCCGCCGGGTCGAGGCCCGAGGATCGGAGGACGCGGCGCAGGTCGCCCGCACGGTCGGCGGTCCGGGCCGAGACCCAGCCGATCGTAACGCCGTCGGTGCGCAGAGCGGCGAGGCGGCCTGCGAAGTCGGCGTCCGCCACCGGCACCTGCGCGGCATCGAAGGTCGATCCGGCCGGGTCGACATCGATCAGCACCGCCGGCGGATGGATCGAACACGTGCGCGTCTTGGCCTGCATCGACCCGGGGTCCACGAGCAAGGCGGATTGCCGCTCGGACCCGATCGCGGGAATGGCGGCCTGCCTGGCGGCGAAATCGGTGAATGCAGCGTAACTGCCGGTTCCCGTCGGCGAGCGGACGGGCGAGGGCAACGGCGCCGCGGCGTAGGCGCCGGGAGTGTCGATCAAGTCTTCGAAGCTGCCCCTGACCACCGCGACCGCGGTCGGCGAACCCGGCGGCGATGTCGTTGAAGCGGGAGCGGGGATGGCCTGTGCCTGGTCGGCCGGAATCGCCACCCGCGGGCTCGGTGTCGCTGACTCGGACGGCTCGTCCATGCGGGTCTTCACCACGCCGCCCGCGGCCAGCACCGGAAGGGCCGCGGCTGCGATGCAGCCGGACAGCAGCGGAGCCGCCGTCGACAGGGCAAGGATGGCCCGCGCCGACTTCACGCCGGTTCGCGCTCGCGCACCGTGCGGAATTCGATCTTCTTGTCGTAGGGCGCGCCGACGATCATCCGCTGGACGTAGACGCCTGGCAGGTGGATGCAGTCGGGATCGAGGCTGCCGACGGGCACGATCTCTTCGACTTCGACCACGCAGACCTTGCCGCAGGTCGCGGCAGGCAGGTTGAAGTTGCGCGCGGTCTTGCGGAACACGAGGTTGCCGGTTTCGTCGGCCTTCCACGCCTTGACCACCGCGAGATCCGCGAAGATGCCGCGTTCCAGGACATATTCCTCGCCGTCGAAGACCTTTACCTCCTTGCCCTCGGCCACCTGCGTGCCGACCCCGGTCTTGGTATAGAAGCCCGGGATGCCCGCACCGCCAGCACGCATGCGTTCGGCGAGGGTGCCCTGCGGGCAGAATTCGACCTCGAGTTCGCCGGAGAGATACTGACGCTCGAATTCCTTGTTCTCGCCGACATAGGACGAGATCATCTTCGTCACCTGCTTGGTGCGCAGGAGCTTGCCGATACCCTCGTTGTCGATCCCCGCGTTGTTGCTCGCGAAGGTGAGGCCCTTCACCCCGCTGTCGCGGATCGCGTCGAGCAGCCGGTCGGGTATTCCGCACAGGCCGAAGCCTCCGCTCGCGATCAGCATGTCATCGCGCAGGACACCGTCAAGGGCCGCAGCGGCGGAAGGATAGAGCTTGTTCATCGTGAGGCGGTCTAGCGTGGCACTCAAACCGTGTCACGAGGCCAACTCGGTGAGTTATCGGTGGGCGAAGTTGCATAAAGCGCAACTGAGAATGTTCTTTTCGCACTTGCACAAAGCGCTGCACCGCAACATAAATGCCCCTGCCTTTCAGGCATCCTCTCCCAAGACTTTCCAAGGCCCGGCGGTTCATTCCTCCGGGCCTTCTTTTCGTCCGCCGCCCGCGTTCCGGCACCGAATCGCTCCCCGTTCATTGGCAAATGGCGGTCCACTTCCTAGCTGTTGTGGGCACTCCAGCGAATGACGAGAGGAAGGGCCCTTCATGGCCGACGCGGACGCCGACACGGCAACCACCGACAATACGATCCGCCTGCAAGTGGCGGCAGCCCGGCAGGAGGAAAGCGGCCAGGGCATCGCTCGCATGCCGCGCGCGGCGTTCCAGGCGCTCGGCGTGACCGAGGGCGATGTGATCGAAATCACCGGCAAGCGGACGACGGTGGCCATCGCCGTCCCCGCTTATGACGAGGACCAGTCGCTTGAGGTCGTGCGGCTCGACGGCCTCCAGCGCAGCAATGCCGCGATCGGCTCGGGCGAGCATGTGACGATCCGCGCCGCCGAATCGCGGCCCGCCACCCGCGTGGTGTTCGCGCCCGCCCAACGCGAGATGCGTCTTCAGGGTCCGACCCAGGCGCTCCAGCGCAATTTCTTTCGCAAGCCTCTGGTCGCTGGCGACGTCGTGGCGACGACCGGCCAGCAACCGGTCCAGAACATGCCGCCGCAGGTCAGCCGGATGTTCAACCAACCGGCCTATGCGCTTACCCAGATTCGCCTCACGGTCGTGTCGACGACGCCGAAGGGCATCGTCCACATCGACGAGAACACCGAGGTCGAGCTGCGGTCCGAGTTCGAGGAGCCGCGCGACGGCCGCGCGGTCGTGAACTACGACGATGTCGGCGGGATCGGCGATACCATCCAGCAATTGCGCGAGATGGTCGAGCTGCCGCTTCGCTATCCCGAGCTGTTCACCCGACTCGGGGTCGATCCGCCGAAGGGGGTGCTGCTCCACGGCCCGCCGGGCACCGGCAAGACGCGCCTTGCCCAGGCCGTCGCCAACGAGAGCGACGCGCACTTCATCACCATCAACGGGCCCGAGATCATGGGCTCGGGCTATGGCGAGAGTGAAAAGCGCCTGCGTGAGGTGTTCGAGGAGGCCGCGAAGAACTCGCCCGCGATCATCTTCATCGACGAGATCGATTCGATCGCGCCGAAGCGCAGCCAGGTGTCGGGCGAAGCCGAGAAGCGCATCGTCGCCCAGCTCCTGACGCTGATGGACGGGCTGGAGGCGCGCTCCAACATCGTCGTCATCGCGGCCACCAATCGGCCCGATGCGATCGACGAGGCGCTGCGCCGCCCTGGCCGCTTCGACCGCGAGATCGTGATCGGCGTGCCCGACGAGAAGGGCCGCCGCGAAATCCTGTCGATCCATACCCGCGGGATGCCGCTGGGCGACAAGGTGGATCTCGACGAACTGGCGCGCACGACGCACGGGTTCGTCGGTGCCGACCTCGCCGCGCTCGCCCGCGAAGCGGCGATCGAGGCGGTGCGCCGAATCATGCCCAAGCTCGACCTCGACGCGCGCGAGATCCCGGCGGAGGTGCTGGAGGAGCTCTACGTGGGCCGCGAGGACTTCGTCGAAGCACTGAAGCGCGTCCAACCGAGCGCCATGCGCGAAGTGATGGTGCAGGTCCCCAACGTCGGCTGGTCCGACATCGGCGGCGTGACCGACGCGATCGACAAGCTCAAGGAAGGGGTCGAGCTACCGCTGAAGAACCCAGATGCCTTCCGCCGACTGGGCATCCGGCCGGCCAAGGGCTTCCTGCTTTACGGGCCTCCGGGGACGGGCAAGACTTTGCTTGCCAAAGCCGTTGCCAAGGAAGCGGAAGCCAACTTCATTTCGATGAAGAGTTCGGACCTCCTGTCGAAGTGGTACGGCGAAAGCGAGCAGCAGATCGCGCGGCTGTTCCAGCGGGCGCGGTCGGTGGCGCCGTGCGTGATCTTCATCGACGAGATCGACAGCCTCGTACCCGCGCGCGGGTCGGGGCAGGGCGAACCGCAGGTGACGGGCCGGGTCGTGAACACGATCCTCGCCGAGATGGATGGGCTGGAAGAGCTGCAGTCGGTCGTCGTCATCGGCGCGACCAACCGGCCGACGCTGGTCGATCCGGCGCTGCTCCGGCCGGGCCGGTTCGACGAACTCGTCTATGTCGGGACACCCGACAAGGCCGGCCGCGAGCGAATTCTCGGCATCCACACCCGCAACATGCCGCTCGCCAAGGACGTCGACCTTGGCAAGGTGGCGGCCGATACCGAGCGGTTCACGGGGGCGGACCTCGAGGACGTGGTGCGCCGTGCAGGCCTGACGGCGCTGCGCCGTCTGGGGGGTGACGTGTCCGAAGTGACCGCGGCCGACTTCGCCGAGGCGCTCGACGATTCGCGCGCCACCGTCACTCCGGCCATGGAAGAGGAATACAAGAAGATGCGCGGCGAGCTGAAGAAGCGCGTCGTCGAGGCGGCGACCGGTATCGGCTTCGTATCCGAAGGTATGCTTACGCCGACGCGGGAGCACAAGCACGCCCCCGCAGCGGTCGACCGGCGGGACGACCAGTAACGGCTGGCTAGGCCGGGTCCCCGCCGTGCAGCAGTGCGGCGGGTTGCTCGGTCCGCAGCCAGTCGAGCATGTGTTCGCGCACCGCAAAGCGCAGGTCGCCGAGGTCGGCGATCGTCGCCGCGCTCATCGCGAGGCGCAGTTCGATCGATCCCGCCCGCGCCTCGGTCACGACCGCGCGGGCCATGCGCTTGTCCCAGGTGGCCTGGGTGGCGAGGAAACGTTCGAACTCGGCGCGGACCGGCGCGACGTCGGTCGCCGGGTCGAGCTGGAGCAGGACCGCGCCCGACAGCATCTCGCTCGCGCGCGACCAGTTCTCGAACGTGTTGTCGAGGAACCGGCTCGTCGGCACGATCGCGATGCGTTCGTCCCACAGGCGCAGGACGACGAAGCTCATGCGGATTTCCTCGACCCGGCCGGTCTGGCCGTCGATTACCACGAGGTCGCCGATGCGGATCGGCTCGGTGATCGCCATCTGCAGACCCGCGATCAGCGACTTGAGCGCGGGCTGGGCCGCGGCGCCGACGAACAGCGCGGCGATACCCGCCGATGCCATCAGGGTCACGCCGACCTGCCGGACCACCGGGATCGCGAGCAGCATCATCCCGACCGTCACCACGATCACCACGAAGACCGCCGTGCGCGAGAGGATCGCAATGCGCGTCCGGCGGCTGCGCGCGGCGGCAAGGTCCGCCGTCGCGTCGGCGCGCAGCTCCAGCGCGGCGGCAAAGGCGCGGACGAGCGCGTAGGCCATCCATCCGACCAGCGCCGGGACCGCGAACGGAGCGATTGCGCTCCAGACGATCGCCACCCACGGATCGCCCTGCGCGGCCCCGGCGAGCGCCAGCGCGCCCAGCGCCCATCGCGAGGGATTGCGCAGCCTGTCGAGCACCATCTCGTCAACGGTGGTCTCGGTCCGCCGGACGATGGGTGCCAGGATCATGAAGAACAGGCGGTGCAACAGGGCCGCTACGAGAAGGGCGCCGCCGACATAGATCGCGGCGTGCATCGCCGCCGCCCAGTCGATCGAATAGCGGGAAGGGTCGAGTTCGCGGAACATGGCTGCGTGCCCTAGTGGAGCGCAGGCCGCCAAGGCAAGCTGCCTAGTCGGTCGCGGGTAGGCGGATGGCGACGCGCACACCCTCGCGCGTGAACTTGCGTTCGATCGAGCCGCGCAGCTGCTTGGACGCCCCCGTCATCAGCATGCTGCCGAAGCCGTGCCGCTCGGGCTCGATTCCCTCGGCCGGACAGTCCTCGATCCAGTCAATCGCCAGCTCTGCGTCGGCGCGCCGCCATGTCACCTTGAGTTCGCCGCCCGATGACCAGCAGCCGTATTTCACGGCATTGGTGGTCAGTTCGTGGAGAACGAGGCCGAGCGGGGTCACCTGCTTGGCGGGCAACAATACCTCCGGCCCTTCCAGCACCACCGTGCGATCCGCGGTGAGATAGGGCCGGAACGTCGTGTCCAGCAGCGCCTTCAACGAGGCGACCGGGGTGTCGAGCGTCCCCTGGGTCACCTCGTGCGCGGTCAGCAGGGCATGGATGCGTTCGGCGATGCGGTCGGTGACGGGCTTGGCCTCCGGGCTGTCCTTGGCGCTCATGCGGACGATCGCGAGGATCACCGCGAACAGGTTCTTGACCCGATGGTTGAGCTCGCGCGCGAGCAGGTCGGCACGGTCGCGCGCTTCGCCAAGCGCCGCCGCCTGCGCGGCCTCCGTCTCAGCCTTCGCCGCGCGCACCGACAGGCGAAGCCCGAGCCACAACGCGATCAGGATGAGCCCTAGCAGGCCGAACAGAAGCGGAAGAACCCGTCCCTCGGCGCGGGCGGCGTCGGTCGATGCCTCGAGCAGAACGCCGCGCTCGATGTCCTCCATCTCGCGGACCGAATGGCGCAGGCGTTCCATGGCCTCCTGCCCTTCATCGGTGAGCACGAGCCGGCGGGCGGAGATGATGTCGCCTTGCCCGATCAGGCGGAGCGACTGGTCGATCTCCGCGAACTTCGTGTCGGCAAGGTTCTCGATCTCGTCGACCAGTTCGCGCTGGCGAGCGGTAAGATCGTCACCCAGCAATTCACGCAAACGGTCCATTGCCGGACGGTAGGTCTCGCGCCCGAGATGGTACGATTGCAGGTATCGCCGGTCGAGCGTGATGAGATAGCCCCGCTGGCCGGTCTCGGCATTGAGCGCGGAGCGGCTGACGTTGCGGAGTTCCAGCAGGATCGCGTTGGTCCGCTGGACTTGCGCGCGTTCGACGCGCTCGGCCTCGACGGTCTGGAAGATCAGGAAGATCGCGGTCAGGAGCGCCGCTGCCACCACGCCGAAGGTCGCCAGCGTGCTCCAGCTTCCGCGTGAGCGCGGCAGGCCGAAGCGCGCGGGGGTCTTGCCCGTCGAGGTGCTGGTCGCGTCCACGGGGGCGGGAACTAGGGCCGGATCGCGCCAGCGACAAGGACTAGTGCGCGGCGCCCCAGCTTACCCCGTGCCCGATCTCGATCCCCAGCGGCACGTCGAGCGCAACTGCGGGCAGCGCGGCCTCGGCCATGATCCGCTCGATCACCGGCGATGCGGCGGCCACGTCGCCTTCCGGCAGTTCGAACACAAGTTCGTCGTGTACCTGCAGCAGCATCCGCACGTGACCGAGGCCCGCGTCTTCCAGCGCTGGTGTCATGCGCGCCATCGCGCGCTTGATGATGTCCGCGCTGGTGCCCTGGATCGGCGCGTTGATCGCCGCGCGCTCGCTGCCCTGCCGCTCCGCCTGGTTGCCCGAGCGGATGCGCGGGAACCACGTCTTGCGGCCGAACAGGGTCTGCGAATAGCCTTTCTCGCGCACGCTCTCGAGCGTCGAGTGGATGTAGTTCCGGATGCCGGGGAAGCGATCGAAGTAGGTGTCGATGATCGCCTGCGCCTCGTCCGCCTCGATCCCGAGCCGCCCGCCGAGGCCCCAGCGGCTGATACCGTAGAGGATCGCGAAGTTGACCGTCTTGGCGCGGGCGCGGGTGTCGCGGTTGACCTCGCCGAACATCTCCAGCGCGGTGCGCGCGTGGATGTCCTCGCCCGCGGCGAAGGCCTCCTTCAGCTGCGGCACGTCGGCCATGTGCGCGGCGAGGCGCAGTTCGATCTGCGAATAGTCGGCCGCGAGGAGGACGTTGCCCGGCTCGGCCACGAACGCTTCGCGGATCTGGCGGCCGATCTCGGTGCGGATCGGGATGTTCTGCAGGTTGGGGTCGGTCGAGGACAGCCGCCCGGTCTGCGCACCGACGAGGCTATAGCTGGTGTGCACGCGCCCGGTATCGGGGTTGATCGCCGCCTGCAAAGCGTCGGTATAGGTGCTCTTGAGCTTGGCGAGCTGGCGCCATTCGAGAACTTTCGTGGCGACCTCGGCCCCCTGTGCGGCCAGCCCTTCGAGGATCGCCTGGTCGGTCGAATACTGGCCGCTTTTGCCCTTGCGACCGCCCTTGTAACCCATCTTGTCGAACAGCACGTCGCCAAGCTGCTTGGGGCTGCCGATGGTGAATTTCATCCCCGCATCGGCGTGGATCTCGTCTTCGATGCGGGCGATCTCGGTGGCGAATTCTTCGCTCAGCCGGGCGAGGCGCGCACGGTCGACCTTGATGCCGTGGCGCTCCATCGATGCGACCACCGGAATCAGGGGCCGGTCGACCCGCTCGTAGACCTGCGTGCCGCCTTCCTCGGCAAGGCGCGGCCGCAGCGTCTTCCACAGGCGCCAGGTCACATCGGCATCCTCGGCGGCGTACTCGGTCGCCCTGTCGAGCGGCACCTCCCCGAACGGGATCGCTTTCTTGCCGGTCCCGCAGATGTCCTTGAACGCCAGCGTGGTGTGGCCGAGGTGGCGTTCGCTCAGCTCGTCCATCCCGTGCCCGCCGCCGATCCCGTCGAGGCTGCGCCCGGCGTCGAGCGCGAAGCTAACGATCATCGTATCGTCGATCGGCGCGACCTGGATCTTCGCGCAGCGGGACAGGATGTTGAGGTCGTACTTGATGTTCTGCCCGACCTTGAGGACCGCATCGCTCTCGAGCAGCGGGCGCAGCGCGTCGTAGGCGGCCTGCCGGTCCACCTGCTGCGGCTTCTCGGCGAACATGTCCGACCCGCCGTGACCGAGCGGAATGTAGCACGCGTCGTTGGGGCCGAGCGCGAGGCTGATCCCGGCGAGTTCGGCGCGCATGGCGTCGAGACTGCTGGTCTCGGTATCGACCGCGACCACCCGGGCGGCAAAGGCGCGTGCGATCCAGTGGTCGAGCCGCTCCATGGTCGTCACGCACTCGTAGGCGCTGCGATCGACCGGCGGCATGTCGGGCAGGGGCTGGCGATTGCCCGACGCGCTGGCGGGCGCGCCCGCGGTCTGCGGCTTGGCCGGGTTGAGCTGGGTCGGCCGGTCGGGGCTGCCTTTGCCCCCATCGAGCCGCTTGAGCAGGCTCGTGAAGCCGTGCTCGGCAAGGAACGCCGCGAGCGGTTCGGGCGGGACGCCTTCCAACTTCATGTCGTCGATCGGAACCGGCAGATCGCAGTCTTCCTTGAGCTGGACGAGTACGCGCGACAGCTCGGCCATCTCGCGGCCCTCGATCAGTCGGTCCTTGAGCTTCGACGGTTTCATGTCCAGCGCCGCGTCGAGCGCGGCAGTCAGGTTGCCGTATTCCTGGATCAGCTTGGTCGCGGTCTTCGGCCCGACGCCATAGATGCCGGGCACGTTGTCGACACTGTCGCCCATCAGCGCGAGCACGTCGCCGACGAGTTCTGGCAGCACGCCGAACTTCTCGACGACCTCGGGAATGTCGATCCGCTGGTTCTTCATCGTGTCGAGCATGTCGATGCAGCCGCCGCCTTCAGCGCACTTGCCGACGAGCTGCATCAGGTCCTTGTCGGACGAGACGATCGTCACATCCCAGCCCTTGCGCGTCGCCTCGCGCGCGTAGCTGGCGATGAGGTCGTCCGCTTCGAGGTTCGGCACCTCGATGCACGGCAGGCTGAAGGCCCGGGTCGCATCGCGAATCAGCGGGAATTGCGGGACGAGATCTTCCGGCGGGTCGGGCCGATGCGCCTTGTACTGATCGTAGATCTCGTTGCGAAAGCTTGTCGCCCCGGCGTCGAGGATGACCGCAAGGTGCGTCGGCCCGTCCGCCTTGTGGAGGTCGTCGGCCAGCTTCCACAACATCGTGGTGTAGCCATAGACCGCGCCGACCGGCGTTCCCGCGGGGTTCGTGAGCGGCGGCAGGCGGTGGTAGGCGCGAAAGATATAGGCCGATCCATCGACCAGGTAGAGGTGCTGCTTGTCTGCCATCGTCGCCCTGCTAGCAGCCGCGCACGGCTTGGTCAGCCGGATTCGGCGCACGCCAAAAATGGCGGAAATCCGGCGACTTCAAGGCGATTTGCGGCCGAATTGCGGCGAAAATGTGCAAATTCGCTTGCGATGCCACAAAGTCGCCATTATTTAGGCGGGGCACGGCGGATACCGCCGGGCTCGTTCAAAGGAACAACTTGTTATGCGTAAGATCATTCTCGCCGCCGCCGCTGCCGGCGCCGCCCTCACCCTCGCCGCCTGCTCGGAAAAGACCGAAGACGCCGCTGCCGAGACCGCTGATTCGGCGATGGCCGACACCGAAGCCAACGCTGAAGCCGCTGGCGAAGCCGTCGAAGCCACCGCGACCGAAGCCGCTGCCGCGACGACCGAAGCTGCTGCCGCTGCCGAAGCCGAAGTGCAGGACGAGTCGACCGCCGAAGCCAAGGCCGACTGAGCCTTCGCTACAAGCGAAAAACGTAGAAGGGCGGTGCCGCAAGGCGCCGCCCTTTTCGTTTGCCCGCCGCTGGCGCGCGACGAGTGATCGAAGGCGCACGTTCACGCTGCGCGAACCGCGCGGATGGGAGCGGAACTGCGAAGAAATTCAGTAGGTCGCGGTGGCGTAGGCGCGGCCGGCAACCTGCGGCTGGGTCTGGTAGCCATCGTAGAGCGCGCGGGCGATGCTGGCGATCTTGGCATCGCGCGCAGGCTTGGATCCCTGCCCGGTGACGTAGATCGCCACGGCGATCGCACGGCCGTCGGGCGTGTGGATGATACCGATGTCGCTCGCGGTGTTGCTCAGCGTGCCGGTCTTGTGGGCAACGCGGGCGCCGTCGGGCAACATGCCGGGAATGCGGCGTGTGCCGGTACGGCAGCGCTCCATCGCACCGAGGATGACGCGGCGGCTCGAATCTTTGAGGAACTTGCCCTGGTAGAGGCCCGACAGGAGCTGGACCATCGCCTGCGGCGTGGCGCTGTCGCGCACGTCGATGCGCTTGGCCGGATCGACCTCGCCATCGTCGCGGACGAGGGTGGCGATGTCGCGGGTGATGTTGAAATCGGAAATGCCGTTGCGGCTGGCCCAGCTATTGACCGCCGCCGGACCGCCGACGACCGCGAGCAGGGCATCGGTCGCCGGATTGCTCGAGCGGGTGATCATGATCTCGATCAGATCGACGGCTTTCATGTACTGGCCGGGCTTGACCGGGGCCTTGCTGCCCGAGAACCGCGCCGAGGCGACCGGCACCATCAGCGGGAACTCGCTCGACAGCGTCCAGCGGCCCTTCTCGACGCCTTCCATGAAAGTCGCGGCGATGGCGATCTTGCTGGTCGAGGCCATCGGAAAGCGCTGGTCGCCGAGGACCGACACTTCGCGGCCCGACGCGAGGTCGACCGCGTAAACGCCGATGCGCCCCGCCGACCCGTCGGCGATCCGCGCCACGGTCTGGGCGAGCGGGAAATCCTGAACGGTCTGGAAGCTCTGCGGCTTGCGCGCCTCGGTGCCGAGCATGGCATCGAAGAGATTGTTGAATTCGCTGGTTTCAGCCGCCTGCGCGGTGCCCGAAAGGCTCGCCAGACCAAGAGCGATTGCGGCGCCGAGCCGTCCTATGCGTCCCAATACCATGACCCCCTCAATAATCCCGTCATGCTTTGTATTGAATTAACGGGATCGAGAAATTTTGCGCAAGCCTCGCGCGACGAATGGTGAGGGTCCTGCGGTACGGCGCGGGAACTTCATCGTTGTCGGAACACCAAATGCGACCGATCAAGCGCTTCATTCGCATGCAGAAAGGGCCGGAGGATCGCTCCCCCGGCCCTTCTGTCTGCTTGGTCGGATGGACTCGGGCTTAGAAGCCCATGTCGCCCATGCCGCCCATGCCGCCGCCGCCCATCGGCATCGCCGGCTTGTCCTCGGGCCGCTCGCTGATCGCCGCTTCGGTGGTGATCAGGAGGCCGGCGACCGAGGCCGCGTTCTGCAGCGCGGTGCGCACGACCTTGGTCGGGTCGATGACGCCGGCCGTCACGAGGTTCTCGTACGTGTCGGTCGCGGCGTTGAAGCCGAACGAGGTATCGGTCTGGTCGAGCAGCTTGCCCGAAACCACCGCGCCGTCATGGCCGGCGTTCGAGGCGATCTGGCGGACCAGCGCGGTCAGCGACTTACGGACGATATCGACGCCGCGGGTCTGGTCTTCGTTGGCTCCGGCCAGGCCCTCGAGCGCGCTCGAAGCGTAGAGCAGCGCGGTACCGCCGCCCGGGACGATGCCTTCCTCGACCGCGGCGCGGGTCGCGTGGAGTGCGTCGTCGACGCGGTCCTTGCGCTCCTTCACCTCGACTTCCGAGGCACCGCCGACCTTGATCACGGCCACACCGCCGGCGAGCTTGGCGAGACGCTCCTGGAGCTTTTCGCGGTCGTAGTCGCTGGTGGTGGCGTCGATCTGGGTGCGGATTTCGCCCACGCGTGCCTTGATGTCGTCGTGCGAGCCGGCGCCATCGACGATCGTGGTGTTGTCCTTGTCGATCGAGACGCGCTTGGCTTCCCCGAGCATGCCCACGGTGACGTTCTCGAGCTTGATGCCGAGGTCTTCGGAAATCATCTCGCCCTTGGTCAGGATCGCGATGTCCTGCAGCATCGCCTTGCGACGATCGCCGAAGCCGGGCGCCTTGACCGCCGCGACCTTGAGGCCGCCGCGCAGCTTGTTGACGACGAGCGTGGCGAGCGCCTCGCCCTCGATGTCCTCGGCGATGATGAGGAGCGGACGGCCCGACTGCACCACGGCCTCGAGGATCGGCAGCATCGCCTGGAGCGACGACAGCTTCTTCTCGTGGATCAGGATGTAGGGGTTATCCAGCTCGACGGTCATCTTGTCGGGGTTGGTGATGAAGTACGGCGACAGGTAGCCGCGGTCGAACTGCATACCCTCGACGACGTCGAGCTCGAATTCGAGACCCTTGGCTTCCTCGACGGTGATCACGCCTTCCTTGCCGACCTTTTCCATCGCCTCGGCGATCTTCTCGCCGACTTCCTTGTCGCCGTTGGCCGAAATGATGCCGACCTGGGCGATTTCGTGCGAGCCGGAGACTGCCTTCGAACGGCCCTTGAGGTTTTCGACGACCTTCTCGACCGCAAGATCGATGCCGCGCTTGAGGTCCATCGGGTTCATGCCGGCGGCGACCGACTTCATGCCTTCGGTCACGATCGCCTGCGCGAGCACGGTGGCGGTGGTGGTGCCGTCACCGGCGTTGTCGTTGGTCTTCGAGGCCACTTCGCGCAGCATCTGCGCGCCCATGTTCTCGAACTTGTCCTTGAGCTCGATCTCCTTGGCGACGGTCACGCCGTCCTTGGTGATGCGCGGGGCACCGAAGCTCTTGTCGATCACGACGTTGCGGCCCTTGGGGCCGAGAGTGACCTTCACCGCGTTGGCGAGGGTATCGACACCGGTCAGGATGCGCTCGCGCGCGTCGCGCGAGAAGCGGACGTCCTTGGCTGCCATTTTCGTTTCTCCTGGAATTTGTCTGGGTTGTGAAAAGCGTCAGGATGCGGCGATCAGCCGACGATCCCCATGATGTCGCTTTCCTTCATGATGAGGAGGTCCTCACCGTCGATCTTGACCTCGGTGCCGCTCCACTTGCCGAACAGCACGCGGTCGCCGGCCTTGACGTCGCACGGGGTGACCACGCCCTGGTCGTTGCGGGCGCCCGAACCGACTGCGACGACTTCGCCTTCGCTCGGCTTTTCCTGCGCGCTATCGGGGATGATGATGCCGCCGGCGGTCTTCGTGTCGGCCTCGATGCGGCGGACGAGAACGCGGTCGTGCAACGGACGGAATGCCATGATGCTTTGCCTCTCTCTGGTATTTCACGGGTTCGATTGGCACTCACGCATGGAGAGTGCCAGCGCAGGCGCATTTAATGCGCGCGAGATGGAGGTCAAGCGGGTGCGTGCAAGAATCTCGTCGGGTGGGGTGCGCTCGCGGTGGGCCGAGCGGATTAATTTGCGCGGACGAGCCCCAGTCGCTCGCGCCGCGCCCAGCGCCACGTCAGCAGCACCGCCGAGAAGACGAGACCGATCGCGAGGCCGATCCACACCCCGATCCCTGCCAGCGGCGTGAAGAAGCCGAGCCAGATCGCCACGCCGAAGCCGGGCATCCAGTAGCTGAAGATGGCGATCAGCATCGGCATCCGCGTATCCTGCAGGCCGCGCAGAGCGCCGGCGGCGACCGCCTGTATGCCGTCGAACAGCTGGAACGCCGCCGCCACCGCCATGAACTGGATCGCGAAGGCCGCCATCGCCGCGTTCGCCTTCGCGGCGGGGTCGATATAGATGCGCAGCAGCAGGTCAGGGACGAGCAGCATCGCCGCCGCGGTCGTCGTCATGAAGAGGGCCGCGATCGCTATCCCGACCCAGCCCGCGCGGCCGATCGCGCCGTGGTCCTGCGCGCCGAAGTGGTAGCCGACGCGGATCGTGGCCGCCTGCCCGATGCCGAACGGGATCTGGAACGCGAGCGCCGCGAGCTGGAGTGCGACCGTGTGGCCTGCCAGTTCGGCCTCACCGATCCGGCCCATCAGGATCGCCGCGCCGCTGAACAGCCCGGCCTCGGCGATGATGATGACCATCACCGGTGAGCCCAGCCGGACGAGATCGCGCAACCGGCTCCATTCCGGGCGCCACCAGTTGCCGAAGATGCGGTAGCGTCGCAGCCGCCGGTCGGTGAGGATCGCGACGACATAGCTCGCCAACTGCACCAGCGCAGTCAGCACGCTTGCGAGCGCGGATCCTTCGAGGCCAAGCGCAGGTGCGCCGAGGTTGCCGAACACGAATGCGTAATTGAACAGCAGGCTCGCGAAGAGCGCGACGAAGGTGATCGCGGTCGCGAAGATCGGCCGCCCCAACGCGCTGACGAAGTTGCGCAGCACGCTCGCCGCGACCATCGGAATCATGGCCCACATGATCACGCGCAGGAAATCGCCTGCTCGCTCCGAAAGGACTTCCCCCTGCCCGGTGGCGCGCATGATCGCCTCGCCCTGCCAGCAGATCGCCATGCCGACGATGCCGCTCGCCATCGCCAGCCACAGCGCCATGCGGACGGATCGGCGAACCTCTCGCACCGCGTGACGGCGGCGGCCGAGCTCCTCTGCGATCAGCGCGGCGACGATCCCCGTCAGTCCCGACAGCGCCCACATCAGCAGCCCGAACAGCGCAATCCCAAGCGCCGAGGCGGCGAGTTCGCGCTCGCCCAGACGGGCAACGAAGATTACGTCGACTGCGTGGACCAGCATCTGCAGCAGGTTCGCCGCCGCCAGCGGCCAGGCGAGCGCCAGCGTCGCGGCGATCTCGCGCCGCCAAGCCGTTCCGGTTTCGGGGCCTTGCGTGTGTGGCATAAAGCCGGCCCGGATAGGCTCGGAGGCGATGGGGGGAAAGAACGCTGGTCCGATCCCCCGCGATTTGCTTTCAGCTTGCGGCAAGCTTGCCACAGCCAATTGCGGCGCATGATCCGATTCTTCGCCTTGACCGCCGTTGCGCTCGCTGCCGCCAGCGCCGTTCCCGCCACTGCCGGCGAGCTTTACGGCGGGGTATACAAGCACGCCATCGATACGCCTTTCACGCTCAACACCAACGAGGAGGGCGTCGATCTGCAGCTCGGCTATCGGGCGGACCCGGTGCTGCCGCTCCTGAAGATCGAGCCCTACGTGTTCGGATCGGTCAATTCGGCCGAGGGAGGCACCGACTTCGCGGGCGTTGGCGTGAGCCGCAAGTTCGGTCTCGGCCCGGTTTACGTTCGTCCGGGAGTCGGGCTCGTCGTGCACAATGCGCCCGGCACGCGGGTCGATCCGGCAACGGGCGTGCGCACCGACCTCGGCAGCCGCGTGCTGTTCGAGCCCGAGATCGCGGTCGGCATGAATGTCGCCCCCCGCGTCAGCGTCGAGGCGAGCTGGGTGCATATCTCCAATGCGCGGCTGTTCAACTCGCAACAGAACCCTGGCATCGACATGATCGGGGTGCGGGCGAATTTGCGGCTTTGACGCCTCGCGCTGCGGGGCTATCGCAAACCCCGACGGCGCGCCGCGCCAAAGGGGACCGTTTCGATGCGCCGCAGCCTTGCCTTCCTTCCGTTGCTCCTGATCGCAGGATGCGGGCAGGCCGATGAAAGTACGGCCCCGGATAATAGTGTATCGCCCGCGCCTTCGGCTGTGCCGACGGTGCCGGCGTTGCCTTCCGTCCCGGTCCCCACGACTGCCGCCGCCAAGCCGCCCGCGGCGTTTGCCCAGTGCCAGGTCTGTCACAAAATCGAACCCGGCAAGCAGAGCATCGGCCCCTCGCTCGCCGGGATCTACGGCACCAAGGCGGGC
This sequence comes from Tsuneonella sp. HG094, assembly GCF_053819285.1. Classification (NCBI taxonomy): domain Bacteria; kingdom Pseudomonadati; phylum Pseudomonadota; class Alphaproteobacteria; order Sphingomonadales; family Erythrobacteraceae; genus Tsuneonella; species Tsuneonella sp. HG094. Next base: position 2,825,261 of record NZ_JBSORA010000001.1, read on the forward strand.
GACGTGGCCGGATACGCTTTCAGCCCGGCGATGAAGGCATCGGGCCTGACGTGGGACGACGCCACGCTCGACAGGTTCCTCACCCAGCCGATGTCCGCAGTGCCGGGGACCAAGATGGTCTATCCCGGCGTCAAGGATCCCGCCAAGCGGGCCGAGGTGATCGCCTTCCTGAAGACGCTCTGATGGAGCACGAAGCCGCCTCGCACTTCCTGCGCGACAGCGTGATCATGCTCGGCTTCGCGCTGGCCGCGGTGCTGCTGTTCCGACGGCTCGGGCTGGGTGCCACGCTCGGTTACCTCGTCGCGGGCGCGATCATCGGGCCGCAGGTACTGGGCCTGACCGGAGAGGCCGAAGGCAAGATCGCCATCGCCGAACTCGGCATCGTGCTGCTGCTGTTCGTCGTCGGTCTCGAACTCGCGCCGCAGCGCCTGTGGCGGATGAAGAAGGAGATCTTCGGTCTCGGCCTCGCGCAGGTGGCCCTTTGCGGCATCGCGCTGACGGCGGCGATCGGGTTTGCGACCGGCTTCAGCTGGGCGGCGGCGCTAGCGCTTGGCTTGCCGTTGGCGCTGTCTTCGACCGCGCAGGTGCTGCCGATGCTCCAATCGGCCGGGCGCCTGCGGACCCCGTTCGGCGAGCGCGCGTTCTCGGTCCTCCTGTTCCAGGACCTTTCGATCATCCCGATGATCACTCTGATAGCGGCGCTGAGCCGCAATCCGGCGGACGAGACAGGTCCGCCCGGCTGGCAGCTCGCCCTGATCACGATTGCGGCGATCGCCGGGCTGTTGTTGGCCGGTCGCTTCCTGATCCGTCCGCTGTTCCGCCTGATTGGCCGCTTCGGCGAGCGCGAGATGTTCATTGTCGCCGCGCTGTTCACCGTCGCCGCGAGCGCCGCGACGATGGAACTGCTCGGCCTCTCGACCGCGCTCGGCGCCTTCATCGCGGGCGTGATGCTCGCCGATACGCCTTATCGCCACGAGCTCGAGACCGACGTCGAGCCATTCCGCTCGATCCTGCTCGGTCTGTTCTTCCTCGCGGTCGGCATGATGCTCGACCTTGGTGCGATCGCCGAGCGTCCCGTCTTCGTCCTCGCGATGGCAACCGGACTGATCGCGATCAAGACGGCGATGATCTTCGGGCTCGGGATGCTGATGCGAATGGGCTGGCGCGCGTCGCTCGGCCTCGGGCTGCTGCTGAGCCAGGGCGGCGAATTCGGCTTCGTGCTGTTCGCGCAGGCACAGTCGGGCCTGCTTATCAGTGCCGAGGCGGCGAGTCTGTTCGGCGCGGTGGTGACGCTGTCGATGGCCTCGACCCCGTTCCTGATGATGCTGTCGGCACCGCTGCGCCGCACCCCGAATTCCAAGGAAGGCCGCGAGGGGCCACGCTCCGACGGAGCAGCCGCGCTCGTGGTCGGCTACGGCCGGTTCGGGCAGACCGTCGCGCAGATGATGATCACGAACGACATCGAAGTGACCTTGATCGACACCGACACCGAGATGATTGACGTCGCCGGGGAGTTCGGCAGCAAGGTCTACTTCGGCGATGGCACGCGGATCGACCTGCTGCGTCAAGCGGGCGCGGCGGAAGCTGCGGTGATCTGTTTCTGCATGGACGGCAACCAGGTCGAGCGCGAACTGCTCGTCGCGGTGCAGGAGGCGTTTCCGCAGGCGCGCGTGTTCCTGCGCGCGTTCGATCGCACCACGCTGATCGATCTCAAGGACGCTCCGTTCGAATTTTCGGTCCGCGAAGTGATGGAATCGGCGGTCAAGATGGGCCGCGCCGCGCTCGAGGCGCTGGGCGATTCCGAACAGGACATCGACGCAGCCGAGGACCACTACCGCAAGACCGACCGGGAACGCCTCGATGTCCAGCGCGAAGCGGGCGATTACCGCGCGGCGCGCGACATGGTCATCCGCCAGTCGGAGCGCCCGGCGCGCAATTGATGCCCGAGGTGCCGCATGCCTACGGTGCGGGAGTGAGGTAGAGCGACACGCCGCCGACGATGCCGGCCAGCAACATGACAAATCCGAAGATCGTGGCAGGTCCCCGCGCATAACGCATGACGGCCAACCCGCCGATTACCAGTATCGATGCCACAATGATTTTCGCCAACGGAACCTCCAAGACCGCTTTGGCGCCCCGATTTCGATTCTCGTCATTGAGTAGCCCGTCGCAACGCGGGGTGAACCGTTATGGCAGCCCCTATCAAATTCTCGGTCGGGACGCTTGGAAAACTTCACCGTACCTGATCCGGCGCAGCGTACGAAAAAGGGCGGCCCCGAACGGGACCGACCTCTTGTGTCTCGCGAAGAGACGAGGCTCGTGAACCTGACGCGGCAGTGCCGCGTCGACAGGCTTACTTGAGCTCGACGGTGCCGCCGGCTTCCTCGATCTTCTTCTTGATCTCTTCGGCTTCAGCCTTGTTGACGCCTTCCTTGACCGCCTTCGGGGCGCTCTCGACGAGGGTCTTGGCTTCGGTCAGGCCCAGGCCGGTGATGGCGCGGACTTCCTTGATCACCTGGATCTTCTTGCCACCGTCACCGGTCAGGATGACGTCGAATTCGGTCTGCTCTTCAGCAGCCGGGGCAGCTTCGCCACCCGCGGGGGCGGCAACGGCAACCGCAGCGGCGGCGCTGACGCCCCACGCTTCTTCGAGCGCCTTCGCGAGGTCGGCGGCTTCGAGGACGGTCAGCTTCGACAGTTCTTCAACAAGCTTGGCGATATCGGCCATGATGTTTCACTCCAAATTGGGCCGGGGCGGATAGATGCCCCGAGAAAAGTTGCTTCAGGAAAAACCGCTTACGCAGCGTCTTTGGCGGCATAGGCGCCGAAGACGCGGGCAAGCTTGCTGGCGGGCGCGTTGACGAGCTGGACGACCTTGGTCGCCGGCGCGTTGACGAGGCCGATCAGCTTGGCACGCAGCTCGTCGAGGCTCGGCATCGAGGCAAGCGCCTTGATCCCTTCCGCGTCGAGCACCTGGCTGCCCATCGATCCGCCGACGATTTCGAGCTTGTCGTTCGTCTTGGCGAAATCCACCGCGGCCTTCGCCGCCGCCACCGGGTCGGTCGACCAGGCGAGGCCCGTGGGACCGGTGAGGTAATCACCGAGGCCCGCATAGGGGGTGTCATTGACTGCCAGCTTGGCCAGACGGTTCTTCGCTACCTTGTAGGTCGCACCGGCGTCGCGCATCTTCATGCGCAGGTCGGTGGACTGACCCACCGACATGCCGAGGTTGCGGGTGACAACCACCACGCCGACCTCGTTGAAGACCTTGCTCAGCTCGGCGACCGATTCGGCTTTCTGCGAACGATCCATGCCTTGCTCCTTCAATATGGCCCTGCCTTCGCAGGACCGGCTCACGTTGCTTCCCCTGCGGGAACAGGGGCCACGGACACCGGAGTGCCGTGGGCGAGTCCATCGATGGGGAAGGAGCGGCGCCGAAACACCGAAGCGGGCGGCGGCGCATGGCCGGGCCCGAAAGAATCTCGTTTCCCCGTCTAGGCTGGACATTAAGGTCGGGCAGATCCCGACCACCAACTGTCTCGGACGGACGTCCCGCGCACCTTTCGCACAAACGAAGAGGCCCGCCGGACGGGGCGGGCCTCTAGAGCAAAGTCGCGGGGAGTCAACCCCGACGGACTTCGGATGAAGCGATCAACGCTTGGCGTCGCGCTCTTCCTGCAGACGCTTGGCCTCGGCTTCGAGACGGTCGGCTTCGGCCTCGTTGGTATCCTCGATGCGGTCGGCACGCTCTTCGAGGTCTTCGGCGGTCTCGTCAGCCATTTCGGCCTGCTGAGCGGCGGTCATGCCGGCGGTCGCGTTGGCGGCCGGAGTGCCGTCGGTCGGGGCGACGGCGCTGGTGTCGGCGGCCATCGCATCGTCGGTGGCCTCGGCTGCGGTCATGTCGCCATCGGCGGCGTCCGGGGTGCTGTCGCCACAGGCGGCGAGACCCAGCGCGAACGGCAGGGCGGCGATAAGGGCAATCTTCTTCATCACTTAATCTCCGAAAAGGATTGCCACTAAATCGCCACAATTGGACAAGGTTCCCGCCGGACCAGCCTTGCGGGGCGGGTCCAGCGGGTCTTGTCGTCCCGGGTCGGTGGGGGTTGGGGACGGGAAGTCCGGCCCGGGTCGGGGGGTCAGGGGGCCGCCTTGTAGGCGAGGAGGTCGCCCGGCTGGCATTGGAGTTCGCGGCAGATCGCCTCGAGGGTCGAGAAGCGGATCGCCTTGGCCTTGCCGGTCTTGAGGATCGACAGGTTGGCGAGGGTGAGCCCGACGCGCTCGGCCAGTTCGGTGAGCGTCATGCGGCGGGCGTGGAGCAGGTCGTCGAGCGTGACCACGATGCTGGTTCCTTCTTCTGCAGGCATCACACGGTCCCTTCGAGGTCTTCGCGCATCGCGGCGCCGAGACGGAACACGCGGGCGAGGATGAACAGGACGAGGATCAGCAGGATGCCGCCACCGTCGAAACCGAAGTCGGTGTTGACGTGGGCCTTGTCGTTCGCGTCCCCGATCGTGCTTTCGAGATAGAGCGCCATCGCGCCGAGCGGGATCGCGGCGAGCTGTCCGCCCACCGCTATCCAGCCCATGCGAGCCAGGCGGTCGGCGTTGATGGGTGCGAACGGGTCACCGTCGCGGACGCTGTCGACGATGCGGCGCAGGTTGATGAGGAACCAGACCATCAAGCCGAGCAGTGCGGCTACAGACGCCAGCAGCAAGAGTATCGCGCCGATCGTTCCGCCGTCTGCGGTCATGCCTTCGGACTTCAGTTCGGCGAGGACCCGATCCTGCATGACGATGACGAACGGAATCGCGCAGGCGACCAGTCCGGCAGCGAGAGCGAAAGCTCCCGTGAAGAACCAGATAATGGCCTTGGCGATCGCGAGCAGCGGGTCCCTGGGACGAATGGACATGGCGTTTCTCCCCTGTTGTCGCGGCGGGATCAGGCGAGCTGTGCGGTGGCGATCGGCGCGGCCTGGGCCGGGACGGTCACTGTCTGCTGGAAGGTGACGACCGTCAGCAGCAAGGCGGCGGCGGTGGCGAAGATGTTGTTGGCGGTGCGGGTCATTTCTCGTTCTCCAATAAGGCTGATGCCGATTATCGATAAACAGAACCCCACATATCGTCAATCGATAAATATCGAAAAACGATAAGCGACTGATTGAATAACGAGAAATCTGGCGTGACCGTGATCGGCTGATGCGAGTCGACGCCCGAATCGGCTGCCGCCGCGTTTGACTTGGCGGATCGCGCTCCCTATATGGCCGCCTGACCGCTCGCTTCGAGCACGGTCCGGCGATGCGCGGCGACGGACCCAGGATGGAAGCGGCGATTTCATAATCGCGATGCACGAAACGCAGCAGCCACCGGGATCGGTGCGCCTGGCCTGCGTCTTTTTGCGTCCTGCGATTCTCGCCCGCGCACGAGATTTGACGGCACGCCGCCTTCGCGCGGCACATTACAGAGGCGATACTCCTCCATGGCAACGAAGGCGAACTCCGGGTCGAAGAACCCGGCTCCCACCCGTGGCAAGCAGACCGGCACCGCGAAGAAGCGCATCCGCCGCATCTTCGGCGACATCCACGAAGTCGTGCAGATGCCGAACCTGATCGAGGTTCAGCGCGAATCGTACGAGCAGTTCCTGCGTTCGGACAAGAGCACCGGCTACGTCTCGGGCCTGGAGAAGACCCTTCGCAGCGTGTTCCCGATCCGCGACTTCGCCGGCACCGCCGAGCTCGACTTCGTCCACTACGAGCTGGAAGACCCGAAGTACGACACCACCGAGTGCCGCCAGCGGGGCATCACCTATGCCGCGCCGATGAAGGTCACCCTGCGCCTGATCGTGTTCGAGGTGGATACCGAGACCGAGACCCGCAGCGTCCTCGATATCAAGGAGCAAGACGTCTACATGGGCGACATGCCGCTGATGACGGACAACGGCACCTTCATCATCAACGGTACCGAGCGCGTGATCGTCTCGCAGATGCACCGTTCGCCGGGTGTGCTGTTCGACCATGACCGCGGCAAGACCCACTCCTCGGGCAAGCTGCTGTTCGCCGCGCGCGTGATTCCTTACCGCGGCTCGTGGCTCGACTTCGAGTTCGACGCCAAGGACATCGTCAACGTCCGTATCGACCGTAAGCGCAAGCTGCCGGTCACCGCGCTGCTCTATGCCCTCGGCCTCGATAGCGAGGAGATCCTGCATCACTTCTACGAGACCGCCTCGTGGGAGCGCGCGAAGGACGGCTGGAAGGTTCCCTTCGCCGCCGACGCCTGGCGCGGCACCAAGCCGGCGTTCGCGCTGGTCGATGCCAAGACCGGCGAGGAAGTGTTCCCCGCCGGCCAGAAGATCAGCCCGCGTGCCGCGAACAAGGCCGCCAAGGATGGTCTCGAGGCGCTGCTGATCCCGACCGAGGAAATCTTCGGTCGTTTCGCCGCCAGCGACATGATCGACGAGAAGACCGGTCGTATCTGGATCGAGGCGGGCGACGAAGTGTCGCCGGAAAACCTCGAGATGCTCGACAAGGCGGGCGTCGACCGGCTCGACCTGCTCGACATCGACGACGTCAACACCGGCCCGTGGATCCGCAACACGCTCAAGGTCGACAAGGCCGAGAACCGCGAGGAAGGCCTTGAGGCGATTTACAAGGTCATGCGCCCCGGCGAACCGCCGACCAAGGAAACTGCTGAAGCGCTGTTCGAGGGCCTGTTCTTCGACGGCGAGCGCTACGACCTGTCGGCCGTGGGCCGCGTGAAGCTCAACATGCGCCTCGGCCTCGACGCCGAGGACACCGTGACGACCCTGCGCAAGGAAGACATCCTCGCGGTGGTCAAGGAGCTGGTCGGCCTGAAGGACGGCAAGGGCGAAGTCGACGACATCGACAACCTCGGCAACCGCCGCGTCCGCTCGGTCGGCGAACTGCTCGAGAACCAGTACCGGGTCGGCCTGCTCCGCATGGAGCGCGCCGTGAAGGAGCGCATGAGCTCGGTCGACGTGTCGACCGTGATGCCGAACGACCTCATCAACGCGAAGCCCGCCGTGGCCGCGGTGCGCGAGTTCTTCGGTTCCAGCCAGCTCTCGCAGTTCATGGACCAGACCAACCCGCTGTCGGAAGTGACGCACAAGCGCCGCGTCTCGGCGCTCGGGCCGGGCGGTCTCACCCGTGAGCGCGCCGGCTTCGAAGTGCGCGACGTTCACCCGACGCACTATGGCCGCATCTGCCCGATCGAAACGCCGGAAGGCCCGAACATCGGCCTGATCAACTCGCTGTCCACCTTCGCACGCGTCAACAAGTACGGCTTCATCGAGACTCCCTACCGCCTGGTGAAGGACGGCAAGGTTTCGGGCGACGTCGTCTACCTGTCGGCGATGGAAGAGCAGAAGCACGCGGTGGCGCAGGCTTCGGCCGAAACGACCGACGACGGCGTGTTCGTGGAAGACCTCGTCTCGGCCCGCCAGAGCGGCGAGTTCGTGATGCTCCCGAACGAGCAGATCACGTTGATGGACGTTTCGCCCAAGCAGCTCGTCTCCGTGGCCGCCTCGCTGATCCCGTTCCTCGAGAACGACGACGCGAACCGCGCGCTGATGGGTTCGAACATGCAGCGCCAGGCCGTGCCGCTCGTCCGCGCCGAAGCGCCGTTCGTGGGCACCGGCATGGAAGAGACCGTGGCGCGCGATTCGGGCGCGGCGATCACCGCCGGTCGCGGCGGCGTCGTCGACCAGGTCGACGCGACCCGCATCGTTATCCGCGCGGTGGGCGATGTCGAACCCGGCCAGTCGGGTGTCGACATCTACCGCCTGCAGAAGTTCGAGCGTTCGAACCAGTCGACCTGCATCAACCAGCGTCCGCTGGTGAAGGTGGGTGACGTGGTCGAGCAGGGTGACATCATCGCCGACGGTCCCTCGACCGAATACGGCGAACTCGCACTCGGTCGGAACAGCCTCGTCGCGTTCATGCCGTGGAACGGCTACAACTACGAAGACTCGATCCTGATCTCCGAACGCATCGTGAAGGACGACGTGTTCACCTCGATCCACATCGAGGAATTCGAGGTCATGGCCCGCGACACCAAGCTCGGGCCCGAGGACATCACCCGCGACATCCCGAACGTCGGCGAAGAAGCCCTGCGCAACCTCGACGAGGCGGGGATCGTCTACATCGGTGCCGAAGTGCACCCGGGCGACATCCTCGTCGGCAAGATCACGCCGAAGGGCGAAAGCCCGATGACGCCCGAGGAAAAGCTCCTCCGCGCGATCTTCGGTGAAAAGGCCAGCGACGTGCGCGACACCTCGCTCCGCCTGCCGCCAGGCACCACCGGGACGATCGTCGACGTGCGCGTGTTCAACCGGCACGGTATCGAGATCGACGACCGGACCCGCGCGATCCAGAACCAGGAGATCGAGGCGCTCCGCAAGGACAGCCAGGACGAGCGGGCGATCCTCAACCGCGCGACCTACAACCGCCTGAAGGACATGCTCGTCGGCCAGGTCGCTTCGGCCGCGCCGAAGGGCATCAAGAAGGGCGAGACGATCACCGACGACCTGCTCGAGGGCGTCGAACGCTTCGAGTGGTTCAAGTTCGCGGTCGCCGACGATGGTCGCCAGCAGCAGATCGAAGCGATCAAGGGCCAGTACGACGAGGCCGTGAAGGTCATCGAAGACAGGTTCGAGGACCGCCGCGAGAAGCTGGAACGGGGTGACGAGCTTGCCCCGGGCGTGCTCAAGATGGTCAAGGTCTTCGTCGCGGTGAAGCGCAAGCTGCAACCGGGCGACAAAATGGCCGGCCGCCACGGCAACAAGGGTGTCATTTCGCGCATCCTGCCGGCCGAGGACATGCCGTTCATGGAAGACGGCACTCCGGTCGACATCGTGCTCAACCCGCTGGGCGTGCCGAGCCGCATGAACGTCGGGCAGATCTTCGAAACGCACCTCGGTCTCGCGGCCCGCGGCCTCGGCCAGCAGGTCACTGCAGCGCTCGAGGAGTGGCGCGAGGCCAATCCCGATCCCAAGGCGGCGGCAGCGCCGACCGCGGTGATCGAGAAGCTGAAGGACGTCTACGGCGAGCAGTACCACGCCGACATCGAAAGCCGATCGGCCGCCGACATCGTCGAAATGGCGGGCACGCTTAAGAACGGCGTTCCGTTCGGCACCCCGGTGTTCGACGGTGCGCGCGAAGCAGACGTTTCGGCGATGCTCGAGAAGGCGGGCTTGCCCACGTCGGGCCAGGTGACGCTGTTCGACGGCCGCTCCGGCGACGCGTTCGACCGGCAGGTGACCGTGGGTTACATCTACATGCTGAAGCTCCACCACTTGGTCGACGACAAGATCCACGCGCGTTCGATCGGGCCGTACAGCCTCGTCACCCAGCAGCCGCTGGGCGGCAAGGCGCAGTTCGGCGGCCAGCGCTTCGGCGAAATGGAGGTCTGGGCACTCCAGGCCTACGGCGCCGCCTACACGCTGCAGGAAATGCTCACCGTGAAGTCGGACGACGTGGTCGGCCGCCAGAAGGTCTACGAAGCGATCGTCAAGGGCGACGACACGTTCGAGGCCGGTATCCCGGAGAGCTTCAACGTGCTCGTGAAGGAAATGCGCAGCCTCGGCCTCAACGTCGAACTCTCATCGCTCGACAGCGATGACGACGACGGCATGACGGCGATCGCGGCGGAGTGACAGGGCGGGGGCTTCGGCCCCCATCCCATCGCCGCACCAACGAATTCACCCGTAAGGGACTACAGACATGAACGAACTGTCCAAATTCACCAATCAGATCGCGAAGCCCGAAACCTTCGACCAGATCCAGATCGGCATCGCGTCGCCCGAGCGCATTCGCAGCTGGTCGTTCGGCGAGATCAAGAAGCCCGAAACGATCAACTACCGCACGTTCAAGCCCGAACGCGACGGCCTGTTCTGCGCGCGGATCTTCGGTCCGGTGAAGGACTACGAGTGCCTGTGCGGCAAGTACAAGCGCATGAAGTACAAGGGCGTCGTCTGCGAGAAGTGCGGCGTCGAGGTGACCGTGACCAAGGTCCGCCGCGAGCGCATGGGCCACATCGAGCTCGCCGCTCCCGTCGCGCACATCTGGTTCCTGAAGTCGCTGCCGAGCCGCATCGGCCTGCTGCTCGACATGCAGCTGAAGCAGCTCGAGCGCGTGCTCTACTTCGAAGCCTACATCGTCACCGAGCCCGGCCTCACCCCGCTCGAGAAGTTCCAGACCCTCACCGAGGACGAGCTGCTCGACGCGCAGGACGAGTACGGCGAAGACGCGTTCAGCGCCGCGATCGGCGCCGAAGCGGTCAAGACCATGTTGATGGATCTCGACCTCGTGGGTGAGCGCGATGCGCTGCTCGAGGAGCTCGAGACTACCAAGTCGACGCTCAAGCCCAAGAAGATCATCAAGCGCCTCAAAGTCGTCGAGAGCTTCATCGATTCGGGCAACAAGCCGGAATGGATGATCCTCGAGGTGATCCCGGTCATCCCGCCCGAACTGCGCCCGCTGGTGCCGCTCGACGGCGGCCGCTTCGCGACGTCGGATCTCAACGACCTCTACCGCCGCGTGATCAACCGCAACAACCGCCTGAAGCGCCTGATCGAGCTGCGCGCGCCGGACATCATCGTCCGCAACGAAAAGCGCATGCTGCAGGAGGCTGTCGACGCGCTGTTCGACAACGGCCGCCGCGGCCGCGTGATCACGGGCGCCAACAAGCGCCCGCTCAAGTCGCTGTCCGACATGCTCAAGGGCAAGCAGGGCCGCTTCCGCCAGAACCTGCTCGGCAAGCGCGTCGACTACTCGGGCCGTTCGGTGATCGTGACCGGGCCGGAACTCAAGCTGCACCAGTGCGGCCTGCCCAAGAAGATGGCGCTCGAGCTGTTCAAGCCGTTCATCTACGCCCGCCTCGACGCCAAGGGTCTGTCGATGACCCTCAAGCAGGCGAAGAAGTGGGTCGAGAAGGAGCGCAAGGAAGTCTGGGACATCCTCGACGAAGTCATCCGCGAGCACCCGGTTCTCCTGAACCGCGCGCCGACGCTTCACCGCCTCGGCATCCAGGCGTTCGAGCCGGTCCTCATCGAAGGCAAGGCGATCCAGCTGCACCCGCTCGTCTGCTCGGCGTTCAACGCCGACTTCGATGGCGACCAGATGGCCGTCCACGTGCCGCTTTCGCTGGAAGCCCAGCTCGAAGCGCGCGTGCTGATGATGTCGACCAACAACATCCTCTCGCCCGCCAACGGCAAGCCGATCATCGTGCCTTCGCAGGACATGGTGTTGGGCCTGTATTATCTCTCAATGGACCGCGAGGGTGAGCCCGGCGAAGGCATGATCCTGGCCGACATGGCCGAAGTGCACCAGGCGCTCCACGTCGGCGCGGTCACGCTGCACTCGAAGATCGTCAGCCGCGTTCCGCAGACGGACGAGAAGGGCAAGGAGTACATGCTCCGTGTCGAGACTACGCCGGGCCGCATGCTGATCGGCGAATGCCTGCCCAAGCGGCACACCGTGCCGTTCGAGGTCATCAACCGTCTCCTCACCAAGAAGGAGATCGGCGACGTCATCGACCAGGTCTATCGCCACACCGGCCAGAAGGACACGGTGCTGTTCGCCGACGCCATCATGGCGCTGGGCTTCCGCCACGCGTTCAAGGCCGGCATCTCGTTCGGCAAGGACGACATGATCATCCCCGACAGCAAGGAAGGGATGATCGAGGAGGCCAAGGCCCTCGTCGCGGACTACGAGCAGCAGTACCAGGACGGCCTGATCACCCAGCAGGAAAAGTACAACAAGGTGATCGACGCCTGGAGCCGGACCGGCGACAAGGTGGCCGACGCGATGATGGAGGAAATCCGCGCGCGTCCCAAGGACGAGAACGGCCGCGAGAAGCAGATCAACTCGATCTACATGATGAGCCACTCGGGTGCGCGCGGTTCGCCGGCGCAGATGAAGCAGCTCGCCGGCATGCGCGGCCTGATGGCCAAGCCTTCGGGCGAGATCATCGAGACCCCGATCATCTCGAACTTCAAGGAAGGCCTGACCGTTCTTGAATACTTCAACTCGACCCACGGCGCCCGCAAGGGTCTCGCGGACACCGCGCTCAAGACGGCGAACTCGGGTTACCTGACCCGCCGCCTCGTCGATGTGTCGCAGGACTGCGTGATCGTGCAGGATGACTGCGGTACCGAACGGGCGCTGGAAATGCGCGCGATCGTGCAGGGCGGTTCGGTGATCGCCTCGCTCGGGGAGCGCATCCTCGGCCGCACCACGGCCGAAGACTTGGTCAACGCCAAGACCGGCGAAGTCATCGTCAAGTCGGGCACGCTGCTGGATGAACCGATGGTCGCGTCGATCGAGGCTGCCGAAGTGCAGTCGGCGAAGATCCGTTCGCCGCTGATCTGTGAAGCGGAACAGGGCGTCTGCGGCACCTGCTACGGGCGCGATCTTGCCCGCGGTACCCCGGTGAACATCGGCGAAGCCGTCGGCGTCATCGCGGCGCAGTCGATCGGCGAGCCGGGCACCCAGCTCACCATGCGTACGTTTCACATCGGCGGCGCGGCGCAGCTCAACGAAACCTCGCACCTCGAGGCGATTTCGGAAGGCCGTGTCGAATACCGCGACATGCCGACCATCATCGACAAGCGCGGACGCATCCTCAGCCTTGCCCGCAACGGCGAGATCGTGGTGATCGACGCCGAGGGCCGCGAGCGCGAGCTGCACCGCGTGCCTTACGGTACCGTTCTCATCCACAAGGACGGCACGCAGGTGAAGATTGGCGAACGCCTCGCCGAATGGGATCCGTTCACCCTGCCGATCATCACCGAACAGTCGGGTATCGTGCGCTTCCAGGACCTCGTCGACGGCGTGACCATGGAAGAACGCGTCGACGATGCGACGGGCATCGCCCAGCGCGTCGTGACCGAGTTGCGCGCGTCGAGCCGCAAGAAGAAGGACGACCTGCGTCCGCGCCTGACCCTGCTGGGCGAGGAAGCGGGCAAGAAGGGCGAAGAAACCGAAGCCCAGCGCTATATGCTGGCTCCGGGCACCTCGCTTTCGGTCGAGGACGGCCAGATGGTCGAGGCGGGCGACATTCTCGCCCGTGCAAGCCGCGAAGCCGCCAAGACCCGCGACATCACCGGCGGTCTGCCGCGCGTCGCCGAACTGTTCGAGGCGCGCATGCCGAAGGACGTTTCGGTGATCGCCAAGATCTCCGGCCGGGTCGAATTCGTCCGCGAATACAAGGCCAAGCGCAAGATCGCGATCGTGCCCGAGGAGGGGGATCCGGTGGAGTACCTGATCCCGAAGACCAAGGTCATCGACGTTCAGGAAGGCGACTTCGTCAAGAAGGGCGACACGCTCATCTCGGGCTCGCCGAACCCGCACGATATCCTCGAGGTTATGGGGATCGAAAGCCTGGCCGAGTATCTCGTGAACGAGATCCAGGAAGTCTATCGTTTGCAGGGCGTGAAGATCAACGACAAGCACATCGAGGTGATCGTTCGCCAGATGCTGCAGAAGGTCGAGATCACCAGCGGCGGCGACACCGTGCTGCTGCCGGGCGAGCAGGTCGACCGTGAGGAGATGGACGAGATCAACAGCAAGCTGGGCAAGGGCAAGACGCCCGCGACCGGCACCCCGGTGCTGCTCGGCATCACCAAGGCATCGCTGCAGACCCGTTCGTTCATCTCGGCCGCTTCGTTCCAGGAAACCACCCGCGTGCTCACGCAGGCGGCGGTCGAAGGGAAGAAGGACTCGCTGATCGGGCTCAAGGAAAACGTCATCGTCGGCCGCCTCATCCCGGCGGGTACCGGCGCGGGCATGAACCGCATGCGCATCGCGGCCTCCAGCCGTGACGCCGCGCTGCGCGCCGCCTGGCGCAAGGCGCAGGACCACCTCATCATGGCGAACACCGCCGAGGAGGAGCACGCGGCCGAGCTCGAGCAGGGCCCCGAAGCGGCGATCGGCGACGATCCGCTGGCGGTGATGGAAGGCGAGACCCACGGCACCGACGCCGATGCAGGCGATTACCTGCAGCAGTCGGACGAGGCTGCGGTCGAGGACACTGCGACCGAGGAATAAGCCCTCTCGTCAGCTGACAAGATTGGCCCCGCCGGAGTAATTCGGCGGGGCTTTTCTTTCGGCTTATGCAGGTGCGCCGGACGGCGCCGAGACGTCGACGGGTAGGTCCGTCAGTCCCCCGGCTGGACCGGTATACCGGCCACGACCGGATCATGCCCCCAATGGCGGAGCAGGCGCAATACGTCGCAGCCCGCAAGGCCGAGCGTGCCGGTGTTGCGCAAGGGATGGACGTTCATCCGGTCCGCCGCCGCCAGCCCTTCGTCGAGGACGACCGTGACGCTGCCGGGTGCGGCATTGACCATCGCCAGCGGGGTGACCGAGCCGGGCGTGATGCCGAGCAGCCGCTCCATGTCCTCGGCCTTGGCGAAGCTCACGCGCTTCGATCCGATTGCGACGGGCAGCGCTTTGAGGTCGACCCGGGCCTCGGGCGGGACGGTTACCAGCCAGAACGCGCCGGCAGTGTCCTTCAGGAACAGGTTCTTGGTGCCCTCGCCGGGCCAGTCACGCTCGACCAGGCGGCTCTCGGCGACGGTGAACACGGCGATGTGCTCGTGCGAAGCGTAAGCGATGCCGAGCGCGGCGAGGTCGGCGCGGAGTCCGGTCTCGCCGCGCATCGCGCTGGTCAGGCCGGGATCCGGTGCAGCGCGCAGAGCTTGTTGCCGTCGGGATCACGCAGGTAGGCGAGGTACATGCCCGAACCGGGGCGCTCGCCCGGCGGATCCTCGATCGCGGTGCCCCCGTTGGCGACGCCCGCGGCGTGCCACGCGTCGGCCTGCTCCGGCGTCATCGAAAAGCCGATCGTGCAGCCGTTGCCCGCCGTTGCCGCCTCGCCGTCGATCGGCTTGGTCACCAAGAACGCGCCGCCGTTATGCAGATACCGGAGCCGCCCCTTGGGATCGACCGACCCTTCGCGCCCGCCGATCGCCTGGAACGTCGCGTCGTAGAACCGTTTCGACCGATCGATGTCGTTCGAACCGACCATCATGTGGCTATACATCGCCCTCTCCTCTTGATTGCGTTTCTACTTGCTAGCCATATCCCTGACAAATCACCGGTCAACAGCGATCACCCCTCGTGCACGGTCTTCGGCACCATGCAGGCGAGCACGCCCTCGCGTCCGTCCTCACTGCCGTATCCCGACCACTTGACCCCGCCGAACGGCGCATCGGCCGCCGAGACGCCACCGGTGTCGATCGCCAGCATCCCGGTTTCGACTTCGGCCGCGAGGCGGCGGCGGCGGGCCGGGCTGTCCGTCCACGCATAGGCGGCGAGGCCGTAGGGCAACCGGTTGGCTTCGGCGATCATCGCCTCCTCCCCCGCGCCGCGGTTGAGGATCGCGACCGGGCCGAACGGCTCCTCGTTCATGATCTCGGCCTCGGTCGGCACTTCGGCCAGCACGGTGGGCTGGTGGAAGAAGCCCTGGTTGCCGATCCGCTCGCCGCCCGCGAGGAGCTGGCCGCCGCGCCCCTTGGCGTCGTCGATCAGGCCTTCCATTCGCTCGAGACCGCGGGGCGAGGCCATCGGCCCCATGTCGGTGTCCTTGTCCATGCCGTTGCCGACCTTGAGCTTGCCGACCCGCTCGACGAAGCCGTCGCGAAAACGCTCGAACACCGGCTCTTCGATCACGAAGCGGGTCGGGCTGACGCAGACCTGCCCAGCGTTGCGATAGGCATTGGCGGTCATCGTATCGAGCGCCTTGTCGATGTCGGCATCGGCGAACACCAGCACCGGCGCGTGGCCGCCGAGTTCCATCGTGGCGATCTTGAGATCCTCGGCGGCAAGCTTGGCGAGGTGCTTGCCCACCGCGGTCGAGCCGGTAAAGGTGACCTTGCGAATGATCGGGCTGGCGAGCAGGTGACGGCTGACCGCGTCGGGCACCCCGAACACGCACTGCACCACGTCGCCCGGTACGCCCGCGTCGATGCACGCCTGCACCAGCGCGAACCCGGCGGAGGGGGTCTCCTCCGAAGGCTTGACGATGGTCGAGCACCCCGCCGCGAGCGCGCCGCCGATCTTGCGCATCACGTTGAGCGCGGGGAAGTTCCACGCCGCGAATCCCGCTACCGGCCCGACCGGATGGTACTGCACTTCCACCCGCGCCCCCCCCGGGCGCACCAGCGTACGGCCGTAGATGCGCTTCACTTCCTGCGCGTAGAATTCGAGCAGCATTGCGCAATAGATCGTCTCGCCGACCGCTTCCTTGAGCGGCTTGCCCTGCTCGCGCGTGATGCCCGCGCCAATGTCGGCCGCGCGCTCGCGGATTAGTCCCGCGGCCTTGAGCAGGATCGCGGTGCGCTGGTCGGCGGAGGTATTGCGCCACGTCTTGAACCCGCGCGCCGCTGCGTCGAGGGCAGCATCGAGGTCGGCGGTCGTCGCGTGGGTTACCTGGCCGACCGTTTCGCCGGTCGCCGGGTTGAGCACGGGGTGCGTATCGCGGCCTCCCCCGGACAGTGTTTCGCCGGCAATCGACAGGTGGCAATCGAACATCGTGACAGGCTCCTCTGGTTGACCCCCCGATGGCCCCCGGGCAGGCTTGGGTCAATGCGGACTGGCGCGGTTCAGGTGGGCCGAGCTAGAGGCGCGCCATGCTCAAGCTCCTCGTCGCCCTCTCCTCCCTGACCGCCGCGCCGTCGGCCGCTCAGACCACGGTTCCGCCACCGCTTACCATGCAGCAGGCGACGTCGCTCAAGTGTTCGGCTGCGTTTGCGCTCGGCGCGTCGATGCAAGCGCGCGGCCAAGGCGCGGGCTGGCCGCCGCTCGCCGAGCGGGGGCGCGAGTTCTTCGTCCGCGCATCGGCCCAGCTGATGGACGAGACGCGCCGCACGCGCGAGCAGGTGGCGGACGACCTCAGGCGCGAAGCGGCGGGGCTGGGCGCTCCCGGGGCGCTCGCCGCCGCGATGCCGCCGTGCCTGCTTTTGCTCGACGCGGCGGGCCTCTGACGCGGCAGGCCGTTGATTTCGTTCATTCGGAGTCAAGCGCGCGGCCCTAGACTCTCCGGTCGTTCGTGATTCCACCAACCGGGAGCAATGCCATGCGTGCCCTGATCGCCACCGCCGCGCTGACCGCGCTCGTCACTCCGTCGCTCACCGCGGCGCAGGACGCGGAGGAGTCTGCCGCCGAGATCGAGCACACGCTCCGCAATCCCGCCACGCAGGCCGCCGTCGCCGAGGGCATGGCGGCCGCGAGCGAGGCGCTGCTCGACGTGCCGCTCGCCCCGCTGGCGCGCGCGGTCAAGCAGGCCGCGGGCGAGAACCCGGACGAGGTCGATCCCGACATGACCCTGCGCCGCGCCTCGCCCGAATCGCAGGACGTGCCGCACAAGGTGCGCGAGAGCCTGCCCCGCATGATGGGTGCGATGGGTTCGATGGCGGGCGGAATGGGCGCGATGATGCCCGCGCTGCGCGAGATGGCCGAACGCGTGCGCGCCGCGATGGACGTGGCCGGCAGCCGCTACTGAGCTTTTCCGCCGCTTAATTGTTACCGCACCGGTGGATTCCGGCGCGGCGCTCGTGCATGACCGGTGCCCATGTGGCGCCTCTACCAGTTCCCCCTTTGCCCGTTCAGCCGCAAGGTGCGCCTGCTGATGAGCGAGAAGGGCATCGGCTACGAACTGTGGCGCGAAAACCCGTGGGAACCGTCCGACGGTTTCTGGCGCCTCAATGCTGCCGGGCGGACCCCGGTGCTGGAGGACAAGGCCAAGGGGATCGTCCTCGCCGACAGCCGGGCGATCTGCGAATTCTTCGAAGAGACGGTCGACAAGGCGGCGATGATCAACGGCACCGCTGCCAACAGAGCGGAAATCCGCCGGCTGGTCGCGCTGTTCGACGAGAACTTCTACGGCGACGTCGTCGCGCCCCTGCTCCACGAGCGGATGAAAAAGCGCCTCGTCCTGCGCCAGCCACCCGACAGCCGCGTGTTGCGCGAGGCGATGAAGCTGGCGCACGAACACCTCGAATACGTCGACTGGCTGGTCGAGACGCGTGCCTGGCTGGCGGGCAGCACGATGAGCCTGGCCGACCTTGCCGCCGCGGCACAGATCTCGGTCGCCGACTACCTCGGCGGGATCGACTGGACCGGGCATGAGGAAGCGCGCGGCTGGTACGCGGTGTTCAAGAGCCGCCCGAGCTTCCGTCCGCTTCTCACCGAGCGGATGGAAGTGATCCAGCCTCCGGTTCACTATGCCCAGGTCGACGGTTGAGGGAAAAGGGCGCGCTCCCCATATCCATCGGCAAGGAGACCTGCCGATGACCATCGATTTCAAAAACCTGACCGCCGCCGAATGGCGCGAGAAGCTGAGCCCCGAGCGCTTTCACGTCCTGCGCGAGAAGGGCACCGAGCGGGCGTTCACCGGCAAGTACGACAAGAACTACGCCGAGGGCGAGTATCGCTGCGCCGGGTGCGGCGAACTGCTGTTCACCAACGACACCAAGTACAACAGCGGCTGCGGCTGGCCCGCATTCACTGCACCGGCCGAAGGCGGGGCGATCGACGAGCATCGCGACGAGAGTCACGGCATGATCCGCACCGAAGTGACCTGCGCAAAGTGCGACGGGCACCTCGGCCACGTGTTCCCCGACGGCCCGCGCGAGGCCGGCGGCCTGCGCTATTGCATCAACTCCGCCTCGCTCGATTTCACGCCGAAGGGCGAGGCGCAGGAATAGCCGTTCACGCCGGGTTACATCTGCCCTATGCACCTCACCCAACGGAACGAAGTGAGGGTGTGGCTCTAGATGGCCCAACGAGGAAGCCGGCGCGCTGCAGCGGACAAGCAGCGGCGGCAACAGTCCCGTAAGGCTCCCGCGGAGGAACTGACCGGCTGGCGCCTGTGGCTGCGCCGCGGCCTCATCTGGGGCGGCGGGGCGACCGTGCTCGGAGTGATCTTCCTCGCCCTCGCGGTGATCTTCGCCGCGCGCTCGCTGCCGAGCTACGGCGCGCTCAAGGCAACCGCGCCGGGTCAGACGATCGTCGTGCGCGCGCGCGACGGCACCACGCTCGTCGAACTCGGGCCGAGCTACGGCAAATGGCTGTCGAGTTCGGAAATCCCCGAGGTGATGAAGGACGCGATGATCTCGGTCGAGGACCGGCGCTTCTTCTCGCACCCTGGGGTCGACCCGATCGGCCTTGCCCGCGCGGTCTACGTCTGGGTTACCGGCGACCGGCGGCTGCAGGCCACCAGCACGATCACCCAGCAGCTCGCCCGCAACCTGTTCCTCAATTCCAACCGCTCCTTCGATCGCAAGGCGCGCGAGATCGTGCTGGCGATGGCTCTCGAGAGCAAGTTCTCCAAGCAGCAGATCCTCGAGCTCTACCTCAACAAGGTCTACTTCGGCGGCGGCGCCTACGGCGTCGATTCCGCCAGCCGTAAGTTCTTCAGCCACGACGCGACCGAGCTGTCGACGGCCGAGGCGGCGATCATCGCCGGCCTGGTCAAGGCGCCCAGCCGCTATTCGCCGACCGCCGACGTCGATGCGGCGGTAGGCCGCGCCAACGTGGTGCTCCAGCTCATGCGCGAGCAGGGCCGCATCAGCGCCAGCGAAGCGGCGGTCGATCCGGGCACGGTCAAACTGCAGAAGGACGAGAGCCAGAACTCGGTCCGCTATTTCACCGACTGGGCGCTGCCCCAGCTCGAGATCCTGCTGCCCGAGACGTTCGAGCCGATCGAGGTCTGGACCACGCTCGACGTCGGGATGCAGCAGGCGGCGGCGGCCTCGATCAAGTCGAACGTGCCGCGTGGATCGCAGGGCGCGCTCGTCAGCATGGACCGCGACGGGGCAATCCTCGCGATGGTCGGCGGGACCGACTACGTCAGCTCGAACTACAACCGCGCGACCGAGGCGGTCCGCCAGCCGGGTTCGGCATGGAAGCTGTTCGTCTACCTCGCCGCGCTCGAGGCCGGGTACACGCCCGAGGACCGGGTCAAGGACGTGCCCGTGACGATCGACGGATGGAGCCCGCGCAACAACGGCGGCGGGTTCGCCGGCGAAATCGACGTGCGCAGCGCCTTTGCGTACTCAAAGAACACCGTCGCCGCGCAGCTCGGCAACGAGGTCGGCTTCGGCACCGTCGCCTCGATGGCGCGGCGGTTCGGCATTACCACGCCGATATCGACCTATCCGTCGATGGTGCTCGGATCCTCGGAAACCCGCGTGATCGACATGACCCGCGCGTTCGCCAGCGTGTCGTCGGGCGGGATCAGCCTCGAGCCGTTCGGCATCGTCAAGGTCACGACGACCGACGGCGAACTGCTTTACCAGCACGAAGCGCGCAACCCGACCCGCCTGGTGCCCGATTACGTGGCGGCGGGCATGACCGATCTTCTCCAGACCGCCGTCAGCACCGGCACGGGCCGGGCCGCGCAGATCGGACGGCCAGTCGCGGGCAAGACCGGCACGACCACGTCCAACAAGGACGGCTGGTTCCTCGGCTTCTCGAGCGGGATCACCACCG
Source organism: Tsuneonella sp. HG094 (assembly GCF_053819285.1). Classification (NCBI taxonomy): domain Bacteria; kingdom Pseudomonadati; phylum Pseudomonadota; class Alphaproteobacteria; order Sphingomonadales; family Erythrobacteraceae; genus Tsuneonella; species Tsuneonella sp. HG094. The sequence goes on from NZ_JBSORA010000001.1 coordinate 2,845,767, forward strand.
GGGTATGGATGGGCCGCGACGATGCCAAGGCCGTGCCCGGCCTGCAGGGCGGCACCGCCCCCGCGCGTGCATTTGCCGCATACATGCGGTTCGCGGTGAAGAACCGTCCGGTCGAAGAATTCGAAACCGACCTCAAGCTGCCCGACTGGCAGCTCGAACCCGACGAAGAGTACATGTTCGAGGGCAACCCGGACGAGTATTACTATATCGACGAACAGGGCAACCTGGTCGAACCGCAGCGTCCTGCACCTGGCCAGGGCACAGGGGAAGATCCGTTCCCGGTCGAAGGCGAGCAGCCCGACCGGCGCTATCCCGGCGAGGAGGATTCGCAGGCGGCGAGCGACGATTTCCTGGACCGGGCCACCGGCCAGCGGCCCGCAGCGCCGGCACCGCCACCGGCGCAGCCGCGACCGCGCCAGACCGCGCTACCGCCGCAATCCAACCCGGCGCCGCGCCCGATGAATTGACCGGTTTTACTTGGCCGGTTTTGCGCCCATTCGCGCACTAAGATTATGTAAATACATTTCGCCCAGAACAGCGGAATAACAACAAGGTCGTTCTTCATCTCCTCTCATGGGATCAAGCGAACGATGCTGACTGACAGCAAGAAAGAGCGCCGCGATGCAGTGCGCAAGCCGACCGAAATGCGCGGAACGCTGGAATCGGACCGGGGATCGCGCATGACGGTCGACATCGTCGATCTGTCGACGGCGGGCTTCAGTGCCGAGCTGGGCCATAATGCGGTGCTCGATTCGACGGGGTTCGAAGTGAACCTGGGCGGGCTGGAGCCGCTCGGCGCCGAATTGCGCTGGGCGGGCCGGACCGACGCGGGCTTCCGCTTCGAACGGCCGCTGCACCCGGCGGTGTTCGATCATCTGGTCGAACGCAACAAGCCGCGCGGCGATTGAAGCAACCATCATGGCCGACAGCATGCCTTGCAGACTTGCTACCGACGAACCGGACCACCCGCGCGCATCGAGCGATCCGCGCGACCGCCGCGCGCACGAACGGATCGAATCCGGCATGTCGACGATTTGCCGCGTCCCCGCCAGTCCGCATCGCGCGACAGTGATCGACGTGTCGAAGACCGGGTGCCGCATCCGCATCTCGGATGGACTCTACGTGCCGGTCGGCTCGACAGTTCACATGGAATTCGGTCCCGGGCGCAAGGTCACCGGCATGGTGATGTGGACCGAACCTCGGTCCGCCGGGGTGCGATTCGCGCGCCCGCTATCGGGCGCGATGGCCGCTCTGCTGGGCGTGGAACCCGCCGCGCTGGTTGAGGTCGAGAATGCCCCTCCGCCCGAGCCTGTAGGACCGGCGAAGCTCATCCCCCACTGGATCCGTCGCCTGCTCAAGCGCGCGGCCTGAGACCGACTTCACGAAAAACCCCGCCGTGGCCTGCGCCGGGCGGGGTCTTCCTTTGTCAGGCTAGCCTGTGTCAGGTCAGCGCAGACGTACCGGCACGTAGGTCAGCGGGCGGCCGCGCCGCTGGATGCGCAGCAGCACACTTTCGCGCCCCGCCGATTTCGCCTGCGAGACGATACTCTCGAGATCGGCGACCGCGTTGACCGGGCGGTAGTTCGCGGTGACGACGATGTCGCCCGCTTGCAGGCCCTTCTGACCCGCATCCGCATTGGCATCGACACCCAGGATCACTAGCCCGGCGGTATCGGTCGCGACGCCGAGCTGCTGGGCGTAGCGCGCGGTCAGCGGCGTCACTTGCAGCCCCAGGCTTTGTGCCAGTGCCTCGCCGCTGCTGGCGTCGGGCGTCGGGCGATCGTCCTGCCCTTGCGCGCCGTCGTTGTTGAACCGTTGCGCCTGCGCAAGCTCTTCCTCGCTCGGGCGCTTGCCGACGGTCGCGGTGACGGTGCGGCGCTGCCCTTCGCGATAGAGCTCGATCGGGATGCGCGTACCCGGCGCGATATTGGCGACGATGAACGACAGCGTCTGGTCGCTCGTCACATCCTTGCCGTTGACCTTGGTCACCACGTCGCCCGGCTTGATGCCGGCCTGGTCGGCGGCCTGGCCCGGCTCGACCGACTGGACGAACTCGCCGCGGTTCTGCGGCAGGTCGAGGCTGTCGGCGAGGTCGCCGTTGACCGGCTGGATCTGGATACCGAGGTAGCCGCGGGCGATTTCCTGGCCCGTGCGCAGCTTGTCCACGATCGGCGCGGCGATCTCGGCGGGGATCGCGAAGCCGATGCCCACGCTGCCGCCCGAGGGGGAGAAGATCGCGTTGTTGATGCCGATCACGTTGCCCTGCATGTCGAACAGCGGACCGCCCGAATTGCCCCGGTTGATGCTCGCGTCGGTCTGCAGGTAGCGATCGTACGCGCCGCCCGAACCGGTGTTGCGGTAGACCGCCGAGACGATGCCCGAGGTGACCGTGCCGCCGAGCGCGAACGGGTTGCCGATCGCGATCACCCAGTCGCCCACGCGGGCCTGGCGCGAATCGCCGAACTTCACGAACGGGAAAGGCTCGCGCCGCTCGATCTTGAGCACCGCCAGGTCGGAGGAAGCGTCGTTGCCGATCAGTTTGGCGGGCAGCTCGGTGCCGTCGGTCAGGGTTACGGTAATCGCCTCCACCTCGCCGCGGCCCTGCGGCGCGATGACGTGATTGTTGGTGACGACATAGCCGTCGGCCGAGATGATGAAGCCCGAGCCGAGCGACTGCGCCTCGCGCGTCTGCGGCTGGGCGCCATTGCCGCCGCGATTGCCGAACAGGCCCTCGAACGGCGTGCCGGCGAAGGGGTTGCCGCCCTGCTGGACCTGCACCCGCTGGCGGGTCGAGATGTTGACGACCGCGGGCTGGAGCTGCGCGGTCAGGTCGGCAAAGCTTTCCGGTGCCCCGGCGCGGGGCACGACGCGGGCCATCTGGCCTTCATCGTTCTGCGCGACCTGCGCGCCCGCCGGAAATCCGGTCACCAGCGAAAGGGCAGCGCCGCCGAGCAGCAGCGCAGAGGTCAATCCATAGGAATATCGCACGCGCGTTGGGTCCTCTTCGTAAAGTAATTCGTCTTGCGGTCCCCCGGGCGCGGATTCTCGCTCCAGGGGCTTAACCGCGTTTGAACACAGCCGTAGTCGTCAGCGAGCCCCGCGAAACTGCCGCAGATACTCGTTGTCGGGCGACAGGATGATCGAACTCGACGACTTGCCGTCGGGCGCGAAGGTGGCGTCATAGCTCTGCATGGCACGGTAGAAGTCGTAGAATTGCGGGTCCTTGCCATAGGCTTCGGCGTAGATCTTCGCGGCCTGCGCGTCGGCCTCGGCGCGGATGATCTGCGCGTTCTTCTGCCCTTGCGCGCGAAGCGTCGCGGCCTCCTGCGCGCGCGCCGATTCCATCCGCTTGAAGGCGGACGTAAGCGGGCTGCCGTCGGGCAGGTCGGCCTGCTTGATCCGCACGTCGATCACCTGCGCGCCGTACTTGCGCGCCTGCGCATCGAGCTTGCGGGTAATGTTGCTCATCGTGGTGCCGCGTTCCGCGGTGAGCAACGAAGCGAAGCTGCGCCGACCGAGCTCCTGCCGAACGACCGAGGAGAGAATCTGCGACAGCTGGCTTTCGACCGTGACGAGCGTGCCGGCGGTCTGGACCATCTTGACCGGATCGATGATGCGGTAGCGGGCATAGGCATCGACGTTGAGCCGCAACTGGTCGGTCGACAGGACGGTCTGCGTCTCCATGTCGACGCTCAGCACGCGCTTGTCGATCCGCTCGACCCGCTCGTAGAACGGCAAGCGGAAGATGATGCCCGCGCCGGTTTCGCCATAAGGCGCGTCGGGCTGGAAGCGGTTCGCGACCCGGTCGGGGCGACCCGCCTGGATGATCACCGCTTCCTGCGTCTCGGGCACGACGACCATGCTCGACCACGCCGCCACGAGGGCGAGCGCGACCGCGATGATCGTGGTTTTGTAGGTATCCCAGAGGGTGTCCATCACTGGCCTCCCGCAGGCGGGTTGGCGGTATCCGCGCGCCGCTTGAGTTCGGGAAGCGGCAGGTAGGTCTGGACGCCGTTGGTTTCGACGACCGTCTTGTCGTTATTGCGCAGCACGCGTTCCATGGTCTCGTAATAGAGGCGACGACGGGTCACCTCGGGGGCGAGCTTGTACTGCTCGTAGATCTTGTCGAAGCTCGCCGCGTCACCTTGCGCGCGGGCGAGGATCTGTTGGGCGTACGCCTCTGCCCGGTTGATCTCCGCGTCGGCATCCTGCTGCGCGGCGGACACGTCCTTGAACGCCTCCTCGACTTCCTTGGGCGGGTCGGTCTTGCGGATCTGCACGCCCTGGATCGCGATGCCCGAGCGATAGGCGTCGAGGATGCCCTGCATCCGCGCCATCACCGCGCCTTCGATATCGGCACGGCCCGAGCCCGACAACACGTCGTCGAGCTTCTTGGTCGCGACCGACGCGCGCATGGCCGCCTCGGATACGTCGCGCAGCGTGCCTTCGGGATCGGCGAGCTGGAAGCGGAACTGCTTGAGGTCCTTGATCGACCAGCGCACGTTGTACGACAGGTCGACGAGGTTCTGGTCACCCGTCAGCATCAGTTTCTGTGCGGTTCCTTCGGGGAACTGTTCGTCGCGGAACTGGCTGACTTCCTCGATATCGACCTGCTGGATCGGCCACGGCAGCGTGGTGTTGAGGCCCGGGGTCAGGGTGCGCGAATACTTGCCGAAGGTGGTGACGATGCCTTCTTCCTTGGGGCCGACCTGGTGGACCATCGACACGCCCAGCCACACCGCCACGATCGCGCCGATCGCGAGCGGGAACCAGCTCTTGCCGCCGGGGCGCTGGGGCAGGCGAAAGTTCGGGCCACCGCCCCCGCCGCCGCTGCGGCGCGGACCTTCGGGGCCGCGGTTCTTGAAGATATCCTCGATGCTGGCCGAGCGGCGCGTTTCGTCCGACGGCGGCAGCCACGGATTGCGCGGGCCCTTGGGCGGCTCGCCGGATGGTTTGTCCGACGTGGGCTTGTCCGCCTTCGGTTTCACGGTGCGCGGTTTGCTCGCGGCGGGTTCCTCTTCGGTGGGCGCGGGCGGCTCGTCGTCGGCGGGAACGTCGGGCTCGGGCTCGTCGCCCGGCTTCTTCCCGCCGCCCCACGGGCTCTTTGCAGCCATCGCGAGGCCGATCACGCGTTCCGAACCATCCTCTGGCCCATCCTTCATATCCATGCGCCACTTATAGGAAGCCGGACGCGGAAAAACAGGGGTTGCAGGCCCGAATTTGCTGCTAGGGCGCACGCGTATATGAACGACGACGCGCTTCTGGCCCGCCTGCCCCAAACGATTGCGGCGCGCGTGCGGTCGCTGAAGGTGCGCGACGGCGTCGTCACCGCCATCCTCGACGGATCGGGTTTCAACCCGCAGGGCCGCACCGACCTCGAAGCGGCGGTCAATGATCTGCTCGGCGGTGCTGACGGAGTGAGCGAGGTTCGCGTCGCGGTGATGGCCGACAAGGCGCCCGAGGCGCCTGCTCCCGTCGGGCCCGTCATCATCGCGGTGGGGTCGGGCAAGGGCGGCGTCGGCAAGTCGACGCTCACCGCCAATCTAGCGGTCGCGCTGGTGCGGATGGGCCGCAAGGTCGGCCTCGTCGATGCCGACATCTATGGCCCGAGCCAGCCGACCCTGCTCGACACCGAGGGCAGCAAGCCGACCGCAGAGGGCGAAAAGCTCGTTCCGGTGGAGAGCCGTTTCGGGGTGCGGATGCTGTCGATGGGGCACCTGGTGGAGCCCGGCAAGGCGCTGGCGTGGCGCGGGCCGATGGCCTCGGGCGCGCTCGGCCAGCTCGTCGATGCGCACTGGGGCGATGTCGAGGTGCTGCTCCTCGACCTGCCGCCAGGCACCGGCGACGTGCAGATCACCATGCTGCAAAAGCACCGTCCTGCGGGCGCGGTGATCGTCTCTACCCCGCAGGATCTCGCGCTGATCGACGCGCAACGCGCGGCCGAGCTGTTCGCCAAGGGTCCGGTCCCGGTGATCGGGCTGGTCGAGAACATGTCGGGCTATACTTGCCCCCACTGCGGAGAGGTGAGCGACCCGTTCGGGCGCGGCGGGGTGGAGGACGTCGCGGCGAACGCCGGCATCCCGTTCCTCGGCCGCATCCCGCTGACCCTCGCCATCCGCGAGGCGAGCGATGCCGGCGAACCGCCTGCCGCGGGCGACGGTCCGGCGGCGGAGCCTTTCAGGGCCATCGCCGCGCAGGTCGCCGACTGGCTCGACAGGATTAAGGCCTAGACTGTGCACGTCAGCCGCCGGAGCCTCCTTGCCGGCGCGGCGGTGGGCGGCGGCCTGCTGGTCGCCTGGGGCTTGTGGCCACGCGAATACGGTACGCCGCTTGCCGCCGGGCGGGGTGAGTGGGCTTATTCCGCGTGGCTCAAGCTGGGCCGGGACGGGGTGCTGACGGTGGCGGTGCCGCAGCTCGAGATGGGCCAGGGCGTGACCACGCTGCTGCCGCAGATCGTCGCGGCGGAGATGGGTGCGGACTGGCGGCAGGTCGCGGTCGAACCGGCGCCGGTGTCGGGCGCCTATCCCAACGTGCCGCTCGCCGCGAAATGGGCGGCGCTGTGGATGCCGATGGTCCCCGGCCTCGCCGACGATCCGCGCAAGCTTATCGCGCGCCGCTGGGCCGAGGGAACGGGCTTCACCGTCACCGCCGACGGGACGACGCTTCCCGCCTACGAGGCACCCGCGCGCGCGGCGGCGGCGGCGGCGCGGGCGATGCTGTGCATGGCGGCGGCCGACCGCTGGGGCGTGGGCTGGGAAGAATGCGAGGTTCGCGACGGTCTCGTGCTCCACCAGGGCAAGGCGCTGAGCTTTGCGTCGCTGGCCGAGGAGGCCGCCGAATACGATCCGCCCGATCCCCCACCGCTCCGGAGCGCGCCTTACGGCGAGGTCCCCGACCCAGTCGAGGAGGCCGCGGGCATCCGCTACCCCCGGCTCGACCTGCCGGCCAAGGTCGACGGCTCTTTCCCCTTCGCGGGCGATATCCGCCTGCCCGGAATGCTCTATGCAGCAATCCGCCACGGCCCGATCGGCGATACCGAACTGCAGGGCTTCGATGAAGAGGCGGGCGGGCAGGTTCGCGGTCTTCGCCACGTGGTCAGGTCGCGCGGCTGGATCGCGGCGGTGGCCGATACCTGGTGGGCAGCGGAAGAAGCGCTCAAGGCGATGACGCCGATCTGGCAGACGACCGGGAGGGCGAGCAGCGACCGCGTGGCGGGCGCGCTCGACGCGGCGTTGACCGACGGCGAGGCGAGCCGGATCGCAACGCGCGGCACGGGCGACCGCGACAAGGGAGATGCGGCCGCCACGTTCCGCTATGAGATCGCCCCGGCGACCCATGCGACGATCGAGACCGCGACCGCCACCGCGCGCCTCGCCGATGGCAAGCTCGAACTCTGGGCGGCGACTCAGGCGCCCGGCCACGCGAAGGCGGCAGCGGCGAAGGCCGTCGGACTCTCCGCCGAGGATGCCGTGCTCTATCCGGTCGCGGCGGGCGGAAGCTTCGACCGGCGGCTCGAGCACGATCATGTGATCGAGGCGGCGGTGATCGCGGCCGAGGTCGGCGCGCCGGTCCAGCTCGTCTGGTCGCGCTGGCAGGAACACGTCGCCGGTCGTTCCCGCGCGCCGCTTGCTTGCCTCGCGAGCGCGTGGACCGCGCAGGAAGACGGCAGCCCCACCGCGTTGCGCTTGCGGGTGGCGATGCCTTCGACCACAGCCGAATTCGGCGCCCGGCTGTTCGGCAACAAGACCGCGCTTGCCGCCCGCCGCGCCGCCGCTTCCGCGCCGGACCCGCTGGCGTTCGAAGGCGCGCTCGGCCCCTATTCCATTCCCGACATCGCGATCGACCATGTGCCGGTCGATGTAGGGCTGCCCAGCGGGCGGATGCGCGGCAATGCCCACGCGTACCTCGCCTTCATCACCGAAAGCTTCATCGACGAACTGGCGACCCGCGTGGGCCGCGAACCGCTGTCGTTCCGCATGGCGCTGCTGGGAGAGGACGCGCGGCTTGCCGAATGCTTGCAGCGCGCCGCCCGGCTCGGCCAGTGGGACGGCGGTGCCGGGCAGAGCGGCAACGGCATCGCCTGCTGGCGGATCGGCGATCCCGCCAGCGGAGGCCCAGTCGCGCGGATCGCCTGCGTCGCCACCGCCCGCGCGGGCGAAGGCGGGGTGCGCGTGGAGAAGCTTTCGGTCGCGGTCGACCTTGGCCGCGTGGTCAATCTCGATCTCGTGCGCCAGCAGGTCGAGGGCGGCCTGGTGTTCGGCACTTCGCTGGCCACCGGTTCGACGCTGCAGTATGCCGCCGGCCTGCCGGCCGCGAGCCGTCTCGCCAGCCTGAACCTGCCGCGCCTGTCCGATTGCCCAGAGATCGCGCTGGAGGTGATCCCCGGCGAAGGCGAGCCCGCCGATCCGGGCGAGATCGGGGTCGCGGTTGCCCCGCCCGCGATCGCCAACGCGCTGCATTCGGCGACCGGGCTGCGCCTGCGCCGCCTGCCGCTCCTGTCGGAGGGACTATGACCTGGACGCCCCAATCGCTGCCCGAGGGCCACTCGCCGGTGCAGAGCGGCCGGGTTGGCGTGCTCGTGGTCAATCTCGGCACGCCCGACGCGCCCGATGCGCGGAGCGTGAAGCGCTACCTTGCCGAATTCCTCTCCGATCGTCGCGTGGTCGAGATACCGCCGATCGCGTGGCAGCCGATCCTGCGCGGGATCATCCTGAACACGCGCCCGAAGAAGAGCGCGCACGCCTATTCGCAGGTCTGGACCGAGGCGGGATCGCCGCTCGCCGCGATCACCGCCGCGCAGGCCAAGGCGTTGCAGGAGCGGCTCGGCGGCGGGGTGCGGGTGCGCCACGCCATGCGCTATGGCCGCCCGGCGATCGACGCCGAACTGCGCGCGCTTATGGACGAAGGGTGCGAACGGATCCTGCTCGCGCCGCTCTACCCGCAATACAGCGCCGCGACGACCGCGACGGTTGTGGACAAGGCTGCGGACACCCTGCGGACAATGCGTTGGCAACCCGCGCTGCGCACACTGCCGCCGTATCACGACGACCCCGCCTATATCGCCGCGCTCGCAAGCGATATCGGCGCGCAACTCGATGCGCTGGCGTTCGTACCCGAGGTGCTGCTGCTCAGCTTCCACGGGATGCCGCAGCGCACGCTCGACCTCGGCGATCCCTATCACTGCCACTGCCGCAAGACCGCGCGCCTGTTCGAGGCGGCGCTCGCGCGGCCAGGCTTGCGGGTCGTGACCACGTTCCAGAGCCGGTTCGGTCGGGCCAAGTGGCTCGAGCCCGCGACCGACGCCGTGCTCGTGGACGAAGCGCGCAGCGGCACCCGCCGTCTCGCGGTCGCCGCGCCGGGGTTCTCCGCCGACTGCCTCGAGACGCTCGAGGAATTGGCGATACGGGGGCGCGAGCAATTCGTGGCCGTGGGCGGGACCGACTACGCCACGCTCGCCTGCCTCAACGCGGGCGGGCCGGGCATGGCGATGCTGGAGACGCTGGTGCGGCGCGAACTTGCGGGCTGGATTTGACGCGCTTACAAGGATGTCAGTAGCAAGGAGCCGCTGATGGCCTCGATCGCCGAACCCGTCCTGCAAGCCAATTCAGCGCACGAAACGCCGCCGGCGCACGCCTACACCGGCTATCCCAGCGACGCCGACCTGGCGCATATCCCCGGCGAGCGCGGGCTGCCGCTGGTCGGCAACACATTCCGCCTGCTCGCCGATCCGATTGCCTTCGGATACCGGATGTATCGGACTTATGGCCCGGTCTACAAGAATCACGCGTTCGGCGGCTGGCACATCGCGCTGGTCGGGGCCGAGGCCAACGAGCTGATCCTGATGGATCGCGACAAGATCTTCAGTTCCGAGCAGGGCTGGGGGCCGACGCTCGACAAGCTGTTTCCGCGCGGGCTGATGCTGATGGATTTCGACCATCACCGGATCGACCGGCGCGCGCTGTCGATCGCCTTCAAGCCCGAGCCGATGCGGCATTACGCGGGTGCCCTCGACCGAGGCATCGCGGAGGAGGTGGCCGGCTGGGGCGGAGAGATGCGGTTCTACCCCGCGATCAAGCAGCTGACGCTCGACCTTGCGGCGGAAAGCTTCCTCGGCGGCGGGCTTGGCCCGGAGTCGCCGAAGATCAACCAGGCCTTCGTCGACATGGTGCAGGCCTCCGTCACTCCCATCCGGCGTCCCTTGCCGTTCACCCAGATGAAGAAGGGCGTTGATGGACGGCGCTATCTCGTCGGCCTGTTCACCCGCGAGACGCTCCGCCGCCGCGCGGGCGAGGGCATGGGGCAGGACATGTTCAGCCAGTTCGCCACCGCCACGCGCGAGGACGGCAGCCTGCTGCCGGTCGACGCGGTGGCGGACCACATGAACTTCCTGATGATGGCCGCGCACGACACGATCACCTCGTCCGCCACCAGCCTCGTCTGGCTGCTCGCGAAGAACCCCGCGTGGCAGGAGCGCCTGCGCGAGGAGATCGTCGCGATCACCGGCGGGCCGGGCGCCGACGGACAGCCGCGAGGGCTGACTTACGACGACCTCGGCAAGGTCGAGCTGACCGAGATGGCGTTCAAGGAAGCCCTACGGCTCATCCCCCCGGTCCCCAGCCTGCCGCGCAGGGCCATGCGCAGCTTCGAATTCAAGGGTTTCCGCATCCCGGTCGGCTCGGAAGTCGGCTTCAGCGTCTATCTCACCCACCGCCTGCCCGAGCACTGGGGCGACGATGTCAAGGCGTTCGATCCCATGCGCTTCACGCCCGACAAGGTGAAGGCGCGGCACAAGTACGCGTGGATACCCTTCGGCGGCGGGGCGCACATGTGCCTCGGCCTCCACTTCGCGTACATGCAGGTGAAGATCCTGATGGCGCAGCTGCTCCAGCGCTACCGGATCGAAGTGGCGGATGGCTACGCACCCGAGTGGCAGCCTTGGCCGATCCCCAAGCCGAGGGACGGGCTGAAGGTGAGGTTGGTGAGTCTCTGATTGCGACCGCGCCTCCGCGCGGTCGTCCTCGGCGCTGTTCCTTCCGCTACGCTCCAGGGCGCCTGCGGGCGGCCGTTCGGCCTTGCGGTCCGCTAGTCGCGGACCGTTGCTGACTCAAAAATCGACGGCGATGCCGTCGCGGACCCAGTCGCCGTAGCGGGTGGGGGACAATTCCTCGTCGTCCTTCGCCGGGGCGGGTGGGGGCGGCGGTTCGCTGGTCCAGTGCGCGGGCTTGGCGAACGGTTCGGGACGCTGGGTGGCACGGTTGGTCATGACGCCAAGATGGGCGCGCTGGCGCCCGGGCGCAATCGCCGATAGGGGCGGGCGATGGCAAAGGTTCAGGGACTGGCCGCGCGCGCGGCGGCATTGCGGATGCTCGACGCGGTGCTGCGCCGGGGTGAGACGCTCGAGATGGCCGAGCGCGCGACCGCCAAGGGCCTGACGCCGAGCGACCGCGGCCTCGCCCGTGCGATATCCTCGGAAGCGCTGCGCTGGCTGGTCGATCTCGACACCATGATCGACAGCGCGACGAAGCAGCGCCTGCCGGACGATGCCAAGCCGCGCACGGTGCTCAGGATGATGCTCGCCCAGTGGTTGCGGCTCGACACGCCCCCGCATGCCGCGATCGCGACCGGGCTCGAACTGCTCGACGGCGGGCCGCGCCGGCTCGCGCACGGAGTGTTCTCGACGCTGGTCAAGCAGGAGGTGGCGCTGCCCGCCGTGCCGACATTGCCGGCCGAAGTCGCCGAGCGGTGGGGTGCGCGCGCCGGTCCGATCGCCGCCGCGCTCGCCGATCTTCCCCCGCTCGATCTTGCGCTCAAGGACTGGTCGGAGACCGAACACTGGGCCGGCGAACTCGGCGGCATCTCGCTCGCCCCCGGCCATGTGCGCCTGCCACGCGGCAGCGTGGTCGAACGGCTGGCGGGGTTCGAGGAAGGCGCCTGGTGGGTGCAGGACCTCGCCGCATCGCTCCCCGCCCGCCTGCTCGGGCCGGGCGAAGGGCACAGCGTACTCGATCTCTGCGCCGCGCCGGGGGGCAAGACGCTCCAGCTTGCCGCCGCGGGGTGGCGGGTGACGAGCGTCGACAAGAGCGCCAAACGGCTCGACCGGCTGGTCGAGAACCTCGAGCGGACCGGCCATGCCGCCGAAGTCGTCGCCGCCGATGCGCTGAAGTGGGAGCCGGGCCGCCAGTTCGACGCGATCCTGCTCGATGCGCCGTGCACCGCGACCGGCACCTGCCGCCGCCACCCCGACGTGCTCCACCGCATCGGCCCGCGCCAGATCGCGGAGATGGCGGAGCTGCAGGCCGCAATCCTGAACCGGGCACAGCGCTGGCTCACGGCTGGGGGCACGCTGGTCTACGCCACCTGCTCGCTCGAACCCGAGGAGGGCGAGGCGCAGGTTGGCGCCGTCGCGCTCGAGCCTCGACCGATTGCGGCTGGCGACTTGCCCGCCGGGATCGCTCCCACCAGCGAGGGTTGGCTCCGCACGGACCCCGGGATGCTCGCTGACTTAGGGGGGCTCGACGGGTTTTTCGCTGCCCGCTGGCGCCGGACCTGACGCGCGAGGCAAAAAAACTTTAGAACAGTATCGGAACCGAAACCGAATTGTGTATTTGTGCTGCAATGCAGCAACAAACTCTCGAAGCTCCCCGCCCGGTCGACCTGATCGGCGAAGCGATCCGCGAACGCCGGGCCATCCGCGCCACCTACAACGGTGCCACGCTCGACCTCGAACCCTACAACGTGTTCGTGCGCAACGGCGCGCTGTTCCTCAGCGCGTTCAATCCGCACAAGAACCGCCGGATCGATAGCGATCCAGAGTTGGGGACTTTCAATCTGTCAGGACTGAGCGACGTGGCAATCGGTGACGCCTTCACGCCTGCTGAATCGCTGGCCGCGCTCGACGAAAGCCCCGAACGACAGGTTCTGATCGCGGTCGAGCCGCTCGACTAGCGTCGCTGCGGGCCCTTCGCGGCGCGCAGAAAAACTATCCGGTCGGGTCGCGCTCGCGGCTTGACTTTCGGATATAAAGATACCTTTATATGTCGCATGACAATAGAGACGGTCATGCGAGCTCTTGGCGACTCCACCCGGCTGCGGATCATGCGGCTGATCGGCACGATGGAGCTTGCCGTCGGCGAACTGGCGCATGTGTTGGGGCAGAGCCAGCCGCGCGTTTCGCGTCATGTCGCGATCCTTGCCGATGCGGGCCTTGCCGAGCGGCGGCGCGAGGGGAGCTGGGTGTTCCTGCGCCAGTCCACGCTTGCGGGAGAGCAGGTTTCGCGCGCCATCGCCCGCCTGCTCGCCGCGGCCGAGGACGAGGATGCCGCTTTCGCCGATACCTGCGCCGACGATCGCCGCCACCTCGCCGCGATCCGCGAGACCCGCGAGAAGAGCGCGGGCGAGTTCTTCGCCCGCCACGCCGGCGAATGGGACCGGTTGCGCATGCTGCTCGCCCCGGCCGAGGCGGTCGAGCAAGCGCTGGTGACGGCGCTCGGCGGCGCCGGGCTGGGCCAGGTCCTCGACATCGGCACCGGCACCGGCCGGATCGCCGAAGTGCTGGAACCCGCCGCCGAGCAGGTCACGGGTCTCGACAAGAGCCCCGAAATGCTCCGCTTCGCGCGGGCCCGGCTCCAGCACTTGCCGACAGGCCGGGTCGAACTGGTGCAGGGCGATTTCGCCGCGCTGCCGTTCGCGCCCGAGAGCTTCGACACGGTGATCTTCCACCAGGTGCTCCACTATGCGCACCAGCCCGAATATGCGCTCGCCGAGGCAGCGCGCGTTTGCCGCGCGGGTGGACGGATCGCGATCGTCGATCTCGCCGCGCACGACCGCGAGGAAATGCGCCGGACCCATGCCCACGCGCGTCTCGGCTTCGCCGACGATCAGATGGAGGCGATGCTGGCGCGCCACGGTTTCGTCGCCGACACGCCGGCCACGGTCGACGGCGGGGAACTCGCGGTAAAGGTGTGGACCGCGCGTCGTGGCGAGGCCGCGCTGCCGCGCATCGGTCGCTCCGCGGCGACCGGCGCGGCGCAACGCAAGGCAGCCAGCCGATGAACGCCGAGATCGCTCACGCGCAGCCGCTCTACGCCTCGCTGCCCGGCGACATCGGCGTCAGCTTCGAATTCTTTCCGCCCAAGACCGAGAAGATGGCCGAAACGCTGTGGCAGAGCGTCCAGACGCTCGCCCCGCTCGAGCCAAACTTCGTTTCGGTCACTTACGGCGCGGGCGGCTCGACGCGCGAGCGGACGCACGCCGCGGTCGAGCGGATCATCCGCGAAACCGGCATCCCGGCGGCGGCGCACCTCACCTGTGTCGACGCGACGAAAGCCGAGATCGATGCGATCGCCCGCGATTACTGGGACATCGGCGTGCGCCATATCGTCGCGCTGCGCGGTGACGTGGCCGAACCGGGCGCGCGCTACGCTCCGCATCCCGACGGCTACGAGAATGCCGCCGACCTCGTCGCGGGCCTCAGGCGGATCGCGCCGTTCGAGATTTCGGTCGGCGCCTATCCCGAACTGCACCCCGACAGCGCCGACGAGGCTGCCGATCTCGACAATCTCAAGCGCAAGATCGACGCCGGGGCGACCCGCGCGATCACTCAGTTCTTCTTCGAACCCGAATGCTTCTTCCGCTTCCGCGACAAGGCAGCGGCGGCGGGCATCGATGCCGAGATCGTGCCGGGCATCATGCCGGTGATGAGCTTCGCCTCGGTCCAGCGTATGAGCGGGCTGTGCGGCACCGCGATCCCGCACTGGATGGAGACGCTGTTCGACGGGCTCGACGATCGTCCGGCGGCGCGCCAGCTCGTCTCGGCGACCGTGGCGGCCGAGCTGTGCCGCCGACTCTACGCGGGCGACGTCCGCAATTTCCATTTCTACACACTCAACCGCGCCGAGCTGAGCTACGCGATCTGCCACCTGCTCGGCGTCCGCCCGAAGGATCCGTCATGAGCAAGCGCGACCAGTTCCTCGCCGAGTGCGCCAAGCGCATCCTCATCACCGATGGTGCCTTCGGTACCGAGATCCAGAACTGGAAGCTCGCCGAAGCCGATTATGCCGGGTCGCTCGGTCTCGGCCATGACCAGAAGGGCAACAACGACATTCTTGCGCTGACTGCGCGGCACGTGCCCGAAGCGATTCACCGCGCCTATTTCGAGGCAGGAGCCGATATCGCCGAAACCAACACGTTTTCCGCCAACCGCATCAGCCAGGCCGACTATGGCGCGGAAGCCCTCGTGCGCGAGATCAACGTCGAAAGCGCGAAACTCGCGCGGGCGCTCGCGGATGAGTTCGAGGGCAAGGATGGCCGTCCCCGCTTCGTGGCGGGCGCGATCGGGCCGACCAACAAGACGCTCTCGCTGTCGCCCGATGTCGAGGATCCCGGTTACCGCGAAATCGACTGGGACACCCTCGTCGACGTCTACCGCGAGCAGGCCGAGGCGCTGGTCGAGGGCGGGGCGGACTTCATCCTGATCGAGACGGTCTTTGACACATTGAATGCAAAAGCCGGTATCATGGCTGTAAAGCACGTCGAACAAGCGCTTCATCGACATGTTCCGATCATGCTGTCGATGACGCTGACCGACCTCAGCGGCCGCAATCTGTCGGGCCACACGGTCGAGGCGTTCTGGCATGCGGTGCGGCACGCGAAGCCGCTGACGATCGGCCTCAACTGCTCGTTCGGCGCGACCCAGCTCCGGCCACACGTCAAGACGCTCGCCGAGATCGCCGACGCGCCGATCATGGTCTATCCCAACGCGGGCCTGCCCAACGAGCTGGGCGCCTACGACGAGCGGCCCGACCAGACCGCCGGCTTCGTCCACGAATGGGCGGCAGCGGGGCAGGTCAACGTCCTCGGCGGCTGCTGCGGCTCGACCCCGGCGCATATCAAGTCCATCGCCGACAGTGTGCGCGGCGTCGCTCCGCGTGTGTTGCCGACGCCGCCGGTGGTGACCCGTCTCGCCGGTCTCGAGCCGTTCACCCTCGCTGCCTGATCGACTGGAACCTGCGTTGAATACCCCTGCATCCTCGCGTTTCGTCAACGTCGGCGAGCGCACCAACGTCACCGGCTCGGCGGCGTTCAAGAAGCTTATCATGGCGGGCGACTATCCCGCGGCGGTCGAGGTCGCGCGGCAGCAGGTCGAGAACGGCGCGCAAGTGATCGACGTCAACATGGACGAAGGGCTGCTCGATGCGGTCCACGCCATGACCACGTTCTTGAAGCTGATCGCCGCCGAGCCCGACATCGCCCGCGTGCCGGTGATGATCGACAGCTCGAAATGGGAAGTGATCGAGGCGGGCCTCAAGTGCGTGTCGGGCAAGCCGATCGTCAATTCGATCAGCATGAAGGAAGGCGAGGCCGCTTTCCTCGACCATGCGCGCAAGTGCATGGACTACGGCGCCGCCGCGGTCGTGATGGCGTTCGACGAGACCGGCCAGGCTGATACCAAGCAACGCAAGGTCGAGATCTGCAAGCGCGCCTACGACCTCCTCACCGGCATCGGCTTCCCGCCCGAGGACATCATCTTCGACCCCAACGTGTTCGCGGTGGCGACGGGAATCGAGGAGCACGATCGCTACGCGCTCGATTTCATCGAGGCCGTGGCCGAACTGCGCCAACTGTGCCCGCACGCCCACTACTCAGGCGGATTGTCCAACCTCAGCTTCAGCTTCCGCGGCAACGAGACCGTGCGCCGCGCGATGCACTCGGTGTTCCTCTACCACGCAATCCCCGCCGGGCTCGACATGGCGATCGTCAATGCAGGCCAGCTCGACATCTACGACCAGATCGACCCGGTGCTGCGCGAGGCGTGCGAGGACGTCATCCTCATGCGCCGTCCCGATGCGACCGAGCGCCTCATCGAGCTTGCCGAAAGTTTCAAGGGCAAGTCCGCCGCCGACGAAAAGGCCGCAGAGGAATGGCGCGGTTGGCCGGTCGAACGGCGGCTGGAGCATGCCCTCGTCAAGGGCATCGACGCGTACGTCGTCGAAGATACCGAAGAGGCGCGGCAGCTCAAGGATCGGCCGATCGAGGTAATCGAAGGCCCGCTGATGGACGGCATGAATGTCGTCGGCGACCTGTTCGGAAGCGGCAAGATGTTCCTGCCGCAGGTGGTCAAGTCCGCGCGCGTGATGAAAAAGGCGGTCGCGCACCTCATCCCTTTCATCGAGGCCGAGAAGCAGGCTTCGGGCCTCGCGAACCAGTCGAAGGGCCGGATCGTGATGGCGACCGTGAAGGGCGACGTTCACGACATCGGCAAGAACATCGTGGGCGTCGTTCTCCAGTGCAACGGATACGAGGTGATCGACCTCGGCGTGATGGTGCCGTGGGCAAGAATTCTCGAGACCGCGAACGACAACAACGCCGACATGATCGGCCTTTCCGGCCTGATCACCCCCTCGCTCGACGAGATGGTGACGGTGGCCGAGGAAATGGCGCGCGCCGGCATGACGATGCCGCTGCTGATCGGCGGCGCGACCACCAGCAAAGTCCACACCGCGCTGCGGATCGAACCGAAGTACTCTGGCCCCGTGGTCCACGTGCTCGACGCGAGCCGCGCGGTGGGCGTCGCCAGCCGGCTGCTCAGCGATACCCAGCGCGACCGGTTCGTCGAGGATACTGCGGCGGAATATCGCAAGGTGCGCGAGGCGCGCGAGGGCAAGGCGCAGTCGGTGCTTCTGACGCTCGACGAGGCGCGGGCGAACTTCTACGATCCCAACTACGCCGACAAGCCGATGCCTCCGGCGCAGCCCGGGCTCCATCCGTTCCCCGACTGGTCGCTCACCGACCTGCGCGAGCTGATCGACTGGACCCCGTTCTTCCGCGCGTGGGAACTGCACGGCAACTATCCCGCGATCCTCGACGATGAAGTGGTCGGCGAAACGGCCCGTGCGCTCAAAGCCGACGCCGACGCGATGCTCGACCGGATCATTGGCGAGAAGTGGCTGACGGCGAAAGGCGTCGCTGGCCTGTGGCCCTGCGCGCGCGACGGCGACGACGTGACCGTCCACCTCGTCGACGAGGAGCGGCACGTCCTGCTCCCGTTCCTCCGCCAGCAGGTGAAGAAAAGCCGCGACCGGGCGAACATGTGCCTTGCGGACTTCATCGACCCCAAGGGCGACTGGATCGGCGGATTCGCGGTCGGCATCCACGGGATCGAGCCGCATTCGCAGCGGTTCCTGGCGGACAAGGATGATTACTCCGACATCCTGCTGAAGGCGCTCGCCGACCGGCTGGCGGAAGCCTTTGCCGAAAGCCTGCACCGCCACGTCCGCACCGACCTGTGGGCCTATGCGCCGGGCGAGCAGCTGACCAACCAAGCGCTGATCCGCGAGGAATATCGCGGCATCCGACCCGCGCCCGGCTATCCCGCATGCCCCGATCACAGCCTGAAGCCGGTCCTGTTCGACCTCCTCAAGGCGGGCGATCACACCGGGATCACGCTGACCGAAAGCTTCGCAATGCTGCCCACGGCAGCGGTCAGCGGGTTCTACTTCGGCCACCCCGAGAGCGAATACTTCGGCGTCGCCCGCATCGGGCGCGACCAGGTGCAGGACTACGCCCGGCGCAGGGACGTGGATATCGCCACCGCCGAACGCTGGTTGCGCCCCAATCTGGATTGACCGAATCCTTCCGCTCGCGCAGGGCGGGGCTGTCGCCGGAAGCGATTCCGACGTCCGCCATGGGAGAGCGCAGGCTTCGGGCCTGCCGCCGAAGGAGCAACCGCCCCGGAAACTCTCAGGCCAAAGGACCGTGGCGGGCCGTGCGATACTCTGGAAAGCGTCCCGTCGCGTAGACGGGGCCACCGACGGTGTAAGCCTGCTTCAACGCATGGCCAAACTCTCAGGTTTCCCGACAGAGGGGGCAGCGGTTGCAAGGTGTCCGGTCCGGGCATCGGCCGCGCTGTCGGGACAGTCACGTGAGCGATACCGAAGACCCCATCGAGACCGAAGCCCTGCCGCTGGGCGACTGGCATCGTGCGCGCGGCGCGCGCATGGTGCCGTTCGCGGGCTACGAGATGCCGATCCAGTATGAGGGGATCATGGCCGAGCACCAGTGGGTGCGCGAGCACGCCGGCCTGTTCGACGTGAGCCACATGGGCCAGCTGATCGTCGAGGGCGAAGGCGCGGCCGAGGCGCTCGAGGCGCTCCTGCCCGGCGATATCTCGGCGTTGAAGCCCGGTCGCATTCGCTACTCGCTGCTGCTGACCGAGGACGGGGGCATCCTCGACGACCTGATGGTCACCAACGTCACCGAAAGCGATGGCGCGACCCCGCGCTACTACGTTGTCGTCAACGGCGCGACCAAGTGGGACGACATCGGATTCCTGCGCGAATTCCTTCCCGACGAGATTACCCTCCAGCACCTCGACGAGCGCGGCCTGCTGGCACTCCAAGGGCCCGAGGCTGCCGCGGTGCTCGACCGCCTCGTGCCCGGCGTCGCCGACGAACTGTCGTTCATGCAGGGCACCAGCCGGACGTGGAACGGCGAGGCGCTCGGCATCGGACGCGGCGGCTACACCGGCGAAGACGGGTTCGAGCTGTCGTACCCCGCTGGCAAGCTCGCCGAACTCGCCGATGCGCTGGTTGCCGATGATCGGGTGCGCCCGATCGGCCTCGGCGCGCGCGATTCGCTGCGGCTCGAGGCGGGGCTGCCGCTCTACGGCCACGACCTCGACGAGAGCGTCGACCCCGTCGAGGGCAACGCCGCCTTCGCGATCTCCAAGAAGCGCCGTGAGGAAGGCGGCTTCCACGGCGCGACACGCATTCTCGCAGCGCTGGCGAACGGTCCGGCAAAGAAACTCGTCGGCTTTACCGTCGGAGGCCGGATGCCCGTGCGCGAAGGGGCGCCGATATTCTCCGGCAGTGATGAGGTCGGTCGTGTGACCTCGGGCGGGTTCGCGCCCACCGTCGGCGCGCCGATCGCGATGGGCTATGTCGCCGCCGCGCACACCGCGCCGGGCACCGCGCTCGAAGCCGAAGTGCGCGGCAAGCGCGTACCTCTGACCGTTTCCGGCATGCCGTTCGTTCCCCACCGCTATCACCGTAAAGGAGCCGCCAAGTGACCCGCTATTTCACCGAAGATCATGAATGGATCGAAGTCGACGGCGACACCGCGACCGTGGGCATCACCGACTACGCCCAGGGTCAGCTCGGCGACATCGTGTTCGTCGAGGTCCCCGACACCGGCGCGGGCCTGGCCAAGGGCGGCGAAGCCGCGGTGGTCGAGAGCGTGAAGGCCGCGAGCGACGTCTATTCCCCCGTCAGCGGCACCGTGACCGAAGGCAATGGCGCGCTCGAGGAAGACCCCGCGCTCGTCAACACCGCGCCCGAGGGCGAAGGCTGGTTCTTCAAGCTCACCATCGCCGACGCGGGCGAGCTCGACGGGCTGATGGACGAAGCCGCCTATAAGGCGTTTTGCGACACTCTCTGACGGGAACTTTCATGCGCTACCTACCCCTGACCGACACCGACCGGACCGAGATGCTGCACGTCGTCGGTGCGCCCAGCGTCGATGCGCTGTTTGTCGATGTGCCGGACGGACTGCACCGTGCAGGACCGATCGCGGGTCTGCCGCTTCATGCCAGCGAGATGGCGGTCGAGCGGCACATGCGGGCGCTGTCGAAGAAAAACCTCGCGGCCGCCGATGCAGCGTTCTTTTGCGGGGCGGGGGCCTATCGCCATCATGTTCCGGCAAGCGTCGACCACCTGATCCAGCGTGGCGAGTTCCTGACCGCCTACACGCCGTACCAGCCCGAGATCGCGCAGGGCACGCTGCAGATGTTGTTCGAGTTCCAGAGCCAGGTCGCCCGGCTCTATGGCTGCGCGGTGGCGAATGCTTCGATGTACGACGGTTCCACCGCGTGCTGGGAAGCGATCGCGATGGCTGGGCGCGTGACCAAGCGGGACCGCGTGGTTCTGTCGGGCGCGCTGCACCCGCACTACGCCGAAACGGTGCGGACGATGGCGAAGTTCACGTCTGACGAGATTGCCGACGCGCTGCCGTCGATCCAGGGCGCGCCCGACATCGACGGGCTGATCGCGCGGATCGACGAGACGACGAGCTGCGTCGTGGTCCAGTATCCCGACATCCTCGGCCGGGTCTACGACATGGCTCCCATCGCCGAAGCGGCACACGCGAAGGGCGCGCTGCTGATTGCGGTCAATACCGAGCCGGTCGCGCTCGGCGCGGTGAAGTCCCCCGGAGAGATGGGCGCGGACATCGTCGTCGGCGAAGGGCAGTCGCTCGGCGTCGGCCTGCAGTTCGGCGGGCCGTACCTTGGCCTCTTCGCGGTGCGCGACACCAAGCACGTGCGCCAGATGCCCGGCCGCCTGTGCGGCGAAACGGTCGATGCCGAGGGCAAGCGCGGTTTCGTGCTGACCCTCTCCACCCGAGAGCAGCACATCCGCCGCGAAAAGGCGACGAGCAACATCTGCACCAACTCCGGCCTGTGCGCGCTGGCATTCACGATCCATCTGACGCTGCTGGGCGAGAAGGGGCTGCGGCAGCTGGCGGCAGAAAATCACCGCCTCGCCTGCCTCGCCGCCGACCGGCTGGCCAAGGTGCCGGGCGTGACCGTGCTCAACGACGCATTCTTCAACGAGTTCACGATTGTCCTGCCGGTCGACGCGCGGCCCGTCGTGCGCGACCTGGCGACCAAGAAGGTGCTCGCGGGCGTGTCGCTCGGGCGGCTGTTCCCGGGCGTCGAGGCGCTCGAGAAGGGTCTTGTCGTCGCGGTCACCGAAACCGCTTCGGAGCAGGACATCGAAACCCTTGCCGCCGCGCTCGAGGAGGTGCTGCCATGAACGCCCCGAACAAGAGCGGCTGGCGCCCGGCCATGACCCTCGACCGCCGCGAAGGCGAAGGCACCGCAACCGGCAACCGCGCGCTCATGCTGGAAGAGCCGCTGATCTTCGAGATCGGTACGACCGACACGACCGGCGTCGACCTGCCTGAGCCTGCTGGAGGCTGTGGTCGCCTCGGCGGCATGGCCCGCACCGACAGCTTTGGCCTCCCCGGCCTGTCCGAGCCCGAGACGGTGCGCCATTACACCCGCCTCAGCCGCCAGAACTACGCGATCGACCTCGGCCTCTTCCCGTTGGGAAGCTGCACGATGAAGCACAACCCGCGCCTCAACGAAAAGGTCGCGCGAATGCCGGGCTTCCTCGATGTCCACCCGCTGCAGCCGGTCGATACCGTGCGCGGCGCGCTGGAGGTGATCAACGAGTTGGCGTTCTGGCTGATCGAGCTCACCGGCATGCACGGCGTTGCCATGACGCCAAAGGCCGGCGCCCACGGCGAGCTGTGCGGCATTCTATGCATCCGCGCCGCGCTCGAGGCGAAGGGCGATGCGCGCGAGGTGATCTTGGTGCCGGAAAGCGCGCACGGCACCAATCCCGCCACTGCGGTCTTCGCAGGCTACCGGGTGGAGAACATCCCGGCGACTGCCGAGGGCCGTGTCGATCTCGAGGCACTCAAGGCCCGGCTCGGGCCGGACGTCGCGGGGGTGATGATCACCAACCCCAACACCTGCGGGCTGTTCGAGCGCGACATGAAGGCAATCTCCGACGCGGTCCACGCGGCGGGCGGCTACGTCTATTGCGACGGGGCGAACTTCAACGCGATCGTCGGCCGGGTGCGCCCGGGCGACCTTGGCGTCGATGCGATGCACATCAACCTGCACAAGACCTTCTCCACCCCGCACGGCGGCGGCGGGCCGGGTTCGGGTCCGGTCGTGCTGTCCGAGGCGCTCGCTCCGTTTGGGCCGCTGCCCTATACCGCCCGCACGAAGGATGGCGTTGTCCATTTGGTCGAAGAGGAGCAGGCCGAGGCCTTCTCGAACGAGCACTTCGGCGGCACGATGCGGAGTTTCGGGCGCATGTCTGCGTTCCACGGCCAGATGGGCATGTTCACGCGCGCGTTGACGTACATCCTCAGCCACGGGGCGGACGGATTGCGGCAGGCATCGGGTGATGCGGTGCTTAACGCGAACTACATCCTGCGCGCCTGCGAGGACCTGCTCGATGCCCCGTTCGGAGCGAGCGGGCCGTGCATGCACGAGGCGCTGTTCAGCGACAAAGGCTTTGCCGGAGGGCTTTCGACGCTCGACCTCGCCAAGGGGATGATCGACGAGGGCTTCCACCCGATGACGATGTATTTCCCGCTCGTCGTCCACGGCGCGATGCTGGTCGAACCGACCGAAACCGAGAGTAAGGCCGGTCTCGACCAGTTGATCCTCGCCTTGCGTTCGCTAGCCGAGCGCGCACGAGCCGGGGACGAGAGTCTCAAGAACGCGCCGATCCATGCGCCGCGCCGCCGTCTCGACGAGACGCTGGCTGCGCGAAAGCCAATCCTCACCTGGAGCGAACCGAAGGTGCCGGCAGGCACCCCGACGCTGAGCGAGCAGGGCGGAAGCTGATCCGGCCATGTGGCAGACGCTGTTCGGGCTGACCAACGCGATTGCCCTTGCCGGGTGGGCATTGCTGCTTCTCGCGCCGCGGCGGCCGATCCCGTTGTCACTGGTGCTCTATGGCGGGGTGGCGCTGCTGTGCCTCGCCTATGCGGCGGTGTTCGTGCTGCTGGTGGGCGGGATCGCCGATCCGGTCCGCGATGCGGGTGCGGGAGTGGCTGATCTGACCGACTATTCGGTGGCGGGGATCAAGAGCCTGTTCCGCTCGGACGGAGCAGTGGTGCTCGGCTGGACGCATTATCTCGCATTCGACCTTTTCACAGGACTGTGGATTGCGCGAGATGCCGACGCGAAAGGGTTCTCGCGGTTGTTCCAGGCTCCGTTTCTTGCGGCGACATTCCTTGCCGGGCCGCTGGGCCTGCTCGGCTGGCTCATCGCGCGCGAGCGACGGGCGCGGGCAGGCGGCTGGACCCGCTCGGTATCGCGTACAGGAAAAACGCCCGCCGGCTGAACCGACGGGCGTTTCTTGCGACCACGAAGGGCTCTTGTCGGCCCGGTGGCTTGTCGGGTTCAGTCGATCGCGTCGCTGCCGGCTTCGCCGACCGACTGGACGTCACGGCCGAGGCCCTTGACGGTGTTGCAGGCGGTCGCGGTGAAAGTGATCGCAGCAACGCCGAGGGCGATGATGATCTTCTTAGCCATTGTGGGTCCCTTTTTCGGCTCGGAATTCAAGAGTGGTCGAAAGCGGAAACGACTCCGTGGGCAGGCGGTTCCCTATTCCCCGAGCATCGCCCTTGCCCGCGTAATCGCGAGCCGGTGTTCGCGCCAAGCGATGATGAGGCCCGCGGAAATGATGAGCGGTGCACCGAGCCAGGTCGTGGCGGTCGGCAAGCGGTCGAACGCCAGCCAGCCGAACAATGTCGCCCACACGATCGAGGAGTAATCCATCACGATCACGCTCGCCACGGCACCATAGCGCAACGCCGCGGTCAGCAGGAGTTGTCCAAGCAATCCGAAAAAGCCGAGGCCCAGCAGCAGCGACCATTGGTACGTGGTGTGCTCGGTCATTACGAACGGCATCGCCAGCGCAAGCAGCGGAGCCGTGAAGGCGGAGAACCAGAACACGATCGTCAATGGATGCTCGGTTCGCGAGAGGTCGCGGATCTGGATCGAGATCAGCGCGATCGCGAAAGCGGCGCCTAGGGCGACGGCAGCTCCTGCAGGCGGAATCGCGCCGTGACCGGGATTGGCGATCACGACCACGCCGGTGAAGCCAAGCAGGACCGCCGACCAGCGCCACCAACCCACCCGCTCGCGCAGGATCAGCGCCGACAGGATGACCGCCCAGATCGCCGAACTGAAGTTGAGTGTCGTCGCCTCGGCCAGCGGCAGCAGGGTCACCGCGCCGAAGTTCAGGAACATGCCCGCCAGGCCCAGCATCCCCCGGCGGAAGTGCGCGCCGAGCCGCTCGCTGCGCAAGGTCGCCACCTTGCCCTGCGCCGCCAGCCACAGAATTATGACCGGGACGGTGGGCAACTGCCGCCAGAACAGCGCCTCGGTCAGGGTTACGCCCGACTCCGTCACGAGTTTCACAAACACCAGCATCAGCGTCAGCACGACAGCTGCTCCGAGCCGGATCGCCAGCGCCAGCATCGGCCGCTGATCGCTGTGCGCTGCGGTCATTGTGGCGAGTGTTCTGGAGTGTACGGAATCACAAGTCGGCGGTCAGGTCGTTGGGACGTCAAGTCAAGTGCGCACCGCGCAATCCTTGACCCGTGCAGCGCAAACATCGAAACGCGCGGCGTGAAATTGGAGATGATTGCATGAGTGCCGCTTCCCAGCCGCTGACCGGCGTGCGCGTGCTCGATCTCTCGCGCGTGCTGGCGGGCCCGTGGTGCACCCAGATCCTCGGCGATTTCGGCGCCGACGTCCTGAAGGTCGAGGCACCGGGCCGGGGCGACGACACGCGAGCCTGGGGGCCGCCTTTCCTGCGCGATGCCGAGGGTACCGAGCGGCCGGACGAGAGCGCCTACTATCTCGCGTGCAACCGCAACAAGCGGTCGATCGCCATCGACCTTGCCGATCCGAATGGCGCGGCGCTGGTGCGGCGACTGGCGGAGAAGGCCGATATCGTGGTGGAGAATTTCAAGGTCGGCGGACTGCGCCGCTACGGCCTCGATTATGATACGTTGAGCGCGATCAACCCGCGCCTTGTCTATTGCTCGATCACCGGGTTCGGCCAGTCGGGCCCCTACGCCGATCGGCCGGGCTACGATTTCGTCGCGCAAGGGATGGGCGGCATCATGAGCCTGACCGGCGAGGAGGGCGGCGAGCCGCTCAAGAGCGGGGTGGCGATGTGCGACCTCACCACAGGGCTCTACGCCGCAATCGGCATCATGATGGCACTGCGCCATGCCGATGCCACGGGCGAGGGGCAGCACGTCGATGCCGCGCTGTTTGACACCCAGGTCGCCACGCTCGCCAACCAGGCGATGTCATGGCTGGTAGGCGGGGTCGAGCCGACGCGCATGGGTAATCGCCATCCCACCGTGGTGCCGTACAAGACCTTCGCGGCAAGCGACGGACCGATCGTGATTGCGGTTGGCAACGACCGGCAGTTTCGCCTCCTCTGCGCCGAGCTTGGGCGCCCCGAGCTGGCCGACGATCCCCGCTTCGCGCGCAACCGCGATCGCGCGGTCAATCGCGATGCGATCGAGGCGCTGGTGCAGGGCCTCGTCGCGCGGGAGACCGGCGCCAAGCTGATCGAGCGCCTCCTCGCGGTCGGCGTGCCCGCCGGACCGGTCAACAGCGTCTCGCAGGTCTTCGCCGACCCGGGCGTTGCCGCGCGCGGCATGGTGCATCGCTTCGTGGAGACCGACGGGACCGAGATCCCCAGTGTCGCGTTCCCGGCGAAGCTCTCGCGCACCCCCGCGCAATTCCGCCGCGCACCGCCGTCGATCGGCGAGCACGGAGCGGAACTGGTGGCGGACTGGCTCGGCGAAGGCTGAGCTCGGTCGCGACCCGTTCAGGCGCTTTCGGACTTCACCTTGTTCGCGAAGCTCTTGCGCAGCTTCAACAACTTGGGCGGGATGACGGCGAGGCAATAGGGGTTCCGCTGGCCTTCCCCTTCCCAGTATTCTTGATGGTAGTCCTCGGCCGGATACCACTCGGCGGGGCCTTCGATAGTGGTGACGGCCTGCTGCCCTGCGTGGTCGGCATTCCAGCGGCCGATCGCGGCTTCGGCTTCGGCACGTTGGGCATCGTCGAGCGGGAAGATCGCCGAGCGGTACTGCGTGCCGACATCGTTCCCCTGGCGGTTCAACTGGGTCGGATCGTGCGTGCCGAGGAACACGTCGTAGATTTCCGGTAGCGAGATGATCGCCGGATCGTAGGTCACCCGGATGCCCTCGGCATGGCCGGTGCTGCCCGAACAGACGTCCTTGTAGTTCGGGTTGGCGACATGGCCGCCGATATAGCCGCTCTCGACTTCGCTCACGCCCACGACATCGCGGAACACCGCCTCGGTGCACCAGAAGCACCCACCCGCGACAATTGCCTGTTCGCTCATCGAAATCTCCTTAGCGCCGGAAGATAGGAACGGCATCGACACTTGTCACGGCGGGGCCAGTCTCTAGGCTGGTGGGATTGGACAATTCCCGGGAGAATCTCATGCGACCGCTCGCGCTCTGCGCCGCTTCCTTCATCGCTCTGGCTGCAACCGCCTCGGGGTCCGCCGCAGCGGCGCAGGCACCATCCGCCCAAGCGGCCATCGCGATCGATCCTGCGCTCGCCGCCGCAGTCGCCGATCCGAAGCGCGACGCCGATCGCCCACGCGACCAGTGGCGCAAGCCTGCAGAGACCCTGTCGTTCTTCCAGGTCGGGCCGGGCATGAAAGTCGGCGAATATGCGCCGGGCGGCGAGTGGTATTCGCGCCTGCTGGGTCTCTATCTCGGCCCGAAGGGCAAGCTCGTCGGGCTCTATTTCGATCCCACCTCGGGCGCATTCAACGAGAAGACGCAGGAAGGCATCCGGGCCGGGGCGTCCAAGTATCCCGCAGACGTCGCGGCGGCTTCGGGGCTTCCGGCTGATCGCTTTGCGGCAATGACGCTGGAAACCGTGCCCGAGGCTGAGCTCGGCACCTTCGACCGCATCATCGTGCCCCGCATGATGCACAACCTGTTCCGCTGGAACATCGCCGACCGCGAAATCAAGGCGATGCGGGGCCTGCTCAAGCCCGACGGCCTGCTCGGCATCGAGCAGCACCGCGCAAAGCCCGACGCCCCGTTTGCCTACACCGACGGAAGCAAGGGCTACTTGCGCGAAGCCGACGTGATCAAGTTCATGGAAGTGAACGGGTTCACCTATGTCGGCAGCGCCGATTACAACGCGAACCCGAACGACCCCGCCAACCACGCGCAGGGCGTGTGGGAACTGCCCCCGAGCCTCGCCACCAAGCGCGAGGAGCTGAAGGGACTCGGCGAAAGCGACCGCATGACCCTGTTGTTTCGCAAGCGGGCATGATCCTTCGGTTCATGATGGTCTCGCAGATGTAACTTTGTATCATTCACTCCCGGTTCATTACGTGGCGAAAATAAGGCAGCTTCGATGGAAGGGCGCGGCTCTTCCGTTTGGGAGAGCTGCCATGAACCGCATTCGCCTGCTGACCGCCGCCGCCATGCCCTTCGTGGTGGCAGCGTGCGGATCGCATCCCGCGGATCCGCGCGGAATCGATCGTAGCGAGACGCTCCTTTCGGTCAGCGCTTCGGGCCATGCGGAAAGCCGCCCCGACAAGGCCGAATTCCAGGCTGGGATCGAGACCTGGGCCGGGTCCGCGCGCGAGGCGAGCGCGGCGAATGCGCGCAAGATCGCCGAGATCGTGAAGGCGCTGCAGGCGAGCGGGGTGGAGGAAAAGGACATCCAGACCCGCGCGGTCAGCGTTTCGCGCGTCGATTACGGTCCGCGCAAGGGCCAGTTCCAGGCGTCGAACATCGTCAGCGTCACGTTACGCAAGGCGGACCGCGTAAGCGAGGCAGTCACCGCCGTGACCGAAGCGGGTGCAAACGTCGTCTCGGGGCCGAACCTGTCGATGACCGATCCGGAAAAGGTCGCCAACCTCGCCTATGCCGATGCCTACAAGGCCGCACGCGCTCGTGCCGAGGCCTATGCGAAAGCGGCCGACATGGAGATTTCGCGCGTGATCTACATCCGCGATGCAGGCGGACAGCAGGGCCAGACATACCTGCGCGGGGCCGATGCGATGGCCGTGACCGAACAGGCGGCTTCCGCGCCGCCGCCGGTCGCACCCCCGCCGCCGGTCAATGCGGCACCGCCGCGCGTCATGCTCGGCACTACGGCGTCCGACGTGTTCATTCAGGTGGACTTCGCGCTGCGGGAGAAATAGTCCGCGCTGCATGGCAGAAGTCACCGTCGCCGCGCTCCAGCTAGACCTGTCGTCGAACGACGAGCAGGCCAACATCGCCGCCGTCTCCGCGCTCGTCGAAGAGGCAGTCGGCAAAGGCGCGCAAATCGTGCTGCCGCCCGAGCTGTTCTCCGGCCCCTACTTCTGCAAGGTCGAGGACGAGGCGCTGTTCGCGCTTGCCCGCCCGACCGCAGAGCATCCCTCGGTGAGGGCCATGCAGGCGCTCGCCGCGAGGCTGAATGTCGCGATCCCGACCAGTTTCTTCGAACGCGATGGGCATCATTATTACAATACGCTCGCCATGATCGATGCGGGCGGCGAAATCCTCGGCACCTATCGCAAGAGCCACATTCCCGATGGCCCGGGCTACGAGGAAAAGTACTATTTCCGCCCCGGCAACGACGGGTTCAAGGTGTGGGATGTGGCCGGCACGCGTATCGGCGTCGGGGTTTGCTGGGACCAATGGTATCCTGAAACCGCGCGGGTGATGGCGCTGATGGGCGCCGAGCTGCTGTTATATCCCACCGCCATCGGGTCCGAGCCCTATGACGCCGAGCTCGATACGAGCCGCATGTGGCGCCGCGCGATGCTGGGCCATGCGGTATCGAACTGCATGCCGGTGATCGCCGCCAACCGTATCGGCACCGAGGATGGCCAGCGCTTCTATGGCCACAGCTTCATCACCGACGAATGGGGCGACTTCCTCGCGGAATTCGGTGCGGCAGAGAGCGGGGTCCTTTGCGCCACGATTGATCTCGATCGCGCCGCGCGCCACCGCGCGGGGATGGGCTTTTTCCGCGATCGCCGCCCGCAGCTCTACGGACGCATCGCCGAGGATATCTGAGGGGCGCGTAGGGGTGAGCCAGCGATACCTCATCGCTTTGGGTTCGAACGTGCCCCACGCCCATTGGGGACGGCCGACGCTCGTCGTCGGGGCGGCACTCGAGAAACTTGGCGAAGCCGGTATCACCGTCGAGCGTGCGAGCCGCACCTTCACGACCAACCCGGTCGGCCCGTCGAACCGCCGCTACGCCAACGCCGCGGCGGTGATCGCGACCGGACTGACGCCACCGGATCTGCTCGACGTGCTTAAGGATATCGAGGCAGTCTTTGGCAGACGGCAGAGCGGACAGCGCTGGCGCGGCCGCGTGCTCGACCTCGATATCGTCCTGTGGACAGGCGGCTGCTGGAGCGATCCATCGCTCACCATCCCCCACCCTGCGTTCAGAACCCGCGCCTTCGTCCTCGCGCCCGCAAGCGAAGTCGCCCCCAAATGGCGCGATCCGATCACCGGCCTGACGATCCGCCAACTCGCGACCCGCTTGACCCGCCCGCAACCACTCGCCTAGGGCCACCCGTGGTCGGGCCCTTAGCTCAGTCGGTAGAGCAACTGACTTTTAATCAGTAGGTCGCTGGTTCGAACCCAGCAGGGCTCACCACTACTTAAGTCATTGATATTGAACGATTTTTGTTCTGCGAGGTTGCCGGAAATTACCTCGGACTTTCCGGGACTTTGCACGACCATGGCCGCACAAGGCGCTGATTCAGAGACGATTTGGCCTATTGAATTTGCGGGAATCTGCGCTGATTCTCTGAGTCTGAAAAAGCGTCCTACGAATGAGGTTGCGGCTTTTGCTATGCTGAAGTCGGCTTGAGTGCGGCGGCGTCCGATTTCGACCACTTTCTGCGGCAGATGAACCAGATCGGGAGTGACGGCTGGACGCTCGCTTGCGCCGTTTCCATACTGCTCCAAACCGACAGGAAGTCAAATGGGTGCGCCACTGACAGCACCAGGCTGAGGCTCACAAGCCCACAAACGCCAGGATGGTTCGCAGCATCCAGTAGCCCATCGGAACGACCAGAAGGAAGATCAGGAAAACGAACTCAAGTTCGACACTGCTGGGTCTGCGCATTAATTGCGTAAACCATATTGGTTGCGTGTAGGAAAATGAAATCACCAATAAGGATGGCGACAGGGCTCATACGCGTCCGCTGGCTTAGTGCGGTATGGTGACGTCTCCAAGGAGACTGGCCATGGATGAAGATCGCCTCACTTCGCTCAAGCGTTGCGCCATCTACACCCGCAAGAGTACCAACCACCATCTCGAGCGCGACATCAACTCTCTCACCACCCAGCGGGAGATTTGCTCAGCGTATATCAGCAGCCAGCAGTATCGCGGCTGGGTGCAGGTCCCTCAAGCCTATGACGATGGAGGGCACTCGGGAAGCGGTCTGGAGCGGCCAGCTTTGGCCCAGCTCATGCAGGACATCGAGGGCGGACGGATCGATGCTGTCATCGTTTACAAGGTCGACCGGCTGACCCGGAGCCTGCTCGATTTTGTGCGCCTCGTGGAGATCTTCGATCGTCGAGGTATCGCGCTCGTATCCATCTCTCAGGCGTTCGATACGTCCGATAGCATGGGCCGAATGATCCTCAACGTCCTCCTGACGTTCTCCCAATTCGAGCGCGAGCTGATCGCCGAACGGGTTCGTGACAGCATTCGCACACGCAAACGGCATGGGAAGATAGCGCCCTCGTTTCGTGTTCGACTGGACGATCGCCACGATGATCAAACTGAATGCCAGCAATCGGATCAAAAACAGGGAGCTGCGCTCCTCGACGGGAATATTCGTCAGTGCCAGCCACGTGTAATTGACCGCGAGCAGAAAAAAACTTGCTGAAAAGGTCAGGAACAAGCTCTGCCCTGTGCGCCGCCAGTAGGACAGGAAAAGCAGCGCGGCGACGGCGAATCCCATCACGATCGCGCCGGACAGGAACTGGTCGAGCATCACCGTTCGCGCTCCGCTTCCCAGATGAAGCCGAACAAAAGAACCGCGACCGCGACAAGCGTCAGGAGCAGGCGCGGGGTGCGGAACGACACCTCGGTCAGGACCAACTGATCGATTACTACGATCAGGTTCGAAAGGGCCAGGAACACGAAGCACACGGAGCTCCAAAGTAGGACCGGGGTCCGCGACGCTGCGTATCGGCGCACCAGCAGAACCGCGCAAAGTGCACTCGTCAGGAAACACAGCAGGTAGACGAGATCGGGCAGGGTGAGGGCCATGCTCAGTCCTTTCTCAAGCGGAATGCATCGGCAAAGGCGTCGAGTGCCGGGTTCTGCCGCGAAACAATCAATCGCCGGGTCCGTCCCGGAAAGCGCCCGTAGAAATCGCACGCCGCGCGGGCGAGATCGCCGATCGCTTCACTGCTCGGCTGGAACCGGATGCGACCTCCATCTTCGATCACCGCGATCCCTGCCGCGCTGAGCGCCGAGGAGCCCTGCAAGACCACAAGCTCGCTCGCGCGCATCCTCTCGACCAGATTTTTCGCCGTGATCGAGCCTGAAGGGTCCCCCAGCAACTCGCGAAGCAGCTCCAGGTCCCAGATCGAGGCGAAGCAGTCGCGAATGAAGTTTTCGATATCCCGGTCGGTTGCCATGCCGCCGCCTGCACTCCCCGTCTTGTTCTGATGGCCCGGCCTAGGGGTCTCGCGCGCCGTTGGCAAATTGCCTGGCCACGGAACTTTTCGGTGAGGAACGGATTTGTCCCTCGGGGCTATGTGCTTGCAAGAATGGCAGGCACTTCAGTTCGCAACAGACTCTCGCCGAATGGAGCGGCCGATCACTCCAGGGAGATTGGGACGTGGGGTCAGCGCAGGAAACCGATAACTGTGCGCATCTGCGCGAAAGCCTAATCGCCGCGCTCACGCGCTTGCGTGAAGGCGATTTCACCGTGCGCCTCGAACTCGATTCAGCCGACGCGCGGGATGCAGAAATTGCCGTCCTGTTCAATCAGGTCGTCGGTCTGAACGAGACCATCACCGACGAATTCAATCGCGTTGCGAAAGTCGTCGGCAAGGAAGGCGAGATCACCCAGCGTGCCACGGTAAAGGGCGCGGCGGGGGGCTGGCAGATGAAGCTCGATGCGGTGAACGAACTCGTCGACGACATGGTCCAGCCGACCACCGAGGTTGCCCGTGTCATTGGCGCGGTGGCCGAAGGCGACTTGTCGCAGCACATGTCGGTCGAGATCGACGGCCGCGGCCTCAAGGGCGAATTCCTTCGCATCGGCAAGGTGGTGAACACCATGGTCGACCAGCTCGGTTCGTTTGCCTCCGAAGTTACGCGCGTGGCGCGCGAGGTCGGTACCGAGGGAAAACTCGGCGGACAGGCGCGGGTGAAGGGCGTCGCCGGTACTTGGCGCGACCTTACAGAGAACGTGAACCTGATGGCCGAGAATCTTACAGGCCAGGTCCGCAACATCGCCGAAGTGACGACTGCCGTGGCTCGCGGAGACCTGTCCAAGAAAATCACTGTCGATGTGAAAGGCGAAATCCTTGAGCTGAAGGTAACCGTCAACACGATGGTCGATCAGCTTAATGCCTTTGCGAGCGAAGTTACACGCGTTGCTCGTGAAGTGGGCACCGAGGGCAAGCTGGGTGGTCAGGCGGAAGTGCCCGGCGTTGCGGGCACTTGGGCCGATCTGACCGACAACGTGAACCTCATGGCAGCCAACTTGACTGGCCAGGTGCGCAATATCGCAGAGGTGACCACTGCCGTGGCGCGCGGCGACTTGTCGAAGAAGATCACCGTGGAAGTGCGCGGTGAAATCGCCGAGCTGAAGAACACTATCAACACGATGGTCGACCAGCTCAATTCGTTCGCTTCCGAAGTGACCCGCGTGGCGCGCGAAGTCGGCACCGAAGGCCGCCTCGGCGGGCAAGCGCGCGTGGAAGGCGTGGGCGGCACGTGGAAGGACTTGACTGACAACGTGAACGAGTTGGCCGCGAACCTGACCGGCCAAGTGCGCAACATCGCTGAAGTGACCACGGCGGTGGCGCTGGGCGACCTCTCCAAGAAGATCACTGTCGATGTGAAGGGCGAGATCGCGGAGCTCAAGAACACCATCAATACCATGGTGGACCAGCTCAACTCGTTCGCCTCCGAAGTGACCCGCGTGGCGCGTGAAGTGGGTTCCGAGGGCAAGCTGGGCGGACAGGCCGAAGTGCCCGGCGTCGCGGGCACCTGGGCGGATCTCACGAACAATGTGAACGAGCTTGCCGCAAACCTGACCGGGCAAGTGCGCAACATCGCCGAAGTGACCACCGCGGTGGCGCGGGGCGATCTTTCCAAGAAGATAACCGTCGATGTAAAGGGCGAGATTCTCGAGCTCAAGGGCACCATCAACACGATGGTCGACCAGCTCAACTCGTTTGCCTCCGAAGTGACGCGTGTCGCCCGCGAAGTGGGCACCGAGGGTAAGCTCGGCGGCCAGGCGGCCGTGCCAGGCGTCGGCGGGACATGGAAGGACCTAACCGAGAACGTGAACCTGATGGCCGACAATTTGACCGGCCAGGTACGCAATATCGCCGAAGTGACGACCGCTGTGGCGCGCGGCGACTTGTCCAAGAAGATCACCGTGGACGTGAAAGGCGAGATTCTCGAACTCAAGAACACCGTCAACGTGATGGTCGACCAGCTCAACTCGTTCGCGTCCGAAGTGACCCGCGTGGCACGCGAGGTCGGGACCGAAGGCAAGCTGGGCGGTCAGGCGGAAGTGCCGGGCGTCGGTGGAACCTGGAAGGATCTCACGGACAATGTGAACCTGATGGCGACCAATCTGACCAACCAGGTGCGCGGCATCGCCGACGTCGTGACCGCGGTGGCGCAAGGCAACCTCAAGCGGAAGCTGACCGTAGACGCGAAGGGCGAGATCGCTGCACTCGCCGAGACGATCAACGGCATGATCGAGACTTTGTCCACCTTCGGTGATCAGGTCACCAACATGGCGCGCGAGGTGGGCGTCGAGGGCCGGCTTGGCGGACAGGCGCGCGTGCCGGGTGCTGCCGGCCTCTGGCGCGACCTCACGGACAACGTGAACCAGCTGGCAGCGAACCTCACCAATCAGGTCCGCTCGATCGCCGAGGTGGCGACTGCCGTGACCAAGGGCGACCTTACACGGTCCATCTCGGTAGAGGCATCGGGCGAGATGGCCTCACTCAAGGATACGATCAACGAGATGATCGTGAACCTGAAAGATCAGACTCTCAAGAACGCCGAGCAGGACTGGCTAAAGACCAACCTCGCCCGGTTCAGCCGCATGCTGCAGGGCGAGCGCGATCTGGCAACAATCTCAAATCTGATCATGAGCGAGCTCGCGCCGCTCGTGAATGCACAATACGGAGTTTTCTACGTCGCCAACGACACCGATGGGCCGAGCGGGTCGCTCGACCTTGTGGCCAGTTACGGCGCCGGCGATCCGGACAAGATGAAGCCGCGCTTTTCCTTGCGCGAAGGCCTGATCGGTCAGGCTGCAGCGGACAAGCGGCCGATGCGGCTCGACAACGTACCCGGCGACTATATCCGCATCGGCTCCGGCCTTGGCGAGGGCCGCCCGGCACACGTCAATATCCTCCCTGCCCTGTTTGAGGATGAGGTAAAGGCCGTCATCGAACTCGCGTCTTTCGAGGAGTTCAACGAGACCCACCACAGCTTCTTGACCCAGCTCATGGAGACCGTCGGCATCGTGCTGAACACGATTGCGGCGACCATGCGGACAGAGGAGTTGCTCAAGGAATCGCAGCTGCTTACGACCGAATTACAGACGCGCCAATCGGAACTGACGATCAAGCAGGAAGAACTGCACAACACCAACGAGGAGTTGCAGGAAAAGGCGCAGCTGCTCGAGAACGAGAAGAAGCAGGTCGAAGCGAAGAACTTCGAAATCGATATGGCACGCCGCGCGGTCGAGGAAAAGGCCGAGCAACTTGCGCTGACTTCCAAGTACAAGAGCGAATTTCTCGCCAACATGAGCCACGAATTACGCACGCCGCTCAATTCGCTGCTCATCCTGTCGAAGCTGCTCGCCGACAACCAGGGCGGAAACCTCAACGAGAAACAAACCGAATTCGCGCGCACGATCCACGGCGCTGGGACAGATCTGCTCAACCTCATCAACGACATTCTCGATCTGTCGAAGATCGAGTCCGGCACGGTGTCGATCGAACTCGGCGACATGCCGCTCGCGGCTCTGCAGCAGCACATGGAGCGTACTTTCCGCCAGTTGGCTTCGGAAAAGGGCTTGGCCTTCGATGTCAACTTCTCGGCCGAACTGCCGCAGTCAATCCACACCGATGAAAAGCGGCTGCAGCAGGTCGTGCTCAACCTCCTGTCAAATGCGTTCAAATTCACTGCGCACGGAAAGGTCGAACTCGATGTCGGGATCGCCGCGTCCGGATGGAACACTACCCACCCCGTCCTTCGAGACGTCACCGAAGCGCTGGCGATTTCCGTGAGTGACACCGGAATTGGTATTCCATCCGACAAGCAAAAGCTGATCTTCGAGGCCTTTCAGCAGGCCGACGGAACCACCAGCCGCAAGTATGGCGGCACCGGACTTGGTCTGTCGATCAGTCGCGAGATCGCCGGCCTGCTGGGCGGCGAACTCCAGGTCCGCTCGACACCCGGTGAAGGGTCTACGTTCACACTCTTCCTGCCCCTTCGCGCCGCCAGTGCGCCCGCCCTTTCGCATCCAGTGGCGAGCGATGCCGCGCCGATCCTTCCGGCGGCGGAACCGACCGACGACCGCGGCAACCTCGGTAAGGACGCCGTCGTGCTCATCGTGGAGGACGACCCAACCTTCGCGTCGATCCTCCTCGACATGGTCCACGAGGAAGGTCTCAAGGGCGTGATTTCGCCCACCGGCAGCGGAACGACCGCGCTCGCCCGCAAGATCAAGCCCGCCGCCATCACGCTCGACCTAGGCCTCAGCGACATGGACGGCTTCGTTCTTCTCGACTTGCTCCGTGGCGATGCCGAAACCGCGGCGATCCCAATCTACGTCATTTCTGGCGGCGAACTCGCCGAGGACGCGCGCAGCCTGGGCGCGACCGACGTGATCGAAAAGCCTGTCGAACGCGAGCGGCTGACCGAGCTCTTCAAGGGCGTGGCACAGCGCAAACCGCGCAAGGCTGTTTCGTCCAAGAACCGCAAGAAGACCGCAGCCCCGGCCAATGAGCTTGCCGGCAAGCAAATCCTCATCGTGGATGACGACATTCGCAACATCTATTCGCTGACCAGCGTGCTCGAAGCGCGAGGTGCGAGCGTCATGCATGCGGAGCGCGGTCAGGAGGCGATTGACCTGCTCGAAAGCCATCCAAGCATTGACGTCGCATTGGTCGACATCATGATGCCCGAAATGGACGGCTACGAAACGATGCGTCGTATCCGGGCTAAGCCGCGCATCGCCGAAATACCGTTGGTCGCGGTCACAGCCAAGGCCATGATCGGAGATCGTCAGAAATGCCTCGATGCCGGGGCCGACGACTATGTCGCCAAGCCGGTCGATGTCGACGTGCTGATGGCTCTGTTGCGGGTGACGTTCGAAAGGGCCGCGCTTGATCGACCAGATGGTCGCCGCGCAAAGAAAAAGGCGGCTGCGTGAACCAGGCCGTGATCAGCGACAGCCCTGCCAAAATCCTGATCGTCGACGATGACGATCGAAACTTGCTTGCCCTCTCCGAAGTCCTCGCGCCGATTGCCGAAGTCGTATGCACAAGCTCCGGCCGCGACGCACTACGGCAATTGCTGCGCGAAGAATTCGCCGTCATCCTTCTGGACGTCTTCATGCCCGATCTCGACGGGTATGAGACCGCCGCGCTGATCCGCCAGCGAGAGCAGACGGCGGGCACGCCGATTATCTTCTTGTCCGCCGTCAACAAGGAAACCGAGCACCTGATGCGCGGCTACGAAATGGGCGCGGTCGATTATGTGTTCAAACCCGTCGACCCGGTTGTCATTAAATCGAAGGTCGCGGTGTTCGTCGACTTGTTTCGCACCCGGCGCCAGCTCGAGACCAGCGAGAAGCGGCAAGCCTCAATCCTGCGTGCGCTGCCCATGGCGATTTACGAGATCACCGACCGCAACGGTGAAATGTTCCGCCAGTTTCGCGGTGGCGACTTGGCCCATTTTCTCGGCGATGAAGCGGAGTCTGTGCTCAGAGGCGACCGCGAGTGGCAGGAATGGGTCCACCCGGACGACCGCCTGCGTCTTTCACAGGATGCCGAGCGCGGGAGCGATAGTGTTGTAGTCGAATATCGCTGGATCGGCCCTCAAGGATCACGCCACCATATCCTCGACCAGCGAGTTCGAACCGGCAGCGGCGCTGCGAGCGGTTGGGCTGGGTCGCTGCTCGACATCACCGAGCGCAAGGAGTTGGAGGCCCGGCTGGTCCACGCCGGAAAGCTCGACGCGCTGGGCCAGCTCACCGGCGGCGTCGCCCACGATTTCAACAACCTCCTCGCCGCCATGATCGGCGGGATCAGCATCCTCGAACGAAGACTGGAACTGGGTGAACGCGAGCAACTCGTGGTCGACCAGATGCGGCACGCGGCAACGCAAGGAACCGAGCTGGTCCGGCGAATGATGGCCTTCGCCCGCCAACAGGAATTGACCCCCAGCAGTATCGACCCGGCGAGCCTGTGCGATTCGGTGGCCGGGCTCGTGAATCATACACTAGGCGGCAAGGTCGAGGTTGTATGGGACTGCCCCGACGCGGGGCACAACCTGTTTGTCGATCGCGGACAACTGGAACTGGCGGTGATGAACCTCATCATCAATGCGCGCGATGCGATGCCCGATGGCGGCACGATCCACGTCTCGATTTCCGAGAGAAAGTCTACTGATCCCGACAAACCGATGCTGAGCATCGTCGTCGCGGACACCGGGTCGGGCATCCCAGACGACATCCTTGCCAAGGTCATCGAGCCGTTTTTCACCACCAAGGAGGCGGGCAAGGGCACTGGTCTCGGATTATCGATGGTGTCGGGCTTCGCGCACCAGTCCGGCGGAGACATTCGCATAGACAGCAAGGTCGGCAAAGGCACTCGGATCGAGCTCACCCTGCCGGCGACGCGGTCCGAAGCAAGCGAAGGAAACCCGGTTCGTGTCTCTGACGAAGACTTCGACTGGATCAAGGGGAAGGCATTCCTCCTGATCGATGACGACGATGCGGTCCGGGTCGTGCTCGGCGAGCAGTTACGCGATGCGGGGGGAACCGTGCGCGATTTCGCCAGCGGCAATGCGGCGATTGCCGGCGTTGAGCGGGATCGGGAATCTGTCGATTTCGTGCTCAGCGACTTCGCGATGCCCGGCCTCGACGGGATCAAGACATTGCAAAAGATCGGCGAACTCATTCCCAACGCTCGGCGAGTTCTGATGACAGGAAATGCCGACGATCCGCGTCTTACTATCAGAAAGGACATACCCGTCCTCCGCAAGCCGCTGAGCTTGCAGCAGTTAACGGAAATCATGACCGGGTAAGGAGCCGAACGTATCTCCACCCTAGCGACTGGCCGAAAGGCTGATTTGCTCCCTGAACCGTCCAAAAGCTGACAGTCCGCTTACGGCCCAGTTCCAGCCACGAGGTCCTGCGCCCAGTAGCGTCGCGACGGCCTTTTCTTTTCCAATGCTTGCCGCAATGTGCTCATGGAGGGCACGTGAACGCTGACGAATTCATTGCGAAGTGGCGGGCCTCGGGCGGCAATGAGCGCGCCAATACACAACTGTTCATCACCGATCTGTGCCGACTGCTCGACGTAGATCAGCCTCAGCCGACGCAAAGCGAGATGGCCCAGAACGATTACGTGTTCGAGCGCCACGTGGTGAAGGCGGAAATCGACGGCGCGACCTCAAACGGCTGGATCGACCTCTACAAGCGCGATTGCTTCATCCTAGAAGCCAAGCAGGGTAGCGCCGCCGACATTGCCGCCGTCGAGGGCGGACAAGGCAACAGCTTGCGCGACTTGTTCGGCCAGACCGCCGCGGAACGCTTCAAACGCGGCATGGCCAAGCGCGGCACCGAGCAATGGACCGGGGCGATGCTGCGGGCCGCCGGGCAGGCCGACGGTTATGCCCGCGCCCTGCCCGAAGGGCACGGCTGGCCGCCGTTCCTTTTGGTCAGCGACATCGGCTACTGCATCGACGTCTATGCCAACTTCGCCCGTGATGGCCGGCCCTACGCCCCCTTCCCGGACCGGCGCCGGTTCCGCATCACGCTGGAGGACCTACGCGACGAAGAGGTGCGCAAGCGGCTGGCGGCCATTTGGACCACTCCGATGTCGCTCGACCCTTCGGCCGAAGCGGCGCGCGTCACCCGCGAAGTGGCGGACCACCTCGCCTTGCTGGCGAAGGATATCGAGGCGCGCGAGCAGAACCCCGACCGGGTCGCCGCCTTCCTCATGCGTTTGCTGTTCACGATGTTCGCCGAGGACACGGGCCTCATCCCGAAGAAGAGCTTCAGCGCTCTGCTGACTAAAGTGCGCGACCGGCCGGAGAACCTGCCGCCCCAGCTGACCGATCTCTGGAAGGCCATGGACAAGGGGCGCTTTACCGGCGCGCTCGGCGAAGCGGGAGAGACGGTGCGGCGGTTCAACGGCTACCTGTTCAAGGACACCACCGCGATCGCGCTGACTACCGGCGAGATCGACGTGCTGGTCGAGGCCGCCAAGGCCGACTGGCGCCAGGTCGAGCCGGCGATCTTCGGCACCCTGCTGGAACGTGCGCTCAATCCGAAAGAGCGGGCTAAGCTCGGCGCGCACTACACCCCACGAGCCTATGTCGAGCGGCTGGTCGGACCTACCATCATGGAGCCGCTGCGCGAGGACTGGCTCGGGGCGCGCACCGCGGCGATGGAAGCAGCCGAGGCGGGTGACCGCGAGAAGGCGCGGTTTCTGATCGAGACGTTCCACGGCAAGCTGGCGCAAACCAGGGTGCTCGATCCCGCGTGCGGGACTGGCAACTTCCTCTACGTGGCGATGGCGC
Organism: Tsuneonella sp. HG094; assembly: GCF_053819285.1. Lineage (NCBI taxonomy): Bacteria > Pseudomonadati > Pseudomonadota > Alphaproteobacteria > Sphingomonadales > Erythrobacteraceae > Tsuneonella > Tsuneonella sp. HG094. Next base: position 2,886,418 of record NZ_JBSORA010000001.1, read on the forward strand.
GGATGAAGGAGCTCGAAGGCGAAGTGCTCGAGCTGCTCGAGGAACTTGGCGACGAGCGTTACCTCGCCGAGTTGTCTGGCCATACGATCACCCCGGAAAACTTCCTCGGCATCGAGATAAACCCGCGCGCAGCGGAGATCGCCCAGCTGGTACTTTGGATCGGCTATCTGCAGTGGCACTTCCGGGTGAACGGGGAAAAGCGGATGCCCGAACCGCCTGTGCTACGCGACGTGAAGACGATCGAGTGCCGGGATGCTTTGATCGAATGGGACAAGCGCGAGCTGGTGCGCGACGACCATGGCCTGCCGGTGACGCGTTGGGACGGTGAGACGACGAAGATGCATCCTGTGACCGGCAAAGGTGTGCCCGACGACACGGCGCGGGTGGAGGTGTGGCGCTACGTCAACCCGAAGGCTGCGAAGTGGCCGAATGCGGATTACATTGTGGGAAATCCACCGTTCATCGGAAACAAGCGGATGCGAGACCGCTTGGGTGACGGGTATTTAGACGCGCTGTTTCGGGTCTCGTCTATCCCAGAGTCCGCAGACTTCGTTATGTATTGGTGGGACAAGGCCGCTCATAGTGTCCGCAAGCACCGAACCAGAGCATTTGGTCTCATCACAACCAGTTCCCTGCATCAGACCTTCAATCGACAAATCCTAACCACCCATTTGAATGCGAGCGATCCACTGTCGCTTTCCTTCGCAATCCCTGATCATCCTTGGGTCGATGAAAAAGGCTCCGCGGCCGTTCGAGTAGCCCTGACAGTCGGCCGAGCAGGATCGGAAGCGGGCCGGTTGCTCAAGGTGCTTCCCGGAACTTGGCTTGTCGGGTCAGAGGAGTTTCAAGGAGCTCACGGCGTAATTGCCGCGAACCTGAGCGTCGGGCCGCCGCTCACTGAGACAACGCCGCTCAAGAGCAACCGTCGCCTGGCATCGCTTGGTGCGACACTGGTCGGACAAGGCTTCTTGCTTGAGCCCGGGGAGGCAAGTGACCTCTTAGCCCATGAGCCAGCCGCCCGGTCGGTCCTCCGCCCTTATCTTAGTGGGCGCGACGTCGCGGGTGGGGATAGGGGACGGTTCGTTCTAGACACTTTTGAGTGGGCCGAGGCGAACCTACGGGAACAGCTTCCGCGCGTTTACGACAGGTTGCATACCACGGTCCGACCCACCCGATTGGAAAACAAGCGCCAAAGCTATCGAGATAAGTGGTGGATTCACGCGGAGCCTCGACCGGAAATCCGCAAGGCGCTCCGAGGACTCGAACGCTTCATCGCGACGGTCAGGACCGCCAAGCACCGGACCTTCATTTTCGTCCCGGCGGAGACGCTTCCAGAAGCAAGAATCGTCGCAATTGCATTAGAAGACGCATTCTGGCTGGGTATCCTTTCCAGTCGAGTTCATGCGGTATGGGCGATCGCTTGGGGTGCGCGTCAAGGCGTAGGCAACGACCTCAATTATAATGTCGGAGAATGCTTTGACCCATTCCCCTTCTGCGAAGAACCGGACGAACCCCTCAAGTCCCGCATCCGCGACGCCGCCGAGAAGCTCGACGCCCTGCGCAAGGAGGTGCTCGCCTGTCACAAAGATCTGACGCTGACCAAGCTCTACAACACGCTCGAAGCGCTGCGCGCGGCTGAGGCGGCGGGAACGGTTTTGGAGGACAAGGAGCGTGACGTGGCAGAGCGCGGCTGCGTCTCGGTGATCCGGCAGTATCATGACGAAATCGATGCCGCCGTGGCCGAGGCCTACGGCTGGCCGGTCGAACTGAGCGACGAGGAAATCCTCGAACGGCTGGTTGCGCTGAACAAGGAGCGGGCGGCGGAGGAAGCCAAGGGCCAGATGCGCTGGCTGCGGCCCGAGTTCCAGGCGCCTGACTATGTCGCGCCGGCCGAGCAGGCAAAGCTAGCGCTGCCCGAAGCCGAACGGCCGAGCGCCGAGGTGCTCGAATGGCCGGGCGCGCTGCCCGAGCAAGTCGTCGCGGTCGCCTCGGTGGTGGCGCGGTCCTGCAGGCCCGTAGCGGCAAACGATGTGGCGCGCGCGTTCAGGGGCAAGCGCGCCGCAACGGTGACGCCGGTGCTCGACGCGCTTGCCAGCATGGGCCGCGTGCGCAAGCTGGAGGACGGCCGATACGCTGCGTGAGCGGTACCGGTTAGCTACGATGCGCCCTACGCCGCCCAGTCGACGCTGCTGGCCTCATTTTACATAAGATCAGTCGCCAACGCTGACCGGTAACTCGGCGCTTAAGGTCCGCTTTCAGGCTCAGCTCGACCGGCGGCGAATTTCTGCCACTGGGGTGGAAAGGCGACACGCTCGAAACCAATTTCGGCCAAGCGAGGAACTCTATGGGCAGGCGCGACTTGGGTTTCTTAGAGGAGACCTTCCATGCCTGATAAGTTTACCGATGCAATCGCGTTGCTCAAGGCTGACCATCGCAAGGTTGAGGAATTATTTGCGAAGTTCGAAAGCGCTTCCGGTAAGGATCGCAAGCAGGCGATCGCCGAGCAGATTTGTACCGAGCTCAAAATCCATTCGATGATCGAAGAGGAACTGTTCTATCCTGCGCTCCGGGGCAAGATTGAAGACGACCTTTTAGACGAAGCGTATGTCGAGCACGATGGCGCGAAAGTCCTCATCAATGACATCAGCGCCGGCGGCCCCGACGAGGAGTTCTACGACGCGAAAGTCAAAGTTCTCAGCGAAGAGATCGAGCATCATGTCGAAGAGGAAGAAAAACCTAGCGAAGGAATGTTCGCACAGGCACGCCGAGCTGACGTCGATCTCGTCGAGTTGCGTGATCAAATGTCTGCACGCAAGGAGCAGTTGATGGCACAGGCCAAGGGCGAGGGTTTGCCCGCTGCAACGTTAACTGCCGTCGCCACATAAATCCACACGGGCGATTTGATGAGGTGAGGTCTGGAACGGATGGGGGCGCCGTTTGGCTGACGGCTTGGGATTGGATCAAAACGATCCCGCCTAACTTTGCCGTTGAAGTCGCGCCACAAAGCACTTTGCTCGCCAGATCACTGCGACCCGCTCTGATGAGCCCATCAAATTTCTTTGGAACGAACTTATCCCGGCGCGACTTAAGGTCGCATTGAGTTACGTCTTATCGTTGCCTACGCACTTATCGCGCTCGTCCTCCTCGCGGTCGTGGTCCTCGGCATCCGCGTGATCCGCAGGCGGCGCAGGTATCGGCATATGATGAGCGGTCGACGCATTTTCACCCCAGCTAATTTCGCACCACCATTGAATGCGATCGGGTGGCTATTAGCCAGGCCAGAGTCACAATCTGAGATCATCAGTTTCGTACGGTGATCCTCCATCGTCGGATAAAGGCCATGCCAACCGAGATGGTGATCGCAATGACCTTTGCCGGCCGGCGCGGTTGCCCTCATTCTATTGATCTTCTTTCGCGCCGCTCAACGTGGCTCGCCAGGGCAAAATTAGTTGGGTTAGTCGTCAGCTTCCTTGCTCACCTATCGCATGTGACTGAAAGAGCGTAGGAAGCTGGCGGCGCTATCGGGACCCAACCATCGGACCTAGCGCGACGATTAGATCGCGTGGGGGAATATGCGATACTTTTTCAACGTCGCGGGAGCCATTCAACATCCTGATGATAAGGGAGTCGAAATCCCCAACATGTCCGATGCTCGCATTCGGGCTGTCCGATTCGCCAACGAGCATTTGAACTAGCGCCCCGAGTTGGTCTGGCTGGGCGAGGAATTTCGCGTGGAAATAACGGACGAGGAAGGGCATCTGCTTTTTACGTTCGTGGCGGTCGGCGTTGATGCACCGGCGGATGAAGGGCGATTGCGTCTGTAAACCGGCGGCAATTGTGCAGTTTTCCAACTAACACCCGTATTGTGTGCGAGTCGGAACCGCCGCACCTAATTTACGCGGAATGAGCGGCGTCTGCAGCCTAGCTGTGGATGGTTACCTTCGCCGGCGCATCGAGACTGCTATCACGGCAATGCTCGAGCAGTTCGTCGACGGTCGGCGTTTCGTCGGGTTCGCCGCCGCTCACTTGCAAAACCTCGCGCTCGAGTGCGGCCTTCACCTTGGCTATCTCTTCTTCAGTCAGATGCTCGATGCCAACGAAACCGCTGCGAGCGTCGGCCGCGGCGCGGAGGATCTCATCCAGCTTGGCCTGTATTGCCGCGCCATCGCGGTTCTGGCTGTTCTGAATCAGGAAAACTGCGAGAAAAGTGAGGACGGTAGTGCCAGTGTTGATCACAAGTTGCCATGTATCCGAGTAATTGAAGATCGGCCCCGTAGCCGCCCAGGCAATGCAAGCGAGCGTCGAAAGCAGGAAGGCCATCGGATGGCCCATGAGGTAAGCGCTGCGTGAAGCAACGGCGGCGAAGAAGCGCTGCATGAGTGTCTCCCCGAGCATCGCCCACCTTGGCTCGTCAGGTCAATCTGTGGTGCAGCCCAACGGTTTACGCAAGAAACGGTTCCGCTCTCTTGTGCAGCTGAAGCCATCTGTCACTCGGCAATCGCATGACTGCAATGGGGTCGATAGCTGCCAGTCTGCTAGCAGCACTCCAATCTACAGAGCCGCCAACCGCCTCGCGAGACGGTGCCACTGTGTTCACATAAGATCAGATAGCGGCGCTCTTGTCCTGCTTCAGGGCCCTGCGCGCGAGGTGCCGATCATGTGCACTTCTAGCGCCGATTGTGCCGATTGGTCGAATCGGAGACGTCGCTATCGTGACCGCTTTTGTCGCTGAAAAATGCCAGCGCAAAGAGGCCGGTACCAAGCACGACGGAAAAGAATGTACCGAGGACCACCGCCACGACCAAATGCGGCGTCAATTCCGTGAACCAACTCGAATAGTACAACCCTGCGACAACCATAAGAATCGCGGCAAGCACGATCCACTTCATCATTGCACGAAACTCTTTTTGCGCGCGGGCGCGTTGTCCGCTCATGTCGGTGTCCTAACTGGCGAAATCGCCTAACTCGCTCGCACTTAGCCTGTAGGGCACGAGCTCGCCCACGAAAATCACTCGTTTGCGACGGAGATTGTAAGTTTTCGAAGCGCCTTGAGAAACCCGGGGCGGTGTTGGGAATGCTCAATGCGCTTGTGCAGTTACGTCAGACCTCATGAGGAGCCGTTCCTTGTTGCGCAGCAAGTCGAGCAGCTTCGCGCGTTGTTCGGGCCAGAGGGCGTCCTTGAATTGCTTCCGCAGGCGGTAATATCCGCCTCGATAATCCACGTCTCCATCATAGGTCCCTTTCAAGACCCGTCCGACCTCTCCCGTAGGAGAGTTCCGATAACCCATCGACAACATATGTTTCAATTCGGATAGGCCGGTCTGATCATGCGTCAGCCAGTTGAGCATATAGTTCGCTGGCTATGCCTTGGAACAAACGTTCGCCTGCGTCGCTTGCGCACTATGCCCCGCAAGCTGAAGGTGTATCGCACCAGCGCCGGATTTCACGACGCCTACGTTGCCGCGCCCAGCCAGAAGTCTGCGCTGGCGGCTTGGGGCTCTGACGTAAATCTGTTTGCTCGCGGAATGGCGGAAGAGGTCAAGGACGACGCCTTGATCAGGGAGCCGCTCGCAAAGCCTGGCGAGGTGGTGATGGTGTCGCGCGGGGACCTCGCCGCTCATCTGAACGGAATGAAACGCCCTCGCGCAACCAACAAGCCCGCGAAGGGACGCGCGCGGGTTCAACAGCCGAAGCGACCGCCTCCAAGCCGGCAAAAGCTCGACGAAGCCGAAGAGGAGTTGAGCGCCGCCAAATCAAACTTCGCACACCAGATTGGCGAACTGGAGCGCCTGCGAGACCAGGCCGAGCGAAACCTTGATCGCCTCTGCTCTCAAGCCGACAAAGCCCTCTCACGCCTGCGCCAAAGGAGAGCTGCCGCACACAAGGCCTATCAAGCCGCGCTCGATAAATGGAGCGAATGAGAGGGCAGCCTGCTGGAACTGCACCAATCGCGACATGTTTGCTCCGTGTAAGGAGAGACCACCATGGCAGACGACACTACGAACCGCGGACCGCACACGAGTTTCCGGCGATCAGGACCACGAAGTCCGGTTCTTTGCCGAGCAGAACGGCATCAGCATTAAACAGGCCGAGCAACTGATCGCTGAGCACGGGAACAGCCGCGAAAAGCTCGAGGAAGCGGTCAGGCAGGTGAAGGGATGATCTAGCGTTCGTCCCGCCATTTTGCATCTTGCAACAGCGTCGCACCGTGAAGGTGCGCTGGTCTTGGGTCGTAAGATCAGCGCACCTTCGAGTGGCGTGGTAACACTCAACAGCAAAAAAGCCAATCTTGCACGCCACGAGCTCGCCAGCCTCGTGACTGCCGGGCACGCCACCGTCCTAATTTCCCATCAAATACCAAAAGCGATTGGTACTCTGAGTACATTTACTCAGTGATCACGTTTCATTTCCGCAATATCAACCTTGCATGAAGGCCCGATTGCAACGGGTCCCGCAGAATGTCATTCAAACGTGTGCGCGAACACCGGACACTGGTGGCTATCAAGGCCAGGGTGAAATCCGACATCGGTTGGAGCGATTCGCGAATCTGCAACGTTTCGCCGCGCGGGATGATGGTGCGCCATATCCCTCCGCCGCCGATCGGGTCCTATGTCGAAGTGTGCCGCGGACCGCTTTCGATTGTTGGCCGGATCCGCTGGATTTCGGGAGATCACTTGGGACTGCAGTCGCTGGAGAACATCGACTTCGACGCCTTGAATCGTCAGCAGCGTACAAACCCTGGGCCTGTCAGCGACAGGCGTGGCCGTCCGCGACCGGCGAATTTGGCCGACACTCGCAGTCCGGATCCAGTCTTGAGCCTCGAGCGCTCGCAGCGGTTCTCACGTCGTTTGCAGTTTGTCGTCACCATTCTTGCCGGAGGTGCGATGGCGTTTGTTGCGGCGCAGCTCATGGTGGCTACGCTCGCCTTACCTCTTGCGAAAGCAACGGTTGCGATGGGCTCACCAACGAAACGGTGAAGTGCAAATTGAGATGCTGCATTGCGATTGACCTCTCAGCCTCGCATTCACGCCTCAAGTAAGTCGGCGATCCGGACGCCATCCAGGTTGGGGTCCCCCAAGTGATTAATCGGCAATCCTGACAGTTCGATTGAGGAAGGCACGGAGCCGCGTGCCCTTGGGGATCGTTGCGCTCTTGCCGGTCACCGCGAACGCCAGCAAGCCCGCCGCCACGGCAGTGAGAACCGTCTCTGTCGTCCCGCCCTCGCCGGCCGCACCGAGGCGGCCCGACATGCGCACGGGCTTTCCATCCAGGACAATGTACATGATCGCGGCCTCGAGCTTGCCTGATTTGCCAAAGGCGCCCTTGGGATCGGACCGCGTCACCTCGCCCACGGCGCGTGTTCCCGCCGGGATGAGCACCTGACCGTCTTTCACTACATCCTCGGCAACCTCGAGGTCGAACGGGGTGCCCTTCGGGCTGGTCTTGCTGGAGAGGTCATCGAGCAGGATGAGCGACACTTCGGTCCCGATCTGGATGGTCCGCGTAGAAGTTGACGGCGGAGCCACAGCATTGACGACGGCAACCGGGACAGTGGCTGCAGCCAGAGCGAGCGCGAAGATCACGGAGCGCTCGGTCGCGGCAGCTCGGTGGCCTCGCTCGTGAATGCGATCATTTTCTCGCCAGCCTTGATCTTGGCATTGTTGCCCTTGGCGAACAGACCGAACACCCCGAGCCCCAGCACGCCCATGACGGTCTCTGCGGTGCCCGATTTGCCCTTGCTGCTGGTCTCACCCGAGACTGGAATGCGGACTCTGCCGGTTTCGACGTAGAGGAGACGGGCAGATACCTTGCCCGACTTGCCGATGTTACCGCTGCGTTCGGCACTCAGGACCTCGCCCCAGGCCATCGCGCCGACAGGGATGACGGTTGCGCCCTCGATGACGACGGGTTCCTGCACCCGCAGCTTGAAGCGGTGGCCGACGCTGTGCTCCTTTGTGGTCACCTCGTCGAGGACCATCAGGTGAACGGGTGTGTCCTCCGGAAGGATAAGCGAAGAGGGCTTTGTGATCCGCATGGCCGCCGTGACTACCGGTTGCTCCACGGAAGCCGGCTCTTCCTGCGCCACGCTTACGACCGGTAATGTCGCTACGAGCAGCAGCGCAGCCCCTGAAAATTTCCTCATGATGTGACCCCCATGCACTTCCTCAACCAGAGCCTGCGATGTACCTAGTGCATTGATTCGGGGTCGAATCAAGGTAAGAACTGGGGGACTATCCAATGAATAAGATGCTTACGGTAGGCGCCGTCATTGCCGTGATGCTTGCCGGGGCCACGGGCGCCGTTGCAAAAGACGAAACCGTCGCTAGCGCAACCACAACGGCCGCAGCGGCCGAAGCAGGCGTGCCGGTCTATCCGTATGACATCACCGACAGGCCCTATGTGATCGTGCAGCCGATCAAGAAGGGCATCCGCAAGGCGACGATCTTCAGCAAGGAGCCGTCGCAGGAGAAGATCTACAACGAGCTCTGGGAAAAGGCGCAGAAGCTCGAGGCCGATGCGGTGGTCAATGCGACCTACGGGGACAGCCACATGACCGCGCTCAGCTGGGGCAAGACCAATGCGCTGGGCATCGCCGTGCGCTTCCTGACCGCCGCCGAGATTGCTGCCGGCAAGACGGGCGAACGGGCTCCTGCACCGGAGACGTTCACCGAAGAGATGTTCAAGTAATGGACCGCGGGGGCCTGGCGCATAGCCGCTCAGGCTCACGCTCCGCACCAATCGCGCGCGTCGTTCTCGCCGCTGTAACGGCGGCCCTGGCCCTTATGTCAACGCCGGCAGCTGGTCAGACCCTGGTCGGCCAAGCGAGAGCGATCGATGGCGACTCTCTTACGGTCGGCGGAATGTCGGTCCGTCTGTTTGGCATCGATGCGCCGGAAGGACAGCAGACGTGTACGCGGGATGGCGCGGCATGGTCGTGCGGGGAGGAAGCGGCCCGCCAGCTCGGATCGCTGATTGCCGGCCAGCAAGTGGTGTGCCGGGGCCGCGGCAACGACGATTACGGCCGCACGATCGCGGTGTGTCAAGCGTCCGGGCTCGAACTCAATCGTACCATGGTCCAGCAAGGTTGGGCGGTGGCCTTCCGCAACTACAGTGCGGCCTACATCGCCGACGAGGAGCGGGCCAAGGCGAGCAAGCTCGGTATCTGGAATTCGACATTCACGATGCCGGTTGAATGGCGAGCTGCCCGCGCTCCCCGGCCCGCCGATCCGCCAGTCCGCCAATATGCAGCCCCGCGACCGGCGCAAACCAGTCAGGGCTGCGTCATCAAGGGCAATCGCAACCGTAAAGGGCAGTGGATCTACCACCTTCCAGGCATGCCCTATTACGATCCGACACGTGCCGAGGAATGGTTCTGCACTGAAGCTCAGGCACAGGCTGCTGGTTACCGGCGGGCGATCGTACGCCATTGAAGTTCGGCCAGCGATCGCGGCTGCTGGTCGAAGCTTGGGTGATCGGCATCGTTCACGCGCTGGGCCTCGTTCCACTCGTCGTGGGCATCTTCCGGTGACCCGCGATCAGGAGTTGTGGGCAGTGGCGCTGTGGCTTGAGAAGACCCATGGTGACCGGGGCGCCGACCATATTGTCAGCCAGGTCACGCGGCTGGCGGAGTCAGGCGACGCGGAGGGCATCGCCATGTGGCGCTTGGTCGCCGAGCGCTACGACAAACTGCGCGAGCGAACTTCGCTTCACTGAGAAACACTTTCCTACATCGCACATAGTGTGAACATGGAGCGCTTTCGATTACTAGGCGCGTGCACATGCTCACGTTCGCGATTTAGTGAAATACTATCACAGTTTTGTATTAGAAATATTCAATATAATGAAAATTATCCCAGATCAGATATATTCAGACGTCAAAATCCGTTTATGTTATCATCAGTTGAGATGTGTACTGATATTTAAATCTTACTCATCAATCCGGGGATGTGAGATAGCAGTTCGCGTGCAAGAAATCCAACTTCGCCGATGTCCCTGGCACAATTACGCCCGGCCCCGCCATGGAGCCAGACCGCCCATAACATTGCCTGAAGGGGGTCAGTGCCGCGCGCGAGCAGGCCAGAGGCGATTCCGGCGAGGACATCTCCCGATCCGCCTGTCGCCAAACCTACGCTGCCGCCCTCATAAGTGTACAGATGCCCCGCTCGATCTGCGATGAAGCTGGTCGCGGATTTGAGAACACAAACCGCACCTGTTCTCTCCGCTGCTTCGAGGGTGGCGCCGGGCCTATCACGCTCGACTGCGGACAGCTCGCAGCCGAGCAGCCCTGCCATTTCGCCGACATGGGGGGTTAACAGCACCGGGGATCGGTGGCGTCGGAGCCGATCCAGTCTATCGGGGAAAAGGCAGGTAAGCGCGGCCGCATCAAGTACGATCGGAGCATTTGGAGCTTCGCTAAGTAAACGATCGACCAAACGCCCAGCTGCGTCGCGACCGGCAATTGCTGGTCCCACCACGATAGCGTCATTATGCGGCAAGAGAGATGCCATGGCAGGGCCCCCTCCGTCCGCAATCTCGCCTCCGGCGTCCTCGGGCAAGCCCAGGACACCGATTTCGGGCATCGCAACACCCAAGGCAATTGCCGCGCTTTCAACGGTCCCAACACGGACTTTGCCTGCGCCTGCGCGCAAAGCCGCTTCGGCTGTGAGTCTGATGCCGCCCGGTACCGATCGACTGCCTCCGATGGCAAGAACCCGGCCGCGATCATTCTTGTCGGCGCCATCGTCTGGCTGGGGAAGCGGATGCGCGCGCACCCATTGAGAGTCGAGAGCGGTCGCCAAAGCGTTCATCCGCGAGCCGCAACCATCTTGTCGGGCGCCTTGGTGATCGGAGTAGCCTCCACTTCCATGGGCGCAGTGACATTATAGCGGGCCAATACGAGATTGCCGTCCCGGCCAGCGGACGGATCGAACCGATATTCGGTGATCGCACAATTCGCGACGTCGCCTTCGCGGTCGATGGCAAGGATCTCTGCCTCGGAGAGATTTTCGATCACATACCGCATGCACAGAACGACGACCTGGTGGGCGACGATCATCACCCTTTTTCCGGCATAGTGGAGTGAGACCGTGTCCATTAGCGCGCGCAGACGGAATATCACATCGACCCAGGACTCGCCGCCGGGCGGCCGATGGTAGAATTTCCCCAACAGGTCGCGAAACCCGGCTTGCTCCGGCTCAAATTCAATGATGCCTTTGCGCGTCAGACCATCCAGGATTCCGAATTCCTTTTCGCGCAACCGCTCGTCGCTGCAAATGCGCTCGTCGGGTCGGCAGCCGCAGTGTTCGCGAAAAATCTGTGCCGTCTCGAGCGCCCGCAAGTAGGGAGAGGCTAGCATTACCTGAGGCCGGCCATCCTCGTGGTTAGATGCAAACCATCTGCCGAGGGAAGCTGCCTGGCTCCGGCCGAGTTCCGATAGCGGTATGTCGACATCGCGGTGGGACAGCTCGATGCGCGAATGACCCGCTTCGTCAGCTGCATCGCGCGCTACGTTACCCGCACTCTGTCCGTGGCGCACGACCCAGAGCACGCTTGGCCATCGACGAGCGGAAGTGGACCTGTCTGGCGCCGTGGTCGAAAAGGATATGGGCGCAGCGCTGCCCTCCGCGGCGGCTTCTCCGATCGCTGGCTTCGGCGCCGAGGAACAGGACCGTCCCCCACTGCTTTCGATATTCTCGCTCGGACGATCCGACATCGCGCTCTCCTTGCCAATCGAAACCGCCCGAACCGGATTCCGTTTCTCAGCACGACTACGTCAGTCAGGGTTCAAATAAGGTCGTCGAGCGGACTAGGGCCGGAACAAAGCCACTGCTCGCTGGTCCATTCAATACCCTGATGTGGAGACTGATATGTCCGACTCACGAGCCGCGACGAGCCGTGACGTGGCCGACGCCCATACCGAAATGCCTGGCTTATCCGGCCGCAAGGCCATCGTGAGCGGTGGAACCACGGGTATTGGCCGCGCAGTCGCGGTACTTTTGGCTTCCGAAGGCGTCGACGTTTTCATCTGCGGACGCAACGAACAGCATCTCGCCGACGGACTCCAACGTATCCGTGAAGTGGGCACAGGCGACGGAATCGCCGTCGATCTCGGCGAACGGGACGGAGTGGAGCGCTTCGTCGATGCTGCCCAAGCCTATTTCAGCGGGCGCTTCGATATCGCCGTCATCAACGCGGCCATTCCGGCCGAAGGCGTGACGAAAATGACCGCGAACGAGTTGCAATATGCGGTGGCGGTGGATTTCACAGCCTACCTCACCACGGCTGATGCGGCGGCAACAGTGATGAAGGACTTCGGCGACATCGTTCTGGTCGGGTCGACCAGCGCGCACAGCCTTGGCGGCGGCTCGAGCGTCTATGCAGGTATGAAGGCCGGGATTGCCGGGTTCGCCGAGGCCCTCCGCAAAGAGCTCAGCGGAAAAGGAATAAAAGTCGGTTTGGTGGAGCCGGGCAAGACCGGGGCCGACTTCCAGTACGATGAATTTACCGCCGAGGAGCAGGCAAAGCAGATCAATCAGGAAAAGATGCTGAGAGCGGAAGATATCGCGGTTGCGGTCCAGTTCATGCTGACCCAGCCCCGCCGGGCGGTGGTGCAGCAGGTTACCGTCGTACCCCGGATTGAAGACGAATGAGCGAATTTGCCCATGACCGAATAATCTTCGGTCCGGACGACGTCGATCTTTCGCGGTCGCCGCTTGCGGGGCACTTTGAGCTAGAATCCTATGTTTTGGGTGCCTTCAATCCTGGCATGACGCGCCTGCCTAACGGCAATCTGGCGATGTTCGTTCGCGTGGCGGAAGCGCTGCGACAGCCCATCCAAGGCGGAAAGATTCATGCCATTCGTTGGGATGATGGCCGGTATGTTCTCGACGCGTGGCCGGTCGAACTGTGCGACACCGCCGACCCGCGCAAATTCCTTGTGCGCGGCGGTAAATGGCGCGTCATGGCGTTGACTTCGCTCTCATGGATTCTCCCCGTCGAATTGACGGCGGACGGTAGAGATGTCGTCGAGGTACACTACGCCAAGGCGATTGCACCTCAGGCCAGCTTCCAGTGCTATGGAATCGAGGACGCGCGTGTTTCGAAAGTAGGCGACCGCTGGCTGATGACGACCTGCTCAGTTAGTCCGGAGCGCCATTCGACGACATTGTATAGTTCGACCGATGGACTGAACTACGTTTTCGAGGATATCGTCCTCGATCACCAGAACAAGGATATGCTGATCTTCGAGGGTCTGATCGGGGACCGGTACTGGGCACAGACTCGCCCACTTGGCGATCTCTATTTCGCCTACCCTCCCGGCAGCGAATGGCGCGCGGGTCCGTCGATCAATCTCGCGACATCGCCGGACGCGCACCATTGGAAGCCCTATATTCGACCAGGTATCCGGCCCCATGTCGACACCGTCGCGACCGCGCGCATGGGCGGGGGAACCCCTCCAATCCGAACCGATGAAGGTTGGCTCACCTTGTGGCACGGGGTGGAGCCGCGCGAAATCGTCGGGATTTATCGGACCTACTTTTCCATTCTCGATCGGAACGATCCCTCGATCGCCCTGCGGACCGATCACCACCCCGTGCTGGAGGCATCGGCCGAACTGACCGCTCCGCTCGAAGACAAGATGTACGTTCGGGACGTCGTCTTCACCACCGGCATCGCCGAACATGGTGAGGTTTACGTGGTCGCGTCGGGCGAAGCGGACCTCGCGTGCCGCATCACGCATATTCCGAAAACGCGGTTCGAAATGACCGGCCAATCGTAAGGTTGTGCCTACCCGTTCGAGCTTGCCTTGCTCGTCGCAGCCTCGATCAGCATCTCTAAGGCCACTTCGACTGCTTTCTCGCAGACCACTTCCCGTCCGATGTCGCCCAGGTGAAGCACGCGGTAGCCGGTCCCGTGCGACGCAGCGGTTGCGAGATGCACGAGGCCTACCTCCTCGTCACCTTCCGGTGGGCCGGCAAAACCCGTTATGGCGACCGCGAGGTCGGCATGGCTGTCTCTCAAGGCAGCGCGTGCCATCGCTCGGGCAATATCCTCGGCTACTCCCTTGCACTCTTCGACCCGCTTCCGCTCGAGACCCAGCAGTTCGCATTTCGCATCGACGGAATACACGACGAACCCCCGATCGAGGGCGCTGCTGACCTCAGTATCAGCGACGATCCTCGACGCGAGCATTCCCCCTGTGCAACTTTCCGCGCAAGCGATCAGCCATTGGTTGGGAAGGAGGATGGCTCCCAGATTTTGGACCAGACCCTTTATACGGTCACTGCTCATTTCCTGGCGACTGTCTCGCCTCGATCGGGATAATCGTCAGGCGTGACAACGCTTTGGTTTTTGACCGCCTGACGGTTTTCCTTTTGCAATGCCGGGTTCTCGCCCGGCTTGAGGCTGGTGCGATTTTCCTTGGCCCCGCCGTCGCCGATACGCTTGTTTTCATTGTCGCTCATCACACGTAACCTTTGTTCGTTCGCCCAGTAGGTTCTCACCAACGCAGTGCATAAATACCCCCGGCCGGCACGCTGTAGCGGGCAAGGACATCTTGCGGATCTGGCAATGGTTGAATCACCTCGCCGTCACTCCCGCGGAGCACGGGAGAGACGCGCCTCTTGCTCCGGCCATCGCGGATGATCGAAATAGTGGCTGGCAATGCAGCCGAGCCATCCAAAGAGAAGCTCACCGCTCGCTCGTCAGTACGAGTGAAAGCGCGAACGAAGTGATCGCAATGGATCAGGAAAGGCGCAGCGGCGATGCGGTGGAACGAGCGCGTGGCGAAGACCATCGCCGCACCCGCGCCATAAATCTCCTGCCCGACCTGGCCTGCGGGCTGGCCATCAGGATACAGATCCTCGACCGGAAAACTGAGGGCACGATCGATGTGGCCGTTTCGAATATCGTCCTTGGCGAGTGCCTCGGGCGGAAGCGCGTCGGGATAGTAGAACCATGCCCGGCTGAGAGCGTATCGGCAGTATTCGCTGACCAGCAGCTTCACCGAGGGGATGAGGTCCGGTCCGCCCAGATCGAGGTACTGCTCGAACGCCGCGAAGCTGTCGAAGCATTCGTAGATCGCCATGTAGGGCGCGTCCTCCAGGCAAGTGGCCGCCAGGAAATTGCTGTAATGCGCGGCGTGCTCGATCTCGCTCTCCCACATCTGCGTGTTGTGGAAAAAGCTGGCGAGATAGACGTAGCTTTGCTTGAGATAGTGGAGATCGCCCGTGATGCGCCACAACAGGATGCAGGCGGCGGCGCCCCACGCGGTCAGGTTGGCCTGGTAGTTCAGATCGAATCGCATGCCCTCGGCGGCGTCGATCGCGGCGCGCGCTTCCTCGAGAAAGCGCTGTTCGCCCGAGAGCTGAAATGCCTGGAGCATTACCCACGCGTACATGCCCCCGACGTCGGTTTGTCCGCGTTCATCGGCAGCGACAGCTGTGATGATTTCGAATGTGTCGATCTTGTACTGGATCGGCCAGCCATACAGGAAATGACGCGCCGCCTCGATGCCGTAGTCTACGCAGTCGAAAAAGAGGTCGCGGGCATCGTCATCGCCCCCTTGCGCGAGATGCGCGAGCATCGCCATCGGGTGGTAAAGATACCAGCTGTCGACTGCATCCGGGTCCTTGTCCGCCGAGACGTCGGGCAGATAGCGGCGAAGCGTCTTAAGTTTGGGGTCGTAGAATCCTCGCAGGCCCGCCGAAATCTCGCGCTCGAGCGGGTGCTTCTTCGTGGTCCAATGACTCCAGTCGTGAACGGCCGACAGTAGCGACAGTTGCACCATCGAATCCGGGTTCTCGGACGCAGTGTAGGGATGGAAATAGATGTGACCCTGATGGCGCGTTCGTGCCTTCCTGCTCGACGCCAGGTCGCCAAGCGTTTGCTCCGATCGCGCAATCCAGTCGCGGTAATCACACGATGGTCGTTCAATCCGGCGGTAGATTGCACCGAGCATGTCGAGAAACTGCCAAGCAGAATCCCCCTCCTCGTTTTGCGGAAAGCGGCGGATCAAGAGGTGGGCGCGGCTGAGCACCGTCTCGCGGCCGCCGGGCAGCGTCTTGGAGACATCCTGCGGCTGCGTGGGGGGCAGGTAGCCGACCTCGGGCCATTCGCCACCGACGGCGTTTTCGGGCTTGGTTCCGGTCGCCTCGAAGTAGGGATTGAGCGCGGTCAAGTCCTGAACGTAAAGAACCTTGCCGAAGTCGGGTTCCTCGAGCGAGAAATAGCATAGGCCCGTATTGAGCCGCCGCTGGCGTGCTTCGATTCTCCCTTTGGGTCTGTCCGGACGACGCGAAGGCCCGAGGGCGACCAAGTCGCGTGGCAAGAAGGGGATGTGCAGGTCGGCGGTCGGTTTGAAGGACACGGTGAGCGTAAAGAGCGACACCTCGTTCTCGCCCGCTTCCAGGACGATACGATGCTGACCGAGCTGGCTTTCGACCGAGAGCGTCAGAAGTGAGGTCGAGCTGTCCTGCCTGATATCGGCTTCGGCGGTGAACAACGGCACGCGCCAGCCAAGTCCACCGCTTTCCTTTCCGCGCCTGACGAAAATCCACAAGTCATCTTCAGAGCTCCGCACATCGAGTGACATCTCGCCGTGCCGAACGGCCGCCACCTGCTTGCCGATGTCGCTCGCCCGGTCGCTCTCACGCAGCGCAAGGGATGCTGAAGCGTTCATTGGCCGTGATTGTGCGGCTTGGCATGACCGTGGTGCCGCAGGAACTTGTCGTCGAGATCCGCGATGATCGCTTCGCCGTCCTTGCCCTGCAACCGCAGCAGTGCATCGATCTTGGCTTCCACCCGGTCGTCGTTTTCCTTCGACGATGGCGAACCGAGATAGAGGAAATAGGCAAGGCCGACGACCTGCCTTAGGAGTTGAAGAAACTCGGACTGCCAGTTCTCGAAGGTGTCGCGGACCATCTCGTTGAGATATTCCATCATCTGCGGAGTGGCACCATGCTCGGCCGCCTCGTCCAAGTACGCTTTCCACCCGAAATACCAGTGCAGAAGAAGCGATATCAGGAAGAACGCCAGTTTGATCCAGGCGTAGGCGTACTTCCCGATGATACCGAGCTGAGCGGCATTCCGTTCCTGACTGTCGGTCATGTGGGTTCGCTCCTGCTACGAGGTTTCGGAAAGCCAACGCATCAAGAAGCCCGGTTGTTTCGCTCCCGCGCCCAGATCAGCGCACTTTTTACGCGAGCTGAGTGATCCCGGCAGCCTGCGGTTTGGGAGCCGAGGTTTTCGAGTAGCGTCCGAATTCCTCCCGAAAGCGCTCCACCACGTGGCGATGCTGGGCAGTTGGAATCCGTTCCACGAGTTCGGGAAACCAGGTGCCTTCCTCTTCATACATATGATGCGCGACTGCGCCCTGGATATGGTCAAGCTTGTCGAGCCATTCCTGGCTCATCGGCGGCAGCATTTCGATCTGGGCCATTTCGACCTTCGTCATGGCCTGTTCCTGATAGGCCATCGCTGCGTGCGACTTCTCTCCGTTGTCCGCCATCGCGGGGTATAGCACGGCCTCTTCGGCGTTGGCATGCGCAGTCAGCAAGGCGCCCAATTTCTTCGGCGCATTTGTCCGCGAGTTGGCGTCGTGCGCTGACCGAGCGTCAGCAAAACATGCCTCGATCTGCCTGTGCTGATCCAGTACGTCGGCAATAAAGGGACACTGGGATGTCAGCGCTTCGGCATTTCGGCGCGCGGTTGCCCGGTCCTCTTCGGATTCAGGCGGAGTCAGCTTTGCGGCGAGCTTGTCGAATATGAGAACCGGCACTTGCCCGCCTCAACGATTCAAGGCTGGTCTTCTTGATGAGTTTCGTCGGTGATGCTGCAGCGGTATTTCGCCTGTTGGATGGCGGCCGCTGCCGACCACTTCTCAAGACTCTCCATACCTGGCACGACCAGAACTCCGCCCTGCCGTACTGGCTGGTTGAAGCCCGCTTTCTCCCTCAGTGCTGCAAGGTACTTGCTGGCCGCAATGTCACCCTTGGCGGCCTTGCGCTGAATCGCTTTTAGCTCCAGTTCCTGCAGTGTCAGGGTTTCGCCGCCGATCTCAATGGTTTCGTTGGCAACGCGCTCCAGCATCGAGCGCAAATCGGCGGGCGGCTTGTCCTTGCGCGGCCGGCCCGCGGGGTTTCCAGACCGACCTTTAGCGAATCGCGAATGCCTGGGCGGCTTGCCGTAACCCACCGTGTAATCTTCGTCATCATCTTCCATCAGTTGTGCCTTCCGCGAGTGATCGGACCGGCTTTGGCGCACGGCGCGGGTTCCATCACTCCCGGTATTTCCGGCACAATTGATGTGAGCGGCGCGTGCCTCGCCCGCGCCGCTCGCCCAACACTCAGCCCTCGAGTTCGGCGGCCAGATCCGCAAGTTCATCAAAGGTCGCGTCTGAGCCGGCCAGTACTGCCTTGCGTCCGGTTGACTTCTGCCAGCGCCTCACCGCGACATCGACGTAGCGCGGGTCGAGTTCAATGGCGCGCGCCCTCCGGCCAGTCTGTTCAGCGGCCATGATCGTCGTGCCAGAACCCGAAAACGCGTCCAGTACGATCCCGCCCCTCAGCGAACAGTCGCGCATGGCATCAGCCACCATCTCGACCGGCTTGACGGTGGGGTGCATCGCCAGCTCCTCTGCCCGGCCTGCCCTCAACGAGTTGATCCCGGCATAATCCCAAACGTTTGTCCGGTAACGGCCGTGCTCGCCGAGCCCGAAGTTGTTGATGTGGGAGCCGGTACCATTCTTGAAAACGAACACCAGCTCGTGCTTCGAACGATAGAACGCGCCCATCCCCCCGTTGTCCTTGTTCCACACAACGAGGTTCTTGAGCTCGGTGTAAGAAGCGCGCCCCGCCGCCAGCAGTTCGGTCATATGGCGCCAGTCGATGCAGACGTAGTGGATCGAGCCATCGCTGCTGTACGCGGCAAGGTTGCCGGTAACGCAAGTCAGGAACCGCGTGAACTCAGCCTCGCTCATCTCGCCGGCAGCCATCACAAACTCGTCGTGCTTCACCTTGCCGAGGCCGCAGATGTGGCCATTGACCGGTACATTGTAGGGCGGATCGGTGAACACCATCTGCGCCTTCTCATTACCGAGAAGACGAGCGTAGACTTCCGGATCGGTCGCATCCCCGCATGCAATGGCGTGATCGCCGAGTAACCAGATGTTCTCCGCATGGGTGACGATCGACGCCGACAGATCGACCTCGACGGGTTCTTCCGTGGGGGGCGTCTCATCGAGTCCGTTGAGCAAAGCCTCGATCTCGGCCGCGTCGAATCCGGTCAGCGCAAGCTCGAATGCGTCGTCCAGCTCGGCAATGGCCCCGAACTCCAATGCGAGCAGGTCGTTATCCCAACCGGCCAGCTCCGCCAGCCGGTTGTCGGCAATGACGTAGGCCCGCTTCTCGGCTTCGCTCATGTGTTCCAGCCGCAGCACGGGAACCTCGCTCATTCCCAGCAAGCGCGCTTCCTCGATCCGGCCATGGCCGGCGATAATCGAGTTGGCTGCATCTATCAAAACGGGGTTGGTGAACCCGAACTTGCGGATGCTGTCGGCAATCTGCTTGAGCTGTTTCTTCGAGTGCGTACGCGGGTTGCGATCATGGGGCACAAGATCGACCAACGCGATGTGTTCGAGCCGGTCTGGCGCGATTATCGAAATGTCATTCATGTCAAAGAGCTTCCCTGGTTGATGGGAAGCCCCCCATGTCAGCAAGCGATAGGCCGTTCCCTCCCGCTAATTCCGTCGCTTTTTAAGTGAGGACACTAGGTTGCGTATGCCTTCCGGTTCCACGCCGTATCGCTTGCCGATGATCTCGCAGAGATACTCGGCTGGCCCGCTCGCACCGCGCTCCTTCCTCGCGCCCTTCCGCTCGCGTGCAAATCTAAGCTGCAAGTAGGGCAACAGCGTCTCATAGGCTGTCATGATGTGAAGGTCGCGCAATCGCTTTGATGCGAGGCGCTTCCTCCCCCGTCGCCCTTTCAACTGACCTTCCAGCCCGAGAATCAGGTAATTCCGCAGGATCGGATCAGCGATCAGGTCGGGATTTACGATCAGGATTCGGACGAGATCGGCGTTGACGACCTGTTCTTTCGCTCTGTCGCGGCGGTGCAGCCATTCGACACTGTCCGACGACCATTCGTGGTAGAAGCCGTTCCCTGAACTACGCGTCATCAGGATGGTGCCGCCTGACGCAGCAGTTCGCTGAGCTCTACGCCCAAAGCATTGGCGAACTTGTCTGCGAGCAACAGCGACGGATTGCGAATACCGCGCTCGACGCCCGATACGTATGTACGATCAATCCCCGCGGCGAACCCGAACTCCTCCTGAGACAGGCCCTTCTCCAGCCGCAGCCGGCGCACATTCGTGCCGAAGACCTTCCGGGCGTCCATCGCCCGACAGGGCCGTGATTAGGCCAATCGGTCTACGGACAATCAGTCACAATTGTGCTCGACTTTGGCGCGGCCACAAGCAACGTGTCCAGGAATGGCCGAGCCCAACACAGCAAACCATCACTCTTCGAGCCTAGAGAAAATCCTCGAGCACCGCTTCGTCGCCTCGCTCACCACCACCCTGTGGCTGGAAGGCTGCCGCGACCTGGAGGTGCTTCGATCGGAGGTCGACGACAGCGGGTATGACATCGTGGTCGAGGCCCGCGGAATCCAGCGGCACGTGCAGCTCAAGTCGATGGCGATGGGTGGTCGCAAATCGTCCGTCTCAGTCAACCGGCGACTTTCATTCAAGCCTTCGGGCTGCGTAATCTGGTTCGACTACGATCCCGCCACGCTCGAACTCGGTCCGTTTCGCTGGTTCGGCCATCCGCCGGGTCTGCCGCTACCTGATCTAGGGGAGAGGATCGCCCGGCATTCGAAGGCCGATGCGACCGGCACCAAGAAAGGCAGGCCGGCGCACCGGGTCCTGACAAAGTCGCGTTTCGTGACAATAGACACGATCCAACAGATTGCCGCCCTGCTGTTCGGCCGCTTGCCGCGCGAGGAAATAGGCCTGCTCGAAGAGGCAATCTGCCAAGCGCCCGATCCCACTTCACCCTATTGGGTCCACGCGGTCGCGAATGGACAGTTCCATGCCATTCCGGACGATCTTGACTGGCAGAGCTCGGTCCACCTTGCGCATCTCATCGATGGCTATGCGTTCGCGAGGGTGGTCGGGATCACAGACCCGTTCGCATTCGAGGAATTGCAACTCCGCCGCGCGATGGAAAGCGGTCGCTGGTCAGGGGGGGCTGCTGTCCTTTGGGTCACACTATTTCTTCAGCATCGCCGCTGGCGCATGTCACCATTCTCCCCGGATCCTGGGTCCAAGCAGCTCCTCGATCGCCTTTGTCTGCAACTGGTTGGGGCCTTGAAGCCACTGACTGAGCGCATTCCCTGATACCGTCAGCGTTTCCCTGTTAACGCGGTGTCGGCTCCCTGAACTGCCAGAGATGTTTCCCTGTTATCGATCGTAGGGAATTCGCCCGCTAAAGCTCGGTTTTCTGCGGGTTTCCGAGCCCAATAAATCGGTAAGAAGCCGGTTTTCTCACCTTTCTCCCTGTAATTCCCCGCTTATCAGGGAAGATCCGCGGCGAGACGGGTTAGGCCGAGACTGCGTGGTTCACCACGCAGAAGCCGTGGTTCTGGAACGATAAGATGTTCAAGCATCATGCTCTGAATTGTCCCCGTCTTTCCGGGACTTTGCCGACCTGTGGTAGATCCGTGTCCCCTGTCAGAGACGCAGCGACCTACTCAATCGCGAGGATTTTGGCCGAGATTCTCTCTGGGCAAAAAACCGACCTACTGGCCGCTATTCTCGACGGTGCATGATGTGACGGGCAGCAACCTGACCATGGGATCAGGGAACCCGGCAGGAGCACACTGCTCCTCACACGCGCCCTTTCAAGTCATATCTGCGCGCCGGCCGAGACCTTTCCATTCCCAAAGGCGTTGGCATTTTGCTCCAAGCAAAGGAGGCGTGCGTCTTCTTCTCAATTGGCTGCGTGCGCAAAGAGGGATGGGGGTCCCACCGCACGAAACGGTCGAACGGGGCGCAAAGGAACATACATTGAAAAGCAGTTCCAGCCTGGCCGCCTGAACCCATCCTTTCACTCCGGGGCGCGGCCGCTCTGGAATTGGCTGGAACGGGCACATGCGCCGGGTGTTGAAGATACAGACGCATGCTCTTGGACGGGGATCCGCTTGATACAGCGGTCCAACTGGAGAGAGGCCATGGCCCAGGACAATTCAGCTACCGGCACCACATCCGAGCACCAGCTGATTCTGGCAAGTCGTGTGGAGGACACTCCGGTGTTCAACAACAATGGCGAGCGCATCGGACATATCGACGATCTTTCCATCGACCGTCAGGAAGGCACCGTCGTCTGGGCCATAATGTCATTCGGGGGCTTTCTCGGGATCGGCAAGAGGTTCCACCCTCTCCCATGGACCGTCCTGGATTATGACCCCAAGCGCGGTGGCTATGTTGTCCCGCTCGACAAAGCCGTGCTGGAAGGTGCTCCGCACTACGACGCCGAGGAGCTTCGTGCGTTGGGCGGACCCGGCTACGCGGCTTTCACCGAAGCCATGGGTAGTTACTACGCGCCTTATTACGGCACGCGATGGCCGATAATCTAGCGGCAACGATCACTCGTCTTTCAGGAGGCGGGCCGAATACCCGTACTTGCGGGCTCGAGGAAATGATGCAGGGGCCGGTTGCTTGTCCCGGAAATGGAGCCGCGCCTGGTCATCGCCTGCGCCCTGATCGCCTGGATCGTGGTGGTCATCGCTGCGCTCGGCACCGTACTGGTCCGCAATCGCCGCCCCAGATTGATGAACGGCAGACGGATATGAGATTAAAAAACTCCCGCCGAAGCGGGAGTGGGATAAGTCCGGGGCCGCAGCGCTATCGGAGAGGAGCACTGTTGTTGCGACCCGAACGAGGGGTATCCCGGCCAGTTCCGCCACGCAACAGCGCTGGCACTAAATGGTGTCTCGATATGCTTACCGCAGTGCAAATTTTCTCTACGAATGAGGGATACAGTTCCGTTCTGAACCGGTGTAGAAGACCCGTGATCGCACCAGGCTCGAACGGGCCGACGAGGGAGTTGTCGCTTCGGGCGACTCCTTTGCTGGACTGACGGGAGATCGACGTGCGAGACATCCCTTCCGATGAAGCATCCCCCTTTCACGGTCTCGATCAGGAGCGATCGCGCTGCCGTAAGCTGGTCGCCGGGCTTGCGCCCGCCGAACGGCGGATACTGGAACTGCTGGTCGGCGGGGAAGGCCCCAGGGGGATCGCCGAGCGGCTCGGGATCGCCGAGGCAACGGTGGGCGCCTACCGCAGGACACTGCTCATGAAGCTTGGCGCCGCGTGCACTGCGGACGCCGTCCGCGTAGCTGTTTATGCGGAGTTGTAGCGCGTCCAGTGCTGTGCCAGTCACGCGGCGTCGGGGCCGGATCGCACGGCCCCGGCAACCGGACTCTAATCTGCGGCTATACCAAGCTGCAGGCGCTGCTCTGCCCAGTCCAGCGGAAGGTCAGCCATCCGCCATAGTTCGCGGGCCTGCATCCTCTTCGGCTGGGTTCCGCCGAGGATCGTCCGGATGATCGATGGATCGAGGTAGCTCAGCCTCGCGGTCCGTTGCAGATGACGCAGGCGCGTGACCGGCATGCAGCTTACCTCCTGGTCCGACAGCGCCAGCAGTTCGTCCCGCGCGGCCACAGCCCGTCCGAGCAGTTCAACGAGCGCCCGGTCGGGCACCGGAGCGGATCCTGCGGAAGGCTCGAGCCGCAGCCGCGCCTCGTGGCCGTAGCTTTCGTGGCTGGTTGGAATGACCAGCCTGACCGGCCGGGACTCGGCCGGAAGTCCTGCCGCCGTGCGCAGGCCAGCGGCGTCGAACGAGGCCGCAACCTCGTCAAAGCTCACCCTGAGCTCGACGCCGAGGCTGTCGAACTGCCTGCGTGCCTCGCCGATGGGAGCGCCCCTGACCGTTCGGGCGATTTTGGTACAGACATCGAAGAAGCGGCGTTTGTCATCCGCCTGAAGCTCCGCCGCAAGCTCTGCAAGGTGCGCCGGGTTCTCGATCCAGTCGGCGATTGCTGTTCTGACCGAGCCCTCCAGCTCGCCCGCGGGAAGCCGCAGGGCAGGGGCGCCCTGGTCGTCGTTCAGGTTCGAAGCGTAGTAGGTGTATCGCCGGCCGTGGTTGCGGGTGTGCACCGGCGACATCGGCCGCCCGCGATCGTCGCGGATCATTCCGGCCAGAAGGGCAACGCGGCGATGGGGCCCGCCTGCCGACCCCTCGGATGCCTGCTCACTCAGTTTCGCCTGAACCTCATCGAACAGCTTGAGGCTGACGATGGCCTCGTGCTCGCCGGGATAGACCTTGTCCCTGTGTTTGACCTGGCCGACGTAAAGTGGGTTCCGGAGCAACCAGAGCAGCGCGCCGCGCTTCATTGGATGGCCGCCCGAGGTTCGACCACTGCGCGAGGTCCGGCGCTTGCTCACTATCCCGTCGTCCTCGAGTTCGTGCACCAGCGCGCGGATCGAACTGGCCGCGAGATACCGCTCCATGATGTGGCGCACCGTTGCCGCTTCGTCGGGGATGATAACCAGCTTGCGATCAACGACCTCGTACCCGAGCGGGACACCGCCGCCCATCCACATGCCCTTCGCCTTGCTGGCCGCGACCTTGTCGCGGATGCGCTCTGCGCCGACCTCGCGTTCGAACTGCGCGAACGAGAGCAGGACATTGAGCGTCAATCGCCCCATCGAGGTGGTGGTAGAGAACGCCTGGGTGACGCTGACGAACGATGCTTCGGCCCCGTCAAGGACATCGACGATTTTTGCGAAGTCAGCGAGGCTGCGGGTCAGCCGGTCGATCTTGTAGACTACCACCACATCGACCTTGCCCGCTTTCACAACCGCCATGAGCTGGCGGAGCGCGGGCCGGTCCATCGATCCGCCCGAGAACCCGCCGTCATCGTAGAGGTCGGGCAGCAGCACCCAGCTTTCGTGCTGCTGGCTCAACACATAGGCGGCGCAGGCCTCGCGCTGCGCATCGAGGCTGTTAAACGCCTTGTCGAGCCCCTCGTCGGTCGACTTGCGGGTGTAGACCGCGCAGCGGATGGGGCGTCCCTCCCTACGCATGAGCGCCAACCCTGAGGGTGCCGAGCCGGGGACTGTGCAGGCCGAAAAAGCGCGGTCCCGACCAGCGGGCTCCGGTGATTGTCCGCGCGACAGCACTCAGCGAAGCATGGCGTGTGCCGCGGTACTCGCAGCCCCTTTCGAGCACGACCACCTCGTGCACCTCGCCGTGCCAGGTTCGCGATAGCCATGTCCCCGGTTTGACGACCGGCGCGGCCGCGGGTTTGCGCTCGTTCTTTCGTACCTGCCGGTCGAGCAAGCGCAGCTCGGCTATCGACAGACCGCCGGACGCCTGTTCCTGATAGCGTGCAGCGATCGCGCGGACCGTGAGCGCGATCCCGAAAGCAGGCGGCGCCGGCGTGCCGAACACCCGGCGCCACTCGGCCTTCACCTCGGATGGGGTCATCCGAGTCAACCGTGCCAGTTGCACGTCGAGTCTCACAGTGCTGCTGCCTGCACCAGTCGATAGACGCGCACGCCGTCAGCCTTCACGCTGCTGACCGCGTGTCCTTTCTTTTTGAGGCCGGTCAATGCAGCCCGTGTGGTATGCGGCAGCCAACCGGTCGCCTCGACCATCTGATCGAGCGTCGCGCCCTCTGCGCGCGCAAGCAGGTCGAGGATCAGCGAAGTCTTTGAAGGTGGCTTATCGCCGGAAACAGTCACCGAAGACGGGCCTAGCTCTTTCGGTGCATCCTGCCCGGCATCTGGTGGACTGGTTTCCTGCAGCTGAGGCTCGCGGGCCATGCGGCGGTGCCGCTTTGCTCGGGTATTGCTGGTCTCATCGTTCATCCTACGCTCCTGACTAAGAGGGGCAGCGGTTTGCTGCTCCCACCAGCTCAGGCCCGGTCAGGCATCAGCTTGCCTCCGGGTTGTCAGGCTCCGGCCCGACTCGCAGGAACAGCAATGCTCGGCGTTGCGACAAAGTCGAATGGATAATGTGCAGCCGGCTGCCAGCTTTCCGAAAAGCTCGGGATGGACTTAACGATAACCTTCCCGCTTCGTGTCCCACATGAGCGACGAGGCCGGCAGGGAGTATCGCAGCGAGCAGATCACGCGGACGTTCGCCCTGCTTACGGCGAAGCTGGAGGACGCCGCGACGTTGGCGGTGGAGGGCCAGGCAATACAGGCCGATGGGCAGTGGAATGAGCTTGCGCTCCGGATCGCTGACCTCGCCGGAGAGGCCGCTACGATCGCGGGCGCCCTGGGCGCGCTACTCGAGGCGACCACAGAGGGGCCGACACCGACCTGAATTCGGGGAACGAGAAGCCGGCCCCGCGTGACCTTGGGTGTGGCTGCTTCGCGCCCCAATTTCAGCCATCGCAGCCCTATACGTTTCTTGCTCAAAGCGGCCATCCGAACAAAAGTAGCCGAAGTCACCCTTCACGCCATTGGGTCGCGGGTTCCTGGTCCCAACCTGTTCCTGTGCAGCAATTCGGTGTAAAGGCGGCCCATTGGGGGCAGTATGGCACTAACAAAGCGTTGGGCGGGTAAGGCTTACGGAACGAACATTGGCAATGTCTTCCTAAAGCTGGAAGGCGAGGACCAAGCATTAACCGGTACACTTCGGATGAATGAGCCAGGTGTGGTCGTTGCCGTATATGAGGTGCAGGGCTCTTTCGAAGCGCCCACGCTTACACTCACCGGCCAATCCCAAGTGCAGGTCGAAGGGCTCGAATTCGGGGATCTGACCGCCACCGGCACCATGAACGCCAAGGGCGAAATTCATGGCGACTGGGAAAGCACGATCGGCACGGCCGGAACCTTCGTGCTTTTTCCCCACCTGGGCGGCGAGCAGAACGAAGACCCGATCACTGATCAGTTTCACGTGGCACGACACAATTTCGGCGTGATCGAGGTGGGCCGGGAGCAGATCATCGACATTGCCGAAAACATCCGACGCGACTTCCCTCAAGTAGTCGTGACCGTGGTGGCGGGCACAGAGCAGGCCCATTACCTCGACGACTTCAAGAAGCTTCAACTCACGGTCGATAAGGCAGAAATTCTCAAGATTTTCGCCAGAAAGCCGGACGAGAAGGGAGCCGATCAGGTCATCTCCATCGAGTTTGGCCCGCATGTGAACACGGCCGTAACGCAAGGGGCGAACCGAGCCTGGGTCCTGGGCCAGCTCGAAACCTTGAAGCACGATCTCAAACAGTACGAGCGGCACTACATCACGAATTTCAAACGGTGGGGGCTAAGCATCAATCAGCTCCTGTTGTTGGGGGCGGTAGTGCTGCTGCCCAGCTTCTCTAGCTTGCTTGACCGGGCAATCTTCATGGGAGCGGGCCTTGCCCTCATCGTGGGCGTCAATTGGCTCCACTCGCGTTACCTACCGTTCGCCGCCATCAACCTTCGCGAGAAGAAGAAGGGCTTCTTCAAGCGTTTTGGACCGTCAGCGGCGTCGTGGGTGCTGGGTATTGTTGCGGCAGTGGCCGCGGCCTTGGTCGGGGCGTATCTGCAAGGTTGGCTGGAAATACCTGCCCAGCCTAAGCAGCAGCCAACTATGGAGGCGACACCCAACCCTTGAGGGGCGGTTAGAACGCGTAAGGGTCCACGTCGCTTGTCCGGTACTCGCTAAACAGGATCTAAGCAGACTGGCAGGATTTTGGATAACTCAACTCCGAAGCTGACAGTCTGAAGACGGCCCAATTCCAGACAAACTGCGACACTCCACACGATGATCGAAATACATTGGGAGCGAAGAGATACTTGCCAAACACTCGAGCTTCCCTATTCGAGTGAGCTTATCACGATCGCAAGAGGATTTTATGGACATCACCGAGACCGGTACGGCCGAAATGCTGATTACTCTCACCGCGGACATTGTTGCCGCGCACGTGAGCAATAACAACGTCCGGGTCGAGGATGTCCCGGCACTCATCACGACTGTGCACCAGGCTCTCAACGGCCTCGGTAGCACCGCGCCGGCTGAAGAAGCCCGCCCTGATCCCGCGGTTTCGGTCCGTGCCTCAGTCAAGCGCGATCACCTCGTTTGCCTCGAAGACGGCAAGAAGATGAAGATGCTCAAGCGC
Organism: Tsuneonella sp. HG094; assembly: GCF_053819285.1. Taxonomy (NCBI): domain Bacteria; kingdom Pseudomonadati; phylum Pseudomonadota; class Alphaproteobacteria; order Sphingomonadales; family Erythrobacteraceae; genus Tsuneonella; species Tsuneonella sp. HG094. The sequence continues at coordinate 2,914,591 of NZ_JBSORA010000001.1, forward strand.
CACTTGATGACCGAGCACGGCATGACGCCCAGTGAGTACCGCGAACGCTGGGGCCTTGCAGGCGATTACCCGATGGTCGCACCAGACTATGCCGAGACGCGCAGAGACCTGGCTGTGAAGATCGGCCTGGGCCGCAAGCCCGGCCAGAAGCGCGGTCGCCAGAAAAAGGCCTCTTAGACCCTATGTGAGGCTGGGGGCCACAAGTCGGTTGCGATCGTTGGGTAACCAACGAAGGAGGTCCCCTTGCACCAGATAGAACGCGGCACGGGCCGCAAGCTCCTGCTTGTCCACGGACTGGGCGGAAGCTCGCGGTCGTGGAGCACCGTAATCGACGCTCTGAGCGCTGAACGAACAGTCATCGCGGTTGACCTTCCCGGCCATGGCGCCACCCCCGCGGAACACGACAGTGGGA
>NZ_JBSORA010000002.1:0-111266 GCF_053819285.1 Tsuneonella sp. HG094
GGGTCGAACTCAGCCCACTCGGATCAGCGACGATATAGGTGAAGTTAAAATCACCATTGTAATCGGATGCCGGCACGAAGGTCAGCTTACCATCGGCACCAAGGCTCACTGTCCCAGCCACCATAGCGCCATCGTAGACTACAACCGAACCGCCTACCCCGATCGGCGAGCCGTTGATTTTCGTTACTATCAGCGGGTCGCCATTGGGATCAACGTCGTTACCCCGAACATCGAACGAAATCGCCGAATCTTCATTGGTGGTCAACGAGTCAGGAGACGCCAGCGGCGAATTTGGGTCGACGCCCCAATAGGCCTTTTCAACCGCCGATACCTTGAGGTTGATTGTTCTGAACGTAAATTCGGCCTGCCCGGCCTGCAGCGTGTTCGCACTGGTATTCTGCGCAATGAAAGTCTGATAGCGGGACCACTCTTCCAGGAAAGACGCCAAGAAGCCGGAATCCGCAACCTGATCGTTGCTTAGGTAAACGTATAAGGTGTCGACGTCAGGCGTCGAAGAACCCTTCTGGACCGCCCCGGTTCCTCCGTCGTACTGATCATAGGATCCGTAAAATCCCGTCGAACTCTTCCAGAGGTTCTGCCACGCGCGATAAATGAGAGTATCAGCACCTGAGCCACCCTGAACACGATCCGCCCCTGCGCCACCGTCGAGGGTGTCGTTGCCGGAACCACCATTCAGGAAATCTGCTGAAGTTGAACCAGTCAGAGTATCGCTGCCAGCCCCACCGATCAAATTCGACATACAAAATCCCCCACTCACCCGATCCCGCGGGTGCACGCCTGATCAACTGGGATGGGGCTTTGCTCCCGCTGCGACTCGTGAGCCCAGTTAGCTTGAGCCTAACGGATAAATAACTTGAGGCAGCGGAAAAATAGGCGAAAAGAAACTATGTCCTGAAATGAGACACTTGTGGGGCAAATAGTGACCACCTGAGCCCCTTTTTTGGGTGCTGCCGAAACAGGCTGCAGAACGCCAGTCAGGCAAGTTCCGGATTGTCGATTCGACTAATCCGTTCGCTACCGACAACGATTGGCGACAGCGCGATTATCTCGGATCGTCCAAAACTTACCCCCATTGAATCGAGGATCTCGTGAATCGGTAAAAGCCTTGACTGCCATAGAAGGATCTAGACATGATGCAGGATAAACGTCCATTTCAGGGAATCCGAATAGCGCCGTCGAATGCCGAACCCGAGGGCGCAAAGCAGCCACCTCGTCGGCTTATGCGCGTTCGATAAACTCGTCCCTGATCGCCTGGCTTTCGCGGAGGTCCTGCAACGCCCTTCCCTCTTGCGATGCGCCCTCCTTGTATGACCGATCCTTGAGCTTGGTCTTGTAGCGTCCAGGCACGATATCGTTGAGGATGTCGAACATCCGCTGTTCCCAATGCCACTCGTCGAGATAGCGGGCCTTCCGTTCTTCTGATCTGGAGCTGCGATATTTTTCGGCGAAGTAGCTGACATCTTCCTGCGCCTCTGCGCGCCGCTGCAGCGCTTCCTCGAGGCGGTCGCGCTGCTCCCTGGTCAGCGGTCCGGCAAACTTCACACCACCATTGTTGGGATCAAGGATGATGTCATCGGGATGCGGGATGGGGCGAGGCGGCTCTCGACCCGCCTTCTCGGCCTGTTCGATCGCCTGCGACCAGTTGTGCTTGTACTCGACCGCGCTGCCGAACAGTTCCATTCGGGAAGCGGCATCCTGCTGCTCGAGCCGAGTCACCATCTCGCTGAGGGTCTTCTGCGCGAACCGATTACCCTTGAGCGCGGACACACCCATCGCGCGGAACACCGCCTGGATCGCGGGAAGTTCGATGACCTTGTCGCCTTCGCGCAAGGTAACCGTGCGATAAGCTTCCTCGCGCAGGAACTCCTCGGCTGCACGCATACCGAGACCGGTGTTGATCTTCGGCTTGTTCGCAGCACCGCGAGGTCGGCCACGGGGGTTGCCTGACGCCCCCTTGCGGAACCTGTGCTCGGCAGGTGGACGTCCGTAGCCGACCTTGTAGGGAGCCGGCAGCTTCCCGGTCTTATCCTCCTCGTCGGCCGCGCTCATTCTGCCGCCTCCAGCACGATGCCAAGGCGAGCTTCAGCGATGTCCTCAAAGCTTGCATTGCTACCCACCAGCTTCGCCGGCTTTCCCGTGTATTCCTGCCAACGGCGAATGATCGTGTCACAGTAGATCGGATCGTATTCGATGAGACGCGCCGACCGTCCGGTTTTCTCGGCCGCGATGAGCGTACTGCCGCTGCCGCCGAACCCGTCGAGGACAATCTCGCCCCGCTTCGAGCAGTCGCGGATCGCATCTGCGATAAGCGCCACTGGCTTGACCGTGGGGTGCATCGCCAACTCATCGGAGCGGTTGGCGCCGATCGAGCTGATACCGGCATAGTCCCACACATTGGTCCGATACCGGCCCGTCTCGCCGAGCCCGAACGTGTTGGTGTGGGTCGCCGTGCCCTGTTTAAACACGAACACGAGCTCGTGCTTCGAGCGGTAGAATGCGCCCATCCCGCCGTTGGTCTTGTTCCAGATCACCAGGTTCTTGAGCTCGGTGAACGACTGTCCGCCTGCCGCAAGCAGTTCGCCGATGTGGCGCCAGTCCATGCAGACGAAGGCGATCGCACCGTCGCGCATAACGCGGGACATGTTGGAAAGGGTCTCGGTGAGGAACCGGGTGAACTCGCTCTCGCTCATCTCGCCCGAGGCAAACGCGAACTCCCGGTGTTTCACCGAACCGAGTCCGCAGACATTGCCCTCGATCGCCACGTTGTAGGGCGGGTCGGTGAACACAAGGTCGGCCCGCGCACCCTCCATCAATCGGTCCATTCCCGCTGCATCGCGGGTGTCGCCACAAAGGAGCCGGTGACGCCCCAGCTCCCAGATATCGCCCAACCGCGAAACCGGATCACCGCAGAGAACCGGTATCGCGTCCTCTGGCGCCGTCGGCCCATCGACGGACGCTTCGTGCGCCTCGTCTATTGCCAGATCGACCTCCGCCAGGCTGAACCCGGTCAGTTCGACATCGAACTCGAGGTCGACCAGCGCCTGGAGTTCGATCGCGAGGATCTCTTTGTCCCACCCGGCATTAAGCGCGAGCTTGTTGTCGGCAATGACGTAAGCGCACCGCTCGGTCTCGGACAGATGCGAGAGGGTCAGCGTGGGCACTGTCTTGCGGCCGAGAAGTTTCGCCGCCTCGACCCGCCCATGGCCTGCGATAATCTCGCCGTCATCCGAGACAAGGACCGGGTTCGTGAACCCGAAGCGCTCGATCGACGCCGCGATCTGCTTGACCTGCTTCCTGGAGTGAGTGCGCGCATTGCGCGAGTACGGCTTTAGAATGTCGATCGAAAGCTCGACGATTGCCTGAGTAAGTCCCGTCATAAGTGCCCCCTGCGAACCCCACGCGCAGCAAAGCGCGCCAGGTTCCACTAGCACAGGACAGGAGATATAAACAGGTCAAAACAAGAACATACATCGTACAAAAAGCACGGTCAATCGCATTTTTGTGGCTGACAGCGCTTCGCTGAGGCACGACGCTGATACAGATGCGCCTGACGTTGGCGCTAGATCGGCGATGATTCGCTTCGCCGTCCCCACATTAACAGTACCGTCCGCTTCTTCGCTGCTCGGAGCGAGGCATTCGCTGTTAGCCCGCGGCCGGCTCCCTGATCGCTCTCCGGGAATTCCCTGTTATGTGCGCAGGGAATTTGCCTCAGGAAATGGCGGATTTCTGCGGGTTAGAGATGCCCTCGATAGGCCGAAACGGCCTCGAAAATTGCAAATTCCCTGTAGTTTCCCTGTAAACTAGGGAAATCAGCGTAGAGACTCGTTCGCGCCCGACTGCGTCGCGCACCACCGAGCCCTGAGTGGCTGATTGTTCTGTTGAAGAAACGTCGGACTTAGGTGGCAGGATCTCTGTCGAACAAGAGTGACTGCTCTGGAGCACGTCACATGCCGGGACCTGGCGGGACACCGGTTGGATTTCCGTTTCCGACGTCGTTCGGGGCTTTCCAGCCCTACGTCACGTTGTACGGCAAACGATTTGTGCTGGAGGCGGGCCATGGCGAATAGCTCACACGGTCAGGGGTCGAAATACGGTGTTGCAAAGCGACTCATGGCGGCCATTCCGGGTTCGCGCGAAGCGCTAGCAAGGCTTTACATGCGGCTTCCCACGACCGTCTCAGCGGCGGCCTACGATGCGGCGCGACACCTGGTGTTCCGGGATAACAAGCACCGGATGCCCGTATTCGAAGCCGCATTCGCCGAAGTGCAGCGGACAGGCAACATCGGCGATTACCTTGAATTTGGCGTGGCTCGAGGAACTTCGATGATCAGCGCCGCAAAAATCGCGCGGCGGTCTCCCGACTTCGATAGCATGCGCTTTCATGCTTTCGATTCTTTCGAAGGTCTGCCGGACAGCGAGGGCGACTTCGCGAAAGGGGACATGGCCTACACAGAAGAGCTGTTTAAGGCCTTTTTGAGCAAGGCTGGCGTGCCACTCGACAAGATCACCGTGACCAAGGGCTTCTTCGACCAATCGCTTTCGCCCCGAGCCGCCGTTGAAAAGAGCATCCAGCACGGGCGTGCCCACATCATTCACATCGACTGCGACCTGTACCGCTCCACCGTTCCCGTGTTGAAGTTTATAGGGCCGCTTCTCGGACCAGGTTCGGTCATCATCTTTGACGACTGGTTCAGCTTCGAGAACGAACCTCGACCATGGGAACATGGCGAGCAGCGGGCCTTCGGCGAATGGAGCGCCCGTCGCCAATTTGAACCGCTGGCGATAACCTATCCCTGGAATGCCGCCTGGAAGCTCGTTCGCGAGTAGCGCGAGGAAACCGCTTTCCACCCCAGCAGCAGGCACGGGCCGCACGCCCATCTGTCAGGGGCAAGCGTGAGCAATCAGGCGTCGCGACGTTGCGGGATTTGCCACGGGTTCTCATCCTGCAGAGGACGCGGCAGCAGTGCTTGGGGGATATCCTGCCAGCAGACGGGGCGGAGAAAACGGTGCATCGCCAACGTGCCGACGGAGCTGGTGCGCGCGTCGGAGGTGGCCGGAAAGGGTCCTCCATGCACCATCGCGGGCGTGACCTCCACGCCCGTCGGCCAGCCGTTCGCTATGATCCGGCCCGCTCGCTCCGCGGCGGCGAGCAACACGGTGGTCGCGGTCCCGGCGTCAGCGGCGTCGCATTGAACCGTGATGGTCAACTGGCCTTCGAGAGCGGAAAGTGCCCTGGTCATCTCCGAAAGCGAGGCGCACTCAATGATGACGGCATTCGCACCGAAGACCTCTTCGCGGAGTTCGGACCTGTCCAGGAATGTCCGCAGGTCGGTGAGGAACAGCGCTGCGTTGTTTCTTTCATCGCTCGACCGGCCGCCGATGCGGCGCACGGACGGCTGCGATCCGATGGTCGCGACGCCAGCCTCGAACGCGTTCCGAATGGCGTCCGTCAGCATCGTCGCAACGGGCGCGCTTTCGAGTGCTTCGGACACGGCCGAAATGAAATCATCGAGATCGGGTCCAGCGAGAGCGATCACGACACCGGGATTCGTGCAGAACTGGCCCGCACCCAAGGTCAGGGACGCAGCGAACTGGCGTCCGAGCTCGGCCGATCGCTCCGCCAGGGCATGTGGTAGAAGCACCACGGGGTTGATGCTCGACATTTCGGCATAGACGGGAATCGGCTCCGCACGACGCTGAGCGATATCGACGAGGGCGAGACCACCCGACCGTGACCCGGTGAAACCGACAGCCTTGATGCGCGGATCGGCCACCAGGGCGCCGCCGAGCGCATTCGAGCGTCCGGGCAGAAACGAGAACACGCCTTCGGGCATACCGGTTGCGACCGCTGCCCTGCGGATCGCGCGCGCGACGATCTCTCCCGTGCCCGGATGGGCGGGATGCCCTTTGACGACGACCGGGCAACCCGCAGCGAAGGCCGAGGCGGTATCACCGCCTGCGACAGAGAATGCGAGCGGGAAATTCGATGCGCCGAACACGGCGACCGGGCCCACCGGTACATTCATCCGCCTCAGATCGGGCCGCGGGGGCACGCGATCCGGCAATGCCGGGTCGATCACGACGTCGAGCCAGTCTCCCCGGCGGATCTCATGGGCGAACATCGCCAGTTGATTGACCGTTCTGCCGCGCTCGCCCTCGAGCCTCCCCTGCGGCAGCCCCGTTTCCGCCATCGCCGTTTCGATGAGGCGGGACCCGGCGCCGATGATCTCCGCTCCGATTGCGTCGAGAAAGGCCGCGCGCCGCCCTGGCTCAAGACTTCCGAAAACGGCGCTGGCGTCCGCCGCTTTCGTGCAGGCATCGACGACGTCGTGCGGCGTGGCTTCGCTGACCTCCGGCCCGATCGCTTCCCCGTTTTCCGCCGCGACAGCGCGAAAGGTTTCCGAGGAGCGACGGTCCTGCGCTCCCACAAGAATGCTGCCGTCGATCATACAGTCTCCAAATAAAAACCCGCGCTCGGCAGATCGTTGCTGCCGAGCGCGGGTTCTCCCTCATCCATGAAAGGCTAAAAGGTGAACTTGGCGCCGAAGTTGAACTGGCGACCGCTGTGGGTGAGTACGTTCAGGCGATTTGTCTCGTCGACGAACAGGTCGTTCCTCTCGTCGGTGAGATTGATGCCTTCGACGCTGAGCTTGATCTGTTCGGTCAGGTTGTAGGACACCTGTGCGTCGACGTTCACCGTCTCGTTTGTGCCGTTGTAGGCGTTGCCCTCGGTGCCCGGCACCGCGGTCAAGTAGCGGGACCTGTACGACACCGAACCGCGAACCGAGAACTTGGCATCCTCGTAGTACAGCGTGCCATTGGCCGCGTACTTGGACAGGCCCACCAGCGGCGCGGTCACGAAGCTCGTACCCGCGGCATTGGTGAGATACTTGAGGTCTGACTTCACGTAGGTAAAGTTCGCCAGGACGCCAAGGTTGGCGAGCGGGCCGGGCAGGAAGCTGAAGGGCTGCTGCACGTTGACTTCGAAGCCCTTGAGCTTGCCGCCGCTCGAATTGACCGGCTGGCTGACGATGAAGACATCGGTCGGAACGGCGGTCGTCCCGGTCAGCAGCGAAGCGGGCAGTCCGAGGTCAGCGAAAGGCACCGAAACGCTGAGCGTCTGCACGAAGGAGCCGATGTCCTTGTAGAAGCCGGCGACCGAGTAGATCGCGCCGCGTGCAGGGTACCATTCGATGCTGGCGTCGAAATTGGTCGATTTGGTGGGATCGAGGTCCGGATTGCCCGAGCTGAAGGTCCGGTTGCCGCCCGATACGCTGAGGTTGCCACCGGGCGAAATCGACCCGATGCCGGCGCGGGCCAATGTCTTGGCTGCCGCCACGCGGATCAGCAAGTCGTCGGTCACGTCGAACACGAGGTTGCCCGAGGGGAGCCAGTTCTCGTACCTCCGCTCGGCCTCGACAAGGTTCACCGATGCGCCCTGGCTCGCGTACCCGGTGGAATTCTGGTCGGTGCGGACCCAGCGCAGGCCGATGTCGCCGCGCACCGGCAGGCCGGCATCGCGCAAGTCGAATTCGGCCATGCCCCAGGCACCGAGGTCCTTTTCCTCGACGGTTACGAAGGAGCCGCGGGCGCTTGCGTTCTCCACGCCGCCGGTCGCGTAGATCGGGTTCGTGTAAATTCCGTAGAGTTCGGCGAACTTCGCGAGATCGGGCACGATCCAGCCTGTCGGGGTACCGGCAGGAATGCCGAGCCCGCGACCGAACCCGGTGAACGGCACTGTCGCCGCCGCGATCTGCGCGGCCGTCAGGGTCTGGACGACCGTCTCGCCCGAGAGACGGCGGCGCTCGGTCGAATCATAGGTGAACTTGCGCCAGTCGACACCCGCCTTGAGCTTAACCGCATCGCTCATCTCGTATTCGAGCATGCCCTTGGTCGAGGTGAACGTGTTGTCGACCGTCTGCGGCCGGATGCGAACCTCCGATGTGCCGCTGGTGAAGGCGAATGTGCCGGGGTTGCTGATATCGACACCCGGCTGGATCAGCGGGAAGCGGGTCGAGAAGTCGTATTTGAAATTGTTGGTGTTGGCCGCGTCGAGCGTGACCGTCGTCTGGATCGGGTTCGAGAATGCCGAGTTGGCATATCCGATCAGGCCGACGAACTTCAGCTTGTCGCCGATTTCCTGCTCGAAGTTGCCAGTCAATTCGTAGAAGTCGGTGATCAGCCGGTCGAAGCGCGACTGCACGCGCAGGTCGACCGCATCGAACGTCCCGCTGATGATGTTGTTGTTTTCATCCACCACACCGGTGCGGATGATCGACTGCGGCTTGCCGCTGCCCCCGCGACTGAAGCCGATGGCTTGGAACTGGGCTTCCTCACGGGTGCCGTCGAGGCGCGAATAGAGCGCATCGAGCGAGATGAGCGTTCGATCGGTCGGACGAAACTGGATGGCTCCGGCGGCACCGAGCCGCTGCTGCTTGATCCGGTAGCTCACAAGCCCGGGAATGCGGGGGTGGTACAGACCCGTTTCAGGATTGGCGTTGTTGATCTGGGCGATGGTGTAGCCCGGAATGGTCGATGCGGCGTTGAAGCCGCCGTTGAACCCGCCGTAGGTCCAGCGCGTGATGTTGGCGCCTTCCTCGACAAGGTCGCGCTCTTCGTAGGCGACCGACAGCAGGACGCCGAAACGCCCGTCGTCGGTCGTTGTCGTGACCAGGCCCGACAGGCGCGGAGTCATCTTCTGCGACAGGTCGTTGTAGCTTCCCTGCGCCGACAGCGAGACGGTGGGTTTGCGGAAATCGAAGGGGCGCGTGATCGTCAGGTCGACGGTCGCGCCGAGCGAGCCTTCCTCGACGTCGGCGGTCGCGGTCTTGCGTACGGCCAGGTTCGAGAAGAGGTCCGAAGAGAAGATGTTGAAGTCGAAGCCGCGGCCGCGGTTGACGCCGCCCGAGTTGTCGGTTCCGCCGGTGGTGCCGATCGCTTCCATGCCGTTGATGCGGACACGGGTATATTCGGGGCCGAGGCCGCGAACCGAGATGTTGCGCCCTTCACCGTTGACGCGGCTGATCGCCACGCCGGGAATGCGCTGGAGGGATTCGGCGAGGTTGAGATCGGGAAATTCGGCGATGTCTTCCGCCTTGATCGCATCGACCGCGGCGGTTTCGTTGCGCTTGATCGCGAGCGCGCTCGTCAGGCTTTCGCGGAAGCCCGTGACGACGATCGTGTTCGCATCGTCTTCGGCAGCCGCTTCCCCGTCGGTTGCGACACTCTCCGCAACCTGGGCATCCTGGGCTGCGACCTGGTTGCCCGCCATGACCCAGGCGGCGACCGAACCCGCCATCAGAACCTTGCGGACGTGCTTGCGCGAAACATTCATGGCGAATTCCCTCTCCCTCACCGATTGGTACGGTGTCAGCGAGTTTGGGAATATCCCGGCCAGCTCTCTAAAGGCCAATCCCAATCAGGCATGGATCAAGCCAATCCTTGCACTGATGATAGGCATGCTCAGCGAAAATCGCATTGATCTAGCCAACCAGTGGCTTGATCATGCCGCTCTTGGCCTTGGACCGGCTCGGCGCGAGCGGCTAGGAAATGCCGGCAACTACCGACGGCGACAACGAGCCGAGGGACCGGGCGAGAGGAAACTGCGATGACGACGGACGCAAAGCCGACCAAGGTCCGCTACCGGATTATCGCGCTCATATTCCTGATCACGACGCTCAATTATGCGGATCGGGCGACGTTCTCGATCGCGGGCGAGGCGGCGGGCGAAGAACTCCAGCTCGGCGCGATCGCAACCGGTTATATCCTGTCGGCGTTTGCGTGGGCCTATGCGCTGGCCCAGATTCCGGGCGGCGCGTTGCTCGACCGGTTCGGCACGAAGCGGGTTTATGCCGCCGCAATTGCACTGTGGTCTCTCTTCACCGCTTCCCAGGGCTTCGTCGGATTCATCGCCGGGCTGAGCGCAGTGGCCGCCCTGTTCACTCTGCGCTTCCTCGTCGGCATCTGCGAAGCGCCGTCATTCCCGGGCAATGCCCGCCTCGTCGCGGCCTGGTTTCCCGGACGCGAGCGCGGGACGGCGGCAGCGATCTTCAACAGCGCCCAATACTTCTCGCTCGTCGTTTTTGCGCCGCTGATGGGCTGGCTGGTCCATGAACATGGATGGCGGTCGGTCTTCTGGGTAATGGGGCTGCTGGGCTTCGTCGCGGTCTTCGTGTTCGTCACCTTCATTCACGGACCGGACAAGCACCCGTCGATCAATGCGCCCGAGCTTGAGCTGATCCGCGAGGGTGGCGGTCAGGTCGCGATGGAATCGGCCACCGCCGACAAGGCGAGCTTCAGTTGGCCGAACGTGCGTTCGCTGCTGACCAGCAGGATGCTGGTCGGCATCTATCTGGGCCAGTACTGCATCAACGTGCTGACCTATTTCTTCGTCACCTGGTTTCCGATCTACCTCGTAAAGGAGCGCGGCCTCAACATCCTGGAAGCCGGCTTCGCAGCGGCCGTACCGGCTCTGTGCGGCTTTTTCGGCGGCTTGATCGGTGGGTTCTGGTCCGACCGGATTCTCGCCCGAACCGGAAGCCTCGACAAAGCACGCAAGACTCCGCTGGTGGTCGGCATGATCCTCGCAACCTCCATCCTGGCCTGCGTCTGGATCGACAGCGAAGCACTGATCATCGTCGCGATGAGCCTGGCTTTCTTCGGCAAGGGGATCGCGTCGCTGGGCTGGGCCGTCATGGCCGACGTTGCTCCGCGGCGACTGGCAGGTCTTTCGGGCGGTGTCTTCAACATGTTCGGCAACGTCGCCGGCATCGTCACGCCGATCGTGGTCGGTTACATCGTGGCAGCGACGGGATCGTTCGACCTCGCCTTGGCGTTCGTCGCCGTCCACTGCATCGTCACGATCCTTGCCTACACGCTGGTCGTCGGCCCGCTCCGCCGGGTGGAATTGCCCGCGTGAAGGCGACGCGGCGGGGGGTCATCGCAGGGACGGCCGCGCTTTCCGCACTACCTGCGAGTGCGCGAAAGTCGAACGCGATCGCCGTCACCACGCCGATGGCCACCCCGCGCTGGGCCGAACTCCAGCGACGGCTTCTCGCGGCCAATGCAGAGGCGTGCGACACCTATTATCGTCGCTATGTTGGTCCGAATGACGAACTGCAGTGCTTCGAGCGGTGGGGCGCCAACGACGGGCCCGACGACGCGGCCGAATTCACCAACGACTGGATCACCCTCCATGCGCTCGGCGCGCCAGACAACCTTCTGAGCCTTTCGCAGCGGTTCTGGGAAGCCCATCTGAGGCAGTACACCCGCGTGCGTACGATCGAAACGCCGATCGCCCGGAAGGGCATGTATCATCGGGAATTTCCCGTGCAGATGGACTGGCAGCACAACGCGGAAGGGCTGACGACCTTCAACGTCATGGGCCTCAGTGCGCCGCGCGACCGGCGCCTGTGGCTGCGCACCCGCCGGTTCGCCGATCTCTACACCGGACGCGATCGTTCGGTCGCCAACTACGATCCTGCCCGCCGCTTGATGCGCAGCATGATGAACGGCAGCCGCGGCCCGATGATGCGCGATGCGACCGCGCTCGACTGGGCGGGCGATCCGTTCGACACGAGCCCCTTCAACATCGAACACGGCGAGGAGAACTACGACCAGTTCCTCGCGCATTACCGCGAATATACCGATGTGGTCGGCGACAATCCCTTGAACCTGCAATCGACGACGCTGGGCCTGAACGCCTACGCTCTGGGCCTTGGGGATAGGTTCCGCACGTGGGCGCTCGACTATCTCGGCGCCTGGGCCGAGCGGGCGCAAGCGAATGGCGGCATTCTTCCCAGCAAGATCGGGCTCGACGGGCAAATCGCGCCGGACTGGTGGGGCGGAACCTATGGCTGGAACTTCGCGCCGGTCGTTCCGCAGACCGGCGAACGCGAAGCGCGCAACCGGGTCCCGCGCTCGATCACCGCGTTCATGGGGGCCGCCGTGCTTTCGGGGGACCTCGGGTTCATCAAGCTCTGGCGCGAGCAGAACGCGCTAATCAACGCCCAATCGCGGCAGGTCGATGGCAGGATGTCCGCACCGACGATGTACGGTCCCCAAGGGTGGTGGGGCTACAAGCCGGGGCCCTACCGCACCAACGCATTCGAAATCTGGTACATGACGCAGGATGCGGCCGACCGCGAAGGTGCCGGGGACCATCCGTGGATCGCCTTTCTCGAGGGACGCAATCCCGCCTATGCCGAACTGGCGCTGGCGGAGGACCTCGAGTTCGTCGCGAAACGCGTCGCCAAGGTTCGCGCCGACACCTCGACCCCGGCGACCCGGCTTGCCGACCATACGCTGGACTACAATCCCGCGGCGGCGAAAGCTCTGATCCAGACCATGACGGGCGGCTTGCACATCGCGCGTCCCCCGTGGTCGCCGACCAGCCCGCCGCAGGGCGGCGTGCCGCTGCATTGCCGCGTGCGCTATTTCGATCCGGCGCGTCGCCGCGCCGGCGTACCCGACGGTGTCGCCGCACTGGTTAGCGGCATGGGGGATCGGTTTACGGAAATTACCCTCGTGAACACAGGCGCGGCACCCCGCTCGCTGATCGTGCAAGGCGGCGCGTACGGCGAACACCGGATCGACCGGATAGACCTCGATTCCGCGTCGCACCCGGTCGGCGACCGGCATGCGACAATTCACCTCGCGCCGAATAGCGGGGCCAGGATCAGGCTCGAGATGACCCGGTTCGCGAACCGGCCGACCCTATCGTTCCCTTGGGATCGCTGATCAGCCGCCCGGCTTGATATACGGGGCAACGGACCACAACAGCCGCTCCTCCCGCCGGGGGTCGTCGATCACCCGCGTGGCGGTATCGAAGATCATGGTTCGCCGCCGATCGAGCTCGTATCGCGGCCAGTCAGGGACACTCGGGCAGTTTGGATCACCGGTTCGCGCGAGCGCGATGAAGGCATCGGCCATCCTGCCGGCCAGCCGCCGCGCCTCCGGCCCCGCTCCGGTTTGCGACCCCTTTGCCGCGACATTGTCGAATACGAGCGGGATATCGAGCGTATGGAACGCTCCCAGTACGCCGCCGAACTCGGGCGACGGAAAGTCGAGCTGGTACATCCAGGTCGGCGCGCCGATCTTCGCTCGCTCCTCAGCCTGGATGACATGACCCGGCCAGGACCGGCCTGCCGTCGTCGCGGCAAGCAGAATCTGGCCGGGCGTCTTCTCGGGATAGATTTCGCGGTAGCGCTGCGCCACCCAATCGGGAGCCGCATCGCGGGTAATCTGCGTGGCGATCCGGGCCGGGAGGTTGTCCCACGTCGTATCGCCGCGCTTGAGCATGTCGGCAATCCAGCCGCCCGTTTCGTCATGCGTGTTGCCGATGATCAGCGGTATATGCGCCGCCTCGCGCGGGGCGTCAGGGACGAAAGGATGGCGCGGCAACACTCCGTGATCGAGGGTCGAGACGAAGCTGATTTCGCCCTTGCCCTCGAGCGGATCGGTCATCTCCATGGCCTCGACCAGCCGTTCGACCGGCAATTCGCGCAATGTCGCGACATCGGAAGCGCCGACCTTTGCCATCCAGGCTTTCGCTCGCGCGGTCGCGTGCATGGGACCGGCCGCGGTCACGTGCTGGCCGCTCATCGTGGCGGCCCGGTGGAATAGCGGCCTGGCTTCCGGCATCGCCATCAGGGTGACCGTCTTGGCGCCCCCGCCCGATTGACCGAACACCATGACCCGGTCGGGATCGCCGCCGAATTGCGCGATGTTGTCCCGCACCCAGCGCAGTGCGAGCACGATGTCGAGGTTGCCCACGTTGCCCGACTCCGCCGGGCCGCCAAGTTGCGCGAGATAGGCGTATCCGAGCGCCGCAAGCCGGTGGTTGAGCGTCACCACCACGACATCGCCGCGACGGACGAGATTGCCGCCCTCGTAGAGCGGATCCGAACCCGACCCATGCGCGTGGGCGCCGCCGTGGAGATAGACCATCACCGGTCGCCTTCCGCGATCGAGCCCTGCGGTCCAGACATTGAGGAACAGGCAGTCCTCGCTCGTCGCCTCGGTCGCCTTGGTCTGGGGCGCGGCGGCGCCATAGCGTGTGGCGTCGGCGATGCCCGTCCAACGCGCCGGTGCCACGGCGCGGGCGAAGCGATACGGCCGGGTATCCGCCCCGTAGCGGATGCCGCGGAACACAAGGACGCCCTGCTCGCGAACACCGCGAACCCGACCGGAGGCCGTCATAGCCACCGGATCGCCGGTTTTTCCCGAGGCTTCGCCGGACAGTAGCAGGGCGGCCGAGGACATCGCGCCGATCGCGACGCGGCGAGTGATCACAGGCTGGCCGATTCGATGCAGAGCTTGCGCATGGGTTCGAGCGCCGGGTTGCCGTTGTCACGCTTCCAGATCGCAAACAGTTCGACCGGACGTTCTGGAGTGGTCGAAAGCTGGCGGAACTGCACATCGTCGGGATGCAACCCCATCGCCGATTGGGGCACGATCGCCGCCGCCAGGCCCGCGCGGACCAGCCCGAGCATCGAATGGATCTGCGTGACGTGCTGGACGAAGAGCGGCGCCGATGCCGCTTCGTCGAACAGCCGCACCAGCATGTCGTGGAAATACCCCGCTCCCTGACGGGAATACATGACCATCGGGCGGCCATCGAGATCGCTGGGCGAAAGCACCGCATGGGATTGCAGGTCATTCCCCGGGGGCAAGGCGACCACGAGGGGTTCCGTCAGCATCAGCGCCGAATCGAACTCGCTCCGGGTCACGGGAGGACGAACGAAGCCGATGTCGATCAGGCCCGTCAACAACGCATCGACCTGTTCGCCCGTAACCATCTCGCGCAGTTCCAGCTCGATGTTCGGCAGGGTCGCACGCGCGTTTGCGACGATCTGGGGAATCAGCGAGTATCCCGAAACCGCGGTGAAGCCGATGGCGACCTTCCCGGCATCTCCCTTCGCTACGCGGCGGGCAGAGAGCTGGGCGCTCTCGGCGAGGCGCACGATCCTGCGCGCCTCGATCAGGAAAACCCGTCCTGCGGGCGTAAGCGACACGTTGCGGCTGGTCCGCTCGAGCAGCGTCACGTCGAGAATTCTCTCGAGCAACTGGATTTGCCGACTGAGCGGCGACTGCGTCATGTTGAGGCGCTGTGCCGCGCGTCCGAAGTGCAGCTCTTCCGCAGCGGCCACGAAACAGCGCAGTTGGCTGAGCTCGAACATGAGCTCAGCCTAGCGCCATCATGCCGCTGCCGCGAGAGCCTTGGGCGACACGCGCTCGATAAGCGTCCGAAGTTCGGATTCTTCGGCTTCGGTCAAGTCGGTCAGCGGAGAACGCACCGGACCTGCGTCGCGCCCGACGAGGCGGCACCCGGCCTTGACGATCGACACCGCGTATCCGGCCGAACGGTTGCGCAGCGCGATGTAGGGCAGCACGAAATCCTGCAATTGCTTGAGGACCTCTGCCCGATCGTCGGCGCGCACGGAGCGATAGAACGCCAGCGCCCACTCGGGCATGAAGTTGAAGATTGCCGACGAATAGGTGGTCACGCCCATCGTCAGGTACGGAACGGCAAAGGTTTCCGCCGTCGGCAATCCGCCGATATAGGTCAGGCGATCGCCCATCCGGGCATAGATGCGGGTCATCAGCTCGATGTCCCCGACCCCGTCCTTGTAGCCCACGAGGTTGGGGTTGCGCTCGCACAGGCGAGCGAGTGTATCGTCGTTCACGATCGCGTTGTCGCGGTTGTAGACGATCACGCCGAGGCCGGTCGAGCGGCATACCGTTTCGATGTGGGCCGCCAGCCCATCCTGCGTGGAGTTCACCAAATAGGGCGGCAACAACAGCACACCGTCCGCTCCGGCAGCCTCGGCGTCCCTGGCGATGCCGACGGCGATCTCGGTCCCGTAACCGCACCCGGAGATCACCGGAACGCGGCCGTTGGTTTCCGCAACCGCTGCGCGGACCACCGCGCCGACCTCGCCCGGAGTCAGGGAGAAGAACTCACCCGTGCCACCGGCCGCGAACAATCCGGCCAGGTCGTGATCGAGCATCCACGCGCAATGATCGCGATAAGGCGCTTCGGCAAACGTGTTGTCGGCATCCAGATGCGTCACCGGGAAGGACAACAAGCCCTGGCCAATCTGCCGTGCCATCGAAACCGGACCCATCATCGCACCTCTCGCCGTTTGTCGAGCGATGGATACGGAGCGCCGGTTTCGCAGTCCAAACCAAATGCGCGCACGATCGTTGCCGAGATTGGCTAGATTGAATTCCGGAGCCCGAAAGACGCGCTGGGCCATTGACGTCAGCGCATCACCATAAGCTGATCACCGGCGTCATCATTGAGCCCAAGGAAGCGTCTGCAGGTTGCCAGCGACGACCCGATTCATGCGTGCGCAGACGTGAGCAAGCCCCTTGGCCCGAAAACCCGCGACCACGCCTCATCCCGGGAAACCTGCACGACGGCGGCCCTTAGCTCGCTGGCGAGGGGATCATCGACCAGCCTTCCGTCGGCCAGGTGGTCCAGCCAGCATCGCATGCCCTCTTCGATCGCGGGACTGGCAAGCCCTTGAGCACGCCGGTGGGCAAGCGTTTCGAGCCAGCGTTGCGGCAGCTTCTGGCTGCCATCCATCGCGATCTGCGCCAGCCGATGGTGCAGGGACGGATTGGCAAACCGGTCGAGCAGGTCGCCCGCATAAGCCCGGAGATCTTGGCCGGGGGCGGTCACGATGGTCGGCGCGGCCTCATCCGACATCAAACCGAAGGCTAGGCTGGCGAGACGGGGATCGGCGACAGCTTCGTGGACATAGGAATGGCCTGCCGCCAGTCCGCAATAGGCCAGGAGCGAATGGGCGCCGTTGAGCATCCGCAACTTCGCGGTTTCGAAGGGGCCGACGTCGCTGACGATCTGCGCCCCGTGGTCCTCCCACCGTGGACGCGGCCCGGCAAAATTGTCCTCGATCACCCATTGGCTGAACGGTTCGGTAAAGACCGCGCCGTCATCATCGAGGCGCATCCGCTGGGAAAGCTCGGTCAAGGCTTCGGGTGTCGAGGCCGGAACTATCCTGTCGACCATGCTATCGGGCGCGGTGCATTCATTGCGAAACCAGTCGAGAAGGCCTGCATCGTCGGCCAGCCATTCGGACATGAGACGTCTCAGCGTCTTGCCATTGGCGGAAAGGTTGTCGCAACTGAGCAAGATGATGCCCGGCAGGCCGCTCGCCCGTCGTCTTGCGAATGCCTCGGACAGGAGCGGATAAAACCCGATCGTCGCCGCCGCCAAATCCAGCGAACCGTCCGCAGCGCGGCAGTAACCCTTCTCGGTCACGGTGAAACTGACGATGTGGCAGTCGGGCGAAGCGATGCGCTCGACAATCCGGGCGGAATCGCTAGCCGCTACGAGGACATCGCGCACGGAACCGATCACGCGCGTGACATCGCTTCCGCCTGAACGCTCTGTCAGCGTGTACAGACCGTCCTGCGGATTGAGCTGGTTTGCGACCGTGGCCGACCGCAACGAAACGCCGCAGATCATCCAATCCCGTTCGCCCGCTTCGAGGCACGCATCGGTGTACCACGCCAGATGCGCGCGGTGGAAAGCGCCGATCCCGATGTGAACGATGCCGATGCCCTGAGTGCGGTCGTAACGCGGTTTGGCGATTCCTGCCGGTACCGCACTGATCGTTCCCGCCGATAGCCTCACAGGCGGTACGCCTGCTTGGCAAGGTTGTACGCCAGATCGCGGGCGAGTTCGGCTGCCTCCCAATCCTCCAGGCGATGCTCGACCACGAGCTCGGCAAGGAAGCCGCAGTCAATCCGCCGCGCAAGGTCGTGGCGGGCCGGTATCGAGAGGAACGCGCGCGTATCGTCGTTGAAGCCCACGGTGTTGTAGAAGCCCGCCGTCTCGGTGGTCATCCGGCGAAATCTCTTCATGCCCTCGGGGCTATCGTGGAACCACCACGAAGGTCCCAGCTTGAGGCACGGATAGTGCCCGGCCAACGGCGCTAGTTCGCGCGCATAGGTACTTTCGTCGAGCGTGAAGAGGATGATCGACAGGTCGCGCTCGGTCCCAAAACGATCGAGCAGCGGCTTGAGCGCGCGCACGTAGTCGGTGCGTGTGGGGATGTCCGCGCCCTTGTCCCGGCCGAAGCGGGCGAACAGGCCGGCATTGTGGTTGCGCATGGATCCCGGGTGGATCTGCATGACCAGCCCGTCCTCGACGCTCATCGCGGCCATCTCGGTCAGCATCTGGGCACGGAACAGCTCGGCATCCGCTGATGTCGCATCACCTCCCTTGATCCGGTCGAACAGCGCCGCAGCCTCGGTCGGGGACAAGTTGGCGGTAGCGGCCGTCGGATGCCCGTGATCGGTGCTGGTCGCGCCCATCGCTTTGAAGAACGCGCGTCGCTGCCGATGGGCGGCGAGATAGCCAGACCATGTCAGGCAGTCTTCGCCGGTCATGTCCGACAGTCGCCCGAGATTTTCTGCGAACCCTTCGAATTCCGGGTCGACCACCGCGTCGGGCCGGTAGGCGGTGATCACACGCCCCTGCCAGCCGCTGTCGCGGATCGCCTGATGATGCTCCAGCGTATCCAGCGGTCCTTCGGTCGTCGCGATCACGTCAATGTTGTATCGCTCGAACAGCGAGCGCGGGCGGTAGGCGTCGGTCGCCAGCTTTTCGTTGATCGTGTCGTAGTAGAGGTCGGCAGTGTCGGCATCCAGCCGCACGTCGATACCGAACCCTTCTGCAAAGACCCAGTCGAGCCACACTTGCGAAGGTGTGCCGCGGAACAGGTGGACGTTCTCGGCAAGTATCCGCCACGCAGAGCGCGGATCGTAATCGCGCTTCCCGTCCACCGTCGGTACGCCCAGGTCTTCAAGCCGGACGCCTTGCGAATAGAGCATGCGGAACAGGTAGTGGTCGGGCACCAGCAACAGCTCGGTCGCGTTGGCGAAATGCTCGTCGCTCGCCCACCAGCTCGGATCGGTGTGTCCGTGGGGGCTGAGGATCGGAAGATCCTTGACCTCGGCATAGAGCGTGCGGGCCACCGCGCGGGTCGCGGGGTCGGCCGGCAGCAGGCGGTCGGGATTGAGAACGAGTGGTCGGGGCATCAATCTTCCAGTGCGGTGTATCGATAGTCGCGGAACACGGCTTCTCCCGGCCCCGCTGCGTAGAGTCCGGGGCGGAGCATCAGGAAGCCGCCGCGAACGTTGTGGTGGTAGCCGGACACTTCCATTCCGCGGTCGAACCGCAGCCATGTCTGCCCGCCGTCTCCGCTGGTGTCGTAGGTCACGATATGTCGGCGATTGGTTACCCGCAGCCGCATCCGCCGTCCGTGCGGATTGACCGGTCGCGCCCGCTCGATGCCGTACTGATGGGTCACGAACCGATCCCCATCGAAGCCGAGACCGCAATAGAGCTTGTCGTCGTAGAACAGGATCAATCCCGCGCGGCCGCCCGGCGCGCACTCGATCTCGCATTCGAAGCGGTAGCTCGTGTCGCCCGCGATCTGGAGCAGCGGCGAGCCGGTCGACGGCGCCTCGCCCGCCCCGCGCAGGCGCAGTGCCCCGTCCGCCACGCGGATGCGGGCCGCCTCGTCCGGCGCAGGCCGGAAAAAGCTCCACCGGCTGCCGAGCGCGAGCGGCTCCTCGAACGCGTCGGTCAGGGCAAGACCGTGCCGCACCGCGCGGCCACCGTTTGGTATCGGCATCGCGTGGGCAAGGTCGCCGCCGGTCATCCGGAACCAACCGTCCGAAGTGAACTCGACCGGATCGAGCAGGCACTGCCGGCCAAGTGTCCAGTAGCCGTTCTCGAACCCGTGATAGAGCGACCACCACGATCCGTTCGGTGCCTCGACCAGCGATGCGTGTCCGCGCGACCACCACGCCTCGTCGATGCTCGTGGTGCGGACGATCGGGTTGCCAGGATGCTGCTCCCACGGCCCATGGATCGAGCGCGAGCGCGCGGCGATGACCATGTGGCCCGTCGGCGGCCCTGCCGTCCCACCCACCGCGGTGATCATGTAGTACCAGCCGTTCACGTGATGGATTTTTGGCCCTTCGGGCGAGAAACCCTCGACGATCCAGTCAGACGGATACCGCCAGGGATCGTAGACGTGCTCGACCGGACCCGCGAGGCTGAGGCCGTCGTCGGCCAGCCGGACACGGTCGCCGCCCGAGAGGAACAGCCACTTGCTGCCGTCCTCTCCCACCGCGAAGCAGGGGTCGATGTGATCGGGCAGGCCGAGCGGGATGGGATCGCTCCACGGCCCGTCGATGCTCTTCGCGTGGATCACGAACGTATCGTTCTTCGGGCTTGCCTTGACCGGGATGTAGAGCAGGTAGCGGTCGCCATCCTTGTGCAGGCTAGGAGCCCAGACCGCACCGATATTCCTGTGCAGCGCTGCCTTGCGCGGCTGCCAGTTCACCAGATCGCGCGAGTGCCAGATCGTGAGACCCGGATAGGCGTCGAATGTCGAGAAGGTAACGTAGTAGTCGTTACCGTCCTTGAGCACGCTGGGATCGGGATGATCCCCGGCGAGAACCGGATTGAGGAAAGTGCCGTCGCCGCGATCGGGCTTGCGCTGGTTGTCGAAGGTGCGTCCCCAGCGGCGATCGGGCGCTGCGGTCGCCGATGCGCCCTCCGGCCATGAGGCCAGTAGCCCCAGACCCGCTGCACCGGCCGTGCCCAGCGCGCCGCGCCGCGTGGTTTGCATCAGCCGAGCCCCGTCGTGCGCGCCCAGGTTCGCCACAGGTCGGGCCAAGCCTCGACCGGTTTGCCGACCGCCTTGCGCAGGCCGAAGCCGTGCCCCCCATGCTCGAACAGGTGCATTTCGCGACGGATACTTTTTTCGGTGAGCGCCGCATGCAGCCGCAGGGTGTTGGCGACCGGTACGGCATCGTCGTCCTCCGCGTGGAGCAGGAAGAACGGCGGCGCATCCGCTGGCACATTACGGTCGGGGGAGTGCGCCGTTTCAAGAGCCGCGGTCGGGTTCGGCCCAAGCAGCAACGTGCGCGACCCGGCGTGCGCTATCGCCGGATCCATGCTGACCACGGGATAGATCGGTGCGGCGCAGACAGGCTTGGCGGACAGGCGATCCGCCGCGTCCACGGGGTCGTAAACCTTTGCGGAGAACCGAACCCCCAGATCGGCACAAACGTGACCGCCCGCCGAGAAGCCCATCGTCCCGACCCGCTCGGGATCGATAGCAAAGTCACGGGCCCGGTGGCGGATCAGGCGTATCGCGCGTTGCGCATCGGCCAGCGCCACGTTGGGACCCGCCGCCCAGCCCTCGCCCGGCAGGCGGTAGAACAGCACGAATGCCGTGAACCCGCGCGCCGCCAGCCAGCGCGCCATTTCGTAGCCTTCCTTGTCGACCACGACCCAGCGATACCCGCCACCGGGCGTCAGCAGCACGGCGGCGCCGTTGGGACGGTCGGGGCGGAATACCGCCATGCGGGGGCGGGTGATGCCGAATACCGCGCGATCGGTGACGAGGCTATCGGTCGAGCGTTCGTTGACCGTCTCGACCGGAGGTTTCGCGGGCATTCCCGGCGCGCCCCTGGGCCAAAGATCGATGGTCTCGCTCGGCTGCGGCAGGCCGGGTGGCAAGGCGCTGCCGGCCGCCGGGGGCGCAGTCTGCGCGGATGCGCGCGTCCATCCGAACGCAGACGCGGCAAGGCCCGCGCCAAGGATCGATCGCCGATCACTCCTCAACGCGGGCCTCTCATTCTCATGTCGCTTATCAGGTCAGATCTTCATCCGGGCGCCGAACAGGATCGTGCGACCGAAATGGTTGTTCTCGTAGTTCCGGTCCGCATCGAAGTCGGTGTAGCGGTAACGGTATTCGTCGGTGAGGTTATTGCCTTCGACCGAGAGCTCGAGCCATTCGAACAGCTTGTAGCGGAGCGAGGCATCGATGTTGGTCGTCGCACCGTACCCTTCGAACACGTTGCCGGTGCCCGAATTAGCGTCGATGTACCGGCTGCGGTAGCTCGCCGAGACACGAGCGCTGAGGCGTCCGTCGTCATAGTAGAGCGTCCCGTTGTACGCCCGCTTCGACACACCGAACAACGTGGCGTTGCGCGTGGCGGTCACGTTCGAACCACCCGGCACGACCGACGGGCCCTGCACCGTATAGTCGGCATCGGACGTGATGAAGGTCGCGTTCGCCAGCACGCCGAAGTTCTTGATGAACGCGGCTTCGGTGAAGGCCGAGAACGGAATCTGCGCAGCCAGTTCGACGCCCTTCAGCGTCGCGCCCGTGCCGTTGACCTGCGAGGAGACCGTGTAGAGCTGGTTCGGATCGTAGTTGATGTACGCGGGCGAGCTGGTCGCCAGCGCATCGCGGCCGAGGCCTAGCTGGGGGAGCGTCGCATTATACGCACCCGAAACCGGGAAACTCTCGATCTTCTTCACGAACCCGGCGACCGACAGCAGCGCCTGCGGAGCGAAGTACCATTCGACCGACGCGTCGAAGTTGGTCGCGCGATAGGGGTTCAGGTAAGGGTTGCCGAATGTGGCGCGCAGGTTGAACCCGTCGACCGAACCCGCCGGATTGAGGTTGCCGAGCGACGGCCGCGTCATGACCTTGCCGATCGCGCCGCGCAGGATCAGGTCCTGCGCGGGATAGAACGCGATGTTGAACGACGGCAGCCAGTCGTCGTAGCTGCGCGTGACGTTGACGCCGTTGGACGCCTGCGAGAACTGGTTCGTCTTGACGTACCGCGTGCCCGCATTGCCAGCGTATTCGAGTCCGAACAGGTCGCCCTTGAAGTTGAACTCGATGTAGAGCCCCTTCGTCGTTTCGCGAACCTGGCGGGTGTTGCCGGCATCGACCCGCGGGGTGAGGCTGTAGAGACCGGTGAAGGCCGTCGCCGTCTCGAGATTGGGGATCAGCCATTCGGTGGTCGTGCCCGCAGGCTGGCCCGCGTTGCCGAGGGTGAATAGTTCGGACAGAGCGGCGGTAACCGGGAAACCGTAGACCGCTGTCGGTCCGAACAGGCTTGTCGGGCTACAGGTGATCGTGCCCGACGTGCTGGTGACGAGGCTGGTGCCGCCGTTGCCGCACACCGCGGTGTCGCGCTGGAACGCCTGGCTGGCGAAGTCGAACCGCCGCCAGACGCCGCCCATCTTTACCGTAAATCCGTCGGCAACGTCCCATTCGGCGCGCAGTTGCGCAGTCTTGAACCGGTTGGTCACGTTGGACGGCCGGTCGCGGATTTCGGCGAGCTGGAAGGTCGAGGGCGACGACACGCTCGGCGTGCCGAAGGTCAGCGTCGGAAACGCCATGTCGGTGTAATCGTACTTGTAGCCTTGCGAGTCGCGGTCGTCGAAGACGATCGTCGTTTCGACCGGAATGTCGGCGTTCGACTTCGAAATCCCGCCCAGCGCCGACACGCGGAAACTGTCGCCGAAGTCTTGCTCGATCCGTCCACCGAACTGGTAGAATTCGGTTTCCGACTGACGCAGGTAATGCTCGGTCCGAACATACGCGTCGTTGAGCGTCGCCGAAATCATGTTGCCGTTCGAATCGTACGTCGGATTGACGACATCGATGGACCGCTCGAGCGAGCGGAGGAGGACTTCGCCCCACTTCTCCTCGCGCGCTTCCTTGAAGCTCGAATAGAGACCGTCGATCGAAATATTGGTGCTGTCGGTCGGCGCGAACTGCAGCGATCCGGTCAGGCCGAGGCGTTCGCGATCATGTCCGATCTCGCCGTAGCGCGGGATGCGGGGGTGAAACGCCAGCGCGGCCTGGTCGCACGCAGCGCTCGAGCGATAGACGCCGCCGGAGTTGGGTGACGGAGTGGTGCTCGTCGCCGAGGAATACCAGCAGGGCGTGCCGTTGACGCTGTCGAACCGGGCCTGCGCCCAGCGGACGGTGTTGTTGCCGAGTTCGAGGGTGTCGGTCTTCGAATAGGCGGCCGAAACCGATGCGCCAAATGTGCCGGCATCGTTGCGCCAGCTCAGCAGGCCCGCCACGCGCGGCCCGACATTGTCCGACAGATCGTTATAACTGCCGACCAGTGACAGAGCGCCGGTCAGCCCGGCCTTTCCGGCCAGCGGGTTCCCGGTGTTGAGATCGACGACCGCTCCGAGCGAACCTTCGTCGAGGCTCGCCTCGGCGGTCTTGTGCACCACGAGGCTGCTGAATAGTTCGGACGCGAACACGTTGAAATCGAATGCGCGGTCGCGGTTCGAGGACGCGCCATCGGTCGAGGTCGCGATCGTCTCCAACCCGTTGACGCGGACACGGGTGAACTGCGCGCCAAGTCCGCGCACGGTTATCGCCCGGCCTTCACCGCCATCCCGCTGGATCGAAATGCCGGGAATGCGCTGAAGCGATTCGGCGAGGTTCTGGTCGGGGAACTTGGCGATGTCTTCGGCGACGATCACATCGACCGCGGCAACCGAGTTCTTCTTGACGTTGAGCGCGGCCTGCAGCGACTCGCGGAAACCGGTGACAACGATCTCGTTGACCGGCTCGCCGTCCTCGACCGCGGGTTCATCGGTGGCCGGAGCATCCTGGGCGAACGCAGCCTGGGGAAGCAGCAATGCCGATCCCGTCAGCAATGCCGCGCGGATTTGACGGGTCCACTCGCTCTTATTCATCACATCCTCCCTTGATCTTCGTTTTTCCTTCGACGGCAGTCGGCAGTTCGCGCGGGGCGGGAATCGCCTGGACGAACCACCGGGAAACCAATCGAGGTCGGTTTAGGTAACCGGTGTCATAATCTATTGCCTCGCCTTTATCGCTCTGTCAACAAGGGGTGGAGAGGAGCCGAACGAATGAAGGGTATCGCGCGCCGATTGGCACTGGTCGCACTTACGGCAGGAGTGATTTCACTAGGCGTGGGGCCGGCGTTGGCGTCACCGCCGGACCCGACTCGGGGAGGCAGCGGCGGGCGCATCATCCGCGTCACTTCGCTGGCGAAAACCGGTCCGGGCACCCTCGCGGCGGCCCTGGCCGAAAAAGGACCGCGGATCATCGTGTTCGAAGTCGGCGGCACCATCGATCTCGAGCGCTCGACCCTGACGATCGACGAACCTTTCGTCACCATCGCCGGTCAGACCGCCCCATCTCCCGGCATCACGATCGCCCGGGGCGGCGTCGACGTGCGCGGGCACGACGTGAAGATGCAGCATATCCGCGTGCTCACCGGGGTCGATGGCCAACCCAAGCTCAGCGGCTGGGAAGCCGACACGTTATCGACGGTCGCAGCGTGGAACGTGCTGGTCGAGAACTGCACCTTGATGTGGGGAATCGACGAGAACATGTCCGCTTCGGGCCCGCGCTTCACGGGGAACACGCTGGCGGAGTGGCGACAGGGCACCAGTCACAACATCGTGTTCCGCCGCAACCTCGCCGCCGAGGGCCTCGCCGACGCCAGCCATCCCAAGGGAGAACACTCGAAGGGATCGCTGATCCACGACAACGCGACCGGCATCGTCTTCGAACGCAACGTCTGGGCGCACAACGTCGAGCGCAGCCCCCTGGTCAAGGGCGGCGCGCAGGTGCTGATGGTCAACAACCTGATCTACAATCCCAGGCACCGAGCCGTGCACTACAACCTAATGGATCTCGAATGGGCCGGCCATGTGCCGGTCACCGGAGAGATCACCGCGGTCGGTAACGTCTATCGCGGAGGCAACGACACCGATCCGGGCCTGCCGTTTCTGACTATCGGAGGCGTCGGCGATCTTGCCTACTACGGCCGCGACAACCGCGCGGTCGACCGGTACGGCAACGCGCTGCCGATGTTCGGACGCTATGGCGAGACCGGCGCGAAGATCATCGAGAAGAAGGCTCCGCTCGCCAGCCTGGCCGGATACGACATCCTGCCGAGCGGCGACGTCGAAACGACGCTCCTCGCGACGGTCGGCGCACGCCCGTGGGATCGCGGACCGCAGGAAATCCGCGTGCTCTATTTCATCGCCGAAGGACGCGGCGACATCATCGACGACGAAAAGACCGTCGGTGGCTTTACGAAAGAGGCACCGACGCGCGCGAAGTTCGACGAGCAAGCGTGGGACCTTTCGACGATGACCCCGCGATCGGGTGCCTACCCCGGGCAGAAACCGGGTGCGCAAGAACACCTCTCACCGCGCGATCGCGCCATGCGAACCGGAGGAAGCTGACGTGCTTTCAACCCTGCTATTGTTTCTCGCCGCCGGACCGCCGATGGTCGTCGTAGCCGAAGCCGATGTCGAGAAGCGCGAGCCGAACCCGCACGGCAAGATCGGCATGTCGACGTCATATCGCATCAGCGACGCAGCGCCCCAGCCCCGCACCATGGAGTTTCGCCGGCGCGTGCTCGACGTGGGCTCGGCCATCGGCGAACATCCGATCGCGCATGACGAGGTCTATTACGTCACGTCCGGCGAGGGCGTCGTGATTTCCGACGGCGTGGAAGCGAGCCTCAAATCCGGCATGGCCGCCTATCTCTACGATGGTGCGGTCGTGGGTATCCGACAGGTCGGAAGCGAACCGCTGTCACTCATCATCGCCTATCCGGTCGCCGCCAAACCGGCGCACTAGCTTCCGGGCTGGATGTAAGGAACGCGCGCGAAAAGCTCGCGCTCCCAGGCGCGCGGGTTGTCGACGGGCCGGCTGACCGTATCGAACACCATCGTCGTTCGGCGCGTCAGATCGTAGGGCGCCCAGCCCGGGTCGCCGGTGCGCGCGAACCGCACGAACGCGCCCATCACAGTGTCGCTCATGTCCTTCTGTGCAGGTGTGGTTTCGGGAACGGTGCCGAACGACAGTCCGATATCGTCGGTATGCTTCGCGTCCTCGAAATCGAGTTGGTAGACCCATGTGTTCTGCGTGCCCTGCCGTGCCCGCGCCTCCGCTTCCTCGACCTGCCCGCGCCAGCTCCGCGCGGCAGTGACGATGCGATGGAAGAGCTCGAGCGGCTGAGCCAACGGATAGCGTTCACGGAACTGCGCCACCACCCAGTGCGGTTCGATATCGATCCGCATTTCGGGCGCGATGCGAGCGGCGAGGTTGCCGAAGTCGAGACCGGCGAGCTGGCGTCCTTCGGGCGCATAAAAGGCCCGTGTCTCGGAAACAGTGTTCCCGAGCATCATCGGAATATCGCGCGACTGCGGCGGCGCATCGGGCCAGAATGGGTGGCGCACGAGATGCCGCATGTCGAGCACAGGGCCCATGTAGAGTCCGCCGCCCAGGACCGGATCGGTCGCTGCGAGAGCCGCGACCAGGTCGGCGACCGGGGCGGTGGCGGGATCCACGCCTTCGCCCAGCTTCGCAAGGAAAGCCGCGGTGCGCTTGCTGGCGTTGAGCGGGCCGCTCGCAGTGACCTGCTGACCGCTCATCGTGATCGCCTTGGCAAACAGACCGTCCGCCTCGGGCATCGCCATCATCGTGGCGATCTTCGCGCCGCCCCCCGATTGGCCGAACACCGTTACGTTCGCCGGATCGC
The DNA here is from genome assembly GCF_053819285.1 of Tsuneonella sp. HG094. Classification (NCBI taxonomy): domain Bacteria; kingdom Pseudomonadati; phylum Pseudomonadota; class Alphaproteobacteria; order Sphingomonadales; family Erythrobacteraceae; genus Tsuneonella; species Tsuneonella sp. HG094. The sequence goes on from NZ_JBSORA010000002.1 coordinate 27,427, forward strand.
CGCCGAAACTCGCGATGTTGCGCTTAACCCACTGGAGGGCAGCGATGATGTCGAGCTGGCCGGCATTGCCCGAATCGGGAAAGCGATCGGGCTGGTAAAGGTAACCGAACACGTTGAGCCGGTGGTTGACCGTGACGACCACCACGCCGCCCTTCGCGGCAAGGTTCGCGCCGTCGTTGAGCGGATCGGTCACCGACCCGTTCGAATAGGCGCCGCCGTGGATGTAGAGCATTACCGGCAGCCGGAGGTTCCTGATGGGCCGGCTTCGTTTAAGGCGGATCGCAGTCAGCTCGGCGCGCGCGGCAGGCGGCATCCAGACATTGAGGAACAGACAATCTTCCGATTGCGGGAGATAACGATCGCCACCCTGCGGACAGACCGGCCCGAACGTCCCGCCTCCCGGCTCGAACTGTTCCGCTGCGGTCGTGGGCAAGGGCGCACGAAAGCGCTCGGCCCGGGCATAGCGAATGCCAAGAAATTGCCCTTCGTTACCGCGATAGACGCCCAGAGGCGTCACGATCGTATCGCGGGTGCGGCGCATCGGCGAATTCGCCCTCGCCCGCGCGCCGATCGCTCCCAACGCCAGCGCGGAACCGATGGCGCCCCGCCGCGTCCAGCCGTCAGCGGCGGACATCGCCGCCGTTGGCCGAGAACCCTTCCAGCATGGCCCGGCTGACGAAGGCCATGTCGCCGGGCAACGAGTGCTTGATCGCGGTCAGGGCCAGCCCCGTTTCTGCCATCGCGCGCTCGTCCTTGCCGGCCAGCCAGGCGTCGAGCACGCCCGCCGCGAACGCATCGCCGGTACCGATACGATCGACGATGTCGGTCACGTCGATCAAGTCCGTCTGGAACGACGAGTCGCGACTGTCGACGCGCGCCGCGATCTGGTGATGGTCGCTCGTCACGACGTTGCGCGCGGTCGACGCGATTAGCTCCAGCTTCGGAAAGGCCGCGAACGCAGCTTCGGCCGCCTCGCGCCGACGATCGGGCCCGTCGCCCGAAAACTCACGACCGAGCAGCAGCGAGATGTCGCGATGATTGCCGACGAGAATCATGGCATCCTGTACCAAATCGCACAGGATCGACTGGGGATCCGAATCCCACGCGCTCCACAACGCACTCCGGTAGTTTCCGTCGAAGCAGATGGGCACGGCCGCTTCCTTGGCGGCATCGTGCGCCGCGCGGGCGAGTCGGACGCCAGTCGGCCCCAGTGCCGGGGTAATTCCGCCGGCGTGCAGCAGTTTCGCCCCGTTGAGCGCGCGCGCGAAATCGATCGCAGAGGGGTCGGCCAGCGCGAAAGCGCTACCCGTTCGATCGTACGTGATCGCCGACGCGCGAGCGCCACTGCCAACCTCGAGCAGGTACAGCCCCATCCGGCCGGGCGACCGAGCCAAACAGGTCGTGTCGACGCCAGCGCTTCGAAGCTGGGCGACGGCGAGATCACCGAACGAATTGTCGGTTACCATCCCGGCCATGCGCGCCGTATTGTCCAACGAGGCCAAAGCGATCGCGACGTTTGCTTCTGCCCCGCCGACGGACATTTCGAGCATGTCGGACCGCAAGACTGGTTGGCGTCCCGGCGGGCTGAGCCGGATCAGCAATTCACCGAAGCAGGTTACGGCCATGGTGGTGATCTACCGCGCGAGCCAGCCGCCGTCGACGGCAAGAACCTGTCCCGTCACGTAGTCCGAAGCCGGGGACGATAGGAATACCGCGGCACCTGCGATGTCCTCGGGCCGGCCCCATCGCCCGGTCGGGATGCGCTCGAGAATCTGGCGATTGCGCGTCTCGTCGGATTGCAGCGCAGCGGTGTTGTTGGTGGCGATGTAGCCCGGAGCGATCGCATTGACCTGGACGCCCGCGGGCGCGAGTTCGTTCGCCATCGCCTTGGTAACCCCCGCCACGCCCGACTTCGCGGCTGCGTAACTCGGCACGCGGATGCCGCCCTGGAAGCTCAGCAGCGAGGCGATGTTGACGATCTTGCCGCGACCTTGTGCAGCCATCCCGTGCGCCGCAGCCTGGCTCAGGAAGAACAGCGATTTGAGATTGGTATCGACGACCGCGTCCCAGTCTTCTTCGGTGAACACGGCGAGGTCGTTGCGGCGAATTATTCCCGCGTTGTTGATCAGGATGTCGAGCCCGCCGAGACCTTCGATCGCTTCATCGACCACGCGCTGGACGGGCTCGATCGAGGACAGGTCGGCGGCGATGTTGACCGCCTTGCGGCCCGCCCCTTCGATCATTCCGAGCGTTTCGGCCGGTTCGCTGCGACCGGCGAGGGCGACGTCCGCTCCCGCTTGCGCGAGCGCAACCGCGATAGCCTGGCCGATACCGGTGTTTGCCCCGGTGACCAGCGCCTTGCTTCCCGAAAGGCCGAAGTCGATCATCGACGCTGTCTCAGGCCGGCGCGTGTTCACGGGCATCCGTCAATTCCCGCAGGTACGCGCTGATGCCCTCGTCCTGCGAGTTGGCGTAGAAATACTCGGCAAAACGCTCGCCCGCGACCGCGGCCTTGAGCAGGTCCTGGTCGACCGACTTGAGCACCGTGAGCATGTCGTGGGTTGCAGCCGCCTTGACGCCGGCCAGGATCGAGCGGTTCTTTCGCATGATCTCGGCCCGCTCCTTCGGATAGCCCACTCCGGTCTCGCCGGTGAAGAGCTTGGCATAGACGTCGCGCAGGTTGAGCTCGGCCGCCCAGCCAAAACCCTTGGCGTAGGGCATCGAGATGCAGTTGCCGTCATTGATCTGGGCGAACAGGAACGCGTCCGTCGGATCGATCACGAGGCCGCAGAAGACCCCCGGCATCGAATTGCACGCCAGCATCGAACCCATGCCGGTCCCGCAGCCTGTCACCACGAAATCCGCCGCTTTCGAGTTGAGCAGGATCCCGGCAAGCAGCCCGTTCATGATGTAGGTCAGCGAGGCCGTGTCTTCGGCACCATACATGCCGTAGTTGAAGACCTGATGGCCCAGCGGCTCCACGGTCTCGGACAAGGCTTCGTGGATCACGCCGTTCTTTGCAGCCTGGCTGTTCTCGGTGATCAGGGCGATCTTCATCTCAACTCTCCTCGATCGGATCGCGCTGTCGCGGCGCGGTAACCGGTGTCATCAAACCCTTTAGCGTCTCGCGACGCATAAAATCAAGCCATCAGTCGCGCGGCGGCGGGGCTACCGATGCGCGGCGGACGAGGTCCGACAAAAAGCGCGATGGCTGCTCGCTCGCCTGCGCCGGCGCAATGAGCTTGAGCGCGGCCGAGCGGGCCATCGAAACGATCGGCCAGCGCACAGTCGTCATCGGCGGCCAGATGTGCGCGGCGATGGCGGTATCGTCGAACCCGACGAGCGACAGTTCGCGTGGCACCTCGATTTCGCGCTGGCGCGCGGCGTGCAGCGCGCCGGCGGCCATCTCGTCGTTGCTGGCGAAGATTGCGGTGGGTCGCGGGCTCGCCTCGAGCAATCGTTCGGCCGCGGCCCGTCCGGTGTCGAACGTATAGTTTCCGGTCGCGATCATCGCCGGACCGCAGGGAAGGTCGTGGCGCGCCATCGCCTCGAGAAATCCCTCGCGGCGCTCGCGCGCGGATCGGAACCCGTCGGGACCGGCGATGAGGCCGATCCGCTTGTGCCCTTGGCTGACGAGATAATCGACCGCATTGCCGACCGCTTCGCGATCGTTCGATTCGACGAGATGGGCTTCGTCGTCGAGCGCGGCGGAACCCATCCGGACATACCCGCAGCCGATCTCGCGGCACAGCGCCGCGAGTTCCTCGTTCTCCGAGATCGGGGGCAGGATAAGGACGCCGAAAAGCCGTTGCCGCTCGAGGAAGCTACGCACGTCGTCGAGCATCCCCGGCGAATGGCGATCGACCGGCCGCACGACGAGCGCGAACTCGGTGTCGCGAATCGCTTCGAGCACACCCTCCTGAAAGTTGATGATCATCTGGACGTTCGGATTGTCGTGCAGCAGCCCGATCAGGAAGTTCCGTCCCATGGCCAGTGCGCGCGCCTGCGGATTGGGCACATAGCCGAGCTCGGCGATCACCGCCTCGACCTTTGTCCGCGTATCCTTGTTGAGCAACGGCGAACGGTTGATCACCCGGCTGACGGTCTTTTTGGAGACGCCTGCAAGCCGCGCGACGTCGTTGATCGTCGGCTGCTGGTCGCGCCGATCGCCGTTGCCGCCCCCGTTTCCCTGATCGTTCATTGAAATACCGCTTGCAGCCTTGGCCGCTTCAAGGCAACCCATATGTATGACACCGGTTACCACAGACCTCAGGCGCTGTCATCCCGACGATTCGGTCGCGGTCGCCTTGCGGCCTCTGCGGGCGGGCGAGTCGATCGACCTGGCGGGCCGCATGGTGACGATTGCCGAAGATGTCGAACAGGGACACAAAGTCGCGATTGCCCCCGCGGCCCCCGGTGACGCAGTCGTGAAATACGGCGCCCCGATCGGCCGCGCGACGCGCGCCATCGCCTTGGGGGAGCATGTGCACTCGCACAACCTTGCGACCGCGCTCTCGGGCGAAGTCGCGTACGGGGCGATGACGGCCCCTGTGACCGACGACGCGGCACGTTCGCCCGGACTTGCCAACTGGCGAGGCTACCTGCGGCCCGATGGCCGCGCAGCGACCCGCAACGAAATCTGGATCCTTCCGACCGTCGGCTGCGTGGCACTTATGGCTGAGGAATACGCGCGCGAAGCATGGGGGCGCCACCGCGGGCGAATCGACGGTATCCACGGGTTCTCGCATCCGCATGGCTGCTCCCAGCTCGGTGACGACCTCGCCGGGACGCGCGCCGTGCTGGCCGCGCTGGCAGACAATCCCAATGCTGGCGGTGTCCTGCTCCTGGGCCTCGGGTGCGAATCGAACCAGCTCGATGCGCTGGTCGACGCGGTTCCCGCGCGCAGTCGCGACAAGCTGCGGATCGTCCGGGCACAGGATGCCGGCGACGAGCGAGCGCGTTCGATGGCCGCCATCGACGAACTGGTCGATGCGATCGCCGGGCACGAGCGGCAGGACCTGCCGGCGTCGGCATTGACGGTCGGCCTGAAATGCGGCGGATCGGACGGATGGTCGGGCCTGACGGCCAACCCCCTGCTCGGCCGCTTCAGCGACCGTATGGCAGCGTCGGGCGGCAAGATCGTGCTGACCGAAATTCCCGAAATCTTTGGTGCCGAACACGACCTGTTCGCGCGCGCGACATCGCCTGAAGTACACGCTGCGGCGGCAGAACTGCTCAACCGATTCAAGCGCTACTTCCTCGATGCCGGTCAGCCCGTCTCGGAGAATCCGTCACCCGGCAACGTTGCGGGCGGCATCACGACACTCGAGGAAAAGTCGCTCGGCGCGGTCCAGAAGGGCGGGCGGGCGCCGCTGGTCGACGTGATCGACTACGGCGGCTCCGCCTCCCGGTCCGGCCTGACGCTGCTGGAGGCGCCGGGCAACGATGCCGTGTCCTCTACCGCCCTCGCCGCCGCGGGCGCGACGATGGTCCTCTTCACGACCGGGCGGGGCACGCCGCTGGGTTTTCCAGTGCCGACCGTGAAGGTGTCTTCGAACAGCGCCCTGGCACAAAGCAAGGCGGGCTGGATCGACTTCGATGCGGGCAGGCTGCTCGACGAACCGGCCGACGCAATCGTCGACGAATTCGCTGCGCGCCTGCTCTCGATTGCCAGCGGTGAACCGACTGCCGCTGAGCGTGCCGGACAGCGCGCAATCGCGATCTGGAAGCGCGGAGTCACCCTCTGATGCGAAATCTCGATTGCTTATGACACCGGTTTCCTATAGCCAGCCCGACATGGGGACCGGGAGCCTGATTGCCGACGCGGCAGACCACGATTCGATCGCGCGCAGCTTCGTCGATGCGCGGCGCGAGCATCGCGCGCTCATGGAATATCCCGGCGTGCGCCCCGACAGTCTGACGTCCGCCTATGCGATCCAGGACCGCTCGATCGCACTCGGCGGGCAAACCGTCGGTGGCTGGAAAGTCGGTCGCATCTGGGCCCCCGACGATGCCCGGCTCGGCGCCGACCGGCTTGCCGGGCCGATCTATCGCGACGTCATCGTCGAGGCGGCCGACGACAGCGTGCCCGCCATGCCGATCTTCGCCGACGGGTTCGCAGCGGCCGAAGCGGAGTTCATGATCCGGTTAGCTCCGCCCGCAGGCGCGCCATCCCCAAACACGGACGCGGAAACGCTTTCGTGGATCGATGAAGTACGGATCGGCATCGAGGTGGCTTCGTCACCCTATCCCGGCATCAATGCAGACGGTCCGTGCGTGACGATATCAGATCATGGGAACAACGCGGGCCTGGTCCTTGGCCAGCCGATACCGCGCGACAGTTGGGGCGATCTGCGGGCTATCGAGATTGCATCCTGCGTCGATGGCGAAGAAGTCGGTCGCAAGACCGCCGCAGAGATGCTCGACGGGCCGCTTGGAGCGGTGCGGTTCCTGCTTGCGAACCTGGCATCGCGCGGGATCGAGGTTGCCGAGGGGACTTGGGTTTCGAGCGGTGCGGTGACTGGCGTCCATCCTGTGGCGCCCGGCCAAACGTTCATGGCGGCATTCGAAGGCATTGGCGAAGTCGCCTGCGCGATCCGCGCATATTGACGAAAACGAAGCACGACCGGCAGTGGCTGGCGTGAAGGAGACGAGGATGACCGAGGCAACCGCTTCCCCCACCGCGACCGGCGCCGCCGTTGAACGCGCGGGCCGTTATCGCTGGGTCATCGTCGCGCTCTTGTTTGCAGCGACCGCGATCAACTACATAGACCGGCAGATGATCGGCGTCCTTAAGCCGACGCTGACCGCCGAGTTCGGATGGAGCGAGAGCGACTTCGCCAACATCGTCTTCTGGTTTCAGGTCGCTTACGCCATCGGGTACATCAGTTTCGGCCGGGTCGTCGATAAAGTCGGCGCTCGTCTCGGCTATGCGGTCGCGATCGTCATCTGGACGATCAGCCACATGGCCCACGGGCTTGCCAGCGGCGTCACGAGCTTCGCGCTGGCGCGATTCGGCCTCGGTATCGGTGAGAGCGGCAACTTTCCTGCGGGCATCCGCGCGGTGACCGACTGGTTCCCGCAAAAGGAACGCGCGTTCGCCATCGGCCTGTTCAACGCAGGCGCCAACGTCGGCGCGATCATCACCCCGCTTCTGGTCCCTGCCCTCGTCCTGATGTTCGACTGGCGGATGGCGTTCTATATCACCGGTATCTTCGGCATCGTGTGGCTGATCGCGTGGTGGGCGATCTATCGCCACCCGACGGAGCACACCAAGGTCAGCGCGGCCGAACTCGCGTGGATCCAGCAAGACCCCGCCGACCCGGTCGAGCCGATCGCGTGGACCCGCCTCATCGGCAAGCGCGAGACCTGGGCCTATGCGCTGGGCAAGTTCCTGATCGACCCGATCTGGTGGTTCTTCCTGTTCTGGCTGCCGGGCTACATGTTCGACCGCTACCAGCTCGACCTCAAGACCTTCGGCCTGCCGCTCGCCGCGATCTACCTGATCTCGGACTTCGGCAGCATCGCGGGCGGCTGGCTATCGTCGCGGATGATGAAGGCCGGTTATTCGGCGAACGTGGCCCGCAAGGTGACCATGCTGATCTGCGCGGTGTGCGTGCTGCCGATCTGGTTCGCGCAGTCGATCGACAGCGTCTGGATGGCCGTGCTGGTGATCGGCCTCGCCACTGCGGCACACCAGGCGTTCTCCGCCAACCTCTACACCCTGCCGTCCGACGTCTTCCCGCGCGCCGCAGTCGGTTCGGTGGTCGGTATCGGCGGCACGGTCGGCGCCATCGGCGGCATGCTCATGGCCAAGTTCACCGGCTACGTGCTCGATACGACGCAGAGCTACGAACTGCTCTTCGCCATCTGTGCGAGTGCCTACCTCCTGGCGCTGCTGGTGGTGCACATCCTCAGCCCCAGGCTCGCGCCGGCGAAGGTCTGACCGTTACGTCGCATCAGAGCTGAACCATCACGAAGATCGCGACGGTCGCGGCGAAAGCGCCGAACCCGGACGCGAATGCGTCGCGGTGAAGCTGCCACAAGGCCTTCATGTCGAATTCTCCGGGTCCGCTGCCTGCCAACCCCCGCCGAGCGCGCGAAACAGAGCGATCTGGCGCTGTGAGACCAGCGCGTCCTGGTCGGCCACTGCCGCCTGGGCTTCGGCAAGCGTGCGTTCGGCGTCGAGGGTCTGCAGCGAATCGATCACGCCTTCGCGGTTTTGGGCGCGGGTGATCCGTGCAGCCCGTCCTGCGGCGGTCGCCGCCGCATCGAGGACCCGGCGTTGCTCGAGCGCGCGGACATAGTCGGACAGCGCGGTCTCGGTTTCCTGGAGCGCGGTCAGCACGGTTCCGTCGAACGCCGCCAGAGAAGCTGCGGCATCGGCGCTCGCGCCATCGATCCGCGCACGGACCGGTTCGCGGTTGGGGAAGGCCCAATCGACCAGCGGCCCGAGCAGGAACCCGAGCGGGCCGCCCGAGAACAGGTTGCCGATGCTCGATGCAGTCGAACCGACCGATCCGCCCAGAGTGATCCGCGGATAGAGGTCGGCGCGGGCAACCCCTATCCGGGCGGTATCGGCGACGACGCGCTGTTCCGCCGCGCGGACATCGGGCCGCCGGGCGAGGAGCTGTGCGCCATCGCCCACGGGCAACGGGGTCTTGATCTCCAGCGGTACGCTGCGCTCGCCGGAAATCGCCGGCAGCTGTGACGGGGCGCGCCCGGTGAGTGTCGCCAGCGCGAACAGCGCGGCGCTGCGCTGGGCCTCGATCGCCGGGATCGTCGCGGCGCGCTGGTTCCTGAGCGCCTCGATCCGCGCGACCGCCAGGCCGTCGGACAAGCCCGCCTCGTGGCGCTTCCGGGTCAGGCGCAGGCTGTCGTCTAGGAGGCGGACGATCGCACGCGCGACCTCCGCCCGCGCAGCGGCGCTGGCGGCGTCGGCATAGGCCCGCGTTGTATCGGCGACGACCATCACGCGGACCGCGTCGGCATCGGCGCGGGCTGCCGCGACATCCCCGCGCGCCGCCGCGATGCCGCCCGACACCCGGCCGAACAGGTCGACTTCGTACGAGACATCGGCACCGATGCTGAACGAACCGCCGGTCCGGTCCGCGCCGGGCAAGGTCTGCGCCTCAGGCGTGCGGGCGTAGCCGGCAGAGGCCGAGAGACCCGCCTGCGGCAGGCGCTCGGCGCGCGCGCCGCGCAGTGCGGCCCGCGCCCTGTCGATCCGAGCCACTGCCTGCCGCACGTCGGTGTTGGCGGCGAAGGCATCGCTCACAAGCCCGTCGAGGACCGGGTCATCATACATCCGCCACCAGTCGTTCGGCAGCGGGTTGGCGCTGACCGCATCGGTCGTGGCGGAAAGGAAAGGCCCGGCCGACGCTTCGGGGGGGACAGTAGAAGCAATGTCGGCCGGGCCGGTCGCGCACGCCGACAAGGCGAGCGCGGAAACGGCGGCAAGGGCAAGGTTCTTGAGGTGCATGGTCAGGGTCCTCATTCGGCGGGCAGCGCGGCAAGGCGGTCGCCGCTCTGCCGTCCGCGCAGGGTGGCGATCCGATCGCCCAGCGCGCGGGTGACGACGTAGAAGGTCGGGGTGAAGACGAGGCCGAACCCGGTGACGCCGAGCATGCCGAAGCACACCGCTGTCCCCAGCGCCTGGCGCAGTTCGGCCCCCGCGCCAGTGGCGATCACCAGCGGAACCGAGCCGAGGATGAAGGCAAAGCTCGTCATCAGGATTGGGCGCAGGCGGGTGCGCGCGGCCTCGATCGCGGCGGCGGCCGGCGACAGTCCGTGATCGCGCTCTCCCTGGCGGGCGAACTCGACGATCAGGATCGCATTCTTGGCCGCGAGCGCGATCAAGACGACCAGCCCGATTTGCGTGAGGACGTTGTTGTCCATGCCGCGCAGGTTCACGCCGACCATCGCCGCGAGCAGGCACATCGGCACGATCAGGATGATCGCCAGAGGGGCGATCAGGCTTTCGTACTGCGCCGCCAGCACCAGGAAGACGAGGAGCACCGCAAGGCCGAATACGTAGACCGCCGTGTTGCCGGTGGTCGCCTGCTGAAAGGCGATGCCGGTCCACTCGGTCGAATAGCCCTGCGGCAGGGTCTCGGCCGCGACCTTTTCCATCGTCATCAGCGACTGGCCTGTCGACCCGCCCGGCGCGGTGTCGCCGTCGATCGCGACCGCCGGAGCGAGGTTGTAACGCGACACGCGATATGGGCCCGTGGTGTCCTCGAACGTCGCGAGCGAACCCAGCGGCACCATCGCACCGGTGTTGGAACGGGCGTAGAGGTTGGCGATGTCGCTGACGTCGGAGCGATAGGGCGCATCGGCCTGCGCGGTGACTCGATAGGTGCGCCCCAACAGGTTGAAGTCGTTCACGAACGCACTGCCGAGATAGACCGACAGGGTATCGAATACGTCCGACGGCGCCACGCCGAGCATCTGCGCCTTGTCGCGGTCGATATCGGTCTTCACGCGCGGCGTGCCGGTGTCGAAGAAGGTGTAGACGCCCGCAAGACCCGGCTGGCCGTTGGCCTTGCCGATGACCTGGTACGCCACGTCCTGCAGCGCGCGGTAGCCCTTTCCCGAATTGTCCTGCAGCATCATGCGGAAACCGCCCGCCGATCCGATTCCCTGGATCACCGGTGGCTTGACGATCATCAGCCGTGCCTCGTTGATGTCGGAGGTCGCCTTCTGCGCTTCGGCCACCAAAGTATCGACATCGAGCCCCTTGGCCTGCCGCGTTTCGAAATCGTCGAGCACCCAGTAGGCCGCGGCCGAGCTGGCCGATTGCGTCTGCGTGGTCCCGTCGAAGCCCGAGAGCATGACCGTGCCCTTGATCCCGTCGATCTTGAGCACCCGGTCGGCGACCTGCTTCATCACCGCGTCGGTGCGCGTGGTGGCGCTGCCCGGCGGAAGCTGGATCACGCTCACGAAATAGCCCTGGTCCTGCTGCGGCACGAACCCGGTGGGGGTCGCTGCCAGCGTCACACCGGTAAGGCCGATGAGCACCGCGTAGGCGATCATCATGCGCTTCGGCATCGCGATCAGGCGCGCGGTGAGGCGGGCGTAGCCCTCGCTGAAGCGCTCGAACATCGCATTGTAGCGCGCGCCGGCCCGGTCGATGACCTGTCGCCAGCGCGGGGCATCGGCAGGCAGGTCCTCGTGCGGGCGCAAGAGCATGGCCGAAAGCGCGGGTGACAGGGTCAGCGAAACGATCAGCGAAATCACCGTCGCGGCAGAAATCGTCACCGCGAACTGCTTGTAGAACTCGCCCGACAGGCCGCCCATGAACAGCGTCGGCACGAACACCGCGCACAGGACGAGGACGATCGCGATCAGCGCTTCGCCGACTTCGTCCATTGAACGACGCGCGGCTTCGAGGGGTGTCATCCCGTGTTCGAGATTGCGCTCGACGTTCTCTACCACGACGATCGCGTCGTCGACCACGATGCCGATGGCGAGCACCAGCCCGAACAGCGACAGGTTGTTGAGCGAGTAGCCCGCCGCGGCGAGCACCGCGAAAGTGCCGATCAGCGAGATCGGGATCGCCAGCACCGGGATGATCGAGGCGCGCGCCTTTTGCAGGAACACGATGATGACCAGCACCACCAGGACGATCGCCTCGAGCAGCGTGTCGATCACTGCGTCGATGCTCTGGGAAATGAATTCGGTCGGGTTGTAGACGATCCGGTATTCGAGCCCTTGCGGAAAGGACCTGGACAGCTCGTCCATCGTCGCCTTGACCCCTTCGGCGGCGCTGAGCGCATTCGAACCGGGCTTCTGGAAGACTGGCAGGATGACAGAGTCGTCGCCGTTGAGGTAGGCGGACGTGGCGTAGTCGGCCGCGCCGATCTCGACCCGGGCGACGTCGTTCACGCGAACCTGCCGCCCATCGGCATCGGTGCGGATCACGACCTGACCGAACTGCGACGGGTCGGTGAAGCGCCCTTGCGTCTCGACGTTGAGCTGGAACGCCGCCTCCGGGCTGGGCTGTTGGCCCAGCGTACCGGCCGCGACCTGCACGTTCTGCGCCCGCAGCGCCCGCACGATGTCGCTACCGGTCAGCCCGAGCGCGGCGGCGCGGCCGGGATCGATCCATACGCGCATGGCAAGCTCGCGCTGTCCGAAGAGCTGGACGTCGCCCACGCCTTCTAGCCGGGCGAGCCGGTCCTTGATCCGGGTCTGCGCGTAGTTCGAGATATATTCGCGATCGAGCGAGCCGTCGGGCGAAACGAGGTTCACGACCATCAGGAAGTCGGGCGTGGTCTTGCGGGTCACGATGCCGAGCCGCTGGACTTCTTCGGGCAGCCGCGCTTCGGCAATGGCGACGCGGTTCTGGACCAGCACCTGCGCTTCATCGAGATCGGTGCCCGGCTTGAACGTGACGGTGATGGTCATCCGCCCGTCGCCGGTCGATTCGCTCGACTGGTAGAGCATCCCGTCGACGCCGTTGATCTCCTGCTCGATCGGGTTCGCTACCGTGTCGGCCACCGTTTCGGCCGAAGCGCCGGGATATACCGCGTTGACGGTCACCGTCGGCGGGACGATGTCGGGGTACTGGCTGACCGGCAGGAAGAAGTAGGCGATAGCGCCCACCAGAGTGATCAGCACAGCGATCACCGCGGCGAAGATCGGGCGGTCGATGAAGAAGCGGGACATGCGCATCGGGCGGACTCCGGGCGTCGTTCAGTGAACGGGCCGCAATTTTGGGCTCAGTTGGCGATCGTGGCCGAGGCGGCGCGCGAGACGGGCTGGACGGTGCCCGCCGGGGTAGCCGCGGCGGGCGTAGCCGCAGCGATCCGCCCGGGCTGGGCGCGAACCTTCTGGCCCGGCATGGCCATCTGCACGCCCTTGATGACCACGCGATCGGTCGACTTCAGGCCCTTCTCGATCACGCGCAGGCTCCCCACTTGCGGCCCGAGCTCGACGGTGCGGGCGGCGATGGTTCCGTCCTTGGCCACGACGAGCACCTGCTTGCGGGTCTGGTCGGTGGTGATCGCGGTGTCGGGCACGAGTAGCGCGGCCTTCATGCCGCCGGTCGCCAGCCGCATCCGGCCGAACAGGCCCGGCGCGAGCATGCCGCCCTGGTTGGCGACGATCGCCCGGGCGCGGATGGTGCCCGAATTCGGGTCGAGGCCGTTGTCGGTGAAGTCCAGCTTGCCCTTCCAGCGATAGTCGGGCTCGTCGGCGAGGCGGATCTCCACATCGCTGCCCTTTTCGAGCCCCTCGCGCTGCGCCTTGAGGAACAGCGCCTCCGACCCGGCGAATTCGAAATAGACCGGGTCGACCGCGTTGATTGTGGTCAGCAGGGTCGCTGCGGTGCCGCCCCCGCCGGAAACGAGGTTGCCGGCATCGATCCGGCGGTCGGAAATCCGGCCCGAAATCGGCGCACGGACGGTGGTGAAGCCGACGTCGATCGATCGTGCCGAGACACTGGCCCGAGCCGCGGCGAGCGCGGCCTGGTTGCTGCGCACCTCGGCGCGCAGCCGGTCGATCTCGGTCGCGGCGACTGCGTCTTCGGCGACGAGGCGCTGGGCACGCGAGAGGTTGGCCTGTGACAGCGCCAACGCACTCGATGCCTTCGCGACCTCCGCCTGGGACTGGGCCAACGCGGCCCGGAAGGTGCGGCCGTCGATCGTGAACAGCGGCGCACCCGCGTTCACGTACTGCCCGTCGGTAAAGTGCACGCCGACGATCTGGCCGGACACTTGTGGACGGACTTCGACGCTCTTTGTCGCCTTGAAGCGGCCGACGAATTCGTCCCATTCGGTAACCTGTTCCTGCAGCGGCGTTGCCGCCGTCACGACGGGGATCGGCATGGCTGCAGGCGCGGGTGTCCCTCCGCGCAGGACCCACCACGCGGCCGCAATGGCGACAGCTAGGACGAGGGCGATCAAAAGGCGGCGTTCTCGTCGGGGCTGTTGCTCGATCGCAGGCGCGGCTTCGGTGACCGGCGCAATCGGCTCGTAACTGTCGAACCGAAATTCCTCTTCGTCGCGCGCGGCGGCGGCGGCGAGATCGTCGTAACGGTCGAATGGGGTGTCGAACATGTGGTTTCCCTGAGCCTCGGTCGGACAAGCGTCTTCGATCCCGGAAGCGCGCTGCATCCGGGGCGTTTCGGTTAACGGTCTTACTTGGAAGGCTTGGCAGCCCGCCGCGCATCGGCAACCGGAGTCGCCTCTACCGCTATCTGTACCGCTAAGTATGTAATCTGGCGTTCAGGTCAAGCGCTATTTTCATACCGCTCGATATTTTTTTCTGCAACGCAGCAAAAACGCCCTATTTCGAAGGCCATGCGGCAAGCGCCGCATCGGCCACTTCGAGCAGTTCGGCGCGGCTCGCGCCCAATTGCGCCTGCACCGAAATGCCCTGCATGATCGCCAGCAGGTAGCGGGTCATCGCGTCGGCACTGGTCGGCACAACGAATTCGCCCGCGTCGATCGCCTGCTGCATCCGATCCACAATCAATCGTTTCGCCGATTCGGCCCGGCGGTTCACATCGTCGCGGATCGACGGCTCAACGCTCTGGCAGGCAACAGAAGAGATCACGCCCATGCAGCCCCGGCATTCTCCTCCGGTCGCGGTATCGACAGCGCCGTGCAACAGATACCGGGCGACGGCTCTAGCCGTGGGCTCCTGCATCGCTTCGCCGATGTAGGTCAGCTTGTCGCGCTCGTAGAGGTCGAGCGCCTGGCGGAAAAGCGCCTCCTTGTTGCCGAACGCGGCGTAGAGGCTTGGCCGGGTGATGCCCATCGCATCGGTCAGGTCGGTCAGCGACGCGCCTTCGTAACCCTTGGTCCAAAAGACGCGCAGCGCCTCGCCCAAAGCGGCATCGGGACAAAACTCCCGTGGTCTCCCCCGTGTCGCAAGCTTTTCCATACTGGAGAGTATAGAAAGTCCTGGCGGCAAAAGCAAGGCGTACGTCGGTTGGTGCACGGTGCGGCGAAGGCTGCCAGAATCACTCGTGAACCTTAGTTCCCTACCGATTGGGTAGAAATTCTTTGTTTCGCGCCGCCGGTCGAGCCGCCAAGTTTGCCCTCCCTTTGGGCCGTGGGTGACATGCGCGATGATCGAGTTCGGCGACATCAATTTGGCGGCCTTGCTGCCGTTCATCCTGGTCGGGTTCGCCGCTCAGCTTGTCGACGGGGCGCTCGGAATGGCGTTCGGCGTGATTTCCAGTACGCTTCTGGTCGGAGTATTGGGGGTCAATCCCGCAGTCGCCTCCACGGGAGTTCACGTCGTGGAGAGCTTCACCACCGGAGCTTCGGGGATCAGCCACGCGTTGCACCGGAACATCAACTGGAAACTGTTCCTGCGCCTGCTGATCCCAGGCGTGATCGGCGGCATCCTCGGCGCATATGTGCTGACTTCTCTCGACGCATCGGTCACGCGGCCGCTGGTGATGATCTATCTGACGGGTATAGGGCTCTACCTCCTCTACCGGGGACTGGGCTTCCCGCTCCACCCGCGCGAGCCCAAGATCGTCGAGCCGCTGGGACTTGCCGGCGGCTTTCTCGATGCGGCGGGCGGCGGTGGCTGGGGTCCCGTGGTCACCAGCAACCTGATCATCCAGGGCTCCCCTCCGCGCGAGACGATCGGCACCGTCAGCGCGACCGAGTTCTTCCTGACGGTGACGATCTCGGCGACGTTCCTCTTTCACATCGGCATGGACGGGCTGACCCCCGACGTGTTGCAGCCGATGCTTGGCCTCCTTATCGGCGGCCTCCTGGCCGCGCCGTTCGGCGCTGTCGTCGCGAAACGCGTGCCGACCCGCGGCCTGTTGCTGATGGTCGGCGTGGTCTTGACGTTGACGAGTGCCTACAGCGTGTGGACCGCGCTCGCCAAATAGGCTTAGGCGCGGCCATGACCGCGCACAAACCCGGCGATCCGACCACGCTCAACCGCTTGTACGGCCGCAGCCAAGGCAAACCGCTGCGCGCCGGCCAGCAGGCGCTGGTCGACACGCTTCTACCGCAGATCTCCCCGCCGGCCGAAGGTCCGGTTTCGTCGCAGACGCTGTTCGGCGACGATCGCCCTCTCCACTTCGAGATCGGCTTCGGCGGCGGCGAACACATGGCATATCGCGCCGACTTGCTTCCCGACCATGGGTTCCTCGGCGCGGAGCCGTTCGTCAATGGCGTGGCACAGGCGCTCGTCCACGTGCGCGACGCCACTCTCGCCAACGTACGCATCCACCACGGCGACGCGCTGGAAGTCCTCCGCCGCGTACCCGATGGCGCGCTGACGATGGTCTATCTGCTGCACCCCGATCCCTGGCCCAAGGCCAAGCATGCCAAGCGCCGGATGATGAACGACGGCCCACTGCGCATGATCGCCGACAAGCTCAAGCCCGGAGCAGAGTTCCGCTTCGGCACCGACCATGCGGTGTATCTGCGCCACGCACTGATGGTCATGCGCCGCTTCACCGCCGAATTCGAATGGGTGGCCGAAGGCAAGGATAGCTGGCAGACTCGCCCGTCAGGCTGGCCCGAGACGCGCTACGAACACAAGGCCCGAACGGTATACGGGCACGAGGTCTGGTACTTCCGCTTTCGGCGGAAGTGACCTGCGGCTCAGGCGTCTTTGGTCGAACTGCGCCGTCGCAAAGGGACTACCCGCGCGGGCACGGCCGGAACCGCGCTGCGAAGCGCCTCGGCCAGATCATCGTCGCCCAGTGGGGCTTCGAATGCGAGGCCCGCGCTGCCGCGCTTCAGCCAGCGAAGCCGCGCTGGATGCGGGCCGGTGGCCCCCAGCCAGAGCAGCACCGGCGCATTCTTGACGACGGCGGTGGTGATCCCGCGCACGCGGCAGCCGCGCGCGTCGAAGTCGAGCACCGCGACCGCTTCCTCGGCGCCGTCGCCGATGCGGCAGCGCCCTTCGAGCGAGACGACGTCGCGTTCGCCCGCACGCGGGCCCGAATACCTGGTGGCCAGTTTCGGCCTTCTAGCGATCCCCATGAACATGAGGATGCGCGGTCCGGGTAAAGGAACCCTTGCAGACCGAAGGAAAACCTGCGGCTAGCCGACCACTCCCGCGGCCGCGAGCACCGCGAGCGTCAGCACGTCGGGCGCGAGCGCAGTCATCGGGGCGATCTGCACGGGTTTTTCCATGCCCACCAGCATCGGCCCGATCGTGCTTGCCCCCGCCAGCTCGCGCAGCAGCTTGGCCGACAGGTTTGCCGACTGGAGGCCCGGCATGACCAGCACGTTGGCCGGGGCCGAAAGGCGGCTGAACGGATAGAGCGCCATCACCTTGGGATTGAGCGCGGCATCGGGCGCGAGCTCGCCCTCGTATTCGAAATCGGGCTTCTGCGCGTCGAGGATGTCCACCGCCTGACGGATATTGTCGAGCCAACGGCCCGGCGGATTGCCGAAGGTGGAATAGGACAGGAAAGCGACGCGCGGATCGTGACCGAGCCGCTTCGCCACCGCGGCGGTTTCGGTCGCGATGTGCGCCAGCATCTCGGACGAAGGGCGCTCGTTGATCGTCGTGTCGGCAAGGAACACGGTGTAGTTCTTGCCGATCAGCAGGTGGATCCCGAACGCGGTCGCATCCTGCTTCGCGCCGAGCACGAGGCTGACCTCGCGCATCGACTGGGCGAAGGTGCGCGTAATGCCGGTGATCATCGCATCCGCATGGCCAAGCGCAACCAGGAGCGCGGCAAAGACGTTACGTTCCTGGTTGACCATGCGGCGCACGTCGCGCTCGGTTTGCCCGCGACGCTGGAGCTTGGCGTAGAGATGCTCGACCATCTGCGGCACGAGCGTGCTGTCGGCCGAATTCTGGATTTCGAAATCGCCGGGATTGCTCGCGCCGAGCATGTGCAGCTTGTCGACGATCGCCTTGGTCCGCCCGACGAGGATAGGGGTGCCGTAGCCGAAATCGCGGAACTGGATCGCCGCGCGCAGGACCACGTCCTCCTCCGCTTCGGCGAAGACCACCCGCTTGGGGTTCGCCTTGGCATCCTCGTACACGCGGGTGAGGACCGATGTCGTCGGGTTGAGCCGCGCCTTCAGGCTGTGGCGATAGGCCGCCATGTCGGCGATCGGCGCCTTGGCCACACCCGAATCCATCGCTGCCTGCGCGACCGCGCTGGAAACGACCTCCATCAGCCGTGGGTCGAACGGCGCGGGTATGATGTAGTCGGTGCCGAACTTGTGGTTCACGCCGTACGCCGCGGCGACCTCGTCAGGCACGCGTTCGCGCGCGAGCCCCGCGATGGCATGCGCGGCGGCCACCTTCATCTCCTCGTTGATCGCAGTGGCCTGCACGTCGAGCGCTCCGCGGAAGATGAACGGGAAGCCGAGCACGTTGTTGACCTGGTTCGGATAGTCCGAGCGGCCGGTCGCGATGATCGCGTCGGGACGCACGGCCTTGGCATCTTCCGGCCGGATTTCCGGATCGGGGTTGGCCATGGCGAAGATGATCGGCTGCGGGGCCATCTTCTTCACCCATTCGGGCTTGAGCGCGTCCTTGGCCGACAGGCCGAGGAAGATGTCCGCTCCGACGAGTGCTTCCTCGAGGCTGCGCGCCTCGGTCGGTACGGCATGCGCGCTCTTCCACTGGTCGACCCCCTCGCGGCCCGGATAGATCGGACCGCTGCGGTCGCAGACGATGACGTTCCCGTGCGGCACGCCGACCGACTTGATGAGCGCGGTGCACGCGAGCGCCGAGGCGCCCGCGCCGTTGACCACCATGCGCACGTCCTTGAGGCTGCGCCCGGTGAGATGGCAGGCGTTGATCAGCCCAGCCGCGGCGATGATCGCGGTGCCGTGCTGGTCGTCGTGCATCACCGGGATGTTCATCCGCTCGCGCAGGGCCTGCTCGATCACGAAGCATTCGGGGGCGGCGATGTCTTCCAGGTTGATGCCGCCGAAGCTCGGCTCCATCAGCGCGACCGCCTCGATGAACTTGTCGGGGTCTTCGGTGTCGAGTTCGATATCGATCGAATCGACGTCGGCGAAACGCTTGAACAGCACCGCCTTGCCTTCCATCACCGGCTTCGAGGCCAGCGCACCGAGATTGCCCAGGCCCAGGATGGCCGTACCGTTCGAGATCACCGCGACCAGGTTCGAACGGGCGGTGTACTTGGCCGCGTTGGCGGGGTCGGCGGCGATCGCCTCGACCGGGGCGGCAACGCCCGGCGAATAGGCGAGGCTGAGGTCCCGCTGGGTCGCCATCGGCTTCGACGGGACGATCTCGATCTTACCGGGGCGGATCGTCTCGTGATAGAAAAGCGCCTCGCGCGCGGTGAAGGCGGTGGGCTTGTCGTCGGCCAAAGGTATCCCCTGTCTTCGCGTTTCGCCGGTGCCCTAACGGAACTTGGACCGAGGCAACAGGGGAAAGCGCCCCCGCCAGCCGTTCCGAATCGCACGGCCCACCGCTAACCCCGCTGCCATGGCGGGCGGCGCAACTCCGATGATGGCGCAGTATCTGGCGCTGAAGCAGCAGGCCGAAGGGTCCTTGCTGTTCTATCGCATGGGCGACTTCTTCGAACTGTTCTTCGACGATGCCAGGATCGCCGCGCAGGTGCTCGACATCGCGCTGACCAGCCGGGGCGAGCACGGCGGCGTGCCGATCCCGATGTGCGGCGTGCCGGTGCATTCGGCCGAAGGCTATCTCGCGAGGCTGATCAAGGCGGGTCAGCGAGTCGCCATCGCCGAACAAACCGAGACGCCCGACGAGGCCAAGGCGCGCGCCAAGCGCGAGGGCATGCCTTCCTCGAAAGCGCTCGTCGCGCGCGACATCGTGCGCTTCGTCACCGCGGGCACGCTGACGGAGGAATCGCTGCTCGAGCCGCGGCGGGCAAACGTGCTCGCTGCGGTCTGCGAGGTGCGCGGGACGTGCGGGGTCGCGGCGATCGACATCTCCACCGGGCGCATGACGCTGGAGGAATGCGCCAGCGACGACGTGCCGGCCGTGATCGCCCGCCTTTCCCCCAGCGAACTCGTGGCACCCGAAGGCTG
Source organism: Tsuneonella sp. HG094 (assembly GCF_053819285.1). NCBI lineage: Bacteria > Pseudomonadati > Pseudomonadota > Alphaproteobacteria > Sphingomonadales > Erythrobacteraceae > Tsuneonella > Tsuneonella sp. HG094. The sequence continues at coordinate 47,403 of NZ_JBSORA010000002.1, forward strand.
GGACGCCGCACCCGGCGAAGCGATCGTGCGCCCGGCGCGCGACTTTGCCAGCGATGGCGGCGCGGACCGGCTGCGCAAAATCCACGGCGTCGCCACGCTCGACGGCTTCGGCATGTTCGGCCGCGCCGCGCTGGCGGCGGCTGGTGGCCTTATCGCCTATCTCGACCACGTCGGCCGGGGTTCGCTCCCGCTGCTGCTGCAGCCCGTCGCCATCGAGGGGCGGGGCACGCTGGCGATGGACGCGGCGACCCGCGCCAGCCTCGAAATCCTCGAAGCCAGTCGCGGTGGGCGGAGCGGGAGCCTGGTCGATGCGATCGATCGCTGTGCCACCGGCGCGGGTGCGCGCCAGCTTGCCGAAGACCTCGCCGCCCCGCTGACCGATCGGGCAGCCATCGAAGAGCGGCTGGCACTGGTCGCCCGCCTCCACGGCGATCCACTTCTGCGCGCCGACGTGCGCGCGGCCCTGCGCGCCATGCCCGATCTCGGCCGCGCGATCGGACGTGTGGTCGCCGGACGCGGGTCACCGCGCGATCTCGGCCAGCTGCGCGACGGGCTCGACGGCGCGCGGCGGCTGCAGGGCCACCTCGCGGGGCAACCCGACCTACCGGTACTGCTGGAGGCGTTGCTTCCCGAGCTCGGCGGGCACGGAGCGCTGACCGACCTCTATGCCCGTGCGCTCGTCCCATCCCCGCCGACCGAACGCAGCCAGGGGGGCTACATCGCCGAGGGTTACGACGCGTCGCTCGACGACTTGCGTGCCACGTCCGGCAACGCCCGCCGCGCGATCGCCGCGCTCGAAGCGAAGTATCGCGCCGAAACCGGCATCGCTGCGCTCAAGATCCGGCACAACGGGGTGCTCGGCTACTTCATCGAGGTGCCGGCTGCGAAGGCGGACGGGCTGATGGCGCCGGACAGCGGCTTCACCCACCGCCAGACGATGGCCGGCGCGGTGCGGTTCAATTCGCTTTCCCTGCACGAAGAGGCGAGCCGCATCGCCGAAGCCGGCGGCCACGCGCTCGCCGCCGAGGAGGCGCATTTCGAGGAACTTGTCGAAGCCGCCGTGGCTGCGCGCGAGGGCATCGCCCGCACCGCTGCCGCGCTCGCCCGGATCGACGTGGCGGCAAGCCATGCCGAGCGTGCCGCGCAAGGCGACTGGGCGCGGCCCGAGGTCGTCGACGAGCCGGTCCTCGCGATTACCGGCGGTCGGCACCCTGTGGTCGAAGCCGCGCTGGCGGCGAGCGGCGAGCGCTTCGTCGCCAACGACTGCGCGCTCGGCCCCGAAGACCGGCTGTGGCTGATCGGCGGCCCCAACATGGGCGGCAAATCGACCTTCCTGCGGCAGAACGCGCTGATCGTCCTGCTCGCGCAGGCAGGCGCGTTCGTGCCCGCGACAAGCGCGCGCATTGGCCTCGTCGACCGACTGTTCAGCCGGGTCGGCGCGAGCGACCAGCTTGCCCGCGGGCGCTCCACCTTCATGGTCGAGATGGTCGAGACCGCCGCGATCCTCAGCCAGGCGAGCGAGCGGTCGTTCGTGATCCTCGACGAAGTCGGTCGCGGCACTTCCACCTACGACGGCCTCGCGCTGGCATGGGCGGTGGCGGAAGCGGTGCACAGCGCCAACCGCAGCCGGTGCCTGTTCGCGACGCACTATCACGAACTCGCGCGGCTCGCCGAAAGTTGCGAGGCACTGTCGCTCCACCATGTCCGCGCGCGCGAATGGAAGGGCGACCTCGTGTTGCTGCACGAACTGGCCGAAGGTCCGGCGGACCGAAGCTACGGCCTTGCGGTCGCGCGCCTTGCGGGCGTGCCGCCTGCGGTGGTCGCCCGCGCAAAGGCGGTGCTCGACCGATTGGAAAAAGGCCGCGCGGAAACCGGCGGACTCGCGGCGGGGCTCGGCGACCTGCCGCTGTTCGCCGCCGCCGCGCAGGCGGCCGAGCAGGAGTGCGATACCGTTCGCGAGATGCTGGAGGGCATCGACGTTGATGCGCTCAGCCCGCGCGAGGCGCTCGACGTCCTCTATGCGCTCAAGCGCGAAGCGGGTGAAAGCAGGCCTTAACCCTTCGCGTATAGTTTGGGGAAATGCGCGGGTACATGTTTCGCAATCGCTGGTTCGCCCTCATCTTCGTCGCGATGGTCCTCGCCGGCGTGACGAAGTTCGTCGGCACGGGGAATAACGACGGCGCGCTCGACGCAGCGAAAGAGCAGTTCGCCCAGCAACGCGCGATCGCCGAGGATTTCACCGGTTCGACGCAGCAGGTCTCTCCCGGCCAACCTGCCGAAGACGATATCACGATCGAGTTTTCGTCGGACGAGGAATTGATTGACCCGGCCGTTGGCGACGATCCGACCCCTCCCGACGAATTCGCCCCCGTCGCGGAGGCGGAGGCGATACCGGCGGAGGAGATCGTTATCGTATCGCAGGATCTTCCCGATCAACAGGAAAGCCCCCCGCAGTAATAGCTCCACACGTGCGGGATCAGACCTCGTCTGGGTCGTGCCCCTCGCCGTAGGCCTCGTCCTCATCATCCATGTTGGGTTCGCCCTGGTACGCACCCATGTCGATCCGGCCCGACGTCTCCATCTCGCGCATGTGATCGACGAGATCGGGGGTCTCGGTCGGCGACGGCTTGACGCTCGCGGTCGGATCGCCATGCCGCAGCGCCTCGGCCTGATCGGCGACGGTCTGCGCCTGCGCTTGCTCGTCGTCCTGTTCGGCATTGTGCGCCTCGGGGGCGAGGTCGGGGTCGGTGGCCATCGGTAATACTCCTTTTCCCGATGAACCTGCGGCGGGGCATCCGCGTTCCCGCTTGACACTCAGATCGATGCGGAAGACCTTTCGCGCCGGTGATTGGGGGATTGCCGATGGCTAGCGCATCCGGTTCCGCCGCGTTCGATAGGCGTGAACGCAACTTCTTCCTCGGCTTCGTGATCGTTGCATGGCTGGGCGTCCTGCTCGGATTCGCACCGCCCAGCTGGGAGCGGTTCCATGGCCGCGCCGACTATCCTGCGCCGCTCGTGCTGCAACTCCACGCCGGGCTGTTCGTGCTGTGGATGGTCCTGCTGACCTCGCAGGTCCTGCTCATCCGCGCAGCCAATCACGCGCTCCATCGCAGGATGGGGCTGAGCGCGGCAGCGCTGATCCCCTTGATGGTGCTGACCGGCTTCTTCGCCGAAGCATACAGCCAGAGGTATTACTTGGGTCATCCACCGGACAGCCAGGCGTTCTTTATCATCCCGATCTTCTATGTCGCGGCGTTCGGCATACTCGCGACGACGGCAGTGCTCCGCCGCCGCGAGTCCCCCGCGCACAAGCGGCTGATCTATCTCGCCACGACGATCATCGTCGGAGCGGCGTGGACGCGCACCTTGGGCGGGCCGATCGCGTCGGTCGTCGGAGACGGGTACTGGGGCATGATCGCGAACACTTTCATCAGCACCAACCTGCTGATCGCTGCGCTGGTGCTGTTCGATTGGCAGACCCGCGGACGCATGCATCCGGTGGTGCTGACGGCGGTCCCTGCCATTATCGCTTGCGAACTGGCGGTATCGTGGATCTATCACGCACCTGGCTGGCTGCCGATCGCGCGCGCGATCGTCGTGCCGCTGCCCGGCCCGCCGTTCTAGCGGGTCGGAACGGGCTCCGCGCCCGCATAGTCGTAGAAGCCCTTGCCGCTCTTGCGGCCGAGCCAGCCGGCCTCGACGTATTTCGACAGCAGCGGAGCGGGGCGATACTTGCTGTCCCCGGTAGAGCCGTGGAGCACGCGGACGATCTCGAGGCATGTGTCGAGCCCGATGAAGTCGGCAAGCTGCAATGGTCCCATCGGGTGATTGAGGCCGAGGCGGCAGGCGGCGTCGATGTCGGCGACGGTGGCAGTGCCCTCGCCGAGCGCGAAGACCGCTTCGTTGAGCATCGGCATCAGCACCCGGTTGACCACGAACCCGGGCGCATCGTGCACTTCGACGACATGCTTGCCGAGGCTCGTCCCCAGCGCCTTGGTGCGGGCCAGGGTTTCAGGCGACGTGGCGAGACCGGCGATCACCTCCACGAGGCCCATCACCGGCACCGGATTGAAGAAGTGCAGCCCGATGAACCGCGCCGGGTCGGGCGACCAGTTCGCCATCCGGGTGATCGGGATCGAACTGGTGTTGCTGGCGAGGATCGCACCCGCGCCCAGAACCTTGCCTGCATTCTCGAAGATCGACTGCTTGATGCGCTCGTTCTCGGTCGCGGCCTCGATGATGAAGGCAGCAGCGGCCATCGGCGAAAGGTCGGCGACCGGGGTAATCCGAGCGAGAGCCGCTTCGGCATCGCTCGCCTCCAGCTTGCCCTTGTCGACCAGCCGCGCGAGGCCTTTACCGATGCCGGCCTTGCCCTTTTCGGCGGCGGCGAGGTCGATATCGGAGAGAAGGACCGTGTACCCGCTCTGCGCGAGCGTCTGGGCGATTCCCGCCCCCATCTGGCCCGCGCCGATAACCCCGATCGTATCCATGCCGATTTCCTTCGCAACTGCAGCAATGCGCGGTTAGCGACGGGATGTGGACTTTGCTAGCGATTTGCTCCGGGGACCCAGGTCACGTCGCCCCTGCCTTCATCGTTCTCGAGCCGGGCGAGCTGGAAGAGGAAGTCCGACAGCCGGTTGACGTAAGCGAGCGCGGCCGGGTTCACGGGTTCGTGGCTGGCGAGCGCGGTCATCGCCCGCTCTGCCCGCCGTACGGCCGCGCGCGCGACATGGACCCGCGCGGCGCTCTCGCTGCCGCCGGGAAGGACGAAGCTGGTGAGCGGATGAAGCGCTTCATTGAACGCGTCGATCCGCTGTTCCAGCCACTCCGACTGCGACAAGACGATCCGCAGCGTCATTTCGCCGGGCGTGAAGTCTTCGCCGGGGGTAGCGAGGTCGGCACCCAGATCGAACAGATCGTTCTGTATGCGCGTGACGTCGGCCCGCGCCTCGCCCGCCAGCGCAATCGCGGCAAGCCCGAGCGCCGAGTTCGCCTCGTCCACCGCGCCGATCGCCTCGATCCGCGCGGAGTGCTTGGGACAGCGCGAGCCGTCGACGAGACCTGTCGTGCCGTCGTCGCCGGTGCGGGTGTAGATCTTGTTGAGCTTTACCAAGGGAGCGGGCCGTCCTGAGCCTGTCGAGGGATCAGCGCGCCATCATGATGATCACCGCGACCACCACGATCGCGAGCGCCTGGTACTTGATGCGATTGAACATCATCTTGTTCTGGAGCAGCTGCATTTCCTGCTGCCGTTCCGGGCCTGCGTCGATGTCCGCCTTGTGCGATTGCAGGAACGCCACGATCCCGCGCACCAGCGAATAGACGACGAAGCCCATCAGGACGACGAGCACGATGATGAGGAAGGTCTGCATGGCCCTAATCTAGGCCCGGCCCGAGCGAAATGCCAGCGGGGAAGCGGTGTTCGCGCAAGGCGGCGGCAAGCGCCTTGCCATCCTCGCCCGCTATCCGCAGGTCTCCCAGGCCCGGCGAGCCGCGCCGCTTGGCGAGCTTGCGGCCGTCCGGCTCGACCAGCAGCAGGTGGTGGTGCCAGCGCGGCACCGGCAGGCCGAGCAGCGCCTGCAGCAGGCGGTGGACATGCGTGGCCGCGAACAGGTCACACCCCCGCGTCACCAGCGTGATCCCGTCGGCTGCGTCGTCGAGCGTGGCGGCGAGATGGTAGCTGGCGGGCGCATCCTTGCGCACCAGCACCGGATCGCCCGCCAGAACGGGCTGCGCCTGCTGTGTTCCGGCCAGTTCGTCATGCCATTCGAGCGGCCCGGTGAGCGCGAGCGCCTTTGCGACGTCGAGCCGCCATGCCACTTTGGCGGGGGTATCGGTCCGCCCGCGGCAGGTGCCGGGATAGACTGGCCCCGCGACTTCGGCACGGGTGCAGGTGCACGGGTAAAGCAAGCCCATCGCGCGCAGTCGCTCGGCTGCCGCCTCGTAGCTGGCAAGGCGGGTCGATTGCGGCGCAACCTCGCCCCACGCGAGGCCGAGCCAGGCAAGGTCGGCGCGGAATTCGTCCGCCAGTTCGGGGCGGCTGCGCGTTCCGTCGATATCCTCGACCCGCAACAGGAAGCGCCCGTCCCGCTCGCGCGCCAGGTCGTGCGCGACGATCGCCGCCCAGGCATGGCCGAGATGCAGCGATCCGTTGGGGCTCGGGGCGAAGCGGGTCACGTCCATCGCGCCCGCCTAGCGGCAATCGTCTGTGGATTCACGCACCGTCACGGGGTTGACGCACGAATCGGCAAATGCTCCCCTCGGTCAATCGGAGGGCGTGGGCGGATATGTTCAAGGCCGAACTGATCGAACGGGCGGCTCATTTCCGCGCTTCTGCGGAGGACCCGACCCGCGCGCTCGAAAGCTGCCCGGCGCTGGTGCTCAACGCCGATTACACCCCGCTGTCGTATTACCCGCTCAGCCTGTGGCCGTGGCAGACCGCGATCAAGGCGGTGTTCCTCGAACGGGTCGACATCGTCGCGAGCTACGACCGGCAGGTCCATTCGCCCAGCCTCGACATGCAGATCCCCAGCGTGATCGCGCTGCGGCAGTACGTGAAGCCATCCGAATTTCCCGCCTTCACCCGCTTCAACCTGTTCCTGCGCGACCGGTTCGCCTGCCAGTACTGCGGCAGCGAAAAGGACCTGACCTTCGACCACGTGATCCCTCGCCGCCTCGGCGGACGCACCACGTGGGAGAACATCGCCACCGCCTGCGCGCCCTGCAACATGAAGAAGGGCGGCCGCACCCCGGCGCAGGCGCACATGAACCTCGTCCGCCCGATCCGCCCGACGAGCTGGCAGCTCCACCAGCACGGCAAGGCGTTTCCACCGGGGTACCTGCACGAGACGTGGCGGGACTGGCTGTACTGGGAAATCGAGCTGGAGGCTTAGCGTTTTGGTTGAGCTCCCTGCCCATCAGGACGACCCTAATCCCTCTGCCACCGCCCGATCAAAATTTTGGCAATGGTTTGAGCGCGACTTGAACGAAAGTAGGCCTTTCAGCCTGGCTTTTTCCATCCTGCCGCTGATCCCAGCGTTTCTCTCTGAGACCTACGTTCACAACGGCGCTCTTACGACGACGCTGTACGTCGTTGGCGGAGGAATCGCCTTGGGCTGGTTCTGCTTTGTCATGTTTCGCAAAATCAAAACTGACGTCCGGGATACCAAGCGCGCATTTGCCGACTACAAGGCCAGAAAGCGGGGGAAGGACATCCCGACACGATGTCCAGCTTGCGGTCATGAGCTTGAAGAGTTCGCAGCGCCCAACGATGGACACGTCTACAAGTTCGAGGGTTGGGATTGCCCGAAGTGCGGAGCAATGCTCGACCAGATTGGCCACCAAATCTGACCGGATGGAAATGGCCGCTAAATCGCCGTCCGCACGCTCAGCAGTTCGGGGAAGAAGGCCTGCTTGAGCACGCCTTCGAGGTAGGGCACCCCCGCCGTCCCGCCGGTCCCGCGCTTGAAGCCGATGATGCGCTCGACCGTCTTCAGGTGGCCGAAGCGCCAGCGCTGGAAGTGGTATTCGAGGTCGACCAGCTTTTCGGCGAGTTCGTAGAGGTCCCAGTGCGCCTCCGGGTCGCGGTAGATTTCGGCCCAGGCGGCCTCGACCGCAGGCGAGGGTGTCCAGCCGCCCGAGTGGTCGCGCTCCAGCACCTCCGCCGGAATCGCGAGGCCGCGCCGCGCCAGCAGCCGCACCGCTTCGTCATAGAGGCTCGGGCGATCGAGTTCCGCGCGAAGCTCCGCGGCCACCTCGGGCGTCGCCTCGTGCATGGTCACCATGTCGGGATTGCGCCCGCCCATGAGGAACTCCATCAGCCGGTACTGCGCGCTCTGGAACCCGCTCGAGCTCGACAGGTGCGGGCGGACTTCCGAATAATCCGCCGGGGTCATCGTGCTGAGCACGTCCCACGACGATATCAGTTGCCCTTGCGCCCGCGCCACGCGGGCGAGCATCTTGAACGCGGGCCGCAGGTCGTCGGCGGCGATCTCGTCGCGCGCGGCGGTGAGTTCGTGGAGGCACAGCTTGAGCCACAGCTCGCTCGCCTGGTGGACGATGATGAACAGCATCTCGTCGTGCGCCGCGCTCGCCGGGTGCTGCGCGGAGAGGATCCTGTCGAGATCGAGATACGATGAATAAGTAACGTCGGCCATGGGCGACGCCTACGCCAAACCAGTCGCGGGTGAAACTACCCCTCTATCGTCCGGCTGGCTGGATGATGCTTGTCGAGATGCTTGCGCACGATGCGCAGGTTGCGGGTATTCGACTTGAACACGAAGTCAATCGCGTCGCCCACCACCGGGATCGCGCCGACCGCCGTATCGACCGCCACGTTTCCGGTCATCCGCCACAGCTTCCACTTCGGCATGCCGAGGTTCTTCGCTTCCCAGACGAGGTACATGCCCATCGCTGCGGCGACGAAATCGCCGACCACCGGCACCAGCCCGACGATCGAGTCGAGGCCCACGCGGTAGTTCACGCCCGGGATGGTGAAACTGTTTTCGAGCAGCTGCTCCATCGCCTCGATCCGGCGGCGCACGGCGACCGGGTCGGTGCCGATCGGCAGTTCGATGCCCATCGGGCGGGGGCGGTTGGCGGGGTCCGTCGGCATCGGCGTGTTTCTCCTGCCCGTTATCTGGGGGCGAGCGCGAGCGGAAACAACGGGTGGACCGCCCAGCGATTGGGGACGAAGCCCTGCAGGTCGCCGCGCACCAGCGACCAGCGGACCGGGGCGCCGAGCGGAATGTAGCCCTGCTGCGCGGTGATCCGGGTTTCGGCCTCGGCCAGCATGGTCGCCCGCGCGATCGGGTCGTCTTCCCGCGCGGCATCGCGGACGAGCTCGTCGGCCTCGGGCGAACAGAGGGCCCGGCGCACCGCGCAGGCGAACTGGTCGAGGTACCAGCGCCGGCTCCCGAACCGCGCCAGCGTGTCGACCAGTTCGAGGTCGGCCGGACGACCCTTGCGCGCGCGGGTCGCGGTCACGCCGATTTCAGCCCAGTCGGCGGCGATCTCGCGCAGGAGGAGGTCGGCGCCCGGCCCTTCGGGCAGCGCGATCGACAACGTGCGCTGGTCCTGCGGCACGACTGCGATCCGCTGCCGGGCGGCGGCGCGGCGCTGCTCGATCGCGAGGTTGGTCCAGCGTTCGGTCGCCGCATCGCCGATCGCCGCGACGGGCGTGATGCGCGTGCTCGGCAGCCAGCCCGCGATGTTGAATGGGGCGAGCAGGGTTTCGCGCTCGATCGCCATGGCGAGCGCCTCGCGCCGGGTGTCCTCGGCGAGCACGCCTTCGCTCCGCAGGACTTTGAGCCCGAGCAGTCCCTGAGCCGCGTCCAGCCGCACCGTCCCCCGCGACAGCGGACCGATATCGGCGAGCGGCAGGTCCGCGATCGTGCCGCCGAGCACGAGATCGACCTCACCCTCGCGGAATGCGGCCACGGCCGCGCGGGCGGTCAGCACGCGCACATCGAGCGCGCGGGTCCCTTCGCGCCAGTCCTCGCGCGTCGGCAGGCCGCGTGCCTCGGGCGACAGCAGTGCGAGCCGGACTCCCCCGCGCTCGCCATCGCTGCCATTTTCGACGGCCATCGGGCCGACACCCTTGCCTTTGTAGGGCACCCCCATTTCGGGCTGGGCCAGCAATTGCAGCAGATCGGGCATGGGGCTCGACAGGCGAATCTCGATGACGCGTCCGGTCATCGCCCGCACTTCGGACACCGCCGCGAAATCGAGCGCCATCGAACTGCCGCGCAGGTCGCGCATCGTCCGGCGCAGTGCGTCGCGGACCTGCTCGGCGGTCATCGGCTTGCCGTCGGGCCATTCGGAATTGCGCAAGCGGAAGATGTACGACAGTCCGTCGTCGGTCACGATCCAGCGCTCGGCGAGTGCCGGAACGACTTCGCCCGCCTCGTCGAGCGCGACCAGTCCCTCGGTCGTGGCAGCGCGCATCTGCTGTGCGGGGACCGACAGCCGCAAGCTCCGCTCCGACAGCGAATCGGCCTCGCCGATCAGGGCGATGCCGACCGTGCCCGCATCGTCGCTCGATCCGCATGCCGCCAGCATGAGCGCAGCGGAGATCGCCAATGGAAGAGCAGGCCGAACCATCGCCGACCCGGATAGCAGTTCAATGCGCCTGCGTCAGCGGGCCGCGCCGATTAACCGCAGGTCAAATGGTGCGGATACGCTTGGGTTCGGTCTGGGAGGCCGGCGGAGCGATTGCCGACGGGCGCACATAGCGGGGCGTCGTGATGTCGCCGCTGGCGTTGATGGCGCTGCGCGGCGCCTTGGGATCGACCTCGTCGGCGAAGGCGATGCCGAAGCGCTGCTCGTGCACCCAGGCAACGTTGCCATCGACGACGGGCACGTTCTTCAGCGCGACTTTCACATGCGTGCCCGGCAGCAGGCGAAGATCCCCTTCAGCCATCATTCCGGTGGCCGAGAGATTGCGCACGCGCACCCGGTGGGGGACGGCTTCGCCGTCGAGAAAGAGCTCGGCCATCAGGAACAGGCTGTCCCGGTTTACGTGTCGTGTATCGACGCCTGACATTGCCGACATGGCTCCCTTGGCCTGACTTATCGCGACCCTCCACGCGCGTTTGCGCGAAGGCCTGCCAAGTTAGCCGGGATAATCTAAATAAAACTTAAGCGAAAACCGCTGCGGGACCCGGAAATTCAGTCGTCGCGCGAAATTTTCTCGCGTCGCTCGTGCGCTTCTTGCGCCTCGACCGTCATCGTGGCGACGGGGCGGGCGATCAGGCGCTTGAGGCCGATCGGATCGCCGGTCACCTCGCAATAGCCGTACTCGCCCGCGTCGATGCGGCGGACCGCCGAATCGATCTTGGCGATCAGCTTGCGCTGGCGATCGCGGGTGCGCAGTTCGATGCCCCAGTCGGTCTCGCTCGAGGCGCGATCGTTGAGGTCGGCCTCGCGGATCGGGCCGTCCTGCAGCGACTGGAGAGTCGCGCTGGAGGCAGACAGGATGGACCGCTTCCATTCCAGCAGCAGCATGCGGAAATAGTCCTGCTGCGCTGCGTTCATGTACTCTTCGTCTTCGGACGGAGAATAGTCGGGTGCCAGCGCTCGCCGAGCTTTTTCGAGTACATCGATGTCGTCGCTTGCCAGAGTGGCCATCGTGTTTCTCATTCCAATCTGTCGCACCAGGTTCGCTTAACCGGCCGAAACCGGGTCCACAGAACATCGACTTGGCGCGCCTATAATGACGGGCCCCAACCGGCACAAGCCAGCTTGCCGAATGCGGCGCCCTAGGCGGGGAAAACTTAAGCGGGGCCGAACGAGCGCGCGATCGGACCGAGTTTTTCGTCCGCCTGTTAACCACTTGTTGACCATAATCCGGCCTAACTGGTCCCGACGGCGGCATGGGGGCTCGCCGCCAGGGGGTAATTCGAGATGGAACTTCGCAAGATTGAAGGCGCCGCGATCATCAAGGGACCGGTCGCGACCGACATGCTGGTCGCGCACTGCCTCGCCGCTGCGGCACAAGGCGACGTAAGCGCGCTCTACGACCTCGGCGTCGCCTATTCGACCGGTAGCCACGGCGCTGCCTGCGACCTCATCGAAGCGCACAAGTGGTTCAACCTCGCCGCCGCACGCGGTCACGAGGAAGCTGCCTGGTGCCGGGCCGACATTTCCGACGAAATGACCGCGCGCGAGATCGCCGAAGCGCAGCGCCGCGCGCGCCAGTGGCTGATCGACGGCGAGCGCCGGGCCGCCTGATCCTCAGCCTTTCCTGAACGGAGTCGTGCGGCCGAGCCAGTCGGCGTCGACCGCGATCCCCTCGCGCTCCCGCTCGAGGTAATCGGCAATCGCTCGGCGGAAGCCGGGATCGGCGATCCAGTGAGCCGAGTTGGTCTGCACCGGTTCGTAGCCGCGGGCGATCTTGTGCTGACCCTGCGCGCCCGCCTCCACTCGCGACAACCCGCGCGCGATCGCCTCGTCGATCGCCTGATAATAGCACAGCTCGAAATGGAGGAAGCGCCGGTCCTCGACGCAGCCCCAGTAGCGCCCGTAGAGGGCGTCTTCCCCGACGAAATTGAGGGCTCCCGCGATCGGCCTCCCCTCGTCGAACGCCATGACCAGCACGATGCGACCCGCCATCGTCTCGCCGAGCAAATCGAATGCCGAACGGGTCAGGTAGGGACTGCCCCACTTCCGGCTGCCGGTGTCCTGGTAGAAGCCCCAGAACGCGTCCCAGTGCTCGGGCAGGATGTCCCCGCCCGACAGTCGGCGGATCGTCACGCCTTCCTGCGCCGCCTCGCGCTCCTTGCGGATCGCCTTGCGCTTGCGACTCGCGAGCGCGCCGAGGAAATCGCCGAACGAGGCATAGCCGCGGTTGGTCCAGTGGAACTGGATGTCGTGTCGCATGAGCCAGCCGGCCTCCTCGAACAGCGTCACCTGCTCCGGCTCGATGAAGGTCGCGTGGATCGAGGACAGCTCGTTGGCGGCGGCGAACTGCTCGGCGAAGCGCAGCAGCGGCAGCGCCAGCGCAGGCTCGCTTGTCAGCACGCGCGGTCCGCTTGCTGGGGTGAACGGCGCGGCGATCTGCAGCTTGGGGTAATAGCTGCCGCCCGCCCGGTGCCATGCATCGGCCCAGGCGTGGTCGAACACGTACTCGCCCTGGCTGTGCCCTTTCACGTAAGCTGGAAGCGCCCCGACGAGGCGGCCGGCATCCTCGATCACCAGCGGCACCGGCAGCCAACCGGTCCCCTCGCCAACGCTTCCCGAATTCTCGAGAGCGGCGAGGAAGGCGTGGGTCATGAACGGATTGCCGCCATCCGAAAGCGCATCCCACTGGTCGGCGGGCAGGTTCGCCACCCCGTGCGCCATGCGCGCGACGAGCGATCCATCGTTCATGCGAGTCCCGCCCCTTCGGCGATCGGCGCGTCGGCGTATTCCGCTGCGACCCCGCGCAGTCCGGGGGAGCGCACCGTCCAAGTCAAAAGCGGTAGCCCCCGCCTGCGCTGGCTTGCAGCGAAGCGGCTCGGGAGATCGCGCACGTCATAGGCAAGGAAATCGGGGCGCGCGTGCCAGAGCGCCAGCTGCCGCTTGAGCGGGCCGAGCTCTTCGCCTTTGCCGCTCTCCGTCATTACGAGACCACGCACGATGTCGCCTGCGTGGGCGGCGAACCATTTCGGCACGCGCGGATCGAAGCTCATAACCGCAACGGCACCGCGATACCCCTCTATGGCGCGGCGCACGGCGAGGCACAGCGGCACCGGATTGCGTTCGCGCTTCGATTTGATCTCGATCAGCAGCGGCACTCTTCCCGCCACCTGATCGAGCAGCCGATCGAGAGTGGGAATCGTATCGCCGCTGCCCGCGAGCGCGATTGTCTCTAGTGCCGCCGCGTCGCGCGCGCCGACCGGCCCAGCCTCGTCGGTCAGCCGCTCGAGCGTCCAGTCGTGGAAGACCATTGCGCGTCCGTCGCGGCTTTTCTGGACGTCGCACTCGATGCCCATGCCGCGACGAATGGCCTCGGCGAACGCGGCGGGCGAGTTCTCCACCGTCGTCCCGTCGTGCACCCCGCGGTGCGCATAGTCGTGACCGCGCAGCCAGCCGACCCGCTGCGGATCGGGCGCCGGCGACAGGAGGCTATCGAGCCAGCAGGCGATCATCAGGGGGCATCAGTCCCGTATGGCGACGATCGCGTCGACCTCGACCGCGGCGCCGAGCGGCAACACCGGCACGCCGACCGCGCTGCGCGCGTGCTTGCCGGCGTCGCCGAACACTTCGGCCATGAGCTCACTCGCGCCGTTGGCGATCCTGGGCTGGCCATCGAACTCGGCAGTCGAGCTGACGAAGGCGCCGAGCTTGATGACCTGCTCGACCCGGTCGAGCGAGCCGAGCGCAGCCTTCAACTGCGCGAGGATCATAAGCCCGCAGGCACGGGCAGCGGCCACACCGTCGTCGACCGGCACGTTTTCACCCAGCCGTCCCTTGACGAGCTGGCCGTTCATGAACGGCAGCTGGCCCGAGACGTAGGCCCGGCGACCGTCGATCACGACGGGAACGTAGGCCGCGACCGGAGCGGCCGCTTCGGGAAGAGTGATGCCGAGTTCGCTCAGGCGCGCGTCGATGCTCATGATGGGTCCTCTTTCTTCTGCCCTATCGCTTTCGCTACTTGAGGGCGGGTTCCTTTCTTGCCCTTTCGCTTTCGCTACTTGAGGGCGGGTTCCTTTTCAGTCTGCCCTGCCGCGTCGCCGTTCGCGGGCAGGTCCTTCGTGAGTTCGGCGAGCAGCCAAGGCGTCGCTTCGTCCCAGGTGTCGATCCGCGCATGCGCGGTGCCCGCCTGGTGCGCGCAGGCGATTCGGCCCGCGAGCATCGGTTCGCCGCACAGGTGCAGCCGCCGCACATTCGGTACGTCCGCTCCGACCGATGCATGATGCTGGGCGAGGTCGTCGATGAACACGGCGCGGCTCGGCGCATATTCCTCGACGATGGCCTTCAGCGCCGGACCCTTGGGTCCCTGATTGGTGAAGACCCGCGCATGGATGCCGATGTCGGCGAGCTGCTGGCTCCGCATCTCGCGGTGCCGGTCGGTCAGGTTGGTGAGCACCACCACGTCGGCGTGCTGCGACAGGGTGGCAATGCCCTCGACCGCGCCGGGGATCGGGTCCTGCCGGTGCATCTCGGTATCGAAGAAACTGCGCAGGAAGCCCCAGATTTCCGCCGGGTCGACCAACTCGCCGCTTTCGCGCCAGCGCATCGCTTCCGAAAAGTCGTTGCCGACCAACTGGAAATCGACCCCCTGCGCCTCTTCCAGCCATGCCTTGAAGTGCGCCACCATGTAGAGCAGCACCTCGTCGCAGTCGGTGATCAGCAGCGGCCGGCTCATCTGGACAGCTCCCGCCGTGCTTCGGCCAGTCGCTCGGGCGGCACGTTGAGCGCGTCGGCCGCGAGCATCAGGTCGGGCTCGTGCCCGGCGAGATAGTCGAGCACCGCGGCCAACGTCGAACGGTCGGTCAGGTTGTCGCGCAGCACCTCGGGCGTGAGGCCCGTCAGCGACAGCAGCCGCTCCGCCCGCTCGTCGTCCGCCAGCACCCAGCCGAGCGCGGACAGCGCCAACGTGTCGGCGTCTCCGGAATGATGGTGGGTCTCGGCAGTAATCGTCAGCGTCCCATTGTTTCGGCCGGCACATGGCCCTAGTCGCTGCGGCGTAGCGCAACCGGAGCGATGGCGGCAGTGGCAAAGAGAATCCTCGTTGTCGAGGACAACGACCTCAACCGCAAACTGTTCTGCGACGTGTTGCGCGCGAGCGGGTTCGAGGTCGAGCCGGTGGCCGACGGCGAGCTGGTGCTGAACGCCGCGCGGGCCTTCGATCCCGACCTCGTGATCATGGACATCCAGCTTCCCGGCGTATCCGGCGTCGACCTCATCGCCGCGATGCGCCGCGACGCCGCGCTTCTCAAAACCCCGGTCCTGGCGGTCACCGCCTACGCCGGCAAGGGCGACGAGGACCGCATCCGAGATGCGGGCGCGACCGGATACCTCGCGAAACCCGTGAGCATCGGCCCATTCATGACGGCGGTGCGGGGGTTGGTAGCGTAGCGCTACCCGATCTGGCGGTCGATAGACTGCGGCACCGTCTGATCGAGCCAATTGCCCGCTCGGTTAATTTTGTTATTCTCGAGCCGAGTCGCACTCATTGCAAAAATGCAAGGTCGGCGAAGATGCCAGTGTCTGCTCTCAGGCGTTTCGAGAAGTTTTTCGACGCGACATCGGACTGTCAGTTCTATGTCAAGCAGGGCCCAGACGGCCGGTTCCGATACGTTCACGTCAATCCGGCCGCCCTATCGGTTACGGGCAGAAAGTTCGAGGCAGAGCTGGTCGGACTCACCCCGCTCGAAGCTCTGGGCGACGACTACGGGACGACGGTCGAGCAGAATATCATGGCCGCCTACCAAAGCGGCGCAACCCATCACTATCGAGGGTCGCTCAGCCGTGAGGGAGGGCCGCCCTTTTATGATACCTTCTACTTTCCCCTGCATGACGACGAGGGCAAGGTCGCAGGAATACTCGGATCAGCGCGCGACATCAGCGAGATAAACACGCTGACCGAGAAGGCGATTCACAACGAAAAGATCGAGACACTGGGAACTGTCGCGAGCGGCATCGTTCACGATTTCCGGAATATCCTCGCCGCGTTCCAGGCAGTACTTCGTCTGTTGCAGGACCGGAATATGGACGAGGATCGTCGCAAGCTGGTCCTCGACGAAGGTCACCGCACCTTGGCCAACGGTACGGCGCTGACCGATCGCCTGACCGCGTTTGCCCGCCGCGAGAGGATCAAGGCGATCCCGCACGACATGGCAAAACTCCTGAACGAAAGTCGGCCGATCGTCGAACGGGTCCTTGGCAGAACTATCTCGTTAACGATCGAGTGTCCGGGGGACCTTTGGCAGGCGTGCTGCGACCGTTCCGAGTTCGAACTCGCCTTGGTGAATCTGGCAACGAACGCGCGGGACGCGATGGATGGAACCGGCAGCATCTGGATTTCGGCAAAGAATGCTAGCTTTCGGGATGACGAAACTCCGAGCTTTCCACGCGAGGCGGTGGTCGTCACTTTTCGCGATGATGGGTGCGGCATGGATCGCGAGACTGCAGGCAAGGCGGTCGATCCGTTCTTCACCACGAAGCCGGAAGGGAAAGGCACCGGGCTGGGCCTCAGCGGCATCGCCCGCTTTGCCCAAGGCATCGGCGGTGCTTTGCAGATCGATAGCGAACCCGGAGCGGGTACGGCGATTTCGATCTATTTTCCCCGGGCCGATGCCTGAGCGGCTTCTGTTCTACCGCGCCCACATCTCCGCCACGAACGACACGAGCGTCATGATCAGCCCGAGGATGAAGATCCGATAGGCATATCCCAGGAACCGATACTTCTTGCGCTGGAGCACTTGCCCGTTCTGGTAGATGTCGTGCAGCATCGTGCGGAACACGGTCTCGTCGTTCTGCAGCTGGGTGAGGACGTCGTCGGTCCATTCGGCTTCGTCGCGGTTCGTGAAGTGGCCGAAGAACAGGCGGTTCGCGCCCACCGGCCCCTTGCTGCGCGACACCGAGGGCAGCACCGCGATCACCGCGCAGAGCGAGCTGGCGAAAGCGAAGCAGGCGAGCACCGCGAGGCTGACGGGCAGGTGCCCGGCGAACGCGCGGCTGACCGAGATCGAAAAGACGAGGAAGCTCGCCCCCATCAGGATCGAGGCCTTCTGGTCGGCCATCTGCGACAGTTGCAGTGTCTGGATCTGGGTCGTTCGGACAAGGTGGATCGCGTGCTGCGAATAGGTCGCCGCGATCGGTTCGCCGTCGGTCGGGGTCGTGTCCAAGCTGCGCCTCCCTGTGCGACAGGGCTTGCCATTGCCCCTCGCGCTTGACAAGCGCACGCCAGAGCCGCTTTTCCGCCGTATTGACATGGCAGGCGCCCGACCGGGCGCAGGCAAGTACAGGACAGACACCAGACCCATGGACCGAGCAGAAGTCGACGCCCGCATCCGCACCCTTGCCGAACCCTTCAACAAGAAGGGCGTGGAGATCGACGAGGACACCTCGTTCGCCGGCGACCTCGAATTCGACAGCCTGACCGTGATGGACTTCGTCGCCGCGATCGAGGACGAATTCGACATCATCATCAGCATGAACCAGCAGGCCGAAATCGAGACCTGGGGCGACCTGGTCGACGCCGTCACCAAGATGCAGTCCGCATGAGCGAGGGCATCGACGAACCCGACCGCCCGGAGGCACGGGCGGGCGAAGGGAAGGACCTGTTCTCCAAGTTCGACGACCTTATCGCCATGCGCGAAGGCCTGCTCGCGACCGGGCAGGAGGATCCGTTCAACCTGGTGATGGAAAAGGTCCTCTCGCCCACCCGGGCGATCTGCAACGGGCGCGACACGATCCTGCTCGGCACCTACAATTATATGGGCATGACGTTCGACCCAGACGTGATCGCCGCGGGCAAGCAGGCGCTCGACGAATACGGCGCGGGCACCACCGGCTCCCGCGTGCTCAACGGCACTTACCAGGGTCACAAGGCGGTCGAGGAAGCGCTGAAGGACTTCTACGCCATGGATCACGCCATGGTGTTCTCGACCGGGTACCAGGCGAACCTCGGCATCATTTCGACGATCGCCGGCAAGGGCGACTACATCGTCCTCGATATCGACAGCCACGCTTCGATCTGGGACGGCTGCGCGCTCGGCAATGCCGAAGTCGTGCCTTTCAAGCACAATGATATCGAGGCGATGGACAAGCGGCTGGGCCGCATTCCCGAAGGCGCGGGCAAGCTCGTCATCCTCGAGGGTGTCTACTCGATGCTCGGCGACATCGCCCCGCTCAAGGAGATGGTCGCGGTCGCCAAGAAACACGGCGCGATGGTCCTCGTGGACGAAGCGCACTCGATGGGCTTCATCGGCGAGCACGGCCGCGGGGTGTGCGAGGCGGCGGGCGTGATCGACGACTGCGACTTCATCATCGGCACCTTCTCCAAGAGCGTCGGCACGGTCGGCGGCTTCTGCGTGTCGAACCATCCGAAGTTCGAGATCATGCGGCTGGTCTGCCGCCCCTACGTCTTTACCGCCTCGCTCCCGCCGAGCGTGGTGGCGACCGCGGCGACATCGATCCGCAAGCTGATGCACGGCTCCAACAAGCGTGCGCACCTGTGGGAGAATTCGAAGCGGCTCCATCAGGGCCTCACGGGCCTCGGCTTCCAGCTCGGCACGAAGGAGCCGCAGAGCGCGATCGTGGCGGTGATCATGCCCGATCTCGAACGCGGCGCGGCCATGTGGGAGGCGCTTCTCAAGGAAGGTCTCTACGTCAACCTCGCGCGCCCGCCCGCGACGCCTGCCAACATGACGCTGCTGCGCTGCTCGCTGTGCGCCGAACACTCGGCCGAGGAAGTCGAGACTATCCTCGGCATGTTCGAGCGTGCGGGAAAAGCGGTGGGGATCATCTAGGCCGCGCCCGGACGGGGCGCTCGGGGGGAGAGGGACGATGCGCGCTGGGATGTTTGCAGGAGCCGCCGCACTGGCGCTTGCCGGTGCGGGTTTCGCGCA
The DNA here is from genome assembly GCF_053819285.1 of Tsuneonella sp. HG094. Taxonomy (NCBI): domain Bacteria; kingdom Pseudomonadati; phylum Pseudomonadota; class Alphaproteobacteria; order Sphingomonadales; family Erythrobacteraceae; genus Tsuneonella; species Tsuneonella sp. HG094. The sequence goes on from NZ_JBSORA010000002.1 coordinate 66,461, forward strand.
GGACCATCCCGCCAGCCCCGAACCCGCCGACCACGCGGCGCAGGTTCCGGCCGCCACTCCCACCGAGCCAACCTCCGAGGCAGTGACCGACCACACCGCGCACACCGACGACGCCGCGCCGAAAGAGGCCCGGCTCCTGCCCGGCTACGGCAAGGGCGGATTCGCGATCACCACGAGCGTGCCGCAGGCGCAGGCGTTCTTCTCCAACGGGCTCGAGCTCGGCGCGGCCTTCGCGCACAAGGCGGCGGTCGCGGCGATGACCGAAGCGGTGCGGCTCGATCCGGCCTGCGCGATGTGCAAGTGGGGCCAGGCCTACGTCACCGCACCGACCATCAATTTCGGCGCCACCGAGGATGAGCGCAAGCCGCTGCTGGCGCTCGCGAAGGACGCCCGCAAGCTCGCCGCGAAGTCAGGCACCGACAAGGAACAGGCGCTTACCGCCGCGCTGGTCGAGCGGTATCGGCCCGGCGACACGGCAAAGCGCGATGCCGCCTTCGCGAAGGCCATGCGCGCGGTGCAGGCCCGCTTCCCGATGGACGACGAGATCGCGGTGCTCGCCGCCGATGCGATCATGGTGGCGACCTTCGCCCAGTCCGACGAGCCCGACCTGGCCAAACTGCGCGAAGCGATCCCGCTGCTTGAAACGGTGCTCGCGCGCGACCCCGGGCACACCCCGGCAATCCATTTCTACATCCACGCGACCGAGATCCTCGGTGAGCCTGCCAAGGCCGAAAGCGGGGCCGACCGCCTTGCCGCCCTCGCCCCGCGCGCAAGCCACCTCGTCCACATGCCCGCGCACACCTATTACTGGGTCGGGCGCTATCAGGATGCCGCTGTCACCAACCGCAACGCGGTCGAGATCGGCAAGGCGAACGCGCTGGCGATGGGCATCAACGAACCGCTCGGCGTGTTCGGTTTGCCGTATCACGCGCACAACGTGATCTATGGCCTCGGCGGCGCATTGATGAGCGGCGATTCGGCGATCGCACTCGACCTCGCCCGCCCGCTCGTCGCGGCCTCAGCCACCCGCGACGAGGCGGGACCGGTGAGCCAGCTGCTCGCCGCCTCGGGCTACTTCGCGATCGCGCGGTTCGACCCGGCGTCGGTCGCCGACCTGCCGGAGCCGAAGCTGCCATACCTCAAGGCCGCGTGGAACTACGCGAAGGGCGAGGCGGCGGCGTGGCGCGGCGATGCGAACGGGATCGAGACCGCCATCGCGGCGATCCCGGCAACCATCGCCGAAAACCCGAAAAAGGACGACGGCTCGGTGCCCGCCGAACAGATGCTCGGCATCACGCGCGCGGTCCTGGAGGGACGGCTTGCGACGCTCAAGGGTGATCACAAGGGTGCCGCCGCCGCGTTCCTGCGCGGCGCGGAGATCGAAGAAACGCCGAGCTTCAACGTCTTCACCGACCCGCCCGCGTTCTGGTATCCGGTCCGGCGCGATGTCGCCGCCGCACTGCTGGCCGCGGGCGACATGGACGGCGCGCGCGAGGCAGCGCAAGCCTCGCTCAAGCTACGGATGAAGGATCCCGTGGCCGAGGCGCTGTTGTTGAGGACGAGACCGGCGGCCGAGGTCGCGGTGCGATAGGAAATTGCGCGATTGGTGTTGGGGACCGATCAAACAACCATCAGGTGGAAAACCGCCGCACTTCGCGGATATGTTCGCCGATGCCGATCGCCGCGAGGCATGGCGATCTTTCTCGCGATCATGCCGTGGAACCGGACAAGCGCACAATCCTGATCCTTCGCCGACGAACGACCCGGGACTTGGCCAAAGCGAATTGCCCGCTGACACCCCCCGACTCCCTTGGCACCAATCCGGGTTGCTTTAGCGGGCCGGCCAACTAGAGCGGCGGCCAACAGCTTCAATTCCGGGACAATCGCGGCACACCAATGGCTATCACCGAAGGCAGAGTCGCGCTCATCACGGGTGTCACCGGGCAGGACGGGGCCTATCTGGCGCGGCTGCTGCTCGACAAGGGCTACGTCGTGCACGGAGTGAAACGTCGTTCCTCGTCGTTCAACACCGGCCGGGTGGAGGACATCTACCAGGACCCCCACGTCCAGCACCAGAACTTCGTCCTGCACTACGGCGACCTGACCGATGCGACGAACCTGATCCGCATCGTGCAGGAAGTGCAGCCCGACGAGATCTACAACCTCGCCGCGCAGAGCCACGTGCAGGTCTCGTTCGAGACCCCGGAATATACCGCGAACTCCGACGCGCTCGGCACGCTGCGCCTGCTGGAGGCGATCCGCATCCTGAAGCTCGAGCACAAGACGCGCTTCTATCAGGCCTCGACCTCCGAACTTTACGGGCTGGTGCAGGAAACCCCGCAAAGCGAGACGACGCCGTTCTACCCGCGCTCGCCCTACGGCGTCGCCAAGCTCTACGGCTTCTGGATCGTGGTGAACTACCGCGAGGCGTATGGCATCCACGCGTCGAACGGCATTCTGTTCAATCACGAAAGCCCGCTGCGCGGCGAGACTTTCGTCACCCGCAAGGTAACGCGTGCCGCCGCGGCGATCGCGCTGGGCCGGCAGGATCGGCTCTATCTCGGCAATCTCGACGCGCGGCGCGACTGGGGCCACGCCCGCGAGTACGTCGAGGGGATGTGGCGCATGTTGCAGCAGGACCAGCCCGACGACTACGTGCTGGCGACCGGCGAAACGACCGAGGTGCGCGAGTTCGTGCGCTGGGCCTTCGCCGATGCCGGGATCGACATCGAGTTTCGCGGCAAGGGCGTGGACGAGAAGGGTTTCTGCGCGAAGACGGGCACCTGCCTGATCGAGGTCGATCCGCGCTACTTCCGCCCGACAGAGGTCGACCTCCTGATCGGCGACCCCACCAAGGCGCGCGAGAAGCTCGGCTGGCGGCATACCATTTCCGCGCGCGAACTCGCTCGCGAGATGGTCGAAGCGGATATAGCCCTGCTGAAGTCGACGCCAGCGTAAGCGGCGGCACGAACGCCGGGGTCAGCCCAGACGGCCTGTCGCGGCGTCCACCGCTTCGACCGAAATCTCCGTTTCTTCCACGATAGCCGGTTCGCCGCGCCGACCGACGAGCGCAACGCCTTCGACTTTCCGAATGACGGCAAGGTCGACCGCCATAGAGACCAGCGTGCCGACCGAGAACCCGGCAAAGAACAGGAACGCGCCGCCGGCGGTATCGACGGGCAGGACGAACGGCGCCGCGGCAACCCACGCAAGACCGATCGGCACCCGCACCCAGGCGAAGCGGTTCCATCCCCGGTGCGCGACGAGGCTCCACGCCTGCTGGATGAAGATGTTGAACAGGGTGCAGAGCGCGAAGATCGCGAGCGGCCCGGTCTGGCCCGCATAATTCGGCCCCAGCAGGAACAGGACCGTCGAAGGAGCGGCAAGACACGCGCCGACGAGGGCGAAGGCGGGCAGCGATCCGATCAGCGCAAACCCCAGGATGCGCGGCACCACCCGGTCGTGCGCCTTGGCGAAGGCCGGCGTGAAGAACGCCAGCCCCAGCGCGGTGAACGGAGTGACGACCTGCACCAGCCGCCCCAGCGCGCCGTAGGTCGCCAGTTCCATGCTTCCGCCGCTCTGGGTCAGGAAGAAGATCGCCGCCTGCGCCTGGAACACCGTGAACACGTCGACCGGGACTTGCCGCAGCGCGATCGTGCGCACGCGGCGGACCAGTCTGTCATCCACAGCTCCGCGCGCCTGTCCGAGCGAAGCGTGGAGCCATTTACGGATGAGCGGGATGCGGACGAGAAACGTCGCGAGCTGGACGGCGAGGGCGGCCACCATGGTAATCGCGTTGGCGAACCACAGCGCGGCGAGGGCGAACAGCCGCCCCATGGCGATCGCGGTATCGAGCAACTGAACGCGCACGGCCTTGCCGTCGAAATTGAGCACCTGGTCGATCACCGCGCTGCGCATGTCGGCCCACCAGATCGCCACCAGCAACCCGTTGACGACGAGGTTGGTCTGCCAGCTCGCGCCGATGCGGAAAAGCAGCACCGCGGTCAGCGCGACGATCGGGGGCATCGTCAACGCCGAAATGAAGAAGCGCGTGCGCACCGCCGAAGAGACCGCATCGGCGACCTTGGGCCGGTCTGGCCAGTGGTCGGCGAGCAGCGCCCCCAGCCCCATGCGAACCCCGCCCTTGGTCAGCACGGCGATCGCCCCCACCATCGCCATCGCGATCGTGTAGGCCGCATACTCCTCCACATCCATCCAGCGCGTAAGCAGTAGACCGGAAACCGCACCGACACCTTGCGCCGCCGCTCCCGCGGCGACGAAGGACCCCATTTTCCGCAATGTGGTCAAATCGGTCTCGTCTGGCGGATTTCTCGAAGGCCCTCCGGTTCGCGTATACCTTTCGCGACCTGCCTGCGCATCAGGATGTCGGAGATGCGGGCTATTCCTGGGACTCTGGCGGCCCTGCTCAGCAGGAATATCACGAGGATCGGGAACAGGTAGAAGATCTGCCCGCGCGCCAGCGTGAGGATCGTGCCGTCGCGAAAGACGATGATCAGCGATGCGAGCGACACGATGTAGGTCGCCACCTTCAACGTCGACTGATCAGACGTGACGAACCACTCATAGAACCGGCCCGTTACCCATCCCCAGAATCCCGCCCAGAGGAACACTCCGAGCCAACCCAGCTCATACCATCCGACACCGGGCATCGACATGGAGAACCCGGCGGGCTTTCCGTACTGGAACAGGTCGATGAGCTTGATGGGCTGACCGATCGGCTTGTCGCGCCAAAGCGCCCGCGGAATTCCCTCGGTGAACAGTTGCAGATTGCTGAGGAAGTAGTCGTAGGTGTGCGACCGCTGCGGTACGACGTAAACGAGGTACTCGAAGTACTCCATGTTGGCGAAGTCCATTCCCTCGAGGAAACGCTCGCCATCGCGATTGGACCCCTCGATCCGCTCGTTCTGGATGCCCATCTGTTCGCGGATGCTGCGGCCCCGGTCATCGCCCACGGCGGTGAAGACCAGCAGCAAAGGCACTGCGAGCGCAGCGAGCTGGATGCCGGGGAACCGCTTGCGCCGGTCGTAGAGGTAGAACAGCAAGGTGATGAGAGCGGCCATGACAACCGACCCGCGCCCCCCGGTCGCAAACTTGAGGACGAAATAGGTCGCCAGCGGCGCGAGGGCGATTAGCCTGAAGCGGAACAGCCACGCCGAAAGGGCGCAGATCGGCACCAGCAAGCGATGGCCTTCGATGATATAGCCATTGGTGCCGCCGGTTATGACGCCGGTCTTCGTCATGATGATGTCGGATGTGCCTTGGGCGACCTGACCAAGCCCGGCCAGCAGCGAGTAAAGCCCGAGCGGGAGGCAGATGACCAGCATCATGAGCAACGTGCGGCGAACAAGCTGCCGATGGATCGCTTGAGCGGAGCCCACCTTGAATTCCATCGGGCTCCGACCGACCCTGGTCGAAATCCAGAAATAGACGATGAACGCCAGATTCGCCGCGCCGATCACGGTGAGCTTGTCGGAAAGCGACGGCACGAACCCGGCATAACCGTAGATTTTGCTGTAGCCGTATGCGTAGGCAACCACGGGCCGAACGACGAACACGATACCGTGGAAGAGCGAGTAATACGAGAACGGGTGAAAAAGGCTGGCGTTGCCTCGGATGAAGTACAGCGCGTTGACCAGCACGAACACGACGGCCGAAAGGAACAGCGCTCCGATATACATGCTTCGTTCCCGGGAAATCGGCCGCGGTGCTGCATGGCCGATCAGGCGGCTATAATCGCAAGTCGGAGCGTATGGCAATGAAACCCGCGCACGTGGACAGGGTCAAGCATCGCGACTAACCGCCGCTATCCCTCTCCTCCAAGCCATGCAGGGATCGATGCTCAAGCCGACCGAATACTCCCCGGCGACCCGCGAATTCGTCCGGCCGCCACGGTACCTGGCGATCGATTCGACAGCCAATTATGCGCTGTGGGCGGCGTTGCACCCGTTCAAGAGCTGGCTCGGATTCCGCGCGATGCGAAGGGAAGCGACCCAACCTGTCCCCGATTGCTGGGCAGGTGAATTCGCAGGGCGGCGGGTGCTCGTCATGGGAACCGGCCCCAGCCTCGATCGGGCGACGCCGGAATTTCTCGCGAGCTTCGACACGGTCATCCACATCAACTTTGCGCTTCGCCGACCGGTGCCGGACACCCATCGCTATTTCTTCACTACCGACCTCGTCGCGATCGTGCCGATGATCGAGACATTCGGACCAGACCCGCTGCGCGAGGTCGGCCGGGACAGATGCATTCTCGCGCCGGTGTTCTTCGACCAGTTTCCGATGCTGACCGGGCGAGGCCGCGAACTCTTCACTGTCCTGCGAGCCGATGCCGCCGAATGGCGCCGCCATTGGGTGCGCAAGGGCGGGTTGAAACTGCCGATTTCGCTGCGGTATCATCCACGGCAGCCAGACTGGACTGCCTTTGCCCTTCCCGATCCGGGCATGACGCTGCCAGTGCTCGATCACACCAGCGCGCTGAGCGCCGTGATCTTTGCCGCGGCGAACGGAGCGCGGGACATCGGCCTGATCGGCTGCGACTTTTCTGCCGGGCGCGCGCAAGCCGTACAAAGCTCTCAAGGGGTGCCGGATTCGCGGGTGTTCGCGGGAGCGGCGGGCGCGTTTGAAGCGATGCGCTGCGCTTTGGAACGGTCCGGAGTCCACGCAGTGAACCATTCCTGGACGATCTGATGAATCCGCCTTCTAACGCCGATCAACATTGTGTTTTCAAGGCGCTCGCCCCGCGTTAGGTTTGCCCGCCTAACGCGCTGGAATCACCCTTGGCGCGATGGGGCGGGGGTCGGTAATGATGAAGAATGCCTGGCTTGCTGCACTGGCCGTGATTGCGTTGGCCGGATGCGGAGGCGGCGGATCGTCGCAAGAGGCGCTGGCCAAGAAAACTCCCACGCCTTCGCCGACACCTACACCTACACCGACCCCTTCCCCCACTCCCACACCCACCGCGGTCAACGACGGGCTCGTCAAGGATCCCGCAGTCCTGAGTCTGGACAACGCTCAATACGGAGTGCGCAAATTCCAGGGCGTTCCGTCCGTCGAACAGGTCGGCGGCCGACTGTGGGTCGCATTCCTCGGCGACAACATCGCGAACTGGGAGAAACCTGGGACCTACATCGTCCTCCAGTATAGCGACGACAACGGGAAGAGCTGGTCTCGGGAATACTACCTCGTGCCGGTCGATCGTATCAACAACCGCGTCTACGACGTGCGCCTGTGGGAAGACCCGACCGGAAAGCTCTGGATCATCTACGCGCAAAGCGGGGGAGCGGTCGGCAATGACGGCCAGCTGGGTGTCTGGACGAGCATCGTCGATAATGCCTCGTCGGGTGATCCCGCGATCGGCGGCGGTTTCTGGATGGCCGACGGCGAAGGCCAACGGCCCTTCGAATATGGTGGCAAATGGTATCTGCCCGTCCAATACTACGACTATGTCTCTCCCCTTCGGCGGTACATGGAACGAGCCGGAAATTTCTTTTACGAGCTCGACTGGCAGAACCGCCGGTTGACGAAAGTCGCAACGCTGCCGCCCTACTCGAACCGGGACTACGCCGAAATCACCGCGGTCGAGAAACGCGATGGTAGCCTGCTCGTCCAATCGCGATCGCTCGACGGAATTCTCCAATCGACGACGGCGGCCGGCAGCCTGTCCGTGCCGCCCTGGACCCGTTGGTCCTATTCGCCGTCGACCTATGCACGCCATTTTCTCGGTCGTACGCCAAAGGGTCGCTTGCTGATGGTTTTCAACAAGACCCGCGATACGCGTGAAAGAACCGACATGACGATCGCCTTGAGCGACGATGACGGGGCCACATGGCCGCTTATCCAGACCTTCGACCCCAAGGACCAGATTTCCTATCCCGACGTCACGTTTACGGCCAATGGGGAAGTCCACATCGTCTACGATCGCGGGCGCAACAATCACCTCGAAACGTTCATGGCGACGTTCCGCGAACCGCAGCAACTCACTCAGGCCGCGAGCATCAGCATAAAACTGATCAACAAGGGGGTCTGCGCCACGGCCGGATCCAAATGCGGGCCGCAATGACGTGAGTCGCATCGGCGAAGCAAGTCTTCGCCCAGTCGCCGCTGGACCGCGCGCCGCACTCCTGTAAGACGCAGCCGCTGTGTTCGAACTCCAGGAAAAACGCCTCTACGTGGCCGGCCACAAGGGCATGGTCGGCTCTGCGCTTCTGCGCCGTCTCAAGGGCGAGGGCTGCACGATCCTGACCGCGGACCGCTCGATCGACCTGCGCGAACAGGCACAGGTGCGCAGCTGGTTCGCCGCCGAGAGGCCCGAGGTCGTGATCGTCGCGGCGGCCAAGGTCGGGGGCATCCTCGCCAACGACAGCTATCCGGCCGAATTCCTCTACGACAACCTGATGATCGAGGCGAACCTGATCGAGGCGGCGCGTCAGGCGGAAGTGGCGAAGCTGCTTTTCCTCGGCTCTTCGTGCATCTACCCGAAGCTGGCACCCCAGCCGATCGCGGAAGACGCGCTGCTGACCGGCCCGCTCGAACCCACCAACGAGTGGTACGCGGTCGCCAAGATCGCAGGCATCAAGCTGTGCCAAGCCTATTGCCGGCAATACGGCTGCGATTTCATCAGCGCGATGCCGACCAATCTCTACGGCCCCGGCGACAACTACGACCTCGCCTCGAGCCACGTGATGCCCGCCCTGATCCGCAAGGCGCATGAGGCGAAAGTCGCCGGTAGTCCTGCGATCGAGATTTGGGGCACCGGCACTCCGCGCCGCGAATTCCTCCACGTCGACGACCTCGCCGACGCCTGCGTGTTCCTCTTGCAGCACTACTCGGGCGAGGAACACGTCAACGTCGGCTCGGGCAGCGATATCGCCATCGGCGAACTGGCGCGGCTGGTGTGCGACACCGTCGGGTTCGGCGGCGCGATCACCAACGACACCAGCAAGCCCGACGGCACGCCGCGCAAACTGATGAGCGGTGACAAGCTCGCCGCGATGGGCTGGCAGCCGAGCATCGCGCTGGCAGACGGCATCGCCGCAGCCTATCGCGAGTTTCTCGGCGGACGGGTCAAGGAGGGCACCGCCTGACCCGGGCGGCCGAACCCATGCGCATCCTTTTCGTCGGCCTCAACTACGCGCCCGAGCCGGTGGGCATCGGGCCCTATTCCGCTGGTCTCGCCGGCGGTCTAGCCGCGCGGGGGCACACGGTGACGGTCGTCGCGGGCAAACCCTACTACCCGCAGTGGCGCGCTTATCCCGGCCAGCCCGATGGCACGACGGTGAGCGTCGAGGGCGGCGTGAAGGTCTTCCGGGTGCCGCATTACATCCCCGCCAACCCGAACGGCGTACGGCGCATCGCGCATCACTTGAGCTTCGCCGCGAGCGCGCTGGCCCCGTCGCTCGAGGCGGCAGGCGGGCCGATCGACCTCGTCTTCACCGTCGCGCCATCGTTGCTGTCGGTGCCGGTTGCCGCGCTTGCCGCCTGGCGAGCCCGCGCGCCGCTGTGGCTGCACGTGCAGGACTTCGAGGTCGAGGCCGCCTTCGCCACCGGCCTCCTAGACGATTCCGGACGTCTCGCGCGAATGGCCCGCGGGGTCGAGGACCGCATCCTGGGCATGGCCGACATGGTCTCGACGATCAGCCCGCAGATGTGCGCCAAGCTGGGAGCGAAGGGCATCGCGCCCGGCCGGATCTACGAACTGCGCAACTGGAGCAACGGCGCGTTCGATTTCGCGTCCGCGGACCCGGCGTCCTATCGCCGCGAATGGGGCCTCGAGGGACGAAAGATCGCGCTCTACTCGGGCAACATCGCCAACAAGCAAGGCCTCGAAACGGTGATCGATGCCGCTCGCGCCTTGAGCGTCCGCGAGGACATCGCATTCGTGATCTGCGGCGAGGGCCTCAATCGCGTCCGACTTCGCGAGCAGGCCGCCGGTCTCGCCAACATCCAGTTTCACGACCTGCAACCGGCCGAACGAATGGCCGACCTGCTGACCGCGGCCGACGTTCACCTGCTGCCGCAAATTCCCGGCGCTGCCGACCTTGTGCTGCCCTCGAAACTCACCAACATGCTCGCGTCCGGCAAACCGGTGGTCGCCACGGCCGACCCGGGAACCGGACTTTTCGCCGAGGTCGAAGGGTGCGGGATCAACACCCCGCCCGGAGACGCGCAGGCGCTGGCAGGCGCCATTGCCGCACTCGTGGACGACCCTTCGCGAGCAGCGACGTTCGGCAAGGCCGCAGCGGGACGGGCGCGCGAGCGGTGGTCGCAGGAAGCGATTATCGACGCGGCGGAGCAACGCATGGGCGCGCTCGTGGCCGCACACACCAGCAGGTCTCGCGCCTAGTAGAAGAGGTGCGGCAAGTAGCCGGGCGTATCGCCCGCGCCCACGCGCAGCGCGGCACGCAGCGATGCCGACAGTCGCCCCTGGCGCTTCGCCGCTGCCGCCAACGTCGTCGGAAAGCGCCCCGAACGTGCCGGATGGTCACGCGGCAACAGCGCCAGCATCGTGCGGGCGAGATCGTAGCGGCGATAGGCCATCAACAGCGCAAGGTAGATTGCCGTGCCGCGTCCGTCGGCCTGTTCGGCGATCCATTCGGGCGAGCGCAGGAACAGGGCGTCGCCGTATAGACACTGGCCCAGCCGGTCCTGCCGGTCGCGGCTCCAGCGCCCCAGCCGCAGGAAGTCGATGAATTCGAATCCGCATTCGGCGGCGAAAGTCGAAACGTCCGCGAACAGCGGCTGGCCTTCGTAAAGCGGCAGGAATTCCACCTCGACCTCGAACCCGAAGCAACGTGCCAGCGTATCGGTCCCGCCGCGCAAGGTATCGAGTTCGCCGCCCTGAATGTCGGTCTTGATGAAATCGCAATGCTCGAGCCGGAGAGAGTCGAGCGGGACGACGGGGATTTTCGCGCGATCCACCACGTCGAACTTGCCGCTGTCGGGAAACCGGTCGAGCAGCGCGCGATTGGGCTCGAATGCGGACGTGAACACCGCCCCGCGTGTGAGCCGCAGGGTAATCTCCCCGAAATCGGCGCCGATCGCTTCGGGAAGAATGCGATACGACAGGCACTCGGTCCGTTTCTGCAGGAGTTCGGCGCGGGAGCGGTCGTCCGGCTCGAACCCGGTATAGGTAAGGTACGGTTCGACAGGCGCGAAGCGCGGCGGGATATCGCCCGCCGCACCGATATCGATCAAATGTATCCCGCCCAGTCGGTCGATCGCCAAGTCGGCGCAGGCTTGCCGCAAGAGCGCCGCATCACCGAAGCGACCGAACGGCGCAAGACGATCGAGAGCGGAATAGAGGCGGTCTTTCATGGCGCGACCCTCCGACAGCACTTTGGCGGAATTCGCAAGGGGCCGTAAGGCGTTGCGAGCTTAAGCCATGTCCCGCAGGGCTCTCTCCCCATGGGCGGCATCGTGGCGGAGCCCCTCGTTCGTCCCTGGGAATGCAGGTCGTCCCCGCCAGCCGCGATGGCCTGCACCATCAACATGACATGCCAGTTCGGATGTGAGGTGACCGAGAGGCGTCGGACGCGCGTCCGGGCGCAGTCGACGATGTCAGATCAGGCGGCGGCGGGCTTCACGAGCCGCTTGCGCAGTTTACGCGCGGCAAATAGCGGCACGATGACCGATAGCGCGATCCCGCCGAGCGAGGAAACACCGAGCCAGATCGCCATCAGCGTCCCGCCGGCCTGGTACATTCCGTAAAGGACGGGCACCGCCAGGATAAGGCCGCGAATCTCGTTGAAGAGAAGCGCCACCGCGCCGAGCTTCAGCAGGGCATCCAGGATCGGAGAAAGCGAACTCAGCATGGAGTCCGCAATAGGGCCGCTTGGTTGAGAACCCGTTAAGTCACTGCCGGATTGCGCCTATCGCGGGGCAGCGGGCCACGCGGTCAATGCCCGGCCAGGGGGTCCACCGCATAGCCGTTCTGGCGCACCTCATAGTGAAGGTGCGAGCCGGTCGACCGACCGGTCGAGCCGACGAGTCCCACGAGTTGCCCCCGGCTGACGGTCTGCCCGGGACTGACCATGATCCGCGACAGGTGGGCAAAGCGCGTTTCCAGCCCACCGCCGTGCGAAATGGTGACGAGCAGGCCATAGCCGCCGCGCCAGTTCGCATAGGACACCACGCCGCCGGCGGGCGCCGCGACGGGCGAGCCTGTGGGAGCGGCAAGATCGATCCCGCTGTGCATCCGCCGTCCGCCGAGGACAGGGTGCGAGCGCACCCCGAAACGGCTTGTCAGCGCGCGTGCGGCGACCGGCATCCCGCGCGGTCGCTCGATCACGCCGCCGGCCGTCTTTGTGGAAGCGGGCTTGGCCGAACTGCGCAACTCGATCGGAGCGCCAAGGCCATCGCCCGCCTTGCTGATCGTGATCACCGCTCGCTCCGGCATGGCGGATTCGGACGTTTCCGCCGCCACCTTGACCGGACTGGTGAACGCCAGTGCCAGCATCACACCCATCGCCGCGCGCCGGGAGGCAGCGACGCGGATCATGCCATCATCACCGCGACAAGCCCGCCTACGGCGATCGCGACGCCATAGGGCAGCTTGTCGAAATCGGACTCCACGTCCGACTTGCGCTTGATGCGGCCGCGCCGCGTCATGGCGAAGACCATCAGCAGCGCGAGCCCGGCGATCGCCACCGCGACGAGCAGCCACAAACCCAGCTGGATCGGCAGCCACGCCGCCAGCGCCGCATAGAGTTTGGCATCGCCGGCACCGAGCACACCTGCTGCCGTCAGCGCAATTCCCACGACGAGCGCGGCGGCAACGTGCAGACCCGCCCAGCCGAGCGCGCCCCAACCGCTCGCGAAGCCGACGGTCGCCAGTCCCAGGACGAGGACGGCGGCGGACACCCAGTTGGGTATTCGCCGCTGCTTGACGTCCGTCCACCCCGCGATCGCGAGCAACCCGGCGAGAACCGCGAGGGCGCCGTAAATCAGCGGGGAATGGCCGGACTCCAGCAACGGATCATTCCGCTTCGAGTTCGATCCGGACCGGGTAGGCGGGGCTCGCGTCCTTCGGCTTGTCGGCCAGCGCGACCTTGGTCGCCTCTGGCGCCTTGCCGCCGACCTCGACCACAGCCTTGCGCGCCTGGCGATACGAGACCACCGGCAGCGGGCCGCCGACCGCGGCAACCCGCGAAGGCGCAGTGGATCCGCCGACCGTTACTTCCCGGCTCGACACCCGGCGCATGCCGGTCGAACGGCCGACCGCCACCACGCCGGCCCGCATCACGCGCGATTCCGGTGCGGCAGGCGCGATGTCTGCGAGCGCTTGCTGGACGGGGGCGACCGGCGCGAATTCGAGCGCTGCGGATTGCTCGAGTGCGGCGACCTGCAGCCTCGCATCGAGGCCTCGTTGTGCCGGGTTCTGGGCGTAGAACACCGCAAGATTGCTGCGATACCGATCGTCCTGCGGGGCGAGCGCCACAGCGGTCAGGAAGAACCGCTCCGTGAGGTCGGTACGGCCAAGGCGACTGTAAGCGACCGCCAGCCCGTTGTAGGCAGCGGGCATGTGCTCCGGGAACGCCTTTGCGAGCATGAACGACTCGATGGCGTCGGCCGTGTGTCCGGCCTTCAACAGGCGGCGGCCCTCGGCAAGCTGGGCCGCGCCGATATCGCCCGGCTCGGCCCGGACAGCGGCCGAATCGGCGCGCGCCGTTCGCTGGCCGCCGATCCCGAGCAATTGGCACCCACCCAAGAGGACCGACATCGCGAGTATGGAAGCCGTCGTGGCAACCCGATTACGTGTTCCAGTCATGGTCATTACCCCCCAGTCATCATCGGAAATATCTTGCGAACCATCAGCACCGCTGCCGGCAGCATCAACGTGCCGATCATCGTCGGCAGCATGCAGGCGACCAGCGGAATCGAGATCAGCACCGGCAGGCGGTGCGCCTTCTCCTCGGCCCGCATCTGGCGTCGTTCGCGCATTTCGGCGGCGTAGACGCGCAGAGTGGAGGCCACACTGGTGCCCAGCTTGTCGGACTGGATGATCAGCGTCGTGAACGCCCGGATCTCCTCGACCGCGGAAACGTCCGCGAGTTTGCGAAACGCCTCGTCGCGAGTGGAGCCTGCGCGCAGTTGCAGCACGGTGATCATCAGCAATTCGGCGACCAGCGGGTGCGAATTGACCATCTCGCGGCCCACGCGGTCCATCGCCGCTTCCAGTCCCAGACCGGATTCGACGCAAACGAGAAGAAGGTCGAGGCAGTCCGGAAACCCGTTGATGATGGCTTCCTTGCGCCGATCGGCGCGTGCCTGGACGTACAGGTTGGGCAGGTACAATCCGACGAGCGCGAGTACCGAGCCGATCAGGTAGACCTTCAGGAAAGATGGCGGATCGTCACCCGAAAATGCCAGCAGCACGTACAGCAGCGGCAGCGTGAAGATCATCGCAAGACGGACGAGGGTGAAGATACGCGGCGCGGAGGGTGACGGGAAACCCGCCTGGCGCAGCAGCGAGGTCAGGCGTTCGCTCTTGGTATCGGTCAGGTTGAGGCCGGCCTTCTCGACCGCAGCGGCGAGACGCGCCCAGGCCGACTGCGATTCGCGCGTGCGCAGGCTTTCGGTCTGCGGACCGCCCAGACCTTCGCCGATCATCAGCCCTTTCTGCGACAGGCGCTCGTACTGCCCTCGCACCACCATCCGCCGGTTGGCGTAGAACAGCGCGAGCAGCGACAGCCCGGCGACGACGCCGAACAGCGCGACGAGCAGAAGGATGCGGACGGTCGTGTCCTGGGCTGCGAGTTCGATCATGTCAGACCTTGATGTCCACGAGTTTGCGGATCCAGAAGACGCCGACGAAGTACCAGATGATCATGGTCGGCAGGCCGAACATGAAGATCGGGTCCTGCGCCACGTCGAGATAGAATGCGGGATTGACGAGGAACATGCCCACGAAGGTGATGACCGGCAGCACGGTCAGGATCCAGCCCGTCATCCGCCCTTCCGAGCTCAGCGAGCGGACCTTGAGATAGAGGCTCGCCCGGGCGCGGATGATCGTCGACAGGTTCTCGAGAATCTCGGCGAGGTTGCCGCCCGTCTCGCTCTGCACCGCGAGGCTGACGACGAACATGCGGATGTCCTCGAGATCCCAGCGATCGGCCATCGCATCGAGCGCGTCGGTCAGGTCGGCGCCATAGGCGACCTCGTCCGAGACCATGCCGAACTCGCTACCGATCGGGTCTTCCATTTCCGTCGTCAGCAGGTTGATCGCGCCGGCGACCGGATGGCCCGAGCGCAACGCGCGCACGAAAATGTCGATCGATACGGGGAACTGCTGTTCCATCTTCTTGCGACGACGTTGACCGATGATGTTGATGATCATCACGGGCAGGCCAAGGGCAACCGCCGCAGCGAAACTGAAAGCCAGCAGGAAGACGCCGACGGTAAGCGGGAATCCCGCGAATGACGCGCTGAGCAGCAGGATCACGCTCACGGCGATGAACCCCACGCCCATCCAGAACAGCAACTGGCCGATCGAAAGGCTGACCGCAGCCGCGAACATCGAACGTTGCAGGCTGCGCAGGACCGATGCGAGCGGGCCGGGCAGTTCGTTGAATTCGCTCGGCAGGTTCTTGCGAAGCTGCGCGGCGATCTCGAGCCGGTCGGCGCCCTGCCGCATCAGTTGGAGCCGCTTGTTGACCGCCGCCACCCGCGCCCGGTTGCGCCAGAACGCGCCGAGGACGACCTGCGACAGCAGGAAGACCGACGCGAAGATCGCCAGCAGGACCAGGATGCGGAGGAGCGTTTCGACCATCAGCCGAACTTCAGTTCCGGCCGGAACAGTTCGGACGGCAGGTCGAAGCCGTTGGCCGACGCATCGGACAGCAGCTTGGGCCGGATGCCCGTGGCCTCGAAATGGCCGACCACTTCGTTGCTCTCGCTCCGCCCGGTGATCTTGTAGCGGAAGATTTCCTGCATCGTGATCGTCGAGCTTTCCATCCCGGTCACTTCGGCCAGGCTGACGACGCGGCGACGGCCGTCGGCAAGCCGCGCCACCTGCACCACGACGTCGATCGCCGAGGCGATCTGCGCGCGCGCCGAAGCCGGCGAAATCTCGATCCCGCTCATGCCGATCATCTGCTCGATACGGCTCAGGGCATCGCGCGGCGTGTTGGCGTGGACGGTGGTCATCGACCCGTCGTGGCCGGTGTTCATGGCCTGCAGCATGTCGAACGCCTCACCGGCGCGCACTTCGCCGATGATGATCCGGTCGGGCCGCATGCGGAGCGCGTTCTTGACGAGATCGCGCTGGCTCACCTCGCCGCGACCCTCGATGTTCGCCGGGCGGGTTTCCAGGCGTGCGACGTGGTCCTGCTGCAGCTGGAGTTCCGCCGAATCCTCGATCGTCACGATGCGCTCGCGGGAATCGATGTACGACGACATCGCGTTCAGCAGGGTCGTCTTGCCCGAGCCGGTGCCGCCGGAGATCAGCACGTTCTTGCGGGTGCCGACCATCGCTTCCATGACCCGGACCATGGGCTCCGGAACGCTGCCGAGTTCGATCAGCCGCTCGATGCCGATCCGCTTCTTGGCAAACTTGCGGATCGAGAGCAGCGAACCGTCGATCGCCAGCGGCGCGATGATCGCGTTGACGCGCGAGCCGTCGGCAAGGCGCGCATCGACGAAGGGACTGCTTTCATCGATCCGTCGGCCCACCGCGCTGACGATCTTCTGGATGATCCGCAGGAGGTGCTTTTCGTCCTGGAAACGCGTCTGGACGCGCTCCAGCAAGCCGAGGCGTTCGACGAACACGGTCTGGAAACCGTTGACGAGAATATCCGTGATTCCCTCGTCCTTGAGAAGCGGCTCGAGCGGCCCGAGGCCGAGCAGTTCGTCGAGGACCTCGATAACGAGTTCCTCGCGCTCGGCGGCGTTGAGGACCTCGTTCCGCTCCTTGAGCAGTTCCGCCACGATCTCGCGAATTTCGGTCTCGATCTGTGCGCGGGGCAACTGGTCGAGCGCGGCGAGGTTGATCTTGTCGAGCAGCGAACGGTGGATCGATACCTTCAGCGACAACTTGCGGTCGAGCACCGCGGAGTCCACCGGCAAGGCGGAAGGCACCGCCTCCGGCTCGGCCGGTTCGACGTTGACGATCGGCGCCGGCTGCGCCGCCCTGAGCGACCACTTGCTCATGACGGTTCGTTGCCCTGCACGATGGCCTCGGCAAGCGCGGCGATGTCCTGCGTGAAGCGGTTCTTGCCCTGCACCACGCCCAGCGGCACGCCCTGGTCCTGTGCGGCGCGAAGGGACAGGCCGACGTCGGAGATGCTCACCAGGTCATCGGTGCCGAGCGCGCGCGAAACATCTTCCAGCTTGGTCGAGGCGAACAGCTTGCGCTCGACCCGGTTGACCGCGATCGAAATGCGCGAGGCCGGCACGTCGACGCTTCCCAGCAATGCCACCGTCCGGCGCGCCTGGCGCAGGTTCGCGATCGAGGAATCGGTCAACAGGACCACCCGGTTCGACCAGCTCACCAGCGACAGGGTCCAGTCGTTCCACATCGGCGGGAGATCGATCAGGACATGGTCGAAATGCGAGCGGACGAGGTTGACGATCGCCAGCAGGTGATCGACGTCAAGCTGGTCCGCAGGCTGGATCGTTTCGGGTGCCGCGATAAGGCTGAACCCGCGTCCGGTATCGGTCACCGCGCTCATCATCAGGTCGCGGTCGAGGCGCGAACCGGCATCGATGAGCGACTGGATGGTCACCGCAGGCTCGATCCCGAGGTACGATGCGGTGTTGCCCTTCTGGAGATCGAGATCGATCAGGCAGACGCCGCGCGAATTCGGGGTCTGCCTGGCCAGTTCCTCGGCGAGGTGCGTCAGAACGCTGGTTGCGCCGCAGCCCCCGCTCGCGCCGACGACGGTGATCGCCTTGCCGAGCTCGACCTTGGAGCGGATTTCCACCTGGCTCGACAGCGCATCGAGCACCTGCTCTTCCAGCTGCGCGGCATGAAACGGCAGCTCGGCCACATCGGCCACACCCTGCCGGATCAGCGCGCGGACTACGCCGACACCCGCCTGCTCGATCGCGGCGATGATCACCAGCTTGGGATGCGACGTGCGCACCGTGGCAAGCCGGCGCAGCGATGCGTCGCTGGCGGTGTCGATCTCGAGCACGAGCACCCGCGCACGGTCCAGCGCGTCGCGCGGAAGCGCGCTTTCGGGCCCGAGTGGCAGAAGCGTCGCGGATTCAAGGCGCCCGCCCGGGGCTTGCGCGGTAAAGGCATCCAGCGCCGCGCTGTTGGCCACGACGAGGCACTGTCCGGTCAGGAAGTCGCTCACGGAATCTCGCAGGCTGTAGGTGGAAGCGTAGTCAGTCATTGTTTCCTCGGGCGGTCTCGGCCGCAATGGGATGCAGTGCATCCCCGTGTTCGATGCGTCCGCCATTGCGGCAGAAGGCGTATACCCCACCCGAAGTGCGTTCTTTGCGAACGTCGATGATGAACAAGGACTTCATGGCCGCCCTAGTTCGAAGTAGTCCCGGCACCATCTTCCATCGTCAACGAGTACGATGCGCCGGGGATGCCGATGCTGAGAAATCCTGCCATGAACAGGGGTTGGAAATCGAGCCGGCCGATCGACACGGTGACGATCGGCGCGACGTCAGCCCCGTTCGGATCGCCCGAATAGCCAAGGCCGGACCAGGCATAGCTGATACTGACATCATCCCCCGCGAGGCGCGGCTGGATAGCTTGCATCCGGCGCACCATCCGGTTGAACGCGGACTGGGAGACATCGTCGATATCGGTGCTGAAGGGGCAGGTCGCTTCGCATTCGCAGCTCAGCGTTCCCCCGGTCGACGTGCACGTGACGGTCGGGAAATCGTCTTCGGCCACGATCCCGCCCTGCGGGGTGATCCCGTTGATCGAGTAGCTGTAGCACTGGAGTCCGGCGACCGAAGAGCCGGGCGTATCGCAGCCGATCTCGCCGCCGGGAATGATATCGGTGGCCACCGCCCAGCGCGCGCCGATCTGGGCTGCCTTTTCGTTCTCGTTGACGAACCAGATAAAGCGGCCGACGTCGAAGATGCCCAGCAGGAACAGCAGGAACGGCGGCAGGACCAGCGCGAATTCGGCCGCGGATGCGGCTGTCCGGTCGGTCACGAACCGGCGGATGAAGGAATGGGCGCTCACAGCCCGATCACCGCTGCCTGCGCCTGCGCGCGGACGACGGCTCCGCTGGTATCGAAGCCGAGCAAGCCGAGTATCGAGGGATAGGGGACCCGCGTAGCCACGAGCACGCGCGGGGCATGGCCCCAGTCCTCGTAAATGCCCGTAGTCGTCGTGGTATCGCAGGTTACGGTGATGCTGACTTCGCTGGCGTCCCAACCGCTCACGCGGATGGCGCCGCCGGCGGGGCGTCCGCTCATGGTCACGTTCGCGATGTCTTCCTCGGCATCCGTGTTGGACGGCAACCCCAGCGCGACGTCGGGGTTGGACAGGCCCGGACCGCAGTCCTCATAATATTCGTACGGCAAGCGCGCGGCATAGCGCGCACCGTCGCGCACACCCTTGATGACCTTGTGCTCGGTCAGCAGGTAGTTGCCGGCCTCGAAGCTGCCGAACAGGAGCGCCATCACCATCGGCAGGCTGAGCGCCAGCTCCGCCGCCGCGGCGCCGCTCGGATTGCGCAAGAGGCTGCCCAGGCTCATCATTGGATCAGATACGGCACGTCGCGCCGGACCTGCTGCGCGGCATAGGTGCCGCTTCCCGCCAGTTTCGACGGACCGATGATCTCGAAGTAGATCGCATCCCGGAACCCGCCCATGTGCCGCGCGGAATTGTCGGTTGCAGGCTCGACGAGAAACACATCGACCCAATCGTCGATCACCACGTCTCTGGACGTGCCCGATAGCTGAGCGCAATTGGATACCACCGCGATCGTCAATACCCGGCGACTGGCATCGCCCGCGGCTGGCGCGCAGACCGCCGGAGCGACCCCGCGCGAATTCTCGATTTCCCACAGGTAGGTTTCGTACCGGGTCATCGAGTTCCAGGCAGTCGGTCGGGTGACCCCGTTATGATTCACGGCCCAATAGTCGTTCCGCGCCCACAGTCCGGTACCGAAGCGACCCCCGGCCACCGTACCGCACTGCGCGCCCGCACTGTAGGTATCGTAGTGGCACAGGTCGCGCGGAAGCCCCATGCGCGTGATGTTGGTATCGTAGCGTGTACTGCTGTTTACAGGGGTCGTGACGATCGGATTGAATTCGCTACCGCCGGTGGGCATCGTGTAACCGTTGTTGCCCATCTTGCAGACATTGGGATTGCCGCCACCGCCGTTGCCATTGCCGTTTCCGTTGCCATTTCCGCCACCGCCGTTGCCGTTGCCATTGGTCGATGTCGCATGATCCATGCGGACGTTAGGCGCGGGCGAGCAGGCCCCACCCTGACAGCTCGCGAGCGTGTTGTTGCCATTCGACGGGAAATCGTAAATCCCGAACCGGGTGTTGATGGCGTCGTAGAGGCCCTGCGGGTTGCCCGTGTTGACCTTGTTGTCGTCGACCGACACGCAATCGATCGGCGGATTGTTGAACGCCAGCGCCTGCAGCAGGCGGGCGTTGCGGCTTTGGGCAGTGCCTTCCTGGACCTGGAGGAAACCGAAGTTTCCAGGGGACCAGTTGACGTTATCTGTCGAGCCTGCTCCGCCGCCTTGGTTGTTGCTGGTACCGTTGGGGGCGTGACCCGTCGCGATCAGGCCCTGCCCCTTGCGCCCTTCGGCGTTGAACGGCTGGGTGGGATCCGGACTGCAGATCATGATCGGCGGGACCTTGCACACCGCCGATCCGACGCCCGCGAAGGCCGCGGCGTTGAGGTCGCCCGAGTTGGTGAACGACGCCATGACCGGGGTCAGCGCATAGAACGCCCTACGCGGATTGACGTGGACTTCGACGAAGCGCGCTTCTGCGTCGTTCGTCGCGGGATCGGTCTTCTCGCGGTCCTCGTAGAAGCGGATGCGGCCGGTCGCATCGCAGGTTGGCTCGCCCGTCACGGTCACCTGATTTCCGGTCGCATTCCCGTCGTTCGACAGCAGCGTGAGGTTCCGCAGCAGGTTGACCGCTGCCTCGGATGCCCGCGCGCAGGCACCGTCGCCAGCGCCGGCCGAGGTTTCGCTCTCGCGATCGAGCTGTGTCGCGGCGGCGAGTGCGGCCTGGTCCGCGGCGTTCTGAAGCTCGCTGTCGAGCGAGGCCATGCGGCTGTAGTCATAGCCGACCCCGGCTACCACGATCAGGCCCATGAGGGCGATCGCGTAAGTGGCCGCAACGGCCCCCCGCTCGTCTCGCCACAAGTAACTGGACCGCGGGCGCATGGCAGGTTCCTATTGCGGTCCAGAGCTCGCCGAGGGAGCTTTGGGCTGCTTGACCGTCCCCTTGGCATAGCGATCGGCGGCTTGGGCAGCGTGCTCCGCGCTGGTGGGCGGGTTGAGCGTGTCGTATTCCGGATCGGGATCGACGACCTGGGCGGCCATCGTCACGCGGTTGGCATCGCCGAAGTTCGATGCGGCGGGGCCGGGATAGTTGTGCTCGCACGCGGCCAGGGCCGGCAGCAGCACGGCGAGGACGAGGAGCCTGCGATCAGAAATCATATCCGTCTCCATCGGTGTCCGTCTTGGCCTTGGTGGTGGTCGCGGCGACGACGGCGGGTAGCTCCACCTTCTCCGCCGAAGCCTGCGGACCCGCCGCGTCGACCGGAATGGCACCGGGCTGCGGGGCGAGCGGGATCGGGCGATAGCTGTCGCCGGTGGTGATCACGTCGCTCGGCTTGGGATCGGCGATCCGGTCGGTCGGCAAGCGCACCTGGCTCGGCCGCAGCGGCGCGACGAGGCGCGGGGTGACCACGATCATCAGCTCGGTCTCGCCGCGCTGGAAGCCCGACGAGCGGAACAGCGCGCCGATGATCGGGATGTTGCCGAGAAGCGGAAGCTGGCGAACGGTGGTCTGGAAGTCCCTCTGCAGCAGCCCGGCGATGGCGAAGCTTTCGCCGTCGCGCAATTCCACGGTGGTGCTGGCGCGGCGGGTCTGCAGGCCGGGGACCGAGAGGCCGTTGACGGTGACCGAGGCGCTCGCATCGATCGACGACACTTCGGGTTCCACGACCAGGCTGATGACCTTGTCGCTCAGCACGGTGGGGGTGAAGCCTAGGCTGACGCCGAACGGCTTGAACTCCACGGTGATCGCGTTGCCGCCGTTGCCACCTGTCCCGCCGCCGCTGCTGCCCTGGGACACCGGGATCGGGAATTCGCCGCCGGCGAGGAACGAGGCCTTTTCGCCCGACAGCGCCACCAGCGTGGGTTCGGCAAGCGTCTTGGCCAGGCCCTTGCGCTCAAGGATGTTGAGCGCGGCGTCGATGTTGAGCGAGCCGATGCTGAACGCCTTGGTGAAGATCCCGAAGGCATCGGTAATCCCGCCGACCCGCAGTCCGTTCGTGCTGTCGAGCGAAGCACCTTCGCCGATCGCGCCCTGGAAGGTACCGTTGTTCGAGAAACCGAATCCGCGAACACCGAGCTGTTCGCCCATGGTGCGGTTCACTTCGGCGAACTTCACCTCGAGCATGACCTGCTGGCTGCCGCCGACCTGGATCATGTTGATGACCGCGTCGCCGGCATAGGCCCTGGCGAGCTGGGCGGCGCGCGCCGCGGCGCCCGGATCGCTGACGAGGCCGGTCAGAATGAGGTTGCCCGCTGAGATGCGCGCATCCACCGGCTGGCCGGGAATGAGATCGGCCATCTGGGTCTTCAGGCCCTCGACATCCGGCCCGACTTCGATGTCCATCACCGCGATCACGCGGTTGCCGCGATCGTAAAGGGTCAGGCTGGTGGTGCCGAACTTCTTGCCGAGCACATAGACCGAGCGTTCGGAGATCGGCACGACATCGGCGACTTCGGCATTGCCGACCATCGCGCGGGCGATCGGCCGGTCGGCGGAGACGACCTGGCTCTTGTTGACCGGCACTTCGAGCGAGCCGGCGTGGATATCGTCCTGTGCGAAGGCGGGCGCGGCGGTGCCGAGCGCGGTTCCGGCCAGCACGAACGCGGCGAACGCGATACGGGCGGTTCTCATCGGGGTGCTCCCAGATTGCCGACCTGGTAGCTGGTCGGCTCGGTGCCGCGCACGACCGTCATCGCGGGGCCGGAATAGACGGGGACGATCGCCGCTGAGGGCGACGGCGGGTTGATCGAGGCATAGACGGGCGCGGGCGCTCGCGGCGCGGGGGCAGAGCCGCCGCCACCGCCGCGTCCGGTGCCGCCGATGACGATGCGCGGCACGCCGAGCTGGCGACTGGTCACGGTGCGCGCGACCCGCTCGCCGCGCTCACCCTCGGTAGTGAATTCGGGTTCGACCTTGCGCAGGGTAAGCTGCAGGGCACCCATGCGGTTGGCGATGGCGAGGCGCGAGGCATCGGTCGGCGTCAACGCGAAGGTGACCGTCCGGCTGACCTTGGGCTTGCCTTCCTTGTCGTTCGCCAACTGGTCGATCGCGAGCACCTGCACGTTTTCGAGGATGGTGTCGGCGCGTTGGTCCTGGTCGTCCGCGCCGTCGCCCTCGATCTGGCGCAGCAGCAGGATGTCGACCGTGGTGCCGGGCAGCACGAAGCCGGACACGTTGTTCACGGGAAACGATATCGCGCGGAAGCCTTCGGGCAGCAGCGCGGCGAGCGTGGCGCGCCCGTCGGTCCCGCTGACCTTGCTGCGCAGCACCGGTTCACCGGTGACGATCGGGCGCAGGGCAACGCGATTGTCCTTCAACGCTTCGGGGATCGAGGTGAACGCACCTTCGGGCACCGACTGCGCCGGAAAATTCTGGAGCTTGATGTTCTGCTCGGTGAGCGGGCTGCCGAACTCCATCGGCTGCGTAGCGACGACGATCCGGACGAGCTTCTGCTGCTCCGCCTCGGCGGCCTGGCGCTCTTCCACGCCAGTGAAGTAGGAATTGGCGAGGATCACGGCGACAAGGCCGATCACTATCGCAAGTCCCAGCAGTATCAGGTTCCTCTGCTGCATGTCGTTACCCCCCCGGGCGGTATTTCAGAGCGGAAATTCTCCGGGCGTTATCGCCCGGAGAATCCCTTATGTATTGTAAAAATTGTCAGTCGCGTTGATCCGACTGAACCTTACTCTTCTTCAGCAGCGCCCGTGCACGCCACAGTACCAGTGACGAAGCCCGAGCCTTCAGGAGTGGTGTTGCACTTCTGGACTTCGTCCGAAGCCTGGGTCACGGCAGCCGTCACGTTCTGACCGAGGGCCAGCGCAGCGGCACCGATGCCGACGCCGACGATGGCGATGATCAGGGCGTATTCGGCAGCCGAGGCGCCCGATTCGTCAGCGATAAAGCTCTTGAGAAAGTTGGTCATGGTCTTACAATCCCCAGTTGCTGCGCCACCTGGATGGAGCGGACGCAGCATTCTTGTGAAAGGCCCCGGCGAATTCCGGACGGCCAGTTCTTGGGTTGGCGGATGATTGGACCCGGTTATCGTTTTGTATCATCGACGATGCCGGGCCTTTACCCAATCATTCGCCAACCTTCGAAACCGATGCCATCTTCCCGATTTGGGCGATTCACGTCAACGGCAAACCCTTACCAAAAAATTAAGTCCGTTTGCCAAAGGGTTAGTCGCGGGCTAACTTAAGTGGATTGGTTAACAGGCACGTGGCGGTGCCTTTTTGCAACGCAGCGTATGTTGTTGATTCGCTGATTCTCTGTCGGTCGGCTGCCTCCGCAAGGCGTTAACGATCTCGCCAAAAAGGCAACAGCGGCCCGTTCGTTCCGTGGATCAAGATTAACCGCGACACACAACGACGTAGATGTCGAGAGGTGTTGAACAAGCGCATTCGGCCTGTTGCTAATCCCGAATCGCGATTACCGGGCTTCTGCTTGGGCGATAAGTGCGGTCGACGAACCAGCGCGCGAAGAACCAGATTGCCGTCGTTCCGATGATCGAGACAACCCCGTCCACAAGGTAATGCCAGCCGAGATAGACCGAACCGATCACGGTGGCAGTCGTGAATGCCAGGGTGAACACTTTCAACCAGACTTTGCCACGATAGTGTGTCGCCATCAGGATTCCCAGCCACGCGATCGACACGTGCATCGAGGGCATCGCCGAGATGCCCATTCCCAGCTTCGGCTTGCCGACCTTGGTCAACAGGAAATCGACGGTGTGCATAGCGACCAGCCCGGGGTCTCGATGCACTTGCCCGAGCATATCCGTCAGCCCCCTGAAATGATCGCTGTGGTGGACCTGGTCGTAGAAAATCGGACCTACCGACGGCAATGCATAGGCAGTGAAATTGCCGAGCAATATCCAGCACAGGAAAAAGGTCAGCGCCGAACGCGCCTGAAACCGAATGTCACGAGTAAAGCTGAAAACCCCGGTCAGCAGCGCGAAATATGTGAACCAAAGAAAGTAAACCCGATCAATTGCGATAAGGACGGGGATGGAAAAGAGCTGGTGAGCAACGATCCAAGCATCGGCGCCTAGCAGGGCCCGATCCCACTCGACCAGCATGGGGTCCGCCCAGAAGCCGACCATGTTGGGGATGGCCGACTTGATGATCGTGAATGCCTTGCCCATCGTGGGGTAGGCCGAAATGATCAGGAAGCCGCGGATCAGCCAGTCCGAGCGGAGCCGGATCCATCGCAGGAGCAGGCGAGTGGGCCTTTCGCTACGTCTCAGCGTGATCTTCAGCGTGACTAGCCCGATGATCAGAAGCGGTAGCAGCAGCCACCCTGCGAGCGTCTGATAGCTCGTCCCGAAGGTAAAGACTTCATCGAAGGCGATCCCGAACGCTTGGCGACCGATGACGTAGGCAGCGGCGATCTGTAGCACCACGAGCGCAAGTACCGTCGCGAACGCCACGTGATACCCGCGAAATAGCGGTCGCCCCCGCCAGGGCCGTCGCTGCCAGATTGCCTTTACGGCAGCCATGTCGAGTTTTCGCCGCCCGCTCGCGAGATCAGCCGATCTCATTGTGCCGTCATACGAATCCATTTTCCTACACGCCCCCGGCCTGCCACGCTGGCGGGATGACCGCTCCTTGCCTCCGCTCTGTCAGACGCCCTCCGCTGCGCGCTTTCGCGCCGGCCGCGAGTTCCGCTCCGGGACAGTGCGACACGTGTGACATACCCCCGGCGTTTTGGTGTATACTTCGTGTCACCTATCGCTCGGTTCGCCAGCGGCGGATCGTCTCGGTCAGGAGCGATCGCGGCACGTCCGTCCGGCTCCAGCGTTCCGCGAAAGAGGGGTCTTCCGACGCGGGGCGCTTGGCCTCTTCCAGCTCGTCCACCAGCACGCGCATTGCGATCGGCACGCCTTCCCCGCTGACGATGCACTCACGGTTGCGCAAGCTGCCGACGCTGCCCGCGATGCTGCGCGCGCCCTCCGTCAGCGCGGCGACGAGGTGGGCCTGGTCGGTCTGGTTGTTGAGGCGCAGCGACATGATGGTGCCGCACTGCGACAGCGCGGTCTCCGACAGTTCCGACGGGCGCTGGCTCACCATGCCGAGGCAGACGCCGTACTTGCGCCCTTCGCGGGCGATGCGCTCGAGCTGCTTCTGGACCGATCGGGTCGCCTCGCTCTGGTGGCGCGGGAGGTATCGGTGCGCTTCCTCGCAGACGAGGAGGATCGGCGCGCGCTGTGTGCGGGGTGCCCAGATGGCGTAATCGAGGATCAGCCGCGCGAGGGTGGCGACGACGACGTTGACGATCTCGGTCGGCACGCCCGCAAGGTCGACGATCGAGATCGGCTTGCCGTTGTTGGGGATGCGCAGGAGATCGCCCAGCAGCCCCTCGATCGAGGCGTCGCCATGCTCGGCGTTGAAGATGAAGTTGTAGCGGCGATCGTGGAAGAACTGCTCGATCGTCAGCCGCAGGTGGGTGTAGCGGTGGGCGTCGGCCATCTTCTCCAGCCGGCCGGCCTCTGCCTCCAGCGCGTCGGTCAGGTCCTTGTACTGGTACGATACCGGCGTGTCGGCGGTGATCCGCCCCGGCATCTCGGCATGGATGTTGCGCTGGCGGGCGCGCAGCAGGACCTTGGCCATGATGTTGGCATCGACCGTCCGCTCGTCGCCGGTGGCGGCGATGAACGCGTCGCAATGCTCGTCGAGGTTCATCGCCCAGTACGGCAGCTTGAGGTTGCCGACGTCCCACACCTGCGCCGCATCGCCGAACGCGTGCGCGTATTCGCCGTGCGGGTCGAAGATGACGACGTGGCCGTGCTTCGCCTGGCTCACGATCCGGTCGAGCATCAGGGCGACGGTGGTCGATTTGCCCGCGCCGCTCGACCCGACGATCGCGAAGTGGCGACCGAGCAGTGCGTCGAACAGGATCGGCGCGCGCACTTCGCGAGTGGGGTAGACCGTGCCGAGTTCGATATGCGGGACGTTCGGCGGCGCGAAGATCGCGGCGAGTTCGTCTTCGGTGGCAAAGCGGATGGAGTCGCCGGGATGGGGAAAGTGGGTGACGCCGCGGCGGAAGGTGAGCGCGCCGTCCGCACCGCGGATGCCTTCGCCGAGGTATTCGAGCTCGCCCAGCGACCGGTCCGCGTCCTCGGGGTCGCGGGCCATCTCGACCAGCGAGCAGAACACGTCCGATCCGTGCACCGCCATGCGGACGATCGCGCCGATCGAGGTGTTGTCGCCCGCTTCCTCGTCGCCGGCACGCACGCCGGCGAGCCGCCGCACGTCGAGCAGGCAGTGCGCCCTGGTCCCGTCGGTGCCGACCACGTGGCCGATCACGTTGCTGTCACTCGCCTGCATGTGCCCCCCTTCGCGACGCCGGATGCCGGATGGCCCAACCCACACCCGCAGCCTTGCGTGCGCGAGAGTTCGGCAGATCGATGGCCGCGTCAATTGCATGAAGCCGTCCCACGCATGGGCGCGTCCTTTGCCAGCGTTCAAGCGCGCCGCGGCATCCGTGCCATTCGGGGCCATCCGCGACGCTATTCATGAGCGACACTGTCCGCGAAGTGGCCGCCATTGCGCGTGAGGATGCCGCGGACGAACTCTATGCTCTTCCCGCACGTGACCGGATCGACCGAGACGAACACCTTGCCGGTGGCGATCTCCATGACGAAGTAGTCGACCTCGTGATCGTCGACGTCGAGATCGGTGAGCATGCGCGCTATGCCGCCGCCAGTCGCGCCCAGCGCCCCGCCGACCGCGCCGATCGTGCCGAGCGCCTGTGCCGCGATCGCTCCCCCGGCCGCGACCAGGCCGAGCCCGGGAATGGTCAACAGGGTCATGCCGAAGATCGCCCCCGCCAGACCCGCCCCGACCGTGGCCGTGGCCACGCTCAGTCTGGAGTGGCCGGCGGGATAGCTGTGATTTTCGCGGATGAACTGCCCCGCGCGCCACAGCAGCGAAATCGATTTGGCCTCGACGCCGCCCGCACGCAGTTCCTCGAAACTCTTCTCGGCATCCTTGGGCCTGTCGAACACGGCCGACAGCTCGGTCCGCTGGCGTCGAATCATCTCGGCGCGAGCGGCGGAGAAGGCTTTGGCGAACCCGTCCCGATCCTGCATGGTCTCGAACGACACACGTAGTCCCGAGGTTTCGTGAAGTTTGGCCACGCTGGGAGACTTCTGGTCGTGAAACAGCGTTCGGATAAGCTGCTGTACGCTTGTCGGTCGCAGATCCTGGTCGGTACCGCGATTGATCCACGTCAGGCGCTTGGGCAGGGGATGGCCCTTGCCCAGATAGTTCAGGGCAGGCAGCTCGACCGCCTTGATGACATAGCTGCAACTCGCGTTCGAATGGAGGTGCATTCTGGATCAGGCACCCTTCGACGGCGTCGGCTGCCGGTCCGTCCGCGTAACCATCCTAGCGACCGGCATCTTCTGGAGCCTTTTCCACGACGGCACTCTTCCGCCGAAGCCCGCCGCTCACCCGGAGCGTAGCCCCGCTGCTGACCTTGAACGACGGAGCGTTTGTTTTCGCCAGCGGATCGACATCGCCGGGAAGCGGAATGGCGAAGTTACCCTGCGTCCGTCCGTGGCTTCTGGATCGTTGCGTCGTCGACCCGTGTGGCGTGCGCGCCGGAGTGGTGGCCGCGACAGCCCCCGCGGCATTGCCCATTCCGCGCGCAATCGCCGATCCGAGGCTGCGCTGGGCGCGACCTTGAGCGTTGCCGGTACCGCCGAGGATGATCGCGGTCTCCGCCGCATCCTGGGCGTGCACGCACACGGGCAAACCGAGGACACCAGCCACCGCTGCAGACAGCAAGAGTATCGAGCGCATCATCACTCCTGGCCGCTTAGCCTTGGATGCCCGGCGCGCTTTTGCGCTACCCGACGTGTCGATGGACCCGTTGTTTGCTGGCGGCATCGCAAATGCCGACAGGACACCGTCTTCAATCACAATTCGACTGAGAGAACAATTGTTACCTTTCGCTGGCGGGACTTGTCCTCTTGCGGGACGTTTACCCTCCGACGCCGCGCTGGCCTGCAAACGTTTGCCGTGGGTGATCCCGCCGCTCGATCAGCACAACTTATATGGTGGAAAATCGGTGACTGGATATCGGCTGCGATTCGCGATAGAGCGTCCTCGACGAGCAGCAAAGCTGTCGCGGGTCAGATCTGAGCCTTCAGCAACAGGGTGCTGCGATATGCGATTGCGTTTCTTGACCAACGATGCCGGTGCGGCGGCTGCCGAATATGCCTTGATCCTGGCTATCGCCGGGGTGGGAATAGGTGGAGCCTCGTATGCGTTGGGCAGCAACGTGTCCGTCGCCCTTGGCCACGCAGCAAATCTAGTCGGCGCAAGTGCCGGGTTCGGCGCAAGCGGCTCGGACAGCTCTTCATCGGGCACAGGCGGCGGGTCCGGTTCGAACGGGAGCACCGCGGGCAACGGAACGAGCGGCGGTGGATCGGGTACCGGTACCGGCGGAACCACCGGCACGGGATCGACAGGCGGCGATACGACCGGCGGAACCACGGGTGGCAATACGACGAGCGGAACCACGGGTGGCACGACCGGTGGGACCACTGGTGGCACGACCGGCGGGACCACTGGTGGCACGACCGGCGGGACCACTGGTGGCACGACCGGCGACACAACGGGTGGAACTTCCGGCGGCACGACAGGCGGAACCACTGGTGGCACGACCGGCGGCGGTACTTCGACGGGCAACGGCAACGGCAACGGCAACGGTTCGGGGACGCTCACCCCGAAATGCAACAACGGCAAACCGAAGGGGTGTACCCCCTAAGTCGTGTAGCGAATGGCGGTGTGGGTGAACCTGCCGGGTTAACAGGGTCTCGGTATGAATCATCAAGCCGATTTCATCGATTTCTTCGATCGCCTGCAAGTGCGGCCAGGGTGCACGTCGCGCGAGCTTGAGCAGGCATATCACCATTTCGCCAAGCTTTATCATCCCGACAATTCCGAGACCTCCGACCTCGACAAGTTCGCGGACGTCGTCGAAGCCTACAAGGCATTGCGCGACCCGGAAATGCGCAAGGAATTCGAAGACAGATACCGAGCCGAATATGGCGGTGTACCGTCCCCCGGTGCTGCCGACGACAAGTCGCACGGGGAAGCGCTTGAGGACGCCGAAGCTCATGCGCGGATACTTCGCCACCTCTATCGGCAAAGGCGGGAGGCCCCTGGAAACCCCGGCATCGGTAGCTGGCAATTGGAGGAGCTGATCGGCTGTTCGCCCACGCAGTTCGAGTTCCACACCTGGTATTTGAAGGCCAAGAACCTCGTCGAGGTAACCGAGATGGGTACGCTGGCAATAACCATCGAGGGGATCGACCACGTCATCGCAACTTCGCGTTCGGAAGCTGCAAAGCTGATGATTACCCACGAAGCGCCCTTGACCGGTAGGGACGGCGACACGGTCTGAGTGAGCCTGATCTAGAAAGCCGTAGCCCCCACCGCCGAAGGAATGCGCTTGTAAACGCTTGCGGTGAGGTGGCTGTGGTAGCGAATTAATCGGTTCAAGATTGCCTATAGGGGCAATTTTCGAAGGCGAGAGGCGAGGCCGTCAATGAATGCAGCACTCGAAGACGAGGCGAACGCTCTACAGCAGTTCGTGGGTCGCACGCAGACGAGGGTAGAAGTTCTGGAACTCCAGCCGCTTCGGCGGTTCGCCCTTGCCAGCGGTGCCCCCGTCGCCAGTCCCGAAGCGCAGCCACCGTTGGCGCATTGGGCCTTTTTCCTTCCCGATCCGGCTGATTCAGAGCTTTCCAGCGACGGTCACGCCCGGGTGGGCTCGTTCCTGCCCGACACCGGCCTCCCGCAACGGATGTTTGCCGCCAGCGCGATGACGTTTCATCGCCCGCTGGCGCTTGGTCACCAGGCTACGCTTACTTCTACCATCGCCGAGATCACTCCCAAGGAGGGTCGCAGCGGCGCATTGGTGTTCGTCGAGATCGAGCGGGTCATCGAGCAGGGTGGCTCACCATGCATGAGCGAGCGCCAGAGCTTGGTCTACCGACCCGCAGGCTCTCCGGTGGCAATGCCGGAGCCTTTGCCGGTCGAGCCGGAAGGCGAGCGGTGGCTTCCCACCGAAACCCACCTGTTCCGCTTTTCCGCCGCGACCTTCAATTCGCATCGTATCCACTATGATCACCCATATGCGACCGAAGTCGAAGGCTATCCGTCTCTCGTGGTCCATGGCCCCTTCACGGCTGCACGCCTCGCGGGGCTGGCGATGCGCAACGGACCGCTGAAGCGCTTCTCCTTCCGCGCGATGGCACCGCTTTTTCTCGGCCAGCCGATCTTCCTGCGGTCAGTCGGCAAAGACGCGGTCGAAGCCGTGCGCTGCGACGGCGCCGTGGCGATGCGTGCCGAATTTAGCCGGGTTTGATCGGTGCGCGGATGAGGTGGTGAATGGCGCAGTCCGGCGCTAACGGGTCTTTGCATGCAACGGCGCGATTTACAGGGAATTTGGCCGACTTTTCGCTCTCCCAGAGCGCCCCTGCCCATTTTTGTGACGCGTCTACAGTGGCTTAACGCCAAAAAACGCGAATTGTGGCCAAATTAAAACAGCGAATGGCCTTCGCTCGCTGCTTCATCTGCTGCGAACGCCCGCAGTATGGAATGACAAATTGACTCGTTCGAGGGAGCGCCTCGACCTCGCAACCTCGGGTGCTATTGAAGCGGAAACATGGAGGCGAGCTCAGACATGGATTTCCCGCAAATCGAGCTGCGGCGCGTCGAGGCGCTGCGCCCTTACAAGGGAAATGCCCGGACCCACTCCAGGAAGCAGATCAAGCAGATCGCCGTCAGCATCGAACAGTTCGGCTTCACCAATCCCGTGCTCATCAGCGATGATGATGAGATCATAGCGGGCCACGGCCGCGTTCTCGCTGCCCGCGAGCTGGGCATGAGAGAGGTGCCCACCCTGCGGTTGTCGCATCTCAGCCCCGAGCAGCGCCGCGCCTATGTGCTTGCCGATAACAAACTCGCGCTCAACGCCGGGTGGGATCAAGAGATCCTTGCGATCGAGCTGCAGGGGCTGATCGACTTCGGATTCGACGTCGAGCTGACCGGCTTCTCGCTTGCCGAGGTCGACTTCGTGCTGGATGCAGCCGCTGATGGTAATCCGGATCTGCAGCCGGGGCCCGAGGACGAGGTACCAGAGCCGCCCAGCTCTGCGACCAGCCAGCGGGGCGACGTGTGGATCCTGGGCAGGCACAAGCTGATCTGCGGCGATGCACGCGAAGCGGGTGATTACGATACCCTGCTTGGATCTGAGCGCGTCGATTTGATCTTCACCGACCCGCCCTACAATGTGCCCATAGCAGGACACGTGAGCGGGCTTGGAAAGGTCAAGCACCGCGAGTTCGCGATGGCGACCGGAGAGATGTCCTCTTCGGCCTTCACGCAGTTCCTGCGCGAGACGCTCGAGCCCGGTGCGAGGCGTTGCCGGGACGGGGCGATCGCGTTCGTGTGCATGGACTGGCGTCACATGCGCGAGCTGCTCGATGCAGGCGAGGCGGTGTTCGACGAGCTGAAGAATCTGTGCGTCTGGAACAAGACCAACGCCGGGATGGGCAGCTTCTATCGCTCCAAGCACGAGCTGGTGTTCGTCTACAAGGTCGGCACCGATCCGCATGTGAACAGCTTCGGGTTGGGTGACACAGGACGCTACCGGACCAACGTGTGGGACTATGCCGGTGTGAACACGATGGGTGCGCGGCGGATGGAAGAGCTCCAAATGCATCCCACGGTCAAGCCGGTCGCCCTGGTCGCCGATGCGATCCGCGACTGCTCTCGCCGCGGCGAAATCGTACTCGACATGTTCGGTGGCTCGGGCACGACGCTGATTGCGGCGGAGAAGGCTGGCCGCTTAGCTAGGCTGATCGAATACGACCCGATCTACTGTGACACGATAGTCACGCGATACGAGCGATTTACCGGGAAGAAGGCCGTGCTCGCGGAGTCGGGTTTGGCGTTCGAGGATGTTGTAGTAGAACGAGGTGGGACGGGGCAAACGGAGAAGCCCCGTGAGTGACGATGATGCGCCAAAAAGGGGCTATAAGCACCCCCCGAAAGAGCACCAGTTCCCCCCGTACACATCGGGCAACTCCCGCGGTCGGCCCTTAGGCAGTAAGAACAAGAAGAAGCGAGCCTCCGGCCTGACGGCGGCTGAACAGATCCTGCAGGACGAAATGAGCCGGCAGATCGCATCGAGCAGTGGCCCGATGGCTGCTTTCACGGCCGTCATACGTGCGCAGCTCAAGACCGCAGGCAAGGGCAGCCCTTTCGCGCAGCGCGATCTCATCGACCGGGCGATGCAAGTTGAGCAGAAGATTCAGGATGAGCAGCTCGCGATTCTGGTGAAGTTTGAGAGTTACAAGCGCCAGTGCGACGAGATGCGGCTGTATCATCCCGAGGAGTTTGCAAAGCTCGAGCCGTTGCTCATTCCTCACCCCGACGACGTTGAGGCTGACTGGAGCAAGCGCACCGTGAAGATCCACGGTCCCGCAAACGCCAAGGAGGCCAAGGTCTGGAAGGAACTCCTGGACACGCTGGCAAAGATGCGAGCTCTGGTGTTTGAATACCGGCGCAGGGTTGCAGCTGATCCGATGGATGTCGATCTTAACCTGACGCTCCTTCGGTGCACGCACCGGTTCATGCGACACAACGAAAGATTGCCGGAGCGGTATCAACTAAGGCGTCTTCCAGTCTGGAGGAAGGGCAAGACCTTGCCGATGCCTGAGCTTCCCGACCGACCCAAGCGAAATCTCCGCCGGGCCGCGCGATAAGATCAATTGCGGTTGAACCCGAACTCTCGCGACAGCAGCTTGGCCTTCCATACCTGCTCGTCGGCCAGGATATCGTCGCTCGTGGCCGTCGACCCGGCGACCTGAAGAATGGTGACCGCGAACGGCCCGGTGTCGCAGTCCAGCAGCCCCTGATTGCCGCCGTGGCCGGTCAGGCAGTATTCCTGCCACCGGCCCCAGAATCCCTCCGCGCCAGTTGCCGAGCCGGTGTATTGTCGGCCGGTCTGCGGGCAGCTCAGCAAATAGACACCTTTGGCGCGGCGGAGCGCATTGATCCATGTCGGGCTGAGCCTATCCAACCCGCCGATGGTGTGCTGGAAAGCAAGATAGCCCGGGAACGGCTGCTCGAAGCGGCATTCGAGAATCGCTACGATCGGCTTGTCCTGGCTGTCCGCACGCTGGATCCAGGCGCGCTTACCCGACGAGCCCCCGCCCCAATCGACAAGCAACCTGCCGCTATAAGAATCGAACGCGTTGACCAGATGCAGATCGTACCGATCGCAGGTGCTGCCGGGGATAGTTTGACCAGTGAGCGGATCGTTGATCGCGTCGACGATCGGCTCTGCCGGACCGACCTGGTATATCCCCTCGAGCACCGTCCTGCCATCCGGTGTTCCCAGGAACGATACCCAGTTCTGTCCTGCAAGGTGCGGGCGTCGCTGCCTCGACTGAACCGATTGCCATGCAAGGAGCGAAGGCCGGTCGCGGTGGTACTGGTCGATCAGCACAACGCCGTTCGGCAACACCGGCTGGTGCCGCAGAAGGCGGACAGAGGATGGGTCGATATCGGCTTCGCGCAACAGCATGTTGAAGCGCAGCATGCAGGATCAGCCCGAGTCAATGATCGAATACATACTATAGTAGATAAAGAGACGCGCCTTGAAACGCCAATGGTTTGTGCATGGACATGCGCAAGCTCGTGGGACGCAATGTGCGCAGGCTCAGGCTTGCCGCGAACATGACCCAGGAGCAGTACGCCGAGCTGTCCGGGTTCTCGCAGCAATACATTTCCGACCTCGAGCGGGGACGAAGGAATCCTACTGTCCTCTCGTTGTTCGAGCTCGCTCAGCCTTTGGCTGTTTCACCAGATCGGCTCATTCGCGAGGATTGAGGAGAAGGCGCCCTCAATACGAGTTTTTAGGATGGTCTGTTGCCGCTTTTTAACCGCTCCTGATCTCGGACGTCGGTCACGGCGGAACCGTGATATGTGCAGCTCGTGTGTCCAATACTTGATTGGATCATGAGTCCCGCCCGCCTGCAACATGCGCATTCTCAATAATCATAGCAATCCCCTGACCTCCGCCGATACACATCGTTACCAAGCCGTATCTTCCCCCACATCGCTTCAATTCATAGGCGCACTTTATGGTGAGGATACAGCCCGTAGCGCCAACTGGATGGCCTAGGGAAACGCCGGAACCGTTGGGGTTCACCTTCTCAGGATCAAAACCGAGTACTTTAGCGACCGCCGCTGCCTGCGCCGCAAAGGCTTCGTTGCTTTCGATAACATCCATCTGGTCGAGCCTTAGCCCAGCCCGGTCGAGGGCAATCGGAACTGCCTTAATCGGGCCCTCGCCCATATATTGCGGTGCCACCCCCGCGTGACCCCATGCCAGGATCTTGGCGAGCGGTTCCAAGCTGCGCCTTTTAACTTCGCTACCGACGGCGAGTACTACCGCTGCAGCACCATCGTTGATGCCGCTGGCGTTCGCTGCGGTGACCAAGCCATCTTTCCTGAATGCGGGCTTCATTTTCGCGACAACCTCGCTGCTGATATCGCCGCGAACATGTTCATCGGTGTCGAAAATGACCACCCCATTGCGCGTCCTCACTTCAATTGGGAGAATCTGCTCTTTAAACCGCCCTTCCTTTATCGCTCGAGCGGCTCGTTGATGGCTGGTGACCGCGAGTGCATCCATTTCTTCGCGGCTGATACAGTTTCGTTCAGCCACGTTCTCGGCTGTGATTCCCATGTGATAATCGCCGATCGCATCCAGCAGGCCGTAGGTCAGCGCGTCTTCTTGAGAATTGTCGCCCATTTTGCGGCCCCAGCGCGTACCATGGTCATGGTAGGGCACGTTCGACATGCTCTCGACACCGCCGGCGAGGGTAATCGAGGCTTCGTCAAGCTTCATCATCTGGGCTGCCGAAACGATGGCTTGTAGGCCCGAGCCGCAAAGCCGGTTCAGCGTTAGCGCAGGTACGTGCTCGGGAACGCCGGCCTTTAGGGCAATCACGCGGCTAAGCATATTGTCCCGCGCGCTCGACTGCATGACTTGTCCGATGACGACATGCTGCACATCCCCTGGGTTCACTCGGGCGCGCTTCATTGCTTCCTCAGCGACAAGCACGCCAAGTTGGGACGGCATGAGACTTTTGAGAGAACCGCCAAAGTCTCCCACTGGAGTACGTGCGCCACTTACAACGTAAACGTCTTCCATTACCTATTACCTTTGTTGACCGCGGATACTTCGAAAACTGATTGTAAAGTCGTCTCTGGGCGACCGTTTATCTGTGCGGCAGTGCCTAAAATGAAGATGAGCAGCGTTCTGATGATTTTCGAAAAGGTCGAGCCCTCCTTTTTCCGTGGCTACTTCAGCGTCCGAATGATCCCGCTGAAGTCGACCTCGGCGTTGCCCGCGCCGACGTAGTCCTCGTAGAGCGCGCGGGCGCGCTGGGCGAGCGGCACCGGCGCGTTGACGTCTTCGGCCGCTTCCATCGCCAGGCGCAGGTCCTTGAGCATCAGGCCGGCCGCGAAGCCGCCCTTGTAGTCGTTGTCCGCCGGGGTGGTCGGGCCGACGCCCGGGACCGGGCAATAGCTCGTCATCGACCAGCACTGGCCGCTCGACACGCTCGAGATGTCGTAGAAGGTCTGCGGGTCGAGCCCGAGCTTCTCGGCCATCGCGAATGCCTCGCAGGTGCCGATCATGTGGATGCCGAGCAACATGTTGTTGCAGATCTTCGCCGCCTGCCCGTTGCCCGCCGCGCCGGCATGGATCACCGCCTTGCCCATCGGGTCCAGCACGTCCTTCGCCCGCGCGAACGCCGCGTCGCTGCCGCCGACCATGAAGGTCAGCGTGCCGCCGTTGGCCGCCGCGATCCCGCCCGAGACCGGCGCGTCGACCATGGCATAGCCCGCCGCCTCGGCGCTCGCGCTGACCGCGCGCGCGGTGGCGACGTCGATCGTCGAGCAATCGAGCAGCACCGCGCCCGCCGGCGCGTGGCCGATCACGCTGTCCTCGTAGACCGACTTCACGATCGCGCCGTTGGGCAGCATCGTGACCACCGCCTCGACCCCCTGGACCGCTTCGCGCGCGTCAGTGAAGGGGGCGCAGCCGTGGTCTTTCGCCGCGGCCAGCGCCGCTTCCGACAGGTCGAACGCGTTGACCGCGTGCCCCGCCTTGACGAGGTTGGCGGCCATCCCGCAGCCCATGTTGCCGAGGCCGATGAAGGCGATCTTCATATGCATCTTCTCCTGTCCGCCCATTTCATTGGCGCAGCATGTCCCGGCCGACGATCATCCGCATCACCTGGTTGGTCCCTTCGAGGATCGAGTGGACGCGCAGGTCGCGCCAGAACCGCTCGATCGGATAGTCCTTCAGATAGCCGTAGCCGCCGAACAGCTGCAGCGCGTCGTTGACGATCTTGCTGCCGCTGTCGGTCGCCAGCCGCTTGGCCATCGCGGAAAAGCGCGTTTTGTCGGGCGCGTTCTCGGTCACCTTGGCCGCCGCGAGGTACAGCAGCGCGCGCGCCGCCTCGAGGTCGGTGGCCATGTCGGCGAGCATGAACTGGGTGTTCTGGAAGTCGGCTACGGGCACGCCGAACTGCTGGCGTTCCTTGGTGTAGTTGACCGCCTCGTCGAGGCAGCGCTGTGCGCCGCCCAGGCTGCACGCGCCGATGTTGAGCCGTCCGCCGTCGAGCCCGGCCATCGCGAAGCGAAAGCCCTCGCCTTCGCCGCCGACGCGGTTGGCGACCGGCACCCGGCAATCCTCGAACACGAGCTGCGCGGTGGGACTGGCGTTCCAGCCGAGCTTTTTCTCGGGCGCGCCGTGGCTGAGACCGGGGGTGCCCTTCTCGACGACGAGGCAGGATATCCCCTTCGACTTGTCTTCGGACGTGCGGACCATCACGACGTAGATGTCGTTGAACCCGCTGCCCGAGATGAACTGCTTGGTGCCGTTGAGGACGTAGTGATCGCCGTCCAGCTTCGCGGTGGTCTTGAGCGCGGCGGCGTCCGAGCCCGAGCCCGGCTCGGTCAGCGCGTAGCTCGCGATATGTTCCATGCTGACGAGCTTGGGCAGGAACTTCGCCTTGACCGCGTCCCCGCCGAAACGGTCGATCATCCAGCTCGCCATGTTGTGGATCGAGACATACGCGCTGGTCGCCGGGCAGCCGTAGGCCATCGCTTCCATGATCAGCGCCGCCTCGAGCCGGCCGAGCGCGATCCCGCCCGATTCCTCCGAAACGTAGATCGACCCGAAGCCGAGCTCGCCCGCCGCCTGCACCACGTCGCGCGGGAAGTGGTGATCCTCGTCCCACTGCGCGGCGAACGGCGTGATCCGGTCGGCGGTGAACTTGCGCGCCATGTCCTGGATGGCGAGCTGGTCGTCGGTCAGCTGGAATTGCCCTGTCATGCGCGCTGGACAAAAGGGGCGCCCGGCAGATTCAACTTGCCGGGCACCAAGGTGATGATCGCCACCGGAGAGGAGTTGGCAATCATGTAGGACTCACGCAAACGTTGGGATGTTGAACGCGTTCGACCCATCGCCGCCGCCGTCGGGCCAGCGCTGGGTGACGGTCTTGACCTTGGTCCAGAACTTGAGCCCCTCGGTGCCGTACTGGTTGGTGTCACCGAACGCGCTGCGCTTCCACCCGCCGAAGCTGTGATAGGCGACCGGCACCGGGATCGGCACATTGATCCCGACCATGCCGACATTGACCCGGCTGGCGAACTCGCGCGCGGCGTGGCCGTTGCGGGTGAAGATCGCGCCCCCGTTACCGTACTGATGCTCGCTCGGCAGGCGGACTGCCTCCTCGAAATCCCTTGCGCGGACAATCTGGAGCACCGGACCGAAGATCTCCTCCTTGTAGCTCTCCATGTCCGGGGTGACGCGGTCGAGCAGCGTAGGCCCGACGAAGAAGCCCTTCTCGTGGCCCTGTAAGCTGAACCCGCGGCCGTCGATCACGACTTCGGCGCCTTCCTTCTCGGCGGTGTCGATCCATCCCTCGACCCGCGCCTTGTGCTCCGGGGTGACGACCGGCCCGTAGTGCGCGTCCTTGTCGGTCGAGACGCCGATCCGCAGCGCATTGATCGCGGGGATGAGCTTTTCGCGCAGCCGGTCGGCGGTGTCCTCGCCCACCGGCACGACGACGGGCAGCGCCATGCAGCGCTCTCCTGCCGAACCGAACGCGGCGCCGGCGAGGTCGTTGACGACCATGTCGAGGTCGGCATCGGGCATCACGATGCCGTGGTTCTTGGCCCCGCCCATCGCCTGCACGCGCTTGCCCGCCGCGACGCCGCGCTTGTAGACGTAGTGCGCGATGTCGCTCGAGCCGACGAAGCTCACCGCGGCGATGTCGGGATGGTCGAGCATCGCGTCGACCATTTCCTTGTCGCCGTGGACCACCTGCAGCAGGCCTTCGGGCGCGCCGGCCTCGAGGAACAGCTCGGCGAGCCGCACGGGCACGCTGGGATCGCGCTCGCTGGGCTTGAGGATAAAGGCGTTGCCCGCCGCGATCGCCATGCCGAACATCCACATCGGGATCATCGCGGGGAAGTTGAACGGGGTGATGCCCGCGCCGATGCCGAGCGGCTGGCGTGCCGAATAGACGTCGATCCCGGGCCCCGCGCCCAGCGTGTATTCGCCCTTGAGCACCTGCGGAATGCCGCAGGCGTACTCGATCACCTCGAGCCCGCGCTGGATATCGCCCTGCGCGTCGTCGATCACCTTGCCGTGCTCGGAGGCGAGCAGACGGGCAAGCTCGTCGCGGTGGGTCTCGACCAGCGTTTTGAACGCGAACATGATCCGCGCGCGGCGCTGGGGGTTGGTGACCGCCCATTCGGGCTGGACCTTCTTGGCCGCTGCGACCGCGCGGTCGAGCAGCGCCGCATCGCCCAGCGCAACCTCCGCCTGCACTTCGCCGGTCGAAGGATTCCAGATTTGGTGGCCGCGGCTCGCGGAGCCGCTAGCCCCACCGACGATGAAGTGGTTAATCTGGCGCATCCACATACTCTCCAATTTGCTTCACCCCCTTTGCCCGCGCACAAAATTGCAGACAACAGACATAATCGCCGATACGGCCTGCAAATATGCAAGCGATGGACTGGAGCGATCTGCAGGTTTTTCTAGCAGTTGCGCAGACAGGCCAGTTGGGCCGGGCCGGCGCCGTTTTGCGCATCGATGCCTCAACCGTCAGCCGTAGACTGCGCCGGCTGGAGACCAGCGTTGGCGCCAATCTGTTCGAGCAGACCCGCGAGGGCCAGGTCCTTACCGAGGCGGGCGAAGCCCTTCTCGTGCGGGTCGAGCGGATGTCGAGTGAAGCCGCCGGAATCGAACGAGGTAGCGATCGAGGGAGCGTTCCGTTGTCCGGCACGTTGCGGATCAGCGTGGCCGAAGGCTTTGGCAGCTGGGTTCTGGCCCGGCGCCTGCCTCAATTCGCTCAAACGCACCCGGGCTTGACCATCGACCTTGTGGCCAACAGCGGCTTTCTCAGCATGTCGAAGCGCGAGGCCGACATTGCGGTGATGCTGTCACGTCCCAAGGCGGGTCCTATCATAGCGGGCAAGCTGTCCGATTACGCACTCGGCCTTTATGCTTCGCTTGGTTACCTCGCTTCACGAGGCGCTCCCAAGCAGGGCGCAGGCTTGCTTACCGGACACAGCCTGATCGGTTATATTCCCGACTTGGTTTATGCGCCGGAACTCCGCTATCTTGGCGAGATCCACCCCGACCTCACCCCGCGACTGCGCTCTTCGAGCATTAACGCTCAGCACCAGCTGATCGCGGCGGGTGCCGGTATCGGGGTACTTCCATGCTTTATCGGAAACGCTGACCCTGCCCTGGCCCCTGTCTTACCCGACAAGCTGATTTACCGTTCGTTTTGGATGGTAACCCACAAAGACACCCACCAGCTTGCGAGGGTCCAGGCCGGCAAGGAATGGATCGCTGCGATGATCGAGCACTGCCGTGACTTGCTCCTACCGAAGCAGGCGCGCTGAGCGTCGTAATTCA
Organism: Tsuneonella sp. HG094; assembly: GCF_053819285.1. Lineage (NCBI taxonomy): Bacteria > Pseudomonadati > Pseudomonadota > Alphaproteobacteria > Sphingomonadales > Erythrobacteraceae > Tsuneonella > Tsuneonella sp. HG094. The sequence continues at coordinate 107,957 of NZ_JBSORA010000002.1, forward strand.
GAGCTTGCCGGTCAGTTCTGGCACGACCTTGAACAGGTCGCCGACGAGGCCGATGTCCGCGACCTGGAAGATCGGGGCGTCCTCGTCCTTATTGATGGCGATGATGGTCTTGGAATCCTTCATCCCCGCAAGGTGCTGGATCGCGCCCGAGATACCGATCGCGATGTAGACTTCGGGCGCGACGATCTTGCCGGTCTGGCCGACCTGGTAATCGTTGGGGACGTAGCCCGCATCGACCGCCGCGCGGCTGGCGCCGACGCCCGCGCCGAGCTTGTCGGCGAGCGGCAGGATGACTTCATGGAAAGTGTCGGCATCCTTGAGCGCGCGACCGCCGGACACGATGACCTTGGCGCTGGTCAGTTCGGGGCGCTCGCTCTTGGCGAGCTCGCTGCCCACGAAGCTGCTGGTACCCGCGTCGCCCGGACCCGATACCGCCTCGACGGTGCCCGCGCCGCCTTCGCTCGCCGCCTTGTCGAACGCGGTACCGCGCACGGTGATGACGAGCTTGGGATCGCTCGATTCGACGGTCGCGATCGCGTTGCCGGCATAGATCGGGCGGGTGAAGGTCTTGTCGCCCTCGATCCCGATGATCTCGGAAATCTGCATGACGTCGAGCAGCGCGGCCACGCGCGGAGCGATGTTTTTGCCGGTGGTGGTGGCCGGCGCAAGGAACGCGTCGTGGTGGTCCATCAGGTCGGCCACGAGCGGCGCGACGTTCTCGGCCAGCTGGTGTTCGTAGGCGGTATCGTCGGCGAGGTGGACCTTGCCTACACCCGCGATCTTCGCGGCGGCATCGGCTACCCCGGCGCAGCCCTTGCCCGCGACGAGCAGGTGCACTTCGCCCAGCTTCGACGCGGCGGTGACCACGGCCAGCGTGGCATCCTTCACCGAGGCGTTGTCGTGTTCGACGAGAACGAGAGTCTTCATGTGTCTAAACCTTCCTCGGGAATTGCTCAGGCGATGCCGAGCGCCTTCATCTTGGCGACCAGTTCGTCGACGTCGGCGACCTTGACGCCCGCCTGGCGGACCGGCGGCTCGGCGACCTTAAGGGTCTTGAGCCGCGGCGCGATGTCGACCCCGAAGTCGGCGGGGGACTTCACGTCGAGCGGCTTGGATTTCGCCTTCATGATATTGGGCAGCGAGGCATAGCGCGGCTCGTTGAGGCGAAGGTCGGTGGTGACGATGGCGGGCATCGCCAGCTTGACCGTCTCGAGCCCGCCGTCGATCTCGCGCTTGACCACCACGTGGTCGCCCTCGACCGCGACGGTATTGGCAAAGGTGCCCTGCGGCCGGCCCATCAGCGCGGCAAGCATCTGGCCGGTCTGGTTCGAATCGTCGTCGATCGCCTGCTTGCCAAGGATCACCAGGCCCGGTTGCTCGGCGTCGGCGATGCCCTTCAGGATCTTGGCGACCGCCAGCGGCTCGACTTCGGCACCGTCATCGACCTGGACATGGATCGCCCGGTCGGAGCCCATCGCAAGACCCGTGCGCAGCGTCTCGGTCGCCTTGGCGGGGCCGATCGACACGACCACCACTTCGGTCGCCGCGCCCTTTTCCTTCAGCCGCAGCGCTTCCTCGACCGCGATCTCGTCGAACGGATTCATGCTCATCTTGACGTTGGCGAGATCGACGCCCGAGCCGTCGGCCTTGACCCGCGGCTTCACGTTGTAATCGATCACCCGCTTGACCGGGACGAGGATCTTCATCTGCTTCCCTCCAGCCGGATCCCCCGGAGGAGATCGATCGCCACGAAGAATGGTAGACGACCGTAGTACGGTAAGTAAGCTAGTTTACATTTGTCAAGAGGTCACATAGGCTAAGACCGCCGAAAGGACGGAGGGATGCGTTGCTTGATCGAGATTTCAGCAGGATTTTTGGAGAGGAGCACGCAGCCTTCCGGCAAGCCCTACGCCGCTTCATCGAGCGGGAGTTCACTCCGCGGATAGACGAATTCGAAAGCGCGGGTAGGGTCGCTCGAGACTTCTGGCTCGCGTGTGGAGAGGCCGGGTTCCTTTGCCCCACCCTGCCGCAAGCCTATGGCGGCCTCGGCCTGGATTTCAGGTTCAATGCCATCCTCAACGAGGAATTCACCTACGCGATGATGGCGGACTCCATCACGCTCCAGAGCGACATCAGCATGCCGTACATCCTCCATTACGGCAGCGATGAGCAGAAGGAGATGATCCTCCCCAAGATGCTCAGCGGAGAGAGCATCGCCGCCATCGCGATGACCGAGCCCGGCGCCGGATCTGATCTGCAGGGCGTGCGAACGACCGCGCGTCGCGATGGAGACGAATATGTCGTTGATGGCTCGAAAACCTTCATTACGAACGGCCAAAATGCTGACCTGATCATCACGGTCTGCAAGACGGATGCATCACGTGGCGCTAAAGGGACATCGCTCATCCTGGTCGAGTCCGATCGGAAAGGTTTCGCCCGCGGGCGCAATCTCGACAAGATCGGCCAATGGATGGCGGACACATCGGAAATATTCTTCAGCTCAGTGCGGGTTCCCACTGCAAACCTGCTCGGCGAAGAAAACCGGGGCTTCATCTACTTGGTAAGCGACCTCCCCCAAGAACGCCTGTCGATCTCGATTACGGCGCAGGCTGCTGCGCAGCGCGCTTTCGATGAGGCGGTCGCCTTTACCAAGGAGCGAGTGGCGTTCGGACAGCGCGTGATCGACTTCCAAAACACCCGCTTCACGCTCGCAGACATCAAGGCCAAGCTTCAGATAGGTTGGGCGCATCTCGACTGGGCTATCGAGCGCCATGTCGCGGGCGACCTCACCGCGGATGAGGCAGCGGCAAGCAAATACTGGCATACCGAGATGCAATGGCTAGCCTGCGACGCGGCGCTGCAGCTGCATGGGGGATCAGGCTACATGAACGAATATCCGATCGCCCGGGTATGGCGCGACGCCCGAGTCCGCCGGATCTATGGGGGGACCAGCGAAATCATGCGCGAGCTCGTCGGGCGATCCCTGTAATTGTCCCCCGTCAGCACCAATGGCACAGATTTGAGGTTGTGATTTAAGGAGGGTTGGGGCTTCGTCGCAGTGACGAAGGAACGAAGATGAAGGCCCAACCCTCCTTGAAAAAATCGCCAGTGAAGGCCCCTGCTGAGCGGGTGGTGAAGGACATCCGGCGGCAGACGCGTCGGCATTTCTCGGCTGAAGACAAGATCAGGATCGTGCTCGACGGCCTGCGCGGCGGTGACAGCATTGCCGAGCTGTGCCGCAAGGAAGGCATCGCCCAGAGCCTGTATTACGTGTGGTCGAAGGAGTTCATGGAAGCCGGCAAGCGCCGCC
>NZ_JBSORA010000003.1:0-33546 GCF_053819285.1 Tsuneonella sp. HG094
AAGACCCCTTTTATCCAAAAGGACCGACAATAGAGCAGGTTAGGCACTTGCTAGAAGAAGATGGGGTGAATGGTGGTGTCGACCCCACCCTTCAACCCAATCTTCGCACCTTGCAAACGCATCTTTCGAAATTCGGTTTAGAACTTGTACTTCGCCTCGAGCATGAAGGTACGCGGCTCGCCGGGGACAGCAGTATTCAGCTGAAAGAGTTGTCCCAGAGGCACTCCACCGACGTAATACAGTTCCTTGAATGCGTTCCGAAGTACCCCGGCAAGCGTCCAGCCGGCGGCTTCGTCCTCTACGCCTACGCGGAAATTGACGAGCGTGTAGCTCGGCAAGGTAGTTATCGGATTGCGGGGACCCTTGGCCGCCGTGGAGACCTCGGTCTGGTGATAGACATCGCTCCGGAAGGACAAATCAAGCGCGGTGGTTAGCGGGAAGTTGAAATCGGCGAATACCGAACCCGACCAATCGGGCGTGTCCGGATAATTTCCGAAAGTCACCGGAGATCCCGCGACCGAAACGAGACTGTCCGTGAACTGGGCGTCGGTGTAGTTCACCTGCCCGCCCAATTTCAACCAATCCGCTGGTGACACGTCAGTGTCGAATTCGAAACCACGAACCTTCGCGCCGGGCACATTGACGGTGATCGCCACGGGAGCGCCGCCGAGCAACGTGTATGCAACTCTTTGGGCGTCATCGATCCAGCTCTGGTACAGGGCGAAATTGAAGCGGTAAGGAAACCCGATCGATCCCTGCTTTTTAAGGCCCAGCTCGACGTCGGTTATCTTTTCAGTTCGGAAGGCGTTACCCCCACTTTCGCCGAACCCGGGCACCGGCTTCTGAAAATAATTGAAGCCGCCATGACGCGTGCTGCGACGGTTCGCGGCATAGATCAGGGTCTGTGGGTCGAGCTGATACTGGAGGCCGAGCGTCCAGCTCCAAGAACCGAACTTCCTCGTCTGGTCAGGGTCATATGTCGCCCGCAATGCAGGCGGATCAAGGAATGACAGATCGCGGGGGAGGTAGCGGATGTTGACACTCTCGTCGGTGTAACGTGCGCCAGCGGTAAAACTGAGGCCCTCTACCCCAGAAATCTGGCTTAAATCTAGGGTTCCCTGCGCGAAACCAGCATAGGTTTTGTTCGAGATCGTCGCAGCATTGATCTGAATCGTTCGGATGATAGGAAAATCGAAGAAATCGCTGCCAGTTACCGGGGTGTACTTTTCGTCGGAGAAAAAGACCCCAGCCACGTAATCGAGCTGGCCGGTAAACGCCTCGCCAAGGATTTGCAGCTCGTTGGAAACCGATTTGAACTTGTCGATTCGGCCGTAAGGTTCGCCTGCCGCGTTAGTTGGAAAAAAGCCGTTGTTGTCGATCCCGAACGGAACGGCATCGACATCATTGAAGATCACACTCGTCGTGTCGATGTAACCGAAAACGTTCTTGATCTTGGCACTTCCGCCGATGCCGATGGTCGTGACGTTCGACACCAACCAGTTTTCCGCATCGTAATCTTGGGGCCCGTCGAGGTCGATCGTGTACGGACCCCGGTCTCGCTGGATGTTCAAGAACTCGGCAAGACCGCCATCCGGTAGGTGCGGCGTGCGCGCGCGATAGAGCGCTGCGCTCCCGGCACCGGCATTCGGCGGGCCGCCAGCGCCGGCGACGAACCCGCTAATAATTGCTTCGAAAACAGGTGCGCCGCTGGGAGTCACATCAGTCAGAGCGATCAGCGGGATCGCCCCGGTCGGATCCAAGCTATAAAGGACAGCCGAAGTGGAGGATCCGCCCGATTTCAAGTAATCAACGACCAAGGTATTTTCGATCCCCGGAGCCGGCTGGACTGCCAGGGTAGCGCGTCCGCCAGTGCGATCGACATCGCCAACCCGGCAACCACCCGACGGAGGTGGCGTTACCGGACCGGCAGCGAGGTCGGACGGGATCGGGAAGAGCGGACGCGGCGACGCGCAGAACGGATTAACGTTGCGCTGGAAGCCGTTACGCTCGTGATGCACCCCTGCAATACGCAACTGGATGGCATCCGCGAGGGGCACATTTACTGCGCCTTCGATATAACGCAGGTCATAATTGCCCAGCCGGCCCAAGACGTAGCCGCCGAAGTCCGCATCTGGCTTTGCGGTTGTGAGGAGAACGGCGCCGCCCGTCGCGTTGCGACCGAACAGTGTGCCCTGCGGCCCCTTTAGAACCTGGATCGAAGCGAGGTCATAGAAGGCCGAGGAGCCGCCGATGCCGCCGGCGATCGGAACCTCGTTGAAATATGGCAGCACGCCCGGACGGATGTTGCTGAACACGTCCAGCGATTGTCCGCGGATCGAATAGTTGAGGTTGTTTGAGTTCTGCGAAGCCCGGACAGTCACCCCGGGCAACGCTGTCTGGATATCGGATTCCGACACAATGACGCGCTCAGCAAGAGCACTTGACGTCAGGACACCAACCGAAACGGGAGTGCGCTGAAGAGACTCTTCGCGGCGCCGGGCCGTCACAATAATCTCGGTTCCCGCGTTGTCCGATGATCTCCTTTCGCTGGCTTCATCGAGCGACGTGTCAGTTGCATTGACAGTCGGACCAGGCGCGACGGCGCCGGTCGGGTCCTCCGCCCCCGCCGGGGCCGCCAGTGCTATCGACGCAACTCCAACGAGAAACATAAAGCGCTTTGCCATCGGCTGTCCTCCACTTACCTCCGCACCGCCATTGCGGCGCAGATTATTGCATCCGGCGGGATCTCACGGCAGAGGTTGACCACCTAAAGAGTCGCCAGAGGCGTATAATAAACCAGTTTATAAATTCGTCAACTGGCTTATCTGTCTTGGGCGTGGGCGCCGCTACTGCCCGAAGTTTGGATCTTCCCAGAAGTGCGGTATGTCCACTGGATACCCGAGCTGCTGAACGACGTGAATTTGGTCGCTATGGACGATCTCGCGTGCGATCTTGCCATCTCGATAAATGTGATAAGTCATGCCGTTGGTCGCGATCTCGCGTTCGTCCTTCACCGGCAGACCGAAGAACGCCCCGCAATGTGTCGCCTTCCAGCTGAACAGAACCAGGCCTGCGTTTTCGTTGCCAATGTACTCGTCGACGGAAAATTGATGAATGCCAAAGCCGCTCGAAGGGTCGCGGTTGGCGAAGGGCAAGAATGCCCGCCTCAGGGCGGCCTTATCGTTCCGAATGAACTGTTCCAACGGATAGTCTGCGAACTCGAACTCGTCCGCGTAATAGTCAACGGCTTCGTCGGCACTTCGACTGAAGGAATTGATCCAACGAGTGACATGTTTAAGATTCATTTTCGATCTCCTACGGTAGGGGCGCATGCTGATCGCTCTCGACCGATCGACCACCGGGCAAGCGTCCCTTCAAGGGTAAGCGCCCGCAGCGAAGTTGATATACTGAGCGGTGAGCGGCATGGCCTTCTGACTTGCGAGAAGGGCGATGAGCGCGCCTAGCTCGTCGGGCCGACCGAGGCGGCGAAGAGGCACCTCGTTATCGAGTTTCGGTTTAAACCCCGGCATCAGGTCTTCCCAACCGTCGGGAAAGTAGGTCGGGTTCTTCATCCAATTCGGCCCGACGACGTTGACCTGGATGTTATCCGGGCCGACTGCCTGCCCAAGCGAGATAGCATAGCCGGTGGCTGCCGCGCGGGCAGCGCCGTAGATCGCGACCTCTGCCATGGGATGGCGCGCGGTGGTCGAGGTTACGAAAATCATGGCACCTGCTCCCCGTTCGCGCATGTGCGGGAGTACTGCCTGGCTCAACTCAAAAGGATAGACGACGCCCAGTTCCAGCGCCTGACGCAGATCAGCAGCGGTTGAACCGTCGATCGGCCGAATGGGATCGGGGACTATGTCATTGGAGACAAGCGCATCGATCCTGCCGAACCGGTCGAGGACCGCAGCCACGAGGGCACGGGGCTCCGTTTCATCGAACGCATGAACATTGGCGCGGCCGGCGACGAACCCGGCAGCCGTCTCCTGATTTTCGAAAGACGGATCGGCCGCGGCGACGGTCCAGTCGTCGGCGTGCAAGCCGATCACTGCCCCAGGCCCAGCGTAACCCGTGGCATTGGTAACTAAGCATACTTTCTGACCCATAGCTTATCCTCTCTCGATCGGCGGCGTCGCCGCGTCACCTTGCTCAGGCCGGTTCCTCCCGCTGGCCACCGGCGCGGCGATCGATGAACCGCTCGCGCACGATCAGATATACGGGGAATGCCAGCGAGACTCCCGCGTAGGAAAAGAAGAGAAAGAAAACGCCCCACCTGTAGCCGAGACCGATCCGACGGGCATCCGCAACCACCCAGATCATGAACGTCACCCACATGAACAGGATATCTAGGCTGAGAAAGGCCGCCGTCCCTCCATGGACAATGGCATCGCCGAAAAACGCAATTGGGTTGAGGATATTTCCGCCTTCGCGCATCCAGTCGATCGCGAAAGGCCAAGTCAACAGGAAGGCCGCGATGCCCAAGGCAAGGTACACTGCGTGCCGGATCATGGTGCCCATCGTTTCCTCCCCTGCGGCGACCAGCGTGCATGGTTGCCACGCATCGGGCCTACTTGTCGTTTCGGGATACAACCGTTTTCGGAATAGTCCACCAGTTTATCAATAAAGTGGATAGGCAACGTTATCATGACTTCCACCAGCACGCTCAGCCGCTGAACGACCGACCTAGCGTTCGCCCCGCCAGGTACGGCGCGCTCCGATCGCGACGAGCGCCGCCAGCGAGCCGAGCGAGATCGCCATGGCCGGGACGCGCCACGAACCAGCCCCTTCGCCGGCGGCAAGCACCGCGGTTGCCAGCACCCATAGAACCCCGGCGATGACGGCGACGGCGCGGCTGTCAGCCGTCCGGAACGGATGCACGACATGGATCGGAGCGAAGGTCAGCAGGGCAAGCATCGATACGATTGCCGCGGCAATCGGGGCAGGCACGGGCAAGAGCACGAAATAGGCAGCCACCACGTTCCATAGGGCCGGAAAGCCGCGGAAATAGCCGTCAGCCGTTTTCATGTCGCGGCGGGCGAAGACATAGAGCGAGGTGATTAGGATGATCGAGCAAAGAGGCAAGGCCAAGGGTGCGGGAAGGAAGCCGCCGCGCCACATGATAAGCACGGGCACCAAGACAAAGGTCAAGTAGTCGACCACCAGGTCGAGGGCCGCTCCGTCGATCCGTGGCAAGCGGTCTGCGATGCGCAAGCGGCGTGCGAGGGTGCCGTCCACGCCGTCCACCGCGAGTGCGACAAGCAGCCAGAGCAGAGCTTCGCGAAATTCGTCGCGGATAGCGGCGTCGAGCGCCAGCAGGCTCAGGACCGCGCCGCTGGCGGTTAACAAATGGACGCTCCAGGCCGCGACGCGGGACAATGCTAGCCCATCACGTAGATGGACTTCGAATGCTGGTAGGCTTCGATCGCCTCGGGGCCGAATTCACGGCCGAGCCCGCTCGCCTTGATGCCGCCAAACGGTGCGCCGAGCGAGGGCATATAACCGTTGATCCCAACCGTGCCACTGGCAACCTGTCGCGCAACCGCGAGCGCGCGATCGCTATCGGCGCTCCAGATTGAGCCGCCCAGACCGTAGTCGGAATCGTTCGCGATCCGCACCGCTTCCTCGTCGCCGTCGTAGCCAATGACCGTCAAGACCGGGCCGAAGATTTCCTCCTGAGCGATCGTCGAAGAATTGTCGACATCCGCGAAGACCGTGGGCTCGACGAAGAACCCACGATTTCGATCAGCTGGAACGCCCCCGCCGGAAACGAGACGGGCCTCCTTCTTGCCGATCTCGATGTAACCGAGAACCCGCTCGCGATGCTCGGCGGAGGCCATCGGCCCGACATGAGTTGCCGGATCAAGCGCATCGCCGACAGACATCCCCGACGTCAGCTGCGACAGCGCGGAAACGACTTCGTCGTAACGGCGGCGCGGTGCCAGGATGCGCGTACCATTGAAGCAGGCCTGACCATTGTTCAGCATCGAGGCCATTGGGGCGCCTTCAAGGAAGTTGCCTAAATCGGCATCGTCGAGCAGGATGGCGGCCGACTTTCCGCCCAGTTCCAGGGTTACCGGGCGCAGTAGTTCACCGCACGTGGCGGCGATCTTGCGGCCCGCCGCGGTGGACCCGGTGAAGGCGACCTTGTCGATCCCGGGATGAGAAACGAGGTATGCACCCGCGTCCCGATCCGCCGCGACCCAGTTGAGGACTCCTGCCGGGACCCCTGCCTCTTCTGCTGCTTCTGCAAGCAGGTAGCTGTCCAGGATGGTTCCGGGCGACGGCTTGATCACCATCGTGCAGCCAGCAGCCATCGCGGGGGCGATCTTGTTGAGCGCGAGCGTCACCGGAAAATTCCACGGGACAATCGCCGCCGCGACCCCGACCGGCCCACGCTCCACCAGCGTTTCCTTGCCCATCTGCGAGGGGCGCACGTCGCGCCCGCCCAGATCCCTGGCAAGAGCGGCATAATACTGCACAACGCCGGGTCCGAAACCCGCCTCGAGTGCCCCGCTGATCGAAATCGGCATGCCGTTCTGGATGCTCACCGCGCGGGCGATGTCGTCGCTGCGCTTCACGATCGCTACCAAAAAGCGGTCCATGACGTCTGCCCGCTGCGCAGCTGAAAGCCGCGGCCATTCGCCCTCGTCAAAAGCCTTTCGGGCGGCGGCGACTGCCGCATCGATGTCCTCGGTTCCCGCTTCCGGGACGGTTCCGATGACCTCTTCGGTGGACGGGTTGATCAAGGTGAATCGCCGGTCGTTGCGCGGTGTCGCCCACTCGCCGCCGATGAAGAAAGTCTCCCAGCTATCCCGCATGATCCATCCTCTCCATCTAGTAAACTCGTTGACAATACAGCTCTAGCGTAGTTTGCTGTCCCCAGTCACGCAGAATATCGAATTTGGAGAGGATGAGCATGAAAACGACAGCGGCCGTTCTCAACGAGCCTGCCGGCCCGTTCGCAGTGCAACCCATCGAGGTGGCCGAGCCCAGGGAGGGGGAAGTCCGGGTGGAGATCGCCGCCGTCGGAATTTGCCATACCGATCTCGTGCTAGGTTCTGGAGCAATGGGAAATGCGTTTCCCACCGTCCTTGGCCACGAGGGGGCCGGGACCGTCGAGAAGGTGGGGCCGGGCGTCACAAAGGTCAAGCCGGGCGACAAGGTCCTGTTGGCCTTCAATAGCTGTGGCCATTGCCCGCGCTGCGATGAAGGTCAGCCGGCCTATTGCTTCGAATTTTTCCCCCTCAACATGACGTGCAGCCGACCAGACGGCTCGTCGCGGCTCAGCCGCGATGGCCGCAAGGTGGCTGACAACTGCTTTGGCCAGTCTTCCTTCGCCGGGCACGCCGTGGCTAACGAGCGCAACGTTCTCAAGGTACGGGAAGACGCCGACCTTACGACGCTCGCGCCCCTCGGTTGCGGCATTCAGACCGGCGTCGGGGCGGTCCTGCGCTCGCTGGGTGCGCAACCCGGAGAGACGCTGCTAGTGATCGGAGGAGGGGCCGTCGGGCTATCCGCCGTCATGGGCGGAAAAATCGCGGAGTGCGCGTCGATCATCTTGATAGAACCTCAATCCGCTCGCCGCGAGATGGCGCTCAATCTGGGGGCAACTCACGTCATCGATCCTGCCCAGGCGCCCGACCTCGTGGCGGCGGTCAGGGACATCCTCCCGATTGGCGTGGATCTGATTGTCGACACGAGCGGGCATATGCCGACGGTCGAACAGACTCCTAACCTGATCGCTCCGATGGGCCGGATCGGTCTGGTCGGCCTACCCGGATCGCTGGACGCTGTTCTGCCGGTGCCCATGGTGCAGTGGTTGACACTGGGAGGTACACTGCGCGGGATCGTAGAGGGTGATAGCGATATCGTCGGCTTCCTGCCTGAACTCGTCGAACTGCATCGGCAGGGGCGGCTTCCATTCGACCGATTCGTGTCGAAATACGCCTTCGCCGATATCAACCAAGCCGTCGAGGATGCCCACACGGGTAAGTGCATCAAGCCGGTCTTGGTGCTTTGATGCAGGCAAAGGATATGAATAGCCAGATTTCTCCGCAATCGGCTTGCGGGCAATAATAAATTACTTTACCAAAAAGCGATGCGTGTTGGCGGGTGGCGATCGACCGCATGTAGACGGAGAGGATGGATGATCCGAGGGGCAACCGCATTGCATTGCAGCGTTCGGGCCAGCGAGGTTCGGGGGGTGATCCAATGATAACGGCGCAGGATTATCGTTTCCACGAATGCGATCCGGGCGACGATACTTGGACTGAGACGACCTTCGTGATCTTTTCGGTTCCGGAAGCGGCCATCAGCGGAAACATCTATGTCCTCGCAAGGCCGAACCTGGGCGTCTGCCATAGCTCGGTCGAGATTCACCAGGGTCTCTGCTTTCATCCTTGGCAACTGCACCACAACGACGCCCAGATGCACCAGCGCTGCCCGGCAGACTATTCGGACTTCACGCTCCCCAGCGGCGTTTCGTTCAAGGCCCATAACGAGCGGGAGCACGCCTGGAAGTATGAATCCCGCGATGGCATCTGCGCGCTGGATTTCACCTACTCCGCGATCTGCGAACCCACCGACGCGCGCGATCCAACGCAGGTACCTCAGGCCGGCGATAGCAAGGTCAAGGGGTACAGCGGGTGGAACAATGGCCACCTCGAGGGCAAGGGTCGGGTCAAGGGGTGGCTTCGCCTGCGCGACAAGACTTACCAAGTCGACTGCATCGAAGGCGTGAACAAGAGTTGGGGTCCACGCAACGACTGGGGGAACAAGGGTGCGACCTGGGTCCACATCGACCTCGGCGAAGGGATGCGAGCCTTCATGGTTCTGGACATCGAGTTCGAGGACCGCACAATGGTCTACGGGGGCCTTCGCTATGGGTACGTCCTGGTAAACGGCGAGCGTCGCCCGCTGCTGTCGGGCGAACTGACCGCCAAGCGTCATGCGATGCTGGTGACCAGCGCCAACGCCCGTTTCACGGATGACCGCGGCGAGGTCTACACGGCCAGGGGCAAGACGATCGCTGCGGGGCCCTGGTACAATTTCAATCCGTCGAGTTGCGGATACCAGGTGCTCCTGCGTTGGGAGGGAGAGCAGGGCACCGGTCACGGACACATCGCCGACTTTGTCGGGATGTATGCTCTCTCGCAGGCGATGGCCGATGACTTGTATTCTTGAGGAGCAGGCGGTGACCGAAGCCGGAAGGTACGAAATCGTCACGGAAGGACAGCGTCTTGCGCCCGACGATGCCACGATCGACAGCATCCGGGCACGCTACCCGGTCGAGCGCGAGTATGATGCGGTCTATACCCGCAAGATGCGTCGCAGGCACGGGCCGGGCTACCAAGGCGTGACGCTCGAGAGGCTGATCGAGGGGACGCAGGCTCTGATAACCGCGAATGTCGGATATCCCGTTTCGGTCGAAAACGCCCGTTGGCTTACCGGCGGCGCGTCGAAGCTGCAGGTGCTTTTCGACCTGCGTTGGCAGGGCGAGGGCGGTGCGCACGAGCGCGTGGACCGGTTGGTGCTGCGGATGGAGCCGGCCGCATCCGTGACCGAATCGAGCCGTTTCCGCGAGTTCGAAGTCCTGCGCGCTGTCGAGGGCAAGGTGCCCGCGCCGCGTCCCTACTGGGTTGATGGCGAAGCTGAATACCTCCCGTACCCGGCGATGGTCTACGACTTCGTGAGCGGGATAGCCAAACCCACCTATGATTCCGGCAAAGTCTCGGGCCTCGGCCAGAACTTCGGACCCGACCTGCGCGAGAAGCTCGCGAAGGATTTCGTGGACCTGCTCGCCAACCTCCACACGATCGATGTGGAATCGCTGGACGGGCTGGCACACTTCAATCGGCCCCAGGTCGGCTCGAACGCGTCGGTCATCCGCCAGGTCAACGCCTATCGCAGAGTCTGGGAGGAGGACCGCGTAGAGGAGGAGCCGTTTCTCGAGGTGGTCTATCGCTGGCTTGTCGAAAACGCCCCCCCGCTCGATCACGTGTCGATCGTCCACGGCGACTACCGAAGCGGCAACTTCCTGTTCGATGAGGGGAGCGGCAGGATAACCGCCTGGCTCGACTGGGAAGGGGCAACGCTCGGCGATCGCCATCAGGATCTGACTTACGCGGGTATGCCTTCGTTTTCTCACTACGCGGAAGACGATGTCACCTCGCTCGCCTCGGGCATGATGTCCGAGCCGGATCTGTACCGCGCATACGAGAAGTCTTCCGGGCTCTCGGTCGATCCTGACCGCCTGACCTATTACCGGATGTTCAACCGGTATCTCCTTTGCGTTCTTACGCTCGCAGCGTCCGCGCGTGCTTCGCGCATCGGCGGGACGCACCAGGACGTCCTCGTCAATTTCGTGGTCGGGGTCGGTTACGTCGGAATTGCCGATTTGCGCGAAGCATTTCTGGAGGCGGTACGATGAACCTGGGTTTCGATGTGCAACTACAGGTCGCGTTGCGTGCCCTGAATGACGTTGTGGCCCCCGCGTTGGGCGACGCGGAAAAGCACGTTGTCGAACAACTCCACCTTGCGATGGCGACGATCTCGTTCGTGAAGACCCGCTTGCCGGAGGCACGCCGATATTATCGCATGGAACTGCGGCATTACATCGCTCTCGCGAACGAGGCTTCCGAAATCGCGAAGACGGATTCCCAACTTGCTCAGATTGCAGCGGAAGGCGAGGCAGCGCTTGCCAATCCGGAAGTCGATATTGCCGATTACGAGGCAATCACTGGCCGTCTTCGCGACGGGGTAACAGCCCTGTCGAGCCGCTCGGACAACGAGACCCGGGCAAGGCTTGACCGCCTGGTGCTGGAAAAGAGCGGAGAATTGTTTCCGCAGTATCGGCAGTGGGCTTTGCCGTTCGGGCTGGAATTGAAACCCGAAGCGCTCCCCCAGCCGGCCTGGTGACGGTGGACTGCACGTGATCACCGAACGCGATCTCCATCTTCACAACGCCGATTCCAAGGGTCACGACCACGCGGAAACCCTGTTCCTGATCTTTTCGGTTCCGGAAGCGGCCATCAGCGGAAACATCTATGTGCTGGCTCGACCCAATGCCGGCGTGTGCCTTTCCTCCATTTATGTTCATCAGGGGATCCATGCCGAGGCATGGACGGTCGATTACTCGGATGCACCGGTGCATCTCGCCTGTCCGGACACCATGGCCGACTTCAGCCTAGCCAACGGGCTGTCCGTCAAGGGCAAGAATGGAGCACGGGATTACCATTTCCGTTATGAGGGGCGCGACGGACTTTGCCGCTTCGACCTCGACTTCACCGGCCTCATGGACCCTTTCGATCCGCTCGATCCGGGGCAGAACACGATGCTCGCCCGGTTCGGCAACGACGCGGAAGCTGCGACGGGGGCGGGGGATGCCTGGACCGAGGGGCATTACGATCTCGTGGGGCGGATAGAAGGCGAACTCGAACTCTACGGGCACACGTTCGCGGTTTCGTGCGTCGATGGGCTTGATCGGAGCTGGGGTCCCCGTGCCGAATGGAACTCCGCCCCGGTCTCATGGATGCATCTGACCTTCGGCGACGACCTGGCGTTCCACCTGGTGATGACACTCGACGTGGTGAACGGGCAGACAGTCTACACTACGTTCCGGTTCGGCTACGCAGTTGTCGAGGGCGAATGCTGTTCGATAGATGCGGCCGAAGTGGACGCTGAAAGCATTGGCCTGCTCGGTATGCACCGGGTGGTTCGAATTACCGACGCAAAAGGCCGCCAATGGGAGATGGTCGGGGGCGCGATCGCCGCCGCGCCTTGGCACACCGCTTATCCGAGCTTCATCTCCTTCCAGTCCCTCTATCGCTGGACGATGGGCGAGCGGATCGGCTTCAGCAATGTCACCGATGTCATCGGCGTAACGACGCTATCACGGCGCCTGTCGCGGCTCGCAAACCCCCGGTCCGGATGAGGGGCAGCCCCAGGGAGACCATAATGCCTTTCGAAGATATCAGGTCCACGATCGCCCCATTCGCAGTCGAACACGACAACCGGCACGTGTTGCGTGACGCGCCGCACTCGCGGGAAGCGATCGCGCTCATGCTGCAGCTCCCCAATCGCGGGATAGCGGGATTCATCTACCCCTGGATTAATGCCGATGGCACCGCCGGCGCGTCGATCAGCCTGTTCGGACCCGGACTGCCGGAAGCCATCGAGGAACGCTTCGAGGCGGTCCCTGTCCCCCGCGACATGGATTTCTACGATTGGAAGGTCCAAGGCCTGACGTACCGGATTGACGAGCCACATCGGAGCGCGGACTACAGCTTTACCGGTCGAAGGGTGAAGATTGACTGTCGGTTCGAGGCGTTTCACCCGGTCTTTCCTTTCAGCGCGCATCCTTCGGGGTGCCCGCAATATTATGCCGATGATCGCACCGAGCAGCACGGCTGGATCACCGGGACGATGGAGATTGACGGCGACCGCTTCGATTTTCGCACACTTGGTCAGCGCGATCATGCCTGGGGCGCCCGGATCTGGGGCGTCAACCAGCTCTACAAATGGTTCCACGCCACGACCGAGGTCGCTGCGGTCCACTTCTTTGAGATGCAATCGTTCGGCACTAGGCACATCCGCGGCTTCGTCTTCAAGGACGGCGCGATGGCGCAATTGACCGAAGTCGAATGCAAGTACCTGTTTGACGAGGGGATGCACCACAAGGCCGTTGCCGCGCGGTTGACGGACGATCTTGGGCGTAAGACGGTGGTCGAAGCCGACGTCTTCGCGAAATTCCGCTTCGAGGCCGATCCCAAGGTCGTTCTCAACGAAGGCGGGATCACCGTGCATATCGAAGGAAACAAGGGTACCGGCTGGTGCGAGTTTTGCTGGAACAGGGATTATTTCGAGTTCGCGCGGTCCTACGTCGAGGCATATCCGCCCTTCACCGATCTCGATTTCTCGGATTGAGTTGACCGGTCAGCGCAGTCTCTTCGTAAAACGAAGCCGCCCATGCGCGCGCGCTGACGTCTCCGAAGCGGCCGGCGAGGAAGGGACTCAACCCGAAACCGATGGATGATCGGAGCGGCTACCCGCAACCGCTACTTGCAGGAACTATCGGATTGCAGTTCCGCAAGCCCCGTCGCTCCCCCCAAGTAGGCCGGCACGATGCGCTCGATCGCTAACAGGTGGTCCAGTTGCAGCTGCTGGACGTCATCGAGGTCAGCCACCACGCGCTGGGCGACGGAGGAAAGTGAATGGATGGCGGCGCAAAGCGCGGGATCGTGCTCGAACCAGAACCGTGTGGCGACGCAGTTCTGCACGGGCGGAACCAGGTCGTTGGCCGAACCAAAGCCGCAACGGGCGAGGTCCGGGTGGTCCGAAAGGGCAGAGGCTACCTTCTTGCCGATCAGGCGTGCGGCCGCGGTTACCTTTTCGTCGGCCCCCCCGAGGCGCCTCGCTTTTTCGTAAGCCTGTTTCCCAAGAAACATCGTTCGGATCATGTTTCGCGGTTCCTGGCGCTGGATGAGGTGAGCGAACACGCTCATCTCCGCGCGAATCGCTCCGTCGATTGGCTGGATAAAACCGAATTCGACGCAGTCGAGGATGGCGAGGGGCGCTGGTTCGTGACCGAGCATACGCGAAAGTTCGCGCTGGCGTTTGCGCGAGAGCGACGGTTCGACTTCCGCATGGGGCGTGGGGCGGTGTCCCTCGCTGTCCCACGGTTGAACCGCATGGGCATCGGTCGAGAGAAGCCAGCGCTCGGCCGCGGCAATGTCCTCGCCGTCTTTGACTACCTCGTGCACGAGGCGGGCGCTAAGCGCCTCGTCTCCTCGCAAATTTCGTCCCTCGAGGAGCACCTCAAGTCCTAGGTCGAGGCCCACCAGCCGGGGCATGCGCTGGGTGCCGCCCGCGCCGGGGAGAAGGCCCACTCCGCTCTCGGGAAGGCCCAGAAATGCCCGTGGGCTGCTCGAAAGAACGCGGTAATGACACCCCAGAGCCAGCTCGCAGCCACCACCCAGCGCAACTCCCGCAATCGCCGCCGCCACGGGCGTGCCCGCTGTTTCCAGCCGCCGAATGGCATGGCTCAACCGGAAGAAATGATTGTAGGCGAGATCGAACCTGTCCGCCGCCGGGGCTGCCATTATCATGTCGTACGCAGCGCCGAGCTCCGTCAGATCGGCTCCAGCGCAGAAACCGGTCGCCTTCCCCGAACGTACGACGACACCGCGGATTTCGTTTCGATGAAGCCATTCGGCGAACAGCCCGAGATCGACGATCGCCTTGTCGGAGAAGACGTTCATCGACCGGTCGGGCGCATCGAAAATGAGATGGACGAGACCGTTGTCCTGCGGCTCAAACCGAAACTGCGAGAGTTCGGGAGGGGGTTGGGTCATAAAGGCTCCTGCGATCGAGAGCGGGGTTTGCGCACCTTGCCGGCATCGTCTCGCACGGCAGTGCTCTGCACTTCCAAGCTGCGGGGATGTTTCGCAGGCACGAGATGTTCTGAAAGGAAGGCCGAGAGCTCGGCCGTCTCGATGCTCACATCCGTCTCGATGTCGGCGTGCACGATTGAGCCCAGGACGGGGTGGGGCCGGCCATAGACTGCGCAGCTGCGGATTGCCGGGTGGCGAAGCAACGCCGCCTCGACTTCCGCGGGCCAAACGTTGATGCCCCCAGTGATTATCAAGTCGTCCTTGCGATCCGAAAGAAAGAGAAAGCCCTGGTCGTCGAGCCAGCCCACGTCGCCGACGCTTTCCCAACCTTCCGGATCCGCCCGACGTTCCGCCCCGATGTAGCGATAGGTCGAACCGGGTCCTCCCGCAGGCATCATGAAGACTTCCCCGGCAACGCCGGCAGGACATACGGTACCGTCGGGAGCAAGGGTCTTGATTCGAGATCCGCCGATCGGTCGCCCGACCGAGCCGGGCCGTTCGAGCCACTCGCGACCGCCGATCCAGCACCGTGCCAGCCCTTCGGTCGCACCGTAGACTTCCCAGATATGATCGGGGCCCCGCCATCCGATCCACGCTTGCTTCAGCCATTTCGCCATCGGAGCAGCGGTGTGCACGACGGTTTTCCAGTGCGACAGATCGTGCGCCGCTCGCTCGCTCTCCGGTAGCGCCATTATGCGGTGCATCATCGTCGGCACGGCCATTACCCAGGCTATACGTTCGCCAGCGACTAAGCTGAGCATTTCAGCCGCGTCGAACCGTGCCATGGTCACCACCGTACTCCCCCGCCAAAGGGCGAAAACGGCCGCGCTGAACGGCGCGTTGTGATAGAGCGGGCCGGGCACCATCACCCGGGAGTCGGCGGGAATGCCGATGAATTCCATGCCGCTCGGAAAACCGCCGGGACGGGCGTCGACGATTACCTTGGGGCGACCGGTGCTTCCCCCACTCGTGCATGCCTTCCAGCTTGGGGAGAGGGGCGCGCGCTCGGGAAATGCACGAGGATTCCCGGAAGCCTTCGCAAGGTCTTCAGGTACTACAAAGACCGAAGGCTCCATCAGCGCGAGTATGTCGGAGCGTTCTGCTTCGGACAGCCTGGGAGAGAGCGGCGCCGGAATCGCCCCCACTCTGTAGATCGCGAACGCGAGGGCGAGGAAGTCGGGACCGTTCGGCAGTGCGAACGCTACCAGAGAGCCCGGTGTCGCACCGCGGGTCTGCAGCCAGCTTGCCAAGTCGGCGCTGCGTGCCTCGAGATCGCCGAAGGTGAGACGCTGCTGGCCGTGCACGACCGCCTCCCGGTCAGCCGGGACGCGCTCGAACACGCTTGCGAGCGTCAGCAGGGATTCAGAAGCCGACAGCGTCGCCCCCTTTCAGCGCCAGGATCTCGCGGGCTTCCGTTGGCGACGCTATGTCGAAGCCCAATCCTTCGATTATTTGACGAACGCGTTCGACCTGGGCTGCGTTCGAGGGCGCGAGCTGGCCCGCACAGATCCACAGAGAATCCTCGAGGCCCACGCGGACATGACCGCCCATCGACGCCGCCATCGCCGCGACCTTCATCTGCGCCTGTCCCGCAGCAAGAACCGACCAGCGGTAGTTGTCGCCGAACAGCCGGTCGGCCGTGCGCTTCATGTGCATGACATCGTCGGGGTGGCTTCCGATCCCCCCCAGCAATCCGAAGCAAGTCTGTATGAAGAGCGGCGCCTGGACGAGGCCTTCGTGCCAGAAATGGTGCAGGTTGTAGAGGTGGCTGGTGTCGTAACACTCGAATTCGTAACGCGCGCCTGTCGCATTGAGCGTCTCGAGTGCGTAACGGATATCCTTGAAGCTGTTGCGGAAAACCAGGTCGTCCGAATTGCGGAGCATCGGTTCTTCCCAGTCGTACCTGAACTTCTTGTAGCGCTTCAGCATCGGGAACAGCCCAAAATTCATCGAGCCCATGTTGAGACTAGCAACTTCGGGCCGCCAGTGCTCGGCAGGCCGAACGCGCTCTTCGACCGACATGTAGGGCGAACCGCCGGTGGTCAGGTTCACCACCACGTCGGACCGTTGCTTGATGACCTTCAGAAAGGGCTCGAACGCCTCGGGGCTCTGGTCGGGCCTCCCGTCGCGGGGATCGCGGGCATGCAGGTGGACGATCGCAGCTCCTGCTTCCGCGGCGCCCAGCGCGCTGTCAGCAATCTCCTGCGCCGTCACCGGCAGGTGCGGTGACATTGATGGCGTGTGGATCGAACCCGTTATGGCGCAACTGATGATCACTTTGTGAGCCATGGCGATATCCTTCAGATCAACTTGGCGATGGCCGACCATTCGCGGGACAGATCGTCCCGGTTCTGCGGCGCGGAAATCCCAATCAGGGCAGCGGCACGTTCGTGGTAATCCCTGCCCCGCAGATCGGCGAAGCCGTGCTCGGTGACCACGATGTCGATATCGAACCTCGAGAGCGATACGGGACCCGAACCTGATCCAGGCGAAACGATGCGGCTGATAGGCCCGGCCGTTGACGGAAGCGCAACGATCCGCAATCCGTCTCTGCTCTGCCGCGCGCCGCGCGCGTAATCGCTGGCGCCGCCCGGGCCGGACAGAAAACCGCGTGAAGACGCCTCGGCGTAGGCCTGGCCGAACAGGTCGACTTCCATCGCGGAATTGATGGTGACCAGTCGATCTATTCCCGCCAGCGTCGCCGGATCGTGAGTCACGGTGATTGGCCGGAACTGCAGATGCTCGTGGTCCAAACCCGCATAGAGATCTAAACTTCCGATCGCGACGCCCACAGTTGCCGACGCGCCGCTATCCATCGCCCCCGAGCGGATCAAATCGAGTGCGCCGTCGCCTATCAAACCGGTGTGCAGCCGCAGGACCCTGTGATCCCGAAGTGCGCGCAAGGCTGCGTCCGGGACTTTGCCCAGGCCCGCCTGGATCGTGGCACCGTCAGGTACGAGAGCGGCGATCTGTCGGCCGATTGCTTCGCTGACCAGGTCGGCGCTCCCTTGTTCCTGGCCGCGCAGGGGTTGCTCGCCATCGAACCATCCCGTCAGTTCCGAGAAAGGGATTCCCGGATCGCCAGGGGTTCGAGGCATTTGCGGGTTGATGTGCCCGATGCGAACGGGAATTTTGGGCCAGAGCGCCGCCGCGAACGCCACCTCGGTACCGAAGCTGCACATCCCTTCGTCGTCGGGCGGGCTGCACATGAAGAGGGCCGCTCGGGGAGGGGACGCTTTCAATCGAGAGAATATGTCCTCGTAACACAGGGGCACGAAGCGCGCGCGGTCCCCTTCGCGTTTCAGTTCCGCAGTCTGGAAGAAGGTCTCGACACGGGTTTCCCCGCCTGATCGCCAGGTATGCCGGTTGAGGCCGGGTACGAAGACGCCGGTGAAAGTCATCATTCCCAGCGCGTCGCCGGCGATGGAGACCTCCCTCGCGAGCAGGTCGGATTCCGCCGAGCACGAGGAGACGAGCGTCAGTCCGCCCGGAGGAAGGACTGACGCAAGTTCGCCTGAATGCAATTGCCGGGATGCCATGGCTCAGCTCCCCGAGCTCCCCTCACTTCACGTGGGCATGGAAATCGGGCGCGCGGCGCTCGGTGAAGGCACGCACGCCTTCCTTCGATTCCTCGGTGTCGTAGAACAGCTTCACCGCATTGAGCGCCAACATCGAGATGCCGCGGATATTGTCGCTGTCGGCATTGAAGGATCGCTTCGCGAGGGCAAGCGCAGTCGGCGAGCGCTGGCCGATAATTTCGGTCCACTCGTTCACCGCGTCGTCGAGTTCGGCTGCGGGCACGACTTTGTTGACTAGACCCATTTCGTAGGCCTGCTGCGCCGTATATTGCTCGTTGAGGTACCAGATTTCGCGCGCCCGTTTGTCCCCCACGTGACGGGCAAGCAGGGCGGTTCCCCAGCCGGCATCGACCGAACCAACCTTCGGTCCGACCTGACCCATCTTGGCAGTGTCTGCGGCAATGGTCAGGTCGCACAGGGTGGCAAAGACATTGCCCCCGCCGATCGCAAAGCCGTTGACGCGAGCGATCACGGGCTTGGGGATGTCGCGGATGATTGACTGGAACTCGTCGATCGGCAGGCCGACAATGCCGCGTCCGTCATACTGCCCTTCGTGCGCCGACTGGTCACCGCCCGTGCAAAATGCCTTGTCGCCTGCACCCGTCAGAACGACGCTCGATACCTGGCGGTCGTCGGCCGCGAGCTTGAACGCGGCAATTAGCTCTTCGATCGTCTGCGCGCGAAAGGCGTTGTAGAGTTTCGGGCGATTGATGATCACCCACGCGGCGCGGCCGCGAACCTCGTAGATGATGTCTTCGAACTGCTGGGACATATTACGGATCCTTTCAAACCATGTTCATGCCACCGGACACCGAAATGGCTTGTCCGGTGATGTAGGCTCCGTCGTCGGACAGGAGCATGGCGACGACGCCGGCGTAGTCTTCCGGTTCGCCCATTCGGCCGAGCGGAATGCCGCGCTCGAGCGCCGCCTTCCACTTTTCCGCGTCGGGCCCCGTTCCCGCGACTTCGGCCATCATCGGCGTATTGGTCGGACCCGGGCAGACGCAATTGGCGAGCACCGACTTGCGCGCGAGTTCGCGCGCAATCGACTTGGTGAAGCTGATCAGGCCGCCTTTACACGCGGAATAGACTGCCTCCATGGCGGTCCCGACTTTGGCGGCATCCGATGCGATGTTGACGATCCGTCCGCCGCCGTGATCGACCATTTTTCCGGCGACGGCAAAATGCGTGTTGAGAGGACCCTTCAGGTTAATGGCGATGACTTTGTCCCAGAAATCCGGCGTGGTCTTGAGGAACGGGGCGGGGCGGTCCCACCCTGCGTTGTTGACGAGGGCCCAGATCGGACCCATTTCCGCTTCCACCTCGTCGACTGCGGATTGGACAGCCGAAAGATCGCTGACATCGAGCGGCCAGGTACGGATGGTCGCACCGGCTCCTGCCAAGCGAGCCGTTTCCTCACCTGCCACTGGGCTGAGGTCGAAAATGGCGACCTTGCAACCTTCCGCCGCCAGGCGCAGCACCAGCGCACGGCCGATGCCTTGTCCTCCGCCTGTGACGATTGCGACTTTCCCTTCAAGCCCGTTCACCGCTTTCCTCCTTTAGAATCAGGGTCCGTTTTCATTTGTCGTGTCGCCGTTCTGGTCGACCATCTCGAGCAGCCGGCTCTTTAGTTTCAGGAGGACGGCTGCAGCCTGGTCCAATTCGGCTTCGGTGACGGTCGAGAGGATATCCGCCTCGACCACATCGACGCTCTCGCGGATCTTGTTGACCAAACGCAGACCGGACCGCGTCAAGAATATGCGCCGCGCCCGCGCGTCCCGCTCGTCCGCGCGCCGCTCGACGAACCCGGCACCCTCCATGCGGTCGACCAGCCCGCCGACTGCCACCTTGGTCAGGTCCAGATCAGCTGCGAGCGCCGTCTGTGTCATCCCGTCGCGTCGCGAGAGGAACGCCAGCACCCACCATTGCGAGCGGGTAAGGCCCAATGGCTTGAGCGCCCGATCCACCACGATGCGCCGCAAACGCGACACATCATGTATGAGAAAGCCAAAGCGCAGGTTTGCTTCGAGGTTTTTTTGCACGGCTCGGACTCCGGAAGGTTGCCCGTCCGGACTATCGTCCAATCTCGCCACGGCAAGGCTCAAGCGATCCTTCGTCACTTGCGGCCCAGCCTTCCCTTGAAGAGTTCGCGGGCAATGATCGTCTTCATCACTTCGATCGAGCCGCCGGCAATCTTCACGATTCGCGCGTCGGCGTAGGCCCGGGCGATCGGATATTCCCACATGTAACCCCAACCCCCAAAAAGCTGCAGGCACTTGTCGGCTGTCTCGCAGTGCAATTCTGATGTTGTCATCTTGGCCATGGCCGCGTCCACCGGATCGAGTTCTCCGGCCATGAACAGCTCGATGCACCGGTCGGTGAACACGCGCGCCATGACGCTGCGTGCCTTGAGGTCGGCCAGGACGAATTGGGTGTTCTGAAAGTCGGCGATCGATTGGCCGAACGCCCGGCGCTCGGACGTGTAGTCGACAGTCCAGTCGATCACGGTCTCGACGACCGTGGCCGACCGGATGGCCTGCGCGAGACGCTCCTGTGCCAGCTTCGTCATCATCAGCGAAAAGCCGCCGCCTTCCTCGCCGAGCATCGCGTCGACGGGAACCCGCACGTTGTCGAAGAACAGCTCCGACGTGTCTTGCGCCTTCATCCCGAGCTTTTCGAGATTCTTGCCTCGCTTGAAGCCGGGAAGGCTCGCGTCGACGAGAAAGAGAGTCACGCCCTTGGCGCCAGCGGCGGAGTCGGTCTTGGTAGCGAGGACAAGAACGTCGCACATCTGGCCGTTCGAAATGAAGACCTTCTGACCGTTGATCAGGAAGTGGTTGCCATCGCGTTCGGCCTTGGTCCTAATGGCCTTCAGGTCGCTTCCCGCGTGCGGTTCGGTCATGCCGAGCGAGCCGATCGCTTCGCCGCTGACCATCCTGGGTAGCCAATGCCGCTTCTGATCGTCGCTTCCGAACGCCAGGATGTACGATGCGACGAGGTCGGTGTGGACGAGAAAGCCGGGCCCGCTGGCCCCGACCCGCCAGAGCTCTTCGAAAACGACGACGTCGAAAAGGTAGTCGAGGCCTAGGCCGCCGTATTCTTCGGGGACCGTGCAGCAAAGCAGGCCAGCTTCACCTGCTTTCAGCCACAATTCGCGCGGGACGATCCCGTCCTTCTCCCACTGCTCGTGGTAAGGAACGATCTCCTTTTCGACGAAACGGCGCACGGTTTCGCGCCACATATCGTGCTCAGGCTGGAAGATGCTACGTTCGATCATTGCGTCATGCCCCTGTCCGCTGCGTCTTTTCCCGA
Organism: Tsuneonella sp. HG094; assembly: GCF_053819285.1. Taxonomy (NCBI): domain Bacteria; kingdom Pseudomonadati; phylum Pseudomonadota; class Alphaproteobacteria; order Sphingomonadales; family Erythrobacteraceae; genus Tsuneonella; species Tsuneonella sp. HG094. The sequence continues at coordinate 21,284 of NZ_JBSORA010000003.1, forward strand.
GCGACGGAGCCGGCGATCGCCTCCCGCGCCGCTTGCCACTGTTCAGGGGTGAGCGACGAAAGGTCCGCGAAGGTACCGGGCCCAGCGAGATGCTGTCCGCCGTCGATCGCAATCGTCTGCCCGGTCAGGTAGTCGCACCCGTCGGACAACAGGAAGGTGACCAGGTTGCCGAGCTCTTCCATCCGGCCAAAGCGGCGCATCGGCACGGTGTCGCAATTCGTCGCCGAGCTCTGCGTGTCGGGGATGGGATTGAGCTTGTCCCAGGCACCCTCGGTTGGAAAAGGGCCAGGTGCAGTCGCGTTCAGGCGTATGCCGAAAGGACCCCACTCGGCCGCGAGGCTCATGGTCATCGCATGAATGGCGGTCTTGGCCATGGCGGAAGGCACGACGAAGGCCGAACCTGTCCAGACCCAGGTCACCAGATTGGAAACCACCGACCCGGGCAATCCGTCGCGAATCCACCGCTTTCCGCAGGAGAGTGTGGCATGGAAGGTGCCATCCATGACGGTGGACGTAATCGCCCTGAACCCGCGCGGGCTGAGGTCCTTGGTCGGCGCTATGAAGTTGGCGGCTGCGTTGTTGACGAGGCCCGTCAAAGGAGCGTCCGCCCAGATTGCCTCGATCATCGCGTCGACCGAGTCAGCGTCCCGGATGTCGCAAACGTGGGGTAGTACCGGACTGCGGGTCGCATCCGCGATTTCGGCCGCTGTGGCTTCCAGCGGCTCACGCCGACGGCCGCAAATATGCACCTTCGCCTGGCGGGCCGACAGGGCTGCGGCGAGTTCCCGGCCAAGTCCTCCACCGCCCCCGGTGATGAGAATCACTTTGCCGGACAGCGCATCGTCACGGAAGATGGGCACTGGTTTCTCCTGGCAACGAGCAAATCCCTCTTGCTCGTATTGGTTAACCAGTTTACAAACGGATTCGGGCCTGTCAAGAACGCGCTGCAGAAATTGCGCCGGTCCGTATTCGTAGGTCAAAAGGGGATGAGGCAGTGTCGTTGGCTATAGCCGCAGTCGGTGGCTATCTTCCACATCTTCGTGTGGATCGTAAAGCGATTTCTCGAGAATTGGGGTGGAGCGGGCTGGCCATGCCACGGGCGGGAACCAGGTCGCTCGCCGGCTGGGACGAAGATCCCCTTACGATGGCTGTAGAGGCGGCCCGTAACCTTGCCGGGCCTACCCTGTCATCCGTTCGATTCGCTTCCACCTCGGCATATTTCACCGATCGGTTTCAGGCTGCCCTCATTGTCGACGCGCTCGCGCTTCCGAGAACAGTTCGTACCATTGACATGGCAAATGCCCGCCGCGCAGGTACCTCCGCGCTGCTCGACTGCCTGCTCGGTAGCGATGAATCGGTGGTCGTCGCTGCAGAGAAGCGCCCCACGCGGCCGGGAAGCGCGGCTCAGCTCGCTTATGGGGATGGCGCCGCTGCGGTTCGGGTAAGCAGGGACGGAGCAGCGCAATTGATCGGCCACGCGTCGATGACCCACGATTTCCTCGACCGCTATACCTCTCTCGATCACACGACGCCGTACGTATACGAAGAACGCTTCGTGCGTGACGTGGCAGTCAGCAAACTGATCGTCCCGGCGGTGCGCGATGCGTGCGCGGTTGCGGGGCTGGCACCCGAGGCAATCGACCATGTCGCGTGTGCCGAGCCGGTCGGGGGATGTTGGAAGGCCGCAGCCCGCGCTCTCAGGTGCGATGCCCCTGATCACTGTGCGCGTCTTATGTCGTCCGCAGGCGATCTAGGCGCGGCCCATCCGTTATACGGTCTCGGCCTCGCGCTCGGCGCGGCCCAGCCCGGTGATCGAGTGCTTGTCATCGGATTCGGCAGCGGCGTCGATGTCTTGATCTTCGAAGTGCGTGAAGCTGTCCCCGGAGCGGAAGCGTTGGTCTCGGCGCTGGGCGAGGGGCGGCTCCTGTCGAGCTATTCCCGGTTCCTCTCCCTCTCGGGCAACCTTGAACTTGATTGGGGAATGCGATCGGAATTCGCGCAGAAGGCCCAGGCTACCGTCCTCGAGCGTATCGGACGCGACATGATCGGGTTCGTGGGTGGACGGGATAGCGCCGGTTGCGTGCAATTTCCCAAGAGCGCGATCCCGGTGAACCCGGGATTGTCCGCTCCGGAGGGAATGGAGGATGTGCGACTGGCGAATGAAGGGGCCCGGGTTGTTTCGATCACCGCAGATCGGCTCAATTTCACCCCTGACCCACCGTTCGATTTCGGGCTGGCCCAGTTCGACAACGGCGCGCGCGTGCTGATGGAGTTCACCGATCGACCGGAAGCGGGCTTCGCCGTCGGCGACCGCGTTTGCATGCGGCTGCGGATCAAGAACGAAAACAAGGCGCTGGGAATGCGTACCTATTTTTGGAAGGCGGCACCCGTGGCGCGCCCGCTGCTGGAGGCCGCGTGATGGCGAGTGGCATCAAGGACAAAGTGGCGATCGTCGGGATGGGTTGCTCTCGCTTCGGCGAACGATGGGACGCCGGCGCCGATGGGCTGATGGTCGAGGCTTTTTCCGAGGCGCTTGAAGATGCGGGAATCGAGCGAGAGCGCATCGAGGCCGCATGGGTCGGCAACGCGCTCGACGACATCAACGTCGGCAACAGCGCGCTGCCCGCGGCCCATGCCTTGCGCCTTGGCGGGATTCCCGTGACAAGGGTCGAGAACATGTGCGCCACGGGAACGGAAGCGCTGCGCGGAGCGGCATACGCCGTGGCTTCGGGCGCAGTCGATGTGGCGCTGGCGATCGGCGTCGAGAAACTCAAGGACACCGGCTACGGTGGTCTTCCCCTGCGCACTAAGGGAGTCCAGAACGACCTGTGGATGCCATATGGCTCGGCGCCGGGGACGTTCGCCCAATTGGCGGGCGCATATGCCGCGAAGCACGGGATCGCGGCCGGCGACCTCAAGAGAGCGATGGCGCACGTATCGTGGAAGAGCCATCAGAACGGGGTGTTGGCTCCCAAGGCCCATTTGCGATCGCCGGTCGATCTGGACACGATCCTCAACGCCCCGCTCATCGCGGACCCGCTGGGCTTGTTCGATTGCTGCGGCGTTTCCGACGGTGCCGCTTGCGCCATCGTGACAACACCGGAAATCGCGCGTTCGCTCGGCAAACTGAGTCCGGTCACGATCAAGGCGATCCAGTTGTCGGCAAGCGACGGATGGGAGATGCAGTTCGGTGAATGGGATGGAGCCTCGGTGCCGAACACGCAGATCGCTGCCCGGCGCGCATACCTCGAAGCTGGGGTGACCGATCCTCGCGCGGAGTTGAGCCTTGCCGAAGTGCATGATTGTTTCTCGATCACCGAACTGGTGATCATGGAAGACCTCGGCTTGTCGGAACCGGGCCAGGCGCCCTCCGACATCCTCGACGGGCGTTTTGACCGTGACGGGTCCCTTCCAGTCCAGGTGGACGGCGGGCTCAAGTGCTTCGGGCACCCTGTCGGCGCGTCGGGTCTGCGCATGGCGTACGAAGTCTATTCCCAGCTCCAGGGGCGCGGCGGAGCGCGACAGCTCGACAAGGCGGACCTGGGACTGACGCACAACCTGGGCGGCACGCCATTCAACAGCGTGGCCGCGGTGGCCATCTTGGGTCGCCTCGACTGAAGGAGCGGAATGATGGCAGGCTTGTGGTTCGGACAGTTCTCGGTGGGGCAGGTGTTCCGCCACGAGATCCGTCGCACGGTCACCGACATGGACAATATCCTGTTCTCCTCGCTGACCTACAATCCTGCGGCGATCCACATCGATCACGCCTACGCGGCCGAAACAGAGTTCGGACGGCCCCTGATGAATTCGATATTCACGCTTGGCCTGGTCATAGGGTTGTCAGTTCAGGACACCACGTTCGGCACGACAGTCGCCAACCTCGGCATGAGCGATACGACGTTCCCCAAACCCGTCTTCGCGGGAGACACGATCCGCGCGGAGTCGAAAGTGCTCGAAATCCGCGATAGCAAGTCACGGCCGACCCAGGGGATCGTCACCTTCGAGCATACCGGACTTAACCAGCGCGATGAAGTGGTCTGCCGGACCGTGCGGGGCGCGCTGATGTTAAGGCAACCCACATGAGACTGCGCTCGCTCCTGTTCGTGCCGGGCGACAGCCGCCGCAAGTTCGACAAGGCCGGCGCTAGCGGCGCCGACGTGCTCATCCTCGACCTCGAGGACGCGGTGGCTCCTTCGTTAAAGGACGAGGCCAGGGCGATCGTTGCCGATTGGTTGAGCGAGGCGGACGGTTTGGCCCCCCGGCTGTTCGTACGGATCAACCCGCTCTCGAGCGGACTCGCAGAGGCCGACCTTGCGGCAGTCGTGCGTCCCGGACTCGCCGGAATTCTGGTGCCGAAGGCCGATGGAGCGCATGACGTGGCCACTCTTGCCGGGATCATCGACGCGCTGGAAACCGCTGCGGGCGTCGAACCCCAGTCGGTCAAGATCGCAGTCGTCGCGACGGAGACGCCAGCGGCGATGTTTGCGCTGGGTTCCTATGCGCCGGCGCATCCCCGGCTCGTCGGTCTGACCTGGGGCGCCGAGGACCTTGCCGCGGCGATCGGGGCGACCGGCAACAAGGAAGCCGATGGCACTTGGACCGAACCGTACCGGGTGGCCCGGTCGCTGTGCCTGTTTGCCGCCGCCGCCGCCGAAGTCGCGCCTGTCGATACGCTATACGCGGACTTTCGTGACCGGGAGGGGCTCGAGGCAGACTGCCGTCGCTCCCGGCGCGATGGATTTACAGGCCGCATCGCGATTCATCCCGATCAGGTCGATACGATCAACCGGTGTTATTCGCCTTCGACCGAGGACCTTGATCACGCCCGACGCGTGATCGAGGCCTTCGCGGCCGAGCCCGACGCTGGGACGATCGGCATCGACGGCAAGATGTACGACATCCCGCACCTCAAGGCCGCGCACAAGACGTTGGCCGCAGCTGGAGAACATCCATGAGCGAAGCGCGACCGCTGCCCACCGAAGACGATCTCAATATGGTTCGCGAGGGTGTTCGGGCTGCGTGCGCCCCCTTCGACGACGAATATTGGCTCAGCCGGGACGACGACGGCGAGTTCCCGCGCGAATTCCACAAGGCGATGGCCGATGGTGGATGGCTCGGCATCACCATGCCCGAAGAATACGGAGGCTCCGGGCTTGGCGTGACCGAGGCCATGACGATGATGAACGAAGTGGCTGCGTGCGGCGGCGGCTTCGCAGCGGCATCGACCATTCACATCAACCTGTTCGGTCCCCATCCGATCGTGGTGAAGGGCACGGTAGACCAGAAGGCGCGCTGGGTCCCGCGACTGGTTTCGGGAGAAGACCAGGTTTGCTTCGGCTTTACGGAGCCCGATGCGGGCCTGAATACCACCGCGATCAAGACCTTCGCAGAGAAGGTACCGGGTGGATACGTGGTCAATGGCCAGAAGGTCTGGACCTCGACCGCACAAGTGGCGAACAAGATCATGCTGCTGACCCGAACGACGAAGCTAGAGGACTGCGCGCGACCGACCGACGGAATAACGATATTCTACACCGACCTCGACCGTTCGAAGATTGACGTTCACCTGATCCCCAAGATGGGCCGCAAGGCGGTCGATTCGAACGCGATTTTCATCGATGGGCTGTTTATTCCCGACGAGGACCGGATCGGCGAGGAAGGAAAGGGTTTTTCCTATATTCTCCACAGCCTCAATCCAGAGCGCATCCTGATCGCCTCGGAAGCTATCGGGATCGGCCGCGATGCCCTGCGCCGGGCAACTAACTACGCGCGAGAGCGGGTGGTCTTCGGCCGGCCCATCGGCATGAACCAGGGCATCCAGCATCCCCTCGCGGAGAAATGGATGTTCCTCGAGAGCGCCTGGTTGATGGTCGAGAAAGCGGCCCGCCTCTACGACGGCGGCCAGCCTTGCGGCGCAGAGGCAAACAGCGCGAAATTTCTTGCCGCGCGCGCGTGTCATGACGCAGCCTGGCAGGCGGTTGCGACCCACGGGGGGTTCGGCTACGCCAAGGAATATCACGTCGAGCGCCTCTATCGCGAAAGCGCGCTGACCCGCCTAGCGCCAATCACTGAACAGCTGATTCTCTGCTTCATCGCGGAGAAAGTACTCGACCTTCCCAAGAGCTACTGAGGGCCGGAAGATGGGAATGATGGATGGCAAGGCTGTGCTTGTTACCGGAGCCGGGCGCGGGGTCGGTCGCGGCATTGCGCTGGCAATGGCCCGCGAAGGCGCAGCGGTCGTGGTCAACGACCTTGGAGCCTCGCTCAGTGGAGATGGGGAGGAGGCGGGATCGCCCGCCGAGCGGGTCGTAGAGGAAATCCGGGCTCTCGGTTGTCGGGCCGTTGCTAATCATGACAGCGTGGCCGAATGGGAAGGCGCGCTGACGATGGTCAAGGCTTCGGTCGATGCGTTCGGACGCATCGACGCGGTGGTCAACAATGCCGGCAACTTGCGCGACCTGTACTTTCACAAGATGGGACCGGACGATTTCCGCGCCGTCGTCGACGTGCACCTCCAAGGCAGTTTCAACACGAGCCGAGCCGCGGCGCCCTTCTTCAAGGAGCAGGAAAGCGGCGCATTCGTCCATATGACCTCGACGAGTGGCTTGGTCGGGAACTTCGGTCAGGCGAATTATGCTGCCGCCAAACTCGGGATCGTCGCGCTCTCGAAATCCATCGCGCTCGATATGCAGCGGTTCAACGTGCGGTCGAACGCGGTCGCCCCATTCGCGTGGACGCGAATGATCGATTCGATCCCGACGGATACGCCCGAGCAACAGCAGCGGGTGGAGGGACTAAAGAAGCTCGATGCGGACAAGATCGCGCCATTCGTGGTCGCGCTCTGCAGCGCCAAGGGCGCGGATGTGACAGGCCAAGTGTTCGCGGTGCGTAACAACGAGATTTTCCTGTTTTCCCAGCCCAGGCCCATCCGAACCGCGCATACCTCCGATGGCTGGACACCGGAAACCGTAGCCGACCGGGTATTTCCCCAATTTGCGAACGACTTTTATCCGCTTCATCGTTCCGCTGACGTCTTCACCTGGGAACCGGTGTGACTTTCTGGCGAGGAAGTGCGCACCGATCGAAATTTCCGACAGGGCTCGGAGGAGAGCAGGTCGGCGTGGTGGCGCTTGGTCCAATGGGGGTAACATGCGTCGCGACGAGATAGACGCGCTCAAGGCGCAACTGCGAGTACCGGTTATGGCCGGTCCGATGTTCATTGCATCGACCGCCGAGCTCGTCATCGCTCAGTGCCGCGGGGGGATCATCGGGTCGATGCCTGCGCTCAATTCGAGATCGACCGAGGAGCTCGATCAGGACATCGGGCGAATTCGCGAAGCGGTCGGAGATACGCTGTTCGCGATCAACCTGGTGGCGCACGCCAGCAATTCGCGCCTCGAGCCGGATCTCGATGTCGTGCTTCGGCACAAGGTTCCTATCGTAGTGCTGGCACTTGCGGCCAATCCGGATCTCGTTAGCACCTTGCAGGCGAACGGAAGCCTTGTGTTCCAGGATGTTGCCAAGAACCGCCATGCCCGCAAATGCGCCGAGATGGGGGTGGACGGGATCATCGCGGTCGCTGCAGGTGCCGGTGGACATACGGGCAGTCTTTCGCCGTTCGCGCTGGTCCAGGAAATCCGCGATTGGTGGGGCGGACTTCTCATTCTTTCCGGTTGCATTGCAACCGGACGGGGGGTTTTGGCTGCCGAGGCGCTGGGCGCCGATCTGGCCTATGTCGGTTCGACCTTCCTCGCTTCAACGGAAGCGAACACCCAGCCCGAATTTCGCCGGATGGTCGTCGAAGGAACTGCAGCCGACATCGTGACGACCAATTGCTTCACGGGCGTCGACGCCAATTTCCTGCGCCCATCGCTGATCGAGCACGGCCTCGACCCCGACAATCTCGCTCGTTCCACCGGAGGGATCAACATCGACGGGGGTGGCGACAACGCCAAGGCGTGGAAGGAAATCTGGAGTGCAGGCCAGGGCATCGGTGCCGTGAAGCGCTCGGAGCCGGCGGCCGAATTTTTGGCGCGCCTGGCGTCGGAATACGACGCCGCGAAACTGGCCATGGGAATGCCATTTTGAACCGCCGTGTCGTTCTTGCATCAAGGCCCACGGGAATCGCGCAGAAAGAACACTTTCGTATCGAAACGGCGCCGCTTCTGCCGCTGACCGATGGCGAGTTTCGGGTCCGGAACAGATTTCTCTCGGTCGAGCCGGCAATGCGCGGATGGATCGCAGACGCGGGCAACTATTCTGCGCCGATCCCCCTGGGCGGCGTCATGCGGTCGCTAGCGGTAGGCGACGTAGTCGAAAGTCGGTGCACCGCGTACGAGGTCGGAGAGACTTTGTGCGGGTGGTTCGGCTGGCAAGAGGCGGTCAGCGCGACGCCAGATATGGTCGTCAGGCGGGTTACCGAGGATGATTTGCCCGCCTCGCTGGCCTTGGGGGTGCTCGGGATAAACGGCGTTACGGCACATCTGGCGTTGACCAGCATCGGACAGCCGCGGGAAGGGGAGACGGTCGTGGTGTCGACCGCTGCCGGCGCGGTCGGGTCAGCAGTCGGCCAGATCGCAAAGCTGCTTGGATGTCGTACAGTGGGGATCGCGGGGGGAGCCGGGAAAGTCGAGCAGTGTCTCGATCTGTTCGGATACGACGCGGCAAACGATTACCGGGCCGGAGGGCTCGAAAAGGCGATCGCGGAAGCCTGCCCCGACGGGGTGCACGTCTACTTCGACAACACGGCCGGCCGAATTAGCGACGCGGTTCTGCCCAACCTCGCGCTCAGGGCTCGGGTAATCGTGTGCGGAACGGCATCCATTCCCTCGTGGACGCCATGGCCAAGCGGGCCACGGGTCGAGCGGCACCTGCTCGTCAAGCGAGCGCGAATGGAAGGTTTCGTCATCTTCGATCACATGGACCGCTATGAAGATTCGGTAGCGCAGCTCGCGGACTGGATTAGGGCAGGTCGGTTGCACTTCGTCGAGGACGTGCTCGACGGCATCGAGGCATGCCCGGATGCTCTTGCCGGGCTCTACCGCGGCGAAAACAAAGGAAAGCGGATCATCAGGCTGGCATAGGCGGGACGCCGGCACCGCGATTATGCGACCCCCCGGTCCTCCCCCGCCCAGTAAGGGCCCCGCAGGTCCTTCTTTGATACCTTGCCGCTGGGTACCAGCGGGAAGGTTTCCATGAAGTCGATGCTCTTGGGGACTTTGTATCCAGCAAGTCGCTCGCGGGCGAAAGCCAACAACGCCGTTTCGTCCGCAGAAGCACCCGGCTTGCGGATCACGCACGCCTTGACGGCCTCGCCCCATCTAGGATCCGGTACGCCGATAACCGCGGCAGCAGCCACGTCCGGGTGAGTCGAAAGAACATTCTCGACCTCGGCCGAGTAAATGTTCTCCCCGCCCGAAACAATCATGTCCTTCACGCGATCGACGATGTAATAGAGACCTTCTGAGTCCCTTCGCGCGACGTCGCCCGACCGGTACCAGCCGTTCTGCAGGACCCTGGCGGTGGCTTCCGGCTGATTCGAGTAGCCGACCGTGATTGCGGGCGAGCGGATCATGAGTTCACCCGGTTGCCCGTCGGAAACCGTGTTCCCATCAGAATCGACAATGCGAAACTCGATCAGCGGCAGGGGCCGTCCGCAGCTCTGGAGCTTGCCTTCGTCTTCGAGATCATGCTCGTCCGGACGCAAGATGGAAAACGCGCCGTTGGCTTCGGTCGCACCGTAGAACTGCATGAACTTGCCGGGCATGACCCCGATCGCACGCTTGATCAAACCGAGCGAGATCGCCGAGCCGGCATAAAGGGTGAGACGGATGGAGGAGAAGTCGGTCTCCGCCGCGGCCGGATGATCGAGCAGCATCTGGATCATCGTCGGGGTCAGCGTAAGCAAAGTAGGTTTGTCGTGTGCGATCGTCCGGCAGATCAGGCCGGGTTCGAACTGGCGAACGATCGATACCGCGACCCCGTTGTAGAGGCATTGGAAAGCGATCCCGATCGAAAGAAGGTGGAAATTCGGGAGCGGGTTGATGAAGACGTCGTCAGATTCCCACTGGAACGCCGGCTCCAAATGCTCGCAGAGGCGGATCCGATTGAAGCCGCCGTGGCTCAGCATCACCCCCTTCGGAGAACCGGTCGTGCCGGATGTGTAGAGCTGGACGGCGGTGTCCTCCTCGCTGATGAACAAGTCCGGCTTATCAGCCGATCGCTCGCCAACCTGCTCCTCGAGCGTATGGTCGTCGTCGAACCAGATCGTCTCGACGTCTGTCTGCGAGATCGCGAGCGCATCGTTCCACAGCTTCTCTAGCGACCGTTCGACCAGTGCGAGGCGGGTTCCGCTGTCGTCAATCAACTGAGCCAGCTCAGGCGCGGCAAGGCGCCAGTTGAAGACCGTAAAGGCTCCGCGAGTCCTGGCGGTACCGGTGAGCGCGAAGTAGAAGTCGGGGGTGTTGAGACCGAGGAACCCGACCCGGTCTCCAGGTGCAACGCCTCGCGCGAGCAGATCATGCGCGATGCGGTTCGCTATCGCGTCGTATTCAGCGAAGGAGATCGTGCGGTCGCCCCAGATGAGTGCGCGCCGCAGTGGCGTATTGCGGGCGTGATACTCGATGTATTCGCCGAGTGTGCGAACTTCCGGATAAAGCCACATGCATCAGGATCCTGTGAATTGGGGTTTGCGCTTCTCTGAGAAGGCAGTGAGACCCTCGCGAGCGTCCGACGTTGAGGCGATCCGCGCGAGCGCCTGCGCTTCGAGCTCGAGCTGTGTTTCGAGCGGCTGGTCCGCCACGCTCAGCATCAGGCGGCGCATCTCTCCAAAGGCCCGGGTGGGACCGCTGGCGAGTTGCCGGGCAATCTCCTGCGCACGCTCGGACAGGTTGTCGCAAGGAACCACTTCGTCCGCCAGCCCCGCGGCCATCGCTGCCTGGGCATCAAGCGTTTCGTTCAAGAGCAGAAATCGTCGCGCCCTGGCAGGACCGAGCCTCCGGGCCAACATGATCGACGCACCTGCGTCGTTTGAATAGCCGATCCCCGCATAGGCCGCGACGAAGCGCGTGGCGGCCTCGGCGATAATGATATCCGCGCCCGCTACCAGCGCCGCCATCCCGCCCGCGCATACGCCGTGCACGGCCGCCACGACGGGCGCGTCCATACGCTGCAATCGCGCAATGCCACTGTGCAGGTCGGTGGTCCAACGCTTGATCATGCGCGGAAGCTGGTCGAGCTGCTCGACGAACAATCGCACATCCCCGCCATAGCTGAAGGATGGGCCCTCCGCCGTCATGAGCACCGCCCGTACGTCGGGATCCTCGGAAAGCAGTATCGCCGCTTCGGAGAAATCCTGGCAGAAATCACCGTCGATCGGATTTCCGCGTTCGGGTTGGGAAAACACGAGACGAGCAACCCCGTCTGCGCGCTCGATCCGCATGCTTCTGAATTTCACCTCTCCGTCCACGGCTACGCTCTCTCCTGATGGCGCCTGTAGATTCCGAAGGGATAGTTAGCCTGTTTACCAATATTCGGCAAGTTCAAACCATTCAGTCGCAATGCGCCTTTCTCCAGTCTTCGATAACTGCAGCGTTGATGTCGTCGAAGTCCGCCCAGAGGCGTCTGATGGCCAAGCCAGCCACCAGCGACGCGCCCGAGCGAACGATCACGTCGGCGCGTTCGGCAGACCAGCCTACTTTCGTCAACTGTTCGCCCCAAGCGCCGTAGATCGGCACACGCAGCGAAGCGACTTCGCTTTTGAGTTCTGAATAGTTGTCGAGCGCTTTGGAGGCCTCGATCGTGATGCCGATCGTGACCCAGAAGCGGTCGTTGAAGAAGAACGACGGGAACTCGTCGAGCATCGCTCGCAGTAGCGCTTCGCGTGCAGCGGGTGCGCCCGCGAGATGCGCCTCGCCCTCGGATCGGGCCGGTTCCAGCGATCCCCGGCTGCTGCGCGACAATGCAGCGGCAAAAGGTTTGGCGACGCGCATGGGAACGGCGCCTGCGATCGTGATGAGAGGGAACGGCGCCGTCGTCGCCACGAGCGATCTTTAACGCGCCCTTGCGTTATGCTGGTTTCTCGAAGACGCAGCTCGAGTGGAGCGCGACATCCGCGCTATGGGGTTCGACCCGGGGGGGCGGCCTGCAGAAGGAAGAGACCGGTGATCGGCAGGTCTGGTCCGGCCGCCTGGCAGAGCGCATGTGGGAACTGCTTACCAAGACTTGAGGCGCGCACAGGCAGGCTGTGCGGTTCCGATTACAGG
>NZ_JBSORA010000004.1:0-1203 GCF_053819285.1 Tsuneonella sp. HG094
TGTCCGTCGTCAGAACATTTGGCTCAGATCGCGGCGTAGATTAGCGGAGTGCGGGCCTCGTCTGGGGGTTGATGTTAGGCGGCGAGCTTGCGGTGTTGCAAGCGCCGATGTTCGATGGTCTTTCGCTTGATCCTTTCCCTTCGTTTTATGATGGCGCTGGCCCTGCCGGAGTAGGCGTCGGCGGGCGTCACGTTGCTCAGGCTCTCGTGGTAACGCTGGTGGTTGTAGTGCTCGACGAAGGCCTCGATCTGGGTCTCGAGGTCACCGGGCAGGAAGTAGTTCTCCAGCAGGATGCGGTTCTTCAGGGTCTGGTGCCAGCGTTCGATCTTGCCCTGGGTCTGGGGATGCATCGGGGCGCCGCGCACGTGGCTCATCTTTTGGGCCTCGATGTATTCCGCCAGTTCGCCAGCGATGTAGCTCGGGCCGTTATCGCTGAGCAGCCTGGGCTTGTGCAGCACCGTGGCATGATCGCAGCCCGAGGCCTTGAGAGCGAGGTCGAGAGTGTCGGTCACGTCCTCGGCCCGCATGGTGGTGCACAGCTTCCAGGCGATGATGTAGCGCGAGAAGTCGTCGAGCACGGTCGACAGATACATCCAGCCCCACCCGATGATCTTGAAGTAGGTAAAATCGGTCTGCCACATCTCGTTCGGACGCGTCGTCTGGGTATGGAAGCGATCGGCAGCCTTGATCACGACCTAGGCGGGGCTGGTGATCAGGTCGTGGGCCTTCAGTAGGCGGTAGACCGTGGCTTCAGATACGAAGTAGCGCCTCTCATCGGTGAACCGCACCGCCAGTTCGCGCGGTGACAGCTCACTGTAATCCAGCGCCAGCTCGATGATCTGGTCTTGGATCTCGGCCGGGATCCGGTTCCACACCCGGCTCGGCGCCGAGGGTCGATCAGCCAGCGCCTCTGGCCCGCCCTCGAGGTAGCGGTCATACCAGCGGTAGAAGGTCCGGCGGGCGACGCCGAGCTTGTCCAGGGTGCGCTTGGCCGGCAGGTGCGACTGCTCGACGGCCCGGATGATCTCGAGCTTCTCCGATGCAGGATACCTCATTCGTCTTCGCCCCCATCCGCGATCATGCTTTTTTTAAGCAGGCGGTTCTCGAGGGTCAGGTCGGCAACGCATTCCTTCAGGGCGCTGGCCTCGCGGCGCAGATCCCTGACCTCATCGGTGGTCGCAGCACGGGCGGTGTCGCCGGCCA
>NZ_JBSORA010000005.1:0-261 GCF_053819285.1 Tsuneonella sp. HG094
CGGCGACGGTGACGGTGACGGTCAACCCGGTGGTGGACATCGCGGCGGACAGCGACACGACCAACGAGGACACGGCGGTCACCACCGACGTGCTGGCGAACGACACGTTCGAGGGCACCGAGGCGGTCACGATCGCGGTCCAGGCGAGCAACGGCACGGCGGTGGTGAATGCCAATGGCACGATCACCTACACGCCGAATGCGGACTTCAACGGGACCGACAGCTACAGCTACACGGTGACCTCGGGCGGGGTGACCGAGA